>CAVTFD010000054.1:0-57717 GCA_963733945.1 uncultured Alphaproteobacteria bacterium | reverse complement strand
GTGCCCCGGGTCGGATTCGAACTGACGGCCTACCGCTTACGAAGCGGTTGCTCTACCGCTGAGCTACCGGGGCGACGCCGCTCACTGATAGCGTGTTCCGCAGCTCGCGCCAAGCCGTTTGCGACCCGGACAGAGTGGGCCGATTGGTCAACCGCCGGCCGCTTCCCCAGTCCGCAGCGCGGGCTGCTGTATTCCGGCGAGCGCGGCGGCTGGTCGGCCATCCACCGCCCGCCCTTCCGAAACCGCCCAGATCGGGGTCCGCCAGACGAGCGCGTCAAACCTGCCGCAGCGTGGGCAGAGCGAATGCCAATCCAGGTTCTCGCCGCCGCAGCTCGCGCACACCCAGCGCGGATCTGGAGCCGCCCCGGCGGCGCGGTCGAGCCACTCGCGCATGCGGCCGAGATCGCCGTGCTCGGCCTCTTCGAGCCGCGCCATGATCAGGCAAAGGCGCGCGCTGGGGCGGCTGACTTCTCCGCCCGTCCCCTCCGTCGCCGCGGTGGGTGCGGGTCGGGCAGCTGCTGCCGCCCACAACATCGGCAAGGCCGGTATCGGGCTCGCAGGAATCGGCGCGGCGGGCGGTGGATCGGCCGCTATGCCGCGCTCGAGATGACGACGGGCCTCGCCCCAGAGCTGCGCCGTCAGCGCTGCTTCGGCCAGCGCGATATGGCTTTCGCGCGCCCCGGGGTTCCGGGCGGCCAGGCGCTCGAAGCGCGCCACCCGCGCCAGCGGCGTGTCACTCTCCCAGATTGCGCCATAAACCTGCGCCAGCTCGGGATGAGGCGCGGTCTGCCAGGCTCGCTCCACGGCCTTCGCCGCGCGCGCGGTTCGGCCATCCTCCAGCAGCAGGCGCGCTCGATGCGCCGCCACGGGCGCCAGGTCCGGCGCCAGCCCCTGCGCCTCCGCCGCCAGGGCCAATGCCCGGTGGCGATCGCCCTGCGTCAGCGCCTCGAGGCTCAGTTGGTAAAGGATCACGCCACGATGATGACGGGCGGTGGCGGGAGCGACGATGCGGTGTTTAACCGCCTGGGCGAGGGTGTCCCGCGCCGCCTCCCAGCGCCCGTCGCGTACTTCGAGATCGAATAGGCTCAGCACCGGCCAGTGCGTCATTGGACAGAGTTCTGCGGCGCGGCCGGCGAGACGGTGCGCCGTGGTGCGATCCCCCTCGCGCATCGCCTGATTTAGCAGCCCGCGCAGGCCGAGAAATTCGGTCTCGGGCCGGTCCAGCATCGTCGTGAAGAATTTTTTTGCCGCGGTCTCGTCGCCGCCGAGCTGGGCCGCCTGGGCAGACAGCAGCAGGGTCAAGGGCGGCTCGGCGAGTAGCGCCTCGGCCCTGCGGGCGCAACGCCGCGCCTCTTCCGGGTCCCCGGCGGCGACCGCGACCATCCCGCGGGTCAGCGCCCGATATCCGTTGCGGCGACGCCGTTCGCGCCGCCACCGCAGAAATGTGCGCGGGCTGCCGAGAACCCGCGATAACAGCCACAGCAGCAACGCCACCGCGACCGCCGCGATGATTGCAGCGGCGACCAAAACGCCAACCGAGCTCTCGACCTGCCACCCTTGCCAGACGATCTCGACCTGACCCGGGTTATCGGCGAGGAAAACCGCCGCGGCGACAAGAACCGCGATTGCGACGAGTGCAAAGATCACACGCATCAGGATGGCGCGCGCGGTGTCGGCAGCGGCGGGCTGGCGGCAGGAGCTGCCGGAGACGGCCTGGTGGATGCGCCGAGGCGGGCCGCCAGCAATTCCTGAAGACGCGCCAGCGCTGCTTCGGCCGCGAGCCGGTCGCGCGCCAGCCGCAACCACGGCTGCGCCATCTCGGCATCTGCCCCCTCGAGCGAACCGAGGGCCGAGACCGCGGCGGCGAGATTACCGGCGGCCAGCGCCGATTGGGCGACACGGACGGTCGCCTCCGGGCCGGCATGCGCCGCAGCGCCGATCCGCCGGATTGTGACCAGTCGCCTGATGCTGTCGAGCGCCTGTTCCCACCACCGCAGCTTGCCGGCGGGCTTGCTGGCGCGGGCGATTTCACTTCCGGCGTTGTCCAGCCGCGCGCGCAGAACGGCTTGGCTCGCAACACCGTCGCGAGCGGCTTGCGCAAGCGGCGCGGCGCCGGCGAGCAGCGCGGCATCGTCACCCGCAAGGCCTTTGAATGCGTCGTACGCTGCCGGGAAAGGCCGTGCTTCCTCGATCGCCTCGCGCATCTGCAGCACCGCCAGCAACAGGGCGGTACCGGTCCGATCGGTGCTGCTCTGCGCGCTTACCCGGCGCTCCAACGCCGAAAGCCGGTCACCAAGGTCGTTGGCGGCAGTGCTAAGCCGAGCCAGCTCCTGCTCTAGCCTTCCATTGTCGGCGGTTTTGCTCGCGACTTGTGCCTCGATTGCTGCCACCCGCTGGGTCAGCTGCTGCACAACGGTCTTATCTGGTGCGGCTGCGGCCTGGTCCTGGTTTTGCGTGGCGAGTGCCGCCTGCAGCCGATCAAGGCTCTGCGCCTGGGCCGTCAGCGTTGATTTGATCGGATCGAGATCGACAGTGGCCGGCGCCGGCCGCGCTTCGAGCGCGGTCACTCGAGCGGCGAGCGCGGCATCGTCTGCGGCTACCGGCGCGGGCTTCGTGCCCCACGGCAACAACGGCGCCATGGCGGGAGCCCAGAACGGCGACGCCGCCACTCCGGCGATCACCAATACCAGCAGCCCCGCGAGCCACAACGCGGCTTGACGGAATGTCGTGGCGGCCGGGGTGTGGGTCGCAGCCTCAGCGCGGATCGCGGGCGGAGTTTCGTCGATCGCGGCCGGCTGCGGCTCGACCGGCGGTATGCTGCGATCTTCGGGGGGCCGGTCACCTGGTTCTTCGGACATCGTACCGCTCGCCCGGCTCAGTCCGGCCGCCGCGCGGCGAGGAGACGGTCGAGCGCCACCAGCAACGCGCGCTGTTCCGGCCTTTCGGCGATGCATCGCTGCCGCCACGGCAAGGTGCCGAGCGCGGCATCGGCCGCTGTGCTGATCGAAAGAGCCGTCATCGTCCTGCAGCCGCTCGCCACCCCGCCATCATTCGCCAGCCTCGCAAAGATCGCAGCCGTGCGCGGCGAGAAGAACAGCGCGAAATCGACCGCGCCCGAGCGTATCGCATCAGTCGCGGCCGGGCTCAGCGCCGCGATCGGCCTGGCTTCATAGAGGATGCTGCGCTCGACGGCGAAGCCACGCCCGCGCAACTCGCCGGCGAGGTCGCCGGCAACGGCGCTGCCGCAGACATGCAGCAGACGCCCCTCGCGCGGGTCGAGCTGGGCCGCCGCCAGCCGAGCGAGGTCGGCGGCATCGCCGCTGGCGCTCGCGACCGAGCTGAAGCCCTCGGCGTGGGCCCGCTCCGCGGTAGCGTCGCCGACCGCGAGAAGCGGCAGCCGGCGCTCGGCGCTCGCCCGCGCCAATGCCCGCACGCCGTTGGCGCTGGTGCACAACACCGCCTGCACGCCCTTGAGATCAGGCGGCGCTGCCGCGTGGAAATGGACTTCGATCACCGGCTCGATCAACGTCTCGATGCCGCGCGCTGCAAGCGCCGCCGCCAGCTTTTCTGCCTCCTCGCGGGGGCGCGTGACGAGCGCCTGCAACCCTCGCCGCGATGCAATCGAAGCCATTGGTCTTCATCGCCCAAACCCGTCAGCATCGCAAGAGGCGTGACCCGGTAGCCGGGGCGGGCGGGCTCGTCCATAATTGGTTGAAGCTCTCCCGAACGTCGCGCATGGAAGATCTGAGGATTGCTGATGCCGCTGACCCGGCTCCCCACACGAACTGACCGCGATCGGCTGATTTGCCGAAAGGAGATTCCGGACACGCGGTCCCTGTTCGGCTTCTTTCTCTCTCGCCCAACCCGCGGGGAGAGGGCCGGATTGAGGGCCATCCTTTGTCTCGTAGCCCTCGTCCTGCTCTCGCCAATCCCTACTATGGCGCAGACGACCGAGCAGCAGGCCACCGTGCTGCATCTGAGTCAGACGGCCGAGCGCAAGGTCGTGCGAGACTTTCTAAGGATCGAGCTGAGGGTCGAGGAAACCGGCGCCGACCCGGTCGCCCTCCAATCGGCGATCAACCGCCGTATGGTCTCGGCACTCGACCGGGCGCGTCAGGTCCAGGGGGTCGCGGTCGAGACGGGAACCTACACCGTCAACCAAGAGGAGCCAAAAAATGGCCCGTCCCGTTGGCGTGCCAGCCAAGCCCTGATCCTGACCGGCAAGGCTGCGGATGCGGTACTTAAGCTCGGCGGAACCCTGCAATCCGCTGGGCTGCTTATGTCCTCGCTCGGCTACGAGGTCTCGCCCGAGACCGTGCGCGGCGCCGAGGAGGATCTGACCGCCGAGGCGCTGGCCGGGCTCGACCAACGCGCCGCCTCGATCGCCGACCGGATGCATCTCTCGGTGCTGCGCTATCGCGATCTGCGCGTCGGCAATGCCGAGACCGGCGCTGGGCCGATGCCGCGTTTTGCCGCGATGGCGATGGCGGCCCCGGTGGCTGAGCCTGGTCAGGCGAAGATCCAGCTCACGGTCTCGGCCGAGCTGTTGCTTGGCGCGCACCCCTAGGCGAGGATGCGGTGAGGCTGCCCGATCCGCCGCTTCTCGTTATCTCCGACCGCAGTCAGGTGTGGCAGCCGCTCGAACAGGTCGCCGAGGCCGCCTTTGCCGGCGGCTGCCGCTGGTTCAGCCTGCGCGAAAAGGATCTGCCGCCGGCCGAGCGCCGCGCGCTGCTCGAGGTGTTGGTGGCTCTCGGCCGCCGCTTTGCCGCCACTGTGACGGTGCATGAGGATATCGAAGCGGCGAAGGCATCAGGCGCCTCGGGCTTACATCTGCCGAGCGGCGGCGATCCGCAGGCAGCGCGGGCCCGGCTTCCCGGCGCGCTGATCGGCGCCTCGGCGCATTCAGGCTCCGAGGCCGCGTCGCTGCTGCGCGCAGGAGCCGATTACGTGACCGTAAGCCCGGTCTTTCTGACCGCGAGCAAGCCCGGCTATGGACCGGCGTTGGGGCTCGACGGCCTCACGGAGATCATCGCTGCGGCGACCGGGCCGGTCGTGGCGCTGGGCGGGATCACCCCTGACAACGCCGCCCTGTGCCGCAGCGCCGGCGCGAGCGGGATCGCGGTCATGGGCGAGGTCATGCGCGCCGCCGACCCGCGCACGACAGTCGCGCGCTTGATCCGTGCATTCTCCGCTACGGCGGGGGCTTAGCCGTCGTCTCATCTCGCCGCTTCATCGGCAAGGCGCTTGGGTCTAATCTCCGCCCGAAAGGCAGGGGTGAGATGGGCAATATCAACGCCAGCGTCGATCTTCGCCGTGAGGGCGGGATCGCGATCGTCACCGCCGATAATCCGCCGGTCAACGCGCTAAAGCACGAAGTCCGCGCCGGGCTTGTCGAGGCGCTGAGCCAGGCCCGCGACGACGACACTGTCGAGGCGGTGGTGATCGCCTGCGCCGGTCGCACCTTTTTCGCCGGCGCCGACATCACCGAATTCGGCAAACCGCCGCAGGCCCCGAGCCTCGCTGAGGTCATCACCGCGATCGAGGCGATGCCGAAGCCCGTCGTCGCGGCCTTGCACGGCACCGCGCTCGGCGGTGGCTTCGAGTTGGCGCTCGCTTGCCATTTCCGGGTCGCTGCGGCGGGTGCTCGCGTCGGCCTCCCCGAAGTCAAGCTGGGGCTGCTGCCTGGGGCCGGCGGCACTCAGCGCCTGCCGCGCCTGATCGGACCGGAGAAGGCGCTGAAGATGATCGTCACCGGCGATCCGGTCGGGGCGGCGGAAGCGCTGTCTGATGGCATAGTCGACGAGATCGTCCAGGGCGATTTGACCGAGGCCGCGACCGCCTTTGCCCGCCGCGTCGTGGCCGAGCGCCGGCCAATGCGGCTGGTCCGCGACCGTGACGATAAACTCGTGGCGGAGGGCTTCGCTGATGCCGCCGCGTCGTTGACCCAGCGGTTGCGTGGCCGCGAGGCGCCGGCCGCCTGTGTCGAGGCCGTGCGCAACGCCATCGTCCTGCCCTTCGAGGAAGGGTTGAAGCGCGAAAGCGAACTGTTCCGCAACCTCGTCGCCGGCGATCAATCAAAGGCCCAGCGCCACGTCTTCTTCGCCGAGCGCGAGGCGGCCAAGGTGCCGGACATGCCGGCGGAAACAAAGCCGCGGCCGATCGCCTCGGGCGCCGTGATCGGCGCCGGCACGATGGGCGGCGGCATCGCCATGTGCTTTGCCAATGCCGGGATCCCGGTCACCCTGATCGAGACCGACGACGATTTGCTGCGGAAAGGCCTCGACCGGATCGCCGCCAATTACCGCGCCACCGTGTCGCGCGGCGGGCTGGCCGACGACGAGATGGACCGCCGCATGGGCCTGATCACCGGCGCCGTCGGGGTCGACGCAGTTGCGGGCGCCGATGTCGTCATCGAAGCGGTGTTCGAGGAAATGGGGCTCAAAAAACGCGTCTTCGCCGATCTCGACCGCGCGGCGAAACCGGGCGCGTTGCTCGCCACCAACACCTCGACTCTTGATGTCGACGAGATCGCCGGCGCGACAACCCGGCCCCAGGACGTCGTGGGAACGCATTTTTTCAGCCCGGCTAACGTCATGCGCCTTTTGGAGATCGTCCGCGGAGCTGCCAGTGCGCCGGATGCGATCGCCACGGCACTGGCCTTGGCTCGACGGCTCGGCAAGGTGCCGGCCGTCGTCGGCGTTTGCTATGGATTTGTCGGCAACCGGATGCTGGCGCGTCGCTCGGTCGAGGTCGAACGGTTGCTGCTCGAAGGGGCATTGCCGCAGCAGGTCGAGACGGCGCTCGTCGAGTTCGGGTTGCCGATGGGGCCGTTTGCGATGATGGACCTGGCCGGGCTCGATGTCGGCTGGCTGATCCGCAAGAGCCGTGGCGAGCATGCCGTGATCGAGGACGCGCTGTGCGAGGCCGGGCATTTCGGCCAGAAGACCGGCAGCGGGTACTTCCGCTACCAGGCCGGCTCGCGCGCCCCGATCCCCGATCCCGAGGTCGAGCGCATCATTCTCGACGCCTCCGCTCGGCTCAGCATCGCCCGCCGCCCGATCGCGTCGGAGGAGATCGTCGAGCGCACGATCTTTCCGATGATCAACGAGGGCGCGCGCATCCTCGAAGAGGGGATCGCCACCCGCCCCGGCGACATCGACGTGATCTGGGTGTACGGCTATGGCTGGCCAATCTGGCGCGGCGGGCCGATGTACTATGCCGACCGCCTCGGTCTCGCCCACCTGCGCGACCGGCTGACCCTCTATGCCGACCGCTCCGGCGACGAGAGCTTGCGGCCGGCCCCGCTAATTTCTCGCCTCGCCGCCGAAAATCGCGGCTTCGCCAGTCTTTGAACAGGGAGCACCAGCGTCATGGATCTGCGCTTCACCCCCGAAGAGATCGCCTTTCGCGACGAGGTGCGGACGTTCTTTCACGCCAATTTGCCGGAAAGCATCCGCACCAAGCTGTTAGAGGGCAAGCATCTGGCCAAGGACGACATCATCACTTGGCAGCGCATCCTCAACAAAAGAGGCTGGGCGGTGGCGAACTGGCCGGTCCAATGGGGCGGCACCGGCTGGACTCCGGTTCAGCAATACATCTTCCAGGACGAGTTGCAGCAGACCCCCGCGCCGCAGCCCTTGGGCTTTGGGGTGACTATGGTCGGGCCGGTCATGATCGCATTCGGCTCGGATGCGCAGAAAAAGCGGTTTCTGCCGCGCATCGCCAATCTCGACGATTGGTGGTGCCAGGGCTTTTCCGAGCCGGGCGCCGGCTCCGATCTCGCTTCGTTGCGGACTGCGGCCAAGCGCGACGGCAACCATTATATCGTCAACGGCCAGAAGACGTGGACGACCCTGGCGCAGCACGCCGACTGGATTTTTTGCCTGGTTCGCACCGACCCCCAGGCCAAGAAACAGGAAGGCATCTCGTTTGTGCTGATCGACATGAACACCCCCGGAATAACGGTGCGCCCGATCATCACGATCGAGGGCGGCCACGAGGTCAACGAGGTGTTTTTCGATGACGTGAAGGTGCCGGCCGAGAACCTCGTCGGTGAAGAGAATAAGGGCTGGGATTACGCGAAATACCTGCTCGGTCGCGAGCGCACCGGGATCGCCCGCGTCGGCCTGTCGAAGGAGCGTATTCGCCGGATCAAGGAATTGGCCGCGCTCGAACGCGATGGGGACACGCCGCTGATCGAGGATGAGCGCTTTCGCGAGAAGCTCGCCGCGGTCGAGGTCGAGCTGAAGGCGCTCGAAATGACGCAATTGCGCGTCGTCGCCGCCGAGCGCCACCGCACCGACAACAAGCCCGATCCGGCCTCGTCGATCCTGAAGATCAAGGGCTCGGAGATCCAGCAGGCGACGACCGAATTGCTGCTCGAAGTGGTCGGCCCCTATGCGCTCCCCTACCAGCCCGAGCACGAGGACGACGAGCGCTGGAACGAGCCGCCGATCGGCCCCGAATGGGCCGGCCCGGTCGCGCCGACCTATTTCAACTGGCGCAAGACCTCGATCTATGGCGGCACCAACGAGATCCAAAAAAACATCATCGCCAAGGCGATCTTGGGACTGTGAGCCGGGGAGCGCCCACCGCAGTGCTGCATAAATGTCGGGGACAGCCGAGGGTTTTAGCTGATGGATTTCGACCTTAGCGAGGAGCAGCGGCTGCTCAAGGAGAGCCTCGAACGGCTGATCGGGGACCGCTACGCCTTCGAGCGGCGCAAGGTCTATGGACAGAGCCCCGAAGGCTGGAGCCGCGAGCTTTGGCGGCAATATGCCGAGCTTGGGCTGCTCGGGCTGCCGTTTACCGAGCACTATGGCGGCTCCGGCGGCGGGGCGATCGAGACCATGATCGCGATGGAGGCTTTCGGCCGAACGCTGGCGCTCGAACCATTCCTGGCCACGGTGGTGCTGGGCGGCGGGTTTCTGCGTCATGGCGGCACCGCCGAGCAATGCGCCAGACTGATCCCCCGGATCGCCGATGGCAGTCTGACCCTTGCCTTCGCCCATACCGAGCGCCAGTCGCGCTACAACCTTGCCGACATTTCGACAAAGGCGGTCCGTGATGGCGCCGGCTGGGTGCTCGACGGCGAAAAGGGGGTCGTGCTGCACGGCGACAGCGCCGACCAGCTGATCGTCACCGCGCGGAGCGGCGGCGGGCGGCGCGATCGCGATGGAGTGGGTGTCTTTATCGTCGACGGCAAGCACGCCGGGGTCTCGCGGCGCGGCTACCCGACCCAAGACGGCTTGCGCGCCGCCGAAATAACACTCGCCGGTGTCCGCGTCGGACCGGAGGGGGTGATCGGCGAGCCGGGTGTTGCATTGCCGCTTGTCGAACGCGTCGTCGACGAGGCGATCGCGGCACTCTGCGCCGAGGCGGTGGGCGCGATGGCGGTGATGCACGAGCTGACCGTCGACTATCTGAAGACCCGTCGTCAGTTCGGGCGCGAGATCGGCAGTTTTCAGGTGTTGCAGCATCGTGCGGTCGACATGCTCGTCGCCCTCGAACAGGCGCGCAGCATGGCGATGTTCGCGACGATGATGACCGCAGATGAGAATGCCGACGAGCGCCGCAGCGCGGCATCCGCCGCGAAGGTGCAGATCGGGCGCTCCGGCCGGCTGGTCGGGCAGCAGGCCATCCAACTGCACGGCGGCATCGGCATGACGATGGAGTACAAGGTCGGTCATTACTTCAAGCGGGTGACGATGATCGACGCCATGTTCGGTGATACCGGTCATCATCTGCGCGAGCTGGCCCGCCGAAGCGCGCCGCCGGCCGCCGCATGATCAAAGCCGGGCGGAACCGTTTCCCCTAACTCGGGCGTGCGCTCACCCGATGACGATTGTGACCTGCCCCGCCTGCCGAACTCGCTTTCGCGTCGACGAGGAAAAGTTGGGCGGGCCGGCCGGTCGCGACGTGCGCTGTGCGAATTGCGGCCACAGATGGCGTCAGACCCCGCCGGGCGTCGCCCCACAGGTTGGCGGGAGACCGCCCGAGCCCGCTCCTTCGCACAACGAAGCGGCGGTCACGGATGTGCGGCCCTCGCCGCCGGCGCCGGGCCTCGTGGTTCCTCCTCGTCCGCAACCGCCGCCGCCGTCGTCGCGGCAAGATCGGTACGGCAGAGCGGCGCTGGGCTGGATCGCGCTTACCGTCCTCGTGGCGCTATTCGCCCTCGCCGTTCTGATCGAGACCGTCGGCCGGGATCGCGTTGTTGCGATCTGGCCGTCCGCGGCGCGGTTCTACGCCTGGATCGGCAGCTGGGTCGAACCGTCGGGACCCGGTATCGTGATCGGAAAGGTTACACCTACCCGCAACGACGACGGGCTGGTGATCGATGGTGAAATCGCCAATCTGGGGAGCACGCCGCGCGACGTCCCGCGCTTGCGGCTGGCACTGCGGGACGCAACCGAGAAGGAACTCCAATTCGAGGTCGTCGATCCCCCGAGGGCGCGGCTGCAACCCGGAGAAATCGTGCATTTTTCTGCTCCCTTCGCACATCCCGTCGACGCTGCGACCGGCGTCGTCGTGACTTTCGCCCCACCCTGATTGCCGACGCGCAGAGGAGAGGCTGATGGCAGAGGCAGAATTGCAACGCCGCTACACCGCCAATCTCCAGGGCGAGGTTGACAGCGCGGCGTTATACGAGACCTTGTCCAAGGCCGAGAAAAACCCACAACTCGCCGGGGTCTACGCCCGCCTTGCGGCGATCGAGTTGGCGCATGCCGAGTTCTGGAAGCGGCAGATCGAATCCCTCGGTCAGCATGTGCCGCAGTTGCGTCCGGGTTTCCGGACCCGGGCGCTCGAATGGCTGGCTCTTCGGTTCGGTCCCGCCTTTGTGTTGCCGACGGTCAATACCCTCGAACAGATGGACAGCGGAACCTACGCCGCTCAACCGGAAGCCGTTGCCGGCGGCCTGCCGGCGGCGGAGCGCTCACATGCGCGGATCATCGAGGCCCTGGCCTCACCCTCGCCGACCGCTCTCAGCGGTCCGACCCTCGCACGCCTGGAGGGCCGACATCGGGGAATGGGCGGCAACGCGTTGCGTGCTGCCGTGCTCGGCGCCAATGACGGGCTTGTTTCCAATCTCAGCCTGGTCATGGGGGTCGCGGGGGCGGCGTTAGCGCCGCGGACGATCCTCGTTACTGGCTTGGCCGGCCTGCTGGCCGGGTCCTGCTCGATGGCGCTCGGCGAGTGGTTGTCGGTCAATACCGCACGAGAATCCGCACAGCGCCAGATCGATACCGAAGCCAGCGAACTCGAACAGGTCCCCGAGGAAGAGCAGGAGGAACTGGCGCTGATCTATCAGGCGAAAGGCCTGCCCGAAGAGCTGGCACAAACTTTGGCCGAGCAGCTGATCGCCAACAAAAAGACCGCCCTCGACACCTTGGTGCGCGAGGAGCTGGGCATCGATCCCAACGAGCTGGGCGGTTCGGCCTGGGCCGCTGCAGCCACATCGTTCATGCTGTTCACCGTGGGCGCGATCTTTCCGGTGGCCCCATATTTCGTGTTGGCGGGGATGCCGGCGCTCGCGGCCAGCCTGGCGGCGAGCAGTGTCGCGTTGTTGCTGATCGGGGCGGGCACCTCGCTGTTTACCGGGCGCGGCCTCTGGTTCTCCGGAGTGCGGCAGCTGGTGGTAGGCCTTGCCGCCGCCGGCGTCACCTTTGGCGTCGGCAAGCTGATCGGCGTCGCCATCGCCGGATGACGCGGGGCTTAGTGGCTGCGCGCGAGGAACTCGGCCCGGGCCAGTTGACGCCGCAGGGATAGCCGCTGGGCCACCGACAGGGGGCCTCGCGCCCCGTCGAACGGCACCCCGTCGGCGCCGTCGAACAGCAAGAGATTGCCGAGCCCGCCTTCATCGAGCGTCCAGGTGCGCACAGGCCCGGTATCGATATGGATAAAGCCGGAATGCGGATACCAGCCGACGCCGCCCCGCTGCATCGCTCGGGCCGTTCCCATCGCCTCGGCTAGTTTCGCGTCGAGACGCACGTCGAGCGCGCGGCCATACATATGCTGGCTGTTCTCGGCCACCCCGAATGTCGTGCGCGCAAGCATCGCATTGGTCTCGGGAGTGCGATAGGCGGACAGGATCGTCGCCTTGGTTTCCCCGACCGCATCGAGAACATCGGCCAGAAAATCGATGACCCCGACATCCATCTCGGTCTCGGCGCCGCAATGAAAATCGCGCAGAAAAACACACAGCTCTTGGACGACCCGCGCGATCGGTCCCTTGTCGTCGCGATAGGCTCCGTCGAACGTCTCGCCGGTATGGGCGTTGACCAGCTTCAAGCGCCGCAGCGCCGGCGGGCGCGGCACCGCACGCGCGGCCCAAGGCCACGCGGCGCAGCCGGCGGTCATAGAGAGAAGAAGACGCCGATTTATTTCCACCCGGACGATACCGTAAATTGTGACGATACCGTAAATTGCTCGCCGATTTCACGTGTCAAATTACGGTTTTGCATCGACGAAGCTGTCCGAAGGCGCGCCAGTTCACTTGACATTAAATTTTTCAATTATCTATTAAAATGATCAAAAGTATTTCTACGCCGAATTCGCCGGTTCAAAGCCTCTCTACAGTGCGGTGAAGTCCGACCTTAACATCGGTTGGTAAACAGTTGATCTACCTAAACTCACTAAAGCCGATCACGACGCGTTGCCGAAGATCGTGTACAGCACCCGGTCTCCGGGCTTGATGCCAAGCCGCTCGGCGGTGCCGCCATTCAGCTCGATCACCGCGCGTACCGGCGCGGCGGCGGCGATCGTCTGATCGGATTCGGGCACCGCACGTTGAGCGATATTGACGATCAGGCCCTGTTGATCCACGAACAGCATGTCGAGCGGGATCAGCGTGTTGCGCATCCACATTGTGGCAACGGTCGGCTGCTTGAAGTCGAAGAGCATGCCGGCATCGGGCGCCAGCGAGCGACGGAACATCAACCCCTGCTCCATTTGCCCCGGCGTCTCGGCCAGTTCGACCATGAAATGGTGGGGGCCGTCGGCGCTGACAATCGTCAGATGCGAGGTAGCAAATTGCTGGAGCTGCGGCTCCGCGGCGCGGCCCGGCAGGGCGGTCGCGAGCAAAATTCCGAACAAGAGAATGATACGCCGAGCGCGCATGCGGGACGGTCCGTCGAATTATCGAGTCTCATATTATGGCGCAGCTGAAATGGTTGGTGACAAGCCGGAAGTCTTAGCTGTCAATAACCTTACGCCAGACGGCTTATGAGATGGCGCTTTGCCGAGATCGACTCTTGACGGCCTGCCAGCTTCTGCCACGCTGGTGAACGAGTGATGGAGGCGTACCGACACCCCTATTATTACGAAATTGCCCTGGCGCCGCGCGATCCGGCGGCGGAGCTCGATTTTTTCGAGGCGGCGATCTGTAAATTTTCCAAGACGAAAGTTTGTCGGGTCTTCGAGCTCGGCGCCGGTACAGCGCCTCATCTCGAGGAGTGGCATCGACGCGGTTACGCCTATTGCGGGCTCGATCTGAGCCCGGCAATGCTCGATTTCGCGCGGGAAAAGGCGAGCCGCAAACGCATCGAGGTCAGCTTTGTGCTCGGCGACATGCGTGCTCTCGACCCCGGCTTGGGCCGGTTCGACCTCGCTTATGTGATGCTCGGCTCGCTCTACATGCGCACCAATCGCGAATTCCTCGATCACCTCGCCCGCATGGCGGATCTGCTGGTGCCCGGGGCGCTTTATCTCTTGGACAGCGTTGTGTGGTTTCGCATCCTTCACGACTACCGCAGAAGCTGGACGAGGCGCAGAGGTGGCGTAAGGGTGCATACCCGCTATCGCGCCGAGATCCTCGACCCGATCGCGCAGACCTATAACGAAACCCTGACCTTCACCGTCGATGACCACGGCGCCAAGTCAACGATCAAGGGGCGGGTCCTGGCGAAAATCTTCTTCCCGCAGGAGTTCCTTTGCCTGGTCGAGCTGAGCAGCCGGTTCGACTTTGTCGGCTGGTACAATGATTTCAGCCTGACCGGGCCGCTGACGCCCGAGGGTCGCCACATGGTTATCCTGCGCAAACGGTGACCGCAGGAGCAGGCCAACCAAGCGCTAGGCTGATGTGGCGCTGACCGGCGCCGGTCCGGTCAGCGCGGCGTCGATCTCCTCGCGAAGCTCGAAGGTTCTGCATCGGCGGCTTGTGCGGTCCGCAGGCCGCATCGCGTCAAAACGCCGCACTAGGATAGGCACAAACCGGCACTGACGACAATGGGCGCCGGCAAAGCTCGACTTCATTTCCCGCGCGGCTCAGGGTTGGGGCGCCGTTCGCGACCCAGGAGACGATCCGCATGAGCCGCTTTTCCGACGAGGCTCGGCGACACACCGCGCCGTTGCGCCAGGCGATCCACGCGCTCCCTTTCAACGCCGAGCTCGCCGCCGGTACGCTCGGACGCGAGTGCTTTCAGCATTACATCACCCAGGACGCGCTCTATCTCGGCCAGTTCTCGCGCGCTCTCGCAATCGCGGCGGCCAAGGCTCCGGACACCGGGACGTTGCAGGCTTTCGCTCAGTCGGCATTGGGCGCCGTTGCGGTCGAGCGCGCCCTTCACGAGCACTATCTGCGTGTGTTCGGCATCGATCCCGCCTCACTCGCCACCGCGGAGCCGGCGCCCGATTGCCTCGCCTATACCAGCTTCCTGTTGGCCACGGCCTATCACGATCCGTGGGAAGTGCTGGTCGCGGCGTTGCTGCCGTGCTTCTGGATCTACTGGGATGTCGGTTGCGACATCGCCGGCCGGGCCGCGCCCGACAACCCCTACCGCGCCTGGATCGACACCTACGCTGATCCGCGCTTTGGCGAAGCCGTGCAGAGGGTTGTCGCTACCGCCGACCGTGCCGCCGACGCTACGACAGCCGCCGAACGCGCCCGCATGCTCGCCGCCTTCACTCGGGCCTCGCAATATGAGTGGCTGTTTTGGGACGGCGCCTATCAGCGCCGTTCCTGGCCGCCCGCCGGCTGATATTTATCATAAATTAGATTTCGCTTGCCGTCCCGTCCTTCGTCCTTTAGGGTAAGAGTACCAAAAAAAGAATACGCACGCGCTGTTCGGCGATAACCAAGTTGATATGCGGCAATCGACGTCGCAAAGGCGCTTTTTCGCCCGCCGTCATCGCCAGATCCGCCCCGGATAGGAACCGCTCATTTGCGGTCGGTCGGCGCTGGACTGGGAGGATCGAATGGCTGCACGACGCTGGCTGGATTATACCAGCAATTGCCAGGGAGGAGTCATTTTATGACAGCCCCTACTCTCACAATAGGATCGGCCGCGTTCGATATGACCAAGGCATTTTATATGCCTTACGGCGGTCAATTCGAGACACTGGTCTCCGCCTCTCCTACAACTATCGTGGTCAAACTCTCTACGGGCGAGGTCTATACTTTTCAGGGCGCTTTCGGATTCTTTGGAGCCTTTGGCTCCACGACTGGTACGATAAACTCTATTAAAGATGACGATGCGTCAAATAATCTGATTTATTCGTTTACGAACCTTTCATTGAGCTTCAGCACTTACCTGTCCTATGCGACCGTACAAAACTCGCCCAACTTTTTGGAGGCTGTCCTAGGACCAAACGGAGCAGTGATTGGCGGACCCGGCAATGACTATTTCATCGCCCTGACGCCGGCCACCAGCTATGACGGCGGAGGCGGCACGAATACTCTAGATTTCTCTCGCACCGGTGACGCAAGGCCGGTCATGATCAATGTTGGCGCCGGCTCGGCTACGTCCACTTATTTCGCCGCCTACGTGTCTCCGGCTATTGATTACACAGACACATTCAAAAATATTACAACCTTCATCGGCCCGAACTTCACGCCGACCTCTGCTACCGTTTACCGCAACATTTTCCTCGGTGGGTCAGGTAACCACACATTCATCGGCGGCGGCAGCAGCGAGCTTTCTTACGGATCGCCTTTATACCCTGGTTCGTTACCGACAACCGGGCCCGTCGTTTTCGATTTCGCTACCAAGACCGCGCTAAACGGGTTCGGTGGCATTGACAGCTTCGACAGTGCCTTCAATTTCCGGTTCGACAGCGCAGCATCCAGCTCGACGGTAATCGGCGGCCCCGGAAATCATTCATTACTTGTTGAGCAGGGGATAGCCTCGCTTAACTATTCCGACGCACCAGGGCCGATAAGTATAAGCCAGGGAACAGCGGGTGCCGCTTCCCTGGTAATAACAAACGGTTTTGGGGGTACAGATTCCATTGTTTTTTCCGGTGCAACCAGCCTGACGATCAAGGGATCTGCCTATAACGATAACTTCGTTGACGGCCATGAGACCAATTTAGCGTTTCCTCCGAATATAAGTATTGACGGCGGCGGCGGGACAAACACCATCCAGTTCCGCGATAACCGCAGCGATTATACGATTCTCACCTCAAGCGGTGTCACCACCGTTACGGAAAATGGCACCGACGCCGCCCGAAACGACCCGGTCTCGCTGACCAATATCTCTGTTCTTGAATTCGCGGATCAAACGGTCAGTCTCGCCGGGACCGATCAACCGCCAATAATGACCGCGCCGGCATCGGTGATGGTCGCACCTGGAGTGACGACGGGCATCCCAGGGATCAGCGTATCGGATCCCGCTGCAGTGGCCAAGAACACGACGCTGAGCGTCGTTCTGACCGACACGAACGGCCTGCTCTCAGCCAACACTACCACCACGGACGGCGGCGGGACGATCACCGGTTCGGGCACGACAACACTATCGATCGCCGGGACGTTGGCGGAGGTGAATGCCGATCTGGCAACGCTGTCAGACAAGGCGAGCGAGCCGGATATGATCGACATCACCACGAGCGATGGCCTTGGTGGCACCGACGACCACGTGGTCTCGGTCGAACTCACTGCGCTCCCGCCGCCATCGGGGTTGGCGTTGACGCCTGCTTCGGACAGCGGGGTCAAGGGCGACGATGTCACCAATGTGACCAAGCCAACGATCACCGGCGACGGTGCGGCTGGGGATACGGTCGCCCTGTATGACGGGACGACCGCGATCGGCACCGCGGTGGTGGCGGCGGGTGGCACCTGGTCGGCGACGCCGACGAGCGCGCTCGCGCCCGGCGTTCATACCCTGACCGCGACCGAGACGAGCGCGACGAATGGCACGAGTGGGTCCTCGGCGGCTCTCAAACTGACGATCAAGACTTCGGCGCCGGCGCCGTCGGGCCTGAGCTATGCGGTGGCGGCGGACAAGGGCGGCTCGGGCGACACAATGACGATCGCGGGCAAGGGCGAGGTCGGCGACACGGTCACGCTTTACAACGGCACGACGACGATCGGCAGTGCGGTGGTGGCGGCGGCCGGGACCTGGTCGATCATCACCGCGAGCCCACTCGCTATCGGCGCGCACAGCCTTTCCGCCCATGAGGTCGACGTTGCCGCCAACACCAGCCCCGCTTCGCCGGCGCAAAGCATAACGATCGACAGCGCCACTTCAGACAACGAGGTGGTCTTTGTCGGCAATCCCGGCATCGACGATTTCACCGGCGGGCCCGGCAACGACTATTTTTATTTTTCGGCGGCGAACCTCGCCAACAGCGACATCGTCAAGGGCGGCGGCGGGACCAATTATTTGGTGATGACGAGCTCGGGCACGGTCAATGCCGGCGGGGTCAGCGGGGTCGAGGATTACTACCTCGGCAATGGCGCGGCGAACAGCCTGACCCTGGCCAACGCCAACTTTACCGGGGTCACCGGCAGCTCGATTACTGTCTATGGCGGCAATGCCGGCAACACGGTCAATGCCGCGGCCTTGATCGGGGCCAACCGGATCATCGCGGTCGGCGGCGCCGGCAAGGATGTCCTCACCGGCGGGGCGGGCAACGACTATTTCTACTTTTCGGCGGCGAACCTCGCCAACACCGACACGGTCGCGGGTGGGGGTGGCACCAACTACCTGATGATGACCACCGCCGGCACGGTGGCGGCCGGCGGGGTCAGCGGGGTCGAGGTTTATGAGCTGGCCAATGGCGGGGCCAACAGCCTGACCCTGGCCAACGCCAACTTCACCGGAGTGACCGGCAATTCGATCACGGTCTATGGCGGCAACGACGGCAACACGGTCAACGCCTCGGCCTTGACCGGGGCCAACCGCATCATCGCGGTCGGTGGCGCCGGCAAGGATGTCTTCACCGGCGGCGCCGGCAACGATGTCTTCCACTTCTCGGTGGCGAACCTGGCGGCGACCGACGCGGTCAGGGGCGGGGCCGGCACCAACTATCTGGTGATGACCACCGCCGGCACGGTGGCGGCGGGCGGGGTCAGTGGGGCCGAGGTTTATGAGCTGGCCAATGGCGGGGCGAACAGCCTGACCCTGGCCAACGCCAACTTCACCGGGGTCGCCGGCAGCTCGATCAAGGTCATTGGCGGCAATGCCGGCAACACGGTCAACGCCTCGGCCTTGACCGGGGCCAACCGGATGATCGCGGTCGGCGGCGCCGGCAAGGATGTCTTCACCGGCGGCGCCGGCAACGACTACTTCTATTTTTCGGTGGCGAACCTGGCAGCGAGCGACACGGTCGCGGGCGGCGGCGGCACCAACTACCTGATGATGACCACCGCCGGCACGGTGGCGGCCGGCGGGGTCAGCGGGGTCAAGGTCTACGATCTGGCCAATGGCGGGGCCAACAGCCTGACCCTGGCCAACGCCAACTTCACCGGGGTCACCGGCAGTTCGATTACAGTCAACGGTGGCAATGCCGGCAACACGGTCACCGCTTCAGGCGTGACCGCGCCCGATTCTATTGTCGTCCATGCGGGCACCGGCGCCGATATCCTGACCGGCGGCCCCGGCAGCGACGTGTTCTACGCGGGCGGCGACACGAAGATGACGGGTGGGGCCGGCGCAAACCAGTTCACCTTCAGCGCCGCGGGCAGCAACACGATCGCCGATTTCACCGCATCGACGACGAACGAGATCGTGTTCAGCAATACCGGTTTCGCCCTCGGCCTCAGCGGCGCTACGTCGACGCCGCAGGCGCTGCCAGCCGGGCTGGTTGTGTCAGACGCGACCGGCGCGTTTACCGCGACGACCCAGCGCTTCGCCTACGACACGGCAAACGGCGACCTCCACTATTCCGCCTCCGGCACCACCGCCGGCGACCGCCTCGTCGCCACCCTAACCGGCCACCCCACCCTCGCCGCCTCTAGCCTCCACTACATCAACTGACCCCTGGATCAGCTGACCGCGGGCAGCGCCCCGGTTCGAGGGCTCATGCGCTCACCGGCTCGTGGCGGAAGCCGTCGCCCCAGCGTTTGATGTGGCCGACCGAGGGCGACGGGAAATGCATCGTACAGCACAACGTGCTGGTGTCGCAGTAGCGCTCGAAGAATGCCCGTCGGGTGGCTGAGGCCTGTTTCTGATCGTAATCGACGCGCATCACCAGGTCGGGATAGCGCGCCTGGATCGGCGAATGGATCAAATCGCCGGTGAACACTGCGTCATCCCCGCGCCGCCCGGCGCAGACCGCGAAATGGTCGGGGGTGTGGCCGGGGGTCGGCATCAGCCTGATGTGGTCGTTGAGGGCGTGGTCGCTGGTCACCAGCTCGGCCTTTTTGGCGTCGATGATCGGCAGGACGCTATCGGCCATCGGGTCCAACGGGGTATCACGGTGAACGCCCTCCCAGTATTCATATTCTTTTTTTGAAAACAGGTATTTGGCATTCGGGAAGGTGGGCACCCAACGGCCATTCTCCAGCCGTGTGTTCCAGCCGACATGATCGCCGTGCAGATGCGTGCACATGACAAAGTCGACGTCGTCGACAGTCACGCCGGCAGCGTTCAGCGCCTGCATCCAGTTGCTGTCGCTCTTGCGGTGCCAAGTCGGGCGGTGCGGAAACGACTTGTCGTTGCCGATACAGGCATCCACCAGGATCGTATGGTGCGGCGTCTTGACGACATAGGATTGGAAGCAGAGGACGGCCATATCGGCTTGGTCGAGTGCCGCGGGTTGCAGCCAAGACCGGTTCTCGTCCAGCAATTCGCGGCTCAGGCTCGGCAGGAATTCCAGGATCGGCGTGAACCCCGCCTCCTGCTCTACGATCCGATGAATGGTCATGTCGTCGACGGTGAAGCTCGTGCGCATTGCGTTCGGTCCTCGTCGCGGAGAGGATGCGATCGTAGCCGGCGGTGGGCGCGATGACAATCTGTCAGCACGTCTCGGATCGCGTTGACAGGCGTCCGCGGCTTGATGGTTCGGACGATTTTCTGACGCGCGCGCCTGACGGATATGGCAATGTAGACGGCAATCGATTGTGCGCCGAAAACGGCGGCAGCTCCGCCGCCTGTGAGAGGTTGAGCCGACACTGGACAGCTGCGCAGGCAAGGCGCTCGTCCCGACGCCGAGACCCGGTCGCATAGTTTGACCCTTAAGGGGCGGGGAAAAGGTCAAAAACTTAACGAAACCTGACGGAGTCCATCTATAATCTCGTCGTCCTCAGCGCTCGCCGGTTCCGGAGGCTGTGGTCATGGAGGAGCCGAGCGTGCAGTGCCTCGAGTGCAAGCACGAGAGTCGGGAAGAGGCGCGCTTTTGCGAAGCGTGCGGCGCGGCTTTGCCGATCTGCTGCGAGGCCTGCGGCCGCGTCAACCGACCCCTGGCGAAATTCTGCGACGAATGCGGCGCCGCTCTTTCCGGCCGCCCGGGTGTCGCCGGGTCGGCCACTGGGCAAGACACGAAGGGCTTTGACGAGGAGCGGGCGCAGCAGACCTATACGCCGCGTTATCTGGCGGAAAAGATACTAACGACGCGCAGCGCACTCGAAGGCGAGCGCAAACTCGTTACCGTGCTGTTTGCCGATGTCGCCGACTCCTCGGCCCTAGCGCAAGAACTCGACGCAGAAAAGCTGCATCTGCTGATGGACCGGGTGCTGAAGCTGGCCGCGGACGCAGTGCACCGCTACGAGGGGACGGTCAACAGCTATCTCGGCGACGGAATAATGGCGCTGTTCGGCGCTCCGATCGCGCTCGAGGACCATGCTGTGCGGGCCGTGCACGCGGCGCTGACGATCCAAGAGACGATCCGCGGTTACAACGCCGAGATCCAGCGCGAGCACGGGGTGACGGTGCAGCTGCGGATTGGTCTGAACACCGGATCGGTCGTTGTCGGCCGTATCGGCGACGATCTGCGGATGGACTACACCGCCAACAGCAATGTCGTGCATCTGGCCTCGCGGATGCAATCCTTGGCCGAGCCCGGGACAATCGTGATCACCGAGGATCTCTACCAGGCGGTCGCCAGCGAAGTGCGGGCGGAACGGCTCGGTCCGGTCGAAGTCAGAGGCCAGCGCGAGCCGGTGGTCGTCTACAAGGTTTCCGGTCGTGCGCCCTGGCGCAACCGGCTAGAGATGCGGGTCGAGCAGGGGCTGACGACGCTCGTTGGCCGCAGCCGTGAGCTCGGGCAGTTGCACGAACGTCTCACCCGCGCCGAAGCGGGTCAAGGCCAGGCCATCGCCCTCGTCGGAGAGCCTGGGCTCGGCAAATCGCGCCTGTTGTATGAATTCCGGCAATCTCTCGGGCCGGGTCGCGTGAGCTGGCTCGAAGGACATTGCCGCGCGCGCGGGCTGACCCTCCCTTACGGACCGATCATCGAGGTGCTGCGCATCGTCTTTCGCGTCGAGGAGGGCGACAACCCGCTTCAGGCGGCAGAAAAATTGCGGGAGGCCGTCCTGGAGCTGGATCCGGTTTTGACCGAGGCTCTGCCCTTCCTCGAACCGCTTTTCGGGTTGTCCGGCGACGACGCGGCGCTGCGCGGTCTGGAACCGAAGGATAAGAGGGAACGAACCCAAAAGGCTATCGCCGGTGTTCTCGGCGCCGTCGCGCGCCAGCGTCCGCTGGTGCTGGTGTTTGAGAACCTGCACTGGAGGGACCAGAGCACGGAGGATTTCATCGCCTTTCTGACCGGCAGTCTGCCTGAACTGCCGGTCCTGATGTTGACGACACACCGGCCGGGCTATCAACTGCGCTGGTCGGACCTGCCGGTCTTTGCACAGATCACTCTCGACCGGCTCGCCGACGACGAGATGGAGCGAATGGCGACGGGGCTCCTCGGTCATGGTGTGGCCGAGGATCTGCTGCGCTTTATCTCCGAAAGAGCGGACGGCAACCCGTTATTCATCGAGGAAGTCACCCGCGCCCTGGTCGAACGAAATTTCGTGATCCACCAGCCTGCCCGCCTGCAATTGGCGAGCGCGGCCGAAGTCGAATTTCCCTCGACCATCCAGGGGATCATCCAGGCGCGCATCGATGCCCTTGGCGAGGCCGTCAAGCAGAACGTGCAGATCGCCGCCATCATCGGCCGCGAGTTCGACTTGCCCTTGCTGACCGCGGCGTCCGATGCTCCTGCAGTGGTGCCCAGCCACCTCGAGATCTTGAAGCGTGTCGAGCTGATCCACCAAACGCGCCTGCTGCCGCATCTCGAATATCGCTTCAAGCACGCCGTCATCCGGGGGGTCGCGTACCGCAACCTGCTGGGGCCGCGGCGACAGGCGCTGCACGGCGTAATCGGGCGCTGCATGGAGCAGCTCGGGCGCGAAGGCCAAGCCGCCATTCTCGCGCATCATTATTCCCAGAGCGACCAGCAGGAAAAGGCCGTCAGGTATGCCCTTCTGGCCGGCGACCAAGCGGCCCGGCTCTACGCCAACGCCGACGCTTCGTCCCATTATGACCAGGCCCTTGACCTGGCGAAATCTTTGCCGCCCTCGCCCGAGCTGCAGCGCGCCCAGATCGATGCGGCGCTCAAGCGCGCCAGCGTCGGCACGACGCGGGAGGCGCTGGAAGCGGACGAGCGCAACCTCGGCGAAGCGCGCGTCTTGGCCGACGCGCTCGGCGACGAGCCGCGCCTGGCGAGCGTGCTCTACTGGCTCGGCCGGCTCGCCTATGTTCGCGGCATGTTCGACAGTGCGACCGATTATGCGGAGCAGAGCCTGGCGATCGCCGATCGATTAGACGATGAGGCCTTGGCCGGCCCACCGGTCAATCTGATGGGACGGCGCTACTATCTGACCGGGGAGTATGCCCGCGCCGGTCGGCTGTTGGCGCGCAGCGTCGAACAGATGCGCAATCTCGGCAACCCCACCGAGGAGGCCACCGCAGCCGGGTTCGCCGGCGTAGCCTTTGGCGCGCTAGGCGAGTTCGAGCGGGCGCTTGCCTATGCCGATCACGGCCTGCATCTCTCGCAACAGCTGAAAAACCCATTTGTCGAGGCGGCGGCCTATAATTACCGGGCGGTGGCGCATTGCCATCAAGGATCAGCCGCAGCGGCGATCGCCGATTGCGAGGAGGCACGTCGGGTCGCTGAGAGCGTCGGCGACCGGTTTCGCATTTATCTCGTGCAGTTCTATGAGGGCCAGGCGTACACGATGGCCGGGGATCCCGGGAAAGCGCGCGAATTGCTCGAAGCGAGCATCGCGCTGGCCAAAGAGCTCGGGACGACGACGTTGCTCGCCTGGGGCCAGGGCTTGCTGGCAAGGACCTTGCTGGCTCAGGGTGACGCGGGAGCGGCCGAACCGCTTTGCCGCCAGGCGATCCGGCTTGCCGAACGCACGCACGACCGGCTGGCTAATGCGTTCGCCCATCGTGTATTGGGCCGGGCGTTGGCGATCCTGGAGCCGGATAGCACCACCACCGCCGAAACCGCTGTGCTGGAAGCCATGCGCGTCCAGCGCGAGATGGGCTGCGAACCCGAGCTTGGCCGCAGCCATCTTGCCTATGCGTTGCTGCTCGACGGCTGGAGCCGCGCCGAAGAGGCGATGGCGCAACTCGGGCACGCTGTCCAAATCTTCCGCCGGCTCGGCATGCCCGCCGATCTGGCGCGCGCCGAAGCGGCGTTCGTGCCGGCTCCCGTGGAAGAAACCGTAGGAAATTTGTCGTGAATGGACGCATCGGTATTGTGCTGAGCGGATGGGCGCCGGCAATGACCTTGATGTCGGGCGCCATGCTCGGCTTCATGGAAAAAGGCGTTCAATTCGACGTAATCAGCACCACGGGCGTCGGGGCGCTGATCGGGCTGCTCTCATTAGCGCCCAAAACCGGCACCCCCAAGCAGGCTCTCGAAGAGCTGCCCAACATGTTCGTCTCGGACTTGCTGTATTCGGTCCTACCGATCAATTTCAAGCTGTTCCACAAATTCGGGCCGTTCAGCAAGCCGATGCACAATCTGCGCAACCGTATCCCCAAGATGAAGCTCGACCCGAAAGCGTCCAGCCCGGTCAGTCGATTACTCAACGACTGGGTCGATTTGGCGTTCTGCGCCATGACCCCTTCGACCTTCGAGCTAAAAAGTCAAGGAATGATGAGCCCCAGTCCCGAGATCGAAGATTTGGTCGACTTCAGCAAACTGAAGGACGCCAAGGACCTAAAACCTAAGTTTTACCTCAATGCCTTTAATCTCGATCGGCGGATACTAGAGATATTCGATAAAGCCTCGACAACCGCCGACGCCTATCACGCCACCGAAGCGATGCCGGTCCTGTTTGCGCCGCACCGTATGGCCAGCGGCGATCTGAGCACAACCGGGGCCACCCACGATCCGACGGGATTGCAGGCGATCTGGCTTAAGCACAAGGATGACCTCGACGCAGTCGTGATGCTCGACCCGATGAGCCGTGCGATCTGGCGAGTACCGGCGAACATCCATGATGCCTTTCAGTTGATGTTGATGAACCCGATCATCGCTCTGCAAGGTCTGATCTCGGCCTTTTACGCGTGGACCGATCATACTTCCGAGGTGCTTCGCAACCAGAACCCTCAGGTTAAGCTACCGAAGCTTTATTATGTGCCGTTCCCGATCGAGGAGAAATATTACCCGAACATGCTGAAATGGACGCACTCGAACGCGGTGACGTTGGAAAAGATCGGCCATGATTCCGCCGTCGCCTTCGCCGAGTCGTTGCTGTCGAGCAACCAGGCAGAGCTCGACCGGAAATACCGATATTACAATTATGTCGAACAGAAGGATCGGTTCAACGATCTCCTGCGCCCCTTCACTCATCTGTTCAGGTCCGAGGCAGCCGGGCAGAGCAGCCCAGGGGAGGCGGTCAATGGCTAAATCAACAACGGAGCATCCCAAAATAGGGCTCCTCGCCAGCGGCGGCGCCCCTAACCTTCACCTGATCGCCGGGGCATTGTGCGCTCTCCACGAAAAGAAAACGAGCTTCGAAGTGATCGGCGCGTCCGGCGCCGGGGCGCTCGCTGGCTTGCTCTACGCAGTACCCAAGGGCCCTGGCGGGCCGGTGGCGGCGCTCGAGGGGACCATTCACCTCAACGTCTCGGACGCGATCTACCAGCTCCTGCCGATGAACTTTAAGGCGTTCTTCAAGACTGGCCCCTTCACCAACCTATTCTGGAAGCTCGGGCAATCCATCCGGCATCAGCCCCTTAGCTGGAGCGAGCGAAACCACGACGCCTTGGCGCGACTCTACAATGATTCGATCGATTTCATAGCGGCAGCGCTGACGCCAACAACGCTAAATTACTTTTCAAAGAGCGTGTGCACGCGGATCGGCGTCATCGATGATTTGATCGATTGGGCGCGCTTGCCGACCTACTCGGGGGAGTTTTATCTAAATGCATTCGACTTGAAGACCCAAAGGCTAAAGGCGTTCGACAAGAAGAATTTGACGAATGAAACATTCTGGGCGGCATTGGCGATGCCGTGGCTGTTCGAACCGACTGCAGCACAAGGCGGACTCTATACAGAAGGCGCGTCGCATGACCCGTCCGGGCTCGAGGCGTTATGGGAATATGCCCATAAGGAGGTCGAACAACTCGACATGATTATCGCGCTGGACACGATTGGCCCGAATTTGTGGACCAATCCCGGAAATATCTACGACGCTTTGCAGATGGCAATCATGGATCCGATCGTCTCCTTGGCGGAGACCGTATTGACAACCTATGGCCAGCTTGAATTCACCGCCAACAGTTATAATGCATCAAAACAGGTTCTGCCTAGATTATACTGGCTGCCCTTCGAGGTGCCGGATTGGGAAGCGCAGCATGTCCTCGAATGGAGCTATTCCAATGCGCTGACTCTGTGGCATGTCGGCTACGACGCAGGCAAGAAGTTTTCGAAGGCACTCGATGCTGCGCGAAATGACCCGAAAAGGCTGGAGCTCGAAACGTATCGGTACCATCAGGGTGAGGACAATACCCAGCGGACAATCGATTTTCTCGAATTGTTCAAGGGGGTGTTGGATGCCAAGTTTTCGGCCGCGTAACCGACGAAACTGTCATGACCGATCCCGCAACGCCGCGTGACATCGTCGATTTTCAGTTGGCGGTGCTCAACGCCTACGAGAAGCTGCTTGCAAGTTGCAGCTGGGACGAGCCGCGGCTGAACGAAGCGCTAAAATCGATGATGTCCTCGATGCTGCCGCTGCTGAGGGCTCAGCGCGCTCTCGGTGAACAGCTCTTCGCATCGCACCAGGAGCTTGTCCGGCAATACCGCCGCACCCTCGAAGCCTCGCTGCGCCAGTCCGATGGCCAGCCGGACGGCTCGGGCTAGCGGCCACGCGATCGTCGGGTAAGAAATGGCTCCCCGCACATCCGATTGGCTGTTGGAGCGGATGTCGCGGTTTTCCGGTCGCCAGGCAATTCTTTGCGGCGACAGCGGAGTGGACTACGCAGATCTCTGCACGCGCATCGTCGAATGGTTTCGTATGCTCGACGTGTCGGACATTCGTCCCGGCGCCGTCGTCGGACTCAGCGGCGGGCATCATGCTGACGCTGTGGCACCGCTCCTGGGGCTGGCCCTTCATGGCTATATCGCCGCACCTCTGCCCGCCGGCGGTGGAGATCGGCGCGAGTATCCCGATCTGGCGAATGCCGAGGCCGTCATCGAGCTGGGGCCCTGCGGGGATTGGTCGTGTTCCCGGCTGACGCCGGGAGAGCCGCCCGCTCTGCTGCAACGACTGCGTGAATGCGGCTCCGGCGGGTTGGTGGTGTTCAGCTCGGGGACGACCGGCCAGAGTAAAGCCGCGCTTTTCGACTTTCCGACCCTGATCGCACGCTACCGCGAGACCCGGCCCGCGCAGCGCACCTTGCTGTTTCTGCAGCTGGACCATCTGGGTGGCATCCATACAATGTTGCATACCCTGGCGCATGGCGGCGCGCTCATTATCAGCGAGCACCGCGACCCCGACGCGGTCTGCCGCGCAATCGAACGCCACCGGGTCGAGCTGTTGCCTGCGACCCCGACATTCTTGCGCATGCTGGCGCTGTCGGGCGCATACCGGCGGCACGATCTGTCGTCCCTGCAGCTGATCACCTACGGAACCGAGCCGATGCCGGCTGCGACATTGAAGACACTGACTGCGCTGTTTCCGCGAGCCCGTTTTAAGCAGACCTATGGCCTGTCGGAGCTCGGGGTCTTGCCGACTCGGCCGAACGCCGAGCGCCCGCTGTGGCTGCAGGTGGGCGGCGTCGGCTGTGAGATCCGCGTTGTCGACAACGTGCTCTGGATACGCTCGGAGACGGCGATGCTCGGCTACCTGAATGCGCCCAACCCGTTCGACGAGGATGGCTGGTATAACACCGAGGACGCGGTCGAAGTCGACGGTCCTTACGTGCGAATTCTCGGTCGGACCACCGATTTGATCAATGTCGGCGGACAAAAGGTCTATCCGGCCGAGGTCGAGAATGTGTTGCTGGAAATGGACAATATCTGCGAGGCAACTGTTTGGGGCCACGCCAGCCCCGTAACGGGCCAGGTCGTGGCGGCGCGATTGAGCCTCGCGCACCCCGAGGATCAGGAATCCCTCGAACGGCGCGTTTATCATTTCTGTCGCAACCGTCTGGCAGACTACAAGGCGCCGCTCTACATCGAGATTGCCGACGGCCACCTCCACGGCCAGCGCTTCAAGAAAGTCCGTCCCACCGGATCCGCCAAAGCCCAATGGCGCGCCCGGTCGTCTTGATCAGCGGCGGCAGCCGTGGGCTAGGCGCCGGGATCGCGCGCAAATGCCTGGACGCGGGATACGCGGTTGCCACCTTCAGCCGCTCGCCCACACCCTTCATCGAAACCGAGCAACAGCGCGATCCGCATGGCGAGCTGTTTTACTGGGCCGCAGTGGACAACCGCGACGACGCCGCTCTCGCTGGCTTCGTCGTTGATGTCAGCGACCGCTATGGGGCGATCGGCGCGCTGATCAATAATGCCGCAGTAGGTCGTTTCGGGTCTTTCCCACTGGTGCGCGTCAGTGAAATCGATGAAAGCATCGCCGTGAATCTGCGCAGCAATATCCTGCTGGCGCGGTTGTGCGCGCCTGCCATGGTTGCGCGTGGCGGCGGCTCGATCCTCAACATTTCGTCGGTCAATGCGGTGCGCGGCAGTGCCGGGGTCGCGGTCTACAGCGCTACCAAAGCAGCATTGGACGGATTTACCCGGGCACTGGCGCGTGAGCTTGGCCCTGGCAACATCCGTGTCAATTCTTTGGCGCCCGGCTATTTCGACAGCGACATGGTGGCCGGGCTCACCGAGCGCCAGCGGCGCTCCATTGTGCGCAATACGCCGCTTGGCCGGCTCGGCACCATCGACGAGGTCGCCGAGGTGGCGGTGTTCCTGCTCTCGCCCGCAGCCGCTTTCATGACCGGACAGATCATCGTCATCGACGGAGGCCTTACGTGCTGACCGGAAAGCCCAGTGCCGCCGAAATCCGGCAAACCATCCGTCGCGTCATCATCGAGATTGTCGAGCGCAGCGGCCGCACTGTGCCGGCGTTTAGCGACGATGACCTTCTCGTCGACACCGGATTGGCGTCGCTGGATCTGGCCGCCTTGGTCGCCAGGCTGGAGCGTATCTGGCGAGTCGACCCGTTTCTCGAAGCGGTGGCGATCACAGAGATCCGCACGGTCGGCGATTTATGCCGAGCCTACCGGGATTTCATCGACGCTGCATGATGCCCGCGGCGGGTTTTCGCGATATCGCCGTTATCGGCATTGCCTGCCGGTTTCCCGGCGCCTCGACCCCGGAAATGTTCTGGGAGAATCTGGTTGGCGGCGTCGAATCGATAACCCGTTTCTCCGACGAAGAACTGCTTGCGGCAGGGGTCGCGCCTCGGCTCGTCAGCGATCCGCACTACGTCAAGGCCGCACCTATTCTCGACGAGTACGACGGGTTCGATGCGGCGTTTTTCGGCTACGCGCCGCGCGAGGCGCGGCTGATGGATCCGCAGCAGCGGCTGTTTCTCGAAATCGCCTGGAAAGCGTTCGAGGACGCCGGCTACGATCCCTCGGGCGATAAGGGCATCGTCGGCGTCTATGCGGGAGCCGGCGGGCTGGTGTCGAGCTATGCGCTGCATCACGACCATCCCGAACTGCGCGGCCAGACCGGCGATCTCGGCCATATCGGCAACGACCGCGATTTCCTCCCCTCGCGCGTAGCGTTTAAGCTCAATCTGACCGGGCCGGCGGTCAATGTGCAGACCGCGTGTTCCACTTCGCTGGTGGCGGTCCATCTGGCCTGCCGGGCTTTGCTCGACGGCGAGGCCGAGATGGCCTTGGCCGGCGCCTCGGTGGTTCGCGTTCCCCATATCAGCGGTTATCTCGCCGAGCCGGGCGGCATCTATTCGGCTGATGGTCATTGCCGCGCGTTCGACGCCGAGGGCAATGGCACACTATTCGGCAGTGGCGTCGCGGCGGTGATACTGAAGCCGCTGGCGGCGGCGATGGCGGACGGCGATCGCGTCTACGCAGTTATCAAGGGCTCCTCGGTCACCAATGACGGTGCGCTGAAGGTCAACTACACCGCGTCGGCGGTATCGGCCCAGGCCCGAGCCATGACCCAGGCGATGGCGCTCGGCGGTGTCGCGCCCGACAGTATCGGCTTCGTCGAGTGCCACGGGACCGCGACCACGCTCGGCGATCCGCTCGAAATCCAGGCGCTGACGCGTGCCTTTCGCAAGGGAACCGAGCGTATCCAGTTTTGCGCAATCGGCTCGGTCAAATCGAATTTCGGTCACCTCGAGCAATGCGCCGGGTTCGCCGGACTGATCAAGACGGTGCTGGCGCTGCACCGCGGCCTGATCCCCCCGAGCCTGCATTATGCCAATCCCAATCCGCGCATCCCGTTCGAACGCTCGCCGTTTTTTGTCAACACCCGGACATTGCCGTTTCCGCCCGGGACTGCGCCACGCCGCGCCGGGGTCAACTCGGTCGGCATGGGCGGGACGAACGCCTTCGTCGTGCTCGAAGAGCCGCCGCCTCCGCCAGCGCGATCGGCGAGCAGCCGACCGCTCTACGGCTTGGCGCTGTCGGCGAAAACAGAGCTGGCGCTGGCCGCGCAAGTCTCCAATTTTTGCGCGGCGCTGACTGCCGCAGACGCGCCTGAGTTACGCGACATGTGCTTCGCGGCGAACAGCCGGCGCCATCATTTCGATCGGCGCCTCTGGGCTGTCGGCGCCGACCGCGCCGAGCTTGCCAAAGCGCTCGACCGCATCCTGGCCGACGAGCAAACCCGCGCAGACGGAAAACCGAGGCCGATCACCTTCCTGTTCTCGGGGCAGGGATCTCAATACCTGCGCATGGGCGAGACGCTCTACCGAGAAGAGACTAATTTTCGCCGCGCGCTCGATCATTGTTTCGCTTTATTCGAGGCTGAGAGCATCGAACTGCGCGACACGCTGTTCGGCGACGACGAGGCTTGCCTGACGCGCACGCTCTATGCACAGCCTGCATTGTTTTCGCTGCAAGTCGCATTGGCCGAGTTGTGGCGTGGCTGGGGGGTGACGCCCGACGCAGTTATCGGCCACAGCATCGGCGAGTTCGCGGCGGCAGTGACGGCCGGGATGTGTTCGGTCGCCGACGCGGCCTGTCTCGTAGCGACACGCGCCCGGCTGATGGAGGACCTGCCCGAGCGGGGTGCGATGGCCTCGATCGGCGCCAGCCTGGAACAGGTGCGCGCCTGGTGGCCTGACCCGGACGATCGGCTCGCGATCGCGGCCGAGAACGCGCCCGATCGCACCGTGGTTTCGGGCAACGTCGAAGCGGTCGCAGCGATGCTCGAGGAAAGCCGCCAGCAGGGGCTGCCGGCAGTCCCGCTAAAGACCTCGCACGCCTTTCATTCTCGGCTGATGGAGCCGATACTCGACGCGTTCACGGCGGTAGCGGCCGGCATCTCCTTTGCCGCGCCGAAAATTCGTTGGATCTCGACCTTTACTGGCACGGAGATGGTGGCGGCGCCGGATGCCGGCTATTGGCGCGACCAGATTCGCCATCCGGTTCGCTTTCGCCAGGCGATCGAGGCGGCGATGTCGATCGCCGATACGTTCCTCGAGATCGGCCCTGGCGCGAAGTCTCGTCGCCCTCGGTCGCCGGTGCGCGCCGCAGCGCGGCGTCTGGCTTTCTTCGCTGACCGAACCGGACCGGGATTGGCCCAGCGTCCTCGCGGCCCTTGGTGCTCTCTACCGGCAGGGGCGGACGATCCGCTGGCAGATGGTCGAACCGGGCGGTGGCCGACCCGTCAGTCTGCCGACCTACCCGTTCGAGCACGAACGGTATTGGATCGAGCCATATCGCGCCGCTACACCCGCGGCCGAAAACGTGTTGCCGCTTCGTCCGCAGCTGCCACATCCGCTATTGGGCGAGCGGCTGGGCGGCGCGGGGTTGAACTTCGAGGCGTTACTGGGCCTCGACCGGCCCGCGTTCCTTGGCGATCACCGTGTCTTCGGCCATGCGGTGCTGCCGACCGCGGCAATCTTGGACGCGGTGGTGGCGGCAGCCGAGCGCGCCGGCTTCTCGCAGCCGATGATCCAAGATTTCGTCTATGAGCGCGCGCTGACGATCCCTTCGGACGAGCCGGTATGGACCGAAACGTCGATCGACAGCAGGCCCGATAGCACGTCCTTCCGGCTGCAGAGCACCGGGATGGAGGGGGATGGCCCCTGGCATCTTCATGCCAGCGGCACTGTGCATGTCGGTCCCGGACCCCCGCCCCCACCCTTCCCCGGCCACCGGATGCGCGCGGCCCGCAAGATCGCGCCGGATCTGTTCTATCGATTTCTCGATGGCGTCGGCCTGTCCTATGGCGCCACTTTCCGCGGCATCCGCCGACTGTGGCAAGACGGCGAGCAAGTCTTCGCCGAGGTCGCATTGCCGGCCGGGCTCGATACCGCCGGCTACCAGATCCACCCGGCGCTTCTCGATGCCTGCCTGCACGTCTATCCCGCTCTGATCCAGCGCTACGGGCAGTTCGACGGCATGCCTTCCGCAAAATTGGGCGTATATGTCCCAATAACGATCGATGCCTTCCATATCTATGAGCCTGGGGTCGAACGCGCCTCGGTCCACGGGATCGTTGTTGATCGGGAGGCGGACGAGGCTCGGCTAAAGCTCGACATTCGCGCTTATGGCGAAGATGGCCGGCCGATCGCCGTATTGCGCGGGCTGACCGTGCGCCGCGTCGTCAACGAAATGTCGATCCCGGCCGAGGAAGCGGGCTTCGGAGCACTGCTCTACACCGTGGATTGGCGGGAAATGCCCGATCCCGCCCCTGCCCCACGATCGCCGAGGCATTGGTACATCATTGCCGATCAAGCCGGCATCGGCGAGCGCCTCGGGCATTTGCTGGCGGCACAGGGCGCTACCGCGGTTGTGCTTGCATCGGACCTGCCGGCAACCGACCGCTTTCTCGACGAGGCGCCCGAATGCCCGGTCGGTCTCGTCTATCTGCGGGCGCTCGATGCCCCGCCGATCGATCTTGCTGGTCCAGCGCCGGCATCCCGGACCAATGCGCTCGTTTGTGGCGGGTGCCTCGATCTCGCCAAGGCGCTCGACCGGGTGCGCGACCGGTTTCGCGACCCGCCGCGGCTCTGGCTGGTGACGCGCGGCGCGGAAACCGCGCTGGCGCAGACCCCGCTATGGGGTTTGGGCCGCAGCTTCGCGCTCGAATATCCCGAGATGTGGGGCGGGCTGATCGATCTGCCGGCCGAGGCCGCATCGGACGTCGCCGCGGATTTATTGCTGCGCGAATTGCAGGCGGGAGATGGCGAAGACCAGGTTGGTTATCGCGCCGGAAAGCGGCTGGTCCCCCGGCTCGTCCCGTTGGTAGGCAGCGGGAAAACCGCACCCAAACTCGCCGCCGAGGCGACTTACTGGATCGTCGGCGGCCTGGGCCGGCTCGGACTGGAGACCGCCGCAGCGCTGATCGAGGCCGGCGCCAAGCATCTGGTATTGACCGGGCGCAACCAGCCGGATTCTGCCGGCGGCGCCGCGATCGAGCGGCTGCGGCGGGATGCTGAGGTGCAATTCGTCGCAGCGGATGCCGCCGACGCTGCCGAAGTCGATGCCGCTATGGCGCAGATACGCGCGACCATGCCGCCGCTCAAGGGCGTCATCCACGCCGCTGCCGCGTTCGAGGACGCCCTCCTCGCCAATGCTAGCTGGGATCTCTTCAAACGCGTCTTGCGACCGAAACTCGCCGGCGCTTGGAACCTGCATCGCGCGACCCTCGGGCTCGATCTCGATTTCTTCGTCCTGTTTTCGACCGTTCTGAGCCTATGGGGGGCCGCCGGGCAAAGCGCCTACACCGCCGCCAACAGCTTTCTCGATGCTCTGGCCGTTTATCGGCGCGTCCACGGATTGCCGGCGACCGTGTTCAATTGGGGCCCGTGGGAGGATGCCGGGCGCTGGGGCGCGGTCGGTGCGGCGCTGTGGAAGCAGCGTGGCACGGCGGCGCTGCCGCCCCCGACCTGTCTGAAAATCCTGCTGTCTCATCTGCACGACGGCCCGGCGCAGATAGTAGCAACCGATACGAACTGGTCCGATTTTCTGACTCAGTTCGCCGAAGCCCCGCCGCTCTATCGCGAACTCGCGCTTACGGCCAAACCTGCCGTGACGGCGAGCGCACCGGGCAGCGCGCGCAAGCAGGCCGAAGACACGATCGCCACCCATGCGGCGCAAGTGCTGGGGCTTGACGCCCGCATCGACGCGGCACGGCCGCTCAACGAGTTGGGGCTCGACTCGCTGCTCGCCATCACTCTCGCCAATCGGCTGCGGCGGGCGCTCGACTGCGCGGTGCCGACGGCGATTTTGCTGAAAGGGCTGAGTGTCAGGCAACTCGCTGCAGAACTATTTCCCGAGCTGACGCCCACGCCTGAAGAGAGCGAGGCTGGCCAGGCTTCCGCCGCCGTGGTCGCCGGTAATCGCTGGCTCGTTATTCATCGGCCCAACCCAGACGCCGGGCTCAGGCTCCTCGCTTTTCCGTTTGCCGGCGGCGGCGCCGCGACCTTCCGGCCCTGGGCCGATCAGCTCGATCCCGATATCGAGCTCGTCGCGATCGAGCCGCCGGGGCGCCAGACGCGCATCGACGAGGCGCCGATCCGCGAAATCGAGAGCCTGCTGCAACAGCTTGTGCCCGAGCTGCTGCCGTTTCTCGACAAGCCCTTTGCGGTATATGGCCATTGCCTGGGTGCGCTGACCCTGTTCGAAACCGTCCGGCGATTGATCGGCGCGCACGGCATCGCGCCGGTACACATCTTCGTGTCGGGCGCGCGTCCCCCTGACGAGCTGCAGCGGCATCAGGAATTCGAGACGGATCTGCTCGACCAGCTACTAAAGCTGACGGGATACAATCTGTTCGAGCCGATCCATCGGCAGTCGGACGAGGTCTTCACCGAAGCAATCCGCCGCTTCAACGTGCTCGCCACCGAAAGCCTTGTGCGCGACCCTGAGCTGCGCCGCCTGATCCTGCCTGCAATCCGTGCGGAATTCGAGATGGCGTCGAATTATCGCTACGCGCCGGAACCACCCTGGGATATCCCGATCACCTGCCTGACCGGGGTCCACGATACCTATGTCTCGGCGGAGAATGCGCGCTCCTGGGGGAGGTTCACAAACAAGCGATTTCAGCTGTACACGCTCGACAGCGAGCACTTCATCGTCGTCGACGACGATCGGTTTCTGATCCGCGTCATCAACCGCGAACTGACGAGCCCTCTATAGCCATGCCGCTGGCGATGCGTCTCTCGCGCTTCGGGGTCGGCAATCTGCGCCTTGAGCAGCTTTCCCCCGAGCCGCTGGGCGCCGGGATGGTGCGCGTCGCCTTTGCCGCGGTTTCGCTGAACCATCGCGACCTGCTGGTGATCCACGGCGCCTACGGCCCCGATTTGCCACTGCCGCTGATCCCTTGCAGCGACGCGGCCGGCGTGGTCGTCGAAATCGGCGACGATGCCGGCAGCATCGCGCTAGGCGCTCGTGTTTGCACCCATATGGTTCCCGATTGGCTCGACGGATCCTTGGAGCCGCGGATGCGGCTGACCACTCTCGGCGGACCGGCGCAAGGCGTGCTGTGCGAGGAGCGAGTGTTACCGATCAGCGCGATGTTGCCGATCCCCGATGGGGTGTCGTTCGAAGAAGCCGCGTGCCTGCCGGTCGCCGGGCTGGCGGCTTGGAACGCGCTGACGACCGAGGCGCGGATTGGCCCCGGCAGCCATGTCCTGCTGTCGGGCACTGGCGGAGTCAGCATGATGGGGCTCGGCATCGCCAAGGCGCTCGGGGCCCGTGTCGCCATGACCTCGTCCACCGATCATAAGCTTGTGCGGGCCGCGGCCCTCGGTGTGGATCTGACGGTGAATTACCACAGCGAAGGCTGGGCCGAGCGGGTTCGCGAATGGAGCGGTGGCGGCGTCGACGCCGTGCTCGACATGGGTGGCGCCGAGACTCTCGACCAGTCGGTTCGGGCGGCGCGCGACGGCGGCCTCGTGGCGCTGCTCGGCGCTGGGACAGCCAGCGGCCGATCGCCCGATCTAGCGCAGATCCTGATGCGCCGGATCCGCCTCCACGGGATCTTTGTCGGGAGCCGCGCCGAGCTCGAACGCTATGTGGCGTTCGTCGCTGTCCACCGTATCGCGCCGGTTATCGACCGCGTCTTCGACGGGCTTGGCAGCGCCCGGCAAGCCTTCGCCCACCTCGTCACCGGCGGTCACCTCGGCAAGATCGTCATCCGCCTCGCGCGCTAAGAGCATTGAGCCGCCCGTAATCGCGGAAGGTTAGACCGGTTTCCGATCAAATTTAGCCGCACCCCCTCCCAAACCCTCCCCCATCAAGGGGGAGGGCCTGTATCAGCACCCCCATTTGTACTCCCGCCCCCTCGATGGGGGCGGGTCGGGGTGGGGGTGATGCAGGCCGAATGCCGAGTGCTTCGACTCGGTCGAAAGTCGCTCTAGTCTAGAGCCCGGTGTCCCGCTCCATCGTTTCGAGCACCGCCGCCGCGATCAGTGTCGTTTGGTCGGTGCCACCGTGGACGCGCCGGTGCAACTCGACGACCTGACGTTGCAGTTCGTAGGCCTCGGCCAAATCACCCTCCTGCCACAGGATCGCGGCGAGGTTGCCCATGGCCGCGAGGGTGTCGGGATGTTGCTCGCCATATTCGCCGATCATCGCCGAAATCACCGATTGCAAAAGCTCGCGGGCGGCGGCGAGATCGCCCTGGGCGGCAACAGTTCCGGCGAGGTTGTTGATCGCCCGCAAGGTATCGCGGCCGGTGTCGCCGTCGAGCGCCCGCATCCCGTCAACGACCTGCTCCTGCAAAAGCCGCGCCTCGGCCAACTCGCCCTGCGCGGCCATCGTCACCGCCAGCTTGCCGATCGCCTTCAAGGTGTCGGCATGAGCGTCGCCCAGCACCCGACGTCGGCCGGCGACTACGTGTTCCTCGATCTTGCGAGCGGCGATCAGCCTTCCCTGCGCCCACAACGCCTCGGCCAGATCGAGCATCGCCGTCAAGGTTTGCGGGTGTTCGTCGCCGAATGCCCGGCGGGTCTCGACGACCACGCGCTGCTGCTGCTCGGCAGCGCTCTGCAGGAGTTCCCGGCCGCTCATTGCGCTGGCGTTCTCCACGCTAGTCGAAATCTTCCGCCAAGGGCGCACGTATCGGTTCGGGCAGCACGGCCATATGGGCATAATTCGGATGGTCGATGCCGACGACAATTTGCGCGCCTGTCGCCTTGAACCGCGAAATCAGGTCGGAGGCCAATACAAATTTGAGGAACTGGACGGCGGACGCCTTGCCCTCCGGGCTGGTATTTTCGCGCGTCGGATCGGGCTCACCACGCACCCAATGTCCGTTGAAGCAATGCGGCCGCAAACCGGGCGGGCGCCGCCGCGGCGAGACAGGTGGCCCCGCTGGCGCTCGGAACAACTACTGAAACGGAATTGAGGCTCAGCCGGCGCCGGGGCGCACCCGAATGATAATGTCGACGCGCCGGATTTCTTTCCCGTACGGAGGTGTTGGCAGTCCGCTGACCGAGAGATGGTGCGCAGGAATATCCTGCAATTCGCCGGTGGCTTCACAGAAGAAGTGGTGATGATCGGCCGTGTTGGTGTCGAAATACGAGCGGCCTGGCTCGACCACGGCCTCACGCAAAAGCCCCACCTCGGTAAACTGATGCAAGGTGTTGTACACCGTTGCGAGCGATACCGGGATCCCTGCGGCCTGCGCTTCGCTATGCAGATGCTCCGCCGTTACGTGACGGTCCCCACCTTCAAGAAGGAGCCGGGCCAGCGCCAAGCGCTGACGGGTCGGCCGCAGCCCGGCTGTGCGCAGGCGCCGGAGAGCGGTTGACGAGGGGAGCGCCTTATTCATGCCATGAACATAAACCGGTATGCCGCAAAAATAAACACTTACGTTGTGGCGAATTGCACTTTCGAGACAGAATCTTGTCGGGTAAGTTTCGACACATTTAACCCGGCATCGAAATCCCTGCCTCACCTATTCGGGTGAAGCAGGGATCATCGACTAGAGCCGGCGCATCACGCGCGTCGGCCCGCTACACGGATCGTTCGTCTACAGGTTCGCTTGGAAGTCGCTGTAGTCGCGAACCTTCTTGTAGACCTGCAGCCGGTTGCGTTGGCTGTCCGCAACGATGATGCTGTCCGTTGCCGGATCAAACTCCACCGCGGTCGGGAAGCAGAAACGCCATTGCGGTTCGAGGGTCTTAACCCGGCGCCGCGCCTTTGCCATATCGGGGTTGGCGTCGACGGTCTGCTGCCCCCATTTCGACAACACCTGCGCGTCGCCGATCAGATTGGCGATCGGCTTTCCTTCCGCGTCGAAGACGCAGACCCGATGGTTGCCCCAATCAGTGACATAGATGTCGCCATCGGTATCCACGGCAACGTCGGTCGGATGATTGAGCGTACCAGGCTTCGGGTATCCCTTCGTCTCCTCACCGGCCGAAACGTACGGTCCGAACATGGTCACGGCAAAGGAGCCCTCTGGCTCTTCCACCTTGCCAAATTGGCCGAATTTCATCAGAAATTTGCCCTCGGGAGACAGCTTCTGGACGCGGTGGTTCTTCCAGTCGGCGACATAGATATTGCCGTCCTTGTCGAGGGTGATGCCCCAGGGCTGGTTGAACTCACCATCACCGTTTCCCGGGCGGCCGCATTTCCCGACGAACGTGCCGTCCGGCTTGAAGACCTGCAGACGGTTGTTGCCGCTATCGGCGACGATGATGTTGCCGTTCTTCTCCACGGCTAAGCCGGCTGGACGCATCAGCTCGCCATCGCCGCTGCCGGTCTTTCCCCATTTCCTCAGGAACTTGCCGCTGCTGTCGAACACGGAGATCGTGTTCTGCCAGTCATCGGAAACGTAGACATGGTCGTTGTCGTCCACGGCAACCCCAAAGGGCCAAGTGCACTTACCATCACCTTCGCCGTACTCGCAAAAGTCGGCGAGGTGTTCTTCTTCGCCGGGACCGCCGAGCTGCACTTTGTTGACATGCATTCCGAAATTATTCTCGTTGCCTCGGTTGGTGGCATAGAGAACACCGTTTTTACCCAGGCACATCGTCTGAACATAATTGAAACCTGGACCACGGGCTGCGTTTCGCCCGATCGCATGGCTCCAATCGAAAACGCGTCCTTCCGAGACCGTTGTGAGCGGCATAGCGCTCCTCCTCTGATCCGCCGTGCTTGGTTAAGCTTTCCCGGCTCCTCCCCCCGGTGCGAACCGGGGAGAGGGCGGAACCCGACAGCCTTCCTAGTTCAGGAAAGCCGGTTGCTCAAAGGTACCGTTAACGATCGGCGCCGGATTGAGCTTCAGCCACTTGTCGAGGATCGTCGAGTAGACGCTGCGGAAGTCCATGTTCGGGTTCATATCACCCTGAACCAGATGCTCGGGCTTCAGCGACGGCATTTCGCCGTAATGTCCGCCCTTGACCTTCTCGCCGAGCACAAAGGCGACGCCGCCGGCGCCGTGATCGGTCCCGGAGCCATTGTCGCGAACGCGACGCCCGAACTCCGAGAACATCAGCAGGATCACGTTGTCGGCATGGTCGTGCTCGCGAAGGTCTTTCATAAAGGCGTCGACACCCTCGGTCACTGCCGTCCACAAAACACCGTGCCCGGGATTCTGCCCGGCATGGGTGTCAAAAGTGCTGTGATCGCAGTAGAAGATGCGGCTACCCAAATCAGCCAGATGAGTCTGCGCTATGCCCTTGAGTTTCCGGGCAATCGGGGTGTTGGGATACTGCACCGTCGACTTATAGTTCTGCGGCGCGACCTTCAGAATGTCCTCGCCCTTCAACGAATCGATACCGGTGTCGGCCATGTAATCCATGACCGCGCCGGTGCCGATCGCCGGTTTGTACATCGCCGCAAAGCGCTCGAGGATCTGCTTGCGCTGCTCGCCCTGGATGGTCGGCAGAAAGCCATATTTTTCCAGCGGCCCGCCGACGCACGCCACCGGCACGCCCGGCACCGCCAATGACCGTGGCAGACTTGGCCCGAAGCTGACAGTGGTGACCACGTTTTCCTTCTTGGGGTCGAATTCGCGCGCCACGCGCCCGAGCCATCCCTCGGTTCCGACTTTGACCGGCTCGCAAGTGTGCCAGATGTCCATCGCGCGGAAATGGGACCGCGGCGACTCCTTCCAACCGACGCCGTGCAGGATGGCAAGCTTGTTGTCATCCCAGAACTGCTTTAGCGGCGCCATATAGTGCGGGATGCCGTAATCCTTGTCGAGGTGCATGATCTGGTTGTCGGGGATCCCAACCGCCTTGCGATTATCGCGATAGATCGGGTTGTTGTAAGGGATCACCGTGTTCAGATAGTCGTTACCGCCGGTGAGCTGCAGTACGACTATCACCGGGTCTTTTTGAGCTGCCTGTGTTGCTGGCATTGTAACTTCCTCCTCGTCTGATGAGATTTGGTTGCTAGGCGAATTGATACTCTCTCGTCGCGGCGATCAGTTGCATCATTTCGGCGGCGCGCTGGTCAGCGATCTTGGCGTTCGCATCGCTGTCCCAGGAAATCTGACCCCACTGTTTGGCTTGGGAGGCCAGCTCCGCCTTTGTGTCGGACCCAACCTGCACCGGGCCGAGGAGGTCCAGGCAGCCGTCGACGAGCTGGTCGGGGCTCAGCGACCCATGCGCCTTCAGCCGATTGATGATCGCGCGGACGCCGGGCAGCGAGGTGTCGCCGACCTTTTCCGCGACAAAGTTGACGCGCGCCATCAAGGAGCCGCTGTTGATCCACTCCTTGCCGGTGTGCCAGCCCTCGACTGAGGGCGGGTTGAGCAGATCCTGGCCCATATAGGTCGGCTGCATCGACAGATCGCCGATCCCCGGCTTTGGCAGTTCATGACCCCCGACCAGCCGCAAGGTGCCGACCACGACCTCGGCGGGCGACTTCATGTGCTGGTAACGCGCGCTCTTGAAGAAGTCCGAGTTGAACAACACCCGCAGAACCGAGCGCATATCGAACTTCGAATCGCGGAATGCACCCACCAGCGTATCGATCGCCTTCTGATCGCGCGGCGCCTCGATCGGCCAAGCCGGGACTTGCGGCTCGTCGGCGACGAAGAAGTTGTATAGGTGCCGGCAGATAAACCGGCCGCAAGCCGGCTGCTGGACCACGATGTCGATAATATCTTCGCCGTTGAACCGGCCTCGGTGCCCGAGAAACTCCTTCTCGCCGTCATCGTGATCTTCGGCGCGATATTCGAATTTCCAGGGGAACCGGCCATAAGGCGCGCGCGGGATCTTGGTTTCGAAGGTCCAGCCGGTGAAAGCCCGCGAACACTCGCGAACATCCGTCTCGGTGTAGTTGCCGGCGCCCAGGCTGAACAGTTCGAGCAGTTCGCGGCCCCAGTTCTCGTTGACCGCGTTGCCATGGTTCTGCTGGTTGTCGAGCCAGAAGATCATCGTCGGGTTCTTCGCGATCAGCAGCAACAGATCGCGATAGTTACCCATCCCGTGCTCGCGGAACAACTGGATCTGTTCCAATAGCTGGTCGTAATTGTCGACCTTGGAATTGCCGGTCGCGAACACGTGGTGCCAGAAGAGCGCCATCTTCTCTTCGAGCGGCCGCTTGGTGTTGACCAGGTAGTACATCCAATTGACGTTGCCCATCGGCGGCTGGCCGCCGGGCAGCAGCGATGCTGGTTGATAGCGGAGCAACGTGTATGCGTCTACTTCGGGCTGGGTCTCGGGATGCAAAAGCTCCTCGACCGTCGCCTCATAGCCTTTGGCGGCGCGTGCCTCGATCTCGTCACGGTCGGCGCCGAAGCCCGCCCGTCGCATCAGATGCGCCATCAAAGCGATGTCTTCTTGGTATGCCATCTCGGGCCCTCCTCCTTGTGGTGTTGATGGTGAGTGACTCTCGACGAGTCACTCGCAAACCGCTGTCGATTGTCGGGGTTGTGCCGCCACTTGGCGGCTTCGGGCAAGGCCTGCCGCGTCGATCTCGGGGGCGCGGCACTGGGGCAAGCAGCGGCAGTAATGGAGCCGGTGGACAGAACCGGCGAGGCCACACGCCACTTTCCTCGGTGATTGCACGAGATCCCCTAAGCCCATTGATTCTCAAGCCAGCACATCTTGAACCCGCCAGCGTCAAAACAGGGCCGGTGCAGGCGACCCTGTACCTTGGAACCATTTTATCCTAGGTGCGGGAACTGTCAAGCGGTGGACGCGCCGAAACTTGCTTGTGGGTCAAGTTTTACATCGGGAACCAAACAGGATATATTCTCTATTTGTTCTCTTCGAAGGAGCCAATCCGAGCATCGGTAATTTACAAGTCGATGCGGAGCGTGGCAATTTCACGTGATGGCGGGACGGCTCGCGGGCAAACGCGCATTGGTGACAGCGGCCGCGCAAGGGATCGGCCGAGCGGCGGCGTTGGCCTTTGCCGCCGAGGGGGCGAGCGTTCTGGCGACCGATATCGCCGAGGACAAGCTGGCACCGCTGGCCGATGCGCTGATCGCGACCCGCCGCCTCGACGTGACCGAGGATGACATGATTGCCGAGCTGGCCGGTGAGCTGGGGCCGCTCGACGTGTTGTTCAATTGCGCCGGCTTTGTCCACCACGGCACGATCCTCGACGCCGAGACGATCGACTGGGACGCGTCCTTTGCGCTCAACGTGCGCTCGATGTTCGTGATGATCCGCGCCTTTCTGCCGAAGATGCTGGAGCGCGGAACCGGCGCCTCGATCATCAACATGGCCTCGACGGTCTCCTCGGTCAAAGGCGCGCCGAACCGCTGCGTCTACGGCGCGACCAAGGCCGCGGTGATCGGGCTGACCAAATCGGTCGCCGCCGATTTCATTACCCAGGGGATCCGCTGCAACGCGATCTGTCCGGGCACGATCGAGACGCCCTCGCTCGGGGATCGCATCGCAGCGCAGGGGGTCCGCGTCGTCGGCGGCAGTGAGGCGGCGCGGCGCGCCTTTGTCGAACGCCAGCCACTCGGCCGCCTCGGCACCCCCGAGGAGGTGGCGGCTCTCGCCGTCTATCTCGCATCCGACGAAGCTGCGTTTACGACCGGCGCGATCCATGTGATCGACGGCGGCTTCACGTTGTGACCGTGAACAGGAGGCATTTCCGATGAAGCTACTTCGCTATGGGCCGCCGGGACACGAAAAGCCGGGTCTCCTCGATCGCGACGGCAAGATCCGCGACCTCGCCGGCGTGATCGGTGACATCGACGGCGAAACCCTCGCTCCGGCCTCGCTCGACCGGCTGCGGCGCACCGATCCGGCGAGCCTGCCGCTGGTAGCCGGCGCGCCGCGCCTTGGCCCGTGCGTCGGCCGGGTGCCGAAATTTATCGCGATCGGCCTCAACTACCGCCAGCACGCCGCGGAGACGGGGGCGGCGATCCCGAAGGAGCCGATCATTTTCATGAAGGCGACGTCATCGATCTGCGGCCCCGACGATGACGTCGTCATCCCCAAGGGCTCGCAAAAGACCGATTGGGAGGTCGAGCTCGGCATCGTCATCGGCAGCCTCGCGCGCTATGTCGCGCAAGCCGACGCGCGCCGGCACATCGCCGGCTATTGCGTCGTCAACGATGTGTCCGAACGTGAATTTCAGATCGAGCGCGGCGGGCAATGGACCAAGGGCAAGAGCGCCGACACCTTTGGCCCGATCGGCCCGTGGGTGGTCACCGCCGATCAGGTCCCCGACCCCGGCAAACTCGCATTGTGGACCGAGGTCAACGGCAAGCGTGTGCAGAACAGCAACACCGGCGATTTGATCTTCGGGATCGACGAAATCGTCAGCTATGTGAGCCATTTCCTGACCTTGTTGCCGGGCGACGTGATCGCCACCGGGACGCCGTCCGGGGTTGGGCTCGGCATGAAGCCGCCGCAATTCCTGAAGCCCGGGGACCGGATGCGCCTTTCGGTCGAAGGCTTGGGCGAACAGAACCAGCGTGTGGTGGCGTATAACGGATAGGTCCGGCGCCTGGCAGCGACCCGCGCGTTCCCCCTTTAATATCCGCGTTTAGAGAAACCATGCTCGAACGCCGTCCCAACTTCTTCCGTGAGGACACCCTTCCGGGCCGTCGCGTCGAAGCCAAAGTCAAGTGGTTCAACGCCGGCAAGGGTTTTGGCTTCGTCACTGTCTCTGATGGCTCGCCGGATGCGTTTCTGCCGATGGCGGTGTTGCGGCGCGCCGGCTACGAGGGCGTGCCGGAGGGAGCCGTGATCACGTGCGAGGTCAGCGCCGGACCCAAAGGCCCGGTGGTGACCGGCTTGTTGAACATCGACAGCGGCGCGGCGAAGACATCATCCCGAGCCAGCAGCGGGTTCGACCGTCGCGCCCCAGGGCTTTCCGCGGTTGTTGAGGGCGCGGTGAAACGGTTCGACGCCGACAAGGGCTACGGGTTCATCTCACCCGATGACGGTGGCAAGGATGTGTTCATCCACATCACCGCGCTGCGCCGCAGCGGAGTCACTGCACTCGATCCCGGCCAGCGGGTCAGGGTCGAGGTCGTCGACGGAAGGAAAGGCCTGGAGGCCGAACGCATCACTCTGATCTGAGGGTGCCGCGGTAACTGGACGGCGGACGGGCCGGCGACAATCGTCCGTGCGGCGAACCTGCCCAAAGCCGTTGATCGCAACGCTGCGAAATCACCAGGTGACCGCTTTGTTCCAAATGACCGTTTTGTTAAGGACGAGGATGACGCAAGGTGCGCGGCGTGATACGCGTATTCCAACAAACGCGCCGGGACCCGGGCGGGTCTGAAGGCGTGCCGCGCGTTGCGGCGCCGGTCCTGTCGGTCATGACGAAGGCGAGACAATGGACTTGCACGATACCATCCGGACCTACCGCTTGTTTTCCGGCTCTTACGACATCGTTTTCGGCCCGGTGTTCCACCCCGGGCGCAAGGAGGCGGTGCGCATCGCCAACGATCGCCCTGGGCAGCGCATTCTCGAAGTCGGGGTCGGCACGGGCCTGTCCTTGCCGCATTTCCGCGGCGATTCGCGGGTGACCGGCATCGATGTCTCGGCCGAGATGCTGGAGCAGGCCAAACGGCGCACCGAACGTCTTGGCCTCGCGCATGTCGAGGGCCTGCATCTGATGGATGCGGAGAACCTGGAATTCGCCGACAATTCGTTTGATGCGGTGCTGGGGCTCTACGTGGCCTCGGTGGTGCCCGACCCGGCGCGCTTCGCCGCGGAGATGCGGCGGGTCTGCATCCCCGGCGGCACGATCGTCGTAGTCAATCATTTCACCAGCGAAAACCCGGTGGCGCGATTCGCGGAAAAACGCTTGGCGCACCTAGCCCGTCATATCGGCTTTCACGCCGATTTCCCGTTCGACACATTTCAGCGCGACAGCCAGCTGTCGATCCGCGAGGTGCGGCGCAGCAATCTGTTCGGCTATTGGAAGCTGCTGCGCTGCGTTAACGAAAAGCCGGCTTCAAGTCCCGACTGACCGCTGCCGCCGGGGACCAAGCACGCTGGATCTAACGGCCGGGGTACCAGGCCGGTCTGCGTTTTTCGGCGAAGCTCGCGAGTCCCTCGGCCGCTTCTGGTGAGTATCGGCGCGCCGCCGCCTCGCTGACGATGCGCTCGCGGAACGCCCGGCTGTCCGGAGTCTCGACCGCCTCGGCAATGAGCTGCTTGGTCATTGCCGCCGCCTCCGGCGCCGCCATCAGCAAGCTGTCGATAATCTCCGCTGCTGCGGCGTCGAGCGCGTCCGCCGCGCAGAGTTGATGAACGAGCCCGATCCGCAATGCCTCGGCCGCGGTGAAGCGCTCGCCGGTCAGCGCCAGCCGCGCTAACGCTCGCGAGCCGATGCGATCGACGAGCAGCGGGATGATCGGCGCGGCAGTAATGCCCCAACGCACCTCGCTGATGGCGAAGACCGCGTCCTCCGCGGCAATGGCGATGTCGCAGGCCGCGGCGATGCCGATCCCGCCGCCAAAGCAGCCGCCATGGATAAGCGCCACGGTCGGATGCGGAAAATGGCGCAGGCCGTCGACCGCGGCCAGGGTGCGGCGCGAAAAATCGAGGTTCTGCTCCGGCGGCACCGTGCACAGATGTCTTAGAAAGGCAAGGTCGGCCCCGGCCTGAAAATGCCGCCCGGCGCCGCGTAGCACGACGCAGCGCAGACCGGCTTCGCCTGTCAAACGGGCGAAAGTGTCGATCAGCCCGTCGATCAGCGCGCTGTCATAGGCATTGCCGACCGCCGGCCGGTTGAGCGTGACCGTGGCGACGCCTCGTGCGTCGATCTCATGCAGCACCGTATCATTATCGGGCATGGGCCGAACCTTAGCCGGCGAAGCCCTCGGCGGCGCGCCATAACCGGATTTCGCGCATCAAGGCCTCTATCGCCCCGCAGGCAAAGCCGAGCGAGGTCTCGTCGACGAGCCTGCCGTCTCGGACCTTCTCGGCGCAGGCGGTGATCACAACCTCGCGCGCCAGAACCACTCGCGACATCATCGAAGCCAGCGTGACCCGCATGTGTTCGAGGCAACGCGCGCCGCCAAGTGGCCCTTGCGACGTCGTCATGATTGCGACCGGCTTGTTCGCCATGACCGACGTGAAAGCCGGCCGGGAGGCCCAGTCCAGAGCGTTCTTTAGCACGCCCGGAATGCTGTGATTGAATTCGGGCGCGCACAGCACCAGGCCGTCGGCTGCATCGATCGCAGCCAGCAATTCCTTGACCGGCGCCGGGCGTTTATCGCCTTCGAAATCCTGGTTGTAGGCCGGGATCGGCGCGAGGCCCCAGATCGTCAGGTCGGCGACGCCGGCAAACCTCTCCCGCAGGGTCTCCAGCACCGCATTCGAATATGAGCCGGCGCGCAGGCTGCCAGACATTCCGATCAGGCGCGACGGCATTCTATCGGTCATTCGGGCTGGATTCCCCAGGCGGCAAGCAGTGGTGGTCATAACCAAAGGCACTCGCCAAAGGCAACCTTCTCGCGCAGGATGACCAGGTGCTGATCCAAACGCGATTAGGGGATGCTCGAGTTGAGGCCGATGCCCGGATGAGTTTGCGTGTGTCGCGGCGGGGACTGGTCCCGCCCTTCATCGCCATGGATGTGCTGCGCGCCGCCAATGAGCGTGAGGCCGCCGGCGCCGATGTGATCCATCTCGAAGTCGGCCAGCCCGGGACCCAGGCGCCCGAAGCCGTGCGCGAGGCGGCCCGGCATGCCCTGGCGCAGCGAACCGATCGGTTATACCGACGCGCTCGGCATCGCACCCCTGCGCGAGGCGATCGCCGATCATTACCAGGCGCAATACGGGGTCGCCGTCGATCCCGCCGAGGTCGTGGTGACGACCGGTTCCTCGGCCGCCTTCCAGCTGGCTTTTCTCGCCGCGTTCGAAGCGGGCGACCGCGTGGCGCTCGCCGCCCCGGGGTATCCCGCCTACCGCAACATCCTCACAGCACTCGGGATCGAGCCGGTGTTGATCGAGGTCGGCGAAAATACTCACTACCAACCGAACCCCGAACTCCTCGCCGAAGCGGGGGCACTCGACGGCCTGGTCATCGCCAGCCCGGCCAATCCGACCGGCACGATGATCGCCGCCGCCGATCTGTCACGGCTCACCGGCTTTTGTCGTGACCGCGGCATCCGGCTGATCTCGGATGAAATCTATCACGGGATCACCTACGAGGCGCCGGCCGCGACCGCGCGCGACTATGGGCGTGAGGCCGTCGTGGTCAACTCGTTCTCTAAATATTACAGCATGACCGGGTGGCGGCTTGGCTGGATGCTGGCGCCGCCTGATCTTGCGCGCTCGATCGAGTGCCTGGCGCAGAATTTCTACATCTCGCCGCCGGCATTGTCGCAGCTCGCCGCGATCCCGGTCTTCGGCTGCCGCACCGAGCTGGACGGCCATGTCGCGCGCTACCGCGCCAACCGCGATCTGCTGATCGGGAGCTTGTCTGCCGCCGGGCTCACCCGCTTCGCCCCGGCCGAAGGAGCGTTCTACCTTTATGTCGATATCTCCAGTCTGACGCGGGACAGCGTCGGCTTTTGCCGCCGGCTGCTCGCCGAGACCGGCGTTGCGATAACCCCAGGCCTCGACTTCGACCCGCTAAAGGGCGGCGGCTGGGTGCGTATATCCTTCGCCGGCTCGACAGAGGACGTGACCGAAGCGGCCCGCCGTCTCGCCGACTGGCTGCCGCGGGTGGGCTAAAGGCTCAGGAGCCGAAGACAACGGCGCGCATCTCAGAGGGATCGGGCTCCACGGGTCCGACACCTGCAGGATGTGAATGAACAGCGAGTCGACCCCCTAGTGGTCAAAACCTGACGCCTGGTACCCGGCGCCTACGGCTGGAGTCCGTCCCATAGCAGACCTCGGCCTTCCCAGCGCGAACTCTCTTTATGGACCATACCCGTCGTTAGCGATGTCCGTCCGGATCGCCTCAGTTGGGTGGTTTGCTGCCCGACAGCTATCCGGCGACGCACCTGCAGAAGCGGACGCTTATTCGCTCTCATCGCGCCCGAGCACGACGTGCGTCGCGAGGTCTGTGGCAGTGGATTCCATCACGCGGTAGCCGAGGGCAGGGAGATCCAAGCCCTCGAACATCGCCTCGCCTCGTCCGAGCAGGACAGGCGAAAGCGCGAAGTGCAGTTCATCGATCAGGCCGGCCTGCAGATATTGGCGAATTGTCGAGACGCCACCTCCAATCTTGACGTCGCGTGCTCCCGCGGCGTCGCGTGCGCGCTCGAGCGCGGCGTGGATCCCGTCCGTGACGAAGTGGAACGTGGTGCCGCCCTCCATTACGATCGGCTCGCGGGCATGGTGCGTTAGGACGAACGTCGGAGCGTGATAGGGCGGATTGTCGCCCCACCAGCCCTTCCAGCTGTCGTCCAGCCATCCCCCACGCACAGGACCGAACATGTTCCGGCCAAGGATGAAGGCACCGAAGCCGTCCATCGAGCGGTGGGCAAAGGTCTCGTCCACGCCGTCCGAACCACCGCCCTTGCCGAACATGGCCTTGAAGGTCTTCGTTCCGACGAACCAGCGGTGGAGTTCCGTCCCGCGCTTTCCCAGAGGATCCTGAAGACTCTGTTCCTGGCCCGCTCCGAACCCATCTAGGGACAAGGAAAACCCCGCGACTTTGACACGCCCCACCATAGCCCCCTCTACTGTTTGCAACATGCTACGTTGCTGAACCAGTGTCTGCAATTAGAGAGCACGAGCGCGCCATTGATCGGCGAGTTTGGGTCGATTTTGTCCGTTGCTCAGCATGTCGGCCGGGCGGCCGGAATCGGCGCACAACCGTCCGCCAGCGTCACGAACTCGAACCGCCGCTGTGCACTATCAACGGACCTTCGGACCCGGTACCAAGCGTTAGATTTTTGACCCTAGCATCAGTGTCACCAGGACCAGCCGATCAGCATTTTGTCGAGCAGCTGGGGATTGACAACCCGCCTCGATCAGAACAAAAAGGCAACATCTAATTGTCACTGGCATGTCTCGCGATCTTCTCCCGACCCTTCGTGAACGGATCCTGCGCATCGAGCGGCCGGCGACGGCGGTGGATGGGGTGTTGCCGTTCGGCGTCGCCGCGATCGACCGGGCATTGCCGGGCGGCGGGCTCGCGCGCGGCGCCGTGCACGAGTTCGTCGGAATGGGCGGCGACGAGGAGGATGGCGCACTCGCCGCCACCTTCGCCGCCGGCATCCTCGCCCGGCTCGGGTCACCCACCTCACCTTCCCAGTCGCTAATGCGACCGGGCCCCTCCCTCTCCCCCCTCAAGGGCGGAGAGGGCAATGAGGCACGGCAGCTCTCCCTCTCTGCCCTTGGGGGCGGAGAGGGTCGGGGTGAGGTGGGGGCGATTGGCGCGATGAGGGACGGCATCGTGCTGTGGTGCCTGCCGCGTCCGGATCTCTACGGGCCTGGTCTCGCCATCCTCGGACTCGATCCCGCGCGGCTCGTGCTGGTCCGGGCATGGCGCGACGCTGAAATTCTGTGGGCGATCGAGGAAGGGCTGCGCGCTGCCGGCGTCGCCGCGGTGGTCGGCGAAGTGGGCGCGTTCCCTGCAGTGGCTAGCCGTCGGCTACAGCTCGCCGCGGAGCGTTCCGGCGTCACCGCCTTTGTGCTGCGGCGCTGGCGCGACGGCGCACGGGCGGCGCGCGAACGCGATCTGCCCAACGCATCAGCGACGCGCTGGCGGATCGCCGCGCAGCCTTCGGTCCCGGCTCGCGCCGAACCGGGGATCGGGCATCCGCGCTGGCGGGTTGAGCTGCTGCGCTGCCGCGGCGGCGCACCGGCATGCTGGGAGGTGGAGGTGACGGATGCGACGGGTTCTCTATCTCTGGTTGCCACGTTGGCCGATCGACCGAATGGGCCGTTCCGCGAGGATGTTGTCCCGCGGGAAAAATTCCGCCCCATCGGCTGAGGATGCTCCATTCGCCACGGTGATCGAGGCCGCCGGCCGGCGACTGCTCGCCGCGGTCAACCCGGCAGCTTCCGCCGCCGGCCTTGCCCCGGGAATGCCATTGGCCGATGCGCTCTCTTTTCTGCCCGGTCTCACCACCGCCGCGGCCGAGCCCGCCGAAGATATGGCGGCGCTGCGCCGGCTGGCCGAATGGTGCGGCCGCTACAGCCCGTGGACCGCGCCCGACGGCGCGGACGGAGTGCGGGTCGAAATCACCGGCTCGGCTCATCTGTGGGGTGGAGAGCCCGCCCTCGCCGCCGATCTGATGTCCCGCCTCGATCGCCAGGGCATCGCCTCCCGTATCGCCGTTGCCGACACGCTCGGCGCAGCCTGGGCATTGGCCCGCTTTGCGCAAATGGGTGAGCGCATCGTGATCCTGCCGCCGGGGGACGCGCGCACCGGCCTCACCTCATTGCCGGTCGAAGCGCTGCGCCTCGACCCGGCTACCGCTCAAGGGTTGCGGCGGGTGGGGCTGAAGCGAGTCGGCGATCTTTATGCGATGCCGCGCGCCGCCCTCGCCCGCCGGTTTGGCGAAGCGGTGGCGCGGCGTCTCGATCAGGCGCTCGATGATCTGCCCGAGCCATTGTCGCCGCTCGGCGAGGCGCCGGTCCGCCGCGTGCGGTTGAGCTTTGCCGAACCGATCGCCGATCCCGCCGATCTCGCGCTTGCGGCCGAGCGGCTCGCCGAGGATCTCGTCCTTCGTCTGGCGCGGGAAGGGATGGGAGCACGGCGGCTCGATCTCGCCTTCCATCGCATTGATGGCCGGGTCGAACGGATCGTCCTTGGAACCGCTCGCCCCAGCCGCGACCCGCGCCACCTCGCCGCCCTCTTTAAAGAGCGGCTCGACACCGTCGATCCTGGCCTCGGCATCGAAGACATGATCCTCGCCGCCTTTGCGGTCGAGCCATTGCCTCCCGAGCAGATCGGTTTTGCCGGTTCGCCCGACACCGGGGCGATTGCGGGCTCGGCCCCGCTCCTCGACCGGCTCGGCAACAGGCTCGGGCTCGCCGCGCTCTACCGGCTCAAACCGCGCGAGAGCCACATCCCGGAGCGCGCCTCGGTCAGGATGCCAGTCGGCGCCGGCCCCTGCCCTCCTGCTGCCGGGGTCTCCGGCAAACCGCCGCGTCCGATCCGGCTGTTCGAGCCGCCGGAGCCGGTCGACGCTTTTTGGTTGCTGCCCGACGACCCGCCGTTTCGTTTTACATGGCGGCGGCGCCCACACCGGGTGACGCGCGCCGACGGGCCGGAGCGGATCGCTGAAGAATGGTGGCGGTCCGAAGGATCGGGCGCTGTCGATGCGATCCGCGACTATTACCGGGTCGAGGACGAGGAAGGGCGGCGCTTCTGGCTGTTCCGGGCAGGCCTTTCCGACAGCAACCACCCGCCACGCTGGTTCATCCATGGCATCTTCGCCTGAGGCCTCAGTGTCATTGCGAGCCCACGGGTCCGCGCTTTGCGCGGCCCGAGGACAGGCTCCGCGAAGCAATCCCGTCGAGATTGCCGCGGTGCCTCTGGGCGCCTCGCAATGACGGGCTTCTATGCGGAACTCCAGGTCACCACCAATTTTACGTTTCTGCGCGGGGCTGCGCACCCGGCCGAGCTGGTGATGACCGCCGCCGCCCTCGGCCACGGCGCGATCGCGATCACCGACCGCAACAGCCTTGCCGGCATCGTACGCGCGCATCAGGCGGCGAAAGAGGTCAGGCTGCGCCTCGTCGTCGGCTGCCGGCTCGATCTTTGCGACGGCACGCAGCCTGCTCGTCTTCCCCGAGGATCGCGCCGCCTATGGCCGGCTGACGCGGCTGCTGACATCAGGCAAGCGCCGCGCCTCCAAGGGCGAATGCCGTCTCGACTACGCCGATGTGGTTGCGCATGGCGAGGGCCAGATCGTCGTCGTTCTGCCCCCTCCCATTCCCTCCCCTGCTCGCGGGGGAGGGTTAGGGTGGGGGTCGGATGCCGCCGCCGTTGCCGCCCGGGTCGCGGCGGATTTCGCCGGCCGCGCCTATCTCGCCGCCCACCACCTCTATCGCGGCGACGATGCGCGCCGCCTTGCCCGTCTCGCTGCACTGGCCGAGGCGGTCGGATTGCCGCTGGTCGCGACCAACGACGTGCTCTATCACCTCCCCGAGCGCCGTCCGCTGCAGGATGTGCTGACCTGCATCCGCGAAGGCTGCACGATCGCCGAGGCCGGCTTTCGCCTCGCCGCCAATGCCGAGCGCCATCTAAAACCGCCGCAGGAGATGGCGCGGCTGTTTCGCGGACATCAAGACGCCGTGGCGCGCAGTCTCGAAATCGTCGGGCGCTGCCGTTTCAGTCTCGACGAGCTGCGCTACGAATACCCGGACGAGACCGCCGAGGACGGGCGCACGCCGCAGCAGCGCCTCGCCGATCTCGCCTGGGCCGGCGCCGCCGAGCGGTTCCGGAAAAGCCCCTCTCCGCCCTTTAGGGCGGAGAGGGAGGGGCCCGTCGCGCGTGAGCCTTCGGCCCACGGACTTGATCCGTGGGGATCGGAGGGTGAGGCGGGCGACGCCACGCCCCATCTCATCGGCTCCCCTCACCCTACCCTCTCTCCCCGGCCGGCGGGAGGAGCGGAAATAACACCACCTTCCGACAGGGATCTGTCCGAAATTCCCGAGAAGGTCCGCGATCTGATCGCGCACGAGCTGCAGCTGATCGAGCGGCTCGACTACGCCCGCTATTTCTTGACCGTTCACGACATTGTGCGGTTCGCGCGGGCGCGCGGCATCCTGTGCCAGGGGCGCGGCTCGGCCGCCAATTCGGCCGTGTGCTATTGCCTCGGCATCACCGCGGTCGACCCGGCGCGCATCGACGTGTTGTTCGAGCGCTTCATCAGCGCCGCGCGCAACGAGCCGCCCGACATCGATGTCGATTTCGAGCACGAGCGGCGCGAGGAGGTGATCCAGTACCTCTATCAGAAATACGGCCGCGACCGGGCCGGTCTCGCCGCCACCGTGATCTGCTACCGCTCGCGCTCGGCGATCCGGGAAGTCGGCAAGGCGCTGGGTCTCTCGGTCGATGTCGTCGCGGCGCTCGCCGGCATCGTCTGGGGCTGGAGCAATGACCCGATCGCCGACCTCAGAGTGCGCGAGGCCGGGCTCGACCCCGCCGACCGCACCTTGCGCCTCGCCCTCGATCTCGCCGCCGAGCTGACCGGCTTTCCGCGCCATCTCTCGCAGCATGTCGGGGGGTTCGTGATCACCCGCGGGCCATTGTCCGAACTGGTGCCGATCGAGAATGCGGCGATGGAGGACCGCACCGTCATCGAATGGGACAAGGACGATCTCGATGCGCTCGGCATCCTGAAGATCGACGTCCTGGCGCTGGGCATGCTGACCTGCATCCGCAAGGCTTTTGCGCTGATCGAGCAGCATTACGGCCGCCGGATCGAGCTCGCCACCGTGCCGGCCGAGGATCCCGCGGTCTACGAGATGCTGTCCCGCGCCGATTCGCTCGGCGTCTTCCAAGTCGAAAGCCGCGCGCAAATGACGATGCTGCCGCGGCTCAAACCGCGCGAATTCTACGATCTCGTCATCGAGGTCGCGATCGTCAGGCCGGGTCCGATCCAGGGCGACATGGTGCATCCCTATCTGCGCCGGCGCTCCGGGCTTGAGCCGGTCGACTACCCTTCCGAGGCATTGCGCCAGGTGCTCGGCAAGACCATGGGCGTGCCATTGTTCCAGGAGCAGGCGATGAAGATCGCGATCGTCGGCGCCGGCTTCGCCCCGGACGAGGCCGACCGGCTGCGCCGCGCGATGGCGACTTTCAAGCGCAACGGCGACATCCATCTGTTCCGCGACAAATTCATCGCCGGGATGGCGGCCAACGGCTACGACCGCGACTTCGCGACGCGCTGCTTCAGCCAGATCGAAGGGTTTGGGACCTACGGCTTTCCGGAGAGCCACGCGGCGAGCTTTGCGCTCTTGGTTTACGTCTCGGCCTGGATCAAATGCTTCTATCCCGAAATCTTCGCCTGCGCCTTGCTCAACAGCCAGCCGATGGGGTTCTACGCCCCGGCGCAGATCGTCCGCGACGCCCGCGAGCACGGGGTCGAGGTGCGCGCCGTCGACCTCAACCACAGCTTCTGGGACTGCACGTTGGAGCCGTTAGAGGTGGAAAACCCCTCTCCGCCCTTCAGGGCGGAGAGGGAGGGTGAGGTGGGTCGACGCCCCCGCTCTAAAATCCCCCACCTCACCCCAACCCTCTCCGCCCCCGAGGGCCGAGAGGGAGACAAAGGGTACTGGGCATTGCGCCTCGGCTTGCGCCAGATAAAGGGGTTCGCCGAGGCCGATGCCGAGCGCCTCGTCGCCGCGCGCGACTCCGGCTACCCCGACCCGCACGCGCTGTGGCGGCGCTGTGCGCTCGGCCGCGGCGCGCTCGAACGCTTGGCCGAGGCCGACGCGTTCCGCTCGGTCGGGCTCGACCGCCGCCGCGCATTGTGGGCCTTAAAGGCGCTCGGCGACCCGCCGCTGCCGCTCTTCGCCGCCGCGGAGACCTCTAAAGACAAACCCTCGCCCCCCATTGGGGGGAGAGGGCAGGGCGAGGGAGGCTTCTCCGGAACTCGCACCGCGGCGGCATCCGAAGCGCGCGCCATGGCGCTGCTGCCGGAGATGCCGCTGGGCGAGCAGGTCGTCGAGGATTACGCCAGCCTCGGCCTCACTCTAAAGCGCCATCCGCTGGCCTTTCTGCGCTGTGAGCTTGCCGGCGAAGGCCTCGTCACCGCCGCCGACCTCGCCCGTCTCCCGGTCGACCGCCGGCTCGCCATCGCCGGGATCGTGCTGATCCGCCAGCGCCCGGGCAGCGCCAACGGCGTCGTCTTCATCACCATCGAAGACGAGACCGGGATCGCCAATTTGATCATCTGGCCGGCCATCCTCGAACGCTTCCGCCGCGCCGCACTCGGCGCCACCCTGCTGCGCTGCACCGGCAAATTGCAGCGCGAGCAGAGCGTCATCCATGTCGTCGCCGAACGGCTGGCGGACATGACGCCCCGTCTCAACACCCTGCGCGAGCGCACCGGTGCCGCCGACCCGCCGGTCAGGCTTTCGAAAAAATTGCCCGGCAGCGACGCCCGCGACATCGTGGTGCGGAGCCGTAATTTCCGTTAATCGCCGGGCTTCGTTGCGGCCCGCTCGGCTCGGCCAGCCTCGGCGATGGCGGCGCGCGCGAGTGCGTCGGCCCGTTCGTTTTCGGGGTGACCGGCATGGCCGCGCACCCATTCCCAGGCGACCTGGTGGCGCTGTGCGGCGGCGTCGAGCCGCTGCCACAGATCGACATTCTTGACCGGCTTTTTGTCGGCGGTCCGCCAGCCGCGCTGTTTCCAGGCGTGGATCCACTTGGTGATGCCGTCGCGCAGATATTGGCTGTCGCTGAAGAGCCGCACCCGGCAGGGCCGCTTCAGGGCCTCCAGGCCCGAAATGGCCGCCATCATCTCCATGCGGTTGTTGGTGGTGAGCGGCTCGAACCCGCTCAACTCCTTCTCGACCTCACGATAGCGCAGGATCGCGGCCCAGCCCCCCGGGCCGGGATTGCCGCTGCAAGCGCCGTCGGTAAAGATCTCCACCTCGGCCGGCTCGGGCCCACCGACTTCAGACATCGAGGCCGTAATCTCGCGGACTTCCGACGGTGCGGTGAAAGCGCAGCTTGCGCAAAAATTCGAGCGGGTCCTTGGGCCGCACCAGCGCTCCCTGCGGCTGGTTGAGCCAGTCGAACAGCCGCGTCAGCAGAAAGCGCAGCGCGCTGCCGCGCGCCAGCAGCGGCAGTGCCGCGAGTTCTTCCGGCGCCAGGGGCCGCGCCCGGCGATAGCCGTCGAGCAGCAGCCGGGTCTTGGTCACGTTGAGGCTGCCGTCGCCTTCGAAACACCAGGCGTTGAGGCACACCGCCAAGTCGTAGGCGAAAAAATCGGTGCAGGCGAAATAGAAGTCGATCAGACCGGAGACATCGCGGTCGCGAAAGAACACGTTGTCGGGAAACAGATCGGCATGGATCACCCCGACCGGCAGGTCGCGCGGCCAGCACCGCTCGAGCAGCGACAGCTCGTCGGCGAGCTCCTCGGCAAGTCCCGGCTGCACCTCGCCCGCGCGTTTCCGGCAGGCTTCGAACAGTCGCCGCCAGCCCGCGACCGAAAGATCGTTGGTTCGGGCCATCGGAAAACCGATCCCGGCGCTGTGCAATGCGGCCAATGCCCGGCCGACGCCGGCGCAATGGAACGGCTGGATGCGCCGCGGCCACATCCCGGCGAGAAACGTCACCATCGCCGCCGGGCGGCCGCACAGCTCGCGCAGGGCGATCCCGTCGCGTCCGCGCAACGGCGTCGGACAGGCGACCCCGCGATGCGCCAGATGATCCATCAGCGCGATAAAAAAGGGCAGATCCTCGCGGGTGACCCGCTTTTCATAAAGGGTAAGGATGAAGTTGCCGCGCTCGGTGGCGACCAGAAAATTCGAATTCTCGACCCCTTCGGCGATCCCTTTGCACGACAGCACCTCGCCGATGTCGTAGAGCGCGACAAAGGCCCTCAGCTCGTCGTCGGCGACGTCGGTATAGACCGCCATCGGCTTGCTCCAGTGCTCCCGGCATCGACCCGGCCCGGCATCGACCTGGCCTTGTGCGCCGAGCGCGGCTCGAATACAGTCCCGGCGCCGTCGAGCCGCCGCCGGTGCGCGCGGATATCGGCTACGACTCTGATGGGGGAACAAGCAATGGCCGAACCGATTCCAGCACAAAAAGAGCCCTACGGCATCACCGTCGAAGCCGGCAAGCGGTATTTCTGGTGCGCCTGCGGACGCAGCGCCAACCAGCCGTTCTGCGACGGCTCCCATCAGGGCACCGGGCTCACTCCGGTCCCGTTCACCGCCGCGGCCAGCGAAGAGGTCTGGCTGTGCGGCTGCAAGCAGACGTCCGGCAAGCCGTTCTGCGACGGTACGCACAACGGATTGTGAGCCGGGCCTGGGCCGCACCGGCGGCGGTTGCCGTCGGTCTTCTTGCCCTTTCCGGGTGCAGCTGGTTGCCGTTCTCGTCTTCGTCGACGCCGGCACCCGCCCAATCCTGTCCGAGTGCCGTCATCCTGCGGCCGCTCTCCAACACCGCCGTGTTCGGCTCCGCGCTGGAGCGCAACCCGGAGAACGTGGCCTTTTACGGGCTCTTGAGCGAGGTCGATCGCCGGTGCGACTATGTCGGCGACGCGATGCATCTGAGCCTCGATGTGATCGTCGTCGGCCAGCGCGGCCCGGCGGGCAAGACGAACACCGTTGATCTGACCTACTTTGTCGCGGTGACCGGGCCCAATCAATCGATCCTCAGCAAGAAGCCATTTACCGTCCGTATCGCCTTCGACCCCGACCAGATCCGCGCCGGCGTCACCGACCATATCGAGGAGGTGATCCCGCTCGCCGGGCACAAAGGCACCGACCTGAACATCCTTGTCGGTTTCCAGCAAAACCCCGACGTCGTCGACTTCTACAAGCACTTCCGCGGCCGCTGACCGGGACCGAACCTCGCGGAGAAAATGAACCCTGAGCGGCAGAACCCGCGGCGCATGGTTGATCCGACCAGCTATTGGTGT
>CAVTFD010000053.1:0-42790 GCA_963733945.1 uncultured Alphaproteobacteria bacterium | reverse complement strand
AAATATAGGCGATGCCGGCAATGAGGATACCGATAATGACGCCGTTGACCCCGGGATTGCCCATGAACGCCGCCACCAACGGCCGCCCAAGCGCCATCGCGAGCCCGGCCACCAACGCCAAAAACACCACCATCCGCACCAGGAAGCGGCGCGAGCGGTTCATGAAGAGAAGACCTGATAGGCTGGTCATCGCGAAGCTTTCACCGGGTCCACGCGGCAGCTGGCTGAGCACGATCACATTTCCACCGCCACCCCCAAACCCGGTCTCCCGGGAAAGTACCATAGAATTGCTTGACGCACTCTTAGTCGGATGAGCCCAGTCTCGGGCAACGAGCTTCCCGGGGGGTGTTGTTATTCGGCCGCCGCCCGAGAGGTCCGCATCGCATCCCGGATCAGCGCCGCCAGCGGCAAATGCAGGTGATCGTTGGCGGCTAGCACGTCGCCGCTCGTCATCATCGCGTGGCCACCGGACAGATCGCTGACATAACCTCCCGCCTCGCGCACCAGCAGGAACCCGGCGGCGATGTCCCACGGCGCGAGCCCGAACTCCCAGAACCCCTCAAACCGGCCGGCGGCCACATAGGCCAGATCGAGCGCCGCCGCGCCGATGCGGCGCACCCCGCTGGTCGCAGCCATGACTGCGGCCAGGCTTGCGAGATAAGCCGGCCGATCGCCACGATCGCCGAACGGCATACCGGTGCCGATCACCGCATCGGCGAGCCGCCGCCGCGCCGACACTCTGAGCCGGCGATCGTTGACGTAAGCGCCGAGGCCCTTTTCGGCCGAGTACATTTCGTCGCGGACCGGGTCGTAGACGAGACCGGCAACGATCTCGCCATCGCGCTCGAGCGCAATCGAGATCGCAAAGTGCGGGATGCCGTGCAGAAAATTGGTCGTGCCGTCGAGCGGATCGACGATCCAGCGGTGGTGGGGATCCGATCCCGTCTCGGCGCCGCCCTCCTCGAACAGCAGCGAATAGCCGGGGCGGGCGCGGGTCAGCTCGTTCTTGATGGTGCGCTCGGCCTTGAGGTCGGCGGTCGAGACGAAATCGCCCGGGCCCTTGACCGAGACCTGGAGCTGCTCGACTTCGCCGAAATCGCGCAACAGGCCGCGCGCCGCCTTCAACGCGGCATTCGCCATCACATTCAAGACTGGCGAGCGCATCATCATGACTGCGCCTGGCGCTCAGTCCTTCGCCCGTTCCATATAACTGCCGTCGGCGGTGTTGACGACGATGCGGGTGCCCGCCTCGATGTAGGGCGGGATCAAGACCCGGCGCCCGTTGTCTAGCCTGCCCGGCTTGTAGGAGGACGACGCGGTCTGGCCACGCACGACCGGATCGGCCTCGACCACCTCCATCACCACGCTCTGCGGCAGTTCGACCGAGAGCGGCGTACCTTCGTGCAGCATGACCGTGCACACCATGCCGTCGCGCAGAAAATCGGCCGGCTCGCCGATCATCTCTGCGGGAATCGAGATCTGTTCAAAGCTGTCATTGTCCATGAAGGTTGCCTGTGCGTTCTCCATGAACAGAAACTGCATCTCCTTTTCGTCGAGGCGAACGCGCTCGACCGTCTCCTGCGTGCGAAAGCGGTCGTTGAGCTTGGTTCCACCCCGTAAATCGCGCATCTCAACCTGGGCGAAAGCGCCGCCCTTGCCCGGCTGCACCAGCTCTCGCTTCAACACGATCCACAATTTGCCCTGGTATTCGAGGACGTTGCCCGGCTTGATGTCGATGGCGTTGATCTTCATGACAATAGTCCTGGAAGGGCGCTTGGTCGGGCGCAATTGGTGCCAGACATTAGCACGGGCCGAGCTTACGACAAGATGGAGCGCCGAAGTGGTGGAGCATTGGTGGCGACCGGAGCGCTTTGCATTGCGCCGTGGGCGGCTGGAAAAGCGTGGTCGCATTCTGGGGGCGGCACGTGCGTTTTTCGCAGCACGAGGGTTTGTCGAGGTCGATACGCCGGCGCTCCAGGTAAGTCCTGGGCTCGAACCGCATCTAAAGGCTTTCGCGACCGAATTGCACGACCCGCGCGACGGCCGGTCATTGCGCCGGTATCTCCATACCTCCCCGGAATTTGCGATGAAAAAACTGCTGGTCGCCGGGATGCCGCGAATCTGGCAGCTCGCCCATGTCTTTCGCGACGGCGAGCGCAGCGCCACCCATCATCCCGAATTTTCGATGCTCGAATGGTACCGTGCGAACGCTTCGTGGCGTGAGCTTATCCCCGATTGCATCGGGCTGCTGTGCGCGTGCCAGGCGGCAGCTGGCGGCCGAGTCTTTCGGCTGGCGAGACCACAGCGCTGATGCCCATCAGCCGTGGCAAGAGATCAGCGTGGCCGAGGCCTTTCACACCCACTGCGCCATCGACATCCTGGCGACCGCGCCTAACCCGCTTATCCCTGATTTAGCCTTGCTGGCAGCGGAGGCACGTCGGATCGGCGTCGAGCCGCATTCCGCCGACGATTGGGAGGCGCTCTATTTCCGTATCTTCCTCGACCGGATCGAACCCCATCTCGGCATCGGCGTGCCGACGGTGCTGTACGATTTCCCGGCGTCGATGGCGGCGTTGTCGCGGCGCAACCCCGCCGATCCCCGCCTCGCCGAACGCTTCGAGCTTTATGTCTGCGGTCTTGAGCTCGCCAACGCCTTTGGCGAATTGACCGACCCGGCCGAGCAGCGCGCCCGCTTCCGCGCCGACCAAGCCAAGAAACAGGCGCTCTATGGCGAAACCTACCCGATCGACGAGGATTTCCTCGCCGCCCTTGAATACGGCCTGCCGCCCTCAGCGGGCATCGCGCTGGGCTTCGACCGCCTCGTCATGCTCGCCACCGCCGCCAACGACATCGAAGAGGTACTGTGGGCGCCTGTGTCCTAAAACCAACGCCTTGCCGAAGGTACAGCCAACGTTTCCAACCCAAAGACGCGACCTAAGATTCGGCTGCTGCAGCGGGTTGCTCGGGCGACGGCAGCGAAGCCGGTTCGGCCAGGATCTCGTGCTTCAGTTGCTCTATTTCCGGCTCGTTCAAGGTTTCGGTCTGCAGCAGCGCCGCCGCGGTGCGGTCAAGCAAAGCGCGGTTGCGCTGGAGGACTTGGGTAGCAAGCGCAAAGGCTTGATCGACGAAGACCCGCACCGCGCGATCAACAGCTTCGGCGGTGCCCTCGCTGTAGCTGCGCTCCTGCGGCATTGGGAAAGCCGGCTGCAGGAAGGGCGATCGGTCGCGGTCATAGGCGACGTTGCCGAGCTCCTCGCTCATGCCGTAGCGCAGCACCATCGCCCGGGCGATGTCGGTGGCCTTAGCGAGGTCGTCCGCGGCACCGGTCGAGATTTCGCTGAAGACGAGCTGTTCAGCGGCGCGACCACCGAGCAACCCCGCCATCTTGTGCGCAAGCTCGGCGCGGGTCATCAGATAGCGGTCCTCGGTCGGGCGCTGGATCGTGTAGCCGAGCGCGCCGACGCCGTGCGGGATGATCGAGACCTTATGCACCGTGTCGAGGCCCGGCAGCGCGAGCCCGACCATCGCATGCCCCAATTCGTGATAGGCCACGACCCGGCGCTCCATCGGATTGAGGAGTCGATTGCGCTTTTCGAGGCCGGCGACGATCCGCTCGATCGCGTTGGTGAAGTCGTCCATGGTAACGGCATCGGCGTTGCGTCTTGTGGCGAGCAGGGTTGCCTCGTTGACCAGATTGGCCAGATCGGCGCCGGTAAACCCGGGGGTCAGCGCCGCAATCTCCTCCGCGACCACGTCGGGGGCGAGCTTGGCCTTTGTCAAATGCACGGTCAGGATCTCCACCCGCCCCCTCTTGTCCGGCCGATCGACCAAGACCTGGCGATCAAACCGCCCGGCGCGCAGCAATGCCGGATCGAGCACCTCCGGCCGGTTGGTTGCGGCGAGCAGCACGAGCCCGCTGGTCGGGTCGAAACCATCGAGCTCGGCCAACAACTGGTTGAGGGTTTGGTCCTTTTCGTCCTGCCCGCCGCCGCCAAAAGGTCCGCGGGCGCGGCCGAGCGCGTCGAGCTCGTCGATGAAGATGATCGCCGGTGCGTGCTGGCGTGCCTGCTCGAACAGGTCGCGCACCCGGGCAGCGCCGACGCCAACAAACATCTCGACGAATTCCGACCCCGAGATCGAAAAGAATGGGACCCCGGCTTCGCCGGCAACGGCGCGGGCGAGCAAGGTCTTGCCTGTCCCCGGGGGGCCAACCAGCAGCACCCCCTTGGGCGGTCGCCCGCCGAGCCGCCCGTAGCGGACGGGGTCCTTCAAGAAGTTGACGATCTCGACCAGCTCCTCCTTTGCCTCGTCAACCCCGGCAACATCGGCAAAGGTGACCTTGGTCTCCTTCTCGACATAGATTTTGGCGTGGCTCTTGCCAATCTGCATCAGGCCGCCGAGCCCACCCTGCCCCATGCGACGGATCGCGAACATCCAGATCCCGACAAAAAAGATTGCCGGTAAGATCCATGACAAGAGGTCGCGGATGAAATGGTTCTCGACCACGCCGGTGTAGGTGACGCCGTGCTTGCCGAGGCTCTGCGCCAGATCAGAGTCGACCCGCGCGGTGATGAAATCCTTGAGCCCGTCGGGTTCAGCTTTCTTCAGCGAGCCGCTGATGTAATTCGCGCCGATCTCGACCTCGTTGATCTTGCCGTCGTTGAGCAAGGTCTGAAAGCGGCTATAGGGGATCGGGGTCCGTTCGGTGCTCTGCAGATATAGACTCTGAATCCACAGCATTCCGAGAACCGCAGCGATCACATACCAAAAGTTGATGTGAACCTTCTTGTCCATGGCAGGCTTCCTGGCTCGCGCCGGAAAATTCACAGATCCTTATAGCCCAAACCGCCGAGCGGCGATCCGGTCGAGGCGCGCTCAGCCTTCCTCAGCGGCGGCCGCGGCCGGCAGCGCCGGCAGCGCGCGGCGCGCCATCCACTCGAGAGTGAGGCCCTGGACCACAATCGCAAACACGACGATCCCGTAAGCAATCGTCAACATCGTGTCCTTATAGATTGTCGGCGGTAACGCCAGTGCCAGGGCCACCGAGATGCCGCCGCGAAGCCCGCCCCAGGTCAACACCAGGAACGAGCCAAACCGCCCCGGCAGACGCAGATTGAGCGGAAGCGCCGACGCGGTGACGCTGAGCCAGCGGGCCGCGAGCACGACCGGGATCATGACGGCGGTGGCGGCGAGCGCGCGCCAGGCCAAATCGATCGCAGCGATCTCCACCCCGATCAGCAGGAACAACAGCGCGTTCAACGTGTCGTCGACCAGGAGCCAAAACGTTTTCAAATGCTGGCGGGTCGGCTCGCTCATCGCGTACTGCATCCCATGATTGCCCATCAGGATGCCGGCGACGACGACCGCGACTGGGCCCGAGACGTTGAGCGTGCCGGCGAGGCTGTAAGTGCCAGTCACCAGAGCGAGCGAGATGATCAGCTCGACATTGTAATCGTCGACCCCACGGATCAGCAAAAACGCGGCATAGCCGAGTACCAGGCCAAGCAAACCGCCGCCGACCGCCGACAGCAGAAACTTACCGGCGATCGCCAGCGGACCGTGCGCGTGATCGCCGTTGCCGGTCGCCAACGACAGCAGAAGGGTAAACAGAACAACGGCGATGCCGTCGTTGAACAGGCTCTCCCCGGCGATAATCGCTTGCAGATATTGGGGGATACCGACCCGCCTGAGAACCAGGAGCACGGCGACCGGGTCGGTCGGCGAGATCAAGGCGCCGAAGACGAGGCACCAGGCGAGCGGGATACCGATCCCAAGCGCCGCCGATACGCCGAGAAGCACCCCGGCGATCACCGCCGTCGACAGCACCGTGCCGAAAGTGGCCAGGGCCAGCACCGTCCACTTACGCGCGAACAGCTCTGCGAAATCGACCTCGAGCGCTCCGGCGAACAGCAGAAAGCTCAGAAAGCCGTTGAGCAGGGCCACCGGAAAATTGACCCCGGCGAGCAGGCCGCGGATCGCGAGTCTGAGTCCCAGATGCGGTGCCGCGGCATCGGCCGCGATCAGCGCCATCGTGCTCAGCAGCGCCATCAGCAGCAAACCGACCGTCAACGGCAAGTGAAAAATCCGATGGTTCAGGTAACCAAAGATTGCCGCCAGCACCAACAGCAACGCGAACAAATCAAAAGGAGATTGCATGCCTCACCGTTGTTTTTGCATTAAGGGAGGATCCACCGAGGAACAGCCCCGCATGTCATCCGTTGTCTTTGTGGGCTCTTCTGCCAAGCGAAGGAACCCGTGGGTAGGGTGCCCAGTCGGATGCGGCAGCATCCCGTGACGCGCGATGAGCGGACCGCAGCTCAGCCATGTCTTGAAACTTGCTGCGCTGCACGCACCTAAACGGACGCAAGACAGGAGGCAACCAAGATCGGTCATGATCAAGGGTAATCTATTGAAGATTCCGGCCGCATCGAGGAGACCGACGGCGGCAAAGCGGTTTGGGCGCAAGGCGGTTGGCTTTGCCGCGATGCTCGCGCTTGCTGCCGTCGCCGGCTACGGCTCAGCCATGGCGGCTGGCGGCAGCGATACGGTGCAGACTCTCTATGCCAACTTGCTCGGTGCGATGAAAAACGGCTCGACGCTCGGCGAAAGCGGCCGCTTCGCACAGTTGGAGCCGGTCATCCGGCGCAGTTTCGACCTGCCGGTTATGGCCCGCCTGTCGGTCGGCCCGGCCTGGGCCGGTTTGGGCGCAGCCCAGCAGCAGCAGGTCACCGACAGCTACGGCCGTTATATCTCGGCGATCTATGCCGACCGGTTCGACAGCTATGATGGGCAAAAGCTCCAGGTGACCGGTCAGCGGCCCGCGCCGTCCGGCGTCATCGTCAGCAGCCAAATCGTCAAGGCGAACGGTGAGCCTGTGGAAATCGATTACCTGATGCGCCAGGAAGGCGGCAGCTGGCAGATCGCGGACATCTATGTCGACGGGACAATCAGCGAGGTGGCGACCAGGCGCTCCGAATTCGCCGCGATCCTGAGAAACCAGGGTATCGACGGCCTGATCGAGGCGCTGAACCGAAAGGCCGACATGCTGACCCGGACCACTGCCCGGGCCGACTAATCAGCCGCTGCGACGCGGTTGGCTCGAGCAAGCAGCCAGGGCGTCATCAGCATCGCCGACGGCTTCAAGCACTCACGGCGCGGTAATTCGCGGACCCCGAAAACGATCTGGTCTTGTTGGGCACGGGGAAGTCGGAGATAAGTGCCGAACAGCCGATCCCAGACCGAAAACACAGCGCCAAAATTGGCGTTCGTCTCGTCGCGTGAGACGGAGTGGTGGACGAGGTGTAGGTCGAGGGTGATCACCACCGGCTGCAAAAGCCGCTCCAGCCATCCCGGTAACCTGGTGTTGCCGTGCGTAACGGCGGCGGCCGCGAAGACGGCCAGCGCGTGGCTCAGCACGACGAAGACCGGGATGTCGAGCGCCAGCACCGCCAGCCAGTAGAACCCCGCGGCCATCAGATACTCGATCGGGTGATGGCGCACCGAGGTCGTTACATCGACATCGGGATCGGAGTGATGCAGCGCGTGGAATCGCCACAGGAACGGCACGGCATGCTGACAGCGATGCACGGCATAGTTCATAAAATCAAGCAGCAGAAAGGCGGCGACAAAGCTCAACCACTGCTCGCCGATCGGCCAGGTAGGTAAAGTCACGCCAAGTGCTGCCTCGAGCTGTGGTCGGAAGGTGTCCGGTGGCGAGAAGGCGAAAGTGGCGAGGACGAGATTGAGGAGCCAGATGCCGGTGTTGCCGAGCCGCCGCCGCAGCGCCGGGAACTCACGCTGGCGTCGCGGCCGGCACAGCTCCGCGAGCGCCACGAAAAGGAGGCTGCCGATAGCGATGACGAACGTTATCAGCGCCTCCTCCTCGCGCGTTCTACTGCCGCGTCATGCCGAGCTCATGTCGGATCCGCGCCACTTTCAGAGCGCAGGACACACGATCGGAATGCTTGGAGCGAGCGGCGCCGAGAGGAGCGTTTCGCCATTGGTCGCGATCGCATAGAACGCCCCGACGGCAGGCCGAAGATGGGCGGCCGGTCCGTTGCTGTTGTCAGGAAGGGCGGCACATAACGCGAAGGTGACGGAACCCCGCGGCAGCGTACCAGGCGGCGGGGGACAGGTTGTGGAGGTGCAAAGCGGCGCCGCGGTGGGGGCGAGTCCGATGGAAAACGCGCCTGCAGGCAAAATGCTCGGCTGGGTGGGTGACTTGGTGGGTGTGGCGCCGAGATTGTCTCCCGCGGCGCCGAAGGCGGTATAGGTCGCAGTGTTGATCAGACCCGCTTTTCCATTGTGGAGGAAGTAGAAATACGCGGGGTCGGTGTTAGGTCCGGGCGCCGTCTGCCCCGGCAAGCACAGCGGGTCCGATCCTACGCATGCACCGGTCACGAGGAGCGGGACCGCCACTTCAAAGATTGCGTGGTTTTGCGTCGAAGTCGGCGACTTGCTAAAGACGAGCGCAAATTGGATCCCGAGCTGGCTGGCATCGACCGTCTGCGGGCTTCCAGTGTTTAAGAAGTCGCCGGTAGCGTTCGCAGTAAAGCAGCTGGCCAGGCCGTTGGCGCAGGACGTGATTTTCAGTGTGGTCATGACCGCCGGATTCTCGGTGCCGTTACTGTTTAATACCGTCAACGGAAACGAGAATTTGGCGACAATTTGGCCCTTGGTGAACGCCTGGGCAACCCGGAACAGGTCGTCGTAGAAGAAATAGGCCGTGTCGGGGGCGGTGAGGTTTGCCCCTGACTCGACTTCTCCCAAGCTTGACACTCCGACCGCGTAAAGAAAGGTGTCCGCTTTGGGGGCGTAGAGCTGCGTCGCAACGGCCGTTCCCGACTTCTGCGAAGCGAAGGCGATCGGCGTCAGGGTCGACAACAGATCCTGCAATGGGGGCGTGGAGTTAGAGTTGAGCGGGAGTAGGTCGTCGGGTGGTACCGCAGCTGGATTGCCTGCGGCAACGTTGCTCCCCGGCGCGATACTGTTTTGCGCCGCAATCATCTCAGGCGGGGAGTTTGCCAGGGCAGCTACTTCCAGGATCCCTTGGGTGATCGTGGGGAGCTGAGGACAGGTGCTCATATTGAATATCTTACAGAACCCAGTCGTAGGATCGCTGAGAAGCTGATTAAGGCTTGCCAGATCCGCGCCGTCTCCGGCCCATGCCGCGCCGGCGCCGCACAGCCATAAGGCGGCGAGCGCACCGGCGAGACGAGAAAACGTGAAGGCCCCGAACGATCTACTCACCCATACCTCCCTTTTGGCGACCCGAACGGATCATCCGCGTTAGCCGGCCATGTTTGGCAAAGTTTGGCTCGATTGCAACGGATTATGTTGGTTAATAAACAATCCCTCGGATCTTGTTGCATTCGTTACGTATTTGCGCCATTTTGTCGCCTTCGGTTACGCAAGGTTTCCTCGCGAACCGGTCAAAAATTATCGGCTGCAGACCGTGCCAGGTGTGAACTGGTTCACACTTGGGTCGATTAAAAGCGGGATAATTTTCGGCGCGTCGCAACGGGAGGGCTAAAATGGGGCGTTCGAAGTCGCGGCCGGGCGGGTTGGCGTGGTTTGTTCTATTGTCGGTCGCCGCTTGCCTCGCGTCGGGCACCGCGGTTGCCACCTGCACCCCGACGCTGCCGATAACCCCCGGGTTGGTTCCCTGTTATATCAAGGTCCAGCCGATCGATATCTGTCTGAGCAACGGGCTGGGTTGTGCCCCGTTCAACACCACATCGACGACGGGCGCGCCCCTAGGGAACCCTTCGGCCACACCGCCCATCCCTGCAGCGGGCCTGGATAGCAGCAACAATTTTAATAATGCCGCTAGCTCAAACCCGATCGGCTTCACCGTCGCCCCGACGACGGGTGTCACGAACCCCGGTACTTCGGCGGGGGTGGACATCACCCGGGTATTGATGAACAACATTGGCGTCGAGCTGGTTTGGCTTCCAATGACGAAGTACAACTCGTCGCCGAGCCCAAATCTCACCACACTGACCATTACGCAGACGACGAATACCGTTGCGATGAACTGCACCGGGACCATCGCGGGCTTCACGCTCACGATCACGAAAGCATGTTCCGGAACTCCCGGAACTCTGGCTGTGACCGACGCGCTGTCGGGGACTGGGATCACGGCGGGCACAGTTATTACCGGGATGATCACCGGAAAAGGCGGCGTTGGCACCTACACGGTCAACCCTTCGCAAGCCGTCAAATCGACAACGATCACGGCAACGACTACCGGCTTGCAGAGCGCGAATTTCCAGACCCTCTCGCAGCAGGCTCCAGGCACCAATCCCTGCCCGATCGCTAAGATGACCATCCCACCCGATTCCAACGGGAATACGTGCGGGAGTCCCGTCTCTCCGCGCAACACGGACGCGTCGACGATCAACATGTTCTTCGTCAGCAAGCTCAACCCGCCGGCCCAGGGGGGCACGCTTTACGGCATCAGCTGGATCGGCAACAACGGGGTCGCCATCAGCGGGAATACGTTTTTTGCACCCACTCCGCTGCAAGCCCGTCCGGACACAATCACGCACGAGCTGTTGCACGATCTCGGCCTCGACCACACGACCTACGGGGCAGGGCCTTGGACTCCGCCCACAAACCTCCCGCCGATGGCTGCGGCCTTCTATACCGCCCCCTTTGGCGTCGCGCCGCCGATCCCCACTAACCCTCTTTTTGGCGAGTGCGATTCGAGCTATCCGGCATGCGGTGGCAACCTGATGACCGCGGGCAACCTCCGCACCGAACCGTCGGTCGCGTGTGTGCTTGCTCCTCCTCTCTCGGGATCGGTAACGCCGCCCGCGGGGTGCCTGACGACTGTCGGGGGGCAGACCGTCCAATTGCCATCGTTGTACACTGGAACGGCAGATCAGGTGACCCCCCTCAATCCCAACTTCAGCTATGGGATAGCTACGTCAGCGCAACTGCCGATGTCACAGCAGCAACAGGTGCTGGGAGGCATGAGCGGGTTGCTCTCCTCCAACAACCCCGCGATTATCCCGCCGCTTATACAGCTGAGCGGGTTAATCAGCCCGATTCCGTACGAGACGACAGAGGCGCGGTTGGCGACCGGCGGCAGCTCCACCGACCCGGTCCGCTTCGATTTGTCCGGCCCCGCCGGCGGCCAACCGGGAGAGACCCTCGTCGCCTGGGTCTTGACGCTTCCTCGGGGAGAAACATTTGCCAGACATGACCGCTTCCATGTCGTCTCCCAATCTCGGAACGACCTCGTCCGGGACGTGAACTACTACCCCGACACCGGAAATAATCCGCTTATGCGGAACATCGCCTACTATCCCGGCGCCGATGACGATTCGGCCAATCCGAGTATTGGAGCGGCACCCGATAGCCCATGCGCATCCGCGACTGCGGAGTGCGTGATGGTCAAGTTCCGGGAGCCCGGGCTCGGGGCGCACGACTCGATCAGGTTCTCGGAAGGTATCCTCAAGAGCATCCTCTTCTCCAAGGGTGTCCTCAGCGATGGAAGTGCTCCGATCACCAATGATGATCTGTGCAAGGCGAAGATCACCTACATGTTCAGCGATGGCTTCACAACCACAAGCAATTTCGGCCATTGCCCGGCGGTCTCGCTCCCGCTGATCGCGAGCTCATGGCGCCCAGACGCGCATGTTGCGCCGCACATCATCAAGCCAAAGCAGACAAATCTGCTCCTCGCACAAATGGTGACTTCGACCCCGAGCGGGGCAAATGTCATGGGCTCGGCCTGGGTTAACCGGAACGCGGCGCTGAGCGCGACGCTCACCGCCCCGAATAGCCTGGGTGCGCCCGACGTGACCTTCACCGTTCCGAGTTCCGCTTGCAGCGGGATGGGGTTGACACTCTGCTTTAACACCAATGGTACCAATGAAACCTCGGTGAACGACTTTCTGACAGGCGGGGGTGCGACGAACATCGTCGAAAACACGCCGAGCGCTCTCGCCGCTCCCGTCACCGGCAATGGTCAAATCTCACCTAGTGGCAGCGGAACCTTGTTCCAGTTCACCGGGATGGTGACTGTTACCAATGGCGAAACTTTCCAGGCAGCCCACGACGACGGGGCGAGCCTCGCGATCAACGGCACGATCATCTTTCCCAGCCCCGGCCCCACACCCGCGCTAACTACATCGGGCACCTATACTGGGCCTTCCGGCACGTTTGCGTTCGATCTGGTTTATGGTGAATGCTGCGGCCTCCCAGCCGTTCTCGGCATCTCGCTTCCGCTGGAGTCCCAAACCGTCTCCGTCCCAGGGACGCCAAACCCAACTAACCTCGGTCAATTGCTGTTCGACCTGACGACAACGGGGTGTACGGACTGCGATGCAATAAAGGAAGGGGGACAAACACAGAGCGCCTGCAACAACGGTCCCAGCACCGGCGGCCCCATCACCGGCACCATCCCAGGTAATGTTACCCTATCAGTCGGCCAACAGTGCACGTATCAACAGTGTGAGTTCTTGGGAAATGTGACGATCAATGGCGGGTCTGCTTTTATCAGTAACTGCCAAGTTAATGGCAGCATTAACATGATCGCCGGCTCTCTCTCTCTCGCGAACAGTGTGGTCTCCGGCGGCAATACTAATATTTCTGACGCGAGCATGTTCAATGTCGGTCCCGACTCCCATATTAACGGTAGTTTGACGATCCAGAACATTGGCCCGAACCCCCCGGGGATCGGGGCCTACACGGTCTGCTCCAGCACGATCAAGGGCAATCTGACCGTGCAGAACAACAACCAGGGCGCCCTGATCCAAATCGGTGAGTCACCCACGCAGCAGAATTGCCCCGGCAATACGATAGGCGGCAATCTGGTGTGCACGGGCAACAAAACCGTCCCAACGTCAGGCTCGAACAACGTGACGGGCCACAACCAATGCTCCGGTTAGCCGTATATTTGGCAGCGGCGCCCCCGGGCGAGCCGGAGACAGCGCACCGGCGCTATTGGCCTTACAAGTTCCGCGAGAGTTTTGGCGCCGGGCGAAAGTGTCTGCGGCCTATTCGAACCCGGCTTTGCGCAGGCCGTCGAGGAGGTGATCGACTCCCGCTTGGTTCTGGTATAGTTGTACCGTGGTCCTGAGGGCCGCGAGTTTCGGGTCGAGCTCTCTGAGATCGGCGAGCGCGGCGAGCGCGTCATCCAGCCTCCCGAGTTGCGCGAGACCAGCGACGACATAGGTCAAACCGGTGATGTAATTGCGGTTAAGCGTCCAAGACCGCCGCGCGATCTCAACCGCCTCGGAATAATGTTGTAGCTGATAGTGAGCAGCCGCCAAGCCGGAAAGCCAAATATACAGACGCGGGTCGCTTGGGCTCAGGCGAATACCCTTTTCGACGCTGGCAACTCCCTCCTCGGGCTGGCCCTGGAAATTGAGCACTGCCCCGAGCACGGCATGCGCCGCCGCGAAGCTCGGATTGAGCTTGATCGCTTCCTTGAATTCGGCGCCGGCGCGATCGTTCCGGCCTAACCACATCGAGATCAGCGCAAGGGCAAAGTGAGCATTCGGGTAGCGTGGATCGAGCGCGACCGCGCGCTGCGCCAGCTCCAGCGATTCCTCGTAATTTCGCTGGGCATTATCGGTCCAGCTTAGATAACCCGCGGCGCACAGTGCGATCGACAGTGCCGCCATCGCTTGCGGGTATTGCTCATCAATCACCAGCGCACGGCGGAAATAGGCCTGTGCTTCGCTGTTGTCCTGCTTGTTCTGCCGGTAATGATGGAACATGCCATGTTGGTAGTATTCGTAGGCATCCTCATTGTTCTGCGGCCGGTCCGCGATACGGTCGCGTTCGAATTTGAGGAGCTCCGGTTGGATCGCGCCGGCGATTGTGGAGACGATTTCGTCCTGCAACTCGAACAGGTCGGTAAGGTCGCGGTCATAGCGCTCGGCCATGATGTGATGCCCAGTATCCGCCTGGATCAACTGGGCGGTGACCCGCACGCGATGACCAGATTTCCGCACGCTGCCTTCGAGGACGTAACGGACGCCGAGCTCTCTTCCGACCTTTACGACGTCGACGGTTTGCCCCTTGTAGGTAAACGTCGAGTTGCGGGCGATGACCGGGAACGCACGCCAGCCGGCGAGCAGCGAAATGATGTCCTCAGTGATGCCGTCGGCGAAAAATTCCTGCTCCGGATCGCCACTGAAATTGGCGAACGGCAGGACCGCGATAGCGCGGCGGTCGTCGAAACCGGGCGGGCTCGCCGGCGATGCGGTCTCACCTGGGCTGCCGTCCGCCCGCTTCTCGGTCGCGGAGCCACCCATGCGGAAGACGTGAATCGGCCTGCTGATGTTCTTCAGGGCTTTGGGGCCGAGGTCGTCAAAATCGAAATCGACCTTGCCCGCCACCTGATCGTGGACGATCCCGGACACGTAGATGCTGCCGGGTTCAGCCAACGCCTCCACTCGCGCCGCGATGTTGACGCCGTCGCCAAAAATGTCGCCGCCTTCGACGATAATGTCGCCGAGATTGATCCCGATGCGCATGGCGATGCGCTGCTCGTTCGCCAAAGCTCGGTTCTTTTGCTCGACCGCATCGCGCAGCCCGGCGGCGCAGCGCGCCGCCTCGACGACGCTTTCGAACTCGATCAGCGCCAAGTCGCTGGTCTGTTTAAAGATGTTTCCACCGTATTCGGAGGCAAGCGGCTCAATAACCTGGGTCAAAACTGCCCGCAGCCCGGCGAAGCTGTCCGCTTCGTCACCGGGGAACAGCCGACTGTAGCCGGCCACCAGGATCGCCGCGAGGCGGCGCCTAACGCGTCCTCTGCTATCCTCGGACACGGTGATATCGTACCTCTGCCACGCTGCGATGATAATGCGCCGCGATTCCCCTCCGCAATGTGAACCAGTTCACACGAGCGCGTCGGTTAGCAGAATGTTAACAGACCGGCCGTGCCGCAGAACGGAACGGATCGTGCTCGGGGCGAGAAGGGCGGCGAGGCGATTGCCGCCGTCACTCGGGGAGATGGGCCGCCCGCAGCAGATCGAGATCGGATTGAAGGCGTGCGGCGTCGGCGAATCGGATCCTGCGCAAGGAGCCGATGTGAAATCCGGGGGCGATGTTGACCAGCCGTCGCACTGCCTGCGCGGCTTCGGCGGCATGACCCAGACGGGCGCAGCCGAGCGCGAGGACGCAGTGGGGGAAGGCAAAATTGCGGTTACCCTCGATCGCGCGGCGCGCATGCGCCACCGCTTCCTCGGCGCGGCCGGTCAACAGACTGGCCAGGGCCACCGCGAACGCGGCGTGGTAGACAAGCGGTTCCAAGGGACTCAGATGCAGGGCCTTTTCGGCGTTGGCGATGGCACGGTCATAGGCCCCGCACAGGCACCGCGTCACGGCGTCGAAACCGAGGACAACCGCGGCGTTGGGGTTGATCATTGTCGCGCGGTCGACGGCGGCGAGTGCGAGGTCATGGTCGCGCGTCAAGGCGGCGCGGACCGCGCCCGCGACCGCCAGCGCCAGCGGAACATCGGCACCGCCGGCGATCGCCACACGCGCCAGGCGCTTCGCCTCCTCCCGGTCGTCCCCGGTCGCTCCCGGCCAAAGCATCAGATGGCGCTGCTGGCGGCACCAGGCAGCGAGAGCGTTGGCGGTCGGGTAGGCGGGGTCTGCATCGAGCGCCTCGGCCAATAGCTGCAATGCCTCCTGATTGTCCTCCGCCGTCTCGGCGAAGGCCGCCGGCAAGGCGCGCAAGGTCAGGTCGTAGACGTCGAGGTTCGCCTCCGGTTTGCGCCGGGCCCGTTCGATCTCCGCGACGCGCAACACCGGCGCGACCGAGCCGATGACGCTTTCGGTAATCTTGTCCTGCAGGTCAAAGCTGTCTTCGAGGGTGCCGTCGAAGCGGTCGGCCCATAAATGCTGTCCGCTTGCCGCCTCGACCAGTTGGCAGCCGATGCGAACCCGGTTGCCGGCCTTGCGCAGGCTTCCCTCGACAACGTACCGGACCCCGAGCTCACGCGCGAGCTGCTTGGCATCGGCCCCCTTGCCCTTGTAGCTGAAACTGGTGTTGCGGGCCACGACCGAAAACCAACGCGCCCGCGCCAGTTCAGTGATCAAATCCTCGGCGACGCTATCGAGGAAGAACTCGGCCTCGGCGTCGCCGCCGAGGTTTTGAAACGGCAGCACGGCGACCGCAGGCTTTTCCGCGGGGGCGGCAGCAGCCTTGCGGCGGGGCGCGGCGACCGAGCCGACCGGCGCCGCAGCCTCGTCGCCCAAGATAATGCGGAAGACGCGGACAGGGCGTGCGATGTTTGTGACCGCGTGCTCGCCCAGATCTTCGAACGCGATCGGCAACCGGTCGCGCACCTGATCTCGCACCGCACGGCTGACATTGATTCCGCCCGCCTCCGCCAGGCTTTCCATCCGTGCAGCGACGGTGACGCCGTCGCCATAAATCAAGTCACCGTCGGAGACGACGTCGCCCACATTAATTGCGATCCGAAACCGAACCCGCCGGTCGGCTGGCAATGTGGCGCCGTGCTCCGGCATCGCACGCTGAATCGCCAGCGCACTGCGCACCGCGTCGACGACGCTGTTGAATTCGACCAACAGCCCGTCACCCATGGCACGCACGATACGGCCCTTGTGCTCATCGATCTTGGCGTCGACGAGATCGCGACGGACAGCCTGGAGCGCGGCCAATGTGCCCTCTTCGTCGATCCCCATCAGCCGGGAATAGCCGACGACGTCGGCGCACATAACGACCGCAAACCTGTGCTCTACCCGTGAATTGTTCACAACCCCCGCCGTTCTTAAACCGCGCTTGTCACTAGTCGGGCCCGGCCTCGGGCTAGCCTAGTCGAGGGGGGTCTTGCGTCAAGAAGCTTGACGGTCGCGTCCCTCCTTTGACGCGATTATAGGACATCGGCATCCGTTGCGTTCCCGTGTCGACGGAGGCTGTTGCCGCGGGCGCGATCCCGATCAACGGAAAAATCTGCAGGGTTGCCTCGAACATCGCCTTGGCGCGCAACTTTGCAGGGACAGCGAACGCTGCCCTTAAGTATGGTGGCGCACGTCGGAATGTGGTGCGCATGCCCGCCCTCGGCCTGCGCGCGGCCGGTATGGCCGAAGAGGTCCTCCCCCGTCTTCTACCCGCCCTCGGCGACGAGCATGTCGTAGGCGGGGAGGGTCAGGAATTCGGGGAAGGCCGGGGCTTCAATCAATTCGCGAAAGAGCCGGGCCGCGTCGTCGTAGCGGCTGTCCTTATATGCCCTGTCGCCAGCCGCTTCGCGCAACTTCGCCAGCTCCTCGTCGAGGACGGCGCGGCACAACGCGGCGTCGATCCTGCGCCCGTCACCGAGCTTGGCGCCGTGACGGATCCATTGCCATACCTGGGCGCGGCTGATCTCGGCGGTCGCCGCGTCCTCCATCAGGTGATAGAGCGGCACGCAACCGGTGCCGCGCAGCCACGCTTCGATATAGCCGATCCCGACATTGAGGTTCTGGCGCAGCCCGGCCTCGGTGATCGTGCCCTCGGGCACCACCAACAGGTCGGAGGCGCTGACATGCACGTCCTGGCGCTTGCGGGCGATCTGGTTCGGCTGCGGCATCTCGCGGTCGAAGATCTCCTTGGCGATGCCGACGAGCCCGGGATGCGCGACCCAGGTGCCGTCGTGGCCGTCGCCGGCCTCGCGCCGTTTGTCGGCGCGCACCTTTTCCATCGCCGCCTCGTTAGCCGCCGGATCGTCCCGGATCGGGATCTGCGCCGCCATCCCGCCCATCGCATGAATTTCGCGCCGGTGGCAGGTCTTGATCAGCAACAGACTGTAGCTGCGCAGAAAGTGGCTCGTCATCGTCACCTGCGCCCGGTCCGGCATCATACAGGCCGGATCCTCGGCGAATTTTTTGATGTAGCTGTAGATGTAATCCCATCGCCCGCAATTGAGCCCGGCCGAGTGGTCGCGCAATTCCCATAAGATCTCGTCCATCTCGAAGGCGGCCATGATCGTCTCGATCAGCACGGTCGCGCGGATCGTGCCCTTTGGCATATCCAGCGACGCCTGGGCGTCGAGGAACACGTCGTTCCACAGCCGCGCCTCGAGATGACTTTCTATCTTGGGCAGGTAGAAATAGGGGCCGCTGCCGCGCGCCACCAATTCCTTGGCATTGTGGAAAAAGAACAGGCCGAAGTCGAACAGCGCACCCGACATCGGCTCGCCATCGACGAGCACAGTGTTTTTCCGGAAGATGCCAGCCGCGGGGGCGAACGAATAAAACCGCGGTCTTGCCGTTCAATGAATAATGCCGGCCGGTTTCGGGATCGTCGAAGGTAATGGTTCGGCGCACCGCGTCGTGCAAATTCGCCTGGCCCTCGATCAGATTGTCCCAGGTAGGCGTGTTCGCGTCCTCGAAATCGGCCATGTAAACGCTGGCGCCGCAATTCAATGCGTTGATCACCATTTTGCGGTCGACCGGGCCGGTGATCTCGGTGCGGCGGTCCTGGATGTCGCGCGGGATTGGGGCCACCCGCCAATCGGCGTCGCGGATCGCCTTGGTCTCGGTCGGGAAGTCGGGCTTCCAGCCGGCGTCGAGCCGGTGCTGGATGTCGGCCCGGCGATCGAGCAGTCGGCGGCGCTCGGGCCCAAATTTCCGTTCGAGCCCGGCGACAAAGGCAATTGCCTTCGGGGTCAGAAGCCTCTCGTAGGCCGGCAGCATCGCGCCGCGAATAACGACGCCGTCAGGCAGACCAACGGTCCCAGGCAAATCGGTGGTTTTGGCCATCGCAGATATCTCCCGCTGTGCTGCATCTGCTGTCGGCCGCGCCGCGCCGCCGACATCCAAAACCGCCTTCAAGCGCTCCCCTTGCCAAACTCCTTCAAATCTGTCCGCGGTTGTTCGCTCGCGCAGCAAGGGCGACGAGTTTGTTCAGGATATCCGCCCAAGAGGGTCATGATGCGGCGCAACATCGCGACGGTCAACTGATCTATGCGGCTGACCAGCTGCTGCGTCCGGCTTGTGCCCTCTTAGAAGGGACCAAGCACGACGACGCTGGCATCACCGCCGAAAGTCAGGCAGCGGCTTTCTTGCGGTTGGCTGCGATCCGGGCATCCACCGTCGCAACGGTCTGATCGATGGTGGCGTTGCGCATGCCGTATTGACCGCCGATCGTTTGCACGAGCCGGTCGGTGCGTTCGATGTTCGGCGCACCGTTGTCCAACGCGCGCGCGGCCGAGGACGGTCGCACCAGGTCTCGCGCCGCCGCGGCATATTTCTCGAACGGCACCAGATCGTTCGGGGATGCGCCCATTTTCTCGGACAGCCCAAACACCCAGTTGTAGACTGCGCGCGAGGCGTCAAGGTCATTGTTGACAGCTTCGTCGATGGTGATCGAACCATCCGGCCGAACGCAGCGGTAGTTTCCGGTCAGCAGCATCGCCCATTTGGCGAGCGGCACAAAAATCGAGTCGTGTACCTTGAGCTTGACCGGCAGATCGATAGCGGTGCCGTCGCCCGGATCGTAGCGGACCGCTTCGATGTCCCGCTGCATTTGCCGCAGGATCGCGGTCGGCGCTTCGGCGGCAAAGCGCGCCGCCTTGAAGTTCGTCGGCAAGGTCACCTGCAGCATGTTGATCTTCTCGCCGGGCGGCCGGATCGCCTGGGGATCCGGGCTGCACAACGTCAAAAGCCCCGGCTCGAAATTGTCCCAGACACTAGCATCGGTGTAGCAGGGCTTCAGCGGGTCGGTCGCCAGGCCGGGAATGCGCTTCAGATAAGGCAAGGGCGGCATGTTCATGATCGACATGCACGGCACTCGCTTTCTCGCCACCGCGTCCAGCAACTCGCGGACGCCGGGGGAGCGGTATTGCGGCTCCTGCATCGCCAGGACCACGAGATCGTAGTCGGCCGGGTCGACATCGCCAGGGCCGGCTGCTCGCAGGCTGCCCGGCAATTTGCGCGAGTTCGAGCTCGATCGGGTCCTTCCGGCCCCGGATCGGCATGCGGACGCGGGCGCCGTCGCTGTTGAACGCCTCGATCTCGGCGGGTAGGCATATCAAAGTTATCTTGTGGCCGCCAAACAGCAATTTGGTCGCCAACAGCGAGCCGTACGACGCGCCCATCATCAATACGTTGTAAGCAGGCATGACATTTCCTCCCAAGCCCGGCGTGATCACCGAAGCGCTGCCGAAATTGAGCCCGACCTTGCCGGACGGCGCTTATTTAGGCAAGTCAGAAGCCTCGGCGAGGATCGCGGCAAGCCCAGCGCGGTAGTCGGGATAGCGCAAGGCGACGCCCAGCTCGCGCTTGATCAACCCGTTTCGCACCCGCTTATTGTCGTCGTAAAAACTCAGCGCCATCGCCGAGAGTCCAGCCTCACTGAGGGGCACCAGCGGTGGCGGCGGCACGCCGAGGAGAGCGGCGGCATAGGCCACGACCGCTTCCGGCGCGGCGGGGTCGTCATCGCAGACATTGTAGATGGCGCCTGCCCGCGGCTTCTGCATCGAGGCGAGGAGCACTCGCGCCAGATCGTCTACATGGATGCGCGAAAAGACCTGGCCGGGCTTGTCAATCCGTCGCGCGGTCCCGGCGCGCAATGCCTCAAACGGGCTGCGACCGGGGCCGTATATGGCGGCGAGCCGGAAGATTTGGGCCGGCACGCCGCGGTCGCGCCGGAGCTCGAGCCAGCCTTGCTCGGCTTTGACCCGGCGCCGGCCGCGCTCGCCGCTTGGCTGCAACGCCGCCGCCTCGTCGACCCAGCCCCCGCCGCGATCGCCGTAGACGCCGGTAGTCGATAGATAGCCGAGCCAAGCGAGCCCGGGCAGCGCGCCGATGTCGCCGCCGTGGCGGTCGAGAACCGGGTCGCCGGCGATATCCGGCGGCACCGACACCAGCACATGGGTAACCCCGCTCATCGCCCCGGCCGCAAGCGGGCGATTACGGTCAAACGGCTCGGCGGCAAAGCCTCGGGCCCGGAGCTCCGCCGCCTTCTCGTCAGTGCGGCAGGTGCCGCTAACGACCCAACCCTCGGCGGCGACAAGCCGCGCCAATGCCCGCGCGCTGTAGCCGAGGCCAAAGCAGAACAGATGAGCGGGTGCCGGGTTCACGACGGATGTTCGACCGCCGCCACCGGGTCGGCCTCGAGGGTCGCGGCGATGCGTTTCTGCTTGACCCAGGTGGCCGCCCAGAAGCCGCAAGAAACGATAGCGCCGACCGCGAGCGGCAGGCGGAGCCCGAAACGCTCGCTCAGCGAGCCCATCAGCACCGCGCCCAACGCCGGCCCGGCGCGAAAGATCATGCCATAGAGCGCCATGATGCGCCCGCGCATGCCGATCTCGACCGCAGATTGGATCAGGGTCTGAGCGCCGATGCCGGTGATCGTCATCGCGCAGCCGGCGACAAAAACGCAGGGCAGCGCCACGTAGAACCGGTTGGTCGCGGTGAAGGCCAGGATCGCCAGGGAAATCGCCAGCGTGTTGCCGAGAACGACCCCGGTCAGCCCGGCGATCCCCGGCCGAACCAGCAGCCAGGCGCCGCCGCAGATGGCGCCGAGCCCGACCGTTGAGGTCAGCATCGACAAGGCTTCCGGCCCGCGCCCGAAGACGCGGTCGGCAAAACCGGGGAACAGCTCGACAAAACCGCGGGTGCCGATCGTCGTCACGGTGAACAGCAGCAGCATCGGCGCGATGCCGGGGTGCCGTCTGGCATAGCCATAGACCTCGACCGACGCTCGCAGCACGCTCTGCGCCGCTGTCACCGGCAATGGCGGGAGCTCGCGCAGATTGGTCATCGCAATGAGAAAGACGATGTAGGTCACGGCGTTGACGGCAAAGGCGGCGCCGACGCTGATCTTGGCAATGATGATCCCCGCCACCGCCGGCCCGACAAAGCGCGCGGCGTTGAAGATGATAGCATTGACCGCCAGCGCAGAGGCCAAAGCCGGCCGATCGACGAGGGTCGGGATCAAGGCCAGCCTTGCCGGCTGGGCCATCGCGTTGAACACGCCGAGCAGAAAGGTCAGTGCGAACAATAGCCAAATCGAGATGGCGCCGGTGTAGACCAGAACCGCGAGCAGGCTCGCCTCGACGCTGCCGGCGATCTGCGTGACCCGGATGATCCTGACCCGGTCGCGGCGGTCGGCGAGAACGCCGGCGAGCGGGCTCAAAAAAACCACCGGGAAAAACTCGGCCATCGAGACGATGCCGAGCCAAGCGCCGGAATGGGTCAAGGTCCAGGCAAGCCAGCCGACCGACACCCGCTGCATCCAGATGCCGATCAGCGATACCGCGTTGCCGCTCGCATAAATTCGGTAGTTGCGGTGGGCAAAGGCGAGCCCGGCATTGCCGATCCCTCCCGGAAACAAACGACCAAAATCGAAGGCCACAACGATGCATAACCCGGGACAGCGGATCCGACGCCGGCGATCGTAACCTCTCGAACAATTCGGCGGCAACGTCCCCCTGTGCTAAGGATAACGATGATCAATACGGCGAGGGGGATGTGGCCAGTCTGGCGATGGGTGCGCAGCACAGGGCGTTTGCGTTTGCTTCTGCCGCTGATGTTGGTCGCGGCGAATGCGGCGGCCGAACCGCCCGGGCCGGTTTTGCCCCCGCCTGCGGCCGCCGCGGGCCCGCCGCGTTCGGCCGAGGCAGATGCCGAAACCTACGACCGCTGCATGAAGCTCGCCCGAGAGAACCCGCGTGAGGCCCAGACCCTGGCTCAGGCATGGCTTGCGCGTGGCGGGGCGCATCCGGCCGATCATTGCGCCGCAGTCGCGCTGATTGCGCTTGGCAAATACCAGGAAGGCGCGACCCGGCTCCAGGCCCTGGCCGAGGCGATGATCATGAAGGCGCCGGCGGCGCTACGGGCCGATGTGCTCGATCAGGCCGGGCAGGCCTGGCTGTTGGCCGGCGACCTGCTGCGGGCCTATGCCGCCGAGGGCCAAGCCGTATCGCTGAAGCCCAGCGATCCCGACCTGCTGATCGACCGCGCCGAGGCGGCGGCCTCGGCTGGCTACCTCGATCAGGCCGTCGCCGATCTCGATCGTGTGTTGAAGACCCATCCCGATCGGGTTGATGCGCTGATTTACCGCGCCTCGGCCTATCGCGCCCTCGACCGCCTCGACCCGGCGCGCGCCGATATCGATATGGCGCTCGCCCGGGCGCCACATTCGGCAGCGGCATTGCTCGAACGCGGCAATATCCGCCGCCTCGAAGGTGACGCCACCGGCGCTCGCGGCGATTGGGAAGAGGTCGGCCACATTGCCCCAGGCAGCCCCGCGGATATGGCTGCACGGGCGAATCTCGAGCATCTGGCGTCCGGCGGCGTCCCGCCGGCCACGCCGATCGGCAAGCCGCCACCGCAATGAGCGGCGGCCGATTCTCGGGTCGCGGTCTGCGGCGTCGCAGCGTTCTCCGCGGCGGTGTGACAGGGCTCGGCGGCCTGGCCGCGTTGCTCGCATCTTCCTCCGTCCACGCAGAGCAAACGGAGGCACTGAACCGCCTGGCGGAGCAGAAGGGGCTCCGCTACGGAACCACGATTTCGGCCGCGCAGATCACCCGCGATCCCACCTTTGTCGCGCTGGTGCTGCAGCAGGCAGGTCTCGTCGTGCCCGAGAACGATATGAAATGGCTCGACATGAACCGTGGCGCCCCCGGAGACGACGATTATGGCCCGGCCGATACGGTCGCCGGTTTCGCGGTCGAGGGCGGACTCGCGCTGCGCGGCCACAATCTGCTGTGGTATTATCGCACGCCGCACTGGTTTTTCACCTTACCCGGTCGTGATGCGCAGCGGCGCGCGGTCGTCGACCGGATCAAAGCGCTCGCCGGACGCTATCGCGGCATCGTTCACAGCTGGGACGTCGTCAACGAGCCGATCGAGCCCAAGGACGGCCGGCCGGACGGGCTGCGCAAGGCCGTGTTCCTCGACGCGCTCGGGCCCGAATATCTCGACCTCGCCTACCGCACCGCGCGAGAAACCGACCCTAAGGCGCGCCTCGTCGTCAACGAATACGATGTCGAACTCGACGCGCCCGAGCAGGAAGCCCGCCGCACCGTCCTGCTCAATCTGCTGCAGCGCATGCAGCGATCGGGTACGCCAGTGGACGCGGTCGGCATACAGGCGCATCTGACGGCGGTCGGCGGGCCGCCGTTTTCGCCGGCGGTGCTGCGACGATTTCTGGCCGACATCGCCGGTCTCGGCCTGACCATCCAGATTGCCGAGCTCGACGTCACCGACGCGCAAGCGCCTGCCGACATCGCGGTCCGCGACCAGCTGATCGCCGACACCTATCGGCGGTTTCTCGATGCCGCGCTCGACGAGCCGGCGGTCAAGATGGTCGTAACCTGGGGCTTGTCGGACCGGCACAGCTGGATCGTACGCCGCGAGACCAACGAGGCGAAATGGCGCAAGGACGGCCTGCCTTCCCGCCCGCTGCCGTTCGACGCCCATCTGCGCCCCACGCCCGCCTTCACGGCCATGGTCGATGCCTTCGCCCACGCCCCCGCGCGCACCCCCGGATAGGAGCTTGCGGTTCCTCAAAATGTCGCGCGGATGCCGACCGTGGCGGCGATTGGGGCGGCCGGGCTGTAGCTGCGCGGGTTGCTGGCGCCGGGCGCCTGGACGATCGGTACGGACGAGGTCGGCGAAAACGTGCCGAATGTGTAGTATGTCGCATTCGAAACATTTTCGATCAGTGCGAAGAGCTGAAAGTTCTTCGTAACCTGATAGCTCGAATGCAGGTTCAGTACCAAATAGGGCGGAATCTGCGGCGTCAAATTCGCTTCATCGCCGAACAGGAATTGGCCGGCAGCATAGATGGCAGTCCCGCCAACGGTCCAGGCGTCGGTTAGTTTGTAGTCGACGCCAGCTTTGAGCTGGTTGGCCGGGATTCCAGGTAAACGATCACCAGGCTGGATTTGAATATTGCCGTCGGCATCGGCGCCGGGATTGTTATCACTCAATTCGGTGAACCCAGTCTGAAACGACGCATCGATGTAGGAATAGCCGAGCCAAGCGACGAGCCTGTCGGTTTTCAGCTGAAGGTTCAGATCGACGCCCTGCCGGAGGGTCGATCCGACATTCTGAAAAAAGGCTCGGCCCTGGATCGGGCTGTTGACGAACAGAATGTCATTGTCGAGCGTGGTGTGGAAAAAGGCGAGATCCGCGCTCAGCGTTGCCTGGGCAAAGGGATGAACCCTGCCGCGCAACCCCGCTTCGACGGTATGGGCGACGACTTGCTGCAAATTAGGGTCGCCGACAAAAAAATTGGCGAGGCTGCACGGGCTGGCGGCGTTGGCGCAGGTCAATTCGGCCGGCGTCGGCGCACGGTTGGCAATCGCATAACTCGCATAGACGCTCGCATCGGGTACGAATTTCCAGGTCAGGCCGCCCGCGGGGTTGAAATGGCCAAAACTGTGGTCGCCGGTCAGCGCATCGCCGATCTGGTCGCTGAGATTAATCTGAGCGAAATTGTATCGCCCCGAGAGATTGGCGGTGAGCGCCGGCGTGAGGTCGAGGCTGTCTGTAAAAAACACACCGTAATAGGCGTTGCCGACCGCCACTCGAACCGGCGCGATCGACCCGTCGGCCTGGTCGATGGTCACCCCCGGCCCAGCAAAAACGCGGTCTTCGAGCGATAAGCCGCCGATCTGGCTGCTGGCCCCGAACAAGGTCTGCCCGCCGTCGAAGCTGATGCCGGCGATGAACTGGTTGGGGTGGCCGAACAGCGGTGTGCGATTGGTCGCCTGCAAGGCGACGCCATAGCCGTGAGTGTTGGTCGATTGTTGGTCGAGATCGGAGTAGGGTCCGTCGTTTAGAAAGTCCGGGATCGGGTTGCCGTTGCGATCGGTTGCGAATACGCCGGGACTCTCGCATAGAAGGCCGGAGCCGTCGTCGCATGGAGTTACATTAGGGACATTGCCATTGACCACCTTTTGCAGCAGGTAATCGAGATAAAAATTGCCCTGAAGCGATGTTTGATCGGAGACCCGGTAATTGGCGGTCAGATTAACCTGGGTAAATTGATTCGTGATTAAATTGGGCGCGGTGAATTGTGCGGCGGGATCGACGGCGAGCAGCTCGACCGGCGAGGTTCCCGGGCCGTTGAGCCGATTGTTGGCGGCGATGACATTGACGTGGACTTCGCCGCGCTCGCCGCGCCAGTCGATATCGCCGTAAAGATTGGCGAGATCGGAGGATTGCAAATCGCGCCAGCCGCCCTCGTGTAATCCGCTGGCGGCGATGTAGGCGGCGGTGTTTCCGGTCTGAATGCCGTATTGCAGCTCCCCCTGATAGTGATCGAAGGATCCGCCGAGCGCATCGATCTCAGTACCGTGATAGCCGAACCCATTCTTCATCTGTACCGACAATGCGCCCCCGAGCGCGTTGAGCCCGAAGACCGGGTTCGAACCGACGAGGTCCATGCGGTCGATCGCGAGGTCCGGGATCAGATCCCAATTGACAGTGTCGCCAAAGGGCTGGTTGAAGCGCGCGCCGTTGAGGTAGACCGCAAGTCCCTGCGGATTGCCTTGCAGCGGCGAGGCCTGGAAGCCATGGTAGAACAGGCTGGGCTGAAACGGATTCCCGGCGGCGGCATCGAGAGTGACTCCCGGAACCTGCTCGTTGAGCGCGCGCAAGGCGTCGGGATTGCCGTCGCGGGCGATGTCCTGTGACGTCAAGACCTGGGTTTGGGCCGGCACTGTGCTGCGATCGACCCCTGATCCGAGCAACGGAGTGGCGGCAACCACCTCGATCGTCGGCAGGGTGATGGCCGCCGCCGCTGGTGGACTGGGCGAGTAGTCTTGAGCGGCCGCGGGGGACAGCAGACCCGGCATAAGCGCCGGCGCCGCCAATATCCACCTAAGTCGAGCCATTCCCCCCCTCGCACCACCGCTCTACGGCGATCATTCTCCGCAAAGTCTATTAAGACGCAGATCGTGCCGCGGCGCTTTCCCGATTTACTCGAGAGTTCTTCCCGAGCTGCGCGGGAATTATTCCCTCGCCTGGAGTGCCAAAAGCGCGGAACGCGATGGGAATGGATTTCCTGCCGTGGCATTCTCTAACTATTAGAACCGAGCGGTGCGCGAGGGCCTGATGTCGCTGCGGTTTCGGCTGATTGGCCTGGTTTGCCTGATCCTCTTCGCCAGCCTCGCCTTTGGGGGCGTGATCGCCTGTCGCAATGCTTCGCGTTCGGTGCGGACCGAAATGCACGCGGCCTTGCAGGTCGGCCGGCAGACGATCGAGAATGCGGTCGAACGGCTCCAAAACGCCGCCGATCCGACGAACGACCTGAGAGATTTGATCGCGTCGTTTAAGGGGAACCGTCATCTTCGAGTGTGGCTCATCGGCGATGCAGCAACAGTCGCCAAGCCATCCGTCGAGAAGTCCCCATTCGGCCGGGTGCCGTTCTGGTTTACTTACTTCGTAGCACCCGTGCCGCTGATCGAGCGGGTTTCGGTCGCCGTGGGCGGCCGCAACTACGGGACCGTCGCGGTTCAGACCGACCCTCACAATGAGCTCATCGAAGTCTGGAGAGAGTTCGCCGACAGCGTTGCAACGCAGGCCGCATTCTATGGCCTAACATTGCTGCTGATCTTTGTGTTCATCGGGCACGCCCTGCGGCCCTTGGGCGACCTGGCTGCTGCGCTGGAGCAGGTTGGGGGTGGCCGTTTCGGGACTCGCATCAGCGGTAAGCTAGCGCCGGAGCTTTCACGGCTGCGCGACAGCTTTAATCGGATGACCGCCCGCCTAAACTCTAGCGACGCGGAAAATCGACGGTTGAACGAACAACTGCTGACGTTGCAGGAGCAGGAACGGAACGCTCTCGCCCGCGATCTTCACGACGAGGTCAGCCCTTATCTATTCGCCATCAATATCGACGCCGCAACCACTTACCGACTGTTGCAGGAGGGGCGCTCGGCAGAAGCATGCGGTCATCTTCACGGGATATCCGAAGCCGTCCGCCATATGCAACGGCAGGTCAGGATTATGCTTGGCCGCCTACGTCCGATCGGGTTGAACGATTTCAGCTTGAAAGAACAAATCGAGAATATTGTTGCGTTCTGGCGTCGCCGCTGTCCCGAGATTCGCTACCAGGTTGCTGTCTCGTCCGGATGCGAAGGCGTCGGAGAGACGGTGAGCACGACGATTTGCCGCGTCGTTCAGGAATGCTTGAGTAACGCCGTTCGCCATGCCGGGCCGACCGTCATAACGGTCTCGGTCTATCGTAGTCGCGACGGTCACGATGGCCGCGATCAGGTCAGGGTGGAGGTTGCCGACGACGGCCTCGGCATGCGGGACCTGAGTAGAATGGGTTATGGCCTGCTCGGCATCAGCGAGCGGGTCAAGGCGATCGGTGGCGAGTTGACCATGTCGAACCGGTCTGCGGCAGGCTTTGCCTTGAGCGTGGTGCTTCCATTTGCGGCGGAGCACGATGAGGTCGCCACCTTGTCGCAGGGAGGCGAGACTTGAAAATCCTGATCGTCGACGACCACCCAATTATCCGCACCGGGTTGCGGCGGCTGCTGGCCGGCGAACCCGAAATCGAGATTCGGGAGGCCGCCAGCGGGAGGGAGGCGATCAGCGCTTTTAGAGAGGATCGCCCGGCCCTCGTAATCCTTGATTTGAATCTACCTGGCCTTGGTGGCCTCGAAGTGATTGCTCGGTTGAAGATCGAGGATCCGGCCGCGCGAATTTTGGTCCTTAGCATGCACGACGAAGAGATTCATGTTACGCGCGCGCTGCAGGCAGGGGCGATCGGCTACATCAGCAAGAATGCGCCGCCCGGGGAGATTATCGAGGCAATCAGGCGTGTCGCCGATGGTCATACCTACATCGAGCACGAGATCGCCGAGCGACTCGTATTCTCCAACATCAGAGCCCCGTCGCATGCGCTCGAGCATCTGTCGTCGCGCGATCTCGAGATCCTGCGTCTTCTCGCCGGGGGGTGCACCCTGCTTCAGATCGCCGACACAATCGGCGTCAGCTATAAGACTGCCGCAAACAATTGCACTCAGATCAAAGTCAAACTCGGAGCGACCAGCGCTGCCGATCTGATCCGTATCGCGATGCGATCTGGCCTGGTCGGCGGCGCCGATCTGTAGCAGGGGTTTCGCCGGCGCCGCGTGCCGTGACGGTCCGAATCCAAGGAGAGGGGTGCATATGAAGCTTTACGGTTTTTTTCGCTCATCCGCGGCGTTCCGCGTCCGCATTGCCCTCAATCTCAAGGGGCTCGCCTACGACAGCGTCTCGATCCATCTCCGGCGCAACGATCAGGCCAAGCCCGATTACCGCGGGGTCAACCCGCAGAGTCTGGTCCCGACACTTGAGGATGGCGGGGAGACCCTGATCCAGTCCCTGGCGATCATCGAGTATCTCGACGAGATCCATCCCGACCCGCCTCTGCTGCCGCAAACCCCGGGCGAGCGGGCGAGGGTGCGGGCACTCGCCGACATCGTCGCCTGCGACATCCATCCGATCAACAATCTGCGCGTGCTGCGCTATCTGACCCATTCTTTTGGCCGCAGCGAGAGCGACATCGCCGTCTGGTACAATCATTGGATTGAAGCGGGATTTCAGGCACTGGAAGCGCTGCTTGCGCGGGATGCCCGTACCGGAATCTTCTGCCACGGCGACCGGCCCGGCCTTGCCGACATCGCGCTCGTCCCTCAGGTCGTCAATGCCGGGCGCTACCAGCTCGACATGGCGCCCTATCCGACGATTACGAGGATCTACGATAGTTGTATGGCGCTGGCGCCCTTCCAGGCGGCGCACCCGGACAATCAGCCCGACCGTGAGCCCTGACCCGCTACCGCTTGCGCGCGTCGGCGACCATGGTCTTCAACGCGTCGAGATCGACCGCGCCGGGGACGACGCGGTCGCCGATGATGAAGGCCGGGGTGCCGTGGATATCGAGGACGTCGGCGAGCGCCGAATTTGCCTTTAGCGCCTGTGCGATCTCCGGTGCCGCCATGTCGCGCTTGAGCCGGTCGACATCGAGCCCGACCGAAGCGGCCACCTGATAGACCGTGCTGTCATTAATCTGGCCGTGGGCCGCCATCATCGCCGCGTGAAAGGCGTCATACTTACCCTGACGCTGGGCCGCGAGCGCGGCATGAGCAGCCGTGACCGACGCCGGGCCGAGGACTGGGAACTCCTTATAGACCAAGCGCAGCTTTGGATCCTGTTGCACCAAGGACTCGAGCTCAGGCTGCACCTGTTTGCAATACGGGCATCGGTAGTCGAAGAATTCGACGATCGCGACATCGCCTTCCGGATTGCCCGCCGCCGGCGTCGCCGGATTGTCGAAGATATCACGCCGGTGCCGCGCCACTGCTTGGGTTGCCTTGGCGTCATTGTCGTGGTCGAGCTTGTCCTGGGCAGCCCGAAGCGCAGCGATCAAAACGTCGGGATGCTGCATCAGATAGTCGTGGATGATCGAGTTGATCGCTTGGCGCTGCGTCGGATTGATCTCGGCCGCTCTGATCGCGCCGGTCGGCGCTGCGGCAAAGAGCAAGCAGGCAAAAGCCAGCAGGGCAAATCGCGCGCGAACAAGCATCAACGGCAGCTCCTTTAAGCAAAATGACGGCGAAAGGCCGCGCTCAGTCGGCAGCGTCGAGATCCTTGGCTTCGCTGCGGATCTCCTGCGCGCGGGCGCGGGCGGCGCTGTTCTTAGGCAGCAGACGCTCGGCCCGGCCGGCCTCCTGCACTGCGTCTTTTTTGTTGTCGGCCGCAAGTCCCTCCTCGGCCAGAGACAGCGCCGCCATACCCATCTGGTTGTCGCGCCCATAAGCGGTCGCGAGCAGGTGCCAGGCGTCGACTTCCTTGTCCTCGGTGCGCAACGCATCGCTGAGATAGGCGATCGCCCGCTTGTTTTCGGCGGGATCGTTGTCCTCGACATAAACCTGCGCGAGACCGATCCGCAGCAGCGGGGCGGCGGGATCAAGACGGACGGCCTGCTCGTAGGGCTGGACCGCTTCTTTGATATGGCCGTTCTCGAACAGCATCTGCCCCTTCAGCTCGCGAAAATAAGGATCGCTCGGATAGTCGCGGATCAACCCGTCGACCTCCGGCAACGCTTTGTCGAGATCCGGAATACGATAATGGGCTATGGCGCGAGCATAGCGCGCCAGCACTGACCGGTCCTGCTCCGAATATTTTGCCAGGGTCGTCGACGGCGGCTGGGTAAATGCGGCGAGCTTGGCCTTGACGCGGTCGAGCATCGCGACATAGGCAGGCGGGTCTGGAACATTGGAATACGGCGAGCGCTCGACATGGTCGCGGACATAGTCGATGCGCTCTTGGGTCAAGGGATGATCCATCAGATAGGGATCCTCGTGGACGCCGGTCAGCAGTTCTTCGCTTTGCAGCACCTCGAAGAATTGCAGCAGCCCCCGCGCTGATTGGTGGGTCTCGTCGAGGAAATTCATCGCAGCGTGATCGGCGGTTGCTTCCTGGGTCACCGAGAATTGTAGAAAGGCGCGTTGCCCGACGCCCGCCGCACCCAGCAGCGCAGCACCACCGCCGCTGCCGCGCCCCGCAACCGTTGCGGCAACGCCCGCCACCATCGCGAGAATCTCCTCGATGCTGGCGTTGTGCATCGCCTCGGCGCCCTTATAGAGATGCCCGCCGGCAATATGGCCGGTCTCGTGCGAGAGGACGCCGATCAGCTGGTTGGGTGTCTTCGCGCGCAGCACCAGACCGGAGTTCATAAAGATATTCTGACCCCCGGCGACGAACGAGTTGATGGTGTCATCGGCTATCAGGTACACGTGCACGGCGTCCGGGTCGAGCCCAGCCACCTTCCACACCGGGGTCATCATGGCGCGAATGTCGCCTTCGATCTCGGTGTCACGCAACAGGGTCGCGCTATTCCCCGCGCCGCCTTCGTGCGCGCTGGCGACATGGCCAAACGTCAGCGCCGCAGCGACTACAAATGCGGTCGTTCGGACAAGAGCGCGTAAAGCCATCGGCGCCGCCTTCAATTTGCCGACCGAACCGGGAGGCGGATTCAAGGTCCGCTCATGGTTCCGGTAGGATAGAATTGCGGCAAAGGCGCGGCAAGCAGCGCGGAACTGACCCTTCCCCGGCTCAACGCTTATGACTGGATCAGCCGTTGCCACCAGCCCTTTCGCGGGTTCGCCGGCTTGTCCGGCGCCGCCTGGGTCGCATGGGCGGGTTCGGTTGGCATTAGCGGTATCCCCGGCGGTTCGAGCGCCCCCGGCTGCACTGATTGCTCGACCCGTTCTGCGGTGAACGGACCGGCGGGTTCACGGTCGCTGCTGTGCGCCGGAGCCGAAAACCGGTCCACCCCTTCGGGCATCCCTTGCTCGGCCAAACCGGCATGGGGGGGCGCTTTTTCGACGAATTGGATGGCCGCCGGCTCCGCCAGCTCGGCCGCCGCCGCGCCGTTATGGCTCGACACGGCTGCCTCCGCGGTTGGCTCGCCGGCGAGCGCCGGTAGGCTGGCAGTTTCGATCTCAGTCGCGGCCGCCGCCACAACCGGATCGGTACGAATTTCTTCCGGCCACGGTGTGTCCGCCTCGACAATCCCCTCCCGGCCCTCCGCGATCTCGGATTCCATGGGTTCGGGTTCGCCGTCATCGTCAGCTATCGCCACGATCTCGACCGTGGCGGCGGCCGGATGTAGACTATCGAGACCGGGATCAGGGCCATCCTCGCGCCTTACGCGGCGTCTCCCGCCGCGCCGGCCGCGCCGTCGCCGCTGCCTTTCGATTTCCGCGTCTTGCTCGCCATTAGGTGCCGCGCCAGCCTCGCTCGCCGTGACCGCAACCCGCTCGGCGGCTTCGTCATCCGCCGCCTCCACGGCGGGCGCCGCAGGTGCTGAGCCGCGGTCGCCAGCTTCGTCCTCGTGCCGGCGACGGCGGCGACGGCGGCGGCCGCGGCTGCGCTCCTCGTCGGCATCCCGACCAGGCCGCTGCGCACCGGCGTCGACCGCTTCCTCGGCTTCGTCCTCGGATTCCTCTTCGTCGATTTCGGGTGCCTGGGTCAGTGGCGCAGGGATTGTCGCCGGCGCCTCGTTCGGTCCGTAAGCGCGCAGCCTTTCGAGGCGGAACGCGGGCGGGATCAGCGCGTCGTCCTGTGCCATCAACACATGAATGCCGTAGCGCGCTTCTAACTGCGCCAACGAATCGCGCTTGTGATTGAGGATGTAGAGCGCGACCGTCGTCGGCACATAGACGCAAACCTCGGCCGAGCGCCGCCGCATTCCCTCCTCTTCGATCGAACGCAGCACGTAGAGAGCAGTCGATTCGGTCGAGCGGATAAAACCGGTGCCGCCGCAATGAGGACAGGGCTGGGTCGAGGCTTCGACCAAGGATGGGCGCAACCGCTGGCGCGACATTTCCAAGAGACCGAACGGGCTGATGCGGCCGACCTGGATGCGGGCGCGATCGTTCTTGAGCGCGTCCTTCAGCCGCCGCTCCACAGCCCCCTGGTTGCGATGCTCCTCCATGTCGATGAAGTCGATCACGATCAGCCCGGCAAGATCGCGCAAGCGGAGCTGCCGGGCAATCTCCTCGGCCGCCTCGAGATTCGTGCGCGTCGCAGTTTCTTCGATGTTGCGCTCGCGGGTTGAGCGGCCCGAATTCACGTCGATCGCAACTAGCGCTTCAGTCTGATTAATCACCACGTATCCGCCAGAACGCAGCTGGACGATCGGCGAATGAATCGCGTCGATCTGGCCCTCGATCTGGAAGCGGTGCAACAGCCCGATCTGCGGATCGCGATAGGGCTGAACCCGCTTGGCATGGCTCGGCATCAGCATCTTCATGAATGCCTTTGCCGTGCGGTAGCCCTCCTCGCCTTCGACCAACACCTCATCGATGTCGCGCGTGTAGAGGTCGCGAATCGACCGCTTGATCAGATTGCCTTCTTCGTAGATCAAGGCCGGCGCGGTCGACTTCAATGTCAGCTCGCGGATTTCGTTCCATAGCCGCAACAAGTATTCGTAGTCGCGCTTGATCTCTGCCTTCGATCGCTCCCCGCCGGCGGTGCGCACGATCACTCCCATTCCTTCGGGGATGTCTAGGTCCTCAAGGATGTCCTTCAACCGTCGGCGGTCACTGATGCTGGTTATTTTGCGCGACACGCCGCCGCCGCGCGCCGTGTTCGGCATCAGCACGCAATAGCGTCCAGCGAGCGACAGATAGGTCGTTAAGGCCGCCCCCTTGTTGCCGCGCTCCTCCTTGGTGACCTGCACCAGCATGATCTGCCGGCGCTTGATTACCTCTTGGATCTTATAATGCCGCGGGGCGCGGGAGCGCTGGCGCTCGGCCTCCTCGAACTCGTCCCCGCCGAGGGTTTCGATAACCTCTGCTTCGCCAGCTTCACGATCGCCGGCATCGCGCGCCTCAGGTGCAGGCGCGGTCTCTAAGGTGTCCTCCGCCGAGGGTGGGTTCTGCTCGGCTGTGGGAAACGCCTCCTCCGCTGCGAGTGAGATCTCGTCCGCCGCTGGTACAGTCAGCGCCGTGGCGTGTATCGCCTCGTCGGGGGTCGCGACCGCCGACCGGGCAGCCTCACTGCCCTGGTCACGGTCGGCGACCGCACCGGCGTCGAGCGGCGATGCCGTTGCCTCCGCCCACGGAAGCTCGGCAGAAGTAGCGTCGACCTGCTCGTCGACGTTCGTGATTGGGCTGATCTCCGTACGGCCCCCGGTCACCCAGGAAGTCTCTGAAAACGGCTCGAGGGCGGTCGGTTCGTCCTCTACGTCCGGCGTCGCCTCCATGACGGCGACCGGCTCCGGGAGCGCCGCCTCGAGCGGCACTCCGGCTTCATCGAAAGCTTCGCCGGCGGCCTCCGAACCTTCGGCGTCGGGGTGCCCCCACTCGCTATCACCGGCCGAGCGGTCGCCGACCGGGATCCTGAAATAATCGGGATGGATCTCGCTAAACGCAAGAAAACCATGACGATTACCGCCGTATTCGATGAACGCGGCTTGCAGAGAGGGTTCTACACGCGTGACCTTAGCAAGATAGATGTTTCCTTTTACCTGCTGCTTTGTCGACGACTCGAAATCGAACTCTTCGAGGCGGTTACCGTTGATGACCACCACCCGGGTCTCTTCCGGGTGTGTGGCGTCGATGAGCATGCGCTTTGCCATTCGGGCGTAACTCCGAGGCGCGCTGCCGCGGCCGCGCGAAATTCGGCCGGCGGCGCGATCCCGTGTGTGAGGAAGCCGGCAACGCCTGAGCTCACGCCGTCTTGGAACGATTGCATATCGACCACGGTGAATCTCGTCAGGGGACGGCTTCGGGTTCCTACGATCTACGCCGCCCCACGCTCTGGCCCCGCGCCGCGGCATACGGGCCGCCGATCATGCGGGCTCACATCGCGATGTCCCTGCCGGGCGCGTTACCGGCAGGCGGACGGCGGTTTTTCGCAGGTACCAATGTATATTGGCAGTGGCTCCGCCACAATGCTTTCGTCCGCACCCCGACGACCCAGCCGCCCGCGCACGGCGAAACAGACTTGGAATAGCTATCCCGCTGGCGCATATAAGGCGATGCCCCAGATACCGGGATAATCGGGGCGATCGGTGGCAACCGGAGCGTCCGCGTCTCGCCGGCTCGAACACATGGTCAAACTCATTAGGTTTCTTTTCGTCTGCGCGGTCATTCTGGCGATCGCGGGGGCAGGATTTGTTGGGATCACGATCTGGTATTTTGGACGCGACCTGCCGGATTATCAGCAGCTAGCCAATTTTCAGCCACCGATCACGACCCGGGTCCAAGCTGGGGATGGGCGCCTGCTGGCTGAGTACGCGACCGAGCGCCGGGTCTTTGTTCCGATTCAGGCGATTCCCAAGCCGGTCATCAACGCCTTTATTTCCGCCGAGGATAAAAACTTCTACAGCCATCACGGGATCGACCCACTGTCGATCTTTCGCGCCGCGATCACCGATATCGGCCGGTTTCGAACCAACCGCCGTCCGATCGGGGCGTCGACGATCACCCAGCAGGTCGCGAAGAACATGTTGCTGACGAATGAGGTTTCGATTGCGCGCAAGATAAAGGAGATTCTGCTCGCCACCCGGATCGAGGCGGCGCTGCCCAAGGAACGCATCCTCGAACTCTATCTAAACGAGATCTATCTCGGCTCGGGCGCTTATGGCGTCGCGGCGGCGGCGATGACCTATTTCGATAAATCGCTCGACCAGCTGAGCCTGGGAGAGGCCGCCTTCCTCGGCGGACTGCCGAAGGCGCCGAATCGCTATAATCCGCTGCGCTTGCCGGAGGCGGCGACGGCGCGCCGCGACTGGGTTCTCGACCGTATGGTCGAGGACGGCGTTGTTACCCGCGCGGCGGCAGACCAGGCTAGGGCGCAGCCGATCGAACTGCACCACCGCCAGGAGGCCGAAGAGGTCAAAGCGCCCTATTTCGCCGAGGAGGTGCGGCGCCAGCTGCTCGCGCGGTATGGCGAGCGGGCATTGTACGAGGCCGGCCTGTCGGTACGCACCAGTCTCGATCCGCGTTTGCAGGCAGAGGCGGACAAGGCCTTGCGCGAGGGATTGATCGGCTATGCTCACGCGCATGAAGGTTGGCGCGGGGCTGTTGCTCAGATCGACCCTGAGGGTGATTGGGCTTCCCGGTTGAGCAAGGTTCACATTCCGGCGGTCGCGACCGACGTTGGCTGGCGTCTGGCGGTTGTGCTGCGCGCTACACCCGGCGGGGCGGCGATTGGCTTTGCCGATGCCGACACGGGGCAGGTCCCATTTGCGCAGATGCGCTGGGCGCGGCGGCGTTATGCCAATGGCTCCCTCGGCCCGTTCCCGCGCGGCGCCGGCGACGTGGTCAGACCCGGCGATGTGGTAATGGTGGCGCCGGTCGCCGCCGCGCCGGCGAAGGGCAATGGCGGCGGCGACGCCGACAGCAAGACCGCGGTGGCGGCGGCCGGCAGGGAAGCCGGCTTCACTCTGTGCCAGGTGCCCGAAGTGTCCGGAGCCCTCGTCGTCATGGATCCGCATACCGGCCGCGTGCTGGCGATAAGTGGCGGGTTCAGCTTCGCGACCAGCCAGTTTGATCGGGCGACCCAGGCCTATCGGCAGACCGGGTCGGCGATCAAGCCGTTCGTCTTTCTGACTGCCCTCGATCACGGCTTCACGCCATCGACAATGGTCAGCGACGCGCCAATCTCGCTCCCGCAGGGCGCCGGGCTGCCGATGTGGTCACCGACCAATTATGAGGCCGATCGTTTCCGCGGACCGACCCCGCTGCGCATCGGGCTCGAGCAGTCGATCGATACGCTGACGGTGCGGGTCGCCACGATGATCGGCATGGATCCGATCGCCGACACGATCGAGCGCTTCGGCATTCTGGATCACGTGCCTCACGAATATTCGATCACCCTCGGCTCTGGCGAGACAACCCCGATGCGGTTGACCGCCGCTTATGCGATGCTGGTCAACGGCGGTAAGCGCATCACTCCGACCGTGATCGATAGAGTCCAGGACCGCAACGGCAAGACCATTTTTCGCGCGGACCATCGCCCTTGCGACGGGTGTACCGATGTCGACTGGAACCACCAGCCGGTGCCGGTCATCCCGGATACGCGTGAGCAGGTGGCGGACCCCGGCTCGGCCTATCAAGTGGTCACGATGATGGAGGGAGTGGTGCAGCGCGGCACCGGCACGGCGGTAAAGGCCGTGGGCCGCCCGATCGCCGGCAAGACCGGGACCACGAACGATTACCGCGATGCGTGGTTCGAGGGCTTCACCCCCGACCTCGCCGCCGGTGTCTATGTCGGTTATGACCAGCCGGACAGCCTCGGTAAGGACCAAACCGGTGGTCATGTCGCGGCGCCGATCTTTCGCGATTTCATGATCGACGCGCTGGCGAACACGCCGGCGACCGATTTCCGTATCCCGCCGGGCATGCGGCTCTATCGGGTCAGCGCCGCTACTGGCCTGCCGATCTCTGGTGACGGGACGGCAATCTACGAGGCGTACAAGCCCGGGACCGAGCCGGGCAAGAACCCCGATCTCAGCTCTGCGCGCGCCGATGGCGAGGATGGCGCGCCGGCTGACGCGACCGCGGCTGCCGATGGTGGCGACGAGGCTGCCGCCGCCCCTGCGGCGGAGGCCAGGCCGGATAGTGGCAGTGCTATGCTGCCGGCGCGCGGCGCTCCCGCCAGCGGCACCGGCGGTCTATACTAACAGCATCGAAATAGACGGACGGAGCGGGGCATGCGCGCCGAGATCGAGGCGGCGGCCGGCGACATCAGAAAGTCGCTGGCGCTGCTGAGGAGGCATCTTTGACTGGGATACGGCAACCCGGCGCCTCGCCGAACTGAACGCCGAGGTCGAAAACCCGCGCCTGTGGGACAACCCGGCCGCCGCGCAGAAGCTGTTGCGAGAGCGCACTCGGCTCGATCAGGCGATCGGCAGCTACCGGCGCATCGAGCGCGAGGTCGACGAGGCGCTCGAACTGATCCAACTCGGTGAAGCGGAGGGCGAGGCGCAGATCGTCGCCGAGGCCGAGGCCGCGCTCGAAAAGCTGCGCGCCGAGGCGGCCCGGCGCGAGCTCCAAAGCCTGCTGTCGGGCGAGGCCGACGGCAACGACTGTTATCTCGAAGTCCATGCCGGGGCCGGCGGCACCGAGGCGCAGGATTGGGCCGAGATGCTGCTGCGCATGTATGTGCGCTGGGCCGAGGCGCACGATTACAAGTCCGAGTGGCTCGAAGAGAGCGGCGGCGAGGAGGCCGGGCTTAAATCGGCGACGATCCGGGTCAACGGCGCCGACGCTTATGGCTGGTTAAAGACCGAAAGCGGCGTCCACCGGCTGGTGCGTATCTCGCCATTTGACTCGAACGATCGCCGCCACACCAGCTTCGCGTCGGTCTGGGTCTATCCCGTGGTCGACGACAAGATCGAGGTCGAGATCAACGACAAGGATCTGCGCATCGACACCTACCGCTCCTCGGGCGCCGGCGGCCAGCACGTCAACAAGACCGACAGCGCGGTGCGGATCACCCATATGCCGAGCGGGATTGTCGTGCAGTGCCAGAGCGAACGCTCGCAGCACCAGAACCGCGCTCATGCCTTCGCCATGCTGCGCGCCCGGCTCTACGAAGCCGAACTACAGCGGCGCGAGGCGGTCACCGATGCGATGAACGCGACCAAGACCGACATCGGCTGGGGTCACCAGATCCGCTCTTACGTGCTGCAGCCCTATCAGATGGTCAAGGATCTGCGCACCGGGGTCGAGACCAGCAGCACCGGCGCCGTGCTCGACGGCGATATCGACCGGTTTCTTGCCGCCGCACTCGCCGCCCGCATCGAGGGCTCGGACGCAATCGCCACCGGCGCCTGATCGACCCGTTAGCCGCTTCCGCGCCCGAAATCGGCCCAGGTCGCGCCCATCGCACCGGATAGGCCTTTGCCCGGTCGGCAATAAATGCGTAATCTCCACCGCGCAGACCTCTTCGACAACCTTGCCCGGCGGCGTCTCGCGCATGGTCGGCGTCCGCCCCAACACACGGGAGAGAAACATGAGTGAGATTGACGGCGCCACGTTGATTGCGAGGAGCCTCAAGCAGCAGGGCATAAACCACCTCTTTGGCGTCGTCGGGTTTCCCGTCGGGCCCATTGCCGCGGCGGCGCAGAAGGAAGGTGTCGCCTATGTCGGCATGCGCAACGAGCAAGCCGCCTCCTATGCCGCGCGGGCGTATGGTTATCTGACCGGCCGGCCCGGCGCCTGCATCGTTGTGACCGGCCCCGGCGTCGTGCACGGCCTCGCCGGCCTTGCTGATGCGCAACAGAATTGCTGGCCGATGATCCTGATCGGGGGCGCGTCGGAGACCTATCGCCGCGGCATGGGCGCTTTCCAGGAAGAGCGCCAGGTGCTGCTCGCCGCGCCGCTCTGCAAATTCGCCCACGCCATCGATAGCGTAAAGCGGATCCCGTTTTATGTCGCGGAGGCGACCCGGAACGCGACCTACGGCCGGCCCGGCGCCGCCTATCTCGACATGCCCGACGACATCATCACCGGCAAGTGTGACGAGAAGGACGTGGTGCAGGTGCAAAAATGCCCCGACCCGCCGCGCTTCCAGGCCCCGCCGGAGAATGTCGACGCGGCGCTCAACATGCTTGAGCGGGCCGAGCGGCCGCTCATCCTCGTCGGCAAGGGGATGGCTTGGGCCGACGCCGAAAGCGAGGTGCGCTCCTTTATCGAGAAGACGCAAGTGCCGTTCCTGCGCTCGCCGATGGGCAAGGGCGTCATGCCCGACGACCATCCGCTGTCGGTGGCGGCGGCCCGCACATTGGCATTGCAGAACGCCGACGTCGTGTTTCTGATGGGCGCCCGCTTCAACTGGATCTTCCATTTCGGGCAACCGCCGCGCTATGCGCCGGACGTCAAGGTCATCCAGCTCGACATCGCGCCGGAGGAGATCGGCCACAACAAGGCGACCGACGTGGCCCTGGTCGGCGACGGCAAGGCGATCATGGCGCAGATGAACGCCGCACTCGCCGGCCGCCAGTGGTTCCATTCGAAGGAATTGCCATGGCGGCAGATGATCAGCAAGAAGTCGTCGGAAAACGCGGCCCAGATCCAGCCGCAGATCGACGACGACAGCGCCCCGGCGACCTACTACCGCGCCTTCAAGGACATCGCCGCCTGGATGCCGCGGAACTCGATCCTGTCGGCCGAGGGCGCCGGCACGATGGATATCGGCCTGACGATGCTGCCGGTGTTCAGTGCCAAGGCCTGCCTTAACGCCGGCACCTACGGCACGATGGGCCTCGGCCTGGGCCAGGCGATCGCCGCCGCCATCGTGCACCCGGACCGTCCGGTCATTCACCTGTCGGGAAACTCGGCGATCGGCTTCTCCGGCATGGAGATGGAGACGCTGGTGCGCTACAACCTGCCGGTCAAGATCGTCGTGCTCAACAATGGCGGCATCGGTCCCGGCATGCCGGAGATCCCGGAAAACCCGATGTTCAACATGCGGCCCAACTCGCTGATCTACGGCGCGCGCTACGACAAGGTCATGGAAGCCTTTGGCGGCAAGGGTTTCTTTGTCGAGGACCCGAAGGACCTCAAGGGCGCGCTCGCCGAGGCGATGAACTTCCGCGGCCCGGCCCTCGTCAACGTCGTGCTCTCGCAGGGCTCGGCTAGGAAGCCGCAAGCGTTCCGCTGGCACAGCTGAGCGACTGACGCGTCACATTTGGGGCCGTCCCGCAAGGGGCGGCTCCGGCGCGGCGTCCCAAGACGGTGGCCTATCAGACCTACCGCGTCGAGATCACCCGCGACGAGACGCGCCCTTCCGGCAATGTGACCATCGAGATCACTGCCTATATCGACCGCATGCCGGAGACCAACGAGGCGACGATCGGGCGGTTGAGCCGGGCCTCGCGCGGGGTATGGAACAGCCGGCTGCAATATTCCGGGGATTTCGAATCCTTGGCGGTGGCGCTTGCGGCGATCGATGCCGCCCATCCGGAGGCCATGTCGATCCGCTGCTACGAATATTCGGTCGACAACGAATACCCGGTAGAAGCCACGGTGCTGGTGCGCTCGCAAGGCAAATGGCTGCCGGCTGCCGATGCCTCCCACTGAGCGCACGTGAGGGCAGGACCCGATAAGGCCCTTGGATACGCGGCGCTCGTCATCGTAGCGGGAGTGTTGGCCACCACCCTGGCGCAGCCCCAGGTTCTGGCGCGCCTGCCGTTGCAAAATCTGCTCAAGAACGAGTTGCACGTCGACCGAACGGCTAACGCCGCGTTCTTTTTCTGGGCAGGCCTCGCCTGGTATTTGAAGCCGTTCGCCGGCATCTTGACCGACGCGTTTCCGCTCTTCGGCAGCCGCCGCAAGAGCTACATCCTGATCAGCGCGACCTTGGCCGCGCTCTCATGGCTGGCGTTGATCGTTACGCCCCACGAGTATCGCAAGCTGCTGTTCGTGGTGATCGTCGTCAACGCGTTCATGGTGGTCGCGAGCACGGTGGTCGGCGGCTACATGGTCGAAACGGCGCAGGCCAATTCGGGCTCGGGCCGGCTTACCGCGATCCGCCAGTTCGTCCAGCAGGCCTGTCTGATCGTCAACGGTCCGATGGCCGGCTATCTCGCCAGCATCGCCTTCGGCTGGACCGCCGCGGCGTGCGGCGGCGTGATGTTCCTGCTGGTGCCGGTGACCATCCTGTTTCTGCATGAACAGCGCAAACGGTCGGATTCACGCCAAATCCTGGCGAACGCCCGCGAACAGCTGGTCAACATCGCCACCGCCCGGACGATGTGGGCAGCCGCGGCGCTGATGGCCCTGTTCTACATCGCTCCCGGCTTTTCGACCGCGCTGTTCTACAAGCAGCAGAACGATTTGCACCTCACCACGCAGGCGCAGGGCTTTCTGCAGTTGATCGCGGGCGTCTTTGGCGTGCTGGCCGCCGTCGGCTACGGAATCCTGTGCCGGCGCCTCAACCTGCGCACCCTGCTGGTCGGATGCATGGCGTCGCCACTGCGGCCAACCTCGGCTACCTGTTTTATTCGTCGGCTGGGCGCGCCCAGGCGATCGAAGGACTGAACGGCTTCGGCTACACCTTGGCCGAACTGGCGCTGATGGACCTGGCCGTGCGCTCCACTCCCGCCGGCAGCGAGGGGTTCGGTTTCTCCCTGATGGTCAGCGTCCGCAACCTCGCCCTGTTCGGAACCGACTGGTTGGGCTCGAAATTGCTCGATCAGTATCATTTCTCCTTTGATTCGCTGGTGATCGCCAATTCCGCCACGACCCTGATAGCGGTTCCGCTGGTATTCCTGCTGCCCCGGCTGATCGTCCTCCGCAAGGATGCCGAGATCTATGAACCGGCTCCGCGCCAAAAGCCGTGATGGAATGAG
>CAVTFD010000052.1:0-37187 GCA_963733945.1 uncultured Alphaproteobacteria bacterium | reverse complement strand
GCGGCCGAGTCGATTACTTCATCGACACTGTATTCAACTATCCTACTTTGGCCGAATGCTATAAAGTGGCAGCGTTCGATGGAGTGAACCGGCTCGGCATTTGACGGGCCGGCGCCGCCCCGCCTCAGGCGGCTTCCTCTAGGGTCGATCCGGTGTCGAGGGTTGTCGCCCGGCGCAGATCACGCGGACGGGAATCGTCGTGGGGTCGGCCGCGATGCATTGTGCAGCGGTTGTCCCAGATCACCAGATCGCCGACCCGCCATTTATGGCTGTAGACGAATTCCGGCCGGGTCGCGTGCAAGTTCAGATCGTAGAGCAGGATGCGGCCGTCGGCCACCGGCCAGCCGACGATATGCGAGGCGTGCGCCGACAGATAGACCGTCTTGCGCCCCGAGCCGGGGTGCCGCCGCACCAGCCGCTGCGGCGACGGCGGATATTTCTCGCGCTCGCCCGGCGCAAATTCGGTAAAGCCGATCTGGCCGCGCGACCACGTGATGTCGTGCTCGGCGATCAGCCCGTCGATCGCGTCCTTCATGTTCTCTGGCAAGGCATCGTAGGCCGCGCGCATATCGGCGAATTCGGTCTCGCCGCCGCCCAAGGCGCTGGGGGGCGGCACCGCCACCGCGTGCAGCATCCCCAACACGACCGGCACCGGCATATAGGACGCATCGGTGTGCCATAGCCGATTGCCGAGGCTGTCGAGCCGGCGCCGGTCGTCGCGCTCGCGCAGCCTTCCGTCCTCGTCGAGGTTCGAAATGTCGCCGATCTCCGGATGTTTCAGACGGCGCAGGCCACCGGCCGCCGCCGCGCGGCCGATTTCGAGAGGGCCGAACCGGGCGGCGAAATCGCGCAATTGCGTATCGTCCAGATGCTGGCCGTGGAACACCAGCACCGCATAGCGATCGATCGCCTGCCAGATCGCGTCGACGGTACCGGCATCGACCGGCCGGGCGAGGTCGATGCCGTCGGCCTCGGCGGCAAACAGCGGATGAAGCTGGCGCAATTCAAGGGTCATGGGATATTTGCTTCGGTTACGGGACCTGCCGGAGCATCGCGCCGAGCGTCAGCCCGAGTCAATCGAGCGAGACGATTATGGATGTTTGGTTTGATCGCGAGCCCCGACGAGGTTGTTCGATGCGGCGAATTCGGCGCAGGCGAGCCTGCCCGACAATACTGCAACCCGAGGTTTACTGTGGGCAAATTTTCGTGGTAGCTACGGCCACCACGATCGACGTCTTGCCCATCCTCCGCTGGCAAGGGCGTATCCGCAGAAAAATCGCAGTCTAAGCTTTGGCGAGGCATCCATGAACTTTTCTGTCTGCAAGATGTACGTCGTGGCGGCGACGCTCGGCATGATCGGCGCGACGGCGGCATTTGCCGGTTCACCTTATCCTACTGCGGATTTACCCAAGGCGGTGGATCGGGGCGCGCTTGGCGGCGATCGCTCAATTTCCGTGACGATGGCCTTGAAACTGCGCGATCCGGAAGGGGCGGAGCTCTTGCTGCGCCAGATGAATACGCCCGGCGATCAGCAATTTCGCAAATTCCTGACATCGGAGCAGTTCCAAGCGAAGTTTGGCCCGACTGAGGGTGAAGTCGAGAAGGTGCGTGCCAGCGTCAGTCGCTACGGCTTGACTGTTGAGCGCGCGAGTACGCTGACGCTGCGGGTGACGGGCACGGCCGCGAACCTGGAGCAAGCCTTTCAGGTGCATTTGCACCGGTTCGAGGTGCCAGCCAAGGGCAAGACACCCTCATACAGCTTCCGCGCCCCGATCGAGCGGCCGACAGTGCCGGCGGAGATCGCACCGCTGGTGCACGACGTACTCGGGTTGGACAACCGCCCAAGCTTTTATCCCCATAACCTCCGCGCCTTGGCCGCCCTAGGGGGCGCACCGCTCCATCGTAAGATCCCCGGCGCTCCAACCACTGGAAATCCACCCGGATTTTGGACGGTGACGGATTTCGCCGACTATTACGATGTACAACCGCTCTATACCAAGGGTGTGAATGGCAGCGGCCGGACGATCGGTATTGTCACGCTCGCAAGTTTTACCCCGAACGATGCCTTTGCTTATTGGAGCGCACTGGGATTGAGTGTCGATCCACACCGTCTGACTATGGTGGATGTCGACGGCGGGCCGGGCTCTCCGAGCGACGCTTCCGGTTCCGACGAGACCACGCTCGATGTTGAGCAGTCTGGCGGCGTCGCCCCGGCGGCGCAGATCATCGTCTACCAGGCGCCGAACACCAATCAAGGCTTCCTCGATGCGTTCGCCTCGGCGATCGACGGCAATATCGCTGACTCAATCTCGACCAGCTGGGGCTCGTGGGAGTGGGAAAACAACCTGGCAAACGCACCAGTAACCGACCCGCTCTCAGGTAAGACCTTCAGCTTCTTGCAGGCAGCACATGAACTGTTCGTCAAGGCCGCTGTGCAAGGGCAGAGTATGTTTGCGGCCGCGGGTGACCAGGGCGCCTATGACGTTTTCGGCGAGCTCGACAATAACGGCGTGGCTATCGCGCCACCGAACTATGCTGTTCCGTTGAGTGTCGATTATCCCGCGAGTGACCCGGCGATCACAGCGGCAGGGGGCACTACGTTGGCCGGTGTCCAAACCTATACGACGAGTATCGGGTCGGTCGTGATCGACATTCCGAAGGAACGAGTATGGGGCTGGGATTATCTGGTATCTTTGTGCAATTCGCTGGGCGTAAGCCCAATCGCCTGCGGCATTTACCCTGCTGGCGGCGGCGGTGGCGTCAGCGTCTTTTTTCCTCTCCCATGGTATCAGCAAGCGCTTGCAGGCGTACGGCGCAGCGAGCCCCAACAGGTGCTGGTCGACGAAATCTCTGTTCCGCCGGAAATCGTCTTTTCCCTGCCGGCTCATTTTGCAGGTCGCAACGTGCCGGATGTCTCGATGAATGCCGATCCGAACACAGGGTACGTGATTTACTACACTTCTGACGTGAGCGGCTTCGGCATCCAAACGTACTTTGGCGGTACGAGCTTCGTGGCGCCGCAGCTTAATGGGGTCACGGCGCTGTTGGATCAGAACGCGAACCATCGCCTCGGCCTGCTCAACGGTGTACTCTATCTTCACGCGGGCCTTCCTGCGGCCTATCGGGGCCGCCGCCCGCCGCTGCACGACATCACGGATGGCGACAACTGGTTTTATTCGGGCCGCCGGGGATACAGTCCGGCAGCCGGAATCGGTACCCTCGACGTGTCTAACCTGGCCGAAGTGATGTCCAATTATTCGTGGTGATCCTCCTCGGCCAATTTGCTCGTGCGTGTATTGGGTTCTGCCGTGATCCTTTGGCTGTGCACTAGGTCCCTCTGCCGCGACCATTGCGTCGGCGATGCTCACGGAGCGCTATGTAGAGGCCGGAAGCGATGATGATCGCCGCGCCGGTCCAAGTCAGGCCGTCGCGGAAATTCCGAAGATCAGATAAGGGAGGATCGAAGTCCCGATCACCTCGACAAGCCGAGCGGGCCGAGGACCGCCGCGACACGGCCGATTTCGAGCTGGTTATCGGCACGTCAGACCCGAGTCTCGTCGAGCCTGCCGCCGCAACCTGGCGCTCCCGCGCCAACGAGGCAGCGTGAGGAGATTACAATTGCCTTAAATTCGCCTCTATAATGTAGGAACATACTGGCAACAGGCGGCGCGGTAGCCCCTGTCGTGACAGGTTGAGGAAATAGAATGGCTTCAGCTTCTAGCGCACCAAATCGTGCCTTTGCGCTCGGGACATCCACCGGAACCTTCCCAACCGCGACCCATTGGTTGTCGTTCGTCAACACCACTGGATCGCTGACGATCACAACGCCCGGAGGCGATACGGTTGTGCTTAGCCTCACAACGGGCATGTATCCAATTCGTGCTAAAGCGATTACTGCGGTTTCCGGCGTCACCAATATCGTTGGCTGGTGGTCGTAAACGGGGGCGGCGGGACATTCCTGGCACCGGGCGCGGTCAATCCCATCGAACGCGTTTCGCTACCGCCGCTTCGTCCCTCGCTACGATATCGACCCTTCGCGACCCGCGTTGAGAGCACGAAAGTCGCACGTGCCCCGGATCCGCGCCAGCGGGTGCGAGCTGTCGGTTGTGGAAACAATTTTAGACCCGAACGCGCTGGTACGCGGCTAGACGGGTTGGATACAAATAGCGGAGCCCCGGCGCCGGCGATGCGCACGGAGTTTTGAAGTTCTGATCAGTTAGACATAGCCGAGCGGGACGCGAATGTCAGAGGCAGGCGCGCAATGCCTCGGCGCGGGCGGTCGCGGCGCTCATTATAAAGCCGAGATCGGCGCCGCCGATCACCAGCCGCACCCCCATCGCGATATAGCGGCGCAGCAAGGCGTCGTCATAGATACCGCCAATGCCGGCGAACTTTCCGTGCGCGCGGCAGGCGTCGACCACACTGCGATAGGCGGCGACGATCCGGTCGTCCTCGAACTGACCCGGAATGCCGAGCTCGATCGACAAATCGCTGGTCCCGATCAGCAACGCATCGATGCCAGGCACCGCAGCGATAGCCGCGGCATTTTCGATCGCTTTCGGCGTTTCGAGCATGACCACAACGAGGGTCGCGGCATCGATCGCGGCAGTGGCGGCGGCGGTGCTGACCGAGGCATAGCCGAAGTGCGGCAGCCCGCCGGCAATCGAGCGGTGGCCGCGCGGCGGATAGCGCAGACGGTCGGCGATCTCGCGTGCCTCCTCGGCGGTGTCGACATGCGGCATGACGATGCCGAGCCCGCCGCCGTCGAGAATGCGAGTGGCGAGCCAGTGCTGCCCTGCGGGGACTCGCGCGATCGGGGCGATCCCGGCGCCCAACGCGGCGACCGAGATCTGCACCGCGGTATCCAAATCCATCGAATTGTGTTCGAGGTCGAGGAACAGCCAGTCAAAGCCGCAGGCCTTCATGATCGCGGCGATGTCGACTGTGCGGCTCTGACGAAGGCCGACGCCGAGCGCCAACTCGCCGGCTTCGAGCCGCGCGCATGCAGAATTGCGAAGGGTTGGTTCCACGAGGCGTCTCCTCAGCACTCACTGGGTACCAGACGATCCTACGCGGCGGGGCGACGGCCGTCACCCTGGCAAAGCCGCTTCGCTTCGGCTCGGCGATCGGTTAATCCTGCGACCATCTAGTCAAGGAGGCGCGGCGCATGGAAAACCAGAACCGTCGGGTGCTGCTTATGCGCCGTCCGACCGGCATGCCGACGACCGCGGATTTTGCGATCGCTGACAGCCCGATGCCGGACCCCGCAAAGGGCGAGGTGCTGGTGCGAGGGATCTATCTGTCGCTCGACCCCTATATGCGCGGCCGGATCAGCGCGGCGCGCTCCTATGCCAAGCCGGTTGAAATCGGTGGGGTTATGGAAGGCCGGGTCGTCGGCCAGGTTGCGCGTTCGCGTGATCCGGCGTTTCACGAGGGTGATTATGTTGTCGGCGGCTTTGGCTGGCAGCTTTACAGCGCCGTCCCCGGCAAGGGCTTGTTAAAGCTCGATCCGGCCGAGGCGCCGCTGTCGACCGCACTCGGCGTGCTCGGCATGCCGGGGTTGACCGCCTATGTCGGGCTGAGCGAGATCGGCCGGCCGCAAAAGGGCGAGACGGTCGTCGTCTCGGCCGCCTCCGGGGCCGTCGGCGCGGTCGCGGGCCAGCTAGCCAAACACGCCGGTGCACGTGTCGTCGGCATCGCCGGCGGGGCCGACAAATGCCGCTGTGTCGAGGCCGAACTCGGCTTTGACGTCGCGATCGACCATCGCTCCGCGGACCTCGGCGCCGCGCTCGACCGGGCCTGCCCGAACGGCATCGACGTCTATTTCGAGAATGTCGGCGGGGCGGTGCAGCAGGCGGTGTTTCCCAAGCTCAACGATTTCGGCCGCATGATCATGTGCGGCATGGTCGCTGAATATAACGATGTCGAGCCGCGCCTCGGCCCCAACCTGATGTCGGCGGTGCGCAAGCGACTCAAGATCCAGGGATTTATCGTCAGCGACCAATGGCAGCGCTGGGGCGAATATCGGGCGATGGCCGCCCCCTTGGTCAAGAGTGGCGCGTTGAAATATCGAGAGGACATCGTCGACGGTCTCGATCGCGCGCCCGAAGCTTTTATCGGTTTGTTGCAGGGCCGCAATTTCGGCAAGTTGTTGATTCGGCTCGGTGCCGACCCGACCCGAAGTGGCTGAAACGGGTTGAGCTATCGGCGGATAGTCTTCGGCATTCGGTTGCCGGAGGTTACGGTCTGACCGCGTGGCGGCTCAGCTGCTGCTCTCTTCCGGGTGAGACGGGCGCCCGTGGATGTGAACGTGATGCCCGTCCGCTTGTTCGAGGATGCGGGTGGCGGTGAGTTCGCGGTCGGGATCCTCGCAGCGAACCCACAAAAGCGCCGCGCCGGCCTCGAGCGCCGCTTTGAAATCCTCGCTGTGGCGGGGTGCGGTATAATCGTCGAACAGCTCCTTCAAGGCGGCGCCGCCCAGACCTGCGCCGATCAGCGCCGCGACGGCGGCGGCGATCGGCCCGCCCGAAAGCACGACGATCCCGGCCACCGTCAGCGGTCCGATGTACTTGATCTCGTCGCTGAGGCCGGCGGGCACGATCGACCGTTCAGCACCACCCGGCTCGCCTGCGGCAGCGAGCGAATCGTGCGAGGCCAGCACCGACAAATCGCTCGGCACAAATCCGGCCGCCAGCAGATTTGACACCGCGCGATGGAAATGGGTGCGATCGGGAAAGGAGGCGACCGCCTCGCGAATGATCGGGAAAGTTTCCGCCACTTCGGTCATGCCGATCCTCTGTTTCGTGCTGGCATGCGGCGCATGCTACCGTCAAACGCCTGCTCCTGTCCGCCATCCTCGCACCTGTCGCCGATGCCCGCTCGCCGATGAACGTACATCCCCGTCCCGATGCCGGCGCCCCCGTGACCGCGGCATCGCCGGTCATGGTTCAGTATCACGAGATCAAAAAGGCCAATCCGGGCTGCCTGTTGTTTTTCCGGATGGGCGACTTTTTCGAATTGTTCTTTGACGATGCGGTCGCCGCGGCGCAGGCGCTCGACATTGCGCTGACCAAGCGCGGCCGGCACCAGGGCGCCGACATCCCGATGTGCGGGGTCCCGGTCCACACTGCCGAAACCTATCTCGCCCGCCTGATCCGCGCCGGGTTCAAGGTCGCGATCTGCGAGCAGATCGAGGACCCGGCCGGGGCCCGAAAACGCGGTGCCAAGGGGCCGGTACGCCGTGCAGTGGTCCGTGTCGTGACCGCCGGCACCTTGACCGAAGAAGGGCTGCTCGACGCGCGGCGGCACAATTACCTGGCCGGCCTCGCCGAGGCCGGGGGCGAGATCGGCCTCGCCTGGCTCGATTTGTCGACCGGCGCCTTTGCCTTGGCGCCGACCAGCGAGCCGGCGTTGCCGGGAGACCTCGCCCGCCTGTCGCCCGGCGAGATCCTGCTGCCCGAACAGATGCTGACCCGCCCGGCGCTCTACGAGCTGCTGGCCGAGTGGAAGCCGGTATTGACCCCGCTGCCCGATCCGCGCTTCGCGAGCGATATGGCGCAGCGCCGTCTCGAGGCCTTCTACGGGGTCGCCGCACTCGACGGGTTCGGCAATTTCGGCCGGGCCGAGATCGCCGCCGCCGGCGCGTTGGTCGATTATATCGGCCTGACCCAGCAAGGACGCGCACCACATCTCGAACCGCCGCGCCGAGTGGCTCCGGGTTCGGTCATGCAGATCGACGCGGCGACCCGGCGCAATCTCGAGCTGGTCGCGAATTCGGCGGGCGAGCGCCGAGGCAGCCTGCTGGCGACCATCGACCGCACCGTGACGGCGGCGGGCGCGCGGCTGCTGGCCGACCATCTGGCTGCGCCATTGACTGCACCGGCGGGGATCGCCGCACGCCTCGACGCGGTCGGATATTTCATCGATTCCCCCGAGGCCCGCGCGGCAGTGCGCGCACGGCTGCGGCACTGCCCGGATATCGAGCGCGCTTTGACGCGGCTGAGCCTTGGCCGCGGCGGCCCGCGCGATCTGTTGGCATTGCGCCAGTCATTGGGCGAGACCGCTGCATTGCGCGAGAGGCTGGCCGAGCCGGGTCTGGTACCGTTGCCGGAGCGGCTAGCCGAGGCGAGGCTTGGACTCGGCGAGCACGGCGTCTTGGTCGAACGGCTCGGCCGGGCACTCGCCGATGAATTGCCCTTGTTCGCCCGCGACGGCGGCTTTATCGCCGCCGGCTATTCGGACGAGCTCGACGAATGGCGCCGGCTGCGCGACGAGAGTCGGCGCACCATCGCCGCCCTGCAGGCGCGCTACGCCGCCGAGACCACGGTCGCGACATTGAAGATCCGCCACAACAACGTGATCGGATATTACATCGAGGTGTCGGCCAACCATGCCGGCAAGCTCGGGCAGGAATTCATCCATCGCCAGACGATGGCCGGGGCGCAACGCTACACGACGGCGGAATTGGCCGAGCTGGAGACCAAGATCGCCGGCGCCGCCGAACGGGCATTGGCCCTGGAACTGCGTCTGTACGAGGATCTAGTCGGTGAGGTGATGGCCAGGCGCGCCGAGATCGCCGCGGCCGCGGCAGCGTTGGCGGCCCTCGACCTCGCGGCGGCACTGGCCGAGCGCTCCGCGGAGGGCGACTGGGTGCGGCCGGTGATGGCGGAAGGAACGGCCTTCGAGATATCAGGCGGCCGTCATCCGATGGTCGAGGCAGGGCTGGCCGCGGCAGGAAATGGCGGCAGTTTTGTCGCCAATGACTGCGTCTTGGCGGATGCCCGGATCTGGCTCGTCACCGGGCCCAATATGGCGGGGAAGAGCACCTTTTTACGCCAGAACGCGCTGATCGCGATCCTGGCGCAGATGGGGTCCTACGTTCCGGCGCGCGCGGCCCGCATCGGCGTCGTCGACCGCCTGTTCAGCCGCGTCGGCGCCGCCGACGATCTGGCGCGCGGGCGTTCGACGTTTATGGTCGAAATGGTCGAGACCGCGGCGATCCTGAACCAGTCGGGGGAGAACGCCTTTGTCATCCTCGACGAGATCGGGCGCGGCACCGCAACCTATGACGGGCTGTCGATCGCCTGGGCGGCGCTGGAGCATCTGCACGAGGTCAATCGCTGCCGCACCCTGTTTGCGACCCATTACCACGAGCTGACCGCCCTGGCGGCAAAACTGCCGGCGCTCGTCTGCCACACGATGCGGGTCAAGGAGTGGAAGGGCGATGTGGTCTTTCTGCACGAGGTCGGGCCGGGCACCGCCGACCGCTCCTACGGTATTCATGTCGCCAAGCTCGCGGGCCTGCCGAAAAGCGTGACGACACGCGCCGAAGAGGTGCTGGAAGTGTTGGAAAAAGGCGAGCAAGGCGGCGCCCTCGGCCGTCTCGCCGACGACCTACCCTTGTTCCAGGCCGCCCGCCGCCGCGCCGAACCTGAGCCGCAGGAAGTGCCGGCCGAAGCCCTGCTGCGCGAAACCCGCCCGGACGAACTGACCCCCCGGGAAGCGCTCGATCTGATCTACCGGCTGAAGGCGTTGATCGCGGAGTGAGCGGCGGCCGGCGCGGTGGCGAATTCCTGGAGGAGGGCGTCGCGGACGGTGTCGAGGTCGAGGTTGTGGGCGGCGATCAGGGGGCTGGTTTCGGTGATGATGTCGTCGATGTCGCCCATCAGCTTCAGGCGCTTGTAGAGGTCTTCGCTTTCGAAGCCGAGGCCGGCGCCGAGGATTTCCATGAAGTTGACGATCTCGAAGCTGCGGCCGTCGCCGGCGTCGCACAGCTCGCGGTGGCAGGCGTGGTAGACCGTGGCCAATGTCGTGACCCCGGCATCGGCGACGGCGGCGAGCTCGCGCTGGACGAGTTCGCGCTTGAACGCCGGCAGCGCCGCGAGGCTATTGGCCTGAGTTCCGACCCGCGGCACGTCGATTTCGACCAGCTCGACGCCGGGAACGATCGACAGCAGCTTTTTGACCGCTGCCATGACTTGCGGCAATACCGGCCGCTCGTGCAAGGCGACGCGCTTGCCAACCCGGTGCTTCATCAGCCCGGCCAGCTCGTCGGCATGGTCGGCGAGGAAGACCAGGAACGGGTTCAGGTCGAAGGGCCGCGCGCCGAACTGCGATTCATAGCTCGGCAACGCGACCTCGCCGATCTGCAATTGGCAGCTCGGGCACCACGAGAGCACGGTCGAGGTGCCGGCCGCGGCAAGGCCGTCGATCGTGGCAAAGCCGACCCGCGCTGTGTTGGCGAAATCGCCGTCCCGGAATTGATAGACGCCGCAGCACTGGCCCGGCCCGCCCATGACCTCGTAATCGACGCCCAGGAGGTCGAGGGTGTCGAGACATAACAGCGCGATGTGCGGAGTCTTCAGGATGTTGCAGCCGGTGTAGAAGACGACGTCGGGCGCGCTTTGCCGCGGTGGGGTGTCGAGCCCGCGCAGCCGCGCCAAGGTCTCCGGCGGCATTTGCAGACGCGACAGGATGCGCACGCCACGGCTCATCCCCTGGAAGGGCTGCCGCCAGCGGGTGTTGAGCGGTTTATCGCCGGCCTGGGCGCGGGCAAAGCCACGGGCCAGCTGGACCATGAAACGCGGATTGATGCCGTAATCGCAGGCCGGGATGCAGTTGCCGCTGCCGCTGCACACCGAGGCCCAGCGGATTGCCTCCTGATTGCCCGCCCCGCCGGTGATCAGATCGACGATGGCGGCGGTGGTTTGGCCGGCATCCGCGTCGCCGAGTCTGGCCGGCTCGACCATCGGGCAGGCGCGAAAGCACTCGCCGCAACGGGTACAGGCATCGGCGATCGCCTCGCCCCGCGCGCGAAACTCGTCAAGATATCCGGCCGCTAAGCTGCCGTCGCCCATCATCCGCTCCCGATCGCGTTACCCGGACCTCAGTCGATACCTCAACCCGAACTGGGGTGAGATCGAGGCCCTCGCCCAAATCGCCGAGGGCAACTACCACAAGGCCGTCAGCCATTTGCTGATCGAAGCCGCTATCATGGCGACCAACGCCCCGCTTTGCGATTAGATTTTCTGTTATCGTCCCAAAAGGAGAGACGTAGATGAGCGACGCAGTGCGGGTTGAAGACGATCTCGGCCTCGCCGGTAAGGTGGCGATCGTCACCGGCGGCGGCGCCCCCGATGACGGCATCGGCAACGGCCGGGCGGCGGCGCTGTTGCTGGCCCGCTCGGGCGTCAAGGTAGTGGTCGTCGACATCTTGCGCGAGGCGGCCGACCAGACGGTTGCGATGATCGCCGCCGAAGGGGGTACGGCCGGCTCTTTCGTCGCCGATGTCGCCGACGACAACCAATGCAAGGCGCTGGTCCAGGCAACATTGGCAAAGTTTGGCCGGCTGGACCTACTCGATAACAATGTCGGCATCGGCGGGCGCGGCAGCGTCGTCGACACCCCGGTCGAGCTGTGGCACAGGGTCATGCACGTCAATGTCGACAGCATGTTCTTCGTCTCGCGCTATGCGATCCCGGCGATGGTCGAAACCGCGGGCGGCGGCGCCATCGTCAACGTGTCGTCGATCTCGGCATTGCGGCCGCGGGGCCTGACTGCCTATTCGACCTCGAAGGGCGCGGTCATCGCGCTGACCCGGGCGATGGCCGTCGATCATGGGCCGCAGAACATTCGGGTCAATTGCGTGGCGCCGGGTCCGGTCTACACGCCGCGCATGTATACCGGGCAGATGACCCCGGCCGGTCGCGAGGCGCGTCGCCAGGCGTCGGTGCTCGGTCTCGAGGGGCTCGGCTGGGACATCGGCCACGCCGTGCGGTTTCTGCTGTCCGAGCAGGCCCGCTATATCACTGGGCAAACCCTCGTCGTCGACGGCGGAGCAAGCCTCGTCGGCCCGGCGCGCGCTCCGTAACCAGCGGCCTGCCGATACCCCGAGAGGTCTGAGGTCACGATCGGCCGTGGCGGCGCAACAACCCGGTCAGCTCGGCGAGGCTGGCCCACTCTTCACTGCGATCGACGGCGCCTTCGACACGGCTCACCCCTTCCGGCGTCAGTACGGTTCCGGCGAGCTCGCGGAATTTTTCGCGGATCTCCGACTCGGCAAAGGGCTGCTGAAAGTCGCCTCGGTGGCTGTCGCAGGAATGCGTGGTTTGGCGGCCGTCGGTCAGGGTCACGGTCACGCGGGCGGGTCGCAGCCGCGGCGCCAGCGCGCTCATCGCCGGGTCTTCGCCGACCTGCACGCGATGGCGCAACGCCGCGATCGTCGGATCGTGCAAGGCGGTATCGTCGAGCGCCGCGAAACCGGCATGACCTCGCACGGCCATGACTGCAGCGGCGTGCGGCAATGAATATTTGGAGGCGAAATAATTGGGTGGATCGGGGTTCTTCATAACTGAAGCGAAACGATAGGTCGCGATGTCGATGCGCGCGATCTGTTCGGGCTGCGGGCGCAGCTCGGCGAGCGCCGCCTGGAGGCAATCGAGCGCCGGGTGGATCGGATTGCAGCACGCGTAGAGGCGGAAGTAATTGCGCGTGATGTGCCAACTCGCGCCGAGTTCGTCGAGCAGACCGTCGGGTGTGAACCCGCCGCCGACCAGATGCCCGAGGGCCTCTTCGATCGCATCCGCCTGCGCCTCGAACCCGGCCAGAGCCAAATCCGGCGCCAGCGCCGCGGCAAAGCCGCTCATGCCGCCGGCAACATTGAGTGCGGTAGCGCCGGCAACCGCGTTGGTATAGCTCGGGGTCAGCAGCAAGACCGTAGCGATGCGCATGGCGCGGCTGATCCCCGCGGTGTCGAGGCCGCGCAAGCGCGCCCCGGCCGCGGCCGCGGCCAGCAACGACACCTGGCCGTTCTGGTGCGCCAAAGGCCGCGGGGTGAACCCGCTGGATATACGGCCCGCGAGGTCATAGCCGAGGACGAAAGCGGCCAGCATGTCGCGTCCCGCAGCGCCGGCATGCTCGCCGACCGCCAATACCCCGGGCAGCACCTGCATCGCCGCCTGGCCGGACACGAAACGCAATCCTTCGCAAAGCTCGATCGAGCGGCCGGCGATGCCGTTCAGCAGCGCCGCGGTGCGCGGATCCTGCGTCGGCCATCCGCGCGCGAACACCGTCGCCCCGTCGCCGGCGGTCCCGGCCAGCCGTTCGCGCAACTGCCGCGCCTCGGGCCGCTCGGACCCCGCGAGGATGACCCCCAAGGTATCGAGCATCACCAGTTTCGCATGGCGCTGCACCGCTTGAGGAACGTCTTCCCATTGGGTTTGCGCGACAAACTGCGCCAACCGTTCGATCCGATGTCCCATCACTCGACCCCCTTTGCTTGGCATGGCTTGATTGGCGGCCCGGGAATGGTAGCCTCGTGCCGCCTTTGGGGCCAAGCGTCGGGGAGAAGATCAGATGGCCGTCGTCGAGACCGAACGTCACGGACAGATACTGGTGGTGCGGATGAACCGGCCCGAGCGGCTGAATGCGCTCAACCACGAGATGCGGAGTCGGCTCGCTGAGACCTGGAGCGAATTCCGCCGCAGCAACGAGTTCGAGGTGGCGATCTTCACCGGCACCGGCCGTGGGTTCTGCGCCGGCGAGGATATGAAGGAATTGCTGGCGGCCGGACGGCCCGGCGGGAGTCGGCCGGACATCGAAGATCCGTTCATGACCGGGACGCTCGAAAAGCCGGTCATCGCCGCGGTCAACGGCTATGCCATGGGTGGCGGCTTTATGCTGGTCGAACGCACCGATTTGCGCGTCGCGGCGAAAGGGGCAGTGTTCGAAGTCTCCGAAGCGAAGCGCTGGCTTCTCGGTGGCTACAATCACGGGCACGTCGCCAACCTGCCCTATCCGATCGCGATGGAGATGGCGCTCGGTTTTCGCTTTACCGCCGAACGCTTCTACGAGATCGGCTTTCTCAACCGCGCTGACCACGGCCGATGAATTGATGCCGAGCGCATTGGCGATGGCCGAGCATCTGTTGACCCTGCCGCCGGCCTCGCGCGTCAACACCGTCCACATGATGCGTCAGATGCGGCCGACGCCCTCAGCGGATCAGCAGCGTCTGGCCAAAGGCTTGCACGAGCACGGCGCCAAGAGCGATCTGATCGAGTCGCGCGCCGCCTTCGCCGAAAAACGAGCGCCCAATTTCAAGGGCTGGGACGACCCGGAGGATCGCTTCCGGCTCCCTACCCTCGATACGATCAAAGCCTGACGAGCGTAGAATGGCCGATCACGACGGCCCGCTCGCCGGGTTGAAGGTGCTCGATTTGACCGAGCACATGGCCGGGCCGTTTTGCACGATGATCCTGGCCGATCTGGGCGCCGAGGTCATCAAGCTCGAACGCCCGGGCAAGGGGGATTCGGTGCGCGCCTGGGGCGACGGCAGCGAGCGCAATCCCTATTTTCGTTACATCAACCGTAACAAGAAGGGCATCACCCTCGACTACAAACAGCTCGAAGGGAAGGCGCTTTCCTGAAACTGGTCGAAGGTATGGACGTTCTGGTCGAGAACTATCGCCCGACGGTCATGCCGCGCGCCGGGCTCGGCTTCGAGGACTTACACCGGGTCAACCCGCGGCTGATCTATGCTCAGCTGTCCGGGCTCGGCTATGACGGGCCCCATGCCGGGCGCGGCGGCTTCGACCTGATCGCGCAAGGCATGGGCGGCATCATGCATGTGACCGGCGAGCCCGACGGCCCGCCGACCTCGGTCGGTTTGCCGATCTGCGATCTCGGCACCGGCATGTGGGCGGTTCAGGGCATCCTCGCGGCACTTTACGAGCGCCAGAGCACCGGCAAAGGCCGCCTGGTCGAATGCTCGCTTTTGGAGACCGCGATCGGCTTCGGTTCGTGGACCTCAGCGCCAGTGGCTCGCCGACCATCGAGGAGCCGACCCGCCAAGGCTCGCGCCATCGCCAGAACGCGCCCTATCAGCGCATGCGGACAAAGGATGGCTATCTGATGATCGGCGCCGCCGGCGAGTCGATCTGGGAGCGCTGCGCTGCTGCGTTGGGCCATCCGGAATGGTGCGACGACCCTCGCTTTGCGACCAACCGGCAGCGGATGAAGAACCGTGCGGCGCTGGAAACCGAGATGGAAATGGTGTTCGCCACGGATACCACCGAGCACTGGATCGGCGTGCTCGAAGCGGCCGGGGTGCCTTGCGGCCCGGTGTATAATTACGCGCAGATGTTCGCCGACCCGCAGGTCCGCCACCGCGGCGTGACCCAATATGCGAGTGACGCCGAGTTGGGCGAGGTCCCGCACATCCGCACCCCAATCAAGATCGGCGACGATGTCCGGGTGCGCGCCGTCGCCCCCAAGCTTGGCCAGCACAACGCCGAGATATTCGGCGCGCTCGGGGTTACCGAGGCTGCGCTGGAGAAGCTGCGCGCAAAGCGCATCGTGTAATCAGGATAGCGCGCGCAGATCGGCGCGCAACCGATCGGGGTCGGACATGCCGATCAGGCTTTCGACTGCCGCATGCGTCCGTCGCCAGATCGGCACGGCGGCGGCGAGCAGCGCCCGACCGGCCGGCGTCAAGATCAGGCGGCGGGTGCGCCGGTCGGCGTCGTCGACTCTCACGCTCACCAGCCCGCGACGCTCCAGCGGCTTGAGATTGGCGGTCAGGGTCGTGCGGTCCATCGCCAGCAATGCGGACATATACCCGATGCTCGGCGCGTCCAGGGCATTGAGCGACATCATCAGCGAGAACTGGCCGCTGGTCAGATCGAGCGGCCGAAAGGCCTGATCGAAACGGCGCGCCACCGCCCGCGCCGCGCGCTGCAGGTGCAGGCACAGGCAGTTGCCGCGAAGCTGAGGGGTTTCTTCGACAGACAGTTTTTTGGCGCTTGACATGCCCGAAAATACGTTGGTATCAACCTACCTGTCAATACGGGGATCGGCATGCCGACGGTATCGTTCACCTCTGCATTGCAACGGTTCTTATCCGTGCCCGCGACGCAGGTGGAGGGCAAGACGGTCGGCGAGGCGCTCGCTAGCGGTGTTTGCCTCGCGGCCGGCGCTGCGCGGCTATGTGCTCGACGATCAGGGCGCCTTGCGCCGGCACGTCGCCGTTTACGTCAACGGCGAGCCGGTGCACGACAGGGTCCGGATGACCGACCCGGTCGGCATGCACGACGAGATTTACGTCTTTCAGGCGCTGTCCGGCGGTTGATGGAGGAGAGGATGGTCAAATCGGCTCCATGTCGGAACCCGCAAGGGTCTGTTCGAAGTCGCGCGCCGCAACGGGGCGTGGGAGGTCGTCGACGCGCAGTTCCTCGGCGATCCGGTCTCCGCTGTGCTGGCAGATACCGACGGCGCGGTCTATGCCGCGCTCGACCTCGGCCATTTCGGCGCCAAGTTGTGGCGTCGTGACCGCGCCGGCGCGTGGAGCGAGGTGGCGGTGCCGGCGTTCCCGCCAAAGCCCGTTGACGGCGGCGACGATCCCCATCCCTGGTCGCTGGGCAAGATCTGGGTGCTCGAGCCGGGCGGCGCGGCCGGACGCCTGTGGGCCGGCACGATGCCCGGCGGGCTCTTCCGCTCCGACGACGCGGGAGCGTCCTGGTCACTGAACGACGCGCTGTGGCATATGCCCGAGCGCCGGCAGTGGGCGGGTGTCGCCGGCGGCGAGCAGCCCGGCATCAACTCGGTGCTGATCGACCCGCGCGATCCCTCCGACATCCGCGTCGGCGTATCGACCGCGGGCGTGTGGGCGACCACCGACGCCGGCGCCTCGTGGCGTCTGATCAACCGCGGCATGTATGCCGAGTACATGCCGCCTGAGCTGCGCGAGGAACCGATCGCCCAGGACGTCCACCGGCTGGCACGCTGCGCCGCGCATCCCGAAATCGTGTGGTGCCAGCACCACAACGGCGTCTTCCGTTCGGAGGATTCGGGCGCCACCTGGCAAGAGCTGGCGGCAATCCGCCCGTCGAAATTCGGCTTCGCCGTGGCAGCGCATCCCCGCGACCCGAACACGGCGTGGTTCCTCCCGGCGATCAAGGACGAGCGGCGCATCCCGGTCGATGGCAAGGTCGTGGTCGCGCGCACCCGCGACGGCGGCCGCAGCTTCGCGGTGCTGAGCAACGGCCTGCCGCAGCACCACGCCTACGACCTGGTATGGCGCCACGCACTCGCGGTTGACGAGAGCGGCGAGCTTCTCGCCTTCGGCTCGACCAGCGGCGGCCTGTGGATTTCCGAGGACGGAGGCGATTCCTGGACGATGCCCGAGGCACGGCTGCCGCCGATCGCGACGGTTCGCTTTTCACCGGCGTAACCGCAGGCAGGACGAGAGACGCTCAACCCTGAGAAGGAAAACACATGCAAGTCCAACCTTATCTGTTCTTCGATGGTCGCTGCGAGGAGGCCGTCGAATTCTATCGCAGCGCACTTGGCGCCGAGGTGGAGATGCTGATGCGCTTCAAGGACAGCCCTGAACCTCCGTCTCCCGGCATGGTCCCGCCCGGCGCGGAAAACAAGGTCATGCATGCTGCCCTCCGCATCGGCGACGCGATGGTGCTGGCCTCCGACGGCCGCTGCCTAGGGCAACCGAGCTTCCAGGGTTTTGCGCTGTCGCTGACTGCGGCCAACGAAGCCGAAGCCAATCGGCTGTTTGCTTCGCTGGCGGAAGGTGGGCAGGTGCAGATGCCGTTAGCCAAGACCTTCTTCTCGCCACGTTTCGGCATGGTCGCCGATCGCTTTGGCATGTCGTGGATGGTCTACGTCGCGCAGTGAGGGCTCGGCCAATTCTGCCGGTTCCATACGGTACCAGCGTGGCCGTGGTACCACATGGAGTCGGGAGTAGCACTCAGCGGAAGAATTCGATCTTCGCCTCACGAAACCACAGGAAATTGGCCGGCGCCGCCGAAATCGGCCCGTTGATCGCGAAGACCGCGATCTCGAATTTGTCGCCCGGCGTGACAGGATTGGCGAGCACCAGGCGATGGGGCATGTTGAATCCCTGGATCGTGTGTGGGCTGGGTCTACCTGCGGCCCGCGGCATTTCCCCATCGACCCAGACCTCGGCGTAGTCGTCGACATTTACCCGAAACACCGTCATCGCGCCCGCGGTGTCGAAACCCATGGCGTTCGCCGGTATCGTCAACGTCGTGCGGTACCAGAAGAACGACACCATGCCGCCGCCCCGCCTCGCGCCCAGTTCCGTCGCAGCGACGGTCGGCCAGGATGAATCGTCATACCCGCTCAGTTCGGCATGGGGCTCGATGTCGTAAGTCGTTTTGAATTCGGGCATCGAATCGGAAAGGGCCGGGCACTCGACGATCTTCGCCTCCTTGGCTCTCCATTGCGCGCCGAACACCGCTGATCCCTCGGCGGTCATCAAATCGACTGAATGCGCCGGCGGTATCAGAGGCGCGACCGCCGGCGGAGGCGTGAGCAAAGGAGGCCTTGCCGGCGCCATAGAAGCTGAGGGTCTGACATATGTTTTTGCGGGCATTTCTGTGTCCCCTTCGTTGGATCGCCAACTATAGGCCGATGCGTCGGCAACGCGCGAGCCCCGCCATTGGTAAGGATACTGAGAGTCCGTCATGGCAGCGGGCCGAAGGCCGGCGGCGGGATGCGGCGGTTGGAGGCGGCTTCATAGGCGGAGGCGATCTTCAGCAAAATATCCTCCTTGCCCGGCTCGGCGCGGAACACCAGCGAGAAGGGCAGGCCCGGCGGCGGCAGCTCGGTCGGGGTCTCGGCGGCGACCGGGATGTAGCGGCTGCGGTCGGGGCTGAGGGCAAAGACCGGGTCGTAGACCGTTGTCACATACCCGGCGGGTATCAGCACCTCGGTCAGGCCGGCATTCGGACCGTAGAACGATTCCAGCCGCAAATTCTGGGAGAATCCGGGCTCGGGCGCGCCGCCGATCTTGGCCGGCGGCGACGGCGTATGCAGCCGCACCAGAGCGTCGAGCCGGTTTTCGAGCAGCACCATCATGTCGACCCGGCGCAACAATTCGCGCAGCATGATGCGCTCGTCGACGCCTTGACGCCCGCCGAGAGGGTTGCGCGGGTCGGCGACTTCCTCCCAATTGCGAAACGCGGCGCGACCGTCATCGCCCCAGAATTTGGAGCGCCCGTTGAGCGAACGGAAATCGACCAAAGTCTCAGTAAAACCGCGGGCATGCCAGTCGGCGGCGCGGCGGCTCAGATATTGCCGGATGTGATAGCGGAACGCCATCGCCAGCTCCTGCTGCTGGATCGTGGCGATGTCGAGATTCGCCGGCGCGGCGATCCGCCCCTCGGCCAGTTCGACGAGATAGTCGATCGGTAGCATCTCGCCTGATCCGAAGACCTTGTCGGGCACGAACTCGGTCGGCTGGATCGCCTCCGCGAACTCTTTGAAGAGGGGCGTTCCGTCGGGCGCGAGCCGGAACAACAGGTCGGGCATGAAGACCGGCGCCAGCCGCGCCAGCGCCCGGCGGAAATCGGGGTTCATCGCTTCGAGGTCTCGATCTGACACCCAGAGCGGATCGGACGATTCGACCAGGGTGGCGCCGAGCTTCCGGCCGAGCACCGATTTGATCTCGGCCGCGGCGGCGGTAGCGATCGGCACCGGGGCTCTGGCGTCGGGCGGGGTCAGCATCGACTCGCGGATGACGCCAATGCGCATTTCGGCGAGCGAACCGGGTGCGCCGGACATCGTCGCGTGGCTCGCATAAGGCGTCGCCAGCACCGATGAGCGCGGCACGGTCGTGTAGGGATCGCGCGGGTCGTAATAGCCGGCGACCGGATCTTTCAGCGCATCGAGGACTTTGGCGCAATCGCCGATCGTACGGCACAGAATGCCGGCGCGATCGCAATAGATGTCGGCGCCGATCGCCCCGCCATTGAAGCCGAGCAGCGATTTGTGGGGCAATATCAATGCGACGGCATTGTGGTTGGCCGGGCCTCGCGTCGAGGCGCGGGTTTCCTCGCCAAGGCTGCACATGACTAGATTGGCGCTGACCGACACCCCCGACCCCGAGCTAGAGCCGAGCGAGGCCGCGCGCGTCGTATCATAGGGGTTGGCCGGGTTGCCGCCCCAGCTGCTGCGCTGATAGCCCAAGACCGACGGCAATATCCTCTCGGGCTTATGCCGTCCGCCCGGGTCTCCGGCGCGGCCGTTGTATTCGGTGCAGACCGCCTTGGCGAAGATGATCGCGCCCTTGTTGCGCAACTGCTCGACCAGTACGTGGTCGCGCGCCGGAAAATCGATGTCGTAGGCCGCATCGCCGCCGGCGGTGGTGCGCATGTCCTTGGTATCGAACGGGTCCTTAAACGAGAAGACCACGCCGTACATCGGCATCCGGTCGAGATCAGGGTTGCGGCCATAGTGCGCGTCGAGTTCGGCCGCGCGTTCGAGCGCGTCGGGCAGCTGGCGGAATATCTCGCAGACCGGCGGCGCGCCCGGTGGCAGCGGCCCCTTGGACGGATGCCGGTCGAAATCGCCGCGGCAGGTGACTGAACGCTCGCCGCGGATGTTCAATGTGGCGAGCGCGTTCAGTTGGCCCGCATTGGGAATGCCGGTGATCATCCCATATTGCTGCCGCACCGACGGGTCGGAGGCGGTCGGCTCCATACGGCCGAATTCAATGGGCGGGCCCTGATATTTGTCGAGATCCGGGAAGATCGCCGCTGCCTTGACGGTCTCGGTCGGAAAGCGCAGCGATGACATCGCCCGCACCGTGCCGCTGGCCTCGGGAACCCGTGCGCCATCTTCAGTCACAAGCGCACTGCAGACGCCGATATAGGCGCGGGCACGTGCGACGTAGTGCTGCACCACCGCGACGCAGGTGGTTTGCCCGGCCTGGATCGCCCGGTGCAGATCGTCGATCGTCGCCTCTTCGAGCCGAAACGGCTGGTCCGGCATGGTGCGCTCTTCGCTCACAACCTGTTTCCCCTCCCGTAAGCCACCTCCGGTAATGGTACCACCGCAGTGGAATTTTCACGTGCCGAGCCGCCGACGATCGTTCAGGATGGCCAATCGGCTCCACCATTTCCGGACCAGACTTATGCCTGATAGAGCAGTCGTTTCCGAACTCGCCCCGACCGGTGTCCTGCGCGCCGCGATCAACATGGGCAATTTCCTGCTGGTTACCGGCAAGAGCCCGTCGGGCGATCCGACCGGCGTCTCGCCCGACATGGCGGCGGCGATTGCCGCGCGGCTCGGCGTGCCGGTCAAATACATTCCTTATGCGCGGCCGGGCGAGATCGCCGACGACGCCGAGAAGGGGCTGTGGGATATCGGCCTGATCGGCGCCGAGCCGCAGCGCGCCGCGGTGATTAACTTCACCGCCGCTTATTGCGAAATCGAGGCGACCTATCTCGTGCCGGCCGGCTCGCCGATCCGGGCAATTGCCGAGGTCGACCATCCCGGCCGGCGGGTCGCCGTGACTGCGCGCAGCGCCTATGGCCTGTGGCTCGAGAACAACTACAAAAAGGGCGAACTGCTGCAGTTCGACAGTGCCCAAGCAGCTCTCAAAGCGTTCGACGGCGAGAAGCTCGACGCCTATGCCGGATTGCGGCCGGGCCTGATCGAAGTGCAGCAGGCGCGGCCCGGATCACGGATTCTCGATGGCCAGTTCACCTCGGTGCAACAGGCGGTCGGGACGCCCAAGAAGAATGCGGCCGGGTTCGCGCTTCTGAAAGAATTCGTCGAGGAAGCAAAGCGGTCCGGGATCGTGGCGAGTTTTATCGAGCGCCACGGTGTCGTCGGCCGCCTCTCGGTGGCGTCTCCGGGCTAGGCTGCTCTGATCGCGCGTCGAATGGCTCGCTTGCGAGGAGTGCCCGAAATGCCTGACGACATGCCGTCGACGCCGGCCGAGCTAGCGTTCTCGTCGATCGCCGAGGCGGCGCGGCTGATCGAAAAAAAGCAGCTCTCGCCGGTGGAACTTACGACGGCGCTGGTCCGCCGGGCAGAGTCGCTCGATCCGCAGCTCAATGCTTATCTGCTGCCGACCTTTGATCGTGCGCTCGACCAGGCCCTCACCGCCGAGCGCGAGATCATGGCGGGCCGCTATCGCGGGCCGATGCACGGCATCCCGTTCGGGCTCAAGGATATCTACGCGACCGCCGGCATCCGCACCACCGGGCATTCCAGGGTGTGCATCGATACCGTGCCCACCGCCGACGCGACGACGGTGCGAAAGCTCTACGACGCCGGGGCCATTCTGACCGGCAAGCTCGCGACCCATGAATTCGCGCATGGCGGCCCCTCCTTCGATCTGCCCTGGCCACCGGCGCGCAACCCGTGGAACCGCGAGCACTTCACCGGCGGCTCGTCGAGCGGCTCGGGGGCGGCGGTTGCGGCCGGCTTTGTTCCCGGCGCGCTCGGCTCCGATACCGGCGGCTCGATCCGCGGCCCGGCCGCGCTGTGCGGGATCGTCGGGTTGAAGCCGACTTATGGGCTCGTCAGCCGCCACGGGGTCTACGCCAACTCGTTCAGCTTCGACCATGCCGGCCCGATGACTTGGACGGTCGAGGATTGCGCGATCATGCTGCAGACGATCGCTGGCCACGACCCGAACGATTCGGCGAGTGCCACGCGCCCGGCGCCCGATTATCGCGCGGCCCTGAACGGCGACATCCGGGGCCTGCGCATCGGCATCGTGCGCCACTTGCACGAGGACGATTGCCCGGTGACCGCCGAGGTTGCAGCAGCGCTGGAGCAGGCGTTCGAGGTCTTTCGCTCGCTCGGCGCCGCTCTCGGCGAGGCGCGCCTGCGGCAGGCGCAGGACTATTACGACGTCAAGGTCACGATCGCCGAGAGCGAGCTGCTCGCTGTGCACGAAAACGCATTGCGCAACCGGCCAGGCGATTTCGGCGAGGATTTTCTCGGCCGCGTCTTGCCGGCCGTGCTGATCAGCGCGCGCGATTACGTCCAGGCCCAGCGGGAGCGCCGCCGCATCTTGGCCGAAATGGCGCCGATTTACGAAAATTTCGACGTGCTGGTTACCGCGACCGCCGGCGGCCCGGCGCCGCGGCTCGGCACGTGGCGCACCATCGAATTCTGGCGGCGGCCGTCATTGACGACGCCGTTCAACGTCACCGGCGGCCCGGCATTGGCGCAATGCATCGGGTTCAGCAGCGGCGGGCTGCCGTTGTCGATGCAGATCGTTGGCCGGCCGTTTGACGACGCTACGGTGCTGCGGGTCGCGCACGCCTATGAGATGGCGACGCCCTGGCGGAAGCGGCGGCCGCAGCTCTATCCCGACGCCGAATTCTCGAACGCCCCACCGCCGCTCCCCGACCCCGAGCCGGCCGATATCGACCCCGCCACCCGCGACCGGGTAGCAACCGCCTGCCGCGCCGCCGGTCTGACCTTGTCAGAGCGCCAATTCGCGATGGCCTGCGCCGCCGCGCCTTACGTCGAGGCGATGACCGGTCGGCTCTACCGCGACCGCGGCTGGACGGAGGAGCCGGCTAACATCTTCCAATTCCGAGGCTGCTAGCCACCATCAGGCGTGCGCCGGCGGGGCTCGAACCGGCGTAGTTGATGTCGGCGGTGCGTCGAGCGCGGTGTTGATCTCCTCGATCGAGCGGCCTTTGGTCTCGAAGCCGATAAACCAGAAGACAAGGCCCGCCTGCCCGTACCAGAAAGCAAGGAAAAGCAGCGCCGGGAAGATCGCGTCGAGAGTCACCTTCGGGCTGACGTAATTGGACGAGCCGACGATCAACGCGAGCCCGAGAGGACCGATGATCTTGCCAAGATTACCGATGCCGTAGCTGAAGCCCATGCCGCTCGCGCGCAGCCGGTTCGGCCAGACCTCCGCCAGATAAGGCCCGATGATCGCGTAACTGGCGTCGCCAAAGAAACGCTGGATCATGATCATCACAAAGAACACTGAGACGGTACCGATGAAAACATCATGCCAATAGCCGGCGAGCGCCATCGTTATCGCCCCGCCGAGGCCGATCAGCAGACCCGATAGGCGGCGCCCAAACGCGTCGGACATCCATGATGCGATCAGCCGCCCGACGATGCCGAGTACGCCGACATAGATCATCAGATAGGAGGCGTAAGCCGGTGTTACCTTGAGCACCATCACGAACAAGGTCGTGATCCACAGCAGAATACCGACGCCGCCGGTCTGACTCAGCGCGACGAGGCAGGCCGCGGTCATGCTGCGCGGGTATTTGAACAGCTCGCGCCACGACGTCTTCTCCATCTCCGGAAGGCTGGCCGGCAATTCGATTTCCTTCGGATCGACCTGAAGCGCCCAGGCGAGCGACTTGCGCGCCTCCTCGTTCCGCCCCATGCGCATCAGCCAGCGCGGCGATTCTGGCACCCAATAGCGGATCAACAGCACCAGCAGCGCCGGAGCCAAGCCAACGAGAAACAACCCGCGCCAGCCGATAACCGGCGCCAGGTAGGCTCCTGACAGTGCCCCCAAATGTTGCCCGCCGGCAGCAGGACAGTCGTCAGCCCGCTGACCCAGCCGCGCTTGTAGGAAGGGACGAATTCCTGCACCAACGGAATATCGACAGCGATCAGTCCCGCGTTGCCGAAGCCCACGAAGAAGCGGAAGAAAGAGAGGAAGACCCAACCGGCGACCCAGCGTCTGGATTAGGGGTGAAAAACATGACGCCAGTGGCGATGGCGACATTGAGGGCCGTCAGGATGAATACCTTGCGCCGGCCGATGCGGTCTCCCATCCAGCCCCAGAAGAAGGCCCCGGAGACGGCGCCAAGGCCGGCGGAGATCAGGATCAGCGCCGACTTGCCGTAGGTCAGATGCCACTCTTTGAAGATGAACGCCAGCACATACCCGATCAGGAAAAAGTCGAAGAAATCGAGCATGTCGCCAAGGTTCGCCGTGGCGATGATCCGCCACTGGTTCCCTGTAAGCTTCTCCTGCCGCTCCAAATATTCGATCATGAGTTCCTCCGCTGTTCGTTGGCCTCGTACCACCATTGCTGGTCCAACAAGGACAGGACCGTTTCTTATCGCTGACGCAAATTTTTTCTTATGAATGACTTTTTTGGGCAGACCGGTCGGCGCCTGTGCCGACCCTGGTCAACCATTCGATCGGTTTAAGCAGGGCGACTCCCAGGTTGCCAGTCCGAGCCGTCATATTCGTGTAAGATACCCGATTGCAGCCGCGCCGGCAATAGTTTCGCCAGCTCAGATTATCTCGTGCGAGATCTCCAGATCGGCCCGATCGTCGGCAACGCCGGCGACTTTGGCGAGGCGGACGGCGTCGCCGAGCAATGTTTTGGCGGCGCCGTCGTCGCCAGCGTGCTAATGGGTGGGTCGTCGCAGCTTCGCCGAGGGAGGAACCGCATGGACAATAATGTGGTCGAAAGCCGAGTCGAAACTTCCGCCCCGCGGGGCAAGCCTTTACTGCGAGGCATCCATCATCTTGCGCTGGTTACTACGGACATGCGGATGACGCTCGATTTCTATGTGCGCATCCTCGGCATGCCCCTCGTGCATGGTTTGCGCACGCCCTCGCGGCCGCCCGATGCGGGGCCGGCGCACGGCGTCGGGTCGCCCCCCTACAAGAACATACTCCACTACTTTCTCGATATGGGCGGCGACAGCCTGCTCGCGTTCTTCGAATATCCAAAGGGAGTCGCCAAGACCGACCGCGATACCTTGGGCGCGATGCAGCATGTCTCGTTCGTGTGCGGGCCGCAGCGTTATCAAGAGATCTTGGCGAGGCTTAAGGCGAATGGCGTCGCCATCGCCGCGGGGCCGCTGCTGACCATACCGCCCGCGATTCATTCATTCTATTTCTTCGATCCCAATGGGATCCGGCTCGAGATCGTCTGCGACCTCGAAGGTGATGAGGAAGATCTGCGGGTGATCCGCTCCTGCGCCATGCCGGAGCCGGAGCTGCGCGCGCAGCTCGCAACCATCAGCGGCGACGAGGCGTGGATCGCAGACATGGTCGCGGCGATGTCGCGTTAGCGTTAGGGCGCAGCCCGCTCGCGGTCGAAGATCAGCCTAGCTCCATCTCCGGCAGTGTCACGATGTCGACGCCGGCGGCTTCGAGGCCGTGGCGCACCGCGCGCGCGGCGATCACCGCGGACGGCTCGTCGCCATGCAGACACAAGGTGTCGAGACGGACCTTCAGCCGTTTGCCGGTGCGCGAGACGATCTCGTCGTCGCCGACCATTCTGACGACCCGGTCGCGGATCTCGTTGGCATCGTGCAATACCGCGCCCGGCACCTTGCGCGAGGTCAGGTTGCCGTCGTCGTCGTAGAGCCGGTCGCAAAATCCCTCGCGCGCCAACGGCAAGCCCAATTCCTGCGCCGCCTTTTCCATCTGCGAGCCGGCGAGCGCCACATAAATCAGGTCGCGGTCGACCGTCTTCATCGCCCGGCCGATCGCCAAGGCCAGCTCGATATCTTCGGCCGCCATGTTGTTGAGCGCGCCGTGTGTTTTGACATGCGTGACCTTGGCCCCGACATAGGCCGCCATCGCCTGCAACGCGCCGATCTGATAGGCGATCATGTATTCGAGTTCGCGCGGGTTCGTGTCGATGCGCCGCCGCCCGAACCCCCACAGATCGTTGAAACCCGGATGCGCGCCGATGCTGACCCCCTCGGCGGCGGCCAGGCTGACCAGCCGGTGCATCGTCACCGGGTCGCCGGCGTGGAACCCGCAGGCGATGCTGGCCGAGCGGATGATCTTCATCAACGAGGCGTCGTCGCCCATGTCCCAGGCGCCAAAGCCTTCGCCCATATCGGCGTTCAGATTGATCGCTTTTGCCATGCCCGGCTCCTCGCTCTATCGTCCCGCATCATATGGGGTGGCGGATTGTAGCAAGAATTCGATGCCGGTGCGTTTCCTGTCGGTCGGCGACCGCGCGCTCGTCGTCGAATTCGGCGACTCGATCGACCGCGGGCTGAGCCGCGAGGTGCTGCGCCTCGACCGCGTGCTTCGCGCTGCGCCACCAGCCGGAATTGTCGAGACCGTGCCGACCTTCCGCTCGCTGATGGTGCATTACGATCCGCTCTCGACCTCGCGGGCGGATCTAGAGCGGGCCATCACCGGGCTGCTCGACCGCGACGAGGGCGCCGACGCCAATGCTCGCCTTTGGCATATCCCGGTGTGCTACGAGGGCGAGTTCGCCCCCGATCTCGCCGAGGTGGCGCGGCTGACCGGGCTCCCGCCGGACAACGTCGTGGCATTGCATAGCGACGCACGGTACCACGTCTACATGCTGGGCTTTCTGCCCGGCTTTCCGTATTTGGGCGATCTGCCGGCGGCGCTGGCCTTGCCGCGGCGCGCCGACCCGCGGGTGCGGGTCCCGGCCGGCTCGATTGCAATCGCCACCACCCTGACGGCGATTTATCCCTATGAGAGTCCCGGCGGCTGGCACCTGATCGGGGCGACGCCGATCCGCCTTTTCGACCCAGCGCGAACGCCGCCGGCGCTCCTGGCGCCTGGCGACGCGGTGCGGTTCGAGCCGATCGACCCCGCCGCCTTTGCCGCGATCCGCGGCGCGGTCGCGCGCGGCGCATACGCGATCGACAGCGAGCCGATCGGAGTATGAATGCCGCGCTGAAGGTGCTGACCCCAGGCTTGCACACGACGGTGCAGGATCTCGGCCGGGTCGGCTGGCAGGCGCTGGGCGTGCCGGTTTCGGGTGCGCTCGACGACTTTAGCCTACGCATCGGCAACGCACTCGTCGGCAATCCGCCGGGGACGGCGGCGCTCGAAATCCTGCACAGCGGGCCGAGCTTCGAAGTCGCCGCCGACACGGTGCGGGTCGCGGTCGCCGGTATCGGCGCAGCGCTGGCGATCGGGGGCGAGCATGGGCGCGTCGTCAACGCCTGGCACAGCGCCAGCCTGACGCGCGGCGAGGTCTTCCAGATCGTCCTCGGCCCGGCCTCAGTCTGCGGCTATCTGGCTGTCGAAGGCGGCATCGCGGTGCCGCCGGTCCTCGGCAGCGCTTCGACCTATCTACGCGCGGGGCTCGGCGGCTTCGAGGGGCGCACTTTGCGCGAGGGCGACCTCGTCCCGCTGGCGGTCGAGCGCGCATCGGAGCGGCCGGAGCAGCGCTTGCCGGCGCCGCTGCCGGCAACCGCTGACCAGCCGATCCGCGTGATCCTCGGACCGCAACAGGAATATTTCACCGAGGAAGCGGTGGCGACATTGCTCGACGCCGAATTCCGTATCTCGACCAGCGCCGACCGCATGGGGATGCGGCTCTACGGCCCGAGGCTACGCCACCGCCAAGGCTGGGACATCATTTCCGATGCGATCGCGACCGGCGCGATCCAGGTGCCAGGCTCCGGCCAGCCGATCCTGCTGTTGGCCGACCACCAGACCACCGGCGGCTATCCCAAGATCGCCACGGTTATCTCGGCTGACCTCCCGGCCGTCGGCCGCCGCCGTTCCGGCGACACCATCGGCTTCGCCGGCGTCACCGTCGCCGAGGCTGAACAGCTCGCCCGCGACCAAGAGCATCGCCTCGCCACCCTGCTCGCCTCGATCGAGCCGGCGCCCGGCGATGGCAACATCGACCTCGCCACGCTCTACGCCGGCAATCTAATTAGCGGCGTCGTCACCGCCGTCGATTGAGCAATCACGGTGAAGGTCCGAACTGCAAAATCGGGACGCTACGGCATCCTCGACGCCAAGCTGCTCGAAACCGTAACTACGCTGGCGAAGGACGAGACTTTGCCCCGCCGCTATTTCGGATCATGTCCTTAAGCGCCTGACGTGGGGACGACTAACCCGCGCGATGCTCCGGTCACTAGGTCGGGGCTCGGGTGTCTCGGCATCGTGCGTATAAGACTGCACACGTCGGCAACCTCTTTGACCCTACGATCGGGCGGGAACCACCGCTCGAATCCGATGATAGGAACGCATCGCCCCTCCCAGTTCTTGCCCTTCCCTTCATCAAATGTATGAAACACGATGTCTGTTACCCCCGCGACATCTCGCAAATAAAGACACGTCGCAAGGTGTATCGCGTCAGGGGTTCCGATTGACCTTTTGTTTGTCCCGCCGATTTTTTGGTCTCCCGGATTGACCGGCTCGTGATCGCGTAACGCCCCCGCGTAGCTGAGTATGTTGGGGTTCGGATCAAATGGTGCAAATGCGCTGCCGAGATCTGAAAAGAAGCTAGCCGGCGTACCAAACCCTCGCTTCTTTAGAAAGCGCGGCCAAATTTCAGAGTATACCAGCGTCGAACAGTGGATCGTGTATTTTCCATCTCTGCAATCGACCACATATTGATCAATATCAGCAAGGAGCGTAGCTGGGGACCGAGTAAGATATCGAATAAATACGCAGGAATCCCAAAAGAGATTCTTGGGAGGCGCCATCAACTTTCGTCCTCCTCCCATGCCTCTATATTGAACGGCTTGAACGCCCCTTTCCAGCGCGTGAAATCTCTGCTGCCAGCGACGAGCTCAATTTTACTGACCTCAATACGTCGTGGTAGGCCGGCCCGCCCATCATAGATCGCTCGTCCATACACCCGCGCCCGTCGATTTAGAGCCGCTCTTATCGATTCGATATCCTCCTCTCTGCAAATACATTCAATCTCATTCCCGCCAGCCGTTAGGACAAGAGCAAGTTGCGGAAGTGCACCGCGAAGATCAGCTGCTTTGATCTCTCCATCAAACGAGCCCGAGGCGACGCCTTTATACCAGTCGCGCTCAGAAATCATTTCAGGAAGACGGTCAAAACGCGCCAAATCTGAATCTGAAGCTATTATCGAGTGCGCACGTTCTTTGAGAAAATGATCTACGCGAAACACCTTAGCTTCGGATGTCCAGATCTCTGAATATCCCACATCCACAAATCTTGCTATTTGATTGACGCATGTCCCATAGCTGAGGGCGCGTTCTTGTGCGCCAATAGTTATTGCATTGACGCAATCTTCAAACGCGGCAATGCCCGAGTGACCCGTGATAAATTGTCCCTTGAATTTCGGTAAGGGTCGCTCCGCAAGAAGCGCGGTTGGTGTCGTTGTGCTGAGATTAGCGATCACGTAGTCATGGATGGGTCTACCATTAGCCGCTTTGTCTGCAGCCTTGAGCGCCCGGAAGAGGGTTCCGAGTTGGCGCGAGAACACGCCCGCCGAAACCTCGTCGGTCGCTGTATCCGGGCCGTGGACCCGGAACCTGACCTGTCCGCGCTCCAGCGAGTCCATATGTACCGCGCACCCCTTCTCGGCAGGCATTATGCCCTCTTACAACCAGGCTGTTAATGGCCCCAGCGCAGTACCTGACAACCATGTGATTGCCATAATGGCATTCTATTCTCGCGGCATTGACGCTTTCGAGCGAGTGCCGACGAGGGAGTGCCTGAGGGTCATTGGCGGGATCGCGGCACCTGAGCGGTGGAGCGAGCTAAGTCGCGTGTGAGCCGCTATTCATGTCTGAACCTGCATTGCCCAGATGAAGCGGCGATTTTGAGCGCGTTCAATACAATTCTGATATAAACTTCAGCATCTTGTGGGGGATTGACCGGGGCGGTGATGGGGGACCCGACGGGTGAAGCGGACAAAGGTACTCGGCGCGGGGTCATTGTGCGGCAAGCAGCGACAGGAAAGGTATGCGTCGGTGTACGCAAACCAGCGGAATTCAGCGTTTTGCGGCCTCGATCGCCGGGTTCGCGCGCTCTTCGTCGGCGGCGACGGCGATTTGCCGTTGCCCAATCCGGTCAACGGCGCGATTCTGCCGACGAAAACGCCAGGAATCTAACCAATGGCGGCTAATAGGAGGATCAACGCAATCGATTTGATCAACGCATCAGCCGCCCTGATCTCGACGCAGGAACCTTCTATCCACCGCGAACCCTTTCATCGCCTAACCCGAGGAACCTGTCATGTCGCAAACAAAGCGTTTTACCAACGAAGCCGGCGCACCTGTCGCCGACAACACCAACATCATGACTGCAGGTCCCCGCGGTCCAGCGCTATTGCAGGACATTTGGCTCATCGACAAGCTGGCGCATTTCGACCGCGAGGTGATCCCCGAGCGGCGCATGCATGCAAAGGGCTGGGGCGCCCACGGCACCTTCACTGTGACGCGCGACATCACGCGCTTTACGAAGGCGAAGATCTTTTCCGCAATCGGCAAACAGACGCCTATGTTTGCCCGCTTCTCGACGGTCGCCGGCGAGCGCGGCGCCGCCGACGCCGAGCGTGACATCCGCGGCTTTGCGCTCAAGTTCTATACCGAGGAGGGCAATTGGGACATCGTCGGCAACAATACGCCGGTGTTCTTTTTCCGCGACCCACTGCGCTTTCCCGATCTCAACCACGCGATCAAGCGCGACCCGCGCACCGGGCTGCGCAGCGCCGACAATAACTGGGATTTCTGGACATTACTGCCCGACGCGCTGCACCAGGTCACGATCGTCATGTCGGACCGCGGCATCCCGAAAAGCTTCCGTCATATGCACGGCTTTGGCAGCCACACCTTCTCAATGATCAATGCCGCCAATGAGCGGGTATGGGTCAAATTTCACTTCCGCACGCAGCAGGGCATCCAGAACTTGACTGATGCCGAGGCCGAGGCCCTCGTAGCAAAAGACCGCGAAAGCAATGGCCGCGACCTGTTCAACGCGATCGAGGCCGGCGATTTCCCGCGCTGGACACTGTTCATCCAGGTGATGACCGAGGTGCAGGCGAAGACGCACCGGCACAACCCCTTTGATTTGACCAAGGTCTGGCCGAAGGCCGAGTACCCGCTGATCGAGGTCGGCGTGATGGAGCTCAACCGCTGGCCGGACAACTATTTTGCCGAAGTCGAGCAGGCGGCGTTCGGGCCGTCGAATGTCGTCCCCGGCATCAGCTTCTCTCCGGACCGGATGCTGCAGGCGCGCCTCTTCTCATACAACGACGCGGTTCGTTACCGACTCGGCGTCAACTTCTACCAGATCCCCGTCAACGCGCCGAAATGCCCGGTCATGAGCTACCACCGGGATGGCAAGATGCGGGTCGACGGCAATCTCGGGGGCACCACCAGCTTCAACCCTAACAGCGCCGGGCTGTGGGACAACCAGCCCGAATTCGCCGAGCCGCCGTTGCCCATTGAAGGCGAGGCGGCGCACTACAACCATTACGCCGACGACGATCACTGGGAGCAGCCGGGCAATCTCTTCCGGCTGATGACGCTGGCGCAGCAGCAGGTTCTGTTCGAAAACACAGCCCGCGCGATGGGCGATGCGCGTCGGCACATCAAGGAGCGCCACGTCGCCAATTGTCTGCGCGCCGATCCGGCCTACGGCGAGGGGGTCGCCCGCGCCCTCGGCCTCAAAGTCGCCTGAAAGCGCTGCGCTGGCCCTAGCGAAGCGCGCGCAGATGGTTCAACCGAAACGGGCGTGTTCGCTGCAGAATAGCTGCAGATGCAGCAACCGGGTTTGGACGACACAACTTCAGAGTGCTATTCTCCGTTGCTGATGCAGAGCTGAATTCGGGTACGGAGAGCAATGACCCGGCTGAGTTATGTCCACGGCGCCAGCGGGACGCCGCTGATCGGTGAGACGATCGGGGTCTATTTCGACCAGGCCGTCGAGCGGTTTGGCGAGCGTGATGCGCTGATCGTCCGGCATCAGGGAATCCGTTGGAGCTGGCATCAGCTGAAGCAGCAGGTCGATGCCCTCGCCGCCGGGCTGATGGCGCTCGGCCTCGAACGCGGCGCGCGTATTGGTATCTGGTCGCCCAACAATGCCGAGTGGGCCGTCGCCCAGTTCGCCACCGCCAAAGCCGGGCTGATCCTCGTCAATATCAACCCGGCCTATCGGCTGACCGAACTCGAATACGCGTTGAACAAAGCCGGCTGCGCGGCGCTGATCACCGCCACCCGGTTCAAGACCAGCGACTATCTGGAAATGCTGCGCGAGCTGGCGCCCGAGCTCGCCACCGGCTCTCCGGGCAATCTGCGCGCGGCCAAGCTTCCCGATCTGCGCCTGGTCATCACGATCGGGGACGAGAACGTGCCGGGCGCGGTGCGCTTTGACGATGTCTGCGGCCTCGGCCGTGCCGCCGAGCACCAGAAGCTCGCCGCACTCGCCGGCCAGTTGCAGTTCGACGATCCGATCAACATCCAGTTCACGTCAGGCACCACCGGGTTCCCCAAGGGCGCCACGCTGACCCACCACAATATCCTGAACAACGGCTTCTTCATCTCCGAGACGATGAAGTTCACCGAACACGACCGGGTGTGCATCCCGGTGCCGCTCTATCACTGCTTCGGCATGGTGATCGGCAATCTCGGCTGCTCTGACCCACGGGGCGGCGATGGTCTATCCGAGCGAAGGGTTCGACCCGCTCGCTACCCTTGAGACGATCGAGGCGGAGCGCTGCACGGCCGTCTACGGCGTACCGACGATGTTCATCGCTGAGATGGATCATCCCGACTTCGCCAAATTCGATCTTTCCTCGTTGCGCACCGGCATGATGGCCGGTAGCCCGTGCCCGATCGAGGTCATGAAGCGCGCTTTCTCGCTGATGCACCTCTCGGAGGTCGTCATCGGCTATGGCATGACCGAGACGAGCCCCGCGAGCTTCGCCTCGGCGGCCGATGATCCGATCGAGCGGCGGGTTTCGACCGTCGGCCGGATTCTTCCACATGTCGAAGCCAAGGTGATCGACGCCGAGGGGCGCATCGTGCCACGCGGCGCGCCGGGCGAATTGCTGACCCGCGGCTATCTCGTCATGCTCGGTTACTGGAACGATGGGGAGAAGACGCGCGAGGCGATCGATGTGGCCGGCTGGATGCATACCGGCGACCTCGCGACGATCGACGGCGAGGGCTATTGCAACATCGTCGGCCGCATCAAGGACATGGTGATCCGCGGCGGCGAGAACGTCTATCCGCGCGAGATCGAAGAGTTCCTCTACCGCCACCCGAAAATCCAGGACGTACAGGTGATCGGCGTGCCCGATCCGCGCTATGGCGAAGAGTTGTGCGCCTGGGTCCGGCTGCGCGGCGGCGTGGCCGCGACCCCCGAAGAGATCCGCGCCTTCTGCGAGGGGCAGATCGCCCATTACAAGATCCCACGCTACGTCAAATTCGTCGACGCCTTTCCGATGACTGTCACCGGCAAGATCCAGAAATTTTTGATGCGCGAAGAGACGATCGCCGAACTGGGCCTCATTGCGGCGAAGACCGCCTAGGCCGGCACCGGCAGGCTCGGCCCCAGATATCCGCGTGCCGGATCTATCGCTCGCCGAGATAGCCCAAATTTGGCAGATATGCTTGCGCGACCTGCGGGGCCATCGCCAGGATGGCGAAGGTGTTGGGGGCGAAATTCCAGCTCGCGGGCGGATAGCCCTGCGTCCAGCTGGCTACCCAGTCGACATTGAGGTAGCTCAGCGTCCCGGCCGCCAATTGGACCGTTGTCGCCTGGGCGGTCGGCAGGCCAAAGGGCTGGACCGTGAACTGGTAAGCCCCCGGCGCAAAGTCGCGATAAAACCCGGTTCCCTGCGGGATCGTCGCAACCGGCGCGCCATTCGCGTAGATCATCGGCGAGAACCCTTGGACAGCGGGATTTGGCGATATCGATCCGCGCAAGAACCAGACCCGCGCCGTTCCGGGCTTCCCCGGCGGAACCTGCGCCTGCGAGACTGTCGGGCCCGTCTGCGCACACGCGATCAGCGCGAGAAAGCACAGACCAAGCAACGTGGGGATCGTCAAAGGGTATCGCCGCACGGTCGTTCTCCTATTGCGGGCAGCCGAACGTGAGCAGGCCGTGTCGTGTATTTGCGGCGGATCATGCCGATGCCAAGGTGACGCGCTATCAAATCACGGTGAACAGGGCGACCCGTGAGCGGAACGACGCGGCGCTGCTGTTCCTTGCAAAGCCTTTCAGGCCATCGCCAGTCAGACTCGCGAAGCCTCGGCGATCATGGCCGGGCGCTTGTTGCGGAATTCGGTAGCCTTTTCGAAGGCGTCGGCGATGCGCAACACGGTCGGCTCCTGAAACGGCTTGCCGACCAGCTGGATCGCCACCGGCAGACCGCCGGCGCCATACCCTGAGCACACCGAGATCGCCGGATAGCCGGCGACGTTGAACGGCATCGTAAAGCTCGGCGTCTCGAACACATCCCATTTCGGCAGGGTGTCGATCCTTGGCGCCTCGGAAGGCTGGGAGGCGGTCAGCACGACCTCGAGGCCGGCCATCGCCGCCTGCAATTCGGCGCGCAACTCGCGCCGTCGCCGCACCGCTTGGACATAGTCGACACCGGAAACCAGGGCGCCCAGCATCAGCCGGCTGCGCACGCGCTCGCCGAAATCGCCGAGCCGGGTGCGGGCCCATTCCTCATAGGCGGCCGCGCGCTCGACCATCGAGATCAGCGAGCCGCAGGCCATCCAGTCCTGCAACGGAGACAGCTTGATCTCACGCACCTCGGCCCCGAGATCGCGGAACGTGGCGATCGCGTCGTCGATGCCGCGCCGGGTTCCGGCGCTGACCTGGTAATCGACCTCGTGGAAATGGTGGATGACGCCGATCTTGAGCCCCTTGATGCCGCTGCCGATCAGCGCCGAGTAGTCGGGGACGGGCCGCGAGGCGCTGGCCGGGTCGCGCGGGTCGTGGCCGGCGAGCGCCTGCAGCATCAGCGCGCAATCCTCGGCGGTCCACGCCATCGGGCCGATATGGTCGAGGCTGAAGGCGGCGGGGGCGACGCCGGCGCGGCTGACCAGCCCATAGGTCGGCTTGATCCCGGCGATGCCGCACAAGGCCGCGGGGCCGCGGATCGAGCCGCCGGTGTCGGTGCCGATGCCGCCGAGGATCAGCCCGGCTGCGACCCCGGCGCCGGTCCCGCTGCTGCTGCCGGCGGTGAAGTGATCCGTGTCCCACGGGTTGCGCGCCGGCGGCCAGGGCAGATCGAAGCTCGGGCCGCCATCGGCGAATTCATGCGTGGTCGTCTTGCCGATCAGCACGGTGCCGGCGGCAGCGAGCTTCTCGGCGCAGGCGGCATCGGCGCCAGGGATGTTGTCGGCGAGGATCTTCGACTGGCAGGTGGTCGGAATGCCCTTGGTGTCGACGATGTCCTTGAGCCCGATCGGGATGCCGTGCAACGGCCCGGACGGGCCGCCGGCCATGATCGCCTGCTCGGCGGCGCGCGCCTCGGCCAGCGCGCGCTCTTCGGTCAGATGGATGAAGGCATGCAGCCGATTGTCCAACCTATGCACCCGGTCGAGGCAGGCGCGGGTCAGCTCGACCGGCGACAGGCGCTTCGCCGCGATCAGCCGGGCGGCCTCGGCGATCGTCGGGATCTGGTCGGTCACGGCAGATCCTCCTCGGCAAAACCATAGGTCAACGCCGGCTCGGCCATACGCCCGCGCGGCTTGCGCACGCGCTCGGCCATCGCCGCGATGCCGGCATAAACCCCCTTCAGCTCGGCTTTTTGCGCATCGCTGAGGCTGAGCCCGGCGCGGGCCAACAAAAAGTCGAGAGCTTCGTCCGAGATTTCAGATGGCATGGCCGCCTCCAAAAAATGGATAAGGGAGATAGCAGAGCACCACGCCGTCAGCCAGTGCCCAGACCATTTCAGGTGATTCAGGGCGGCGTCCCCCTCCTCGTTTTCCCGGCGAAGGCCGGGACCCATTTGCGCCATGCGCACCGGCCTTGCCGTGTACAGAGTTTTTCGTGCCGCAGTAGTCCGTCGTCGCCTCATGAACCTGTGATTGGATCTAGCTCTACGCACAGGACACCTGATCGGGAGCCTCGAAGCTCCCCGCGCCGCCCGCCGCACTTGCACCGGGCGAGGAACGCCCGCGACGCCTACGCTCTTACCCCGCTCGGAAGCTGGCCGCCGCGGCCGTGCGGCAAAGTGTGCAGCTTCAGTTCGACCGGGTTGCCCAGCCAGATCGCGTAGCTGCTGTGGTCCTCGACCGCGTCTGTCGTCAGCGGGTGGACCAGCACGTCGAGTCCCTCGCGGTTCAGCATCAGATAAGGGACGACGCGCTCGAACTCTTCGGGCTTGAAAATGACCAGGGCATTGCTGATCGGATGCGGTCCGCGCGGCGTGTCGCGAAACTCTTCGATCTCGACCTTGAACTTCTCGCCGAGCGCGGCGCAGACCCGCTCAGCAACGGGGCGCGTTTTTGCCTGGTCGTAATAGATGTGGGCGTGATAGCCCAAATTCGCGACGGATTGCGTGGTCTTCTCGGTCATCGGGCTGGCCTCCCTGCAGGTTGCAACGGCGAGCGGCAGTTTTGCACAGCGATACCCGCAAGTCGATGCAGCCAGCGACGGAAATCCGACACTTGGCGCCCGCTGGGGTCGGCTCGGGTGGTGAGCCAACTCAAATAGCCGCTGCGGGTCCAAATGAC
>CAVTFD010000051.1:0-22319 GCA_963733945.1 uncultured Alphaproteobacteria bacterium | reverse complement strand
TCATCGGCGGTATCGGCACCTTGGTCGGGCCGATTGTGGGGGCCGCTTTCTTCTTGCTGCTGCGCGAGGGTCTGTCGCGCTTCTTGACCGAATACTATCTGATCCCGCTCGGCATTATCTTCATCGCCATTGTCGTCTTCTTGCCGCAAGGGTTGCTCGGCTTCGCCCGCCGCTGGCTCAACCAATAAGCCTCATGTCCCGCCGGGCAGATTTTGTGCCGTTTGATTAAACAGCACGCGCCGTTCCTCGTCGGAAGGCGGCGCCGAGCGGCGCAATTCCTTACCCAGATCCACCCCGCGCTGCACCGCCGGCCGATCTCTGAGCGTCGCGCGCCACCGCGCCACATTGGGAAAGCCATCGAGCGGCTGGCCCAACGGCTTGGCGATAAGCACCCATGGCCATGATGCCATATCGGCGATCGAATAATCGTCGAGGATGAATTCGCGCCCATCGAGGCGGCGTTCGAGCACGCCGAGGCAGCGATTGTATTCGTCGGCGTAGCGCTTATGGGAATAAGGGTGCTCGCCTTGCGCATAATTGACGAAATGGCTGAGCTGGCCGGCCATCGGCCCGAGATTGCCGACCTGCCAGAACAGCCATTCAAGGCACTCCTTCCGCCCGCGCCGGGTCAGCGGCATGAACTGCCCGGCCCTTTCGGCGAGGTGGATCAGGATCGCCCCCAATTCGAATACCGGCAGTGGCCCATCCGGCTCGTCGTGATCGACAATCGCCGGCATGCGATTGTTCGGGCTGATCGCGAGGAATTCGGGTTTGAACTGGTCGCCGCGGCCGATATTGACCGGGATCACATGGTATTCGAGGCCGCACTCCTCGAGCATGATCGCGACTTTCCAGCCGTTCGGCGTCGGCCAATAATAAAAGTCGATCACGGCTAATCTCCGTCTGCAGCAGCCGCCATTTTGGCCGAGCCGAGTTCCGCAATTTCGGCGGGCGAATAGCCGAGTTCGGCCAGGATCTCATCTGTGTGCTCGCCAAGCCCCGGGGCGCCGCTGCGGATCTCGGTGGGCGTGCGCGAGAACCGCGCCGCCGCGCGCGCTTGGCGCAACCGCCCGGCCTTTTTGTGCTCGGTCTCGACGACAAGGCTCAGCGCCTCGACCTGCGGATGGCGGATGACCTGGTTGCGCGTCAACACGGGGCCGCACGGAACCTGCGCCGCGGTCAGCCGCTCCAGCCACTCCGCCGCCGGGCGGGTTAACAATGCCTGCTGCGTGAGTTCCAGCCTGGCGTCTATATTCTTTTGGCGCTGCGCCGAGGTCTTGAATCGCGCGTCGTCGACCCACTCCGGATGGCCGACGACTTGCGCCAGGCCGGCCCATTGCCGGTCGGTCAAGGCCGCCACGGTCATGTAGCCATCCGCCGTGTCGTAGATCAGATCGAGCGCGCTTGCGGCTTCCTGCTGCGAAGGCTCGTCGCCGACAAAGGTCTGGCTGCCCATATCCGAGGCCCACAAAAACGCCAGCACGGCTTCCAGCATCGACAGCCGCACATGCTGGCCTTCGCCGGTGCGCTCTCGCGCCAGAAGGGCAGCGGTGATCGCCTGCGAGGCGGTGATCGCGGTCAATTTGTCGGGCAGGATCGTGCGCAGCAACCGCGGGCGCGCCTCGTCGGAGCCCGCTTGCACCGTCGCCAGCCCCGAAAAGCCCTGAATCACCGGGTCGTAGGCCGGCTTTGCGGCATAAGGGCCCACTTCACCAAAGCCGCTGATCGAAACATAGACGATGTTGGGCGACACCGCGCGAACGGCGTCCTCGCCGAGTCCAAGGCGTTCGGCGACACCGGGGCGAAAGTTCTGGACAAAGATGTCGGCGCCGGCGATCAGCCGCATCACCACCTGTAATGCTGCGGGCCTTTTCAGATCGAGAACGACCGAGCGCTTGTTGCGGTTGTTGTTGAGGAATGACGCGGTAAATCCGGCCCGTCGATTGCCCCCCGCTCGAGTGGCGTCGCCGCCATCGGGCGCTTCAACCTTGATCACATCGGCGCCCTGGTCGGCGAGGATCATTGTCGCCAGTGGCCCGGAGACATTCGACGTGAGATCGACGACTCGATACCCATGCAGCGGACCCGGCATCTGGCAGCCTTTCGCATCAGCGAGAATTGCTGGCGGACCAGACTACGCGCGACCCCGAGAGGTCAAGCTCTGCCCTTCGATCTGGAACGCGGGAGTTGAGCCTCAGAAGGCCGGCACCACCGGGGCCGGCACGACGTGCTCCTCGACGCGGCGAACGCCGGGGATGTTTTCGGCGGCGACGCGCAGCGCGTCCCGCTCGGCTATGGGCTGGTCGTCCGAGAGCCAGACATGCACAACCTTGTCCCGGACCATGATGTCGGCCGCCCAGATATTGGCCCAGCGCTGGCCCTTGAGCTCGTTCAGCAGCTTTTCGCGGATAGTGCGGTCGTCGGCGTCGGCCACGATCGCCGGGGCGCTGCTGGTTGTCGCCAACGCGCGCACCAAGTTGGCGCGGCTGATGATCCCCACCAGCTTGCCGTCACGGACGACCGGCACCCGCTTGATCAGCTTGGTTTCGAGCAGCATCGCAACTTCGGCGAGATCGGTCGTGTCCGAGACGGAAATGACGTCGCGGCTCATGATGTCCGCGACTTTGCGGCCATGTTCCTTCACGTATTCGCGGGCGGCTTCTTCTTCGGCCGCGAGCGAGTTGAGCCACCATGACCGCCGCTTTTGCAGGCGCCGCTCGGTGCCGGTCTCGGCGCGGTGCAGCAGATCGCCCTCGCTGACGATTCCAACCAGCCGGTCGCCTTCGCAGACCGGAACCCCGCTGATGTTGCGCTCGGAAAGAAGTTTTGCCAGATCCTGTACTGTCGTCTCGGGATCGACGGTGATCACCGGGGTCGTCATCACATCCATGGCGCGCATCGAGAGCCTCCAACCCATTTTTTTGAATAGACTTGCTATCCTAGCATCATGCTTTGTTTCAGATCAACGACGCCCAAAGAGTCCGAATCCCGCTCAGTGAGACGCGACTCCCCCGCCGGCTTGTGCTCGGCTACGGTAGACGGCATCCGAACCGGCGGACTCGGAACCTCATTCAAGATTGGGCGTCCGGCGGGATCGCAAAATGCCAGGAGAGTGCCATGCCGAAAAATGTTGCCGTCGGGCTTGGGCTGATGGAGTTTCCGTTCGACAGCGTGGCCGGCTATTGGCGCTGGGTCGATCTGTGCGAGGCAGGCGGCGTCGACTTGCTGTGGCAGACCGACCGCATGGTCAGCCGCGAGCCGATCCTCGAATGCATGAGCGTGATGGCCGCACTTGCCGGGCGCACTCGGCGGATCAAATTTGGCGTCAACGTTCTCTCCTTGGCGTTCCGGGACCCGGTACTGCTGGCCAAGCAATGCGCCACGATCGATGTGTTGTCCGAGGGGCGGCTGTTGCCGGCCTTTGGCATCGGCAGTCCGCTGGCTCCCGAATGGCGCACCTTGAACCTCGACACCAAGACCCGCGGCCGCAAGACCGATGAGGGTCTCGAAATCATCCGCCGGCTGTGGGCCGAGGACGAGGTCGATTTCAAAGGCGTCCACTACCGGCTCACTGGCGCCTCGATCAGCCCGAAGCCGGTGCAGCCCGATCTGCCGATGTGGATCGGCGGCTCCAGCCCGGCGGCGATCCGGCGCACCGCGCGCTTCGGCACCGGCTGGCAGGCGGGCGGCGAGACTCCCGATGATATCGGCGCCGTCGTCGCCGCGATCCGGGAGGCCGCGATCGCCGAAGGCCGGCCGATCGACGACGACCATTACGGCGCCGGCATCGCGTTCCGCTTTGGCCGGCCGGACGACCCGGCTCTCCACCGACTGTTCGACGCCTACCGCAGGCGCACCGGCCGCGAGCCCCAAAAATATTTCGCGATCGGCGACGCCGAAGCGATCGTCGAACGCATCGCTGCCTATGTCGCAGGCGGCATCTCGAAGTTCATCTTGCGTCCGGCGGCGCGCGGCGACGCGGAGATGCTCGCCCAGACACGGCGCCTCGTCGAAGAGGTATTGCCGCGTATTGCGGCGCACTGGCCGAGGCCGAAACGGCGGGCCGCCGCGATTCCAGCGCGGGGCGCGGCATGACCGGCGAACCGCTCGACGGCATCCGGGCCTGTGTTTTCGACGCCTATGGCACGCTATTCGATGTTGCCTCGGCAGCGCAGCGCTGTGCCGATGCGCTGGGCGATGCGGCGCCCCGGCTCGCTGCGCTGTGGCGTGACAAGCAGCTGCAATATACGTGGCTGCGTGCGGTGCAGGGCCGGCACGCGGATTTTTGGCAAGTCACCGGCGATGCGCTCGATTTCTCGCTGGAATCTTTAGGGCTGGCTGACCCCGCCCTGCGCGAGCGGCTGATGCAGCTCTATCTGACCCTCGACGCCTATCCCGAGGTGCCGGAGGTGCTGCGGCAATTGCGCGGCGCCGGCTTGGCCACCACGATCCTGTCGAATGGCTCGCCGGCGATGCTCGCCGCGGCGATCGCACATGCCGGGCTCGAAGATCTGCTCGACCATGTGCTGTCGGTCGAGGAAGCCGGGGTCTACAAACCGCACTCCCGCGTCTACCAGCTCGCGGTCGACCGCCTCGCCGTCCCGGCACGAGAAATTGCCTTTATCTCGTCGAACGGCTGGGACGCCTGGGCCGGCTCTGCCTTTGGCATGCGCGCCATCTGGTGCAACCGGCAGAGTCAGACCCGAGAACGGCTACCCGGCGCTCCCGACCGCGAAATCCACCTCTTGTCTGAGCTGCCACCGCTCGTCATAGCATAGCGAGTAGTGATCGCCGTGGCCGAACTCGGGTCGTGTATAATTGTGCAACCGGAATCGCCCCTACCCGGTCCCGCGCATCGAACGAGGGCAACACATGAAGCGGTCGGTTTTTGTGTTGGTTGTGGCGTTGCTTATCGCCCTCGGGCTGTCCGCGGGCAGAGCCGGGGCGACCAGTCAGGGCATGGGCGCGATCGTACGTTGGAAAACGATGGACACTTGCGCCAAGCAGGCTCAGGCAGCCTTTCCTGACTTCACCCCCGACTCGAATGCCAAGCGCGAGGCCAAACTGAAAGATTGCCTGAATGCCAACAACCTTCCGCCGCGCGAACCGCTAGCGCCGCCGCAGCCCCACTGAGCGATATAGAGCAAAGGGTGCGGGTTCAGCCCGCATGACCCTCGCTCCAGCCATCTGCCATCGGCGGCAAGCGCAACAACTGTTGCGATGCATTCGCGTCCAGTCCCGATCCGACCCGGTCGAGAAAAGCGAACTGAGCGCCAAGATCAATCGCGACGCTCGAGGTGATCTCCAGCCGAATATCCTCGAAGACATTGGTACGGCGACGCCAGCGCCACGCCGTCACGGTTTCGTCGCGCTGCCGCAGCAAAGCGACGATCTGCGGGCGGAATAGAGCGAGCATGGCGCCGATCCAGCGGTTGAGCACTGCAGGCCCGCCGACCCCTCCGAACGTAAAGCGGTCGAGCATGCGAATGACATCTTCGGCCCGGTACCAGGTCTCGCCGGTAACCCACCGGTTGGTGGTGAACAGCCGCATCGGCTCGCCACGTGGATCGAGTGCGATCGCCACGAGGTGGCTCACCTCATCGCGCGCGCCGTGCTTGAGCGGCGCCGCTTGCGGCGTCGGCCGCGCGGCGTCGGCGACCGCGGTCTCGGGCAGAACCAGCGGCGCCACCCCCAACGGCATACCCTCGGCGCGCAGGAAGGTGTGAAAATGCCCGTGTTCGCGTACCGCCCGATCCGCCGCTGGGTGGGCGTGGTAAAAATATTGAACGTGGGTCTGCGGATCGTAGACCTCGCCCCCGGGGTAGCGCTGCCAATCGACGAGCGCCCCCTCCTCCGCGCCGATCTCAGCGAGAATACCGCCGCCGCGAGCAGCGAGCGCACGATGGCATGCGGCGACAACCGCAGCCGCCGCCTGCATCGGCGCGACCTCGTACGGGCTCACCCGCAACTCGGTTAGCTTGTGCGCAGCTACCATCCGCCCCTCGCGCGAACAAAACGTGACCACTATAGCTAGCGCCGCTTTCGGGTTAAAGCGGGATTGGTGACGGTCCACACGACGATGTCCTTGATCACAGCATCCGCTGCCGCATTGAAGGCAGCGACCACGGCCGGGACTTCGTCTGTCGCGGCCGGCACGCGCCGCTCGAACGAAGTCTGGGCAATGATCTCGCGCTGCGGGATTGCGACGAGCCTGGCAATCATCGCGACCCACACCGTCGGCGGGGCGCCATTTCCGACGCCCACGGCTTCGAAATGGCGAATCTCGGTCTTGAGAACGAAGTCCGCCCTCAAACCGATCGATTCGCTATCGATCGCAGTAATTGCCTTGCTGTTCTCAAAGGCTACCAGCAACGCTGTCTGCACCAGGGTCGAGACGCGCTCGGTCCACTCTGAATCGGCGTAATAATCGAGCGAGAGCGGCGATCTGCTCAGCGCGATCCGGGAAACGTCGATGCCGGCCGGTGCCTGTGGGACGTCGACGAGAAGCTGCGCGCTTACATGGGGCAAGCTCGATGGATAGGCGGTGTCGGTGGACAGTCGGTAAAGGTGCCCCGGAGGCGTGGCGACAAAGAGGCTGGCGCAACCCGCCAGCGCCAGCACGGGTGCCCAGGCGAGCCGACGGCGCGCGACGCCGGACGACGACCCGGTCATTGTGGCTGATATCCTTTGCGCCGGTCCCCGAACAGCAGCCGCGTCGGGTCCCGCTCGAGCTGCTCAACCAGCCGGGTCAAATTTGCCGCCAGCTGCTGCGCGTCGCTGACCAGGTTATTTACTCCGGGTAGGGTCTGCTGACTAAAGTTACGAATTCCTGGCCGCGCCTCACCGATCGTAAGCTGGAGCTGACGGCTGGTGTCGGTCAGGTTCGCGGCCAGCTTGTCGTAATCCTTGAGCGTTTGCGAGACTTGGTCCTTCAACCCACCGCGCCCGACATAGCTCTGATCGACATGCTGAAGCAGCGTTTTGAGCTCGACCATCGCCGCATTGGCGTTGTCGAGGACCGCGCCAAAATCCTGGCTGTGATCGGCGAGGGCCCCGGTCACGGTTCGGATATTCTGCAGGCTCTCGGCAACCGCCTGACGATTCTGCTCGTTGAGCAACGCATTCAGTTTCGCCGCGGCGGCTTTGAGTTCACCCGTCAGCTCGGGAAGCGAGGCCTTTACTTCTTCAAATTCTGATCGCCCCGGCTCGATGACCGGATAGCGATGTCCCGGCTTAGCCTCCAGATCCCGGGCCGCCTGGGTGCCGCCTCGGATTTGAACTGTCGAGACTCCACTCAATATATTGGCGTCGAGAAATGCGCGCGCGTCCGACTTGATCGTGACAAGATTGGTATCGATCTCGACAGTCACCTGGATTTGTGCTATATTGTCGGGATCGACGCGAATGTCGGTTACTCGGCCCACCGGAATCCCGTTATATTGAACCGCCGCCCCCTTGCTGAGCCCGGCTACCGACCCCTTAAAGAAGATATAGTAGGGCGCGAACACCTGCGAGAACTCGGTGCGGCTCAGCCACAGCACGCCGCCAAACGCCAGCAAGATGACAACCAGCACGAACACGCCGACCGCGACATAATGTGCCCGGGTCTCCATTGATCTGCCTCCGGCGTGCGGAACGGCTCAGGCCGAAGCCGGAGCGCCAACCCGGGCCTCCGTTTGCGGGCGGTGACCGGATTCGGCGTGCTGCGCCGCCCGCCCGCGGGGGCCGTGGAAATACGAGCGGATCCATGGGTGATCGTCTTGCAACATTTGATCGAGTGTGCCGACGCGAATCTTCTTGTCGACCAGCACCGCCACGCGATCGCAGATCGCGAACAGGCTGTCGAGGTCATGCGTCACCATCAATACAGTAAGCCCGAGGCTGCTCCGCAAATCACCGATCAGCTTGTCGAAATCCCCAGCAGCGATCGGATCGAGCCCGGCTGTTGGCTCGTCGAGAAAGACAATTTCTGGGTCGAGCGCGAGTGCGCGCGCAAGGCCGGCACGCTTGCGCATTCCGCCCGATAGCTGTGACGGGAACTTCTCTCCGGTGCCCTCGGGAAGTCCGACGATGCCGACCTTAAATGCCGCGATTTCATCCATTAAGCGCATCGGCATATCGTAGTATTCTTTTATTGGTACCTCGATGTTCTCCGCGACCGTCAATGAACTGAACAGCGCCCCATCCTGAAATAGGACCCCCCAGTGTTTCTCGATCTCCCGTTGATCATGCTCGCTCATCGTCAGAATACTGCTCCCAAACGCTTCGACATCGCCTGCGGCCGGGCGATTGAGACCGATGATAGTTCGCAAGAGAACCGATTTTCCGGACCCTGACGCGCCGACGACGCCCAGAACTTCGCCGCGAAATACGTCAAGGTCGACACCGTCATGCACCGTCTCGGCGCCAAAACGATTGACGAGGCCGCGCACGCGAATGATCGGCTCGCCCGGCTGATCCGGCATGCTCAAATCTGCAATGTAGAAAAAAAGATAGAAAATCCGGCGTCGATCACGATCACGAGAAAAATCGCTTCAACCACCGACAGCGTCGTAAGCCGGCCGACGCTCTCGGCGCTGCCGCTCACCTGAAATCCCTCGTAGCAGCCGATCAAGGCGATGATTACCGCAAAGAACGGCGACTTGATCAGGCCGATCCAGAAAGACCATCCGGCGACCGTGGACAGATGGGTGAGGAATTCGGGAATACCCATCCCCAGCTTGACCCAGGCCATCAGCCCACCGCCAAAGATCCCCATAAAGTTGGCGCAAAGGGTAAGCATCGGCAAGGTCAGCACCATTGCGAAGAGACGCGGCAGAACCAGCACCTCGACCGGATCGAGGCCAATGGTGCGCATCGCGTCGATTTCTTCGTTGACGCGCATCGTCCCGATCTGGGCGGTAAAGGCACTCCCCGAGCGGCCAGCTACGATGATCGCGGTCAGCAAAACCCCCAACTCGCGCAGGATGCTCGCCGCGGTCAATTGGACCGTGTAGCTCTCGAGCCCATAGAAGCGCAAATAATCGGCGCCCTGATAAGCGATGACGACCCCGATCAGGAAGGTAAGCAGGCTGACGATTGGCAGCGCGTTGACCCCGGTCAGCTCCATCTGGGCGACAATCGAGGTAATGTTGATTCGGAGCGGGTGGCGCGCCATTCGGAACGAGGCGGCGCAAACAATGCCGAAGAAACCGAGGATGCTGTAAGCGCGAGCGATCAGGCCGAGCGAAATCTCGCCAATTCGGGCGATGAACCCGACTAGCGAGTGATGCGCGGGTCGCGGATGGCGGGCCGGAGCAATTATCCCGGTCGCTCGCACCTGGTCGATCAGCGGCTCGAAGCTCGGCCGCAAATTCCGCATCTCGACTGCATTGCCCCGTTCGGTCAGAACGTGCTCGGTGCGCAGCAACAGCCACGCGCCCGTGGTATCGAGCCGATCGATCCCGGCGAGATCGAGCGTCACCCGCCGCCCTGCCGGTACCTCCAACGCGCGCAGCCTGCGGTCCAGTTCGGTGGCGGTCGCTACGAGCCATTCCCCCGCCGCCGCCAGCACCAGGGATCCGGCGTCTTCTGTTTTGTCGAGAGTGGCCGCGATCGCCGCCATGATGCCTGTGAAATCCGGGTGCCCTGGTCGAGGCCTTTTCAACTATGGCAAAAGCGGCTATGTCGCAAGCTACCCACGGAGCTCGCCTGAGCTCGGTCGCCGGGGACAGTCGTCATGGACCTCAAGCAACACATTCGTTCGATACCCGACTTTCCCAAGCCCGGTATCCTTTTTTACGACATTTCGACCCTGCTCGCGCACCCGGCTGCATGGCGGGCCACGGTCAGCCGTCTTGCCGATGCGTTGCGGCCGCATCAGCCCGATTTACTGATCGGCATCGAATCGCGCGGATTTCTTGTTGCCGCGCCCGTCGCCTACGAGCTCGGCCGCGGCTTCGCGATGATCCGCAAGCAGGGCAAATTGCCCGGCAAGACGGTGCGCCACTCTTATGACCTCGAATATGGCAGCGACACCATCGAGATCCAGGAAGACGCCTTTGCCGCGGGCCAGCGCGTCGCCGTGCTCGACGATCTGTTGGCGACCGGGGGAACGATGCGCGCCGCCATCGATCTTGTCCGTCAGCGGGGCGGCCTGGTAACCACGGCGGGCTGCATCATCGAGCTGAGTTTTTTGCAGGGCCGCAGCCGCATCGACGTACCCGTCACCGCGATTGTCGCCTACGACTCCTGATTATCAGGTTAATCGTCGCTCGAGTTAATCGTCGTTCGCAACGGGCCAACGGCCAAGGCTGCGCCCGATCACGGCGTAAAGCGGGTCGCCGCCGCCTGGCGGGGTCCGGTCAAGACAGCGGATGTCGCCCCAGTTGCCGGCTTCGGCAAAATGGTGCGCGATCAGGCACAAATGCCCGGCGTCATCGTGCAGACACCAGCACCCGATGGCGCGGGTCGGTCGGCAGCGCTCCGAAAAGGTCACGACGAGCGGCGCGCCAGGCTTCAGCACGCGCCCGACCTCGCGGATGACCTCGGCCGGCCGCGTCAGAAGCTGGACGGAAACGCACAACGCGGCGCCATCGAATTCGTGGTCGGCGAAAGGGAGATGCGGATTACGGTTCAAATCCTGGACCCGCCATTCGTCGAGAAACGGGTTCTCCGCCAGTTCGCACGGGTTGAGGCCGATCCCCACCACCCGCGAATAGGGAACTTCCGGCGGCAGGTGGCTCACCCACCCCGACATCAGGTCGAGTATGGCGCCATCTATAGGCAAGATCTCTCGATAGAGATCGGTGATCACCGCAATGGCGGCACCATCGATCTGCATGATGGTCGCGGGCCCGCCGAACAGGTCGGGGAACTCATCGACAGGCGACACTGCGATGTCCTGAAGGACCGTCATTTCCCCCGTCTCTAGCCCTGTTTTGTGTGAGATAGGGAGCGTTTGGCGGGCAGTCCATAGGGAAAGATCAAGCAAGGCAAAAAGGCTGGCGCCGCGGTTTTGTACGAATTCGCACGAATCATTCCGCCAGCGCACCGTCGGCGGGGGTCAGCGGCAACCCAAGTTCGCGCGCCACCGCCGGATGGGTTACCCGCCCGCGGCATATGTTGAGCCCGTCGCGCAGATGCGGGTCTTCGGCGAGCGCGCCACGCCAACCCTGATCGGCGAGCGCCAGGACGAATGGCAAGGTGGCGTTGTTGAGGGCGACGGTCGAGGTGCGCGCTACCGCCGCCGGCATATTGGTCACGCAATAATGCACCACCCCTTCCTCGATATAGGTCGGCGCTGCATGCGTCGTCGGCCGGCTGGTTTCGAAGCAGCCGCCCTGATCGATTGAAATATCGACGATCACGGTCCCCGGCCGCATCGCCCGGACGAGGTCGCGGCTAACGAGCCTTGGGGCGGCGGCGCCGGGGATCAGCACCGCACCGATTACCAGATCGGCCGCGGCGACCTCGCGCTCGATATTCTCCATCGTCGAATAAAGGGTGTGCAGCTGCGCACCGAACTGCAGATCGAGCTCGTAGAGTCGTGGCAGCGAGCGGTCGATGACGGTGACGTAGGCCTCCATCCCCATCGCCATGCGCGCGGCGTTGGTGCCGGCGACGCCACCGCCGAGGATCACGACCTTGGCCGCGGGGACGCCGGGAACCCCGCCGAGCAATACGCCGATTCCGCCCTGCTCCTTTTCGAGACAGTGCGCGCCGACATGCACCGACATCCGGCCGGCAACCTCGCTCATCGGGGCCAGCAGCGGCAAGCCGCCGCGCGCGTCGGTGACGGTCTCATAACCAATTGCGATCGCCCCCGAGCCGATCAAGCTCTGCGTTAACTCTTTGTCCGCAGCGAGATGCAGATAGGTGAACAGGATCTGGCCAGGATGCAGCAGCGCCACCTCTTGCGGCTGCGGCTCCTTGACCTTGACGATCAGCTCGGCGGCCGCGAAGACTTCTGCGGCAGTCGAAGAGATCCGCGCGCCGGCCGACCGGTACTCCCGATCGTCGAAGCCGATTCCGGCGCCGACCCCCGCTTCGACGATGACCTCGTGGCCATGATGGGCAAGCTCGCGCACACTGCCGGGAACGAGCCCGACACGATACTCGTGAGTTTTCACTTCTTTGGGGACGCCGATCAGCATTGCTGCACTCCGGTCGGCCGTGGCATGCCGCGGTGCGATGAACCGAGATCTGGGGATACGCGGAGCGATTGTAAGCCTTCTGTGGCCGGGCTAGATTTCGGTCAGCCGCCTGACTACCTCGTCGGCCAGTGGCAGGGACGCGGTCAGACCCGGTGATTCGATGCCGTAGAGGTTGACCAGCCCGGGCACGCCGTGGGTCGCCGGTCCCTGAACGACAAAATCGGCGGCGGGCTCCGCAGGTCCGCTGATCTTGGGCCTGATCCCGGCATAGCCCGGCTGCAAGGCGCCGTCGCGCAGATCCGGCCAGTAGCTGCGAACGGCGGCATAGAACGCGTCGCCGCGTGCCGGGTCGACCGTATAATCGATCCCGGAAATCCATTCGACATCAGGTCCGAACCGCGCCTGGCCGGCCAGGTCGAGGGTAATATGGACCCCGAGCCCGCCCGCTGGCGGCACCGGGTAAACGAGCCGTCTAAACGGCGACCGCCCGCTGAGAGTGAAGTACACGCCGCGGCAGAAATAGGCGGTTGGGATCGACTCGGCTGGAACTCCCGCGATCGCGGCGGCCAACGCGGGGGCGTGGAGCCCTGCGGCGTTGACCAGAAACCGGCAGCGGATGGTGCCGGGCTCGTCACCACCGATGGCGAGATCGAACCCGTCCGCCCCCGCAATGCCGGAGAGGATCGGGGTGCGCAACACGATCATCGCGCCCGCGGCCTCGGCCTCGCCCTGGTAGGCGAGCATCAGCGCATGACTATCGATGATGCCGGTTGACGACGACAACAGCGCGGCCACGCAGTTGAGCGCCGGCTCGAGAGTTCGCGCTTGCGCGGCGGAGAGCCACTCTAAATCGTCGACGCCGTTCGCATGCGCAGCTGCGGCGATCTTTTCCAGAGCCGGAATCTCGTCCTCTTGGGCGGCGACGATCAGCTTGCCCAGCTGAGCATGCGGAACCCCGTGCTCGCGGCAATAGGCGTAGAGCCGCTGGCGGCCGGCGACGCAACATGTCGCCTTGAGGCTGCCAGCCAGGTAGTAGATCCCGCTGTGGATGACTTCGCTGTTGCGCGAGGAGGTCTCGAAGCCGATCGTCCAGGCGCGCTCCAGCACGAGCACCTCGCGGCCGGCGAGCGCCAATGCCCGTGCCGCCGCAAGCCCGATCACTCCGGCGCCGACCACGACGCATTCGACCTCGTCCACTGTCCTACTCCGCTGTCGTTCGTGGTGCGCCGTAGCCCCACGCGGCCGAACCCTGAGGGGTGCCGTTGTTCGCCTGCCGACGGGATCGGTCAAGCCCCGAGCTGCGCGAGACATTCTGCCGCGGCCAGCCGTTCATGGGCTGCGCGAGGCGGCTGGACGTCACAAACGAAATCGCGCACACTCTTCGCGCGTGGCAATCGGCGAAGGACAGCGATGAGCCGGAAGACTGCTAGCGTGCTGGCGCTCGCCGATTATCGTACGCGGCAGCACACCATCTATTTCACGCGGTCCGAGCTGAATCAGCTTCTCGGCCTCTACAGCCGCCACGTGATCCGCGGCGAGTGGCGCGATTACGCGATCGATCACGGCAACGGGATGGCTCGTTTCTCGGTGTTTCGCCACACTCACGAAGCGTCGGCGTTCACGATCCTAAAGACCGCGTCGTCGTCGGCCCGCCCGGCCGAATTCATCGTGCAAAGTGGGCGGCAAAGGCTGCGTAGCGCCCGCAGCCTTGCCGAAGCGCTGGAGTTTTTCCACACCCGCCTCAGTCTCGTCACCGCCTGCTCCGGATAAGGACGCGCTCCGGCGCATCCCGCTTCCGACTGGAATGCTGGCGAGGCCTCAGCGCTGCTGCTAGGCCGAGCGTCGCCGGGGCAACATCCGCTCAAGCACTCCATCTCTCCTGACGATGCCGTGGAAAAGCGCTCCGGCAATATGGGCGGCGACGAGCAGATAGACGAGGTATTGGCCGACCAGATGAGCAGCGATCGCCGCCTGCGCTAGCCTTAGGTTGATCGGCAGTAGCGACGGGATCGAGACCATGCCGAACAGGCTGACGTCATGGCCTTGCGCTGCCGCATTCACATAGCCGGCGATCGGCATCCCAGTGAAGAGCAGATAGAGCCCGAAATGGGTGAAGTGGGCGAGCGCCGCCTCCAGCCGGGTGAGACTAGGCGGCAGCACCGGCGCGGGATGCAGCCAGCGCCACAGGATACGGACGATCATCACGGCGAGAATGGTCAGGCCGATCGAGCCGTGCAGTTGTAGGAGGCTGCCGCGTGCGGGCGTGTTGCGCGCCGCCGCCTCCATTGCCCAGCCGAACGCAATGACTATGACCGCGAGCGCCGCGACGCACCAGTGCATGGCGCGCGCAGCCCGACCATAACGGCCGGCGGCGACAGCGGAGTCCTGCTCAGAGGGCGGCACGACTCGAAACGGTAGCTGCAGCGCGGCGACGGGCCGCGGCACGGATGTAGCGATAACTCATCTGATCACTTCCTGACTCCGGAAGCTTTCGACCTAAACCGCCAGATCGAACCGCGAGGCGTATTACGCCGCTCTTGGCATCCCTTATCGCATTATCGGCGCCGGTAATCGCCCGTTTGCGAGCAAACGCGGGCAGCGTCAGCACCGAGATGCCTTGGGCCGCATAGAAGCGGCGTCAGAACCGTTGCGCGAGGTTGAGAGGCGCGAGGGATGGCCGCCGCACCACTTTCGGCTTATCTCTACTGCACACGACCTTGATCGGAGACGCCGCGAGATGATCGACTTCCCGGCTGCGGCGGTGGCAACTGCTCGCGACCCGTTGGTTATCGCGCTAGCGATTTTTTGCCTCGGTGGTTTGCTGACTCATCTGCTGTTTCGGGCGCACCCGCTGCGCCGCGCGATCGTGCGGGTGATCTATCTGCTGGTTCTCACGGTCGTCCTGTTGCACGCAGGAATCGTCCCCTATCAGAAGCTGCAGTCGACCGGAGAGCCGTTCCGCGATGCAGCCCACGGCGTCCTGAAAATCGCGTGGTGGCTCTATGCGGCCTGGTTCTTGGTAGGATTTTTGCGCGCCTTCGTCGTCACCGAGCATCGCCCCCACGAAGGCAAGTTGATCCAGGATCTGGTTGCCGGCGTGATTTATCTTGCTGCCCTCTTCGCCATCATCGCCTATGTCTTCGATCTTCCGATCCAGGGCTTGCTCGCAACCTCGGGGGCCATCGCCATCATCCTCGGACTGGCGTTGCAGAGCACACTGAGCGACGTATTCTCCGGCATCGTGCTGAATTTCAGCCGCCCCTACCGGCCAGGCGATTGGATCAGCATCGACGGCACGACCGATGGCCGGGTCATCGAAATGAACTGGCGCGCGACGCTCGTGCTGACGGCAAAACGGGATCTGGCGATCGTGCCGAACAGCACCATCGCCAAGGCGAAGATCGTCAACGCCAGCTCGCCCACCGGCATCCACGGGATGACCGTGACCGTTCAGCTGGATGCCAAGGCGCCGCCCGCTTCCGGTGCGGAGATCCTCGAACATGCGGTCCAGAACTCTCGGCTGATTTTGGCGACCCCGGCACCCTCGATTACCGTCAAGTCGATAACCTCATCTGCCACTGAGTTCGACATAACGTTCTTTGTCGAAGACTTGCCCCATGCCCCACGCGCGCAGAACGAGCTCTTCGATCTGATTAGCCGACACTTGGCGGCGGCCGGCATCGAACTTGCCTCGACTCAGAACCAGCCATACGGGGCAGCACCGGCCAATGTTGCGGAGAAAACGCGGACCGCTCCTGAACGGGCGCTCGACCTGGTCGAGATCTTCGCCAGCTTGATGGCGGAGGAGAGACGGACGCTCGCTGCGCAGCTGAAGCAAAAAAGCTACGACCAGGGCGATGTGCTGCTCGAACCGGGAACGGTGTTGCATTCACTGTTCATCATTGGCTCCGGCGCGCTGTCGCTGACCTGTTTCGCATCCGAAGGCGAAATCGAGCTGTTGCGCCTCGGGCCGGGCGATCATTACGGCGAGATCGGGCTGCTGACCGGGGCTGCCGCGGTGGGCAAGATCTCGGCCTTGGTGCCCACCACCGTTTACGAGCTGACAAAGGACGATCTTGCGCCGATCCTGGAGGCGCGGCCGGCGGTCGCCCATGAACTGTGCCGTGCGCTCGCGCGGCGGCAAGCCGCCGGGCAGCTGATCGCATCGCCCGAGATCGACGCGACGGTGCCGGCAAATCGGGTGGCCGGCTGGTTCTCCGATCGGCTACACAGACTGTTCGATCTCGCGGATGCCCAGTGAGGCGTGCGACCGGCGTGCCACGCGGGAGTGGGATTGGCAGGCTGAGGCATTCTCGCTAAACTTCGCAGTTGAGGATTTGCGGACGTAAGGGGCGTTTTGGATGCACCCTCCTGGCGCGAAACTCCGCATGCATTATCGGCGCGGCACGACCCTGGGCGTGCCGTGTCGTCCCGCATGTAATCCGCTATCCAGGCCTTGGCACTCGGTCTTTCTGCGCGGTCTGGTCGCATGCGCCGCGATGCTGGTCGCTTCCTGTCAACGGGCCGGCGTGCTGGACCCGCAAGGGCCGATCGCGTCGGCGCAGCTCCTTCTCCTGATTAATTCCACGGCGATCATGCTCGTCGTCGTGGTCCCGGTGATCCTGGCGACCTTGTGGTTCGCCTGGTGGTACCGGGCGTCCAACCCGCATGCCACCCGCGCCTCGGACGAAGGCTTTGAAGGGCGTGTCGAGTTCGTCGTCTGGTCGATCCCCGTGCTGATTGTGATCCTGCTGGGCGGGGTGATCTGGATCAGCTCTCATCAGCTCGATCCGCGAGCGCCGATCCCGGCGAAGGCTGACCCGCTCCGGGTTGAGGTCGTGGCGCTCGATTGGAAATGGCTGTTCATCTACCCCGATCAGGGCGTTGCCGCGGTCAATCAGCTGGTTATTCCAGTCGGGACCCCAGTCAACTTTCGCCTCACCTCGGCAACGGTGATGAATTCGTTCTTCGTCCCGCAGCTCGGCAGTCAGATCTACACGATGGGCGGGATGACCACGCATCTCAACCTGCTCGCCGACCACCCCGGCGAATATCCCGGCTTCTCGGCAATGTTTAGCGGTGACGGGTTCTCCGACATGCGGTTTGTCGCCAAGGCGGTGCCGGCCGGAGATTTCGATGCCTGGGTCAAAGAGGTGCGCGGCTCGGGTTCTGCGCTCGACAATGCCGCCTACGCCGCATTGGCAAAGCCGAGCACAGCCGTGCCGCCGGCGACCTATCGCTTGGTTGAGCCGAAGCTGTTCGACCGCATCATCGAGCAGACGCTATTGGGTCCCAGGAAGACAGGTGTCGGCGCAGCCTGGTGTCCGCCAGGATCACAGGTTGGAGGTTGAGATGCTGGGCAGATTGAGCTGGGCGGCTATCCCGTTGGACCAGCCGCTGCCGCTATATGCCATGGGGGCGGTCGGCGTCGTCATTCTCGTCGTGCTCGGGATCGTCACCGTAAAGGGCTGGTGGCCGTATCTATGGCGCGAGTGGATCACCAGCGTCGACCACAAACGCATCGGCGTCATGTACATCATTCTCGGGCTGGTGATGCTGTTGCGCGGCTATTCAGACGCGATCATGATGCGCACGCAACAGGCGATCGCCGTCGGCGACGCTCAGGGATACCTGCCGCCCGATCACTACGATCAGATCTTCTCGGCGCACGGCACGATCATGATCTTTTTCGTGGCGATGCCGCTCGTGATCGGGCTGATGAACTTTGTCGTCCCGTTGCAGCTCGGCGTGCGCGACGTCGCTTTTCCCACGCTCAACTCGGTCAGCTTTTGGCTGACTGCGACGGGCGCGCTGTTGGTCAACGTGTCGCTCGTCGTCGGAAGTTTCTCGCGCGCGAGCTGGTGGGGCTACCCGCCGCTGTCCGAGCTCGCCTTTTCCCCCGATGAGGGTGTCGATTACTACCTCTGGCCGTTGCAGATTTCGGGCATCGGCACTCTTATGACCGGCGTTAACTTCGTCACCACGATCCTCAAACTGCGTTGCCCTGGCATGACCTATATGCGCATGCCGGTGTTCTGCTGGACCGCACTTTCCGCAAACATGCTGATCGTTGCGGCCTTCCCGGTTCTAACCGCGACTTTCGCGATGCTGCTGCTCGATCGTTACTTAGGCTTTCACTTTTTTACCAACGACGCCGGCGGCAACCAGATGATGTACGCGAATTTGTTTTGGGCGTGGGGTCATCCCGAAGTCTACATCCTGATCTTGCCCGCGTTCGGCGTCTTCTCCGAAGTGGCCGCGACTTTTTCCGGCAAGGGGCTGTTCAGCTATCGCACGATGGTCTGGGCGACCTTGGGGATTTGCGTTCTCTCGTTCATGGTCTGGCTGCATCACTTCTTTACGATGGGGGCGGGCGCCGACGTCAACGCTTTCTTTGGCATCATGTCGTCGATCATCGCGGTCCCGACCGGGGCCAAAGTCTTCAACTGGTTGTTCACACTGTACCGCGGCCGCATCGTCTTTACGACGCCGGTCCTGTATTTGATCGGTTTTATGGTGACGTTTGTCCTCGGCGGCCTGACCGGGGTTCTGCTGGCAGTGCCGCCGGTCGATTTCGTGCTGCACAACAGCGCCTTCCTGGTCGCCCATTTTCATAACGTGATCATCGGCGGCGTCGTGTTCGGCATGTTTGCAGGCTACAATTATTGGTTTCCGAAGGCCTTCGGCTTCACGCTCGACGACCGCTGGGGCAAGGCCAGCTTCTGGTGCTGGCTTATCGGCTTCTACCTCGCCTTCATGCCGCTCTATGTGCTGGGCTTTATGGGCATGACCCGGCGCCTGCAGCATATCCCCGACCCGAGCTGGCAGCCGTTGCTGCTGGTCGCCGAGGCCGGCGCCATTGTCATTTTCCTCGGCGTCCTCTGTCAGATCGCGCAACTCTATGTCAGCATCCGCACGCGCGAGAGCCGACGCGACCTGACCGGCGACCCGTGGAACGGCCGCACATTGGAGTGGGCGACCTCGTCGCCGCCCCCGGCCTACAATTTTGCCGTCCTGCCCATCGTCGAGACGATCGACGGGTTTTGGGACATGAAACGCCGGGGAGTGAAGCCGGCGGTCCAGCCGGCTTATGAAACCATCGAGATGCCGCGCAACACCCCGATCGGCTTCATCATCGCCTTCTTTGCTTTCTTCGTCGGCTTTTCGCTGATCTGGCATATCTGGTGGTTGGTGCTCGTCGGGCTGCTGGCGGTCGCAGTTACGATCATGGTGTTTGGCTGGAGCGAGCAGCGGGAGCGCGAGATCCCGGCTGGTGAAATAGCGCGGATCGAGCGGGCCCGGCTGGCGGGGAGGCCTGCATGACGATAGCGGCCATCGAACCGGTCCCGACCGCGCTCGCGCGCGGGCGGGGCGGCGGCGGACCGGCCTCGACGCGGACCGTCGTCGCTTACGGCTTCTGGATCTTTCTGCTCAGCGACTTTGTCCTGTTCTCGGGACTGTTTGCCGCCTATGCGGTCCTTTCGGAACAGACCGCCGGCGGGCCGACGGGGGCCGAATTATTCAATCTCCACAGTGTCTTCATCGAGACGATGTGTCTGCTGGTGTCGAGCTACACCGCCGGGCTCGGGGCACTGTCCGCCGAACGGCGGCTGCCGCAGCGCTTTCTGCTCTTCGCTGCGCTGACATTCGTCCTCGGTGCTGCCTTTCTTGTCATCGAGGTGCGGGAATTCGCCCGCATGGTTGCCGAAGGCGCCGGGCCTGGGCGCAGCGCCTTTCTCTCGGCCTTTTTCGCTCTGGTTGGCACGCATGGCGTCCACGTCACGGCCGGCCTCATTTTTCTCGCCTATATGGTGGCGCAGGTCATCGCCAAGGGCTTGCGGCCCAATGTGCTGCGGCGCCTGTTGTGCTTCAGCCTGTTCTGGCACGCGCTGGACATCATCTGGGTTGGGGTGTTCACGTTGGTCTATCTGATGGGGGCCCGCTGATGGACGGTGACGACCGCGTATTCGACGACCGCACGCCGGGCGTCGAAGAATATGAGCCCACGGCGAGCTACCTGTCGTATACGGCGGGGCTCGGATTCGCGATCCTGCTGACGATCGTGTCCTTCGTCGTGTCGCAGACGAATTTGTTGTGGCCACCGGGCGTGCCGATGGGGCTGATCGTCCTCGCCTTCGCCCAGATCGGCGTCCATCTTGTCTTCTTTTTGCATCTGGGTAGCGGGCCCGACCACACGAACAATGTCGTGGCCCTGGCCTTCGGCGTCTTTATCATCTTTCTGGTAATTGTGGGATCAATCTTGATCATCGCCAACCTCCACTGGAACATGATGGATATGCGGTGAATACTTGCGGCGCTGACCCTGGGCCCGCGCGATCACCTGAAGGAGAAACCGTTTGATGCGCCGCGCAATCTCACCCACCACGGCAATCCTCGCCCTGGCGTCGATCCTGCTCGCGGCGACGCCCGCCCTTGCCGCCTACGGCGCAATCGCCTGGGACAAGGATAGCGGCAAGCGCGGCTGGAGCTGGAACGAGCCGACGCCGCAAAAGGCCGCCGAAGTAGCGCGCAGCGAATGCGGCGCCAGCGGGTGCAAGATCGTTGTCCGCCCCACGACCGCATGCGCCGCGCTGGCAACGACCGCCGACGGCAAATTTATCGGCGCGGCCGCGCGCAAGACCAAGGACGAGGCCCGGCTTGCGGCTCTCGCGAATTGTGCGAAGGGCAAGGCCGGCGACTGCATCCTTCGGGTGAGCGACTGCAACAAGTGAGGACCGCGCGCCCGGTCTTCTCCGCAGTCGCTGCGCTTCAGTCGGCAGCGGCGGGCAGCCGCCGCAGTTGCTCCTTCAGCTGATCGAAATCGACCGGCTTGCTGATGAACTCGGCGGCGCCGAGTTCGCCGGCGCGGCGGCGGCGCTCGTCGTCGCCATAGGCGGTGACCATCATCACCGGGAGTTCGGGGAAGCGGCGCTTGATTTCGCCCAATAAGGTCAGTCCGTCCATGCCCGGCATGTTGATGTCCGACAGGATCACGATCAACTGCGGCTCGATTTCGCCGGCCAACCGTTCGAGCGCCTGCTCGCCCGAGGTCGCGAAGTGCATGACGTAGGTGCCCTGGCGCACCTCCCGGCGAAAGTGCTGGCGGAACAGATCGGCGACATCGGGCTCGTCGTCGACGACCAGGATGCTGACGCTCACGCCGTCATCTCCGAGATTGCTTCGCCACTCCGCTCCTCGCAATGACACGCCCTCTGCCGTCATTGCGAGCGAAACGAAGCAATCTGGTGGAAGCAGTCATGCTGTCATCTCCGAGATTGCTTCGTCGCTGCGCTCCTCGCAATGACACGTCTTCTGCCGTCATTGCGAGCGAAGCGAAGCAATCTGGTCGAAGCAGTCATGCCGTCATCTCCGAGATTGCCTCGTCGCTGCGCTCCTCGCAATGACACGCCTTTTGCCGTCACTGCGACCCCCGGACGGCCAGCCCTGGCGGGCCGTTCCGAGGGGAAGCAATCTCGTCGAAGCAGTCATGCTGTCATCCTTGCTGCCGCGACCTCGATTGTTGGCGTCTCTGTTGGCGCCGTCCCGCGGGTGCGCGGCAGATGGATCGCGAATTCGGTGAACTCGCCGGGCCGGCTATCGACCGTGATCGTGCCACCGTGCTGTTGGGTGACGATGTCGTAGCTGATCGACAGGCCGAGCCCGGTGCCCTCGCCGGTCGGCTTGGTGGTGAAGAACGGCTGGAACAATTTGTCCCGGATCTCCGGCATGATGCCGGCGCCGTTGTCGCGCACCCGGATTTCGACCGCCTCGCCGAGGTCGCGCGTCGCCACCTTGAGGGTCGGCCGAAATCCGGGCTCCGCGCCGTCATCCCTGCGCTTGGTGGCGGCATAAAAGCCGTTGCCGATCAGGTTCAGCAACACCCGCGTCACATCCTGCGGCACCAGCTCGATCGGCACGATGGCGGCGGCGAGATCGCGCTCCAGGGTGATGTTGAAGTTCTGGTCCTGGGCGCGCGCCCCGTGATAGGCGAGGTTCAGCGCCTCCTCGACCAGATTGTTGAGATCGACCGAGCGGCGCTCGCCGCTCTCGCCGCGCGAATGCTCCAGCATGCTCTTGACGATGCCGTCGGCCCGCCGGCCGTGCTCGGCGATCTTTTCGAGATTGCCGGTCAGCATCGCGACGATTTCGTCGACCTCGGCGAGGTTGTCGCCGTCGAGCGCCGCC
>CAVTFD010000050.1:0-116242 GCA_963733945.1 uncultured Alphaproteobacteria bacterium | reverse complement strand
AGTTTCAACGCGCGGCTTTTTGGACATCCGACGCGACGTTTCCGCCTGCGCCAACCGCTTTGGCTCATATAGAAAATGTAGCAAAAACCGCACCCGTCCTCACGCGAAAACCTGCATATTCCTATCGCCAAGAGGCGATCGAAACAGCCTGACTGCCGATCGCGTCGCTGCGACCTTCCATTGGGCGGTATATTTCTCGCTCGCGGCGCCTGCAGCGAATCCGAAGCAAGATCCCGAGTTTAGATTTAAGACCACCCTCGGCTGGGTCGGAACGCATGGGCGTCATTTCGCGGCTGCCAATCCGGCGTCCGCCGGGTTTTCAGAGGGACTCCTTCGCGAACGGCCGGAATCGGCGCCGAGGCTGCCGGAGCAGAGCGAGCCAACTATAGGCATCAGCCCCACAACGTGCGCTTTTCGCCGCGGAATACCAGAACGAGGCCCCATAGCAACCCGAGGAGCGCGGATATTGCCCGGACAGCTTTGAGAAACGCTTTTATCGGGCTTGTTTCGGGAAGGCCCGCATACCATTTGCCGCCGAAATACAACGCCACGCCAATGGCGAGCCCGGTGCCGGTCGCTTTGGCGATCTTCCAAAACCGCTCCTTGCGCCGGCGGCGCATTTGCAGCGAGCGCCAGCGGTAACCCGGCAGCTGCCGCCCTTCGGTCAATCGGGCTATATCGCCCAAAAATTCGCCCGAGCGCTCAAAGGCTCCGGAAAGCGCCGCAAGTATTTTCCGGAAACCCCGGATCGCCGGCCGCAGCTGATCCCAGCGCCTGCGCTGCCGCCGATCGCACAAAGCTGTCAGCATCGTTCAGCGCCGCCAGCAGCGCCGCCACCACGGCCGGATCGCCCGCCGCAGCCGGCCCCAGCGCCCGCGCCGCCGCCCATCGCACCGAGACGTCAACATCTTGCAGCGCCGCCAGCAGCGCCGCCATCACCGCCGGATCGCCGGCCGCGGCCGATCCCCGCGCCTCCGCCGCCGTCCATCGCACCGAGACGTCAGCATCTTGCAGCGCCGCCAGCAGCGCCGCCACCACCGCCGGATCGCCGGCCGCGGCCGACCCCAGCGCCCCCGCCGCCGCCGATCGCACGGAGACGTCAGCATCTTGCAGCGCCGCCAGCAGCGCCGCCACCACCGCCGGATCGCCGGCCGCGGCCGCCCCCAGCGCCCTCGCCGCGGCCCATCGCACCGAGACGTCAGCATCTTGCAGCGCCGCCTGCAGCGCCGCCATCACCGCCGGATCGCCGGCCGCGGCCGATCCCAGCGCCTCCGCCGCCGTCCATCGCACCGAGACGTCAGCATCTTGCAGCGCCGCCAGCAGCGCCGCCACCACCGCCGGATCGCCGGCCGCGGCCGATCCCAGCGCCTCCGCCGCCGCCGATCGCACGGAGACGTCAGCATCTTGCAGCGCCGCCAGCAGCGCCGCCACCACCGCCGGATCGCCGGCCGCGGCCGATCCCAGCGCCTCCGCCGCCGTCCATCGCACCGAGACGTCAGCATCTTGCAGCGCCGCCAGCAGCGCCGCCACCACCGCCGGATCGCCGGCCGCGGCCGATCCCAGCCGCCGCGCCGCCGCCGATCGCACCAAGTCGTCAGCATCCTTCAGCGCCGCCAGCAGCGCCGCCACCACCGCCGGATCGCCGGCCGCGGCCGACCCCAGCGCCCCCGCCGCCGTCCATCGCACCGAGTTCGGCAGCATCTTGCAGCGCCGCCAGCAGCGCCGCCACCACCGCCGGATCGCCGGCCGCGGCCGATCCCAGCGCCTCCGCCGCCGTCCATCGCACCGAAGTCGGCAGCATCTTGCAGCGCCGCCAGCAGCGCCGCCACCACCGCCGGATCGCCGGCCGCGGCCGCCCCCAGCGCCCCCGCCGCCGCCGATCGCACCGAGTCGTCAGCATCCTCCAGCGCCGCCAGCAGCGCCGCCACCACCGCCGGATCGCCGGCCGCGGCCGGTCCTAGCGCCCCCGCCGCCGTCCATCGCACCGAGACGTCAGCATCTTGCAGCGCCGCCAGCAGCGCCGCCACCACCGCAGCCCCAAGAGGGTTATGCCTGGTATGCTGTCCTATTTCGCCGATAACATTTGCAGCGGCGTTTGCGACATTACTTCGGCTGTTGCGTAGGCCGGCGGCCAGGGTATCGATTTCTTGTTTCAATCGTTTGGTCAAGCCGGTCATCTTGCTGTCGCGACGCATTGGCCGTAGCCGCAAACGGCGAGAATGAGGTCGCGGCCAAGTAGCCGGGCAACACGCTGCTGAAGCTGCCACGTCGGAAACCATGTCCCTGGCGAGAGGGGTCGCAACGCACGATGCGCTGGCGCCACCAGGAACGGCATCGGTTTACCGGAGGCGCCAAGAATAGAGAACGCCAATCGCTCGACCTTGCCGCTGCCGCCCCTGCCGCTGCCTAGCTCACCGAACAATAGGAGGTGCACTTCCTCCCACCAGGCGATGTGCAGACCGGGCATCACCGCGTCAATCATCGCCTCTTCATCGAGCGCTGCGATGTGACGCGCCGCGAGGTATTCTTGAAACGTACGATGGCTGAATTCCAGCGAGCCGTCGCCCCGCCCTCGCAACAATCCTGAACGGTCGCGGATCGCCGCGATGAAGCGGCGGGCCTCGCCTTCCGCACCTCCAGGGTCGCTGTGATGCTCGGCCCTCAGAGCCTCGGCGATGCGCTGGACGATCTCTTCTTCCGGTGCGGACAGCCGCTCATTCTCGCCGTGCAGCCAATGAGCGAGGGTGGCCAGCAGCTCCAGCTTTTGCTGCAAGCCGAACCCCCCGATCAGCCCTGAATTTCTTATGTCCTTGTTGCGTTCCCAGGTGTCGAGCAGCGCTTCGCAACATTTGAAATAAAGTTCGACGCGGCGATCCGGCAAAACCCGGTTGTTCCGAAATACAACAGCAATAATTGTGCATAATAACGGGTTTGTCGCCAGCCCCTCGACCCGTTCATTCGCACCGATCGCATCGACCAGCTGGTCCGCCTCGCCAGCGAGGGCATGCTCGCCATAGGCGACGCGATACCAATTGCGGATGAAGGCGGTGACGTCATCACGGCCAAATGGCCGAACCGTGCCGGTCTGAAACCCGTTGCCAACCGAAAAATTCGCGAAGCCATGAGGGCGAGTCGTCAACAGACATAAATTGTTTGACGCATTTGATCGCGGATCGAGGTACAGCGCCTCGATCGCCTCGACCAATCTCGTTCGTGCTTGCCGGTCCTCAATCTCGTCAAGCCCGTCGAGGAGAATGACGCAGCCCCCTGCCGCTATTGCCGCCCGCATCGCTTCCCGTGGCACACCGGCAAAGCGCGCGTCTTGCGCGATGTAGCTGCTGATTTCATCGGCGAGGTCGAAAGCCGATGGCTGCTCGGCCAGCTTGCGCAGACGCTCCGCGAAGCGACGCAGTTCCAACAAGATCGGCAGGCAAGGTTCGGTGAAGGTCGGCCCCAGGCGATCCGCATCTGCCTGTCGCGCCGCCGCGAAGGTGACCGCAAGCCAGCGCAGCAAAGTTGTCTTTCCGCTACCCGGATCCCCGACGATGATCAGCCGCCGATACTGGCTCAACGCCTGGCCGATAGAGAGCTTGACTGATTCCGGTGCGGGTGGCGAGCGCGGCGAGGGCCGATCCCCTCGCATTAATTCTTCCGGATGTCCGCCATCCGGCGCCGATGCCCCGTCCGGACGGTCCCCTTGGACGAGACGGAATTTGAGGTCGGTGACGACCCGCCGCACCTCGACCGAAAGCGAAATAAAGACGCGGTCGAGCGGCAGCTCGCTTAATCCGGGGTCGCGCTCGGGCAACCCGGTCAGCGAAATACGGTTGAAGACGCGCTGGACCTGGTCCCGGTAACGTTCTTCCGTCGCCTGTTCCATCGGTTTGCTAAAGATCGTGATTTGAACAATTAGAACCCCGCGAAGGGTTATCCGCAATAGACCGGTTATGCTGGAGCGAGCGCTGAAATCGGGCCGCCTCCTCCTGGGCTGCTGATCCGCCCGTGCAGCGGGCGGCGGGGATCCAACCGATATTCGCCACAAACATGTCGTAGCCTCACGACCGGCGATATCACCAATAGAAGGCGGCGGCCCCGGGTACTCGAGCATTCCTGTCAATTCCCGGTTACGCCAAATTATTTCCCGGTTCGACCGAAAAAATTCCCGGTTGCCCGCCGACGGGAATTTCCTCGCAACCCATTGTTTGAAAGAATGTATTTTTGCCCAAATCCCCGGTTTCGAGGCCAATCCAATGAATTCCTGGTTATATTCCCGGTTATCCCGGTTCTACGGGAATTTCGCTCGCCGGCGCCGGTCCGGGCCAGCCTCCGTCGGGAGAGCAGCGTGGGGTCAGGCGGCGACGCGGCCGGTGCCTTCGATCACAGCGTCCCAGTCGTCGACATCGCGGTCGAGCGAATGCGCCATGACCTGCTGCACCCCGGCCTCGGCATAGGTGGCGATGCCCGATGCTCAGCTTGGGTTGCGGACGTAGCCGTAGCGCAGGTTGCTGCGGCCGGGGCCGTTTTTGAGATAGTCGGCCTTTAGTTCGGCGAAATGGTCGGGCTGGCCGAGGAGAGCGTGCTGCTCGAAATTGTAGAGGCGCGCCGAGTTCCCACTGAAGATTCCGGTCTTGATCGGGCCGTTGGCCGGGCCCAATGGCTGGAAGCCGTATTTCGTTTGCATGTCCTCGGGGATTTCGAGGCGGCGCAGCCCTTCGATCTGCCATTGCGGCGCACCGGTCCATACCGCATCGGTGCCCCAGACGACGTGGTCGGGGCCGAGCCCCTTGAGCAGCATGCCCATCAACGCCGCGGCGAGGCGCGGCTCGGCGACCGCGGTCCAGGCGAAGATCTGCCCAAGGTCGCCATAGACGTTGGTGACGCCGTATTTCTGCGGGATCTCGGCGAGATCGCTGGTCCACGAGCTGCGGCCGGTCTGGTCGAACTCGGCCATGCCGTCGGCCGGCGTGCCGCCGACCCAGCGATAGGCCGAATGGTAGACCAGGAAATTCAGTTGCGGCCAGTCCTTGGCCGCCTTGCCGATATCGCTGACATCGGCATAGGGCCGCAGCCGCGGGAACTGCTTTTCGACACCGGGTGCGAACAGCCCCTTGTGGATGCAGACGTTCTTGATGCCGGATTTCGCAATCTTCTCGTAGAACGGGTACATCAGCTTTTCGTCGTCGGCATGCCACGGATAGCGCGCGAGTTCCTTGTGGGTGTTGTCGCCGACGGTGTAGCCCTTCCACGAATCGGGCTTGTAGATTTCGATCGCCTGATCGACCTGGTCGAGCCAGCCGGGCTGGCCGGGGGTGATCGTGAAATGCGCCATCATCCGCCGCGAGCCGGCTTGTTTGTTGACCTTCGCGCGGGTCTCGAACACCTGCGCCTGTGGGATGAACCAGTCCTGCGGCACATCCGAGGGCGAGTTCGACAGCAGCGCCACCTTGGTGTCGCTGTCCATGTAGACCTCTTTGATATAATTGGCGTATTTGAGGTCGTCGAGGGTCTGATCGCCGGTCAGCTCCTTGTTCCAGCCGAGCTTGCCAAAGGCGTTGCGCATTTTGACAAAGCCGGTAAGCCGGGTGTCGTCGCGCAGGAAATGGGTGTGGCCGTCGATGATGAACTGGCCCGACAAGGCCTGGGCGCGGTCGGCCGCCATGTCGGGGGTTGCCGCCTCGGCGAGGCTGGCGTCGAAGATGTGGCCGAATACCTGGTTCATCGCCACGAACGAGGCCGCCATCCCCGATGCGGTCTGGAAAAAACGGCGGCGCGAGACGCCCTGCCGGCGCGCGAGCCGGTCGCTCATTTCCTTGAGCCGGGCTTCGACCTCGCGCTGCTTTTCGGTCTGCGGCACCGGCAGGTATTCGTCGCTCGACACGATCTGAGTCGGCACCGGCGATGGAAACGACGACGTCTCGGCCGGCAGCAATTCGCTCAGTTGTTCGTCAGTAAGGAATTTCATGCGATCCTCCCTCTAAGCTCAGGTGACGTTGTCAACCGGTCACCCCATTTGGATGTTGCGCAAACGCTGGGTCAGTGTCCTCTCAATAGTACGCCGAGGATCGCGATCGTCGCTGCTGCGTTGATCCCGACCGCCCAGGTGAGAACCGTCATTTTTCCAGCCACCTCAGCAAGTCTCCCTTCGACCGCAACGAGGCGGGTTTCGACGATGCCGAGGCGGTTCTCCACCGCCGAAATTCGCGTCTCGACTGCCGAAATTCGCGTTTCGACAGTATCAATGCGACCCCCCAACACCACAAGCTCGTGATCAATCGACGAAAGCTTGTTCTGATAATCGGCCAACTCCTCGGCGGCGGCGATAGCGTCGTCTTCCGGCGCGCCGGCTGCCTTGAGCGCATGGTACGTCTTTGCCAACATGATCGCCATGCGCCATGCCTCTAGCGCGGTCGCGCCGGCACTTCAAGGTTCAACAGCCGCGCGGCGTTGCCGCCAAAGATTGCCCTGCGCTCGGCGTCGTCGAGACCGGGGCAGCCCTCGATCATGCCGACCGGATCGATTTCGCCCATATCCGCCGGATAGTCGGTGCCCATCAGGATGTGGTCGGCGCCGTATTCCTCGACCAGATATTCGAGCTGGTGGTGGGTGTAGACCAGCGCGTCGAAATAGCATCGCTTCAGATAGGTGGTCGGCATCCGCGCGATCTGTTCGCAGGCATCGGGGCGCGCCGAGGCGGCATGGTCGATGCGGCCCGAATAGGCCGGCAGGTAACCCCCGCCATGCGAGGCGACCAGCTTCAAATTCGGGTAATCGCGCAACACGCCGCCAAAGATCAGGTGATGCAATGCGACCGTCGTGTCGAGCGGGTTGCCGATCACATTGGCGAAGTAATGGTCGGCGAAGCGCCCCGCCTCGGTAAAGCCGTCCGAGTGCATGAACACCAACAGGCCCAGCTCTTCGCAGCGCGCGAAAATCTTGCGAAAGCGCTCGGCCGATAGATCCTCGCCGGCGACGTGGGTCATGATCTCGATGCCGCGAAAGCCCAGCGATTTGTGCAGGCGATCGAGCTCGGCGACGGCCAGTTCGGGCGCCTGGAACGGCACCGTGCCGAGCCCGACGAAGCGGTCGGGATGACGGCCGCAGATCTCGGCGATGAAATCGTTGATCGCGCGCGATGTGGCGAGCCCGAGATCGGGGTCGGCGCCGTAATAGGTTTGGCGCGGCGCCGGCGAGATCGCCTGAATGTCGATCCCCATCCGGTCCATGTCCTCGATGCGTTTTTCGGGCGACACACTCTGCTCGGCGGTGCGCTCGCCGTTCGCCCGGTTGACGCCGCGGCTCTCCTCGCTGGCCTGGGTTTCGAGGAACCAGCGTGAGACATCATGGTTGCCGGCAACCATCTGCGTCGCCTGTTCATTTCGAACGTGGCAATGGATGTCGATCGTGAACCATTTGCCGCGGGCATGGACCGGTCCCGGAAAGCGTCCGGGGATCGGCGCCCCCTCCGGCAAGCATTTGAACAGCATTTTTTCTCCCCAAATCAGCCCTGTCCGGCCGGGATTTCGATATCCAACAGACGCGCGGCGTTGCCACCGAGGATCGCGCGGCGTTCGGGGTCGTCGAGCCCCCTCGCACTCTCGACAAAGCCGAGCGGGTCGACCTCGCCCATATCGGCGGGATAGTCGGTGCCCATCAGCACATGGTCGGCGCCGTATTGACCGACCAGGTATTCGAGTTGGTGGTGGGTGTAGACGATCGTGTCGAAATAGAGCCGCTTAAGATAGGTCGTCGGCATCCGGTGGATCTGCTCGCAGGCATCGGGACGCGCCGAGGCGGCATGGTCGATGCGGCCCGAATAGGCTGGCAGGTAGCCGCCGCCATGCGACAGGACGAGTTTCAGATTGGGGTGGTCGTCGAGCACGCCGCCAAAGATCAGGTGATGCACCGCGACCGTGGTGTCGAGCGGGTTGCCGATGACGTTGACCAGGTAATGGTCGCCAAACCGCCGCGCCTCGGGGAACCCGGTCGGGTGCATGAACACCAACAGGCCCAGCTCCTCGATGCGGGCGAAAATCTTGCGGAAGCGCTCGGCCGATAGATCCTCGCCGCCGACGTTGGTCGCGATCTCGATGCCGCGGAAGCCCAAGGATTTGTGCAACCGGTCGAGCTCGGCGACGGCGAGATCGGGCGCCTGGAACGGCACAGTGCCGAGCGGCACGAAGCGATCCGGGTGGCCTCCCGCGATGTCGGCGAGATTGTCGTTGACGACCCGGGCGGTCGCGATCCCGAGATCGGGGTCGGCGCCGTAATAGGTCTGGTTCGGCGACGGCGAGATCGCCTGGATGTCGATCCCCATCCGGTCCATGTCGGCGAGCCGGTTTTCGACTGACGTGAACTGGATGCGGTTGCGCTCGGCCTGCTGGCGGTTGACCTCGCGGGTGCGCTCGTTGGCATACACCTCGCGCGGGTGACGGGTGGCGGCGGCGTTGCCTGCGACCATCTCGGCCGCTTTGGGGGTCAGCACATGGCAATGAATGTCGACCGTGAACCACTTGCCGCGCGCGTGGGCGGGCCCGGGAAACCGCCCGGGAATCGGCGCGCCGGGCGGCAGGCATTTGAACAGCATCTCAGGTTTTCTCCTCGAAGATCGCCCTATTAGGCGTTGCCGCCGCGCCCGGATCAATGCCTGTGAGCGTGCCGATCAGGCGCCAGTGCTCGTGCAGATCGAGGCCACTGCCGCCATAGATCGTCATCGCGCCGATCGCGCCGACACCCGATTGTCAAGGATGCGCTACTGCAGGGTTTCGTCCGGAAGGACGCCCCAGACCTCGGTGCGCTGCACCCAACCGGCGTAGCCGCCGGCCTCGATTCGGCACCAGGGGCCCTGGCATTCGACAAGCCGGGCGATGACGCCGGGTTCGGCGCGAGCGGCTACCTGCGAGGCAGGATCGGGCCGACGATAAAGCAGCCGCGTCGCGCCCGCGACGATGACCGCACGCTTGCCGGTGATCATGCGGTCCAAGACCCAGCCGTTGGCGCCCTGCCAATCCTGGATCTTCCGCCAGTTTTGGAACTCCTCGAGAATTTCGACCGGCATGTCCTTGCGTTTGTAGACCCATTCGATCGGATAATTCTCGCCCGGGCCGACGCGCAGATTGACCTCGTCGGAACGCAGGCTGGCGAATCGCGGCAACCTATCGCCCGCGGCAGTCTGCGCCTTCGGCGTAAGCGGCAGCGCCGCCAGCAGGGCAGCAGCTACCGCCGGCAACAACCCCGCGCGCGCAATGCGAGCCTTGGACCTCCTGGACATCCCCCGCTTCTCGTCAACGCCGCGGCCTCGTCTCCCCACCTGGTTCGCCGCGCGCGAGTATCTTCCGACTTGCTGCCCGCAGGATGGAACCTTTCACCCGCCGTTTCAACCTCCATCGCTAATTCTCGTAGACGGAGGCGCGATGGTGTAATGATGTGTTAACGGACCCCTCCTTTGCCGAAGGGGTCGAGCGCGTGCAGGGATCGGAAGATGAAGAATCTCTTGACCGTGGTCGGAGACGGCAATGCGGCGCCGGTTCTCGAAGCTGCGATGCTGGCGGCGCGCCGTTTCGACAGCCACATCGTCGGGCTTCACAGCCTGACCACCGAGTATGCCGTGGTGTTCGGCGGCGAGATGGGTTTTTCGATCTCGTCCGAGGTCGACCGCACCCTCGAGCGCGAAGGTCACGAGCGGCGCGATCAGGCACGGCGGCTGTTTCGCGAGTTCATGAGCGCGCGCGGCGTGCCGATCGGCCCGGTGCCGCCGGGGCACAACGGTCCGAGCGCATCCTGGCGTGAGGAGGATGGCCGGCAGAACGCGGTTGTCGGGCTGATCGGGCGGGTGTTCGACCTGATTGTGGTCGAGCAGCCGGAGAAGCTGGCATCGATCGCCGAAGCCACGCTCGAGGATGCGCTGTTCGAGAGCGGGCGACCGGTGCTGATGGTGCCGCAGCGCGCTCCGTCCAAATTGGGCGAAGTCATCGCCATCGCCTGGAACGGCAGCACCGAGACCGCGCTGACCGTCGCCCTCGGTATGCCGTTTCTTAAACAGGCGCGTCATGTCTGCATTGTCGCGGTCGGATCGCAGCACATGCCCGAACCGGGGCCCGAGGGCGACGAACTCGCCCGCACGCTCGAACGGCACGGGCTCGACGTCAGCCTGCGTACCGCCGTTGGCCGGCAAAAGCCGCAGGGCGAATCGTTCCTGAAGGAAGCGCTAGCGGCCGGGGCCGATCTGTTGCTCAAGGGCGCCTACACGCAGAGCCGCATCCGCCAGATGATTTTCGGAGGCGCGACGCGCCACATCATCATGGAAGCGAACCTGCCGGTGCTGATGGCGCGCTGAGGTCCACACCCTCCCGGTCGCAAAGAAGAACGGACCCGCAGCAATGCCGGGTCTCGGTTCGGTTCCGGCTTTGAACCCCGCTCACACCAGGTCTAGCTCCACGATTGCGCGCGACGCCTGATGAACCGGGCGCCAATCCCGAACACCAGGGCCTCGATGCCGTCGGGTCGCTTGGCAAAGAACCATGCAATCGTCAGCGTGCCAAGATAGGCGATCCCGCCACAAACAATCTTCAGGACCATCGAGGTGAACAGCGCAAGGTGAGGCCCCTGATCGACCACATGCAGCACGAAAACCATGGCCAGGGCTGCTGCGATCGGGCGATAGAGGCAACCGCTAAGGTCCGCGGCACTGTACCTGACCGCCAGCCGCAGCATGAAAAAATCGGCGAACATCGCCACAAATCCCAATCCGGCTTGCGCCGCAGCGATCGCCGGCGCGCCTCCCCAGCGTCCGGCAACGATGAGTGTGGGTATCAGCAGCGCAAGCCGCCCCCAAACCGTTATCGTGGTCAGGCGAAATTTGTTGGTTACATTCATGATCGAATAGATGCAAAAGTTCATGCCGACCGGGATCGCGCCGATACCCAGCCAGAAGACCAGCGATGTGGCTTGCTCCCACTGTGGCCCGAGCAGCAAAAGAGTTAACTCGCGCGCGATCCCCGACACACCCAGCCCAGTCGCGAGGCAAACGCTGGCTGTCGCACCGATGACCAAAACCACCGCCGCCCGCAGCCGTTCGGTATCACTCAGCAGCCGCGAATAGACCGGAAACATCGCCCGCATCACCGGCTGGATCAGGTCGGTTGTCGGCGTCACGGCGACTTCTGCGCCAACGGTGTAAGCCCCCATGACGGCGGGGCTATTCGTCGCGCCGACAATATATTCGTCGGCCTTTCCGGCAAAATGCGCGCCGAGCCAGACCAGCAGCGTCCACGACGAGAACGACCAGATTTCGCGCACCTTGGTCAGTCGCAATCGCGGACGAAACGGATGCATCGCATAGCTCAATATCACCTCGGAGATCTTGGACAGGACAATCGCAATCGCCAATCCCCAAAAATTACGGATCATCAGAACGCAGGAAAGAACGAGAGCAACATCACACAGTTTTCGGTAAACGAAAAATCTGAATTCTTTCGCAAAGTCCAAGTTAATACGAAAATAAACTGTGCCTACATTCATAAAACCATCCAATAAGACGCGTAAGGATATGAGATAGACAATTAGCTCTACGTATACGGATCGAAAATATAACCGCGCAAGAGGCGCTGTAGCCAGCGCACAGATAAAAAGTATTACGCTAATAATTATTTTGAGCGTCCACGCCGAATTTAAATATTCTCGACTAGGACGCCCCAATCTGATCAAAGCTAAATCTTCGCCACTAACGCCAAATACGGCGACGACCGACAATGCCAGGCTCGCCATTGCCATCATGCCGAAATCTGTCGGCGTCAGAAGCCGCGCCAATATCGCGGTGTTAGCGATGCTCAGCAGCCGGACGGCCATGCGCAGTGTCATCATCCACGCCGCGCCGCGGATCGCGTGGCCTCGCATCTCGGCGCCGCCGCCCGCGTCGGGCGCCCCATCGGCGGGAGATATTGCTTTATCCGGCGCGCTCATCTCGGACGGTTCTCGGCGACGGGGATTTCGTCCCAGGGGAATGCGAGCCGCCGGATTGCAGACGGCGTTCGGAAGGGCATTCTTTCACCACCTGATTACACCGGGACGCTACTGGAAACTGTATTGTCGCATCGATTTGGTGCTAGCGTTATCCCTTGCACCGGTCTGGGTCGCGGCACCGGCCATTGCCGACGGTACGCCGCCGCCCGGTTGGTTGCCAGCGCATATTCGAGACCAACTCCAGAGCACGCCAAAGTTGGTCGGAGCTGACAGACCTACTTGTAATTGCGCTACAAGGTCTCGTGTCGGGATTTCCGGGCGTGCAAACGCCAAGCGACGCCAAATCGCAGGCGACTTGCTAAAATTAGAGGCAAGATCATTTTGCGTCGCGAGGCAGCTACATATCCAAACTCGGTCATCAGATCGCGCGTGAGGTGCTCGATCAGGAACGTTTCCCGAGGCGTTAATTCGCTCCGCCAATTCTCGGTCCCGCCCTTCCTGTAGAACTCCTTTGGCTCTGCCGTCAGATCCCACGGCGCCGCCTCCAATCGATTGCTGCGCAGATTGGCAATCTGACACTCGTCCAGTATCTTTCTGCATTCGTCAAAAGTGATCTGCACGCCAAGCCATGAAAACACAGAAATCAGCGTTTTTTCGCCGTTCTGCCATAGATCTTCATAAGTTACTTGCAGAAAATTTTCCGTAGCGGCTTTGAGGTTTTTGCTCTCCTTAACGTATTTGATCCAGGTTTCACAATTCACCAGCACTTCACGCGAAGCCCATTGTCGGCCCCAGCCTGTCCCCGCGGCGCAAAGGGAAGAGACGACGCTGCGCGGGTCACGGACGATGTGCAGAAAGAACGCATCTGGGAAGATTTTTAGAATTCTATCCCAATAGAGCACATGATCAGGAGTTTTTTCCAAAATAATATCTGCCGCCGGCTTTTTGTCCAAAATCCGGAGCATTACTTTATAACTGAAATCTTTGATAAGACTGAAATATTCCTCTTCGCTCATTAAATGATGAAGCCCCAGCTCGCGCACATTGCGTTGGTGCTGATTCCAAGCAGAAAACAGCGAGCGCGTGTACCCCGTGAACAGGTGCGTCTCGTTTGCGGTGGCAATGTGGGTCGATCGCGACAGCAGCAACTGAAGCCAAGTCGTCCCGCTTCTCGGTCCTCCCACTAAAAACACAATTCGTTTGCGCGCAATTGCCTCCTCCGGACTGGTCTCTGACAAGTCAGATCGAGCAGGATTGGTCCGCAGTCCTGCGATAGGCTCACTGGCATTTTCCCTGACGAGGCTCGGACGCCGCGGTTCATCACGTGGCCCCGAAGCGAGGTAACCCGGCGCCGGTTTCGATGACTCCGCGGCCGACCGCTTCAGGGGGCAGCATTCCGTACCGGAAGGGGCCATCAGCTCCTCCCGCGCAGAGCCAGGCGCGTAATCCCCGGGGCAACCGCAAGGCCGATCTGGGCTGCCCGATAGCGCCATTTCGGCCGCCACTTGCACGCCCGTCGCAGCGCCATTCTGGCAAGTGAATATTCGCCCTTATGGATGTGATCAACCGCGTGCCTTACGTCGAGATAGGATTGCATCTGCAAATACGTGCGTTCTACCGCCTGCCTTTCCTCTAAGCCGAGGCTTGCATGGCCGCGCCATTTCTCCAGGGCCTTCAGGGCTGAAGAATACATGACGATGCCATTGGAGGAGAGAGTGGAGGCATGCCGACGATAATGAACCAACACTTTCGAAACCGGTTCTATGCGACATCCCGCGTGTAGAGCACGCAGCCAAAGGTCAAAGTCCTCAGTTCCCAACATATGTTCGTCAAACACGCCGACGCGGGTAAAGACCTCCCGCCTCAAGGTCGCTGCACAAGACACGTGGGAGATCAGTCCGGCAACTTTCGCGAAAGTGATCGGCGGACATGGTGGGTACACCTCCTGGAACCTTCTTCCAACGAATTTCGACACCCCAAAGAATAACGTATCCGAAAAAGCGATAGATACATCGGGATTGAGGTCGAGAAACCCAACCATCGTCCGCAGGTAATCCGGTTCCCACAGGTCATCGCTGTCGAGCAGTGCGACGAATCTTCCTCGCGCATTGGACAACGCCCGGTTGCGCGCCGCGCCGAGACCTGCGTTAGACTGCCGAACCAACACGACACCGCGATCGCGATATTTTTCGACGATCGTGTGGGTACCATCGGTCGAGCCGTCATCCACGACGATGATCTCAAACGAGTCAAAGTCCTGATTCAGCGCCGATTCCAACGTCGCCCCGATATATTGGCCCGCGTTGTACGCGGGAACGACAACGGTGACTTGGGGTAAGGAAGCGTTTTGCATTCGCAGGTTCCTTCTCCCAAGGAGGCTACCAAATCTGCTCGTCTTGGTCGATGGCGTTGAAAACGAATATTTGGCGCGATGTCATGTTCTGCCGCATTCACCAAAAATGCCTTAACGCAAAGGTTGTCCCTCAAGCGGAACGTCAGGCCTGCCAGATCCGGGTGACGGCACAGCCGGCGGGCGGCAATTCCGCCGTCACCGACTTACCCGCCACTCGCAACCCGTCAAAATCCCCGTACTGTCGTCCACGGCGGGCGCGAACTTCGATGGCTGTGGTTGATGCGGAATCCGCACCCATCTTTCCAATGCGATACCGATAGCCTATGACATTCCGCAAACCCCTTAACGCGTGCCTGACGAGGTGTCTGAGGATAAATGCACGACTGTTTGCCGAAGTAACCTTTTGTCGGACGGTCTTTTAATTTATAGGCAATTTTTGTCTTTGAATAAAGAATTTTTCGTAATTATTCATGGTGATATACGTAGGTTGTTCGGGTTTTTCTGCCAAGAAACTGTCGACGGCAAGATTGCAGCCCGGCCAAGGTGGGTCGTTGTACTCGTCAAACAGAATGATACCGCCCGGTGACATCCGGGGATAAAAATACTGCAGTGTCTGTTTGTAAGAATCGTAAATGTCGCAATCAAGATGGACAAAACTGAAGCTGGTTGACGGCAACGTTCCAAGAGTATGAGAAAAATAGCCGGAGATCAACGTAATAGTATCAAGTAGGCGGAGCCCGGCGAGTTTCGCTCCGACCTCCGCCAGAGAGGTTCCCGCAAAGCCGCCGACCCGCTTCTCTCGGTCCTCGGCCCCACCGAGTGCGATATCTTTCTGCACGCTTCCGTCGAATCCCTGAAACGAATCCAAACCATATACGTGCTTCGCGAGCCTATTTTCCCTGAGATACAAGGCGATCGCCGTTAGGCTGCCGCCTTTGAAAACGCCGCACTCGGCAACATCCCCAGGCACATCGCGGGTGCGGTCGAGCAGAGCCAGGATGATGTTGATGTTTGACCCACCCTCAGGTGAGAGGGCAGCCTTGCGGGTCAAGTTCGCGGGTATCTTAATCTCGAGCAGGTCACCCGCCCATTTAGGCCACTCGGCAACTAGTTTATCTCTGTAATGATGCGCAACGACCGATTTGAGTGATCTTCGCAGCAGGTTTCGCATCGTAGTGGTACCATATGGGTTTACGCGAGGCCGTATTGTTTTGGTGCGGATACTGATCGACGGTCATCGAAATCTCTCTTCAGCCGCCTCCGATCTTCCGACTGGATTGTATCGATGGACGAGCCGCATGGGCATGGTAAATACGCTTTGCAAAGCGGAACATCCGTGTGTTTTCGGGCATCGCTTTGCGTAGCACCATCTCACCGGCATCTGCAAAGCGTCTTAAGGTGTGGGCGAGTGGATCGCGCATGTAATAGTGGCCAAAATAAGTCATCAATTCCCTTTTGGTCTTCGCACCGCCATTGTCTGCATACTTGGCGACATAAGGAGTGAACCGTGGATAGAGGCCGGCAATATTGTAGAGCGTCGTGCGCATATAGTTGCCGATTAGCAGATCGTCGAATACCTCGTGCTCGACAGCAGTCATCAGAGAGTTGCGCGGGCACTCGAAGCCGATCCCGACATCGCCCTTATCGCGATTGAGATCGACCGTGACGCTCGACCCGCCCGCTGTTACCTCGATAAACCCGAAAGAGTTGCGTAGCGCCTCTCGGACGGTGAAGTAGCGGCGGATCTTGGCCTTATCTCCAGCGGTTAGCGGGTCGGACCAGCTGTCGCCAAAGTCTTCCGGCTTTTTGACGACCCGCAGAGCGCGCCGCGGGGCGATTGGTGTGATCTCGTCGGTTTCGCAATCCACCTTGACGAAGGCGGGGAGTACTTCGGGCCAATTTGGGAGGGCATCAGTTTGGTAATCCGCAAGTTCTGGGATGAGATCGTTGGCCCAGACGCTATCTTCTCGCTGGTAGCATTGAAAGGACGAGAATGGGATGACCTTGGTCGCTCCCATCGCCCTTGCGCTTTTCTGCGATCGCGGCGCAATGGGACGGCGCCTCTGCTCTGCGGATGTCAGTTTGCGACCGGATGGATCGAATAAGTTGAGCATATCTGCTCCTCCCCAACCATGCAACTGGAGCATGTACACTTCCTTGAAGTGGCGTGCCATCCGCCGCACCCGGAGGGATTCTCCGTAATCACCCGAATCATTCTGGTTTATAACGAGGCGTCCGTTGACGTCGATCAGCAACAAGGAGTCCTGGTTCCGGTTGGCTATCGAATAGACGCGGATCCCTTTCGACAATTGAGTCCATTCTCGATCAGGTAGAACGCGTACCCCGTACCCCGCCGCCGTCAGATCTCTCCGAATGCGATTGCCGTAATGATCGGACAGCAAGAACTGACCCCTGGTCAGCATCGGCAGCGAAGCAATATTCAAGTGGTCGGGGTGGCCGTGCGAGAACCAGTGATACTGCGCATCTCGGATAGCTTGGAGCTGCGCCGGCGGGATTTCGTAATCGTGCGCCCAACTGCCGAAATAAGCATCCCCCTCTATCCAGGGATCGGTCGTGAGAACGGGCCGACCGTCATAGGCGATCACAATCGCGTTGCCGACCGTCTCAAAGAACCGCAATCCGCACCTCCATCTTTTGGAATCCTCCGGGGTTTGCCGCTCCCGAGCGCCATTGTCTGGTTTCTCGGACATCCATGGCTATACGCTCCGCCCGCGATGCAGTTGGCGCACAGCCAACCTCGCTGATTGCCTCACCGGGCGCCGGAATCCGGTGCTTTGACATCATCAAGCGCACCTTCCCCATCGTGATCCGCGCCTTCCGACTTCGGAGCTCCTTCATGTGTGCTGTATCGCAATATCTCGTTATCAGTCGGCATCCCGATCGATTCCCCGGACCTCCGCTCGGCGCGCGCCGATGACCGGCCGCGTCACCTCGATATGTGCGAGCAATTCACCACCGCAACGGTGCGCCACTGGCGTTCTCCGGCTCCAGTCCACGCCACTGGGAGTTTATGCGCGGGTTCCGGGGCCGACGTGCGCGCGGTCGTTCCGAGACGACATAATGCACGCCGTCACGCGACAAATCCGACGCTGTCGTCGTGCAGCTCACCCTGAAGAGAGCCGGTATGAATCCGCCGTAGAAACGACTCGAACATCGAGAGCGTCCACAGCGCCGCACTGTGGTCGCGTTCACCAGACTGGTGCTGGTCGAGCAGAGCGGCGATTGCCGCCATATCGAACAGGCCCGCCTCACAGAGTACCGGTCCGCTCAAGGTCTCGCGCAAGCGCCGCCGCAGCGGGCCGCGAAACCACGCGGCGAGCGGCACGGCAAAACCTTGCTTGGGACGATACAGGATTTCGCGAGGGACATAGGGCTCAAGAGCCGACTTGAAGACATACTTGCCTTCACGGCCGCGCAGCTTGAGCGGCGGCGGCAGGCAGGCGGCCCATTCGACCAGGGTATGGTCGAGCAATGGAACACGCACTTCAAGCGAAGACGCCATGCTCGCCCGATCCACTTTGGTTAAAATATCGCCGGGAAGGTAAGTCTTGAAATCCGCATATTGAACCCGGGACAACGGATCCTCACTGCCGGAATGGGTCATGTGCTCCTTTAGCACTTCGACAGCGTTGTAGCCCTGCAGCTCAGCGGTCAGCGCGGGGCTGAACAACCGGCGGCGCAGCCCATCGGAGCAAACCGAGACCGAGGCGAAATACGCCGCATCGGTGTCGCGCGCCAGTTCCTCCAGGGTGGCTTTGGCGCGCAACGGGCGCGGCGCCCAATCGAGCTTCGGATAGACCGCGCCGAGAGCGCCGAACAGCGGGCCGCGCAAGCCCTGCGGGACGATCCTGCGCACCCGCTCCTCGACGCAGTGCCAGCGGTAGCGTCGGTAACCGGCGAAGACCTCATCCCCGCCGTCCCCCGACAAAGCCACCGTCACATTCTCGCGGGCCACGGCGCAGACCCGCAAGGTCGGCAAGGCCGAGCTGTCGCCAAACGGCTCGTCGTAGATCGCCGCCAATCGATCGAGCAGGTCGAAGGAATCGGGATCGACCGCTCGGAGGTGGTGGTCCGTGTCGTAACGCCGGGCGATCATGGCGGCATAGGGCGATTCGTCGAACCCCTTTGTCCCGAACGAGATCGAGAACGTGCTGACCGGTTCAGCCTGGAGCCCCGCCATCATCGCCACAACAGCGCTCGAATCGACGCCTCCCGAAAGAAAGGCGCCTAACGGAACGTCGGCGATCATGCGCATGCGGACCGACTGGTGCAGACGAGAGATCAGCTCTTCCTCGGCCTCCTCCTTGCGAGTCGCGCTGCCGTCGACAAATCGCAGCTGCCAATAGGCATGCGGTCGCGGCGTGTCTTCGCCGCGTCGAACGAGCAGACAATGCGCCGGCGCGAGCTTGTGCACACCGCTATAGATCGAGCGCGGATCGGGTATATAGCCGAGGGCAAAGAATTCCTCGATCGCCTGCGGATCGAGCCGGCGATCGAGTTGCGGGCAGCACAGCAGCGATTTCAGCTCCGAAGCGAAGAGCAACCTGCCGTCCGAGAGAAAACTGTAATAGAGCGGCTTTTCGCCGAGCCGGTCGCGCGCCAGGAACAACGTCTGACGCCGCTCGTCCAACAGGGCAAAGGCGAACATCCCATTGAAGCGCTCGAGGCACGCTTCACCCCATTCCTCCCAGGCGTGGACAATGACCTCGGTATCGCAGCGGGTGCGAAAGACATGACCGAGCGCCGAGAGCTCGGACATCAACGGCTGGAAATTGTAGATCTCGCCGTTGTAGACGATGCAAACCGTACGGTCCTCATTGTAGATCGGCTGGTCGCCCCCAGCCAAATCGACGATGGCGAGCCTTCGGTGGCCGAGCCCGACCCCCGGCGCATAGTGGAAACCGTCGCCATCAGGGCCACGATGGCCGAGAATGTCAGTCATGCAACGGAGCAGGCGCCGGTCGGCGTCGCGGCGCCCGCGATAATCGAAAATGCCGGCTATCCCGCACATAGACCCACCTGACCCTCAGAAGTCAGTTCTAACACGCGCGCCATAGCGGCGCAGCGCGTATTCCAAAGACAGGACTCTGGCGAATTGGGCCTCGTCTGCGATCCGGTCGAGCCGAAACAATCGGCTCAGTACTTCGGCCCCGCCGGGCAGCACCGCCTTTCGATATGGCTCAGCGAGATAACCCGGCCAATCGCCGGATCGACGGCGAGCATATTTGAGCCGATAGGTGTAGCGCCGCAACCAGGGCGGCCGCACGTAGGTTGCGTAATCGGCCAAGCGCCGTGAGACGGGCGGCGGTCCGGAAAAATCATGACCGTAATTCGAGAGATACCCGGACAGCCCGCGATCGACTCGGCGTATCAACTCGGCCTCATAGGCACCATGATATTTCCACGACAGCTGAAGCGCGCTTGCGTGCTCGGTTATCGACCGTTCCAGATAGGGCATGGCGGTGAACCCGTGGCGGGCGACGACGCTGTCCACTTTGCCGTCCCAGGCCCGGCAGCGAAAGCTGTGGTAGAGCCACTCGACGGTTGGGCGCGGCAGCCGGCGCTCGTCGCTGGCCAACAAATCTATCACCTTATTCTCGAGCGCGTTGTAGTAGCGCGTGCTGTCGAAGGCCGGGGTACACACGGCCGGATCAAACTGGCTATAAAAACTCCACAAAAGTTCACGAATGGTATATTTGCCATCGAGAAGATAGAAGAAATTACGAAAGATTTCGCCACCGCCGCCGTTGAAGGCGATCGTGTTGCCGCACACGCGCCGCGCCGCTTCGGCGATCTCGACGCCGTTCTGAAAGATACCCGTATATTGGTAGCTGTCAGCCGCAAGAAAGTTGAGACGTGCAGTGTCGACAAACTGGTCGGGCGGAATGATGGGCCAGTCGTCTTTGTCGATGACATCGAGAGAGAAGCCCTCGCGCCGCGCAATTTGCGAGGCCAGAAGCACATCCTTTTCGCCCGCGCGGCCATAGACGTAGACACGGGGCTTAAGTCCGTGCCGGCGCAAAAAACCCAGAATTAGGCGTAAATCATAACCACCCGAGAGGGCGCACCCGACGCGATCGCCGAAGCTGCGCGCAATGGCGCCGAAATAACGATCGAGCAACGCGATGCTACGGCCGAGTGAGGCCTCGCGAGATTCCGACGTAAAGGTTCGGGTGACGCGCAGAGCCGGCCGGATAATCTCCAGGCCGTGCGCGGCGACCCGGATCGTGGCGCCGATCGGTGCCAGCACGACCTCGCCGAACAGCGTCTCATTACCGGAAACCACACCATTGAACACGAACTCGTAGGCGCTCTGCCGCAAAAGGGTCAAGCAACCGAGAACCGAGCAGATCGCGTAAAACGACGAGGAGACGATACCCGCGTCGAGGTTATAGAAGAGATGGTAGCCGCCGAAACGATCAAGCCGGATTTCGGTGCGGCCACGGCGGCTGAGAACGGCGGCGTAATGACCCATCGTTGCGTCGTCCGCCGCCATTGATGCGCAATCATGCAACCGGGCGGCAGCCGCCGCACCGAATCCGCCGTCATCCATGCAGGTGCCGCAAACATAGACGAAGTCACCGTTTGGAGATCGTGTCAGCGGCGCCGACCCGTTCCCAAAGGAGGGATAGCCGGCAAAGACATAGTCTCGAGCCTCGACGATTTCTGGAGACGCAAAACCCAGTTCGCCGAAAGCTCGCTGCAGTCCAGCCAACTTTCTTGATTGATCGGGATTCGGCCCCCTACACACGAGGAAAAAGCCGCCCATCACAGCCGATCCGTCGCCGGCTCGTCAGCGGCTTTGCGCGGCACGAGCATCCAACCGGCGATCATCGATCACCAAGCTGATCTCTCGGCCGGCAGCGAAATCTCCATCGCGGCAAATTATAGTCTCCGCCGTCGGCGACACCGGACGGTTTTCGGGTTTGCCGCCCAGCTCGTTTGCTCGAAGGAGACGGGGAGGCATCTAATACCCGCGAATACCCGGGCGGGCGCCGGACTGCCTTGTCCGACGTCGCATGGTAGCGGACGCCCGAGGGGCTGCGTCTGAATTCGGCTCATTCACCGTCATTCAAGCCAAAAATGAGCGAATATGCGGTAAACATGCGAGCCTGTGAGAACGCAGAGACGACCCGCTCGCGGTTTCGACGGCCGAGCTCGGTGCGCTTGGCCGGATCGCGCAGCAGTCGAGACAACGCCGCCGCGAACGCTGCCTCGTCGTCGCGCGCCGCGACAAAATGGCGGTTGTCTTCACAGAGGATGCTCTTTACGTCGCCGACATCCACCGCGACGACGGCGCGGCTGGCGGCCATCGCCTCGAGCAAAGCGTTCGGCATCTGCTCGGTATCCGAGGATAGCGCGAAGATATCGAAAGTGCCGAGCACTGCCTCTGGCGCGACCCGACCGGTGAAAATCACGCGTTCGGCAACCCCAAATTCACCCGCCAGCCGCGTCAGCGTCTGCCGCTCCGACCCGTCGCCCGCGATCACCAAGCGGGCCGGAAGCGACGGGTCGAGGCTGGCGAATACCCGCAGCAGCCGGCCGATATTCTTTTCGCGCCGCAACGGCGCCACGGTGCCGACCACCAACTCGCCCGGCCGGCGGATGAAGCCCCCTATGCCATCGCGCGCCGGATCGGCAAATCGCCCGACATCGACGCCATTGGGAATATAGGCAACCTGCCCTGCCGGTAATTTCCACACCTTATGCGCAAAATCCTCGAGCACGCGCGAAGGCACCACGACCTTGACGCAGCGCGCCAACGCCCATCGGCGGAATATTACCCGGTGCAGGAGTTGGCTGTCGGCCTCCTCCTTGCCAAAGCCAGCCTCGAAATGCATGTGGCGGGCGACCGGCCGCAAGCGGTTGGCCATCGCCCATTCGATAGCACCCCAGTTATACGTGATCAGCAAGTCGGGACGCAGCCGCCGCAGCGCAGCGGCACTCTCGATCAGGGTGCGCATGAGCCCCCGCCGGTCTCGCCCAGCCGCCATCAGCCGCACATCCAGATCGCCGGCAAAACTTTGTGCAGCTTCGAGATTGTTATCGAGCGAGATGATCGTATGGCGCAACCTTGCGCCAAAATGGTTGATCACCCGCGCCATCCGAAGCGGCACCCCGCCAACCCCGAAACTCGGGAAGACGTGAACGAAGTGTGGGCGCTCGCGAAATTCGGGGATGCTCTGGGCGGGAGTAGCCATCGTGCGAAGCGCTGCAGGCGTAGAACCCGCCATCGACCGCGAACTCTCCAGTCAAGCCCGCCGGTGTGGCTGCGCTGAAAAAATCTTTACCCCCTGATAACATAACAGTGCAGGCTCGGCACGCAGCACGCTCATTCCTCGCATATCAAATCTCGCTGTGTTACGCTTCATTGCAAGATATTAGGTCTGAACAGATGCAAGTCCAGCGCCCTTCGCCCTCCTCTTGCCGCTCACGGCAGCCGGGCATAGACCGGTTGCCGCCGCAGCAAATGTAACGCTGGCCGCCATCACCCCGAGGCATGCTCGATCCCAAAACATGGAGGGTGATCGACTGGCCGGCAGACCAGCCGCCGATGGTCGTCGTCGTCGTCGACACCGAGGCCGAATTCGACTGGGAGCGTGAACAGCCTAGACGCGCCGTGGGTGTGACCTCGGTCAGGCGCCAGGCGCAGACCCAGCCGATCTTCGACCGATACGGCGTACGGCCTACCTTCGTGCTTGACTACCCGGTGAGCAGCACACCCGAGGGATATGAATTCATCCGGGACCTGCATCGTTCTGGAGCCTGTGAAATCGGCGCTCACCTGCAGCCCTGGGACACGCCGCCTTTGGTTGAACAGGCGACGGACGAGAACTCCTACCCGGGCAATCTGCCATATGAGCTCGAGCGCGAGAAACTAACGCGGTTGACCCAGATTATCGGCGAGAACATCGGAGTACGGCCGCGAATATATAAGGCGGGGCGCTATGGCGTGGGTCCCGCCACAGCCCAAATTCTCGCCGAGTTCGGCTACGAGATCGATGTCAGCGTCGTACCGGGCACGGATCTGAGCCGCAAATTTGGGCCTGATTTCTCGCATTGCGGCGCTCGTCCCTATTGGTTCGGCAGCGGTCCGGCATTGCTGGAGATCCCGCTGTCGATCGGCTACACCGGGTTATTGGCGCAGTCCGGAAGGATGGCCTATCTGCTCACGATGAATGAGCGGTTGAAGGCCTTGCACGTACCGGGCATCCTCGCCCGTCTCGGTCTCGTCGAACGCATCACTCTGACCCCCGAAGGCATCTCGTTCGCCGAACAGCGCCGATTGACGCGTGCGCTCTTGAGCAATGGTCATCGTGTCTTCAGCTTTACCTACCACAGCCCGTCGCTGGCCCCGGGGAACACGCCCTATGTGCGCAGCGAGGCGGATCTACGCGCCTTCTTGAGGCGCATCGAGGAGTATCTCGATTTTTTCATGGGCGAACTCGGCGGCCGAGCGGCCACCCCGTTTGAGATCAAGGCCCTTGCCGAACAATTGACCCCGTGAAGGCTAATGCCCTCCCACGCTCGTCTCCCGCCGGTGACGGCCGCAAAATGCTAGCCGCGGGTCAGCCGATCGGACGCTCGCGGGCGAGCTCGTAAAGCGCGATTGCAGCGGCGTTGGAGACGTTGAGAGTCGGCTGCGCGGGCAAGGTCGGCAGCCGCGCCAGATAATCGCAATGCTCGCGCACGAGCCGGCGCATGCCGCCGCCTTCGCCGCCCAGCACGATCGCGATGCGCTGGCCGAGATCGAGCGCCGCCAAGGTCGCCGCCGCAGTCTCGTCGAGACCGCAGATCCAGAATCCGCCTTGCTTCAGCCGATCGAGGGCCCGGGCGAGGTTGACCACTTTGACCAGCGGCACGTGCTCGATCGCACCCGAGGCGGATTTGGCCAAAGCGCCCGTCACCGGCGCCCCACCATGCGCGGCAAGCACGACGGCGAGCGCGCCGAACGCGGCGGCCGAACGCAGCACCGCGCCGACGTTGTGCGGGTCGCTGACCTGGTCGAGCGCTACGATCACCGCCCGACCTGATGTCGCCGCTACCTGCCGCAGCAGCTCATCGAGGTCATGGCCGACCAGCGGCTCGACTTCGAGCGCAAGCCCCTGATGGACGGCGCCCTCGGGCAGCAACGCCGCGAGCGTGGCGCGGTCGAGCACTCGCACCGGCGCGCCGTCGCCGCGCCGGACCGCCCGCGCGCCGGCGGCCAGCGCCTGCGCTTCGCCTTCGTGTCCAGCGAGGGCAGCCAGACGGCGCCAGCTTCGTTCTGGATTGGCGAGCGCCGCGGCGACCGCGTGGCGCCCGTAGATCCAGCGTTCGACGGTCCCCGGCTTGCGCGGGCGACCGCGCGGTAGGTTGGCGCGGCGCGGTCGCCCAAGTAACGGGCTGCTTGGGGCCGGATCGACGACCGCGCGATCGCGGCGGCGGAAGGCACCCCGATCCTGGCGGGCGGGCCGAACCTGGTTCATGATCTCGCTCCGACGGCCTCGCGATCTATCGCCCGCAGCCTCTAACACGAGCGCGGGCCGTGCCGACAGGGCGTCGATCTAATCTAGGAGCCGGATTGACAAGATCAGAGCGAAGCCCTATGAGCCGCGGTTTCCGCTGCGCCAGGCGGCACGCGATCCTGGAGGGGTGGCCGAGTGGTTAAAGGCGGCAGACTGTAAATCTGTTGACGTACGTCTACGTAGGTTCGAATCCTACCCCCTCCACCAACGCGCTGGGCCTGCGCCGGCGAGCGAGGTGGCCGAGGCGGATCGGGCGAAGAAGCGGACAGCGGCAGGGATCGAATCGGCAGGTGCGGTGGAGCGCGGGTGTAGCTCAATGGTAGAGCACCAGCCTTCCAAGCTGGCTACGTGGGTTCGATTCCCATCACCCGCTCCAGCCTGCGCGCAGGTGTCGTGGCCCCATTTTTGACGGAAAGCCGGAAACGATGTCGAAGGCGAAGTTTCAGCGGACCAAGCCGCACTGCAACATTGGGACGATTGGTCATATCGACCATGGCAAGACGACGTTGACGGCGGCGATCACCAAGGTGTTGGCGGAGACCGGGGGGGCGACGTTTGTGCCGTTTGACCAGATCGACAAGGCGCCGGAGGAGCGGGCGCGGGGGATTACGATCGCCACCGCGCATGTCGAATACGAGACCGCCAACCGGCACTATGCGCATGTCGACTGCCCGGGTCATGCCGATTACATCAAGAACATGATCACCGGGGCGGCGCAGATGGATGGGGCGATCCTGGTGGTGTCGTCGGCGGACGGGCCGATGCCGCAGACCCGCGAGCACATCTTGTTGGCGCGCCAGGTGGGGGTGCCGGCGCTGGTGGTGTACATGAACAAGGTCGACATGGTCGACGACCCGGAACTGTTGGATCTGGTCGAGCTGGAGATGCGCGAGCTGTTGTCGTCCTACGGGTTTCCCGGGGATGATCTGCCGGTGGTGCGCGGCTCGGCGCTGTTTGCGCTGGAAGGCAAGAACCCGGAGCAGGGCCACGCCTCGATCCTCGAACTGATGCAGGCGGTGGATTCGTTCATTCCGCAGCCGGAGCGGGCCAAGGACCGGCCGTTTTTGATGCCGATCGAGGATGTGTTCACGATCTCCGGGCGCGGCACGGTGGTCACCGGGCGGGTCGAGCGCGGCATCGTCAAGGTCGGCGACGAGGTCGAGATCGTCGGGCTGCGGCCGACCGCCAAGACGGTGGTGACCGGGGTCGAGATGTTTCGCAAACTCTTGGACCAGGGCGAGGCCGGCGACAATATCGGCGCTTTGTTGCGCGGCACCAAGCGCGAGGAGGTCGAGCGCGGCCAGGTGCTGGCCGCCCCGGGCTCGATCACCCCGCACACCCGCTTTCAGTGCGAGGCCTACATCCTGACCAAGGAGGAAGGCGGCCGCCACACCCCGTTTTTTGGCAATTACCGGCCGCAATTCTACTTCCGCACCACCGATGTGACCGGCACCGTGCACCTGCCCGAGGGCACCGAGATGGTGATGCCCGGCGACAACATCTCGATGGAGATCGAATTGATCGCGCCGATCGCCATGGATGAAGGCCTGCGCTTCGCCATCCGCGAAGGCGGCCGAACCGTCGGCGCCGGCGTCGTCGCCAAAATCATCAAGTAACAGCGGATCGGGTCGCACCGGATTAGGAGTGTAGCTCAACTGGTAGAGCACCGGTCTCCAAAACCGGGGGTTGGGGGTTCGAGCCCCTCCACTCCTGCCAGCCGGCGGCCGGATCGGTGGAACGCGGCCCCGCGCGATCCCATATGGGTAGTGGCACCCCTGTCGTTCGAGTGCGGTTAGGTATGGCGAAAACGAGCCCAGTCAAGTTCATCGAAGAGGTCCGCCAGGAAGTCTCCCGCGTTACCTGGCCGACCCGCAAGGAGACGGTCGTCACCACGGCAATGGTATTCGTAATGGTGTTTATTGCAGCCGGCTTCTTCTTCGTCGTCGATCAGATCTTTTCGGCCGGGGTGCGGCTTGTCTTCGGCCTTGGACATTAATCTCCAGGACGCTGGGCAATGACGAGCCGCTGGTATGTGATCCACGTCTATTCCGGCTTCGAGAAGAAAGTCGCGTCCTCGATCCGCGAGCAGGCTGAGCAGAAGGGGCTGTCGGACAGGTTCGACGAGATTCTGGTGCCGACCGAGGAGGTCGTCGAAGTCAAGCGCGGCGCCAAAGTTAGCTCCGAGCGCAAGTTTTTCCCGGGCTATGTGCTAATCAAGATGGATTTGAGCGACGAGACTTGGCATCTGGTCAAGAACACCGCCAAGGTTACGGGATTTCTTGGCGGTCGCGGGCGGCCGTCGCCGATCAGCGACAACGAGGCGGCGCGCATCATGTACCAGGTCCAGGAGGGGATCGAACGGCCGAAACCGTCGATTACCTTCGAGATTGGGGAGCAGGTCCGGGTCAGCGACGGTCCCTTCACCTCGTTCAACGGTCTCGTCGAGGAGGTCGACGAAGAACGGGCGCGGCTCAAGGTCGCGGTATCGATCTTTGGCCGTGCAACCCCGGTCGAGCTGGAATATTCGCAGGTCGAAAAGGTCTGAGCGGCGCGGCTGCCGGTTTCACGAGAGCAAAAACAAATGGCAAAGAAAGTCGTCGGCATCATCAAATTGCAAGTTCCCGCCGGCAAGGCAAACCCGTCGCCTCCGATTGGCCCGGCGCTCGGTCAACGCGGGCTAAACATCATGGAGTTCTGCAAGGCGTTCAACGCCGCCACCCAAAACCTCGAACCCGGCGTGCCAATCCCGGTCGTGATCACTGCTTTTGCCGACCGCTCTTTCACATTCGTGACCAAGAGCCCGCCCAACAGCTATTTTCTGAAGAAAGCGGCCGGGATCGAGAAGGGTTCGCAGACCACCGGCAAGGGCAGCACAGTGGGGCAGGTGACGATGGCGCAGATCCGCGAGATCGCGGAAAAGAAGATGCCGGACCTCAATGCTAACGATATCGAGGGCGCCTGCCGCATGTTGATCGGTTCGGCGCGTTCGATGGGCCTCGACGTGGTGGAGTGAAGAAAAATGGCGAAAATGGGCAAGCGGCTCAAAAAGGCGTATGACGGCATCGATCCGACCGCGGCGCATCGCCTCGGCGAAGCCGTGCAGCTGATCAAATCGCGCGCCTCGGCCAAATTCGACGAGACCGTTGAGATCGCGATGAACCTCAACCTCGATCCGCGCAAACAGGACCAAAACCTGCGCGGTACGGTGATGCTGCCGCACGGCACCGGCAAGACGGTACGGGTCGCAGTTTTTGCGCGCGGCGACCGCGCCAAAGAAGCCGAGGCCGCCGGGGCCGACGTCGTCGGGGCCGAAGATCTGGCCGAGAAGGTTCAGGCCGGGAACATCGATTTCGACCGCGCGATCGCCACCCCCGACTTGATGGCGCTGGTCGGTCGGCTCGGCAAAATCCTCGGCCCGCGCGGTCTGATGCCGAACCCCCGCCTCGGCACGGTCACGCAGAATGTCGGCGAGGCGGTGCGCGCGGCCAAGGGTGGGCAGGTCGAGTTCCGGGCCGAAAAGGCCGGGCTGGTACATGCCGGAGTTGGCAAAGCGAGCTTTACCGACGACGCGCTTGCGGATAATGTCCGCGCCTTTGTCGGCGCGATCACCCGGAACAAGCCGAGCGGCGTCAGAGGCACCTACATCAAGAAGGTCAGTTTGAGCTCGACGATGGGACCAGGCGTCAAAGTCGAGTTGTCGGATTTGGCCGAGGAGGCCAGGGTTTAGCCGGGGTGGTACCTGCTGTGGCCGCGGCGGCGGTAACGCAAGCGCTTTGAGCTCTCTTTGGAAGGGAGCCATAGATCGGGTTCGGAGAGGCGAGTGGACCGAGTACAAAAGCAAAAGCTGGTCGAGACCCTGCAGCAGGATCTAGCCGACACTGTCTGCGTCGTGGTGACGCATCAGTCCGGGCTTACCGTCGCCGAGGCGACCCAGTTGCGCCGTCAGATGCGTAGCGCCGGGGCGCGCTTCCGGGTGACTAAGAACCGGCTGGCGCGGCGCGCGCTCGGCGGAACCCCTTTTGCCTCGTTGTCGCCGCTGTTCACCGGCCCGACCGCGATTGCCTTCTCACGCGATCCCGTCGCCGCGGCAAAGGTGGCGGTCGAGTATGCCAATCGCAACGACAAGCTGACGATCATCGGCGGCGGGCTCGCCGGCCAGGTCATCGATGCCGCGGGGGTCAAGGAATTGGCCCTGCTGCCCGGGCTCGACGAATTGCGCGGCAAGCTGATCGGCCTGTTGCTCGCGCCGGCGACACGGCTCGCCAGGGTGCTGCAGGCGCCCGCCGGGCAACTCGCGCGAGTTCTCGCCGCGCACGCCGAGAGCCAGGGCGAGACCGGATAGGGGCTGCGGTTTATTTGTCATAGTCAGGGTTCATCTTTGAAATCAGGAGTGGAAGATGCCGGATTTGGCGAGGTTGGTCGACGATCTGTCGGCCTTGAGCGTGATCGAGGCGGCCCAGCTGTCGAAAATGCTGGAGGAGAAATGGGGCGTCTCCGCGGCGGCGCCGGTCGCCGTGGCGGCGGCGGCGGCGCCGCCCGCCGAAGCGGCGGTCGAGCAGACCGAGTTTGATGTGATCCTCGCTGCGATCGGCGAGAAAAAGATTAACGTGATCAAAGAAGTCCGTGCTATCACCAGTCTTGGACTGAAAGAAGCCAAGGATCTGGTCGAGGCGGCGCCGAAGCCGGTTAAGGAAGGCGTCAACAAGGAGGAAGCGGCGAAAATAAAAAAGCAGCTTGAAGATGCGGGTGCGACTGTCGAGATAAAGTAGGCCTGCTACGAGCTTATTCCCACCGGGGGCCGGCGTCCGATCATTCGTAACCGCCGCACCCGACACCGAAACCTGGAAACCGGGGCGCGATCAGTCGCGCACGCCGGGTTTCGGCGTCCGACAGAAGAGAGCGTGAGTGCGGGCCGGCCAAGCGGCCGCAGAAAGTAATAGGGTTGGTAGTCGGCCCCACCGATAGGCATAGCGACGCCGCTGTGTCGTCGGCATGAGACCGATAACCGGCCGAGATACCGAGATCGGGTCAGGCAGCGGCGACCCACAGCAAGGAGCATGCATGGCTATATCCCTTACCGGCAAGAGGCGTATCCGCAAGAGCTTCGGACGCGTGCCCGAGGTGGCGCCGATGCCGAATTTGATCGAGGTCCAGAAGAGTTCGTACGACCACTTCCTGCAGATGGATGAGGCGCCCGAAGAGCGGGCTAATTCCGGCTTGCAGGAAGTGCTCAAATCAGTCTTCCCGATACGAGATTTCTCAGAGCGCGCCCAGCTGGAATTCGTCCGTTACGAGCTTGAAGCGCCGAAATACGATGTCGGCGAATGCCAGCAGCGCGGAATTACCTTTGCCGCTCCCCTTAAGGTTACCTTGCGCCTCGTAGTCTGGGACATAGACGAGGATACCGGCTCGCGCTCGATCCGCGACATCAAGGAGCAAGACGTCTATATGGGCGATATGCCGTTGATGACGAAGAACGGCACCTTCATCATCAACGGCACTGAACGAGTCATCGTTTCGCAGATGCACCGCAGCCCGGGCGTGTTCTTCGATCACGATAAGGGCAAGACCCATTCCTCGGGGAAATATCTGTTCGCCGCCCGGGTGATCCCCTACCGCGGCTCTTGGCTCGACTTCGAATTCGACGCCAAAGACCATGTTTACGTTCGCATCGACCGGCGCCGCAAATTGCCGGCGACGACATTGCTGATGGCGCTCGACGATGCCGCAACCGAGAAGCTGCGAGCGGAGCGCAAGGGCGAGAACAAGCCGCTGCAGCCCGGCGAGGCGGTGGGGATGCCGAAGGAGGAAATCCTCTCGTGGTTCTACCGGGCGATCCTGTTCGGCCATGGCCCGCAGGGCTGGATGGCGCCGTTCGACCCCGATCACTTCAAAGGCAAGCTGATCAACGATTTGCGCGACGCCCGTACCGGCGAGGTAGTGCTGCCGGCGGGTGAGCGGGTGACGCCGCGCGTCGCCCGCCGACTCCGCGAGGCGGGCCTGACCGACATCCTTGTCCGCGACGAGGAACTAATCGGCCGCTATTTCGCTTCAGATCTGATCAACGAGGAGACTGGCGAGGTTTATTTCGAAGCCGGTGACGAGATCACCGCCGTCGCACTCGCCCAGCTGGTCGAAGCGGGAATCGGTGAATTGCCGGTGCTGGACATCGATCACGTGACGGTTGGCCCTTACATTCGAAACACCTTGGCGATCGACAAGAATGCGACGCGCGAGGACGCGTTGATCGACATCTATCGAGTCATGCGCCCGGGCGAGCCGCCGACCCTGGAGACCGCGGAAACGCTGTTCAACAGCCTGTTTTTTGATCCCGAACGCTATGATCTGTCCGCGGTCGGTCGTGTCAAGATGAACTCGCGGCTGGCGCTCGACACCGACGACACCGTGCGCACCCTGCGCAAGGCCGATATTCTGGCGATCCTCAAAGTACTGGTCGAACTCAAGGACGGCCGCGGGGAGATCGACGATATCGATCATCTCGGCAACCGCCGGGTGCGCTCGGTCGGCGAGCTGATGGAGAACCAGTACCGGGTCGGCCTGCTGCGCATGGAGCGGGCGATCCGCGAACGCATGAGTTCGGTCGAGATCGACACCGTCATGCCGCACGATCTGATCAATGCGAAACCAGCGGCCGCGGCGGTGCGCGAGTTTTTCGGTTCCTCGCAGCTATCGCAGTTCATGGATCAGACCAACCCGCTCAGCGAGATCACCCACAAGCGGCGGCTGTCCGCTTTGGGCCCCGGAGGTCTGACCCGGGAACGCGCCGGCTTTGAGGTGCGGGACGTGCATCCGACCCATTACGGGCGGATCTGCCCGATCGAAACGCCAGAGGGTCCCAATATCGGTTTGATCAACAGCTTGGCCACCTATGCCAGGGTCAATCAGTACGGCTTTATCGAGAGCCCCTATCGTCGGGTCGTCGACGGCCGGGTCACCGACGACGTCGTCTACCTGTCGGCGATGGACGAGGGCCGCTACGCGATCGCCCAGGCCAATGTCGAGACCGATGGCGAGGGCCGGGTCACGGCCGACCTGACGAATTGCCGCAAAGGCGGCGACTTCGTCATGCAGCGGCCGCAGGACATCGACCTTATCGACGTGTCGCCGAAGCAGCTGGTTTCGGTGGCGGCGGCGTTGATCCCGTTTCTCGAAAACGACGACGCCAACCGCGCGCTGATGGGCTCGAACATGCAGCGCCAAGCGGTGCCGCTGATCCGCGCCGAGGCGCCGCTCGTCGGCACCGGTATGGAGGAGACTGTAGCCCGCGATTCTGGGGTTACGATCATCGCTCGCCGCTCGGGCGTGGTCGACCAGGTGGATGCAACCCGCGTCGTGATACGGGCCACCGCCGAGACTTCGTCGGCCGCCTCGGGCGTCGATATCTATAATTTGTTGAAGTTCCAACGCTCGAATCAGAACACCTGCATCACGCAGCGGCCGTTGGTCAATGTCGGCGATCAGGTCGGTGCCGGCGATATCATCGCCGATGGTCCGTCGACCCAGCTCGGCGAGCTGGCGCTGGGGCGCAACGTGTTGTGCGCGTTCATGCCGTGGAACGGCTACAATTTCGAGGATTCGATCCTGATTTCCGAGCGCATCGTCTCCGACGACGTTTTCACCTCGATCCATATCGAGGAGTTCGAGGTGATGGCGCGCGACACCAAGCTCGGTCAGGAGGAGATCACCCGAGACATTCCGAATGTCGGTGAGGAGGCGCTGAAGAACCTCGACGAAGCCGGCATCATCTATATCGGCGCCGAGGTCAAGCCGGGCGATATCCTGGTCGGCAAGGTCACTCCCAAGGGTGAGTTGCCGATGACGCCCGAGGAAAAACTGCTGCGAGCGATCTTTGGCGAAAAGGCCTCTGATGTGCGCGACACGTCGTTGCGCTTGCCACCCGGCGTCTCCGGCACGATCGTCGAAGTGCGGGTGTTCTCGCGGCGCGGCGTCGACAAGGACGAGCGCGCACTGGCGATCGAACGCGCCGAAATCGAACGGCTAGCCAAGGATCGCGACGACGAGCGCGCGATCCTCGAGCGCAGCTTTGCCGCCCGGCTCAAGGAATTGATGCTGGGTCAGACCGCCGTCGGTGGTCCTAGGGGGATGAAATCGGGGACCGAGCTTACCGAAGCGGTGCTGGCCGAGCATGCGCCGGCGCTGTGGAAGCAGATTTCGATTCGCGACGACGCCCGGATGGCCGACATTGAAGCGCTGAAAAAGCAGATGGAGGATGCCGTCGCCGAACTCATCGCTCGCTTTGAGAACAAGGTCGAGAAGTTGCAACGTGGCGACGAGCTGCCGCCCGGCGTGATGAAGATGGTCAAGGCCTTCGTTGCCGTTAAGCGCAAGCTCCAGCCCGGGGACAAGATGGCAGGCCGTCACGGCAACAAGGGCGTGATCTCGCGCATCATGCCGTGCGAGGACATGCCTTATCTCGAGGACGGCACCCCGGTCGATATCGTCCTTAATCCGCTCGGCGTCCCGAGCCGAATGAATGTCGGCCAAATCCTCGAAACCCATCTCGGCTGGGCCGCGGCCGGTCTCGGCCGGCGTATCGGCGACGTGTTGGCCGCCGTCAGGCGCGGTGCTGGCGACGGCGCGCTGCGTGGCGTTCTTGGCGAGATGTACCAGGGACCGGACGGCGCCGAGATCGCCCGCCTTGCGCCGGACGAGCTGATCGAGCTCGCCGGAAGCCTCACGCACGGCGTACCGATGGCGAGCCCGGTCTTCGATGGCGCCAGCGAAGCCGACATCGTGGCGATGCTGGAAAAGGCGGGGCTGTCGTCCTCGGGCCAGGTTACCCTGGTCGATGGCCGCACCGGCGAGGCGTTCGATCGGAAAGTTACGGTGGGCTATATCTACATGATGAAGCTGCACCACCTCGTCGATGACAAGATCCATGCGCGCTCGATCGGCCCCTATAGCCTCGTCACCCAGCAACCGCTGGGCGGCAAGGCCCAGTTCGGCGGCCAGCGGTTTGGCGAGATGGAGGTTTGGGCGCTCGAGGCCTACGGCGCGGCATACACGTTGCAAGAGATGCTGACGGTCAAGTCCGATGACGTGTCGGGACGCACCAAGGTCTATGAGGCGATCGTCCGCGGCGACGATAATTTCGAGGCCGGCATCCCCGAATCCTTCAATGTGCTGGTCAAGGAGCTGCGGTCGCTCGGCCTCAACGTCGAGCTCGAGGAGCGCGACTTTTGAGCAGGACCCGATTTACGTAAGACAGCCCGCCACGCGCCGGCCGCCGCAATCACAGAGTTTCCAAAAGGGGTCGTTCATGAACGAGTTGATGAACATCTTCGGACAGGTCACCGGGACGCAGAGCTTCGACCAGATCCGCATCTCGATCGCCAGCCCGGAGCGCATCCACTCTTGGTCATACGGCGAGATCAAAAAGCCGGAGACGATCAACTACCGGACCTTCAAGCCCGAGCGCGACGGTTTGTTCTGCGCCCGGATTTTTGGCCCGATCAAGGACTACGAATGCCTGTGCGGTAAGTACAAGCGGATGAAGTATCGCGGCATCATCTGCGAGAAGTGTGGCGTCGAAGTCACCTTGTCGAAGGTTCGCCGCGACCGCATGGGCCATATCGAACTCGCCTCACCGGTCGCGCACATCTGGTTCCTCAAGTCGTTGCCGAGCCGCATCGGCTTGCTGCTCGACATGACGTTGAAGGATCTCGAGCGGATCCTTTATTTCGAGAATTACGTCGTCATCGAGCCCGGATTGACCCCGCTGAAGCAGCACCAGCTGCTGAGCGAGGAGGAATATCTGCAGGCGCAAGACGATTACGGCGACGACCAGTTTACCGCGTCGATCGGCGCCGAAGCGCTGCGCACGGTCCTCTCGGCCATCGATCTCGGCGAGGAGCGGGAAAAGCTGCGTGTCGAGTTGCGCGAGACCAACTCGGAGGCGCGCCGCAAGAAGCTCGTCAAACGGCTGAAGCTGGTCGAGGCGTTCATCGACTCGAACAGCCGGCCCGAATGGATGATCCTGGAAGTCGTTCCGGTCATCCCGCCGGAGCTGCGCCCGCTGGTACCGCTCGACGGCGGCCGGTTCGCGACCTCGGATCTGAACGACCTCTATCGCCGGGTCATCAACCGCAACAACCGGCTGAAGAGGCTCATCGAGCTGCGCGCGCCCGACATCATCGTGCGCAACGAGAAGCGCATGCTTCAAGAGGCCGTCGACGCGCTGTTCGACAATGGCCGGCGTGGGCGCATCATCACCGGCGCCAACAAGCGGCCGCTGAAGTCGCTTTCCGACATGCTGAAGGGCAAGCAGGGCCGCTTCCGCCAGAACCTCTTGGGCAAGCGCGTCGACTATTCGGGCCGTTCGGTCATCGTTGTCGGCCCGGAGCTTAAATTGCAGCAGTGCGGCTTGCCCAAGAAGATGGCGCTCGAGCTGTATAAGCCGTTCATCTATTCGAAGCTCGAGCTCTACGGTCTCGCCAGCACGATCAAGGCCGCCAAGCGCATGGTCGAGAAGGAGCGGCCGGAGGTGTGGGACATCCTCGAGGAGGTGATCCGCGAGCACCCGGTGCTGCTGAACCGCGCTCCGACTTTGCACCGGCTCGGGATTCAAGCCTTCGAACCGGTGCTGATCGAGGGCAAGGCGATCCAGCTGCACCCGCTCGTCTGCACCGCCTTCAACGCCGATTTCGACGGCGATCAGATGGCGGTTCACGTGCCGCTGTCATTGGAGGCGCAGCTCGAGGCGCGGGTTTTGATGATGTCGACCAACAACATCCTGTCGCCCGCCAACGGCAAGCCGATCATCGTGCCGTCACAGGACATCGTGCTCGGCCTCTATCACATCACGATGGAGCGTGACGGCGAGCCGGGCGAGGGCATGGTGTTCGGCAGCATAGGCGAGATCGAGCAGGCTCTTGAATCGAAGGCGGTGTCGCTGCATGCCCACATCAGGGCGCGCTACCACACGGTCGATGCCGACAATAACCCGGTGGTGCGCCGCGTCGAATCGACCCCAGGCCGCATGCTGCTGTCCGAGATCCTGCCGCGCAACCCGGCGGTCGGCTTCGAGCTGGTCAATACGCTGTTGACCAAGAAAGAGATCAGCAACGTCATCGACCAGGTCTATCGCCACTGTGGGCAGAAGGAGACCGTGATCTTCTGCGATCGGCTGATGACCCTCGGGTTCACACAGGCCTGCAAGGCCGGCATTTCCTTCGGGAAGGACGATCTGATCGTCCCGGAGGCGAAGCGGCATCTCGTCGCCGAGGCGCAGGACCAAGTCAAGCAATACGAGCAGCAATACCAGGACGGTCTGATCACCCAGGGCGAGAAGTATAACAAAGTGGTCGACGTCTGGTCGCGCTGCACCGACAAGGTCGCCGAGGAGATGCTGAAGATGATCCGCTCGGCGCCCCCGGGCGAGCCGATCAACTCGGTGTGGATGATGTCAGATTCCGGGGCCCGCGGTTCGGCGGCGCAGATCAAGCAGCTGGCCGGCATGCGCGGGTTGATGGCCAAGCCGTCGGGCGAGATCATCGAGACGCCGATCATCTCGAACTTCAAGGAAGGGCTGACCGTGCTCGAATACTTCAATTCGACGCACGGCGCGCGAAAGGGACTGGCCGACACCGCGCTGAAGACGGCGAATTCGGGGTATCTGACTCGCCGCCTGGTCGATGTCGCGCAGGATGCGATCATAACCGAGGAGGATTGCGGCACTACCCGAGGACTGATGACCCGTGCCGTCGTCGATGGCGGGGAGGTCATTGCTCCACTCGCCGACCGCATCCTCGGGCGCACCGCGGCGGTCGACATCCTCAACCCGCTGACCGGGGAGGTCGTCCTGCCGGCGGCGGCGCTGATCGACGAGGACGCGGTTGACGAGATCGAGCGGGCCGGGATCGACGTGGTACCTATCCGTTCGGTGCTGACCTGCGAATTGCATATCGGCGTGTGCGGCAAATGCTATGGCCGCGATCTCGCGCGCGGCACCGTCGTCAACATCGGCGAGGCGGTCGGCGTTATCGCCGCGCAGTCGATCGGCGAACCTGGAACCCAGTTGACGATGCGCACCTTCCATATCGGCGGTGCGGCGCAGCGCGGCGCCGAGCAATCCTCGGTCGAGGCCGCCTTCGATGCCACGCTCGAGGTCAAAAACCGGAATGTGGTGATGAACTCGGCCGGCGTGCCGGTGGTCATGGGCCGAAATCTGGAGATCGTCCTGCTCGACGAGGCCGGACGGGAGAAGGCGCGCCACCGGGTGCCCTATGGCGCGCGGCTGCTTGCCGACGACGGCGCCCAGGTGCAGCGTGGCGAGCGTCTGGCCGAGTGGGATCCCTATACGATCCCGATCGTCACCGAGAAGGACGGGGTCGCCCATTACGTAGACCTGATCGAAGGCCTGTCGATGCGCGAAGTCCTCGACGAGGCGACCGGCATCTCGTCGAGGGTGGTGATCGACTGGAAGCAGCAACCGCGCGGCAGCGAGCTGCGGCCGCGGATCACCTTGCGCGACGAAGCAGGGGAGGTGCTGCTGCTCGGCAACGGGCTCGAGGCGCGCTATTTCATGTCGGTCGACGCGATCCTGTCGGTCGAGAACGGAGCACACGTCAAGGCCGGCGACGTGCTCGCCCGCATCCCGCGCGAATCCTCCAAGACCCGCGATATTACCGGCGGTCTGCCGCGCGTCGCCGAATTGTTCGAGGCGCGCAAGCCCAAGGATTTTGCGATCATTAGCGAGAGCGACGGACGCGTCGAATTCGGCAAGGACTACAAGACCAAGCGGCGGATCATCGTAGTCCCGAGCGAGGAGAACCAGGAGCCCGTCGAATATCTGATCCCCAAGGGCAAGCACATCAGTGTTCAGGAGGGCGATTACGTCCAAAAGGGCGATTTGTTGATGGATGGCAACCGGGTTCCGCACGACATTTTGCGCATCCTCGGGGTGGAGGCGCTGGCCAGCTACCTGATCAACGAGATCCAGGAAGTCTATCGGCTGCAAGGCGTGCGCATCAACGACAAGCACATCGAAGTGATCGTGCGCCAGATGTTGCAGAAGGTGGAGATCGAGGATCCCGGGGAGACCACTTTGCTCGCCGGCGAGCAGGTCGACCGCACCGAGTTCGATTATGAGAACGTCAAGGTCGAGCGGGAGGGGCTGCGTCCGGCGGTCGCACATCCGGTGCTGCAGGGCATCACCAAGGCCAGCCTGCAGACGAACTCCTTCATCTCGGCCGCGTCGTTCCAGGAGACGACCCGGGTGCTGACCGAAGCCGCCGTGTCCGGGCGGATCGACACCTTGACCGGGCTCAAGGAGAACGTGATCGTTGGCCGGCTGATCCCGGCCGGTACCGGCAGCGTCATCGCCCGGTTGCGCGAGGTGGCGGCCGAGCGCGACCGCGAGCTCGCCGCGATCGCCGCCAATGCGGCCAACGAAGAGCCCGCTCAGCTCGTCGAGGCCGATAAACAGACTGCCTAGTGTCGAGGGAAGGCAGGCTCGCCTGCCTTCCCTCTTCGCCCGCTTTTGAGCCAAGGGGCTTGACCCGCGGGGCACTGGGCAATTATATGAGCGTTCTTTCGGGGCTGGCCGTAGGAAGCCACCTAGACGCAGCCTAATCACTACGGCGTGGCTCTGCGCCCTTGCGAGCGGGCGCGATATTATTCCTGGTGGAGGTGCTTTATCGCACCGACGCGACAATGGCGTCGGGCGGTTTTCGTGCTTGAGGGTGTGAGAATGCCGACGATAAACCAGCTGATCCGAAATCCGCGACGGCCCCAGGTCGCGCGCGACAAGGTGCCGGCGATGGAGGCCTGCCCGCAAAAGCGCGGGGTGTGCACCCGCGTCTACACGACGACCCCCAAAAAGCCCAACTCGGCGCTGCGCAAGGTAGCGCGCGTACGTCTGACCAACGGCTTCGAAGTGACGAGCTACATCCCCGGCGAAGGACACAATCTACAGGAACACTCTGTGGTCCTGATCCGCGGCGGCCGGGTCAAGGATCTGCCTGGGGTGCGCTATCACATCATTCGCGGTACGCTCGACACTCAGGGCGTCAAGGATCGCCGCCAACGCCGCTCGAAATACGGCGCCAAGCGCCCGAGATAGGAGAAGGCCATGTCGCGCCGTCGCGCCGCGGTCAAACGCGAGGTCCTGCCAGACGCCAAATTCGGCGACCCCGTGCTGACCAAGTTCATGAACTGCCTGATGTATGAGGGCAAGAAATCGGTCGCCGAACGGATCGTATACGGCGCCCTCGACCGCATCTCCAAGCGCAGCGGGCAGGACGCCCTGCGCGTTTTCCACGACGCGCTCGGCAATGTGCGGCCTGCGGTCGAGGTGCGCTCCCGACGGGTCGGCGGCGCCACCTATCAGGTGCCGGTCGAGGTTCGACCCGACCGCAGCCAGGCGCTCGCGATCCGTTGGCTGATTTCGAGCTCGCGCGGGCGCGGCGAAAACACGATGGAGGAGCGGCTATCGGGGGAACTGCTCGACGCCGCCAATAATCGCGGTGTCGCGGTCAAAAGACGGGAGGACACGCATCGGATGGCCGATGCGAACAAGGCCTTCTCGCACTATCGTTGGTAGCGAGGGAGCGGGGAGCCGGGCCGAAGAGGACGGACATCACAACATTGGTCGGCCGCGCGTTACCGCCGCACCTCGGAGCTTCACTTTCATGACACGACAGACACCCCTCGAGCGATACCGCAACATCGGCATCATGGCGCATATCGATGCCGGCAAGACCACGACGACTGAGCGCATTCTCTATTACACCGGGCGGTCTTACAAAATCGGCGAAGTGCACGAGGGCACCGCCACGATGGATTGGATGGCGCAGGAGCAGGAGCGCGGCATTACGATCACTTCGGCCGCGACGACCTGCTTTTGGGACGATTACCGCATCAACATCATTGACACGCCCGGCCATGTCGATTTCACGATCGAGGTCGAGCGCAGCCTGCGCGTGCTCGACGGCGCCGTCGCCGTCTTTGATTCGGTTGCGGGGGTTGAGCCGCAATCCGAGACCGTCTGGCGCCAAGCCGACAAATACGGCGTGCCGCGGATATGTTTCATCAACAAGATGGATCGGACCGGGGCCGATTTCCCACGCTGCGTCGCGATGATCGCCGACCGGCTCGGGGCGCGCCCGCTGGTCGTGCAATTGCCGTTGGGCGTCGAGAGCGATTTTGTCGGAGTCGTCGATCTCGTCGGGATGCGGGCGATCAAGTGGCGCGAAGAGACCCTGGGCGCGCAGTACGACATCGTCGAGATTCCGCCGGAGATGATGGCCGAGGCGAAGGTCTTCCGCAGCAGATTGGTCGAAGCCGCGGTCGAGCAGGACGATGCGGCACTCGAAGCCTATCTCGCCGGCGAAGAGCCCGACGAAGAGACCCTGCAACGCTGCATCCGCAGCGGCACGATCAGCGCCGGGTTCGTCCCGGTGCTGTGCGGCTCGGCGTTCAAGAACAAGGGGGTGCAGCCGCTGCTCGACGCAGTTGTCGCCTATCTGCCGGCTCCGACCGACGTCGCCGCGATCAAGGGCATCAAGATGGGCACCAATCAACAGGTTGTGCGCCGCTCATCCGATGACGAACCCTTCGCTGGGCTTGCGTTCAAGATCATGAGCGATCCTTTTGTCGGCTCGCTGACCTTCGTGCGTATTTATTCCGGCGTGGTGACCAGCGGCAGCCAGATGCTCAACACGGTCAAAAACAGCCGCGAGCGGGTCGGCCGCATGCTGCAGATGCACGCGAACCACCGCGAGGATATCAAGGAGGCGCGCGCCGGCGACATCGTCGCGTTTGCCGGGCTCAAGAGTACGACAACCGGCGACACGCTCTCCGATCCGGCCGCCCCGGTGGTGCTCGAACGTATGGAGTTCCCGGAGCCGGTCATCGAGATCGCGGTCGAACCCAAGACCAAGGGCGACCAGGAGAAGATGGGCCAGGCATTGGCCCGACTTGCGACCGAGGATCCATCATTCCGGGTCGCCGTCGATCACGAGAGCGGCCAGACCGTGATCAAGGGAATGGGTGAACTGCACCTCGAGATCATCGTCGACCGGATGAAGCGCGAATTCAAGGTCGACGCCAATGTCGGCGCACCGCAGGTCGCTTATCGCGAGACCATCACGCGCCCCGCCGAGGTGGACTACACGCACAAGAAGCAGACCGGCGGCGCCGGCCAGTTCGCTCGGGTCAAGCTGCGTTTCGAGCCGCTGACGCCCGGCGAGGGCTTTGCCTTCGAGAACGAGGTCATCGGCGGCGCCGTGCCGAAAGAATATGTGCCGGGTGTTGAAAAGGGGCTGAAGGCGTCGACCGAAACCGGCGTGCTCGCCGGCTTTCCGGTCATCGATCTGAAAGTGACCTTGTTCGACGGCGCCTTTCACGATGTCGATTCGAGCGTTCTGGCGTTCGAGATCGCAGCCCGCGCCGCCTTCAAGGAAGGCGTCATGAAGGCCGCGCCAAAGCTGCTCGAGCCGATCATGCGGGTAGAGGTAGTGACGCCTGACGAGTATCTCGGCGATGTGATCGGCGATCTCAACAGCAGGCGCGGCCAGATCACCGGCATGGACACCCGCGGCAATGCACGGGTCATCGACGCAATGGTGCCCCTGGCCAACATGTTCGGCTATGTCAATACGTTGCGCTCGATGAGCCAGGGCCGGGCCCAATACACGATGCATTTCGATCATTATGAACAGGTGCCGCAGGCGGTGGCGGACGAAGTCCGCGCCAAGATGGCCTGAACTCGGCGCCGAGCGGGTTTGAGCGGAGAACAAGACGATGTCGAAGGCGAAGTTTCAGCGGACCAAGCCGCACTGCAACATTGGGACGATTGGTCATATCGACCATGGCAAGACGACGTTGACGGCGGCGATCACCAAGGTGTTGGCGGAGACCGGGGGGGCGACGTTTGTGCCGTTTGACCAGATCGACAAGGCGCCGGAGGAGCGGGCGCGGGGGATTACGATCGCCACCGCGCATGTCGAATACGAGACCGCCAACCGGCACTATGCGCATGTCGACTGCCCGGGTCATGCCGATTACATCAAGAACATGATCACCGGGGCGGCGCAGATGGATGGGGCGATCCTGGTGGTGTCGTCGGCGGACGGGCCGATGCCGCAGACCCGCGAGCACATCTTGTTGGCGCGCCAGGTGGGGGTGCCGGCGCTGGTGGTGTACATGAACAAGGTCGACATGGTCGACGACCCGGAACTGTTGGATCTGGTCGAGCTGGAGATGCGCGAGCTGTTGTCGTCCTACGGGTTTCCCGGGGATGATCTGCCGGTGGTGCGCGGCTCGGCGCTGTTTGCGCTGGAAGGCAAGAATCCGGAGCAGGGCCACGCCTCGATCCTCGAACTGATGCAGGCGGTGGATTCGTTCATTCCGCAGCCGGAGCGGGCCAAGGACCGGCCGTTTTTGATGCCGATCGAGGATGTGTTCACGATCTCCGGGCGCGGCACGGTGGTCACCGGGCGGGTCGAGCGCGGCATCGTCAAGGTCGGCGACGAGGTCGAGATCGTCGGGCTGCGGCCGACCGCCAAGACGGTGGTGACCGGGGTCGAGATGTTTCGCAAACTCTTGGACCAGGGCGAGGCCGGCGACAATATCGGCGCTTTGTTGCGCGGCACCAAGCGCGAGGAGGTCGAGCGCGGCCAGGTGCTGGCCGCCCCGGGCTCGATCACCCCGCACACCCGCTTTCAGTGCGAGGCCTACATCCTGACCAAGGAGGAAGGCGGCCGCCACACCCCGTTTTTTGGCAATTACCGGCCGCAATTCTACTTCCGCACCACCGATGTGACCGGCACCGTGCACCTGCCCGAGGGCACCGAGATGGTGATGCCCGGCGACAACATCTCGATGGAGATCGAATTGATCGCGCCGATCGCCATGGATGAAGGCCTGCGCTTCGCCATCCGCGAAGGCGGCCGAACCGTCGGCGCCGGCGTCGTCGCCAAAATCATCAAGTAACCAAGCCGGACCAACAAGGCCCTATTGGGGGACGAAAACGCCAAATGGACAATCAGAACATCCGCATACGATTGCGGGCCTACGATCACCGCGTCCTCGATCAGTCGACCAGCGAGATCGTCAATACCGCAAAGCGGACCGGCGCGCGGATACGCGGCCCGATCCCGCTGCCGACCAAGATCGAGAAGTTCACCGTGCTGCGCTCGCCGCACATCGATAAAAAGTCGCGCGAGCAATTCGAGATCCGCACCCACAAGCGCATGCTCGACATCGTCGATCCGACGCCGCAAACCGTCGACGCGCTGATGAAGCTCGATCTCGCCGCCGGCGTCGACGTCGAAATCAAGCTCTGAGGATCGTGCGATGCGCACCGGCCTCCTCGCGCGCAAGCTCGGCATGACCCGGATCTTCACCGATGACGGCAATCACGTGCCGGTAACCGTGCTCGCGGTCGACAATTGCCAGGTCGTCGCGGTGCGAACTCCGGAAAAGGATGGCTATTGCGCGCTGCAGCTTGGCGTCGGCACGGCCAAGGTCAAAAACGTATCGAAGGCGCAGCGCGGCCACTTTGCCAAGGCGGAGGTCGAGCCAAAGGCCCGGCTCGCCGAGTTTCGCGTCTCCGCGGATGCGCTGGTCGAGGTCGGCGTCGAGATCACCGCCGCGCATTTCGTCCCAGGACAGCGGGTCGACGTCGTCGGCATCAGCATCGGCAAGGGTTTTGCCGGCGCGATGAAGCGGCACAATTTCAGCGGGCTGCGCGCCAGTCACGGGGTGTCGGTGTCGCACCGCAGCCACGGCTCGACCGGCCAACGCCAATCTCCAGGCAAAACATTCAAAAACAAGAAGATGGCTGGGCATCTCGGGGCCGCCCGGGTGACGGTCCAGAGCCTCGAGGTGATTTCGGCCGATGTCGAGCGCGGTGTGCTGATGATCAAGGGTGCGGTACCGGGCAGCAAGGGCGGCTTTGTCTTGGTCAAGGACGCAGCCAAGCGGGCGGCGCCGGAGGGACTTCCCTTCCCTGCCGCGGTGCGCGGCGCGCCGGAAACGGTCGAAGCCCCGGCGGGAGAGCCCAAGTGAGCAAGCTCGTCGTGCGCAATCTCGACAATCAGGAGGTCGGCGACATCGAGCTTGACGACGCCGTGTTCGGGCTTCCGATCCGCAGCGACATCCTCGCCCGGGTCGTCAATTGGCAGCTCGCCAAACGCCGCGCCGGCACGCACAAGACCAAAGGCATCAGCGACATCCAGGGCACGACCAAAAAGCCCTATAAGCAGAAGGGAACCGGCCGCGCCCGTCAGGGCAGCCTGCGCTCGCCGCAGTTTCGCGGCGGCGCCCGGATTTTTGGCCCGGTGGTGCGCAGCCACGCCTTCAGCCTGCAAAAGAAGGTGCGCCGGCTCGGCCTCAAGATCGCGCTGTCGGCGAAACACGGCGAGGGCAAGCTCGTGGTCATCGACGCAGCCCGGTCTGAAGAAGCGAAGACTAAGGCGCTGCGGGCCCGACTGGCCGTGCTCGGATGGGATTCGGTTCTGATCATCGACGGCTCGGCGGTCGACGAGAACTTCGCCCGGGCCGCGCGAAATCTACCGCGGGTCGACGTGCTGCCGCAGCAGGGCGCCAATGTTTACGACATCCTGCGGCGCGATATGCTCGTCCTCACCCGCGACGCGGTGCAGCATCTAGAGGCCCGCCTCAAATGAGCCGGTTTCGCGTCATTCCGCGGGCCGAGACAAGGCTGACGCGTGAGCAGATGTTCGACATCATTCGGACCCCGGTGATTACCGAAAAGGCGACGAATGCTTCGGAACACAACCAAGTGATCTTTCGCGTGTCGCTGACGGCAACCAAGCGCGAAGTTAAAGCTGCGGTCGAGGGGCTGTTCAATGTCAAGGTGACCGCAGTCAATACCATCCGCGTCATGGGCAAGATCAAGCGTTTCCGGGGGCGTCTCGGGCGCCGGTCCGACACCAAGAAAGCGATCGTCACCCTCGGCGAAGGCCAGAGGATCGACGTGACCACGGGGATTTGAGACGGAGTCGGGGCAATGGCGCTAAAAACCTTCAACCCAACCACCCCGTCGCGCCGCGAGCTGGTCATTGTCGACCGCAGCGAACTGTGGAAGGGGAAGCCGGTCAAAGCCTTAAGCGAAGGTTTGCGCGGCAAGGGCGGACGCAACAACACCGGCCGCATCACCGTGCGCTGGCGCGGCGGCGGAGCCAAAAGGCGCTACCGCATCGTCGATTTCAAGCGCGGCAAAATGGATATGCCGGCCACTGTCGAGCGGCTCGAGTACGATCCAAACCGCACCGCCTTTATCGCCCTGATCCGCTACCAGGACGGCGAACTCGCCTACATTCTGGCGCCGCAACGCCTTAAAGCTGGAGATATGGTCGTCTCGGGTGAGAAGGTGGACGTCAAGCCCGGCAATGCGATGCCGTTGCGCAGCATGCCGGTCGGGACGATCATCCACAATGTCGAGATGAAAGCCGGCAAGGGTGGTCAGATCGCGCGCTCGGCCGGAACCTACGTTCAGCTCGTCGGCCGCGATCAGGGCTACGCTCTGCTGCGCCTGTCATCGGGCGAGTTGCGCATGGTGCGCTCCGAATGCCGGGCGACGATAGGCGCGGTGTCGAACCCGGACCAGCAGAACATCGTCATTGCCAAAGCGGGGCGCAACCGATGGCTCGGCCGTCGGCCCTCGGTTCGCGGGGTGGCGATGAACCCGATCGATCATCCGCATGGCGGCGGCGAAGGCCGCACCTCGGGCGGCCGGCATCCGGTTACCCCCTGGGGCAAGCCGACCAAGGGCAAAAAGACGCGTCACAATAAGGCTGCCGATCGGCTGATCGTCCGCCGTCGCCATCAACGCTAGCCCCCATTCGAGCACGGAGACACAGCTTGACCCGATCGGTTTGGAAGGGCCCCTTCGTCGATGGCTATCTGTTGAAGAAGGCGGAAGACGCGCGGCGGTCCGGGCGCAACCAGGTTATCAGGACGTGGTCGCGCCGCTCGACGATCTTCCCGCAATTCGTCGGGCTGACGTTCGGCGTCTACAATGGGCACAAATTCATCCCGGTGCTGGTGACCGAGAACATGATCGGCCACAAGCTTGGCGAGTTCGCCCCGACACGAACCTTTTACGGCCACGCCGGCGACAAGAAGGCCAGGAGAGCCTGAGATGAGCAAGCCGGCAGCCGAGCGCCAACTCGACGACAGCGAGGCCTTGGCCAGCCTGCGCGGGCTGCGGATCAGTGCGCGCAAGCTCAACCTCGTCGCTCAGGCGATCCGCGGCAAAACCGCCGCTTCGGCGCTGGCCGAACTGACATTTTCGCGGCGCCGCATCGCCGTCGACGTCAAGAAGGTGCTGCAGGCGGCGATCGCCAACGCCGAGAACAATCATCAGCTTGATGTCGACCGGCTTTATGTCAAGGAAGCCACCGTCGGCCGGGCCTTTGTTTTGAAGCGCTTTCACACCCGCGGCCGCGGCCGTTCGGCGCGGGTCGAAAAGCATTTCGCGCATCTGACGGTGATCGTGCGCGAACGCCCCGAGGAAACGGCCTGAGATGGAGACGACCTGATGGGCCAGAAAGTCAATCCGATCGGGCTGCGGCTCGGCATCAACCGCACCTGGGATTCGCGCTGGTTTGCGCGCAAGGATTATGCCGGCCTGCTGCTCGACGATCTCGGGCTGCGCCGCTTTCTCAATCGCCGGCTGGGGCAGGCCGGCGTCTCGCGCATCGTCATCGAGCGCGCCGCCAAAAAGAGCCGGATCACCCTGCATTCTGCTCGCCCGGGCGTGATCATCGGTAAAAAGGGCGCCGATATCGAGAAACTACGCACCGATATCGCCAAGATCACAGCAAGCGAGGTCAGCCTCAACATCGTCGAAATCCGCAAACCCGAGATCGACGCGAAGCTGGTTGCCGACAGCATCGCGCAACAGCTCGAGCGGCGCGTGGCCTTCCGCCGGGCGATGAAGCGTGCCGTGCAATCGGCGATGCGATTGGGCGCGCAAGGGATCCGGATCAACTGTTCGGGCCGGCTCGGCGGCGCCGAGATCGCCCGCATGGAATGGTATCGCGAAGGCCGGGTGCCGCTGCATACGCTGCGCGCCGATGTCGATTTTGGCTATGGCACCGCCAAAACGACCTACGGCATCTGTGGCGTTAAGGTATGGGTGTTCAAGGGCGAGATCCTGGCGCATGACCCGATGGCGCAGGAGAAGCGAGCGCTCGAAGGGCAAGGCCCGCCGGCAAGTCACGAGCGCGGCCGGCGCGAAGCATTGGGGTGACGATCCATGCTCAGTCCGAAGCGGAGCAAATACCGCAAAGCGCACAAAGGCCGCGTTCATGGTCTCGCCAAGGGCGGGACGACGTTGAACTTCGGCGCTTATGGGCTCAAGGCGGCCGATCCCGGCCGGATCACGGCGCGCCAGATCGAGGCGGCGCGGCGCGCCATTACCCGCCACATCCGCCGCGCCGGCCGGATTTGGATCCGCGTGTTCCCCGACGTGCCGGTCTCGCACAAACCGGCCGAGGTACGCATGGGCAGCGGTAAGGGATCGCCCGAATTCTGGATATGCCGGGTCAAGCCGGGACGGATCATGTTCGAGCTCGACGGCGTGCCGGCCGAGACGGCGCGCGAGGCGTTTGCCCTCGCCGCCGCGAAATTGCCACTGGGCACCCGATTCGTCACGCGCCCGGGCGAAGAAGTTCTGTGATGAAAGCGGGCGACGTCAGAGCCAAGACTGATGACGAGCTGACCGGACAGCTTGATCTGCTCGGCAAGGAGATTTTCAACTTGCGCTTTCAGCGGGCCAACGGGCAGCTCGAAAACACGGCCCGATTTCGCCAGGTGCGGCGCGATATCGCCCGTATAAAGACTATTCTTGGCGAGCGGCGCCGTCAGGCGCCTTAGGGAAGAAGCAGAATGTCGAAACGCGTGCTCCAAGGAGTCGTCGTCAGCGACGCTGGCGACAAGACGGTGATCGTCCGCGTCGAGCGCCGAGTGATGCACCCCGTGTACAAAAAAATCGTCACCCATTCGAAAAAATACGCGGCGCACGACGAAGACAACCGTTGGCACGCCGGCGACGCCGTCCGCATCGAGGAAAGTCGTCCGATCTCGAAGCGTAAGCACTGGGTTGTGCTGGGAGCTATAGAGGAAGGCCGCGGCGGACGCCGTTCGCGGGTCGCCGATGCTGATCGGGCCGCAGCCGAGTTGGGCGGCGACCCCGTCGCGCCAGCGGGAGGTGCGGCATGATCCAAATGCAGACGAACCTCGACGTCGCCGACAATTCCGGCGCGCGTCGAGTCCAATGCATCAAAGTGCTGGGCGGCTCCAAACGTAGGACAGCAACCGTCGGCGATGTGATTATCGTCTCAGTCAAGGAGGCCATCCCGCGCGGCCGGGTGAAGAAAGGCGACGTGCATCGCGCCGTCATTGTCCGCACCGCCAAGGAGATCCGCCGCATCGACGGCAGCGCGATCCGCTTCGATCGCAACGCGGCAGTGCTGATCACCCAGCAGGGCGAGCCGATCGGAACCCGGATCTTCGGACCGGTCACCCGCGAGCTACGGGCGCGACGGTTCATGAAGATCGTGTCGCTCGCCCCCGAAGTGCTGTGATCGGTCGCACAGGTTGAGGTCATGCCAAAGCTGAAGATCAAAAAGGGCGACAACGTCGTCGTCATCGCCGGACGCGACAAGGGCAGGACCGGCGAGGTCTTGCGCGTCCTTCCCGCCGAGCGGCGAATCGTCGTGCAGGGGGTCAATCTCGTCAAACGGCACACTAAGCCGCGGATGGGCGACCCCGGCGGGATCGTCGAGAAAGAATTGGCGCTTCACATCTCCAATGTCGCCCATATCGATCCGGCATCGGCAAAGCCGACCCGGATCGGCTACAAGGTGCTCGACGACGGGCGCAAGGTCCGCGTCGCCCGCCGCTCGGGCGAAGTGATCGACAGGTGAGAAAATGAGCAAGCCGCGGTTGCAGGATCATTACGAGACCACATTGCGCCCGGCGCTAATGCAGGAGTTCGGCTACACCAACCCGATGCAGGTGCCGCGGCTCGATAAGATCGTGGTCAACATGGGCGTCGGCGAGGCGGTGCAGGACAGCAAAAAGGTCGAGGCCGCGGCGAGCGAGCTGACCGCGATCACCGGCCAGCATCCGGTCATCACTCGCGCCAAGCGGTCAATCGCGACCTTCAAGCTGCGCGAAGGCATGCCGATCGGCTGCAAGGTGACCCTGCGCCGGCAGCGCATGTACGAGTTTCTCGACCGGTTGATCAACGTGGCCCTGCCGCGAGTGCGCGACTTTCGCGGGATTTCGGGCAAGAGCTTCGACGGTCGCGGTAATTTCGCGCTCGGCCTCAAGGAGCAGATCGTCTTTCCCGAGGTCGACTACGACCGCGTCGATGCGGTGCGCGGAATGAACGTCGTGGTTACGACCACGGCGCGAACCGACGCGGAGGCCAGGGCGCTGCTCAAGGGTTTCGACATGCCGTTTGCGAATTGACGGAGCGAGGAATTTAGCCAAATGGCAAAAAAGAGCTCGATCGAGAAGAATGCTCGGCGGATCAAACTCGCTAAGCAGATCGCCCCCCGACGGACTCGGCTCAAGCAGATCGCGATCGACCGAACTGCGCCGCCTGAGGAGCGTTTTGCAGCGCAGCTGAAGCTCGCCCTGTTGCCGCGCAACAGCTCACCGACGCGGGTGCGCAACCGCTGCGCCTTGACCGGCCGGCCGCGTGGCTTTTACCGGAAGTTCAAGCTGTCGCGCATTGCGCTGCGCGAGTATGCCTCCTCGGGGCAGATCCCAGGCATGCTCAAGTCGAGCTGGTAGGAGAACCCCGGCGATGACAATGAGCGACCCGTTGGGAGACATGCTGACCCGAATTCGCAACGGGCAGCGCGCGCGCCAGGCCGTAGTCGCCTCGCCCGCCTCGAAGATCCGCGCCAACGTGCTCGAAGCGTTAAAGCGCGAAGGCTATATCCGCGGCTTTACCCGCGAGGATTTGCGCCCTGGCGTCGCCGAGCTCAAGATCGAGCTCAAATATGTCGATGGCGAGCCGGTTATCCGCGAAATCAGCCGAATATCGAAGCCTGGCCGGCGGATCTACTCGCGTATCGCCGATCTGCCGCGCAGCTATAACGGGCTCGGAATTGCCATCCTTTCGACCCCGCGCGGCGTGTTGTCCGACAACGAGGCCCGCGCCGCAAAGGTCGGCGGCGAGGTGCTATGCCGCGTCTTTTGAGGTAACCGGAATGTCACGTATCGGCAAGAACCCGGTGCCAGTCCCGAGCGGCGTCGAGGTCCGACTCTCGGACCGCACACTGACTGCGCAAGGCGGGCTCGGCACGTTGAAATTGGTCGTCAGCAACGCGGTCACGGCTTCGATCTCCGATGGCGCGATCACCATTGCGCCAGCCGACGACACCAAGCAATCGCGCGCGATGTGGGGCACCACCCGCGCCTTGGTCAGCAACATGGTCACCGGGGTGTCGAAAGGCTTCTCGGTCGGTCTTGAAATCAACGGGGTCGGCTATCGCGCCGCGGTCCAGGGGAATATCTTGAACCTGCAACTCGGCTATAGCCACGACATCCCATTTCCGATACCCGAAGATGTCAAGATCGCCTGCGAGCGGCCGACCATCATCACCGTCAGCGGCGCCGACCGCCAGCGTGTCGGTCAGGTCGCCGCCGAGATCCGCGCATTTCGCCCACCCGAGCCTTACAAAGGCAAGGGAATCAAATATGCTGGAGAGTTCGTCCGCCGCAAGGAAGGCAAAAAGAAGTAACCGCGATGCCACAAAAAGCCAAAGCTCTGTTCCTCCGCCGGCGACAGCGGGTGCGGGCGAACTTACGCCGCCTGGCCCGTAACCGGCCCCGGCTCTCGGTATTCCGCTCGTCGAAGCATATCTATGCACAGGTAATCGACGACGCGGCCGGGCGAACTTTGGCGGCGGCATCGAGCCTCGATCCAGGGCTGAAGGCGAGCGTCAAGACCGGCGCCGACATCGCTGCCGCCGGTGCGGTCGGCAAGCTGATCGCCGAGCGGGCGAAGGCGGCGGGGGTCGAGCGCGTCGTGTTCGACCGCGGCGCCTATCTGTTTCATGGCCGGGTCAAAGCCCTGGCCGACGCCGCCCGCGAAGGCGGGCTGGATTTCTAAAGGGGCTGGTCATGGCGCGAACAATGTCACGCAACCAGGGTGAACGTCGCGGACGGGATGGCGACCGTCAGCCGCGCGATCGCGAAGAGAGCGAATTTGCCGAGAAGCTCGTCAACATCAATCGCGTCGCCAAGGTGGTCAAAGGTGGTCGACGGTTCGGTTTTGCCGCTCTCGTTGTCGTCGGCGACAAAAAAGGCCGGGTCGGCTATGGCGCTGGCAAGGCGCGAGAGGTGCCGGAAGCCATCCGCAAAGCCACCGAACAGGCGCGGCGCAACATGATCCGAGTGCCGCTGCGGGAAGGGCGGACCTTGCATCACGACATTGTCAGCAGTTATGGGGCCGGACGGGTCATCGTGCGCGCCGCCAAGCCCGGCACCGGGATCATCGCCGGGGGTCCCATGCGCGCGATCTTCGAGGCGCTCGGCGTGCACGATGTCGTCGCCAAGTCTATCGGCAGCGCCAATCCGCACAATATGATCAAAGCGACCTTTGTGGCGCTCGGCCGAGCGACGAGCCCGCGCGCGGTGGCGGCCCGGCGCGGGAAGAAGGTTGGCGAGATCCTCGGTCGCGGCGACGCCGAAGCTCGGGAGCCAGCATAAATGCAAGGCGCGAAGTCGGTCACGATCGAGCAGATCGGAAGCCCGATCGGACGAAGGCACGACCAGGAAGCAACTCTCAAGGGGCTAGGGCTGAACAAGCTCCACCGACGCAGGGTCCTCGAAGATACGCCGGCCGTGCGCGGCATGATCCGTAAAGTCGGGCATCTGGTGCGGATCGTTGAAGAAGGCTAGACAGAACCCGTGCTATGGCTCGGGAGGCCTCTGCCCACGGTCCCATTGAGGGTGCGAGGGCCGGCCGGAATCGAATGCCCTTTATGTGGGGCGCAACCGCGGACGAACCAGACGATGAAACTCAACGAGATCAAGGATAATCCGGGAGCGCACTATCGGGCGAAACGCGTGGGGCGCGGCATCGGATCGGGCAAGGGTAAGACTTCGGGAAGGGGCGGAAAGGGTCAGACCGCGCGGACCGGGGTGGCGCTCAATGGCTTCGAAGGCGGCCAGACGCCACTGCACCGCCGTTTGCCAAAGCGCGGCTTCAATAACAAGATGTTCCGTCCGAATTTTAAGGCGGTGAACCTCGGCCGGCTGCAACAGGCGCTCGACGCGGGTAAACTTAACGCCGAGGGCACGCTCGACGGCGCGGCACTGGTCGCTTCGGGAGTGCTGCGGCGGCAGGGCGACGGGGTTCGCCTACTCGCCAAGGGCGCGTTGCGCGCGGCCTTGACGATCGAGGTCGCGGGCGCCTCCAAGGCGGCGATTGCCGCCGTCGAGCAAGCCGGGGGCAAGGTGATCCTGCTCGCCAGCAAGAGGAAGCCGAAGGCGGAGGTAACCGCCTCTGCCTGAGCGCGGCAGCTCGCCGCGGCCGGCCTCGAGCTCGGGGCTGTCCTCGGTCGAGCCGGCTGTCGATGGGCCGGGCTTTTAGGTAGGGATGAAATCGAATGGCGTCAGTCGCCGAGCAACTCGCCTCCAGCATAAACCTCTCCGCCTTCACCAAGGCGACCGAGCTCAAGAGCCGCATCTGGTTCACGCTTGGGGCGCTGGTGATCTACCGGCTCGGCACCTACATCCCGATTCCCGGGATCGACCCGGCGATTCTGCACGACATTTTCTCGCGCAACGCCGGCGGCATCCTCGGTATGTTCGACATGTTCTCGGGCGGCGCACTTGGGCGCATGACGATCTTTGCCCTGAACATCATGCCGTACATTTCGGCATCGATCATCATCCAGCTTCTGACTGCGGTTTCGCCCACTCTCGAGGCGCTGAAAAAAGAGGGCGAAAGCGGGCGCAAGAAGCTGAACCAATATACCCGTTATGGCACCGTGCTGCTGGCGGCGGTCCAAGCCTACGGGATCGCGGTCGGGATCGAGGGCATGCGCGCCGGGGCTGAAACGGCGGTACTGAACCCGGGCCTGTTTTTCCGGCTGGTAACGGTCGTAACCCTGGTCGGTGGCACGGTGTTTCTGATGTGGCTCGGCGAACAGATCACCGCCCGCGGGGTCGGTAACGGCATCTCGCTGATCATCTTTGCCGGCATTGTCGCCAACCTGCCGCATGCCCTCGCCTCCACCCTCGAACTTGGGCGCACCGGGGCGATCTCGAGCTTTTTCATCATTTTGTTCCTGGTGATGTCGATCCTCGTGGTTGGGTTCATCGTGTTCATGGAGCGCGCTCAGCGTCGCCTTTTGGTGCAATACCCCAAGCGTCAGGTCGGCAACAAAATGTTCGGCGGCGACGCCTCGCACCTACCGCTCAAGATCAACACATCTGGGGTTATTCCGCCGATATTCGCCTCCTCGCTGCTGCTCCTGCCGGCAACGGTAGCGAATTTCGAGGTAGGCGGGAGCAGCTATGGCTGGCTCGGCCAAATCACCACCTATCTCGCACACGGCCGACCGCTCTACATGGCGCTCTATGTCGTGCTGATCGTCTTCTTCTGTTTTTTCTATACCGCGATTGTATTCAATCCGACCGAGACCGCGGACAACTTGCGCAAATACGGCGGATTCATCCCCGGAATCCGGCCGGGCAAGAACACAGCCGACTATCTCGATTATGTGCTGACCCGATTGACGGTAATCGGCGCCGCCTATTTGGCCGCGGTCTGCATCCTGCCCGAGATTCTGATTTCGGAATATTCGGTGCCGTTCTATTTCGGCGGGACGAGTTTGTTGATCGTCGTCAGCGTCACTATGGACACGGTCGCACAGATCCATTCGCATCTGCTGGCCCACCAGTATGAGGGCCTTATCAGGAAGTCGAAACTGAGAGGTCGACGCGGATGAACCTCGTCCTGCTCGGACCGCCGGGCTCAGGAAAGGGGACCCAGGCGAAGCGGATCGAACAGAGCCGCGGCATTTGTCACCTGGCCACCGGCGACATGCTCCGCGCGGCGACCGCCTCCGGAAGCGAACTCGGGACGCGGGTCAAAGGTATCATGGATTCCGGACAGCTGGTTCCCGACGGGATTATGATCGATATGATCGCCGCACGCATCGACGAGCCGGATTGCCGCGCTGGCTTTGTCCTCGACGGCTTCCCGCGAACGGTGCCGCAGGCGCAAGCTCTTGACGATATGTTGGCGAAACGCGACCTCGGCCTCGACCGCGTCATTCTGATAAAGGTCGATGAGGGGGTGCTGATCGACCGGCTCGCCGCGCGGTTTTCTTGCGCTGGGTGCGGAGCAAGTTATCACGAGCGCTATCATCGGCCGCGGACCGAGGGGGTATGCGACGTCTGCGGCGGCGGCGAATTCACGCAACGGCCGGATGACCGGCCGGAGGCAGTACATGCGCGTTTCGAGGTCTATCGCCGGCAAACGGCGCCGATTCTGCCGTATTATCGCGATCGCGGCATTTTGCACTGCGTCGAAGGGATGAGCGGCATCGACGAGGTGACGCGGCAGATCGAAACGATCCTGGGATGATCGGCCGACCGACACATCGATAGCGTTATAATGCCGCAACCGGGATTGACGTGGGCTCCGGGGCCGATATAATAGCTGCCCTTGTGGCGAGCCCCACCCGCTATCACTTTTGAATTTGTTGAGGAGAAGCGCAAGTGGCGCGTATAGCTGGCGTCAATATCCCGAACCAAAAGCGCGTGCCCATTGGGCTCGCTTATATTCATGGGATCGGTCGAAGCACCGCTCTTCAGATCTGTAACCGGATCGGCATTCCGCCCGAACGGCGGGTCCACGAGCTGACCGATGACGAAGTCTTGCGCATGCGCGAAGTGATCGACCGCGAATTTACCGTAGAGGGGGATCTGCGTCGGCTCGTAGCGATGAACATCAAGCGACTGATGGATCTCGGCTGTTATCGCGGGCTGCGCCACCGCAAGGGGCTGCCGGTACGCGGCCAGCGAACGCATACGAACGCGCGTACGCGCAAGGGTCCGGCCCGTCCGATCGCCGGGAAAAAGAAATAAAGCCTGACACCCAGCTACAACCGCGGACACAGATAGATGGCCAGAACGGCGGCGCCCGCGCCGCGTCTTCGTCGGCGCGAACGCAAAAACATAACGTCGGGCACGGCGCATGTGAACGCCACCTTCAACAATACGATGATCACGATCACCGACGCGCAGGGAAACACTATTGCCTGGTCGTCGTCGGGCAGCCAGGGGTTCAAGGGCTCGCGCAAATCGACCCCTTACGCGGCGCAGGTCGCCGCCGAGGACGCCGGGCGCAAGGCCATGGAGCACGGCATGCGCACACTCGAGATCGAGGTCAAAGGGCCGGGTTCGGGGCGCGAATCGGCACTGCGCGCGCTGCAGTCGGTAGGGTTCGCCGTCACCTCGATCCGCGATGTGACTCCGATCCCGCACAACGGTTGCCGGCCGCCCAAACGGCGCCGCGTCTGACCAAAAAGGTTGGCCCCCGAACGGGGCTGTAATTGAGAGATGCCGGCTGCGCTGCCACCGGCTGATGCCGCGGATGGCCTCCGCCTCCACCGACTGAGGTGCAAATTGTGATTCAAAAGAATTGGCAAACCCTTATTAAGCCGAAACAGCTTTCGGTAGAGCCCGGTGATGACCCCAAGCGCGTCGCCACGGTGGTTGCCGAGCCGCTGGAACGCGGTTTTGGACTAACCTTGGGCAACGCGTTGCGCCGTGTATTGCTCTCATCGCTGCAGGGGGCCGCTGTGACCTCGATCCAGATCGAGGGGGTGCTGCACGAGTTTTCGTCTATCCCTGGCGTCCTCGAAGACGTGACCGACATCGTCCTCAACGTCAAGGCCATCGATTTGAGGATGTACGGCGAAGGGCCCAAGCGCATGCGGCTGCGCGCCGTCGGCCCAGGCGAGATCCGCGCCGGCGCCATTGAAACCGGCCACGACATCGACATCATGAACCCCGAACTGGTGATCTGTACCCTCGACAGCGGCGCCAGGATCGCGGTGGAACTGACCGTCGAGAACGGCAAGGGCTATATGCCCGGGACGCAGAACCGGGCGGAAGACGCGCCGATTGGGCTGATCCCCGTCGATGCGCTGTTCAGCCCGGTCCGCAAAGTCTCCTATCGCGTCGAGAACACCCGTGTCGGTCAGGTCACCGATTACGACAGGCTGGCGATGCGGCTCGAAACCAACGGCGCCGTGACGCCTGAAGATGCAGTGGCGCTGGCCGCGCGCATTCTTCAGGATCAGCTCCAACTGTTCATCAATTTTGAGGAGCCGCGCCACCCCTCTGACGAGACGCGGCCGAGCGAGCTCCCCTTCAACAAGAACTTGTTGCGCAAGGTCGACGAACTCGAATTGTCGGTACGTTCGGCCAATTGCCTCAAGAACGATAATATCGTCTACATTGGCGACCTCGTGCAGAAATCCGAGGCCGAGATGCTGCGGACTCCGAATTTCGGTCGTAAATCTTTGAACGAGATTAAGGAAGTGCTGGCTCAGATGGGCCTGCATCTGGGGATGGAAATCCCCAACTGGCCACCTGAAAATATCGAGGAGCTGGCCAAGCAACTCGACGAACCTTATTGAGGGCCCGATGCGTCACCGCCTGAAAGGCCATAGCTTCAGCCGCCGGTCCGAGCATCGCAAGGCGATGTTCGAGAATCTCGCCGCCGCGCTGATCAAGCACGAGCAGATTACCACGACCCTACCCAAGGCCAAGGATCTGCGGCCAATCGTCGAGCGACTGATCACCCTCGGCAAGCATGGCGGGCTCGCCAACCGGCGGAGGGCAATCGCCCGGCTGCAAGACGCACCTCTTGCCAACAAGCTGATGACGACTCTGGCCGCGCGGTATGCGGGCCGCGCCGGCGGATATACCCGCATCATCAAGGCGGGTTTCCGCTACGGCGACAATGCGGCGATGGCGGTAATCGAGCTGGTCGATCGCGACCCGGCGGCCAAGGGCAAGGACTCGGGGCCGACCGGGACCGAGGAACAGGAAGAAGCCGACGCTGCCTAACCGGCAGTTTGAACGATCACCTGTCCTCTGAGGAAGGCTGCATAGTGGCCGTCCTGGAGCGCCCTAAGCCGTCTCCCGCACCGTAAAGCCAGCGTTGCCGGCATCCTCGGCTTCGAGTATGTCGATCGAGTCGACGCGAGCGTCGGAGGGGCCGCAGCGACAAGCTTCGGTCATGGCCGCAACAGCATCTTCCTCGCCGGTTGCCAACAGCTCGACCGTCCCATCTGCGCGGTTGCGCAGCCAGCCGCGCAGCCCGAGAGAAACCGCGACGCGTGTCGCCCAAGCTCGATAGCCGACACCCTGAACCTTACCAGCGATCAGTAGCCGAACGGTTTTCATCGGTGCCAAAATAGCCGGCGAAGGCCCATCCACCCAGGGTGAATTCGCCCGGCTCCTGGGCACGGTATTCGCGGGAGCTCGACTGGAGCGCGGAGGACAGCCATGCAGCAACGATTGTTCGGGCCGACCGGGCGCGAGGTGTCAGCGATCGGCATGGGCACCTGGTATTTCGAGCAGGCGCATCGCCGCACGGCGATCGCTTCTCTGCGGCGCGGCCTCGATCTCGGCATGAACCATATCGACACCGCCGAAATGTACGGTTCGGGGGTCGCGGAAGAGGTGATCGGGGAGGCCATCGCCGGCCGCCGCGACGAGGTCTTTCTGGTTTCCAAAGTGCTGCCGCATAACGCCTCCCGCACGGGCACGCGGATCGCATGCGAGCGCTCGCTCGCGCGTCTGCGCACCGACCGGCTCGATTGTTATCTCTTACATTGGCGCGGTCCCCACCCGCTGGCCGAGACGATCGCAGCGTTTGAGGAGTTGCGCGAGGAAGGCAAAATCCTCAGCTGGGGTGTTAGCAATTTCGACGTCCGCGACCTCGACGAAGTTTTGGCAATAGCCGGCGAAGGGCGCCTGGCCTGCAATCAAGTGCTCTATCATCTGCTCGAGCGTACGATCGAATCCTCGGTGATCCCGTGGTGCGAGCAGCACAGCGTTGCTGTTGTCGCGTATAGCCCGTTCGGACACAGCCGCTTTCCTGGCCCGCATACAGCCGGCGGGCGGGTGCTGATTGAGATCGCTGCCGCGCGCAATGCGACGCCACGCCAGGTAGCGCTGGCCTTTCTCGCGCGCCGGCTGTCGGTGTTCGCGATCCCCAAGGCCGCGAATCTTGATCATGTCGAGGAGAATGCCGGCGCCGGCGATCTGCACCTCTCCGACCAGGAACTCGCGCGGATCGACGCCGCCTTCCCGCTTGGCACCGGCCGGGGCGGCCTGCCGATGTTGTAACGCGGAGCACGCGCCACCCTAGCCTGGCGGCGTCTACTCGAATTCGAGGATCACCTCGTCGACGGCAAGGCTGTCTCCGGGTTTGGCGAGAATTTTGGCGATGCGCCCATCGCGGTCGGCGCGCAGCACGTTCTCCATCTTCATTGCCTCGACGATAGCGAGCGCCTCGCCGGCCTTGACCTCCTGACCCGGCGCCACCGCGACCGAAGAAAGCAAACCCGGCATCGGCGACAGCAGCAGCCGTGAGGTATCAGCAGCCTTCCTCCGCGGCATCAGCGCCGAAAGCTCGGCGGCGCGCGGCGACAGCACTTGCGCCCGGCGGATGACGCCGCCATGCACGAGGCGAAACTCCGCGCCCGGCAGCCGTTCGATCTGCACGGTCGCGATATGCGCCTCGATCCACACATGCAACAGGGCTTGGCCCGGCTGCCAATCGGTCTTTGCGATCTGGCGCGTCTCGCCGAACTCGATCGCGTAATCGCCGCCCTCTGGCCGCACCACCGCCGAGTGCGGCGTGCCGTCGAGCAGGATCGTCCATTGCTCGGGAATTTCGCCGCCCCCGGCGAGTTTGCCTTCGATCCCGGTCTCGCCCTCGCGGACGCGGCGTCCCGCGAGCGCGGCGGCAAGCAGGATAATTCGGTCGGGCTCGACAAAATCGGCGGGAGGTGCAAACCCGCCGGGGAATTCCTCCGCGATGAAGTTTGTCGACAGCGCCCCGGCACGAAAACGCGGGTTGGCCGCGATCGCGGCCAAAAAGGCCGCGTTGTTTTGGACGCCGCTGATATAAAAGCCGTCGAGGGCGGCGCGCAGACGGTCGAGCGCGGCGTCGCGGTCGGCGCCATATGCCGAGAGCTTGGCGATCATCGGATCGTAATAGACGCTGATCTCGGCACCCTCGAAGACGCCGTCATCGAGCCGCAGCCCCTCCCCTGATGGCGGCAGGTAACGCACGAGACGGCCGGTCGAGGGCAGAAAGCCGCGCGTCGGGTCCTCGGCGTAGATGCGGGCCTCGATCGCCCAACCATTGAGCTGGATGTCTTGCTGAGCAAATGGCAGCTTCTCACCGTCGGCGATGCGCAGCATCAGTTCGACGAGGTCGAGCCCGGTTACCAGCTCGGTCACAGGATGCTCGACCTGCAACCTTGTATTCATTTCGAGGAAGTAGAATTTGCGCTGGCGGTCGACGATGAACTCGACCGTACCGGCCGAGCGATAATCGACGGCGCGAGCCAGCGCCACCGCCTGCCGGCCCATCGCCTCGCGTGTCAACTCGTCGAGGAACGGGCTCGGCGCTTCCTCGATGACTTTTTGATGCCGCCGCTGGATCGAGCATTCGCGCTCGCCGAGATAAACAATGTTGCCGTGCGCATCGCCCAAAACCTGGATCTCGATATGCCGCGGCTCCTCGATATATTTTTCGATAAAGATGCGGTCGTCGGCGAAGCTCGACTTCGCCTCGCCCGTCGCGGCGCGGAACCCGTCGCGTGCCTCCTCGTCTGAGGCGGCGATGCGCATCCCCTTGCCGCCGCCGCCGGCCGACGCCTTGAGCATGACCGGATAGCCGATATCACGGGCGATCGCGACCGCGTTTTCGGCATCGGGGACGACGTCGAGATATCCCGGCACGGTCGAAACGCCGGCGGTCTGGGCGAGCTTTTTCGACTCGATCTTGTCGCCCATCGCCGCGATCGCTTTGGGTCCGGGCCCGACAAAGGCGATGCCTGCCTCGCCGAGCGCGCTCGCGAACGCGACATTCTCCGACAGGAACCCGTAGCCGGGATGAACCGCCTCGGCGCCGCTCGCGCGGCAGGCTTCGACGATCCGGTCGATCCGCAGATAGCTTTCGGCAGACGGCGGCGGTCCGATCCGGACCGCCTCGTCGGCCATGCGCACGTGAAGCGCCTTGGCGTCGGCATCCGAATAGACCGCGACCGTGGCGATCCCCATCCGCCGCGCGGTGCGGATAATGCGGCAGGCGATCTCGCCGCGATTAGCGATCAGGATTTTGCGGAACATGAGGTCCAAGCTGCGGCACGAGATCGCTTCGCTTGGCTCGCAATGACAGCAAGAACGGAGCCGTCATTGCGAGGAGCGGAGCAACGAAGCAATCTGGCCGAATTATCCGGCGATTTTCTCACAGCGGAATGTTGTCGTGCTTTTTGGGTGGGTTGGTCAGCTGCTTGCCGCGCAGCATGGCGAGGGCGCGGCAGAGCCGGCGCCGGGTGTCGCGCGGCTGGATCACGTCGTCGATAAAGCCGCGGCTCGCCGCGACGAACGGATTGGCGAATTTCTCGCGATATTCCTCGGTGCGCGCCTCGATCGCTGCGGCATCGCCGAGATCGGCGCGAAAGATGATCTCGACCGCGCCCTTCGGCCCCATCACCGCGATCTCGGCCGAGGGCCAGGCGAAATTGAGATCGCCGCGCAGATGCTTTGAGCTCATCACGTCATAGGCGCCGCCATAGGCCTTACGGGTGATCAGGGTCACCTTAGGCACGGTCGCCTCGGCGAACGCGAACAACAGCTTGGCGCCGTGCTTGATGATGCCGCCATATTCCTGGGCGGTTCCCGGCAAAAACCCGGGCACATCGACAAAGGTCACGATCGGGATGTTGAAGCAGTCGCAAAAACGCACAAAGCGCGCCGCCTTGCGGGCGCTGTCGATGTCGAGACAGCCGGCCAGCACCATCGGCTGGTTGGCGACGATGCCGATCGTCGATCCTTCCATCCGCGCGAACCCAACGATGATGTTGCGGGCGAAATTCGGCTGGATTTCGAAGAAATCGCCCTCGTCGACGATCTTCAGGATCAGCTCCTTGATGTCGTAAGGCTTGTTCGGATTGCTCGGCACCAGCGTGTCGAGCGAGGGCTCGACCCGGTCGCGCGGATCGGCGGTCGGCCGCAGCGGCGGCTGCACGCGGTTCGAGGCCGGCAGAAAATCGATGAACCGGCGCAGCTCGATCAGCGCCTCGACATCGTTCTCAAAGGCGAGGTCGGCGACCCCCGAGCGCGTCGTGTGGGTGACGGCGCCGCCCAACTCCTCCTGCGTCACCGTCTCGTGCGTAACCGTCCTGACCACTTCCGGCCCGGTCACGAACATGTAGGAGGTGTCCTTGACCATGAAGATGAAATCGGTCATCGCCGGCGAATAGACCGCACCGCCGGCGCATGGCCCCATGATCATCGACACCTGCGGCACGACGCCCGAGGCCAGCACGTTGCGCTCGAACACTTCGGCATAGCCGGCGAGCGAGGCGACCCCGTCCTGGATGCGCGCGCCGCCTGAATCGTTGAGCCCGATCACCGGCGCCCCGACATTCATCGCCTGGTCCATGACTTTGCAGATCTTTTCGGCATGCGCCTCGCTGAGCGAGCCGCCGAACACGGTGAAATCCTGGCTGAACACAAAGACCAGGCGTCCGTTGACCGTGCCGTAGCCGGTGACGACCCCGTCGCCCGGGACCTTGTGCTGGTCGATGCCGAAATCATGGCTGCGGTGCTCGACAAACATGTCCCATTCCTCGAACGAATCGGCGTCGAGCAGAAGCTCAAGCCGCTCGCGCGCGGTCAGCTTGCCGCGGCGATGCTGCGCTTCGACCCGCTGGGCGCCGCCGCCCGCCCGCGCCGCTGTCCGCTTTTCTTCCAGGCGGTCGAGTATGTTGTCCATGGCGCCTCGCGACAATGAACCGGCGAGATAGCATCAACCGGTGCGCCGCGACCAGAGCTGCGGTTGGTTCGGCCTTTGTGCAGCTTGTTCGGCGCCGGCGATCAAGCGCAGAATTGCCGGCGCGTTGAGGACCAACGGATCGAGGTTAGGACGATGGCGGAGAGCGAGCTTTATCAAAAAGGGGCGGCGATGCGTCGCCGGCTGATGGGCGATGCGGCGGTCGAGCGTTCCGCCCGCGAGATCTACAGCGACCCGGTCATGAAGAAGTTCATAGACGTCGCCACCGAAACCGTGTTCGGCGCACTGTGGACGCGGCCCGGGCTCGATCTGAAGACCCGCGCGCTGATCTGCGTGATTTCGGACACGACCACCGGGCGCGAGCCCGAACTTGCACTGCATCTGCGCATGGCGTTGCGCCAGGGTTGGACCGAGGAGGAATTGACCGAGGCATTGCTGCACCTGTCCGGCTATGTCGGCGTACCGATCATCCGCGAGTCGCTGATGGTGGCGAGCAAGGTGTTTGCGGAGTTCCGGGCTGAACAGGGCGCCGAAAAACCGGTGAACGCGTAGGCTAGGGACTGAGGTGCGTGCAGGCATCGGCGCTCGAACGATGACGACGATCGATCTCCAACATCGGGAAACGGAAACGGCCAATAACTTTTCCCGGCAGGAGTGGAACGCCTACTACTCGCGGAAGCGTATCGTGCAGCAATGGATGCAGCTTCATTTGCTCGGCACGATCGATTGCCACAAGGTACTGGAAATCGGACCGGCGCTCGGGCTGGTGACCAGCCTTTTGGTCAATGTCGGGTACGATGTTCGTACTCTCGATCGGCTGCCGCGCGCGTTCGCCTATCCGGATGTGCCCCATCTTGAAAGAGACATTTGCGATCTGCGCAGCGAGGAAATCGGCGGCTATGACGCGATCCTGTGCTGCGAAACGCTCGAACATATCGATTGGCAACGCGTCGGGCCGGTCCTGTCGACCTTCCGAGCGAGCGGCGCCAGATACTTGGTCGTCTCGGTCCCCTATATGGCGTTCCAGGTATCGCTGGACCTCTATCTGAACCGGACCACGTTTCGTCAATATTTTTCGATGAAGAAATTGCTGTGGCGAAAGCGCTTCGCGGTCGAACCGCCGGGTGGGCACCAGTGGGAAGTCGGATACCGGAATTATTCGCTGCGGGTCTGGGAGGACCGGCTCGACAGCTGCGGCTGGTCGATCGTGACGCGAGACTTTACCGAGCACTGCCGGTCGGTCTTTCACCTCCTCGAAGCGAAGTGATCAGCTACCCGCCGGTCGGCGCGCGCAACAGCGCGAGAAACCGCGCCGCGGCCTCGATGTCTTCGGTTAGGCCTGCCCGACGCTGGGCTTGCTCCGGATCCTCGCCCCAGGCTTCGATCTGAAAGCTTTCGTCGAGCTGCGAGGCCGCGAAGGCCTCGGCTGCGTCGAGCCGGCCCTCGGTCAGCGCCAGGGCGATGACCAGCGAGCCGCAGGTCCCGGTCAGCAGATGCAGCGCCGCCAAGGCAAAATTGTCATGCCCGGCGACCGCGGCGGCAAGGGCATGCAGGCTGGCCACGGGCTGGCGTATCGGGATAATTCCGGCGGTGATTTCGAGCGGGGCGGCGTAGCGCTGCGCTGCCCAATCGGCCAGCGGCTGCCACACCGCATGCTGACGGATCGCCAGCTCCGGCGGATGTACCGCCCGGTAGCAGACCAGATCGGTCCCGGCGTAATCGGCGATCTGCTGCATGATTGCTTCGCGCTGCGGCGCCACCCGATCGATCGCGGTGCTGGCCAATCGGGTCAGCGGCATTTGAGCCGGACGAATTTCCTCTTGCTGAGCCTCCCATTCGGCAGCGATCGCGCCAGCGAGTGCGGCGCTCGGTACCACCATTGGTTGTTTTCCCTGGGTCTTGATAGGCTTGCCGTCGAGAACGACCTCATAACCGCCTGCCGCCGGCACGATCCCGGTCTGTTGATAGAATCGCTTCATTCCGGCAGATCCAGTCCCAAAAATGGATCCTCGACATCGGCGGAAAAGCCGAAGAATTCCCAGCCCTGCCGCATATGCGGCGGCAGCGGTGCGGCTATCTTCAGAATTCCGCCACGCGGGTGCGGGATCGACAGCGCGCGCGCATGCAGATGAAGCCGCCGCGCGCCCGACGGCCCGGCGAGATGCGTGGCGGCGCCTCCGTATTTGCCGTCGCCGAGAAGCGGGGCACCGATCGCGGCGCAATGGGCGCGGAGCTGGTGCGTGCGCCCGGTGACCGGCAGCAGGGCGAGCCAGCTCACCCGCTCGCCGACGCTGTCGACGACGCGGTAATAGGTGACCGCGTGCTTGCCCTCGTCGGGGTCGGCGCGGACGCGTTCGCCACCCTGGCCGGAGCGCTTGGCGAGCGCCAGAGCGATACGTCCTTGCGGCGGTTTCGGGACACCGACCGCCAGCGCCCAATAGATCTTTCGCGTCGTCCTTTCGCGAAAGGCCCGGGTTAGAAACGCCGCCGCCACGGCGCTGCGGGCGATCACGAGAACGCCGCTGGTATCCTTGTCGAGCCGATGAACAAGCTTCGGCCGTTCGGCATGGCCAAAGCGGAGCGCGTCCAACAAACCATCGAGATGGCGCTCGGACCGGGTCCCGCCCTGAACCGCCAGGCCGGGCGGCTTGTTGATCACGATGACCGCCTCGTCTCGGTGCAGGATCGCGTTCCGCAGCATCGCTTCGTCGGCGGGGAGCAACGGCCGCCGCGCGGCGGATGCCAAGGACGGCGCTGCATCCAGCGGCGGGACGCGGATCGCCTGGCCGGGCATCACTCGATCGCCCGATTTGGCGCGTTTGCCGTCGACCCGGATCTGGCCGGTGCGCAGCAGTTTTTCGAGCCGGCCATGGGCCAGCGCCGGATAATGGCGCTTGAACCAGCGATCAATGCGAACCGGCCCGTCCTCGCCGTCGACGGTCACCGTCTCGACGGAGTTGGTCATGGTGGCAGTCCGGCCGCCCGATCGCGCAGCTTGCCCCAATAATCGAGGCGCTTTTTGACTTCGCGCTCGAAGCCGCGTTCGCTCGGCTGGTAGAAGGTGCGGCGCGCGGTCCCGTCCGGGAAGTAGTTCTGGCCCGAGAAGCCTTCCTCGGTGGCATGGTCGTAAACATAGCCCTTGCCGTAACCGAGATTGCGCATCAGCCGTGTCGGGGCGTTCAGAATGTGCACTGGCGGCATCAACGAGCCGGTCTCGCGCGCCATCTGTTGAGCTTCGCCAAAGGCCATATAGGCCGCGTTCGATTTCGGCGCGGTCGCCAGATAGATCACGCATTGAGCGATCGCCAACTCGCCTTCGGGTGAGCCCAGCCGGTCGTATGTGTCCCATGCGGCCAGCGCTTGCACCACCGCCTGTGGATCGGCAAGCCCGATATCCTCGACGGCGGCGCGGGTCAGCCGGCGCAAGATGTAGATCGGGTCTTCGCCACCGGCCAGCATGCGCGCGAGCCAATAAAGCGCCGCGTCTGTGTCCGAGCCGCGCAGGGATTTGTGCAACGCGCTGATCAGATTGTAATGGCCCTCCTGCGCCTTGTCGTAGAGCGGAGCGCGCTGCTGCACGAGACGGGCAAGCTCGCCTGGCCCGAGCGCAGTTTCGGCGGGCAGCCGGGCGATCTCTTCGACCAGGTTGAGCAGAAAGCGGCCGTCGCCATCGGCCATCGCACGCAACGCGGCGCGGGCGTCACCGGTCAGCGGCAGCTTACGGCCGAGCGCATCCTCGGCCCGCCGCAGCAAGGTTTCGAGGTCGTCGTCGCCGAGCCGGCGCAGCACCAGGACCTGGGCCCGCGACAGCAGCGCCCCGATCAGCTCGAAAGACGGGTTCTCGGTCGTGGCCCCGACCAGCACCACGGTGCCGTCCTCGACCACCGGCAGAAAGGCATCCTGCTGGGCGCGGTTGAAGCGGTGGATCTCGTCGACAAAGAGGAGCGTGCCGTGGCCCATCTCATGCCGCTTCCTGGCCGCGTCGAACACCTTGCGCAGATCGGCAACCCCGGAAAAGACAGCCGACAGCGGCTCGAAGTGGAGGTCGGTCCCGTGCGCCAACAGCCGCGCGACCGTGGTCTTGCCGCAGCCGGGGGGCCCCCACAGGATCATCGAGGACAGCTGCCGGCTCGCCACCATGCGTCCGATCGGCCCTTGCGGCCCGAGCAGATGATCCTGGCCCAAGATCTCGGCGAGGCTTTTCGGCCGCAGCCGATCGGCGAGCGGCCGCGGCGCCTGGTTCTCGAACAGTGTGCTCATCGGCCCGTCGTGTCAATTCTCGATATTTGCCAGGGGCAATGTGGTTTCGAGGGTCCCGGGATCAAGAATTGGCAACAAAGTTACCTCGTACTGCCCCAAGATCCTGCCTCTTGAGGTTATTTTTCTGGTACCGTTAACATTCCAATATATTCCGAAGTTAACGGTTCTCATAAACGGATAAATCTTCATTAGTTGTGGTGAGCCTCCGATTAGACCTTTAAGTGGTTCGTTACGGTTAGTGAATTTCTCTTCCTCTAGCATCGAAGTGAGCACTTCCAACGGCTCAAAATCTAATTTCTTTGTCTGCAAGATTCTCCGCTCTTGTACTTTGATATCGAACCGAGTTAAAAATTCTGCTCCATAGTCTCCAATAAAGGCGAGCTTTATTGGATTACTTCTTGGCAGACCGTACCTCTTCCAGATCCCAGTATTTGCAAAATGAAATCGGTTATCATTTTTATTGAAGAATAGCCGATAAATAAAAAACCTCGAATGTTTCCAAGACCAACCCCCGAACAGAAATTGTGTTTCACGCAAATCGTTAGCGAAAATTCGGGGACTTGGTCTTCATGTAAATCAATAAAAGAGTTAAATAGTGTAGCCACACGAGTTTGCATTTGCGATACGTCTACTGCTCGATCGTTTCCCTTCTTGTACTCGCTCACAAAGCTGGTAAGCTGAAAGATAAATGGATAGGCTAGGAAACTCTGTCCGCAGAATGCAATTCCGCAATCTTCTCGCGGAAGTGGGAAAACCTTCTGGCAGCAATCCACATGACCACCGCCAGTGAGTCGGCTGTCAGAAGCAAGAATGAGCTCGTTAGCACCTTGTTTCTCGCGTACCCAAGCAACGGAGATGGTCATTACGACCTCACCGAGGCACGCGCTTGTCGCCGAAGGCTTCGGCGAAGGTGGCGTGCAGGGCGGCGTCGACATCGGCCATCGTCGCGGCCACGCCGAGATCGGCGAGTGAGGTGACCCCGTGCTCGGCGATGCCGCAAGGAATAATGCCGCGGTAATGGTCGAGGTCGGGATCGATGTTGAGCGCCATGCCGTGATAGGTCACCCAGCGCCGCACCCGCACGCCGATCGCGGCGATCTTGGCCTCGCCAGCGCCGCGCCGAACCCAGATGCCGACCCGGCCTTCGCGCCGCTCGCCGTTGACTGCGAAGCGTGCGAGCGCGCGAATCACCCATTCTTCGAGGTGATGGACATAGCAGTGCACGTCCTCGCCGCGGCGGGCGAGATCGAGCATGACGTAGGCGATGCGCTGCCCCGGCCCGTGATAGGTGTACCGCCCGCCGCGCCCGGTACGATGTACCGGAAAGCGTTCGGGAGCGAGGAGATCCTCGTCGCAGGCGCTAGTCCCGGCGGTGTAGAGCGGTGGATGCTCCAATAGCCACACGAGTTCGGGTATCGTGCCGGCGCGGATCGCGGCTACCCGGCTCTCCATCTCCGCGACGGCAAGCGCGTAGGGGACGGCGATCGTGCTTGATCGCCATTCCACCGCAGCGCCTTCGGTTACGGTCTCAAGCCCCATGCTGCTTGATATGGTAGCGCGGATTTGCTAATCACGCCGCCTCGCGGCGAGATGCGAGGCTGTTCCCCCTGCCGTGCGGTCGTGGCGGAATTGGTAGACGCGCAGCGTTGAGGTCGCTGTGGGGGAAACTCCGTGGAAGTTCGAGTCTTCTCGACCGCACCAGCTCCAGCACCGGCCACCATTGTCAGAGCTCTCCCGGATTTGACAGCGACACGGTCGCTCCCTATGTTCGGGTTCAGCCCATTAACCCAAGGATATTACCATGAAGATCGTCAACTCTCTGAAATCGCTAAAGAAGCGCGACAAAAATTGCCGCATCGTCAGGCGCAAGGGGCGCGTCTATGTGATCAACAAGACCAACCCCCGCTACAAGGCCCGCCAGGGCTAACCGCGCACCCGCCGCGACCGGCGGACCAATCCGATGAAGATGCCGACGCCCGATGCCGCGGTGCTGCAACGCCGCGCCGAGATCATCGAGGCCTTACGCCAGATCGTGCCGGGCGAAGGGGTCATCGTCTCGGAGCCCGAGCGCCGCGCCTATGAGAGCGATGGGCTGACCGCCTATCGCCAGCTGCCATTGGTCGTGGTGCTCCCGTCTCGGGTCGAAGAAGTCGCCGCGGTCTTGCGCTATTGCAAGGAGATCGGCGTCAAGGTGGTGCCGCGCGGCGCCGGCACTTCGCTTTCAGGCGGGGCGTTGCCGTTGGCCGATGGCGTATTGCTCGGCATGGCCAAGTTCAACCGCATTATCGAGATCGATTACGATAATCGCTGCGTAGTGGCTCAGCCCGGCGTCACCAATCTGGCATTGACCCAGGCGGTCGAGCATGCCGGCTTTTATTACGCGCCCGATCCGTCGAGCCAGATCGCCTGCACGATCGGCGGCAATGTCGCCGAAAATTCAGGCGGCGTGCATTGCCTCAAATACGGGTTGACCACCAACAACCTCCTCGGCGTCGAGCTGGTGCTGATGGATGGCGAGATCGTCCGGCTCGGCGGCAAGCATTTCGACGCCGAAGGCTACGATCTGTTGGGCGTGGTGACCGGTTCCGAGGGGCTCCTTGGGGTCGTCACCGAGGTCACGGTGCGTATCCTGCCCAAGCCGACGGCGGCGCGCGCGCTGTTGATCGGGTTCGCCACGACCGAGGATGCCGGCAATTGCGTTGCCGCGGTGATCGCTGCCGGCATCATTCCGGGCGGGATGGAGATGATGGACCGGCCGGCGATTCACGCCGCCGAGGCTTTCGTCAATGTTGGCTACCCGCTCGATGTCGAGGCTTTGCTGATCGTCGAACTCGATGGCGCACCGGCTGAAATCGACCACCTAATCGCCCAGGTCGAGGCGATTGCCCGCGAGCACCACGCCGCCTCGATCCGGATCAGCGGCGACGACGCCGAGCGGCTGGCCTTCTGGTCTGGGCGCAAGGCCGCTTTTCCGGCGGTCGGGCGGATCTCGCCGGACTACTACTGCATGGACGGCACGATCCCGCGCGGCAGGCTGGCGCAGGTGCTGACCGGCATCGGCGCGCTATCAGAGCGGTATGGGCTCGGCGTCGCCAATGTCTTTCACGCCGGCGATGGCAACCTGCACCCGCTGGTTCTTTACGACGCCAACAAGCCCGGCGAGACCGAGCGCGCCGAGGCGTTCGGCTCGGACATCTTGCGGCTGTGCGTCGAGGTCGGCGGCGTTCTGACCGGCGAGCACGGGGTCGGCGTCGAAAAGCGCGACTTGATGGGAACCATGTTCGACGAAAGCGACCTGGCCCACCAGCAGCGGGTCAAATGCGCCTTCGATCCCGACGGGTTGCTGAACCCTGGCAAGGTGTTTCCGCAGCTGCACCGCTGCGCCGAACTCGGCCGTCTTCACATCCACGCCGGCCAGATGCCCTTCCCCGACTTGCCGCGGTTTTGAACGCTGCCGTCAGCGCGTCGGTGCGAGGCGTCATCAGACGCCGCGGCTGATGCATCCGCTCCGTCGCACGGTTTGGCTCGTCGCCATCTTCAACCTGGCCTATTTCGGAGTGGAGTTTGCCGTGGCCGGGGCGATCGGCTCGGTATCGCTGTTCGCCGACAGCATCGATTTCCTGGAAGACGCATCGATCAATCTGCTGATTGCTGTCGCATTGGGGTGGTTGGCGCGAAACCGGGCGCGGTTGGGAATGCTGCTCGCCGGTCTCTTGCTTGTACCGGGACTGGCGACGCTCTGGACCGCATGGGGAAAGTTGGCGTCCCCGGTCGCGCCCGAGCCTCTGCCGCTATCCTTGACGGGCCTTGGCGCGTTGGTAGTCAACATGACCTGCGCAATAATGCTAGCTCGCTACCGTCATCACGGCGGCAGCCTTACACGTGCGGCGTTCTTGTCGGCCCGGAATGACGCCCTAGCCAATGTGGCGATTATCACGGCCGGACTGGTAACCGCGTTCTTCTGGCGCTCAGCTTGGCCCGACCTGATCGTCGGGTTCGGCATTGCACTCGTCAATGCGGACGCCGCGCGCGAAATCTGGGGAGCGGCGCTTGAGGAGCACGGTGCCGGCTGAGCGGATGTGCCGCTTACTGCTATCTTGCACTTTGTCCCGCTCAAACTGAGATCCATCACAGCGTCCACGCGATTGCGTCGCTAGGCTCCCGATGACATCGTGCCGGCGACATGGTCCAATTCTCACCGACGACGCTCGATGAATTGCGCGAATCCATCGCCGAAGCGCTTGCCGCGGAGGAGCCGGTCGAACTTGTCGGGGGCGGGTCTAAGCGTGGGCTTGGGCGGCCAATTCAGACCCCGCGCATCCTCGATTTATCCGAACTCTCCGGGATCCGCGATTATCAGCCGAACGAGCTGGTTCTGACCGCCGCCGCGGCAACTCCGCTCGCGGTGATCGAGGCGGCCCTCGCGCCGGCCCGTCAGATGCTTGCCTTCGAGCCGCCGAATTGGGGCGCGTTGCTTGGCGTCCCGGCCGTTGAGGCCGCTCGGCGCACCATCGGCGGCGCGCTTGCCTGCAACCTGTCGGGGCCACGGCGGATCAAGGCGGGAGCGGCGCGCGACCATTTCCTCGGCTTCCGCGGCGTCAGCGGGCGTGGCGAGGTATTCAAATCCGGAGGCAAGGTCGTCAAGAACGTGACCGGATACGATCTCTCGAAATTGATGGCCGGCTCTTATGGGACCTTGGCCGCGCTCGAAGAGGTAACGGTGAAGGTATTGCCTCGGCCGGAGCACACCGAAACCGTCGTCTTGTGCGGTCTCGATCCGGCGGCGGCGGTCCGTGCGATGAGTCGGGCGCTTGCGTCGCCGCACGAGGTCTCGGGCGCCGCCTATCTGCCGGCTGGCGCAACCGCGGCGCTGACTTCGCTGACGGATCTTCCGGGGATCGCCGCCCTTCGCCTCGAGGGGCCGCCGCCCTCCGTCACCTTCCGGCGCGAGCGATTGCTGGCTGAGCTGGCCACGGATTGCGATTCGACGGTGCTCGATAACGACGCCTCGATGACATTCTGGAGGTTGATCCGTAATGTTGAGCCGCTTGTCGGTCTTGCCGATCGCACCGTCTGGCGCGTTTCGATAGCGCCTGGCCGTGGCGCGGAGCTTGGCGAGGCGATTGCCCGCGTGGTCGACGCGACCTGGTTTGTCGACTGGGGTGGAGGACTGTTGTGGATAGCGTTCGCCGCAGGCAAAAATGGAGCCGAGGATGGCGGCGCCGCGTTGATCCGCACGGCGATCCGTGGCGCGGATGGGCATGGCACCGGCCACGCCACGTTGGTCAAAGGCTCGGCGGCATTGCGCCGTGCTGTGCCGGTGTTCGAGCCGCAGCCGCCTGCCCTCGCGGCGCTCGCGGCCCGGGTCAAGGACAGCTTCGACCCCTGTCATATCCTGAACCCCGGGCGCATGGTCGAGGGGAGCTGAGGCCGTGCGTACCGATTTCTCGGCCGAGCAGCTGGCCGATCCCGATACTGCCCAGTCCGAAAAGATCCTGCGCAACTGCACCCATTGCGGATTCTGCACCGCGACTTGTCCGACCTATCTGCTGCTCGGCGACGAGTTGGACGGGCCGCGCGGGCGCATTTACCTAATCAAGGACATGCTGGCCGGAGACGGGAACATCACGGCTGACACGGTCAAACACATCGACCGCTGTCTCTCTTGCCTCTCCTGCATGACGACCTGCCCATCCGGGGTTAATTACATGCACCTCGTCGATCATGGCAGGCGCTGGATCGAGCAGAGATACCAGAGGCCCTCGGCCGATCGGGCCTTGCGACGGCTGCTCGGCAACGTGCTGACCCGGCCGGCCCGATTCCGCCTGGCGTTGCGCGGCGCTCTTCTCGCCAAGCGCTTCGCGCGATTTCTGCCAAGGCAGCTCACACCGTTGCTCGCGCTGGCCCCCGCCTCCATCCCGAAGGCCTCGCCAACCGATCGAGAGCGCGTCTTTCCCGCCGAGGGAGAACGGCGGATGCGATTGGCATTACTGACCGGGTGCGCTCAGCGGGTGCTGGCCCCCGAGATCAACGAGGCGACGATCCGGCTGTTGACCCGCCACGGCTGCGAAGTCGTCGTTCCGCGAGGCAGCGGGTGCTGCGGCTCGCTGGTCCATCATCTGGGTCAAGAGTTGGAGGCGTTGGCCTTTGCGCGCGCAGACATCGACGCCTGGGAGCGCGAACGCATCGCTGGCGGGCTCGATGCGATCGTGATCAACGCCTCAGGCTGCGGCACGACGGTCAAGGATTACGGCTTCATGCTGCGCGAGGATCCCGCCTATGCCGAGAAGGCGGCGCGGATCGCCGCCCTCGCCCGCGACGTCACCGAAATTATCGAGACGATCGGGCTGCGCGCACCCTCACCCGAGGTCGCGACCACCAGCCGGCGCGTCGCCTATCATTCCGCATGCTCGATGCAGCATGGCCAGCGAATTCACGGCGGACCAAAGGCGTTGTTAGCGGCGGCGGGGTTCGAAGCGCTCGAGGTGCCCGAGGGCCACCTCTGCTGCGGCTCGGCCGGGACCTACAACCTGTTGCAGCCGGAGATCGCCGGAAAGCTGCGCGAGCGCAAGCTAGCCAATATCGCCCTGACCCGACCAGATATCGTCGCCACCGGCAATATCGGCTGCATCACCCAGCTCGCCTCCGGCTGCGCCGCGCCGGTCGTGCATACCGTCGAGCTGCTTGATTGGGCTACTGGCGGCCCGATGCCGCGGGCTCTCGATGGCCGCTAACGCGGGCGTTTGCGGGCGACGGCAGGTACTGCCAGCGACACGGCGAGCGCGGCTAGGCCAATCAGGGTAGGCGTCAGCCAGCCGGCAGCCCCAAGCATTGCCCGCTCGCCGGCGGCGCCGAAGTCGACATAGGCGATTGTCAACGGCAACTGGCCGAGCAGCGAGCCGAATGCATAGCCCCCGAGCGGCAGCCGTGTCAGTCCCAACCCATAATTCGAGAGAGAGTGGGGAATGACCGGAATCAGCCGCAGTCCCGCAACGGCCCGCCAGCCCCCCTGCTCCACGCGCTCGAGGATCGAGCGGATGGCATCGCTGCGATAAAGGTCGAATAGGCCGGCATTGAGATGGCGAGCGACGAGAAATCCTGCCGCCGCCCCGGCGACGCTACCGATCGCGGCCCAAACAATGCCCCATCCAACGCCGAACAACAGCCCCGCGGCAACCGCCAGCACGGTGCGCGGAACGAACAACAGGCTGCCGACAACGTGCACCGCGAGAAACACCAGCGGCGCCAATGGATATCGGCCGATAATGGCGCCGAGCTCAGCTGGGCCAAACAATGCGCGCCAGCGCCAGGCGACGACGGCCCCAACCAGCAGCAGGCCCAGAAGGAGCAGGCGCGCCGTCCGGTGAAACCAGGTCGCGGGAACGTCGAGCGCAGTAGTCTCCGTCTCCTTTTGCATCACCGAAGCACCGGTACGGCTGGCAAGGACGCCGCGGCGGGCTCGTCGAGCGACGGCTCGACCAGCAGGTACGGACGGGTCGCTCGCCGCTGCAGCCACATCACGCCAAAAAGATCGACGATCCCGACGCCCAGGCGGTCGAACACACCGTATTTCGAGACGCCGCCCCGCCGCCGCCGATGATTGACCGGCACCGAGCGCACGCTGCCGCCGGCACGCAGCACCAATGCGGGAAGAAATCGGTGCATATGGTCGAAATCCGGCAGATCGAGAAACAATGCGCGCGAAAACAGTTTCAGGCCGCACCCGGTGTCCGGGGTATCGTCGCCGAGAAGCCGGCGGCGGATCCGGTTGGCTATCCGCGACGCCGCACGCTTCGACCAGCTGTCCTGCCGATTTCGACGATAGCCGGTGACCAGAAGCGGCGAAGCCGGCGGCGCGGAGCGGGCGAGCTTCCACAATTCTGGAATGTCGGCCGGATCGTTTTGGCCGTCGCCGTCGAGCGTCGCGATCCAGGCTGCCCGCGCCGCCCTGACGCCGGTACGAATTGCCGCGCTCTGTCCGCAGCTTTGCGCATGGCGCAGCAACCGCAACTGCGGCTCCATCGTCAGCCGCAAGATCTCGGCGGCGGTTCCATCGGTGCTGCCGTCGTCGACGTAAACGATCTCATAAGCGCACAGGCCATCGAGGACGACGCGGATTTCGCCGACCAGAGCCGCGATGTTCTGGGCCTCGTTTCTCACCGGGATGACGACGGACAGGTCCATGACTTCGACGTGCAGGAGCATGAGCCGACCGGGGTGCGCAAAGGTCGGCTAGGCTGTGTCACAACGAGCGGCGCATGCAGCATGTTCCGCAGCTGCGACAAATCGGGCCAGCCGCTGGGTCGCCGCCCTCGTGAGGGCTGCAATAGACCCAACAGGTGAACAGCATGGTGGCGATCAGCGGTCGACCCAGGCGATGCGCAGCACGTTGGTGGCGCCGGGGGTGCCGAATGGAACTCCGGCGGTAACGACGACACGCTGTCCGGGTTGAGCGATTTCTTCACGGTGGGCGATCCGGACCGCCTTCTGAACCATGTCGTTGAAGTTCTTGATGTCGCTGGTGTGAACGCAGTGCGCCCCCCATAAGACGGCGAGCCGTCGGGCGGTGCCGAGCTTCGAAGTGAGCACAAGGATCGGCACTTCGGGGCGCTCGCGCGCGGCGCGTAGCGCAGTGGCGCCCGAGGTCGTGTAGGAAACGATCGCCGCGGCCCCGATCGTACTGGCGACCTGGCGGGCGGCGGCGCTGATCGCGTCCGGGGCGGTATGCTCATGCTCGATCAGGGTCCCCTCGAGCATCGTGAAATAGAGCGGATCCTGCTGCACCCGACAGGCGATACGGTTCATCATCGCGGCGGATTCGATCGGGTGACGTCCGGCAGCGGTCTCGGCGGACAGCATGACCGCGTCGGCGCCCTCATACACCGCAGTGGCCACATCGGAGGCTTCGGCGCGGGTCGGCGTTGGCGACGTAATCATCGATTCGAGCATCTGGGTCGCCACGACGACCGGTTTTCCGGCGAGACGGCAGGCGTGCACCACCAGCTTTTGCACGCTCGGCACATCCTCCGGCGGCATCTCGACGCCGAGGTCACCGCGCGCCACCATCAGCCCGTCCGCAAGCTCAATGATTTCCGATAGACGTTGGATCGCCGCAGGCTTTTCGAGCTTGACCATGACGCCAGCACGCCCGCCCACGAGCTTGCGGCCCTCCGCTACGTCGTCGGGGCGTTGAACAAACGAGAATGCGATCCAGTCGGCGCCGTGATCGAGGGCGAAGGCGAGATCGGCGCGGTCCTTTTCGGTGATGGCTGACATTGGCAGCACAGCATTTGGGACATTGACCCCCTTGCGGTCCGAGAGCGGCCCGCCGACCCGGCACAGGGTCTCGGCAAACCCGGCGCCGCAACTCTCGGTCTCAAGCCGCACCTTGCCGTCGTCGAGGAGCAATTGGGTGCCCGGCTGCAGCGCCGCGAAAACCTCGGGATGGGGCAATGGTGCGCGGGTCTGATCGCCGGGGCAGGGGTCGAGGTCGAGGCGCAGACGAGCACCGGCGGACAGCTCAATTCGACCTGCCTCGAACGTGCCGAGGCGCAGTTTCGGCCCTTGGAGATCGGCGAGAATGCCGATCGGCCGCCCCGTCTCGTGCTCGACCTGCCGGATCGCCTCGAATCGAGCAAGGTGCTCGCGATGCGTCCCGTGGCTGAAATTGAGGCGAAAGACGTCGACGCCGGCCTCGAACAGCGCACGGATCTGCTCGAGCGTCGAACTCGACGGGCCGAGGGTAGCGACGATCTTTGCGCTGCGCTGCCGTCGCATCTCCGTCTCCTCAGCGAGCCCTTTCAGCCATCGACCAGGATCGCCCGGAAATCGTTGACGTTGGTCAGTGTCGGGCCGGTTACCACGAGATCGCCGAGGGCGGCGAAAAATCCGTACCCGTCATTGCCGGCGAGCGCCGCCTGCGCCCCGATCCCGCGGGCCGCTGCACGCGCGATACTGTCCGGATAGACGATCGCCCCGGCATTGTCCTCAGTTCCGTCGATGCCGTCGGTGTCGCAGGCGAGCGCCGAAATTCCTTCGGCCCCGTCGAGCGCTACGGCAAGCGCCAGCAGGAACTCGACGTTGCGCCCGCCGCGGCCCTTACCCTTGACGGTTACGGTGGTCTCGCCGCCCGACAACAACACAGCGGGAAGCGCCACCGTTCGATCCCCTACGCGGAACTCTCCGGCGCGCAGCTGACGGGCGATCGCGGCGTGAACGAGGGCAACGTCGCGCGCTTCGCCCTCGATCCGGTCGCTCAACACGATCGGCGTGATGTTTTGCCGCAGCGCGATGGTGGCGGCGGCGCGCAGCGATTCCTGCGGGCTCGCGACCAGCTCGAACCGGGTCCGCGCGAAGATTGGGTCATCAGGTTTCGGGGTCTCGCTCTGCTGCGCCGCCAGGTGCGCTATGACTGCCGGCGGCTCACCGATGCCGTACTTAGCCAGTACTGCGCGGGCATCGGCAAAAGTCGTCGCATCGGGCACCGTCGGTCCCGAGGCGATGACCGCGGGATCGTCGCCGGGAACATCGGAAATCGCTAAGGTGACGACCCGCGCCGGCGCTGCGGCGGCGGCAAGGCGGCCTCCCTTGATTGCCGAGAGATGCTTGCGCACCGTGTTGATCTCAGTAATGGTCGCGCCCGAGCGCAGCAGCGCACGCGTCACCGCTTGCTTGTCGCCCAGAGTAAGGCCCGGAGCCGGCAAGGCAAGCAACGCCGAGCCGCCGCCCGAGGCCAGAAACACGAACTGGTCGTCGGGCCCGAGTCCGTGGGCAAGGTCGAGGATCTGCCGCGCCGCGCGCTCTCCCGCAGCGTCGGGCACAGGATGGCTCGCCTCAAGGACTTCGATCTGGTCGCAGGGAACAGTATGACCGTAGCGGGTCAAGACGAGGCCTTCCAGCGGACCCCGCCACCTCGTCTCGAAAGCGCGCGCCATTGCCGCTGCCGCCTTGCCTGCCCCACCAACGACGGTGCGTCCGCGGACCGCCGCGGGAATCCGACCGGCCAGCGCCCGATCAGGATCGGCCGCGGCGAGACCGGCATCGAGCATGGCCCGCAAAAACTCCCCGGCCGCCTGATCATCGCGTATCGTCACCGCGTGCTTCCGTCTTGCAAAGCTCCCCGCCGCCATTTCATATCGAGCGCAGCAGGAACGCCAGCCCTAGATCCCCTGCGGTAAGCATGGCGTAGTCCGGGGGAAGGAACAGGTCTCGTGAAAGTGGTGGGCCGCCGAGGCGGGTTGTGGGCGGCATTGTTGCTTGTGTTGCTAATCGGGGCGACGCCGAGCCGCGCCGAGCCGCCGGCAGCCACGCCGTTTTCCGAAGTCTTCGCTGATTTGGCGGCGAGGCTGTTGGGCGTGGTGGTCAACATCTCGACCACCCAGGCCGGCGTCGCAGGACTGCCGAAGGATGCCCCCCAAGGACAGGCCCCCGCGCCGGGCTCACCGCTCGACCAGTTTTTCCATGACTTTCTCGGCGAGAACGGGGCGCCGGGCGGCCCGAATGGATTGGCGCCGCCGGCCGCATCGCTCGGATCGGGATTCATCATCGATCCTTCCGGGCTGATCGTCACCAACAACCATGTGATCGCCAATGCCGAGCAGATTACGGTGACATTGTCCGATAACACTACCTTGCAGGCGCGGGTCGTCGGGCGCGACCCAGTCAGTGATCTGGCGCTGTTGAAGGTCGACGCGGCGAAACCGTTGCCTGCGGCAGCCTGGGGCGATTCGACCAAGGCCAGGGTCGGGGATTGGGTGCTCGCGATCGGCAATCCTTTCGGCCTCGGTGGTACGGTCACCTCAGGCATTATCTCGGCTACGGCGCGCGACATTCATTCGGGACCCTACGACGACTTCCTGCAGACGGACGCATCGATCAACCGCGGCAACTCGGGAGGTCCGATGTTCGACCTTGCCGGGCAGGTGATCGGAATCAACACCGCGATCTACTCGCCATCCGGAGGGTCGATCGGCATTGGCTTTGCGGTGCCTTCTGCTTTTGCGCGGCCGATCATCGATCAGCTCAAGGCAACCGGCAAAGTCGAGCGCGGTTGGATCGGGGCGCGCATTCAGCCGGTCACCGACGGGCTGGCCGAAGCTGTTGGTCTGGACAAAAGCCGCGGCGCGATGGTCGCGACGATCGATCAAGCGAGCCCCGCGGCCCAGGCAAAATTGGAGCCCGGTGACGTGATCCTGACCTATGATGGAAAGCCAATCGACCGCAGCCGGCAACTGCCGCTCCTCGTCGCCGGCACCCCGCCCGACAAAACGGTCAAGCTGTCGATCTGGCGCGACCGCAAGGAGCGCGACGTCACGCTCAAGATCGCAGCCCTCGACCCGAATCGTCCGCCGCCACCTCCGCCGGAACCGGAAAAGCCGAAACCGCCACCGACGGTCGATGCGCTTGGTCTCAAGGTCGCCAAGTTGACCGAGGACCTGCGCAAGCAGTTTTCCCTGCCGGAGGCGGCAAAGGGGGTTGTCATCATCGATGTGCCGGCAAATAGCGCGGCCGCGACACAGGGGTTGCGCCCGGGCGATCTCGTCCTAGCGATCGGCCGCGCGGCGGTCGCGACACCGGAAGAGGTACAGCAGAAAGCGACGGTTTCTACCAAAACGGGAAGCAAAGATCTCCTGGTCCGCGTCGAGCGCGACGGCAATACCCGATTCGTGGCACTGCCTGCGGCGGGCGGGTAAGCGAACAGCGGTTACAACCGCGCTATTCGGCCGCCAGCGCCGATGCCGGCAATGGCAACCGGAAGCGGGCGAGCAGTGCGCCCTCCTTTGTCTTGGCACGAGCGAGGTTCGCCTCCTTGACGTGGCCGAAACCGCGGATCTCGAACGGCAATGATGCCAGCTCGACGGCGATCGCGTGATTGGCAGGCGTCAAACGGGCGAGGATCTCGTCGATCATCGCCTCGTATTCGCCGATCAGCCGGCGCTCGGTGCGCCGCTCCGCGCTGCGGGCGAAGATGTCGAACGGCGTTCCGCGCAGCCGGCGCAGCTTGGCCAGAATCCGAAAGACGGTTAGCATCCACGGGCCGAACTCACGCTTGCGTAGATGCCCGGTCTGAGGATCGCGATCGCCGAGAATAGGCGGTGCAAGGTGGAAGCGTAGCTCGTAGGCACCCTCGAAGCGATCGGCGACCCGCTTCAAGAAGTCGCTCTCGGTGTAGAGCCTGGCGACCTCGTATTCGTCTTTGTACGCCATCAGTTTGAACAGGGCCTTGGCGACCGCTTCGGTCAACGCCGCGATGCCCGGGATGGAGGCTGTCTCGGCTTCGCGGACGCGGCTGACGCGTGTCGCGTAGCGCGCTGCGTAGGCGGCATCCTGATAGCCGGTCAAAAACTCGACCCGGCGCTCGATCACCTGATCGAGGGTTTCAGATAGACGGTGGCTCGGCGGGATCGCCGCCGCCGGGGTTGCGCGGGCCTCGACAAGCGTCGGATCGGACGCTGCGCGCCGTCCCCAGCGGAACGCGCCTTGATTGAATTGAACGGCGACGCCGTTCAAGGCGATCGCGCGCCCGATGGCCTCGGCCGACAATGGGACCAGCCCGCGCTGATAGGCATAGCCGAGCATGAACAAATTGCTGGCGATCGAATCGCCGAAAAGGCCGGTCGCCAGTCGCGTCGCGTCGACAAACTCAGCGTTTGCCGGACCGGTCGCCTCGGCGATGCTGCGTTCCAGCGCGCTGGTCGGAAAGACCAGATCCGGATTGCGGGTGAAATCGCCGGTGATGATTTCGTGGCTGTTGATGATGGCGCGGCTGTGGCCGGGTTCGAGCTTCGACAACGCATCGGCGCTGGCTGAAACCACGAGATCGCAGCCGAGCAGCAATTTGGCGCCGCCGGCGGCGATGCGCACCGCATGGATTTCGTCGGGCTCGCGGGCGATCCGGACATGGCTGTAAACCGCCCCGCCCTTCTGCGCGAGCCCGGTCATGTCGAGGATCGTGCACCCTTTGCCTTCAAGATGCGCGGCCATCCCGAGCAATGCCCCGATCGTGACCACGCCGGTCCCGCCGACGCCGGTAATGAGGATGCCGTAAGGCTCGTCGAGCGCGGGATGGGTGGGTTCGGGCAATGCCGGCAGGCCGTCCTCGCCGAGATCGCCGGCCCGGCCCTTTTTGAGCTCGCCGCCGTGGACGGTCACAAAGCTCGGGCAGAAGCCTTCGACGCACGAATAGTCCTTGTTGCAGCTCGACTGATCGATTGCCCGCTTGCGCCCGAACTCGGTCTCGACCGGCACCACCGACAGACAGTTCGAGGTTTTCGAGCAATCGCCGCAGCCCTCGCACACCAGATCGTTGATAAAGACCCGCTTGGCCGGGTCGGGGAAGCGGCCGCGCTTGCGGCGGCGGCGTTTTTCGGCGGCACAGGTCTGATCGTAGACAATGGCGCTGACGCCGGGCATCACGCGCAGATCGCGCTGTACCATATCGAGATCGTCGCGATGGCGCACGGTCACGCCGGCCGCAAAATCGACACCCAACGGGTATTTGTCCGGCTCGTCGGTGACGACGACGATCGGTGCTACCCCTTCGGCGGCAAGCTGGCGGGTCAATACCGGCACGCTCAGGCCGCCGTCGAGCGGCTGGCCGCCGGTCATCGCCACGGCGTCGTTGAACAACAGCTTGTAGGTGATGTTGACCTTGGCGGCGACCGCGGCGCGGATCGCAAGCACGCCCGAATGGGTGTAGGTGCCGTCGCCGAGATTCGCGAAGACGTGCGGGGTTTCGGTGAACGGCGCCTGGCCTATCCACGGCGTCCCTTCGCCGCCCATCTGGGTAAAGGTCGCGGTCGAGCGGTCCATGAACTGCGCCAGATAGTGGCAGCCGATGCCGGCAACCGCACGGCTGCCGTCGGGCACTTTGGTCGAAGTGTTGTGCGGGCAACCCGAACAGAAGTAGGGCGTGCGGGTGAAGGGCACGACATTACCGCCGAGCTGACGCTCCTTCGCTTCGAGGAAGGCGAGCCGCTCGACGATGCGCGGCGACGTATAAAAGCGGCCGATGCGCTGGACGATCACCCGCGCGATCTGGGCCGGCGTCAGTTCGCCATTTGACGGGAGGATCCAATTTCGGTTCTCGTCGAATTTGCCGATGACCCGCGGGCGCACGTCCTCGCGCCAATTGTAAAGCTGTTCTTTAAATTGATTTTCGATGACTGCCCGTTTTTCTTCGACAACCAGGATCTCTTCGAGCCCCTCGGCGAAATGGCGAATGCCTTCGCGTTCGAGCGGCCACGACATCGCCACTTTATAGAGGCGGATACCGATTTCGGCGGCATGTGCTTCGTCGATGCCGAGGTCGTCTAATGCCTGACGCACGTCGAGATAGGATTTGCCGGTCGTTACGATGCCGAAGCGCGGAGATGGGCTGTCAATGACGATGCGGTCGAGCCGGTTGGCGCGAGCAAAAGCAAGAGCGGCGTAGAGCTTGTACTTGTGCAACCGGTATTCCTGTTCGAGCGGCTGATCGGGCCAGCGGATGTTGAGCCCGCCCAGCGGCATCTCGAAGTCCTCGGGCGACACGATCCGGGTTCGTTCCGGGGCGATGTCTACCGAGGCCGAGCTGTCAACTGTCTCGGCGATCGTCTTGAACGCGATCCAGCAGCCGGAGTAACGCGACATCGCCCAGCCATAAAGGCCGAGATCGAGGATCTCCTGTACGCCCGATGGATTAAGAACCGGGATACAGGCGTCCATGAACGCGTATTCGGATTGGTGCGCCAGGGTCGAGGATTTGCAGGTGTGATCGTCGCCGGCGAGCAGCAATACGCCGCCATGCGGCGCCGAGCCGGCAGAATTGCCGTGCTTTAGCGCATCGCCGCTGCGATCGACGCCCGGTCCCTTGGCGTACCACATGGCAAAGACGCCATCGTATTTTGCGCCGGGAAACAGACCCAGCTGCTGACTACCCCAGATCGCCGTGGCGCCCAGTTCTTCGTTGATCGCCGGCTGAAAACGGATGTGATTGCGTTCGAGAAACCGGCGCGCGCCCCACAGCGCCTGATCGAGGCCGCCCAGCGGCGATCCGCGATACCCTGAGATAAAGCAGCCGGTATTGAGCCCGGCGGCAACGTCGCGCTGGCGCTGCATCATCGGCAGACGCACCAGGGCCTGCGTCCCGGTCAGATAGACGCGCCCCCTGTCGAGTACGTATTTATCGTCGAGCGTGACCGCCCTGAGCGCCATCGCGATCTCCCGAACCCGCCGCGCGAATTTCTCAAAACGTGGTGTTTCTCCGGTGGTTGCTCAATGACAACCGGGACCGAATTGAGAAAATGCAACGAACTGCCGCCGCAGTTGGGTTTTCCGGCGTGAAACAATATACCGGCCCCGGTCCGCGACATGTCCGGCAACAGAACTCACGCAATGCGCATTGCGGCGACGCCAAGGCGGGAGTAATGCTCCCGTTTTACGCCCGCCGTATATTTATGGTCGCTGGCATGCTCGCACCCGCTCTCCGTCGCGAACCGATCGCCCCATCGCTGCTCGCCGAGCTGCGCCAGCTTCTGGGCGAACGCCTTTCCACCTCGGCGGCGGTCTGTGCGCAGCACGGCAAGGACGAATCCTATCATCTCGCCCATTCGCCGGACGCAGTCGCGTTCCCGCAAACGAGCGAGGAGGTCGCCGCGATCGTCAAGCTGTGCGCCGCACATACCACGCCGGTCATTGCTTTCGGCACCGGCACCTCTCTGGAAGGTCACGTAGCGGCGCTGGCGGGGGGCGTCTCTATCGACATGACGCAGATGAACCGCATCGTGCGCGTCAATGCCGAGGATCTCGACGCCACCGTCGAGGCCGGGGTGACCCGCAAGCAGCTTAACGAGCATCTGCGCGACACCGGGTTGTTTTTTCCGATCGACCCGGGCGCCGACGCCTCGCTTGGCGGCATGGCCGCGACCCGTGCCTCCGGTACGAACGCAGTACGCTACGGCACAATGCGCGAGAATGTGCTGTCGCTGAGTGTGGTGCTCGCCGACGGCCGAATCATCCGCACGGCGCGTCGCGCCCGCAAATCGGCTGCTGGATACGATCTGACCCGGCTTTTCGTCGGCTCGGAAGGCACGCTCGGGATCATTACCGAGCTGACCGTCCGGCTTTACGGCATTCCGGAAGCGATCTCGGCAGCGGTCTGCGCCTTTCCGACGTTGGAGGCGGCCGTCGACAGCGTGATCCTGACGATCCAAAGCGCCGTTCCGGTCGCGCGCATCGAATTGCTCGACGAATCGCAGATGGACGCGATCAATAAATATTCAAAGCTCGACCACAAAGTCGCCCCGACCCTTTTTTTCGAATTTCACGGCAGCCCGGCCGGGGTTGCCGAGCAGGCCGAAACGGTCAAGGCAATCGCCGCCGATCATGGCGGGGACGATTTTCGCTGGGCAACGACGCCGGAGGCGCGCTCGAAATTGTGGCAAGCGCGGCACGACGCCTATTATGCTGCACTGGCGCTGCGGCCGGGATCAAAAGGCTGGGCAACAGACGTGTGCGTCCCGATCTCGCGACTTGCCGAATGTATCCGCGAAACAAAACGAGACCTCGCGCAGTCGCCAATCCCCTCGGCCTTGGTCGGGCATGTTGGTGACGGCAATTTTCACCTAGTCTTCATGATCGATCCGAATCAACCCGAAGAAATCGCCGAGGCTAATCGGCTCAATGACCGGATGGTAGCCCGCGCGCTAGCGATGGACGGCACCAGCACCGGCGAGCACGGGGTCGGATACGGCAAGATGGACTTTCTGATTGCCGAGCACGGCGAGGCGGTCAGCGTCATGCGCATGATCAAGAAAGCGCTCGATCCGCTCAACATCATGAATCCGGGAAAAATCGTTCGAGTCTGATTGCATCGCATCAGACGGGGTCGAACCAATAAACTGCTTCACTGTTTACTTATCGATTGGTATTATACGATATCTGAAGAGAATGGGCTCGGGCTTCGGCGCTCCGGGTAGGCCTCAGTAAGCCGACTGGCGGGAGTACGGTGCCGGCCTTCGATTTCATACCGCGCGTTTGTTGGCGATGCTAGTTGGGCGCCGCACCGCCAATGGTGCGCGCCGGAGGCCTAGAAGACAGCACACAAGAGTTACAGCCAAAGGTCCCTTGCATGGAAAAATCTAGTAAAAGAGGGAAAATTCCCCAGCAGGATTGGCCATCAATCATCACGCGATACGAGGCTGGCGAAACGCTGGCGAGCATCGCCCGCACCTATGACTGCTCCCCGCCGGCAATCAGCTACATAGTTAGTAGAACCAAGGCGCGCGCAGCCGAGGCGGCTGTGCAGACTACGCCGGCAACAGCCGCGGAACCGCAGTTGCTGAAAGGGCCGTCATCAGAGATCCCTACAAGCAACATACCTGCCGCTGCAATGTCGCATGGCACGGCAGCAACCGGCGCAGCCAGCCCATTGGAGCTTCCGGTCACCGAGCCGCGCTTGATCGAGCAGCCTGCCGGCGCGCCGCAGCCGAGAGAACCGGGGTTATTCCCCGACGAACCGCCGCAAGCACCGAATTTTCCTGCGAATCCCTTGTCGTCTGCAGGCAATGGGCCGCGCTACGGTCATATCCCGCGCGGCGACCCTAGCCCAGCCGGCAACGGCAACGCGCAGCGTGCATCAGGTCCCGCCGGAGGGCAGGCGCAGAACGGCGAATCGCGACGAACCCTGCACCTGTCGCTGCCTCACGGAAACGGCGGCCCACACGGTCCCAATTCGCTGCACCAAAGCACCCCAAATATTGCCAATGCCGGCTCCGGAGACCGTTTCAATCCGCATCCGACCGCGCAATCGGCCGTTGGCCAACCTCCACGGCAGGGTCCGATAGATCATCGTCCCACGCCGGACCCTCCGGACGTTTCCGCGCGGGCCAATACTGCGCCGATGCGTCAGCCCGATGGGGTGCGCGATACGGCTCCAAATCGCCCCTCCGGCGAGGGGCAGCGCGGCAGGGAAGGTGGTGCGTTTATCGATAAGGCGCTTCGAGAACGGGTCGATGGTGATATCGCCGTCTTTCTCGCAGCTTTCGACGCCGCCCTCGATCGCGACACCCCCGAGACTCGCACCGAACTGCGCGAGGCAACCGATCGGCTGCTGCGGGCCGGGGCCCGTACGCGAATCGAATTGGAACGCCTCGAGGCGCGCGCACCGCTGCCGGCGCGGGACAAGATCGGGCAAACAGCACCCTTATACCGGCATCGCTGAGGTGCTTGTTTAATTCAAGGGTCGGCTGCCCTGCTTTCCCGTGCGCGGGGAGCAGGGCAACCGGTAACCGTTTCTATGCTTATCCTTGATTGGCGCCAAGGCTCATACCGACATATTCGGTGACGCCATGGCGGTTCAGCAGCAATAACACAGTCTTTTTAGGCGAATGGACGGCCTCGTTTAATCTGGCCGCTGCCTCTTGCGGGGTGTGGACCGACTGCTGGTTGATCGCAACCACGACATCACCCTGAGCAAGCCCGACATCCTCGGCGGCACTGCCGTTCTCGACCCGGGTGACCACCACGCCGTCAACACTCTTGGCGACATGCAACTCCTGGCGCAGCTCGTTGGTCAATGGCGCGAAGCGCATCCCCAACGCCGTTGCTTGTGCCGATCCTTCCTCTACCGGCCCGCTATTCGCAGAGGCGACTTGGTTGTTGTCCGGGAGTTCACCGAGTTTGGCCTGCAGCTCGATTTCTCGCCCATTTCGCCAGACTGCCACCGTCGCTGGCGTATTGGGGGCTACGGCGGCCACCAGGCGCGGCAGATCATGCAGTTCGCTCACCCTGCTGCCATCGAATGCCAGAACCACGTCGCCCTGCTTGAGGCCGGCCTTCGCGGCCGGGCCGTCCGGGGTGACAACGGCGACGAGAGCGCCGCGCTCGCCGTGAAGACCGAGGCTCGAAGCAATCGCGGGCGTCACCTCCTGAATCTGTACACCGAGCCACCCGCGGTTGATTTTGCCGTGCTCCTCGAGCTGGGCGACGATCGACTTGGCAACGTTTGAGGGCACCGCAAAGCCGATGCCGACGCTGCCGCCATTGGGCGAATAGATCGCGGTATTGATGCCGATGACCTGGCCATTGAGGTTAAAGGTCGGACCGCCCGAATTGCCGCGGTTGATCGGCGCATCGATCTGCAAGAAATCGTCGTACGGGCCTTCGTTTATGTCACGGCCGCGCGCCGAGATGATCCCGGTCGTCACCGTACCGCCGAGCCCGAACGGATTGCCCACCGCCATCACCCAATCGCCAACCTGGGCGGCGCTGCTGTCCCCGAACGTGACATAGGGCAGCGGTTGATCGGCCTTGATTTTCAGAACCGCAAGGTCGGTCTTGGGGTCGCGACCGACGATCCTGGCCGTATATTTGGTTTTGTCCTGAAGGATGACCTGCACCTTTGCGGCATCGCCGACCACGTGATTGTTGGTCACGATGTAGCCGGAGGGATCGACGATGAAACCCGAGCCGAGCGCAATCCGCCGGGCTTGGCCGTCGGGCATCTGTGGAAAGGCATGGCCGCCGCCCGGATTTTGCTGGTCGAAAAACCGTCGCAGCATTTCGTCGAACGGAGAGCTGGGAAAACCTTGAGACGGCCCACCTTGGTCCTGTTCATCGGCCATCTGATCCGCTCCGGCCTTCTGGGTGACCGAGATGTTGACGACAGCCGGCAACACCTTTTTGACCAGCGGGGAGAAGCTTTGCTGCTGGATCAGCGCCACCGGTGACGTCATCGTCTGCGGCGCCGCGGGCGGCGTTGCCGTCGGATTTTCGGCCCACACCATGGGTGTCAGCGCGAGTGTCGCGCCGAGCCCAAAGGCGGCGGCGGCGGCGCGGCCGCGGGTCAATCGCGGAAGGCGGGTCTTGGATAGGTCTGCCATTTTTTCCTCTTGCCGAGCAGTGGGTGCTCACGCCTGCCGCAAAGAGCGCAATGTGCGAGAGCGGGATCGCCACAGATTTGGCCTGATCATGTGACACCCGCCTTTCGCCGGGATTAATTCGCTGTAACCTCGCCGAAGCCTTATCGCAGGGGTGGTCCGCGTGCGCCGAATCGCCGCCGGCAACCGCGCGAAATTCCCTATCATGTGCACCAGCAACAATGAGGGAGATTTAGATGAGCCGTTACCGCGAGATCAGCCCAGCCGAGATGACCTCGGCGCAGAAACAAGTTCATGACGAGATCGTCGCCGGCAGGCGCGGCCGGTTCGGGGGGCCATTCCAGCTCCTGATCCGTGCTCCCGAAGTTTGTCGGCATCTGTCGCGACTCGGCGAGTATTTGCGCTGGGGCAGCTCGCTGCCGCCGGCGCTGTCCGAACTGGCGATCTGCTTAACCGCGCGCAGCATCCGGGCAAATTACGAGTGGCACGCACATGCCCCGCTTGCCGTCGAAGCCGGGGTGCCGGCGGCCGCGATGGAAGCGATCCGCACCGGTGCTTCGCCGAATTTCGCGGTCAAGGAGCAGGCGCTCGTCTACCGGATCGTCATCGAGCTTATCAACACCAAGCGGCTTTCCGACGCCACCTTCTCCGGGGCGATCGCAGCGTTTGGCGAACAGGGCGTGGTCGAACTCGGCACCATCATCGGCTACTACACGGCGATCGGGAACGCGCTCAACGTCTTCGAGGTCGCGGTACCCGCCGGCGCCCCACAGCCCTTCCCGGAATAGGGGCGAGACGCTCGATCTACGCCGCCTGAGGCAGACCGCGCTCGAGCAATTGGGCCAGACGGCGGGCAAAGGCCGGCGGGTCGGGCAGCTGCTCGCCTTCGATAATCCGCGCCTGGTCGAGGAGCAGCCAAGCGAATTCCGCCAGCTGGTCCGAGGCGCCGGTCTCGCCCACCGTCGCGGCGAGCCGCTCGATCAGTTTGTGGCGCGGATTGAGTTCGAGGATCCGCTTCGCCGTGGTATCGAGCTGGCGATGCTGCTTGAGCAGCCGCTCGAAATGCATGTCCATATCGCCCTCGTCGGCGACCAGACAGACGGCGCTATCGGTTAGCCGCTCTGAGCCGCGCACGTCCTTGACCGCGTCGCCGAGCGCCAGCTTGAAGATCGCGATCAGGCTCGCGAGCTTGGCCGGCGGCGCCGGCTTCTCTTGCGGCTGCTCCTCGGGCGCCTCAATCTTATCGAGATCTACGCCCCCTCGCGTCGCCGATTTGAACGGCTTCTCCTTGTAGACGCCAATTCCCGGCACCCAGAACTCGTCGATCGGATCGGTCAGCAACAGTACCTCGACACCGCGCGCACGAAACCCTTCGAGCTGCGGGCTGCGCTTGACGACGTCGAGATTGTCACCGGTGATCGTAAAGATTGCTTCCTGCCCCGGCCGCATCCCCGCGACATAATCGTCGAGCGATACGAGCCCGTCGCGAGTGGTCGAGCGGAAGCGTGCAAGTTCCAGCAACGTGTCGCGCTGGTCGCGATCCTCGTACAGCCCCTCTTTAAGCACCGCCCCGAAATTGTCCCAGAACTTCGCGTATTCCTCAGGGGCCTCGGCCGCCTTCTTATTGAGGTCGGTCAGCACGCGCCGGGTCAGCTGCTGGCGGATTCTCGCCACCGTCGGGTTCGATTGCAGCATCTCGCGGCTGACGTTGAGCGGCAGATCCTCGCTGTCGACGATACCGCGCAGAAAGCGCAGATAGGCCGGCAGCAGGTTGGTCTCCTCGTCGGTAATGAACACCCGCCGGACATAGAGCTTGACCCGGCTCTTGCGCTCCGGATCGAACAGGTCGAACGGCTTGGTCGAAGGCACGAACAGCAGGTTCGTGTATTCGATCACGCCCTCCGCCTTGGTGTGCAAAGTCAGCCACGGATCGTCGAAGCTGTGGCCGACATGATGGTAGAATTCCTTATACTGCTCGTCGGTAATCTCGGACCTTGGCCGTGTCCACAGCGCCGAGGCGGTGTTGATGGTTTCTTCCTTACCGCCATCTTTGAGCACGATCGGCAGCCCGATATGATCGGAATAGGTGCGAACGATTTGGCGCAGCCGATTCGGATCGAGATATTCGTCCTCGCCCTCGCGCAAATGAACAACGATCGCCGCCCCGCGCGTGGCCTCGGGCGCGGGCTCGATTGTAAACTCACCCTTGCCTTCTGAAACCCAGCGCCAGCCCTCGTCATCGCCGGCCTTGCGAGCCAGCACCTCGACCTTGTCGGCGACCATAAAAGCCGAGTAGAAGCCGACGCCGAATTGGCCGATCAGGCTCATATCCTTGCGCGCGTCGCCCGACAATTGGTTGACAAAGGCGGCGGTCCCGGAACGCGCGATCGTGCCGAGATTCTCGATCAGCTCGTCCCTGTTCATGCCGATGCCGTTGTCGGCGAGCGTCAAGGTGCGCGCGCTCTTATCGGGAGCCAGCACGACACGATAGTCGGTGTCGCCCTCGGCCAATGCCGGCTCGGTCAAGGCAGCGTAGCGCAGCCGATCGCAGGCGTCCGAGGCGTTAGAGATCAGTTCGCGCAAGAAGATTTCTTTCTCGCTGTAAAGCGAGTGCGCGACGATTTCGAGAAGGCGGCTGACTTCAGCCTGGAAGCTTCTGGTTTCCTGGGTCATTTTCTGCCGTCGCGATGAGCATTAACGCGTCGTGGATATGTGGCGAAATCCGCGCCACCGCAAGATCGACTAGCTCGCCAGCAGGACGATCCATTCGGCGCCGTCGTGGAGAGAAATCGCAGCCACGGCGTCGCACCGTCGCTCTCATGGTCGGTTTGCTCTTGCCTTGCCGCCGCCGTCGCCCGATACCTTCATTCATGGCCATGTTCAGCCCCGCTCCGCGACTTGTCGCGGTCCTCGGGCCGACCAATACCGGCAAGACCCATCTCGCGATCGAGCGCATGCTCGGCCACAGAAGCGGGATGATCGGGTTTCCGCTGCGACTGCTGGCACGCGAGAACTACGACCGGATCGTCAAATTGCGCGGCGCGCGATCGGTGGCGCTGATCACCGGCGAAGAAAAGATCCTGCCGCCCAACCCGTCTTATTTCGTGTGCACCGTCGAATCGATGCCGCTCGATCGGCCCGTCGATTTCCTCGCCGTCGACGAGATTCAGCTCTGCGCCGATCCCGAGCGCGGCCACGTCTTTACCGCGCGCCTGTTGCATGCCCGCGGTCTCGCGGAGACGATGTTTCTCGGCGCCGACACGATCAAGCCGTTAATGCGCCGTTTGGTCCCTGAATTCGAACATGTCAGCCGGCCGCGCTTTTCGACACTCTCCTACACGGGCCAAAAAAAGGTAACGCGGCTGCCGCCGCGCAGCGCAGTCGTCGCCTTTGCCGTGGCCGATGTGTTCTCGTTGGCCGAGCTGATCCGACGGCAGCGCGGCGGGACGGCGGTCGTGCTCGGCGCGTTAAGCCCGCGGGCGCGCAACGCCCAGGTCGGCATGTTTCAGGCCGGCGAAGTCGACTATCTGGTCGCCACCGATGCGATCGGCATGGGTCTCAACATGGATCTCGACCATGTCGCCTTCGCCCGCATCGGCAAATTCGACGGCCGCGGCCCGCGCCGGCTCACCGCCGCCGAGATCGCCCAGATCGCCGGTCGCGCCGGGCGGCACATGAGCGACGGCACTTTTGGCACCACTGCCGAACAGGGGCCGCTCGATCCCGAGATCGTCGAGGCGGTCGAATCGCATCGCTTCGATCCGCTGACCCGGCTCAATTGGCGCAACACCCGGCTGCGCTTCGATTCGGTTGGCGCGCTGCTCAAAAGCCTCGACGAGCGCCCCTCGCTGCCCGGGTTGGTCCAGGCCCGTGAAGCCGACGACCACCGCGCCTTGCAGGCGCTCGCCCGCAATCACGAAGTCGCCGAACTCGCCCGCCACCGCGGCGCGGTCAGGCTTCTTTGGGAAGTTTGCCAGATCCCCGATTTTCGCAAGGTTATGAGCGACAGCCACGCGCGGCTGCTCGCCCATATCTTCACTCATCTTGCCGGCCCGGAAGAACGGCTGCCGACCGCCTGGATCGCCGGGCAGATGGCCAATCTCGACCGCGTCGATGGTGACATCGACACTTTGATGGTGCGCATCGCCCACACCCGCACCTGGACCTACATCACCCATCGCAGCGATTGGGTCGAAGGGGCGACGGCTTGGCAAGAGCGCGCTCGCGGTATCGAGGACCGGCTCTCCGACGCGTTGCACGATCGCATCACTCAGCGCTTTGTCGACCGCCGCTCCGCCTTTCTGGTGCGCCGGCTCGCTTCCGACGACGAATTGATCGCATCAGTGTCTGCTGCGGGTGAGGTTCGCGTCGAGGGCGCCTATGTCGGCCGGCTCGACGGTTTGCGCTTTGTTCCGGATGCGATCGACGGGGTGGAGATGCGGACGCTGACGGTCGCCGCCAACCGCGTGTTGCGCAGCGAGGTGGCCGCCCGCACGCAGCTTCTCGCCGCCGATTCCGGCGCCGCCTTTGCGATCGACGCCGCCGGTATGTTGCGCTGGCGCGGCGGCCCCGTCGGCCGCCTCGTCGCCGGTGAGCGGATGCTGACCCCGCGGGCAGAGCCGCTCGCCGGGGATTTCGTCGAAGGTGATGCCCGGGAAAAAATCCGGCAACGGCTCTCGGCATTCGTCCGCAGTGAGATCGAGCGCCGGATGGCGTCGCTGTTTGCCGCTTCGGCGCTGCCGCTTGGCGGTGTCGGACGAGGTCTCGCCTTTCAGCTCGTCGACGCGCTCGGCGCCCTTCCGGCGTGCGAGGTAGCGAGCCAAGTCGCGGCGCTTGCTCCGACGGACCGCGCAGCCCTGAGCCGAAATGGAGTGCGCTTCGGCACCGAAACCGTCTATGTCGAGCCGCTGCTGCGGCCCGAGGCGTTGCGCTTTCGCGCCTTGCTTTGGGCCGTGCGACACGGGTGCGCGGTGCCAACCCTGCCGCCGGCTCGCCGGCTCGCCAAGGCCATCGACATCGATCCGGCCTTGCCGCCGTCCTTCTACGGAGCGATCGGTTTCTTCGTCGCCGACCGGCTCGCCCTGCGTCCCGATCGGGTCGAGCGCGTTGCCACCGCCGCGCGACGCCTCGCCCGCCGCGGTGCGTTCGCGGTCGACGAGCGGCTCGCATCGATCGCCGGCGTCGAGCCGGGCGCGCTGCGCGCGCTGCTCACCGCGCTCGGCTATCGTGCCGTGATCGACGCCGGCGCCGAGATCTTTGTCGCCCGCCGCCGTCGCGAAGCGATCGATCGTAGCCAGCCACGTCCGGCGAGGGAGGGCCATCCATTCGCCAAATTGCAGGAGCTTAAGCTCGCTTGATCGCCGGCGATCGCTCGACCGAAACCTTCAGCCGGCGGATCGATCAGTGGCTGTGGTTCGCACGTCTGGTCAAAAGCCGCTCGCTCGCCGGCCGGTTGTGCGCACAGGGGGCGGTAAGCGTTAATCAAGCCGCCGTTCGCAAGCCTAACCACGCGATTCGGATCGGCGACGTCGTCATCGTGCCGCAAGGCCAATTTCGGCGCACGCTGCGGGTGTTGGCGCTGGGGACCCGCCGTGGCCCAGCCATCGAGGCGCGCCAGCTATACGAGCAATCCACCACGCCGGTGCGTCTCTCCGAACCGGTCCCGGAGTGGACGCCGCTGCTCGCCGACCCCGAGCCAGGGAGCGACGCTGCGGCGACCAGTCCTTCGAGATCGCTGCTTTAGCGCGCTCACTACTGTCCGACAAACGTCGGCGCGCGTTTCTCGGTCCAGGCTCGCACCCCCTCGGCGTGGTCCTCGGATTGGGAGCACAGCGCGCGAATGGCGGCGAGCGCGTCGCGGTCGAGATTGCCCGCGGCGGTCTCGTTGATCGCCCGCTTGAGACCGGCAACCGCCAGCGGTGCGTTTGTCGCGAGGGTGGCGGCGAGCGCCTCGGCGCGGCCCATCAGGCTCTCGACCGGAACAATCTCGTCGAGATAGCCGATATCAAGCATCTCGTCCGCTTCGATCGGCTGCGCAGTCAGAAACAGCTTTTTCGCTGCGGCGACGCCCAGCCGGGTCACATAGCGACGGAGGCCGCTCGCGTAATAGACGATGCCGAGCCGAGCCGCAGGCATCAACAGCCGCATGCCTTCGACCCCGATGCGAAAATCGCAGGCGAGCGCCAAATCGGTGGCCCCGCCATAAACGCTGCCATTGAGCGCGGCAATCGTAGGCACTCGCAGGCTTTCGAGCCGGTCGACGGTGCGCTCGAACGCATCGCGATCCTCCGCCCTGCCCTCATTCCCCGCAATGCGGTCGGCGAGCGCGCCGATATGAAAGCCCGAGCTGAAGCTTTTCCCAGTGCCGGTCAGCACCAGAACTCGGATCGACGGGTCTGCGTCGGCCCGCGCGAACACCTCTTCGAGCACCCCCAGATCCTGCGGTTCGAGGCGATTGTGCTGGCGCGGCCGGTTGAGCCGCACGATCGCGCGACCCTGCGCCACGCTCAGCGTCGGCACGGTCGGTTGGTCGATCGCTGGATCGGACATCTCATTTGCTCCTTTGTCGCTCGCGCGGTGGCGCCGATTCGGTCCTCCCGCAACGCCGCCGCCGACGCTCGTCACCTGATGGCACACCGGCGTGGAAAGGTTCAATATCAGCCGCCGGCCGTCTCGCGGCAGAGGGAAGGTTTCAATCATGAATGCAGCAGCTTTCGGCTATAGGCTCGGCCTGAACCAACCGATCGGCAGCCCGACCCAGAAACGGCTGACCGAGATGGCCGAGGCGATCGGCCGCGAGACCAACGGGCAATTCCGGATCGATGTGTTTCCGGAAAGCCGCCTCGGCCCGGACCCTCAGATGTTCGCCGACCTGCGCGCCGGCAGGCTCGAATTCATGGTCGCCGGGGCAACCCTGGGCGGCGTCGCGCCGACCAGCGCGTTGCCGCTGCTACCGTTCGCGTTCAAGGATTCGGCGGCGGTGTTCGCGGCACTCGACGGCGCCCTCGGCGACAAGATCCGCAGCGAGCTGGCGCAGAACGGCCTCCACGCCTTCCGCCTTTCGATGCAGAACGGCTTTCACCATCTAACGACGAGCACGCGCCCGATCCATTCAGCCGCCGATCTCGCCGGGGTGAAGATCCGCAGCCCGGGGGGTGAAATCGCCCAAGATTTCTTTGCGACCTTCGGGGCCGAGGCGGGGTATGTCCCGTTCAGCCAGATGTACGATGCGCTGAAGGAGCGCCGGTTCGACGGCCAGAGCGACCCGCTCGGCGTCGTATTGTCGCTGAAGCTCTACGAGGTGCAGAATTATCTGAGCCTGACCGGCCATTGGTGGTCGGGCTTCACCCTCCTGGCCAATGCCGATGCCTGGGCCGCTCTGCCGCGAGACATCCAGGAGGTCGTCGAGCGCAACGCCGAGAAACACGCGCTGCTCCAGCGCCAGGACACCGAACAGATCAATACCGCCGGCGCGGAGGAACTGACCCGCAAAGACATGGCGGTCAACACCGCAGATGTCGCGAGCTTTCGGGCCGGCCTCGGCGGGTTTTACGCGCGCTGGCGTGAAAAGGCCGGTCCGGCGGCATGGCGGCTCCTCGAGTCCTACGCGGGTGAGATCAAAGGCTGACGCGGATGGAGGTCGAGCGGCCCTTCCGTCTCGACGGCAAGACGGCGCTCGTCACCGGCGCCGGGCGTGGGATCGGTCGCGCGGTAGCCCTGGCGCTCGCTAGCGCCGATGCCGCGCTGGTGCTGGTCAGCCGAACGCTTGGCCAACTCGAAGAGGTCGCACGTGAAATCAAGGAAAACGGGGGACACGCGCAGGTGCTGCCGCTCGACGTGACCGACAGCGCCGCAGTGCGCCGCGCCGTCGCCGATCTCGGCGCCCTCGATATTTTGGTCAACAATGCCGGCCTCAACCGGCCGCAGCCCTTTCTCGAGGTCGATGAGGACACCCTCGACCGGCTGCTGACCCTCAACGTCCGCGCGGCGTTTTTCGTGGCGCAGGCATCGGCGCGGCGGATGGTCGCCCAGGGCGAGGGCGTCATCATCAATATGTCCTCGCAGATGGGCCATGTCGGCTCCGAGCGCGACCGCACCGTCTACGTCATGACCAAGCACGCGATCGAAGGGCTGACCAAGGCGATGGCGGTCGAACTGGCGCCAAAGGGCGTGCGCGTGGTCTCGATCGCTCCGACTTTCATCGACACGCCGCTAGTCCGGCCATTTTTCGACGATCCGACATTCCGCAAATGGGTGCTCGACCATATCCCATTGGGCCGGCTCGGCACGGTCGAGGAGGTGGCGTCCGCGGTCGTGTTTCTCGCCTCGCCCGCCGCCGCCCTCGTCACCGGATCGAGCCTCCTCGTCGACGGCGGCTGGACCGCATGGTGATTGATGCGCCGCCGCGAGATCGTGTTCATGCTTGGCGGCGTGGCAGTCGCGGCACCATTCCCGGCTCCTGCGCAGCAGAAAACGATCCCGGTCGTCGGCTATCTCTCCAGTGCCAGGGTGTTCGGCTAGGGAATCTCGGAGGGATTGAGCGAAACCGGCTATGTCGAGGGGCAGAACGTCGCGATCGAATACCGCTTGGCGGACGGACAGTATGATCGACTTCCCGCCATGGCTGCAGATCTCGTGGGTCGCAAGGTCGCCGTGATCGCAGCAGTGGGGCCGGCTGCCGCACAGGCCGCCAAACGCGCCAGCGCGACGATCCCCATCGTCTTTTTGAGCGGCGATCCGGTCGCTGAGGGCCTGGTTGCCGGTCTTGCCCGCCCGGGCGGCAACCTGACGGGCGTCAGCATGATCGACGTCGAGCTGATGGCCAAGCGGCTTGAGCTGCTGTCGGAATTGGTTCCACAGGCCAGGGTATTCGCGTTGCTTGTCAACCCGAACGCCGCGACCGCCGAGGCTGCGATCCGTAATGCACAGAGTGAGGCGCGCGCGAAAGGGGTGAAGCTCCATATTCTGAAGGCCGGTGACGATGAGGATATCGATGCCGCTTTCACGGCACTACCCCAGCTGCGCGCCGGCGGGCTCGTCATCGACGCCGACCCGTTTCTGAACAACCGGTCCGCGCGTCTCGCGGTGCTGGCTATGCGCGACCGCGTTCCGGCGATTTTCGGCTGGAGCATAGCAGCCTGGTCCGGCGGCCTGATCAGCTACGGACCAAGCATGACGGCCGCCCTCCGCCAGATCGGCATTTACGTGGGGAGAATCCTCAAGGGCGCTCAGCCTGCTGATCTGCCGGTCCAGCAACCGGTCGAAATCGAGCTGGCGATCAACCTCAATACCGCGAAGGCGCTGGGCCTCAGCGTGCCGCCGGTACTGCTGGCGCAGGCCGACGAACTGATCGAATAGGAGGAAGTCATGCCGCGACAGATTAAAACTGCCGCACTCGCCGGCCAGCAGGAAGAGGCCGACGCCAAAACTCGCGCCACCGTCGAAAGCATCATCGCCGATGTCGCCGAGCGCGGCGATGCGGCGGTGCGCAAACTCTCCGAGCGTTTCGACAAATGGTCGCCGCCTAGCTTCCGCCTTTCGGACGACGAAATCGCGGCGCTTGTCGGCAAAGTGTCGCCGCAGACGATAGCCGACATCAAATTCGCCCAAGGCCAGATCCGCAATTTCGCCGAGATCCAGCGCGCGTCTTTAAAGGATGTCGAGGTCGAGACGTTGCCGGGGGTAGTGCTCGGCCATCGCCACATACCGGTCGGCAAGGTCGGCTGCTATGTGCCGGGCGGGCGCTATCCGATGGTCGCCTCGGCGCATATGTCGATCGTCACCGCTAAAGTCGCCGGTGTCGGCCACATCACCGCCTGCACCCCGCCCAACCAGGGCGGGCCGCATCCCGAGACGATCGCGGCGATGCATCTCGGCGGCGCCGACGAGATCCATGTGCTGGGCGGCGTCCAGGCGGTCGCGGCGATGGCGCTCGGCACCGAGAGCTTCAAGCCGGTCGACATGCTGGTCGGTCCCGGCAACGCTTATGTCGCCGAAGCGAAACGCCAGCTCTTTGGCAAGGTCGGCATCGATTTGTTCGCCGGTCCAACCGAGATACTGGTGATCGCCGACGAGACCGCCGACGCTGAGATGTGTGCAACCGATCTGCTGGGCCAGGCCGAGCACGGCCCGACCTCACCGGCGATCCTGCTGACCACCTCGGAAAGGCTGGCCCATGCGACGATCGCCGAGGTCGACCGCCAGCTGGGCGTATTGCCGACCGCCGATGTCGCAAGCGTCTCTTGGCGCGATTACGGCGAGGTCATCCTCTGCGCCGACGACGACGAGATGGCGGCACAGGCCGACCGCATCGCCGCCGAGCATGTCGAAGTGCTGACATCAGAGCCGCGAAGCTGGCTCGACCGGCTGCAGAATTACGGCGCGCTGTTTCTCGGTCCTGAGACCAATGTTGCTTACGGCGACAAGGTGATCGGCACCAACCACACATTGCCGACCAGGGGCGCCGCCCGCTACACCGGCGGCCTGTGGGTCGGCAAGTTCCTGAAGACCTGCACCTATCAGGAGGTCAAGACCCCCGAGGCGAGCGTCATGATCGGCGAATATTGCAGCCGTCTATGCGCGATCGAACGCTTCTGGGGCCACAAGGAGCAAGCCGATCTCCGCGTCCGCCGCTACGGCCGCAAAAACGCGGCCGAATGAGGCGAAGGGCTGCTGACTTGTTTTTCGTTCGTAACGCGTTACATTGCCGCGCGTTACGATATGGAGGAATCCGATGGCCGAACCCGCCGAGCGGATGAAGTTCATGAGGCAACGGCGCCGGCGGAAGGGCTTGCGGGAATTGCGGCTGGTGGTGCCCGACGCGCGCTCAGAAGCCGTGCGCAACCGGATCGCGGCCCAGGTCGCAGGGCTGAACCCCGACAGCGAGCGCGATGCGCTCCTATGGATCGAAGCGGCGTCCGAATTCGATGCCGATGAGCCGCGGTGACGTCGTTATCATCGCCGCGCCCGGCGATTACGGCAAACCGCGCCCAGCTGTCATCGTACAGTCGAATGCCATCCCGGAGAACCACGCCTCGGTCGTGATCTGCCAAATGACATCCGAATTGGCGGAGGCGGATTTCCGTATCACGATCGAGCCTGGTTCGGAAACGGGGCTACGGGTTCGCTCTCAGGTTATGGCGGACAGACCGGTTACTGTACGGCGCGAGCGGATCGGCGAACAGATCGGTCGACTTGGGGCCGCGGACATGGCGCGGCTCAATGTGGCATTGGCATTCGTCATGGGGCTCGCGGATTGAGACCCGCAAACAACAGGCGACTTGGGCCTACTCGCGGAACCTAAGCAGACTTCTTGTAAAGCACGCCGTCCTTCATGATGTGGGTCAGGTGTTCGCCTTGGCCGTCGAGCAAGGAGATGTCGGCGAGGGGGTTGCCGTCGACGGCGATCAGGTCGGCTCGGGCACCGGGGGCGACGACGCCGAGCTCGCCGCTGCGGTTCAGCAGTTCAGCATTGACCGCGGTCGCCGAGCGAATGATGTCGAACGGCGCCATCGCCTCGGCGCGGATCACGAATTCGCGCGACTGGTGGCAGTGCATCGGGCCCAACAGATCAGTGCCATAACCGATTTTGACCCCTGCCGCCTGCAATATTTCGAGCGAGCGCAATCCCGCCTCGCGCACGTCGCCGAGCTTGGCGAGACTCACCTCGGGAAACCCGAGCTCGCGGCCAAAGCGGTGCATCGCATCGAAAGTGACGAGGGTCGGGACAACGAATGCATCGGCGCCGGCGACATGCTCGGCGGTTGCGCGGTCGATCAGATTGCCGTGCTCGATCGAGCGCACGCCGAAATCGATCGAGCGGCGGATCGCCTCGGGCGTATAGGCATGCGCCATCACATAAGTATGCCAAGCGCGCGCTTCCTCGACGATCGCGCGCACCTCCTCTTCGCTGTATTGCAGGTTCCACACCGGGTCGTAGGGCGAGGCGACGCCGCCCGAGGCCATGATCTTTATCTGGGTCGCTCCTTTGCGCAGCTCGTCACGCGCGGCGCGGCGGCATTCCGCAACACCGTCGGCGATGCGGGCGAGCCCGGCCCCGCCCTCGCAGCAGGCGCAGGCAACAACCGATACCGAGCGCGTGCGCGGCCGCAGATCGCCATGCCCGCCGGTCTGGCTCAACGCCTGTCCCGAGGGGAAAATCCGCGGGCCGCACACCAGCCCCTCCTGCACCGCCTCGGCGAGCCCGCCATCGGCGCCGGCGGCGTCGCGGATCGTGGTGAACCCGCGCTGCAGCATGCCCTCCAGCACGCGCGCGGCCTGCAATGTCACCAGACTGACCGGCCGCTCCGATAGCCGCGCCAGCACCTGGTCGACGGCAATCACGTGAACATGCGCGTCGATCAACCCCGGCATCAGGGTGCCGCCCTTGAGATCGACGATCTCAGCGGTGGCGCTACTGATCGGCCGGTCCGAGATCTCGCGGATCTGCCCGCCCTCGACCAGAACGTGATGACCCTCGCGCCGCTCCCGTCGAGTGCCGTCGAGAACCGCGCAGTTGGCGAAAATGGTCGCTGCCATCGACCGACGTTCCCTCGTTGCCCGCTCAAGCTTAGGCCGGATACCAGATATGCGGAAGCCGGCTCCTTGCCCAACCGCCGGGCGGCGACTAACGTCGCGGCAGGCATCCCGTGGGAGGAAAAGCTATGTCGACGCTAATCATCGGCGGCACCGGTTTCATCGGCCGCCGGCTCATACCGCTATTGGCGGCACGCGGCGAAGAAATCGTCTGCATGGACATCAATCCGGCCACCGCCAATTACGAGGGTCTCGGCAAGCAGGTCCGCGTTGTACGCGGCGATGTCGCGCAGTTCGACGACGTGACGTCGGTGATGGCGACGGCGAAGCCGACGCGGGTCGTCAACCTCGCCTATTACCTCGGCAGTGAGCACCCGCCGCATGCCGCGTTCAAGCTCAACATCCTCGGCATGGATAATTGCTTTGAGGCAGCGCATTTGTGCGGCGTCAATCGCGTCGCCTATGCCAGCTCATTGGCGGTCAGCGGCGAGCAGAAGCATTACGGCGACCGCGTGGTGACCGAGGACGATTTCCGCCACGGCCACGTCCAATACGCGATGCACAAGATCTTCAACGAATGGCAGGCGCAGGATTACCGCGAGAAACACGGCATGGAGATCACCGCAATCCGCCCGGCTAACGTCACCGGCAACGACAAGATCGTCGGCTCGGTCGACCATGTCTTTTGCATCACCGATCCGGCGCGCGGAAAGGCAGTTTCGTTTCCCTACAAAGACGCGATGCGCTGCCCGGTCCATGTCGATGAGATCGCGGAGATCTTTGCCCGGGTGATCATGACCGATAAGCCGAAAAACTGGGTCTACAACACCGGCGGGATCGCGATCAGCCTCGGTGAGATCGCCGACATGGTGCGCGAGTTCCTGCCCGGCGCCAAGATCACCTTCGACAAGGACACCGGCGGCAAGGAGCTTTCCGGCAACTACCTGATCGACAACAGCCGCCTCGTTCAGGAGTTCGGCGTGCAGTACCGCCCCTATCGCGAGCGCGTATTGCAGATCATCAACGAAGTGCGCCGCGAAGAAGGCCTGCCCCTGATCGCCGACCGGTAGCGGCTGCCCCTCGCCCGAACCCTCTCCCAGCCCGCCGGGAGAGGGAGGCGCCCGCGCCGCAGGAGGGTGAGGGGGTTTCTCGGCCTCTTTACTTCAGCCCCCGGTCGCCGACGCCGTGTACTCGGCGTCGCTGACGTGCTCGCCCCAGCTGGTGCCCTGGCCTTGCTCGCCGGCTTCCGACAGCGCCAGATGCGAGAACAGGCGATCGGGCGAGGCGCCGTGCCAGTGCATCGTATCCGGCGGGATATTGACCGTGTCGCCGGGGTTTAGTGCTTGCGGCTTCTCGCCCTTGAAGCAAATGCGGCCGACCCCGGACAAACAGAAAAGAGTTTGACCAACCGGGTGAGAGTGCCAAGCGGTCCGTGCGCCCGGCGTGAACGTAACGACCGAACCTCCCAGGCGCGACGGCGCCTCAGCGGTGATTACCGGATCCTGGAACACGACGCCGGTGAAGGTCTCGGCGGCGCCTCGCCTCGTAGTGCGCGCCCCGGCGCGAATAACTCCGGCTTTTACTGGCATGACTGTGGGCTCCTTCCAGTGACGGCGGTCTCGCGACCGCTCAAAATTAAAGGGTAAGCGGGCGTCAAACAACCGCCTGGCCGGCCGGCGTGGTCAATGCCGCCACTGGCTGGCGGGTGTCTCGTCCCCACTCAGCGGATAGCCGGGAACGGGCGGAGGGGCCAGCGCGGCGGTCTCGGCCGCTTCGCTCCGCCGTGCCGCCGCAACCCGCCGCAGCCGGTAATAGGCGCGGATCGTCAGCGGCATCGAGCCGACATAGACGACGCCGATCGCGGTCAAGGTCGGCCACGGCGCCGTCGTGACAAAGGCGGCCAGTATGCCGATGCCGAGCAATGTCGGCACGACCAGGTCATGGGGAATGCGGATCCGTTTCAATGACACGGTCGGCACCTTGCTGACCATCAACAGGGCCACGCCGGTCACAGTCACCGCGTTCAGATAGGGCGAGCGGAACAGCCAATCCCCCCACTCGAAGCTCAGAAACATGGGCACCATAACGAGCCCGGCGCCACCGGGGGCCGGCACACCGCTGAAAAACGGCGCGGCGTAGGCCGGCCGATCGCTGCCGGCTTCGGCGTTGAAGCGGGCGAGGCGCAGGGCACAACAGACGGCATAGAACAGCACGATCGCCCAGCCGAGACCGTGCAAAGTCGACATCGTCCACATATAGAGCACCGTAGCCGGCGCCACGCCGAAGCTGACGAAATCCGACAGGCTGTCGAGTTCGGCGCCAAAGCTCGAGGTTGATTTGAGCAGTCGGGCGATTCGTCCGTCGAGACCGTCAAAGATGCCGGCGACGATGATCGCAAAAACGGCGCCGACGAAATTGCCACTCATCGCGAAGCGCATCGCGGTCATCCCGGCGCACAATGCCAGCAAGGTCAGGATGTTTGGGACCATGCGGTTGAACGACAGGTCTGAGAGCCGATGCACCCGCTGCCGCCGCACTCGGCCCGATCGCCTTCTCACTGCCCCGCTCCCCGCACCGCGCCCTCTCTCCTCAATGCGCCACCCCCTGTCGCGGCAACTCCTGCGCCAGGCGGTCGGCGAGGATGGTTTCCCCGCCCACCATCCGCTGCCCTGCGACCACCATTGTTACATAAGGTGGCGGACAATAAACATCGACCCGTGAGCCAAAGCGGATGATGCCCATCCGTTGGCCGGTCGCAATACGCTGGCCCTCGCGCAGGTCGCAGACGATGCGGCGGGCGACGAGACCGGCGACCTGCATATAGGCGATTTCAGGACCCTCGGGCGGAGCAACGCGAATCGCCATCCTCTCGTTGTTGAGGCTCGCCTCTTCATGGCTCGCATTGACAAAGCGGCCTTTGGTATAGCGCAACGCCACGACCCGGCCGCCAACCGGGGCGCGGGTCACGTGGACGTCGAAAATGTTCAAAAAAATGCCGATCCGGGCAACCTCACTGTCGCCCATCTCGAGCTCGGGCGGCGGGCGCGCCAGGGTCACGGACGTAACGATGCCATCGGCCGGGCTGACCAGCAGCCCTTCTCGGGTCGGGGTGACGCGCCACGGGTCGCGGAAAAAATAGACCATCCACAACGTAACCACCGCGGCCGCCCACCCCGCGGGGGTCCAAAGCAGAAACAGCAGCACCGTGGCGAGCGCCACCGCGAGGACAAATTTGAGACCGTCCGGGTGCAGCGGCGCCAGAACACTTCTCAGCACGAAAATCCACCTGGGAGGCCGGCAGGGGCGGCTCAGCTTCCCTCACCGCGCCATGCCGCGACGAGCCCGCCGACGATCAGCAGCAAGGCCGCGACCGCCGGCAGCAGGGGGATCTCGCTAAGCCCGGTCACAGTATAGTCCCCATTCGCGCGGAAGCCCATCCAGTTATTCCCAGCCGCGGTCCGGTCCGGTGAAACCCGGCGGACTTCCGGGATCTTACCCGAGCCGACCCAGAAGATTCCGCCGCCAGTCGCCGCGACGACCGGCGCCAGCTTTTCCGGCGTCGTCAGGACGTCGGCGAACTCTATCGGATTGAGCGGCCCTGCCGCAGCGAGCGCGGTGCGGATGCCATCGGTCACCCGGTAAAGCCCCATCTGATCGATCGCCAGACTGCCACCGCTGCGCCCGCCATGCTCCGGCGTCAACTTCAGGCTGCGGCTCGACCCGTCGGGGGCGGTCACTGTGACCGGATGGTCGTCGGGCTCCAGCGATTGGCGCGTGATGATCAGCCTGTCGCCGTCAACCGCCGCGCGCAGGTCGTTTTCCTCGAGGTCGGGCTCCTTCATCAGCCAATAGGCGAGTCGGCGCAACAGCTCGGCCTGCGGGCCGCCGCCTTCGAAGCCACGCGCCCAAAACCACATCTCGTCCGACAGGAGCTGCGCCACCCGTCCCTTGCCGACACGATCGAGAACCAGGAGCGGGTCGCCACGGTCGCCGGTCATCACCGTCACCCCGTTACGGACCCGCGAATCGACCTGGCGGAACCAGCGCCCCCAGCTCGGCGCCACACCAGGAGGGCCCGCCCCCGGCAGTTCTTCGGTTACCGGATCGCGCCGGCCGACATCGGTCAGTTGCGGTTTGAACCCCTCTTCATAGACCTCCCCGGTCGGTTCGGCCGGCAAAATCGCCCCGAGGGGAGTGCGCGACAGGCTCATCGGCGTGCCGTAATTAGGGCCGGCGGCTTCGAGGAAGGCGCCGCCATTACGCACGTAGCGCACGACGTTTTCGAGATAGGCCTGCGGGATGACTCCGGGCCGCGAATATCGATCGAAGATGATCAGGTCGAAATCGTCGAGCTTGGTGTCGAAGAGCTCCCGAATTGGAAAGGCAATCAGAGACAGCTCACGGATCGGGGTCCCGTCCTGCTTCTCGGGTGGGCGCAGGATCGTGAAGTGAACGAGATCGACGGACGGATCCGACTTGAGGATGTTGCGCCAAACGCGCTCGCCGGCATGCGGTTCGCCGGAAACCAGCAGCACCCGCAAGCGGTCGCGCACGCCGTTGACCACGACGACGGCGCGGTTGTTGACGAGCGTCAGCTCGCGCGGGCCGGGCGCAACCTCGAGCTCCAGCACATTGGGACCACCGTGGTCGATCGGGACCGTCAGCGGGACGTCGCGGCCGATCGGGACCATCAGTTGCTGTCGGGCGCCGCCGTCCTTGCGCCAGGTCACCCTCGCCTCGTTCTGATCGTCGCCGGCCTTCTCAGCAGCGGTTTCGGGCAGGTCCTCGACCCGGACGGTCAGCTGCACCTGCTTGCCGACGAGGCCGAAGCTCGGCGCCTGAGCCACGACGAGGCGCCGGTCACCCTCGTCCGGCCGCCCGGAGAGCAGAACATGCAGCGGCGCGCCGACAACTTGTGCCAGCGTTTTCGAATCACCGGCCGGCACATCGTGCACCTCCCCGTCGGTGATCATGACTACCCCGGCGAGGCGCTGGCGCGGCACATCCGACATCGCCCGATCGAGTGCCGCAAACAACCGGGTTCCCTCGTCGCCGGCGCCCGGCAACGGCGCCCCCGCCCGGATGACCCGCAGATCGAGATCGGGCTCCCGGGCAAGGCGCTTCTTGACCGCCGCCAGCGCCGTCTCGGTCGTCCGCCGCCGATCGCCAATACTCTGGCTTGGCGAATTGTCGACGATGACGATGGCGACGTCCCGCCGCGGCGCGCGTTGCTCCTCGATCAGAGACGGGTTGACGAGCGCAGCCAGCAGCACAACGATCGCGATGGCCCGCCAGCCCAGCCCCGGGGCCCGCCGCAGGATGCCGAAACCGAGGCAGAGCGCGCCGGTCATAGCGAGCAGGGCCAGCAACAGCCACGGCAACAGCGGTGCTGCGGCGAGAGTAAAGCCGCCGCCGCTCATTGGCCGAGGCGCTCAAGGATCGCCGGCACGTGCACCTGATCGGCTTTGTAGTTGCCGGTCAGCACGTACATGACGAGATTGATGCCGAAGCGCAGCGCCATTTCGCGCTGTTCTTCGCCGCCCGGCACTACCGCATAGAACGGCCGGCCGTCCTTATCGATTGCCCAGGCGCCGGCCCAATCATCGGCGCCGACGATGACGCTCGAAACCCCGTCATTGACGTGGTTCTCGACCGGTTCGACCCAAAGGGTCCCGACATCCCAGCGGCCGGGAAACTCATGCATCAAATAAAAGGATTTGGTCAGCACATGGTCGGGCGGTATCGGCACCAAAGACGGCATCTTGATTCCCGCTGTCAACCGGCGCAGCCGTTCCGCCGCAATCGCCGCCCCGCCAAACGGGCCGGGCGTCTGCTCGTCGCCGTTGCGGGTATCGAACAGGATCGTGCCGCCGGTCTCGATATACCGGTTGATGCGCTCGATCGCGCTCGGTGACGGTGGCGGCTGGTCGGCGGTCACGGGCCAATAGAGTAGCGGGAAAAAGATCAGCTCGTCGGTTTCGATGTCGATCGCGAGGGGGTCGGCAGTCTCGACCGCGGTCCGCCGATTGAGCACATCACTGAGGCCGACGAGCCCGGCGCGGCTCTCCGCGTCGACTGCGTCGTCCCCGGTGCGCACATAAGCAAGGCGCAGCTCGGCCGTGGCGCGCACGACGAACGCGTCGTCAGCGCGCGGCGCCCCAGGGAAGGCGAGCGCCGCGAGAATAAAGATGCCCGCGACTTGCGCCGGGCGCCGCCGCAACAGGCCACGCAGCGCGTAGGCGATCAACAGATCGGCGAGCGCCAGCAACAGCGCGGCGGTCAATAGCGGCGCGCGCAAATCGGTTTCACGGCCGCGGGCAAAGGTCTCGCGCCGCATATCGCTAGGCAGGCCGGCAATCGCCTTTAATTCGCCGATCCCGGACGAAAGATTGAGCGCGCGGCGCGAATCCTGCGTTCCGTAGAAGCCCGGCGGGTGTTGAGGCGAAACGATTGCGGCAGCGATCTCTTTCCCGGGGATCGGGCGCGCCGTCGCCGGGGGGCGCTGCTGCCGGCCAAGTCCGTCGAGCGTCTCGATCGGCGGCAACATGTCCTCGATCGCCGCTGTCACCCCTTGGCTGGTCGCCACAATCCGCCGCAGCATCTCGACGAACAAGCCGGAGAGCGCGAGATTGGACCAATCGGCGTTTGCCGTCGTGTGCATCAACACGATCCAGCCGCGGCCACGCTTTTCCGCGGTCACCAGCGGAGTGCCGTCGGCTAGCCGCGCCCAGGTCTTGCCCGCGAGGTCGATATCGGGCTCGGCCAGCACCTGGCGCGAAACTGTCACATCGGCCGGAATCGCCAGCCCGGCAAATGGGCTGTCGGCGGCAAACGGGGCGAGCTTTGCCGGTTGCTCCCACGACATCGCGCCGCCTATCGTGCGACCGCCACGGCGCAGTCGCACCGGCAACAGCGTGTCGTCCTGCTCGGCGAGGTGTGGCCCGGCGAAGCGCAGCAACAGGCCGCCGGCCTTGATCCAGTTGTCGACCGCCGCCGCCTCCGCCGGAGAATCCGGTCCCGAATCCGAGTAGATCAGCACTGCCAGCTGGCGCTTCAGCAAATCGCCAACCGGCCCGCGGCGAGTTTCGGCGAACGGTCCCAGCGCCCGCTCCAGATAAAAATTCTCGCTGAGCAGCGGCTGTGCGCTGCCGTTCGGCGGCCCGACGATCCCGACCGGACGGCGGCGCCAGCGTTCGTCAAGCAAAAGCACGGTGCCGGCCGATTGGCCATCCTCGACCTCGACGCGGGTCGTCTGGTTTCCGAGTTCACTCGGCATCGGCAGCTCGACCTTGACCGACTTTGCACCGGCCGCGAGAGTCGCGTCCCGGCGGGTCAGCAAGCGGCCGTCCGCACCGCTCGCGCGCACCTCGTAGAGCCGCGGTTTTGCCGCCAGCAGCGACCGCAGCACGACGCTGAGATCCTTGGCCTCCCGATCGCCTGCGGCGAGCAGCACCGGAGCCTCGCCCGGCCCTGCGTCGAGGTAGCGCAAGCTGCCCAAATCGTCGAGATACGCCGCCAGCGCGGTTGCGCCGCTGTCGGCAATGCCGTCGCTGAGCCAGATCGAGGCGTTTATATCGGGTAAAGCCAGCGCCTTCAGCCGGGCCAGCGCGGCCTGCCGATCGACCGGCCACGGCTTTGGCTGCATTACGTCGATCGCGGCGCGGGCATCGACGGCACGGAGGGGCGCCAGCGGCGGCAATGCGGTGTCGCCGGCGGGCGGGGCGGTGGTGACCAGGACGACCTGACGGCTTTCGCGTGCAGCCTCGGCCAGCAGATCGTCGAGCGCGGCCTGCCGCACCGGCCAATCGCGGGCCGCTGCCCAACCATCATCGATGACCAGAATGATTGGTCCGGTTCCGGCGAGGAGTGCCTGCGGGTTCAGGAGCGGGTGAGCCGCCGCGACAATGACCAGCGCGGCTAGCGCCATGCGCAGAAGAATCAGCCAGAGCGGGGTCCGCGCCGGGGTTTCGTCGCGCGGCGCCAGCCCGAGCAATAGACGGATGGCCGGGAAATCGATACGGCGCGCCGCCGGTGGCGTCACCCGCAGCAGCCACCAGATAATCGGCAGCCCCGCCAACGCTACCAGCAGCCAAGGCGAGGCGAAAGCGAGAGGGCCCAGCGCCAACATCGCTCAACTCACCGCGAACTTGGCGACGTCACCCTCACCCACCCAGCCAATCGTCTGGGTCCCTTCTCTCTCGCGTCATCGGAGAGGGTCCTGGGGTGCCGAGGCAGGCCAAGAGACCCTGACAATTCCTCATCGCCGCTCTTCACCCGACAACGCTTCAAACAGCGCCAGTAGCGCCAGCCCGGGCGAGCGATCGGTACGATGAACTCCGAAGGTCCAACCGAGCCGCCCGGCAATCGCGCCAAGACCGGCGCGATGATCGAGAAAGCGGCTGGCGTAATCGTCGCGAATGCTCTCGACGCGGCTGATGACGACCTCGTCACGCTCCTCGATCCCTGCGAACCGCACCCGCCCATCGAACGGCAAGTCCTCTTCGGCCGGGTCCACGATCTGAAGCAGATGCCCTTTCAGCCCGGCGCCGGCAAAGCGGGCGAGCGCGGCATTGACCGTGTCGAGCGGAGACAGAAAATCGCCGATCAGAACCAACTGGCCGGCGCGCGGCAGCGGCTCGAAGGCAGGGAGGCTTCCGGCCTCGGCCCGCTGGCCGATCAGCTCGACGATCCGCGACAGGGCAACGCGCCCGCTGATTGGAGCTACGCCGCTTTCGAGCAACGTCAGCCGCTCACCGCCGCGCACCAACAGGCTCGCCAGTGCCACGAGCAGCAATTCGGCGCGATCGCGCTTGGTCGGCCAATCCGCTCCGGGAATATACCCAGCTGAGCTGTAATCCATCGAGGCTGACGCGTCACGCCATAGCCATACGCTTTGCGCGGCTTCCCATTCGGTTTCACGGACGTAGAGACGCTGAGACTTGGCACTCTGCCGCCAGTCGATTCGGCCCGCAGCGTCACCGGGCGCATATTGCCGGAACTGCCAGAAGGTCTCCCCTTGCCCGACACGGCGACGCCCGTGCACGCCCTGCGCCACGTTGGCGGCGACGCGTTCCGCTGCTACCAGCAACGGCGGCAATCCCGCCGCGGCCTGCTCGGCGCGGTCGCGTAAAGCGGCGACCGGCGTCCTCTGGCGCGTGAGCAGGGACGCGAGCGGTCGCAATGGGGCAGAATTCACCGGAACGGCGCCGATATTCGCTCGATGACCCGAGCCACCGTGACCCCTTCGGCCCGCCCGGCAAAACTAACCGCCATGCGATGCCGCAGCACCGGCGGCGCCAGGGCCACAACATCGTCGACCGACGGGCTGAATCGGCCGTCAATCAGCGCCCGCGCGCGGCAGGCGAGCATCAAGGCCTGGCTGGCGCGCGGGCCCGGTCCCCACGAGACAAAGCGCGTGATCCCATCGGCCGCGGCGCCATTTGGCCGGCCGGAGCGCACCAGCCCCAGGATTGCTTCGACGACGCTCTCGCCCACAGGTATGCGGCGCACCAGGCGTTGCGCCGCCGTCAGCTCGGCGACATTCATCGCCGGCCTTGGCCGGTCCTCGGCGATGCCGGTCGTCGCGATCAGCATTTCACGCTCCGCCTCGCGGTCGGGATAATCGACGTCGATCTGCAACAGAAACCGGTCGAGCTGCGCTTCGGGCAGCGGATAGGTGCCTTCCTGCTCGAGCGGATTTTGCGTCGCCAGCACGTGAAACGGCCGCGGCAGCTGATGATATTGGCCGGCAATCGAGACTCGGCCTTCCTGCATCGCCTGCAGCAGCGCCGATTGCGTGCGCGGGCTCGCCCGGTTGATCTCGTCGGCCATCAGCAGCTGGCAAAAAACCGGACCGGCGATGAAACGGAAAGAGCGCCGCCCTGCGTCGCTTTCCTCGAGCACCTCGGACCCCAGAATGTCGGCCGGCATGAGATCGGGCGTGCATTGAATGCGCTTCTCGTCGAGCCCGAGGATCGCCCCCAAGGTCTCGACGAGCCGGGTCTTGGCAAGGCCGGGAACGCCAATCAGCAGCGCGTGACCGCCGCACAGCAAGGTGATCAGGGCTTGCTCCACGACCTCCTGCTGGCCAAAGATGATTTCACCAATTCGCGCCCGGGCCAGGCTGAGGCTCCGCCCCAGCGCTTCAACCTCGGCGACGAGATCGGCGGAGGCAGTGTTAACGTGCGGAGGAGAGGACAAAAGTTAAGTTCCCTCTTTCAAGCTGTTCGGCGGGTGCGAGCCTGATGGAAAATACCGGCTCCGGCAATTCCCCACAAAGTACTCCTGGTACCGGCCGGCCGTTGCCGATCGATTGCGGCGATCTCGACATCCGCATCGCCCGCGACGGCACTTGGTTTTATCGTAGATCTCCAATCGGCCGTCTGCCGCTTGTCAAGCTCTTCGCCTCCGTTCTGCGTCGCGAAGCAGATGGATCCTATTGGCTCGTGACCCCGGCCGAGCGCGGTCGTATCGAGGTCGAGGACGTTCCTTTTCTCGCCGTGGAACTGACTGTCACCGGTGAAGGCCGCGACCGGCGGCTGATCTTCCGGACCAATCTGGACGACATTGTGACGGCGGGGCCGGATAATCCGCTGCATGTCGAGACCGGGGCGAGCGATGAGCCCGCACCCTATATACTCGTGCGCGGCGCGCTCGAGGCGAAGCTGGTGCGATCTGTTTTTTATGATCTGGTCGATCTCGGCGCCGAAGAGGAGATCGCCGGCGCCAACCAGTTCGGGGTTTGGAGCAACGGCGCTTTCTTCAGCCTGGGCGATCCGGGACCGGACTGGCAATAGCCGCCGCAGCATCAGCGCGCAGCGAGGGATCGGGGGACGGGTTAGTGACGCATGGGCCAGGCATACCAGCCGATTGGCTGTCAAAAGATTGGGCGATCGCGCGTTTCGCGCGGCTCGGCCGGCCCGGAAGGCGGGGTTTTGGCGGGACCGCCGACCCTGACGAAGCGGCCGCGCTCAGGCGGGCCACGCGCGGCGACCACGACCTCAATCCGGGGATGACGCCGCCCAGCACCGAGCTGCGGCCGGCGGCGGTGCTGGTTCCGCTGATCGACCGGACCGAGGGTATGTCAGTCCTTCTGACCCTGCGGACCCCCCATCTCAGCGCCCATGCCGGCCAGGTCGCATTTCCCGGCGGCCGCATCGAGGCGCGCGACCCCGACCCGGTGGCCGCCGCGCTGCGCGAGACCGAGGAGGAGGTCGGTCTGCCGCGGGATCACGTAACTGTGATCGGCCGGCTCGACACTTATGTGACCGGAACCGGATTTGAAATCACCCCGATCGTCGGCATCGTGGCGCCCCCCTTTCCGCTCGTCGCCGACCCGTTTGAGGTGGCCGAGGTCTTCGAGGTACCGCTCACTTACATCCTCGACCCGAGTAATCACCGCCGCACCGAGCGCATTTTCGAAGAGCGCCGGCGGGTCTTTTTCGTGCTGCCGTACGAGAACCGAAACATCTGGGGGGCAACGGCGGGAATGCTGGTGAACCTGGCCGAGGTGCTCGCCGGCTGAGGAGGCAATGGTGCGGGTCTTCATCACCATCGTCCTTCCGCTGCTGCTGCCGACCGCGCTTTACCTGCTATGGGTCAGCACCCTCGGGGCGCCGCATGAAGGCGGGACGATGCCATGGGCCTCGGTTCCGTGGGTGTGGCTCGCCGGCTTCGGCGCGGTGCTGTTGGCGGTCGTGCTGTTTGTCGTGGCCGTCGGCTTCGGCACATCGCAGCAGGGGGTCTATGTCGCCCCACGCTGGCAGAATGGGCACATCATCCCCGGACACATCGAACCAAAGGCTCCCCAATGACGGAGCCCAGGCATCGCCCCCGGATCGCCCCCCAGGAATGGATGACGGAGCCGGCGACCCGGGCGGTTCTCGACGCGCTCGCCGACGGGCGGGGTGGACGCGCGATTTGTCGGCGGCGCGGTGCGCGACGCACTGCTCGGGCTTCCGATCGGCGACATCGACATCGCCACCCCGGCACCACCTGAGCGGGTCACCGAGCTGTTGGAGAAAGCCGGTATCCGGGTGGTGCCGACCGGTCTCGCCCATGGCACCGTGACCGCCGTGGTCCCGCCGCGGCATTTCGAGATCACGACATTGCGCCGCGACGTCGAGACCTATGGGCGCCGCGCCCGCGTCGCCTTCGACGCCGATTGGGCCGCCGATGCGGCGCGCCGCGACTTTACGATCAACGCGATCTTCCTCGCTCCCGACGGCGCGATTTATGACCCGGTCGGCGGCCTCGCCGATCTGCAGGCTGGCCGCGTCCGCTTTGTCGGCGATCCGGCCACCCGGATCGCCGAAGATGTGCTGCGGCTGCTGCGCTATTACCGTTTCGAGGCGCGCTTTGGAGCCGGCGGTGGCGATGAACCGGCGCGCGCCGCCTGCCGTGCCGCCGCCCATCTGCTGCCGACCCTGTCGGCCGAGCGCGTCGCGCAGGAGCTGATCCGCCTGCTCGAAATCCCCGAACCCAAGCCGCGCGCTGCAGATGATGGCCGAGGACGGGGCGTTGGCCATGGTGCTGCCGGAGGCACGGCACCTCGGCCGCCTGCGCGCGAATGATCGCGATCGAGCCGGAGCCCGATCCGCTGCGGCGCCTCGCCGCGCTGATCGAGGCCGATGCCGAAGGCGCCGCTGCGCTGGCCGAGCGGCTGCATTTCCCAAATGCCTGGCGCGAGCGTCTGCGCGGTCTCACCCCACCCTGGGCCATCGACCCGCACGCCGATGCTGCGGCGCAGCGGCGCGCGCTGTACCGCCTCGGCGCCGAGCGCTATCGCGACACCGCGTTACTGCTCGCGGCAGATGGCGGTATGAGCACGGAACCGTTGGTAAGCCTCCTTGCCCTCGCCGGCGATTGGACCGCGCCGGAATTCCCAATTTCCGGACACGACGTGACCACCCTCGGGATCCCGCCCGGCCCTCGCGTCGGCGCTCTACTCGACGCCGTCGAGCGCTGGTGGGAAGCCGGCGATTTCGCCGCCGACCGCGAGGCGACCCTAGTCCATCTAAGACAGCTGGTCGAACGCGGCGGCATCCCTCCACGCGCGGACTAAGCCAAGCTCTTCGACACCATCTCGTAGGTGTTCTTGCTGAGGCCGGGGGCGGCGAGCACGCTGTTCGAGCTCGCGCTGCATCAGCGCCTGGCGTGCCGGGTCTTGCCGGCGCCAGGCGCCGAGCGCCTGAACCAGACGCGCCGCGGTCGTCGGGTTGCTCGGATCGATGGCGATCACCTCGTCGGCGAGAAAGGCGTAGCCCGCGCCGCTCGGATCGTGAAACCGCACCTGATTTCCCTGCGCGAAGGCGCCGACAAGGGCCCGTACCCGGTTCGGGTTCTTGCGCTCAAAGGCCGGGTGCGCGGCGAGTTCGCGAACCCGCTGCGGCGTCTGCGGCAGCGACGAACGCGCCTGCAGGCTGAACCATTTGTCGATCACCAGCGGATCGGACGACCACATCGCGAAAAAGCGGGCCAACGCGGCCTTGCGCTCGGGGCGGTCGAGATCGGTCAGCACCGCCAGCGCCGCCAGCGCGTCGGTCATGTTGCCCGCAGCATCGAACTGGGCCTCGGCAAGCGCCGCCCCTTTCGCGGGATCGGCGCCGGCGAGATAGGCCAGGCAGACGTTGCGCAATGCCCGCATTCCGATCGCGGCGCCGTCGATCCGATACGGGCCGGGATCGGCGAAATTCTCGTATGCGGCGGCGAACTCAGCCACCAGCGCCCGGCCGATTTCGCCGCGGGCGGTTTCGCGCGCCGCATGCACGGCATCAACATCGACGATCGCCATCTGGTCGGCGAGGAACGACTCGGTCGGCAGGATCAGCGCCTCGGCGGCGAAGGCCGGGTCTTTCCCGGCATCGGCGAGGGTTTGGCGCATCGCCGCCACGAGATCGGGGTCGAGCGCTGCCGCCGCTGTACCACGCCGCAATCCCTCGATCCGGTCGAGCAGCGCGCGGGTCGCGACCTCCTGACCCGCTTCCCAGCGCGCGAACGGCTCCGGATCGTGCACCGCCAGAAACTTCAGCCGGTCCAGCGGCACGCCCTTCAGCTTGACCGGGGCCGAAAAGCCGCGCAGCAGCGACGGTATCGGCGCTGCCGGCAGGTCGACAAAGCGAAACCGCTCCCGCTCCTCAGCAAGCGCGAGGACCCGCGTCCCCGCCCGGCTTTCGCTCTCGCCCTCGATCCGGGTCGGCAGTTCGGCGCCGTCCGCGGCCAACAGCCCCATCGCCAGCGGGATCAGCATCGGCAATTTGTCGGGCTGCCCCGGCGTCGGCGGCACTTTCTGCGCGACATTCAGCTCATAGCTGTTCGTCACCGCGTCCCAGCGGTCTTCGACGGTAATTTCGGGCGTCCCGGCCTGCGCATACCACCGCTTGAACCGGCCGAGGTCGACCCCGCCCGCCTCCTGCATCGCCGCGACGAAATCCTCGATCGTCGCCGCATGGTTGTCGTGCCGGCGAATATAGAGGTCCATGCCGCGGCGAAACCCGTCCTTGCCGATTAGGGTGTGGATCATCCGCACCAGTTCCGCGCCCTTGTTGTAGACCGTCGGCGTGTAAAAATTGTCGATGCGCAGATAGCTGTCCGGCCGCACCGGGTGAGCCAGCGGCCCGTCATCCTCGGGAAACTGGATCGCGCGCAGGGTGCGCACCTCGCCGATGCGGCGCACCGCGCGGCTACCCTGGTCGGCCGAGAACTCCTGGTCGCGAAAGACGGTCAGCCCTTCCTTCAGCGACAATTGGAACCAGTCGCGGCAGGTCACCCGATTGCCGGTCCAGTTGTGAAAGTATTCGTGGGCGATCACCGCCTCGATGCTCTGGTAATCGGTGTCGGTCGCGGTCTCGGGCTTGGCCAGCACATAGCGGGTGTTGAAGATGTTGAGTCCCTTGTTCTCCATCGCCCCCATGTTGAAATCGCTGACCGCGACGATGTTGAAGACATCGAGATCGTATTCGAGGCCGAACACCTCCTCGTCCCAGCGCATCGCCTTTTTGAGTGAGGCCATCGCGTGGCCGCATTTGTCCTCGTCGCCGCGACGCACCCAGATCCCCAGCGCCACTTCGCGGCCCGAGCGGGTGGTGAACCGGTCTCGGACCGCGACCAGATCGCCGGCGACCAGCGCGAACAGATAGGAGGGCTTGGGGTGCGGATCGACCCATTTCGCCCAATGCCGGCCCTCTCCTGCTTGCCCGTCATCGGCCGCGCCCGACCCGGCCGGGTTGCCGTTCGACAGCAGCACCGGAAACTGCGCCTTGTTGGCGACGATCGTCGTCGAATAGCGCGCCATCACATCCGGCCGGTCGACGAAATAGGTGATCCGGCGAAAGCCCTCCGGCTCGCATTGGGTGCAGAAATTGCCGCCCGACATATAGAGACCGGAAAGCGCCGTGTTTTTATCGGGCGCGATCAGGGTTTCGACATCGAGGGTGAAGGCATCCGGCATGTCGTCGATGACCAGCCCGCCTTCCGATGGCTGTCGGTAGCGGTTGGCGCCGAGAGCCTCGCCGTCGAGCGCCACCGAGACCAGCTCCAACTCCTCGCCGTCGAGCTTTAGCGCACCCTTCTGGTCCATGCTCGCGGGGTTGCGCCGGATGCCGAGCCGCGCCTTGACCCGCGTGTTCGCGCCGTCGAGGTCGAAAACCAGATCCACGGTATCGACCAGAAATTCGGGCGGCCGGTAATCCGCCAGCCGGACCGGCTGCGGCGGCGCGATATCGGGAGAAAGATCGAGCATGCTGCCCTACCGCATTCGGGATTCGGATCGCCCTACCCTAGCCCGACGTCGCCTCCATGAAAATCCCCACCTCCGTCCGCGCGGCTCGTCATTGCGAGGAGCGCAGTGCCGAAGCAATCTCGACGATCCCAATCCCCACGGTTTGTCAAAGACCGACATACTCCCAGGCCGGAGCGCGCCACGCAGAACCTCTCGACTATCGCGTGGGCTGCGGCTAAGGGATGCCCATCCTCGCGCGGAAGGCGTCGTGGACCATGTAGCGACCGAGTGAAACTGGAGGGTGACCATGCTGCAACGCCGATCGCCCCCAATGCGCAAGCTCGCCGGCTTCTGCCTGGTCTTGGGCTGGCTGGTGTTCTGGTCACCGATCCCGGCGGTGGCGGCGCCGGGCCCAACGGAGGCGGTCCAGCAATTCTATGCTCAGCTGCTCGATACGATGCGGCATGCCGCGACCTTGGGGCCCAAGGGCCGCTACCAGAAGCTGGAGCCGGTCCTGCTCGCCTCGTTTGACATACCGTTCATGGCGCGGCTGTCGATCGGGCCGTTATGGCACCAGCTGACGACCGACCAAAAGCGGCGCGCCGCGGCCGCTTATGGCCGCTACATCGGCGCCGTCTACGCCACCCGGTTCGATGATTACGCCGGCGAACGGTTCCAGGTCCTCGGCGAGCAGCAGATCAAGCACGGCACATTGGTCCGAACTCAAATCATCAAAGCGGACGGCGAACCGGTTTCGATCAATTACGTGGTGCACGACAACGACACCGCTTGGCAGATTCGCGACATCTACCTATCCGGGACGATTAGCGAGCTGGCGACGCGGCGATCAGAATTCGCCGCCATCCTGCGCACCACCGGCATCGACGGCCTGATCGCCTCGCTGAACAAAAAAGCCGACGACCTCCAGAT
>CAVTFD010000049.1:0-49418 GCA_963733945.1 uncultured Alphaproteobacteria bacterium | reverse complement strand
TGTGCACAGAGGTCGGCGATCCGCGCGAACAAGCCCGGGTCGAGCGCGATGCGGGTATGATGCTGGGCGAGCTTGGGCGCGTAATCGCGGGCGATCGCTTCGAGCGCCGGGTTGGTGTCGCTCGAATCGAGATTGGAAAAGACCCGGCCCACTCGGTCCAGCAACCGCCCGCTGCGCTCGATCGCCTCGATCGTATCGGTAAAGGCGGGTGGGCCAGGGGAGGCGACGATCGCCGCGATCTCGGCGATCTGCTCGTCCATGCCTCGGTCAAACGCCGGCGGGAAGTGCTCGGGACGGATGCGATCGAACGGCGGCATGCCAAACGGCGTGTCCCAGACTTCGAAAAACGGGTTTCCGGTCACTCGGCTTCCTCATCGAGTCGCGACGATCGTTACAGCAATATATATCGTTACAGCATCATAAAGCATTCAGCGGACTAGCCGGGGAAAGATATGAGAGGAATGATCCGCCTCGCAGTACGGGGTGGTGATCCTTGCGCTCGGGCGCGGCGCGGGCAACACTCGTCCAGCAGCGGTTTTATGATGGGCGGAGGGGAATATGCGCGTCGGATTTATCGGCCTGGGCATGATGGGCAAGGGCATGGCGGCCAATTTGCAAAAGGCTGGGCACGAGCTTGTCGTGCACGATCTGAGCCGTGCCGCGGCCGAGCCGTTCCTGGCGAAGGGTGCGGTCTGGGCCAATTCGCCGAAGCAGGTCGCCGAGCAGACCGAAGTGGTCTTCACCTCCCTGCCGGTGCCGGCCGATGTCGAGTCGGTGGCGCTAGGGCCGAATGGGCTAATCGAGGGCATGCGCCCCGACACCGCTTTCTTCGACATGTCGACCAATTCAGTGGGTGTCGTGCGCAAGATCAACGCCGCGTTTGCCGAGAAGAACCTCTACATGCTCGACTCCCCGGTCAGCGGCGGCCCATCGGGTGCGGCCAGCGGCAAGATGGCGATCTGGGTCGGCGGCGACGAGCAGATCTTCAACCGCCACAAACCGGTGCTCGACGCGATGGGCGACCAGGCCGCCTATATCGGCCCGATCGGCGCCGGCACGATCGCCAAGCTCGTGCACAACTGCACCAGCGCCGTGATGGGAGTGGCGCTCGCCGAGGTCTTTACGATGGGGATCAAGGCTGGGGTCGAGCCGCTCGAATTGTGGGAGGCGGTGCGGCAGGGTGCGACCGGCCGGCAGCGGACTTTTGACCGGCTCGGCCGGTTCCTGTCCGGAAAGCACGACCCGGCCGACTTCGCCTTACGCCTGTTGCACAAGGATGTCGGGCTCGCGGTCGGGCTCGGGCGCGAGGTCGGGGTGCCGATGCGGCTCGCCAATATGGCCTTCGAGGAACTGACAGAGGCAATGAACCGCGGCTGGGGAACGCGCAATAGTACCGTCGGCCAGCTGTTGCAGGTCGAGCGCTCCGGCGTCGAGCCGCCCGCCGTCGATCCCGATCGAGTCCAGGCGATCCTCGACGCTGACAAGCCGAAGTAGCGGCGCGCGAAATCGCTCCCCTGCGGGACACGACCGCAGACCGGCGCCACCACGGCTGGCGCCCGCGAGCCGGGCGGCTCGTCAACGCATGGCGGCTCCTAAGGCGGGTATATTCGCCGATGACGTATCATCCAGTCGTTCCCGATTGACGGAAATGGGAATCGGACGATGGCGAATGTCGTGACGTTTCAGCCCGGCGGCTACCGCTTTATCGAACATGCGTTCCAGTATTCGGGCGGGGTCGCGGCCGAGCCGGGGTTTGCGATCGAGCGGGTGCGGCTCGCCCGGATGCTGCCGCTCAGCGACGGATTTGACGCGATCGAGGCCCATCTGCGGCGCCTCGAGCGTCCGCCCGGCGCATTCTGCGCCTGCGAATTGCGCTCGCCGGCCCAGTTCACCGATGCCGGGTTCGTCGCCTTCAACCGGCATTACGTGCAGCGGCTGGAAAGTTGGGGGATCTTCCGCGACGAGGTCAACCCGGTGGCGCGCTCGAATGTGTGCCCGGAGATCGACCCGCCGGCAACGCCGTCGCTCTATGCCTTCTGCTGCACGGTGCCGGCCGAGGCGGGCTGTGCCAGGACTGACTTTGTCGCCGCCGGCAGCGGCGAGGCCGACGGCGCCTCGGGTCCCTACGCCGAGCGGATCGTCCGCCACGGCGACACCTCGCCCGACGGGCTGCGCGAGAAGGCGCGCTTCGTGCTCGGCGCCATGGAGCGGCGCATGGCGGCACTCGGCCGCTCCTGGGCCGACGTCACCGCCACCCAGCTCTACACCGTCTTCGACATCTACCCGGCCGTCGCCGAGGAGTTCGTGCGCCGCGGTGCGGTCGCGGCGGGCCTCACCTGGCATTACGCGCGGCCGCCGGTCCTGGGCCTCGATGTCGAAGTCGATGTCCGCGGCGTCAGCCGCGAATTCGTCCTCTGGTAGCGGTAGGATGGGTTGAACGCAGTGAAACCCATCATGTCGTGCCCGGTCTTCCCAAGATGGGCTTTGCGGTCCGCGAGACCCAATGCGGCTCGCCGGACACAGGGCCCCTGCGCTCTTAGGGCGGAATCGGCTCAATCCTCGGCAAGACCGTGTTTGACCGGGTTGAAACCGAAGTAGTCGGCTTGGCGCGCAAAATCGTTCTCGTCCCGCTTCGCGTGCTGGCAGTTATCGGCCGCTGATTGGTTTCGCTTCCGCTTAACCCATGCTCCGAGTACTAGAAGAATCGCGAGCGACTGCGTAATTGACGCCGGGCAGTGAATCCAAAATTTCGATTCGCCATCATTGTGGCTTCTGCGACGCTCTTCATAGTAGAAACTGTGCATGTAATGGCGAATCCTGTGTATGGTGCATTTATAGAGAAGTTTCAAATCTTGCTCGCAGGCGTACTAGCGATATGCGCGGCTGTTATCGCCTACTATGCCGCCGTCAGTGCCGCCAAAATTCAAGGTAAAGCCATCCTCGATCAAGCGCAAGCGCAGGCAACTGCTCAAAAAGCACGCGATGACGCAGAGCGAAACCTCGACCGAGTCAATTTTAGAATGGCGGTGCTGCTGGCAGCACATCACTTACGAAACGATATTCTTGCTAAGAAGGGTATCATTGCGGAGATGCGCAAAGTACAGGGCGGTATAGAACGGGACAGCCTGCACACACTGCGGGTCTCCGTCAATCCTATCCTACTGAGCGGTTGGAAGGATCTTTCGTTACTCGATCCGCCGAGGATGGAACAGATTATCGCGCTTCAGAATTTTGTAATGGGGATCAATGATGCCGTCACGAGACTAGAATTACAGCCTTCACCGGACCTCCCCTTAGAACTAGTTGAAGACCTGAGCGAACACTATGACGCTGCTATTCCATTTATCTCGAAATTCACTCCGGTGAACCCAGCTGCTACTCACAACACAATATAGTGGCATCTTGCGAACCGCGCTGTGGAGTAGGCGCGCCGTCCTCGCGCCAACCCGACGAGCCGACTCATTCATGCCCGCAACCAAGCGATTGACGCTAAGCACGGCGATGGTCTCCAGCTCTTGGGCTTTCCGCGCATACCGCTTGTCGGTCTCGAAGCTCCCCGCCGAGCTCGTAGAAGAGCAGGAATAGGGCGGAGAGGCGCAGCGCATTCCGCCCCCGAGGGCGCTGGCCATCGGCGGATTACACCGCGAGCAACGTCCGCGGTTCGTCCGCCCTACGAAGGGTTGCGTCGTTACCACGCCTCCCTTCCGCGAGTCGGGCGCCCCACCTCGCGTGCCGCGGCCTGCTCGGTTTCGTGTTTGTCGAACATCGCCTTCGCGGCGGCCTGGCGCTTGGCGCTGAACTCCGTCCGGTTGTCGCCGGCCCATTGGTAGGAGGCGGCGCGCGGCGCGTTGGCCCGGCTGAAATGCGGCATCACATAGCGCGCGTAGAGTTCGTAGGAGCGCTTTGTCGCCTCCCAATCGGCCCAGTTGTGGGCTTGGTGCAGAAAGGCGCCGAAGGTGCCTTGCTTCTCGTAAAGCCGGTCGATCAGCGCGATCGCGTCATCCGGGGTGCCGCAGACGCCGTAGCGGTTCTCGACAAACCATTCGAGCGGGTCCCGTCCTGCCGGCACGATAAAGCGCGGCTGATTGTTGTTGGCGTAGCCGAGGTAGCGCTCAAAGCCGAATTTGGCGTTCTCGTAGGCTTGCGCACGGGTCTCGGCGATGTGCATCGGCCCGACGAGGCGCAGCCGATTGGCGTCCATCGTGCAGCCGTGTTCGGCGGCAACGTCGTTGGCGATCTGCCAATTCGCCGACAGCGCCTCGTAGCCGAACGGGTTGGTTGCGGCGACGCAAATCATGCCGAGGTCGTATTTGCCGGCAAGCCGCCCGCCCGACGGCGTGTTCGAGCTGACCACCGCGACCTCGGGATATGGCCTGGTGTAGGGCAGCAGGTGCAGCCGGGCACCCTCCATCGTGTACCACTCGGTCTTCTCGGTTACGATTTCGCCGCGGAACAGGCGCAGGATCGCATCGAGCGCCTCGGCCATGCGGTCGCGCTGGGTCAGCGGGTCGATGCCCATCATGATTGCATCGCCGGCGAGGAGGCCGGGGCCGGCGCCGAACATGATCCGGCCGCGCGTCATGTGGTCGAGCTGGACGATGCGGTCGGCGATCATCATCGGGTGATGGTAGGGCAGCGAGATGACGCCGGTGCCGAGGCGGATGTTCTTGGTGCGCTCGGCGGCGAAGGCGATGAAGATCTCGGGCGAGCTGATGATCTCGTAGCCAGCGGAATGGTGCTCGCCGATCCAGGCCTCGTGAAAGCCGAGCTTGTCGAGCCAAGTCATCAGTTCGAGGTCGCGTTCGAGGCACTGGGTCGGGTTCTCCTCGTTGGGGTGGAACGGGGGCAGAAAGATCCCGTGGCGCAGATTGGTCAGTGACATTGCACCCTCGCTGGGTTACCGGTCTCTTGCGGGCCCACGCCCGTCAGACAGCGCTTGGGACCATGCTAGCGAAGATCGAGGGGCGGGAGAACGACTGTTCCTGCATGGCAATCGTCCGGGCGCCGGCGCGTAGGAGGGACAAGATGGCGATCAAACGCGAGAAGATTCAGCCCCAGGGCATCCATGTCCGCATGGTCAACGGCCAGGCGCGATATTCCCAAGTCGTTACCGTCAGCGGCGCCGGCAAGATGATCTTCGTCGCCGGTCAGCTGGCGCGCAACGCGGAAGGAATCTGCGTCGGCAAAGGCGACATGCGCGCCCAGATCCAGCAGGTGGGCGAGAACATCAAGACTTGTCTCGAAGCCGCCGGCGCAACCTTGGCCGACATCGTCAAGACCAACACCTTCGTGACGAGTTACGAAGAGTTCGCCAAGCACCCCGACATCCGGATGCGCTACTTCGGCCCGGCGACGCCGACCAGCACGACGGTGGAGATCAGCCGCCTCGCCGACCCCGACGCGATGATCGAGATCGAGGCGATCGCCGTCGTCGACGACTGACCAGGCGATGGCGCGGGCCGCCAAAGGCCTCCGGTGCCCTATGGCGCACAGGCGATTGACGATTCCTTACAAATACCCTAGCGGTCCCATTAGGCTTGGCGCGCAGCTTGACCGTTCTTGTGCCGCGGGACACCGCAGCGTAGCTTGCGTGACCCTCCGCCGCCTGATCGGTGGAACAAACGGGTAAGCTTAATAGAAGGGAAGTACGTGGACCGCTATCTCCTGATCGAATTGCGGGATCCGTTCGAGTCGAACGACGTGGCGCATTACTACGAACTGTCGAAGGGCCTCGTTGAGGCCGGCAACGAAGTAACTCTTCTGCTTGTCCAGAACGGTGTGCTGGCGGCGCGGCCGTCGGCTCATTCCGCCACTTTGTCCGCGCTCGGGCGGAGCGGCGTCAAGGTCCTCGCCGATGATTTTTCGCTTAAAGAGCGAGGCATCTCGAAGCTGGCCGAGGGTGTCACGGCAGCCCCGATCGACGTGATCGTCGACCATCTCGAGGCTGGTCACAAGACGCTCTGGCATTGAGGAGGCGACGATGCCTAAAAGAACCCTGACTTTCGCGCTGATGGATGCGCCTTACGAGTCCGCGAACCTGACCACTGCGTTTCGCATTCTCGATGCGGCCGCGCGACGCGGTCATGACATCAACGTGTTTGCGTATGAGGGAGCCGCGGCACTCGCGTTCGCACCCCAGACGCCGCACCCCAACCCGGTGCACGGAAAGAACGTCGCCGAAGAGAACCATCCCACGACGAAGGATCAGGTCGCGGCGCTGCTGGCCGAGGCCGCGAGGAATGGCGGCAAGGTTGACTGGGTAAACTGCGGCATGTGCGTCGACGAACGCGGCGTCAACCAGTTCGTCCCCGGCACGCGACGCGGCTCGCCGGCCGATTTTCAGGCCTTCACCGAGGCATCCGACAACACCCTTGTCATCCCGACGAAATGAGGCGCGGCCATGGCTAAGAAGTCATTGAACATCGTCGAGTCGGCCTATCGCGCCGTGATGGAAGAGCAGGATGACACCATTTTGTGGCTGCTTGCTGCGATGCAGGGCGCCGGCGGCGCGCATACGGTGGTGCTGCGCGGCAACGCCGTGAACTACGCGATCGCCGGACAAGGGGTTCCAGGCCTGACCGTCGGGGAGTGGAAGCAGACCCAGGCGCCGAAGATGGATCGGGACGTGGTCGACCTGATGGAGACGCGCAAGATCCCCGTGTACATCGTCGAGGAAGATCTGGCCGAGCGCGGGATCGCGCGTTATGAGCTCGTACCCGGCGTCAAGCTCGTCTCACGCAAGGCGTTGCCGGCGCTCTTCGCCGAACACGAGATCGTCTCCCACTGGTAGCCGCCAGCGCCATCCGACGTCGGCAAACCCGACACCTACTTCACCGGTTTCGAGGACTCCTCGAAACAGGCGGAGGTGGGGCTGTGCCATTTCGGCCCGGTGACCCCGACCAGCACCACGGTCGAAATCAGCCGGCTGGCCGGCCCCGACGCAATCATCGAGATCAGGGGATCGAAGGCGGTGAGGCGGGCGGCAGCGGCCACCATAACTAGGCTGCGCGGCCGCGTTCCTGAGCGGCTTTCCCTGTGCGAATGTGGATAATCACTCAACTGTGGCGTGAGATTAACATTACCGTCACAAAAGCGTCACCCTACGGCAAAATGCGGTCGCTAGCGTCCACGCCGCGTCCGCAATTTCTCCGAGGGGACAGTGATGCGAAACCAAATTCCGCAACGCGCCGCCGCGCGTTGGCGCTTCCGGCTGCTCAGCAGCGTGGCGATCTATGCGATGGCGATCAATACGCTGGCGCCTGTTGCCGCGTTTGCCGCACCGGGATCGATGAGCAATGCAAATGACGCCAATACCACAACGCCGATCAAGCACGTCATCGTCATCATCGGCGAGAACCGCACCTTTGATCACCTCTTCGCCACTTACAAACCGGTGAACAAGGGCGAGAAGGTGCTGAACTTGCTGTCGGAAGGCATCGTCCAAGCCAACGGCTTTCCGGGCCCGAACTATGCGGCTGCTACTCAGTGGCACGCCCAGAACACCACGACGTATCAGCTCAACCCGGGCGTGAAGATCCCATACAACACCCTGCCGCCGCCACTGGCCGGGGGCGGATACACTCAGACGATCGGCGGCCAGACGTTCGACGGACAGCCGCCCTTCCTGAACGTCCCGCAGGCGATGAGTATCGAGAACGGGTTGCCGATCAATTATTATCCGTTTCTGATTACCGGAGCCGTTGCACCCACATCGATCCTCGGCAAGCCGGATGCGCGCATCGTCTATGACGGCAGGCTCGTCAACAACCTGCCGCCAGGCCCGTACCAGATCACCCCGGGGCTCTACAACGTTTATATGGAGAGCCCGGTCCACCGCTTCTATCAGATGTGGCAGCAGCTCGACTGCAGCGCGTTCACGGGTTCCGCGGTCTGCCAGAACGACTTCTTCCCATGGGTCGAAGCGACGGTCGGCGCAGGCAGCAACGGCAAGCCGCCGTCGGCGGCCTTCATTGAACGCGGCTACCAAGAGGGCGCGACGGCGATGGGCTTTTACAACGTCCAGCAGGGGGACGTGCCCTATTACAAACAGCTCGCCGACACCTATTCGATGAGCGACAACTATCATCAAGCGGTTAACGGCGGCACTGGCGCGAACCACATTATGCTCGGCACCGGCGACGCGATCTGGTTTAGCGACGGCAATGGCAATCCGGCAATGCCGCCACACAATCAATTGGTCGCGCCCGGAACCTCCAATGCCGGCATTGTCGACCAAATCGAGAACCCCGATCCACTGCAGCTAATGAGTGGACCCACCAACAACTGGTATACGCAGGACGGCTATGGCGGCGGTTCCTATGGTTCGCCCTCTTATGGCGGCGGCAGCTACAGTGACTGCGCCGACAGCTCGCAGCCGGGCGTGCCGGCGATCCTGAGTTATCTCAGCGCGCTGCACGTCAATCCGAATTGCCAGACCGGGCACTATTACCTGCTCAACAACTACAATCCCGGTTATTACGGCGACGGCACCAACGCCTATCTCGACAGCATGACTGCGCCCAACGCTGATCTCAAAACCGTATTCACGGTGCCGCCGTCGAGTGTGCCAAATATCGGCGACGCGCTGCTGACAAAACAGGTCTCGTTCGCCTATTTCGGCGACCAGTTCTATGCCTACCTCGCCAATCCGTTGCTCAATTACGTCAGTCCTGACAACACCTACTGCAACATCTGCAACTTCTTCCAGTACTCGACCTCGATCATGACCAACAACCAGGTGCGGCAGGCGGCGCTGAAAGACACGACCGACCTCTACAACGATTTGCAGAGCGGCAATCTGCCGGCGGTGTCGTTTGTCAAGCCGGACGGCTATCTCGACGGCCACCCGGCATCGTCAAAGATGAATCTGCTCGAAGGCTTCACCAAAAAGATCGTTGATATGTTGCAGGCGAACCCGAAGCTGTGGGCGAACACTGCGGTCTTCATCACGATGGACGAAGGCGGCGGCTACTACGATTCTGGCTATGTACAGGCGCTCGACTTTTTTGGTGACGGGACGCGCATCCCGATGATCGTGGTGTCGAAATACAGCCGCGGCGGCCACATCTCGCATACCTATACCGATCACGTATCGGTTTTGAAATTTATCGAAGCGAACTGGAACGTGCCGCCGATCTCCAATCGCAGCCGCGACAACCTGCATAACCCGATCACCGGCGCCAATCCCTATGTGCCAACGAATCAGCCGGCGATCGGCGACCTGATGGACCTCTTCAACTTCAACTTGTAATCAATATCGGCGGAAAGATCCCGCCCCATCACTTAAACATGCCTGGCGCCGGTCTTGCTCGAGACCGGCGCTTTTTTTTGATGATCAGGCGATGACCCCCGTCTCGCGCAGGGTGCGGATCTCGGCCGCAGAATAGCCGGCCTTGCGGAGCACATCCTCGCTGTGTTGGCCGATGGTGGGGGCGGGGCGGGGCACGACCTTTTCCTGGCCGGCGATCCACAGCGGGCTGTTGACGATCAGTGAACTGCCGTCTGTGAACGGCACCAGCGCCTGGCTGGCGAGGATCTGCTCGTCCTCATGGATCTCGTCCGAATCGGCGACGATGACGAAGATCAGCCCGGCTTCGTCGAGGATTCGGCGCCATTCGGCCTGGTCCTTAGCAGCAAATATCCGATCCAGGATCGGGATCAGCTCGCGGGCATGCGCCTCGCGCGAGGCGTGCGTCGCAAAACGCGGATTGTCGAGAGCATCCGACGCCATGTACGCCTTGAACTGTTCCCAGCGCCATTCATCGGCGGCGATCGACAATAAGATCCAGCGATCGTCGCGGCAATGCGGTGAACTACGCGATCGCTGGACAAGGGGTTCCGGGCCTGACCGTCGGGGAATGGAAGCAGACCCAGGCGCCGAAGATGGATCGGGACGTGGTCGATCTGATGGAGAATCGCAAGATTCCCGTGTACATCATCGAGGAAGATCTGGCCGAACGCGGGATCGGGCGCGATGAACTCGTGCCCGGCGTCAGGCTCCTCTCACGCAAGGCGTTGCCAGCACTCTTCGCCGAGTACGAGATCGTCTCCCACTGGTAGATTGGGTTGAAAAACGGCGTGGCGGCGATGGTGTGATCTCACATCGCGACCTCTGGGGGTAGTGGATGATGGGGAGCGGCCAGTCTAACAGGACGCGTTGTTCTACGAGTTTTCGCTCGAGCGGCACGTGACGGCGGCCTTCGATGATCCCGGGCTGCTGATCCGGATGCTGATCGTCGGCTACTGCTTCGGCATCCGCTCTGAGCGGCGGCTGTGCGAGGAGGTTCACCTCAACCTGGCGTACGCACGAAGAGGCGAGGGAAGTAATAATTTCAATAGTAGTGCCAGTAGCCGTGCCTGTCGTCGGCTGCGAGTTCGGCAATCCGCCCAGTGTCTTCGCCTGGGCGGTGTCACCGTACCAACCGAGCATCAGGTAAGTGGCGCGCTAGAGGTCGATCTCGGCTATCACGCTGCGAGGGTAAACAAGGCTCGCCTATGAGCTGTTAAAATTAGGCTGGAGCCATCAAGCGACCGTCACGCCTGAGCAATGTGGAGGTGTTTGGTATAAGTGGTTGCGTGTCCCCGCAACCATACCCAGCCCCACGTGACGCGGCGATTTTCATGGAACCGAGGGCTCGTCACGAGCAACGGCCCCAGGCGATGAAGCCGTCGTTTTTGAGCCCGGGCTTGCCGTAAGCGAGGGGCGCGCCGGCGAAGGTTTCGACCCGGCCGCCGGCGGCTTCGAGGATGGCTTGGCCCGCCGCAGTGTCCCATTCCATCGTCGTGCCGAAGCGTGGATAGAGATCGACTTCGCCGGCAGCGATCAGTCCGAATTTGAGCGCGCTGCCGCAACTGACGCGCGCACGCACCGGATAATCCTGCAGGAACTCGCCAAGCCGTCGGCTGTTCTCGTGCGAGCGGCTGTGGACGACGACGAGCCCGTCGGGCGACGGAATGCGCGCCTGGATCGGCTCGACGCCGCCGCCGTTCAGCTGACGGGTCGCGGTTCCCGGCCCATAAGCGGCATAGGTCAGCCCGACCGCTGGGCCATGAAGGACGCCGAGCACCGGCCTTCCATCCTCGACGAGGCCGATGCACACCGCGAACTCGCCATTCTTGGCGACAAACTCGCGGGTGCCGTCCAGCGGATCGACCACCCAGAAGCGCGCCGCCGAGGGCGGCAGCCCTTCGGCCTCGACCAACTCCTCGGCAAAGATCGGAATATCGGGAAAGGCGCTGCCGAGCATGGCGATAATGATCCGTTCGGCACCGAGATCCGCCTCGGTCACCGGGGTCTTGTCGGCTTTCTGGCGTACGTCGAAATCTTGTGCATAGACGCGCATGATCGCCTCGCCGGCTGCCACCGCGGCGCGCTGTGCGACTTCGAGCAGCTGATCGCGAGGTTCACTCATGCTGCCGCCCGCCGATCCGCCGTGCGGATCGCTTGCCACAGCCGCTCCGGGGTCACCGGCATATCGATATGCTCGATGCCGAGCGGGGTGAGGGCATCGACGATCGCATTGACCAGTGCCGGCGGCGCCCCGATCGCGCCCGCCTCGCCGGCCCCCTTCAGACCGAGCGGGTTGGTGCGGCACGGCACGACATTATAGGCGAACTCGAGCGCCGGCAGATTGTCGGCCCGCGGCAGGCAGTAATCGGTCATGGAGCCGGTCACCAGCTGGCCGGTCTGCGGGTCGAAGACGCAATGTTCGAGCATCGCCTGTCCTACTCCCTGTGCGATCCCGCCTTGCACCTGGCCTTTCAGCAGCAGCGGGTTGACGACCGTGCCGAAATCGTCGACGGCCAGATAGCGCACAATATCGACCTGTCCGGTCTCTGGCTCGATCTCGACCTCGCAGACATGGCAGCCATTGGGAAAAGTCGCGGCGGGCGGGGTGAAATGTCCGCTCTCGGCAAAACCCGGCTCGACATCGGCGGGTAGCGCAGCGGGGTTGAAAGCCGCCCGCGCCACCGCCTCGATGCCGATTTCGCGATCGGTGCCCGATATGCGGAAGGCGCCGTCAGCAAAGCCGAGATCGGCCTCGGCCGCTTCCAACAGATGCGCGGCGATGCGGCGGCCTTTGGCGATCAACTTCTCCGCGGCACCGGCAAGCGCGGCGCCGCCGACCGGCAATGAGCGTGAACCGCCGGTGCCGCGGCCAAACGCGATCGCGTCCGTATCCCCCTGCAGTACCCGGATTTTTTCGAGCGGCAGCCCCAGCCGCTCGGCGGCGAGCTGGGCATAGGCGGTCTGATGTCCTTGGCCGGAGGACTGGGTCCCCATCAAAATCGTCAGGCCGCCGCTCGGGTCGAACCGCAATTCGGCAAATTCATCGGGGGGCATGCCCGACTGCTCAATATAGACGGCATGGCCGAAGCCGCGATAACGCCCGCGCGAGCGCGAGGCGGCCTGTCGTGCCGGAAAGCCTGTGGCGTCGGCGGCGGCGAGTGCATCCGCCATGTTACGGCCGAAGTCGCCGCTGTCATAGACGAGGCCGAGTGGGGTGGCGTAGGGCATCGCCTCGGGCCTGATGAAATTGCGCCGGCGCAGCTCGGCCGGCGCCACCCCGAGCCGCTGGGCGGCAAAGTCGATCAGGCGTTCGATCGCATAAGCCGCCTCCGGCCGCCCGGCGCCGCGGTAGGCATCGACTGGAACGGTGTGGGTGAACACGCCCTTGACTGCGACATGGATCGCAGGGATCGCATAGACGCCGCTGAACATCACCCCACCCGATCCGGTCGGGATCTCCGGCGCGAAATTCGACAGATAGGCGCCCATATTGGCGATCGTCGCGACCTTCAGCCCAAGAAACCGCAACTCATCGTCGAGCGCCAGGTCGAGCCGGGTTAGATTGTCACGGCCCTGGGTATCGGTCATGAACGCGTCGGAGCGCTCGGGCGTCCATTTGACCGGGCGGCCGAGCTTTTTGGCGGCCCACAGCACCAGAATGTGCTCGGGATAGAGGAAAAACTTCATGCCGAACCCGCCGCCGACATCCCGGGTCACCACCCGGATGCGGTTTTCCGGGATCTTGAAGATGCTCTCGGCCAGCAGATTGCGGAGAAAGTGCGAGCCTTGGGTCGAGCTCCACAAGGTATAAGCATCCTCGCTAGGCTCGTATTCACCGATGGCGCCGCGCGGCTCCATCGAATTGACGACGATGCGATTGTTGACGAGTTCGAGGCCGATCCGGTGGCGCGCCGCCGTCATTGCCCGCTTGACCGCGTCCTCGTCGCCCAACCCCCAGTCGAAGGCGAGATTGCCCGGCGCCTCAGTCCACACCGTCGGTTGGCCTGGATCGAGCGCATGCGGGGTCTCGACGACGGCCGGCAACGGCTCGTAATCGACCTCGATCAGTTCAGCCGCGTCGCGGGCGGCGGCGAGGCTCTCGGCCACCACCATCGCCACGGTGTCGCCAACATGCCGCACGCGGTCGCGGACCATCGCCGGGCGCGGTGGTACGGGCGATGTCGACCCGTCGCGATTGGTCACCGCACTAAGGCAAGGGATCGGGCCGAGCCCGTCGCGGACCACATCTTCGCCGGACAGGACGCTGAGCACCTCTGGCGCGGCCGCAGTACCCGCGGTGTCGAGGGCGCGGATGCGGGCATGCGCGTGCGGCGAGCGCAGCATGTAGGCGTAGGCGTGGCGAGGGCGAACCAGATCATCGATATAACTGCCGCGGCCCGTGATAAATCGCCGGTCCTCGACGCGACGCACCGGCTGGCCGATGCCGTATTGGTTCATGGCACAAGACCTCCGAACCCGCATATCGGCCGCGGGGTCGTGTTTTGCCATAGCGCCGCACCGAGGTTGGCGACTATCGGGCCCGCGGCGTATGCCATTTCAGCCCAGGGAACCTTGCATAGTCGCGATCGAAGGTAACCCATTCGCAGCCCGATTCGATGGCGAGAGCGGCGAACCAGGCATCGGTAATGCTCGGTCCTCGCGTCTCGGTCTCGGTGCAGAGCTGTTTGAAGATGCCCCAGTGCCGCTCGCCAGGTTCCACGATCTGGCAATGGGGTTGTCCGATAAGGTCCTCGCAGAACCCGAAAGCCGCTGCGATCGTGCTTGGCCTCCTGAAAACACGCGCGTTCGTCGTGATCCGCACCACTGCGCTCAGCACCAGGGGCGACAATCCGAACCGTGCGTCGCCCGATACAAGGGCGACGAGCCATGGACGACAAATTCGATGTAGCGGCAGATCCCTCCGGAACGCGTAGATCAATACATTCACATCCGGCAGGATCATCCAGGACGCTGCATTCGCCGTATGTAGTCCAGATCGTCCGTCTCCTGGAGCGCCGACGAATTGCTCAGATCGATTCCCGGCATCAGGCCGCCATTGGCTGTGCTGACCCGCGGCAGGACACGCCGATGCCGCACAGGTTTACCGCCGCCGTCGAGGATCAGGCGCAATCCCTCTTCGATCAACGATGTCAGGGTGCGACCTTCTTCAGCCGCCTTGCGTCTGGAGCGGTTGAGAAGCCCATCCGGCAGTCGAACGGTGGTCCGTTCCGTCATACCCTATGACATATTTTATGAGCAGGTTTATGTCAAGGCATACCAAGTCGGTCGGTTTAATTGCGGGGTAGGGCGGGCGAGAGCGCCCCACGAGGTGTGGAGCAGATCATACTCGATCATGACAGCCGAGATTTACGTTTTGCCGCCTCGGCAGTGGGAGCAGCAGAGCCGCGAAATCGTAGGGAGCCAAACGGGCGGTTATTAGGAGTGTCGATGATAAAGTCACAGCAAGGGATTATTTCCCCCACAGGAAGCCAGGAAGGTGTGTCACAATGTTTGCTCCGCCAATCAAAGCGCGGCGAAACCGGCCGCGCCTAAGAAAGATATGCCAAAGGGCAAGTGAACCACTTTTCTTGGTGGGCGTGACGAGTAGATCACTGGCCTCTAGGATGAAAAAGCTCTCGCCAGTCGCCAAAGGTCACTCGACCTTTTCGAACTTTTGCAACGAGCGCAGGTCGGCGGGGTGCGGCTGGCCGGGGTAGATTTGCGGCCAGGCGGTCCACGAAACCTCGCCGACATAGATGTCGCCGTGCCTGTCCACCGCCAGCCCGTGCGGCGCCAGAAACTTGCCGAGTTCGGTCCCGGCCGGGGTGTCGCCAAACCGGCCGATCAACTTGCCTTGATAGTCGACGATGCTGACCCGCGGCCCGAGATTGGGAATGTCGCGGCTGACTGCGGCGGCCGGGCCGACTTCGCCGATGTAGCAAATCGGCTGGTGGCCGTAGGGCATGTACATCCCACACGGGCGGTGCAGGTTCTTCCACTGAGTCTCAAACCGGCCATTGCCGTCGAACACCTGTACGCGGTGGTTCTCGCGGTCGGCGACATAGACCCAGCCGTCGGCGTCGGTGCAGATATTGTGGACGATGTTGAACTCACCCTCGCCGGTGCCGGGCTCGCCCCAAGACATCAGCAATTTGCCGTCGGGCGAATATTTGTGGACCCTGGAATTGCCATAGCCGTCGGAGACGTAGATCTCACCCTTTGGCGACAGCGCGGTGTGGGTGCAGCGGTGGAACGGCTCGCCGCTCATATAGGGCGCCGGCTTTCCCGGCACGCCGAGTTCCATCAGCACCTTGCCGTCTAGCGTCACCTTGCGCACGAAATGGCCGCCATCGTCGGTCAGAAACATCGTGTCGTCCGGCGCCATATGAATGCCGTGAGGACGCGGATAATCGCCTTCGCCCCACGACCGCAGGAAATTACCCTGGCGATCGAAGACCATCATCGGGTGTTCGCTGCGATTGAACACATAGACATTGTCGTTGCTGTCGACGCCGACACCGCCGACCTCCTTGAAGGACCAGCCATCGGGCAATTTCGCCCAATCGGCATTGACGCGGTATTTGAACTGGTTGCTGCCGACGATCATCGCAGGCTCCTCCCTCCGGAGATTGTTTGGCCTATGTCCTCTCAATATGCTGTCGCCTGACGCACCGGAAAATCAACACCGACGGAGGATGTCCCGATGGCCTACGGAGGAAATGACTGGCTGACCCTGACTCAGGAGCCGACATTGGAGCCGGAGATCGCGATCTGCGATCCCCACCATCACTTCTGGGACTTTCGGTCCGAGCGCGTCCCGTACGAGCGCTATCTGCTGCACGAATTGGCGGCCGACGTTAATTGCGGCCATAACGTGCGTTCGACCGTTTTCATCGAGGCGCGATCCATGTACCGCCCGGATGGGCCGGCGGAACTGCGCCCGGTCGGCGAGGTCGAGTTCGTCCAGGGTCTGGCCGCCGCCAGCGCCACCGGGCTCTATGGCCCGTGTCGGGCGGCTGCGGGCATTATCGGCCATGCCGATTTGAAACTGGGAGATCAGGTCAAGCCGGTGCTCGAGGCGCTGCAAGCCGCCAGCCCCAACCGGTTTCGCGGCATCCGGCACACGGTCACCTGGGACCGGCATCCCGAGGTCGGAAACCGGGAAAAGCAGGGAGTGCTGGCCACCCCCGAATACCTCGCCGGTGCTAAAGTATTGGCGGGTATGGGGCTCTCTCTCGACACCGGGGTCTGCTTCCCGCAATTGCCCGAGCTCGCGGATTTTGCCAAAGCCGTCCCCAATCTGACGATCATCCTGAATCATCTCGGCGGCTTGAATCGGGTCGGCCCTTACGGCAACCGGGATGACGAGGTTCTCGCCACCTGGCGGCGCGGTCTTGCCGAGGTGGCGCAGTGCCCCAACGTCAATCTCAAGCTCGGCGGCATCGGCATGCCCCGGATTGGTTTCGACTGGCACACCCGCGAGAAGCCGATCGGCTCGGAAGAATTAGCCGCGTCGATGGCCCCGCTGATGACCTATTGCATCGAGCAGTTCGGCCCCAATCGATGCATGTTCGAAAGCAACTTCCCGGTGGACAAGGTGTCGTTTTCCCACCACGTCTTGTTCAACGCTTTCAAACGGTTTTCCAAGGGTTATTCGGCTTCCGAGCGCGCGGCCTTGTTCCATGACGCGGCGGCTCGGGCCTACCGGATCAGCGACGCCTGACAGCGCGAGGCGATCGGTGGTGGCAAAAGGCGGCAGATTGGGCGTCGACATCGGCGGCACTTTTACCGATGTCGCACTCGAAGCAGATGGGCGGCGCCACAGCGCCAAGATCCTGACCACCCCCGAGGCGCCCGAGCGCGCGGTCATCGAGGCGATCCATAGCGTATTGCGCGAAACCGCACTCGCTCCCGCCGATCTCGAGATCATCATCCACGGCACGACACTCGCGACCAACGCGCTGATCGAGCGCAAGGGCGCCAAAACCGCGCTCCTGACCACCGAGGGCTTCCGCGACACGGTCGAGATCCGGCACGAAAACCGGTTCGAGCAATACGACGTCAACATCGACCTGCCGCCGCCCTTGGTGCCGCGCCGGCTGCGCTTTCCGGTGCGCGAGCGCATCGATGCCGCCGGCCTGGTGCTGGTGCCGCTCGACGAGGCGGGTGTGGCGCTGCTCGCCGGCCGCCTGATGGCCGAGCGGATCGAGGCGGTTGCGGTCGGCTTTCTGCACAGCTTTACCAACCCGTCGCACGAACGCCGCGTCGGCGAGATTCTGGCCGATCGCCTGCCCGGGGTGCCGGTGACCCTGTCAAGCGATGTATCGCCCGAGATGCGCGAATACGAGCGCTTCTCGACCGCCTGCGCCAACGCTTATGTCCAGCCATTGATCGGCCGCTACCTCGCCAATCTCGAAACCCTGCTGCGTCATTGGGGGTTTTCCTGCCCGCTGTTCCTGATGCTGTCGGGCGGCGGGTTGACCGCGGTCGAGACCGCGATCCGCTTCCCGGTGCGGCTCGTCGAGTCGGGGCCGGCGGGCGGCGCCATCTTTGCCGCCGAGATCGCCCGCCAACGCGGCCTCGACAAGGTTTTGTCCTATGACATGGGCGGGACCACCGCGAAGATCTGCCTGATCGACGAGTTGAAGCCGCAGACCAACCGCGCCTTTGAGGTCGCGCGGATCTACCGCTTCAAGAAGGGCAGCGGGCTGCCGTTGCGCATCCCGGTCATCGAGATGGTCGAGATCGGCGCCGGCGGCGGCTCGATCGCGCGGGTCGACCGGCTGAGACGGATCACCGTCGGGCCGGACAGCGCCGGGGCCGATCCGGGCCCGGCCTGCTATGGCCGCGGCGGGACCGCGCCGACCGTGACCGATGCCGATTTGCTGCTCGGGCGGATCGACCCGACCGGCTTTTCCGGCGGGCGCATGGCGCTCGACCGCGACGCGGCTGAGGCGGCGCTGCGGCACGAAGTGGCTGAGCCTCTGGCCTTGGCAACAGAGCTGGCGGCGCTCGGGGTCAGCGAGATCGTCGACGAGAACATGGCGAATGCCGCCCGCGTCCACGCAATCGAGAGCGGCAAGGACGCGCGCGGCCGCACCCTGGTCGCGTTTGGCGGTGCCGCGCCGCTGCACGCCGCGCGGATGGCCGAAAAGCTCGGCCTCGACCGGGTGCTGGTGCCATCCTATGCCGGGGTCGGCTCGGCGGTCGGGTTTCTGCGCGCGCCGATCGCCTATGAGATCGTGCGCTCCGGGTTGCAGCGGCTCGACGCGTTCGATGCCGCCGCGGCCAACGCATTGCTTGCCGCGATGCGCGCCGAGGCCGAGCCGATCGTGCGCCGCGGCGCCGGCGCGGCGCCGTTGACCGAGACCCGTTCCGCGTTCATGCGCTACCGCGGCCAGGGTCATGAGATCGCGGTGCCGCTGCCGACCAGAACCTACAATGCCGCCGCCGCTGCAACCCTGCGGGCTGCCTTCGAGGAGGCCTATCGCCGCCTCTACAGCCGGATCATCCCCGGGGTCGAAGTCGAAATCCTCAGCTGGGTCCTGTTGCTTTCCGCCCCGCCTCCCGCCGAAGCGGTAGCCGCGCCGCCATCGCCGACCGCCCACACCCCGCAGCCCGCCCGTCATCGCCCGGTCTTCGACCCGGAATTGGGCGAGTTTGTCACCGTGGCGATCTACGACCGCCACGACCTGACGCCCGGCGCCCAAATAGCCGGCCCTGCGATCATCGTCGAAGATGAGACCTCAACGGTCATCACCCGCCTGTTCGACGCAACCGTCGACGCCTTCGGCTACATCGAACTGACCCGACGAGCGAGCTGAGCGGCGCGGCCAAATTCCCGTCGAAGCGGGAGAATAACCGGGAATTTGCTCGATTTCGCCCTCTTCGCCTCGCTTTTGTGCGAAAAAGAGGCGTTAAAACAATCGCTTGCCGGCGAATTCTCGTCGGCGGCGAACCGTGAATTTTTTCGCCCGAACCGGGAGATAATTTCGCGGAACCGGGAATTACGGGAAATCGTGATTTCCGCCCTGGCCGGAGCGCTTTTCGGCACGGCAGCAGCGCTTCAGTGGCAAAATCCGCCGATGATCATACGATCATTTCGCGGCCAAACCGTGGCGGCGAAGGTTGCCGTCGCGTCTCGCCCTAGCCCACGCCCGACAGGTTGTCGCCGGGCTTTTTCTCGAGCGCATAAAGCACGATTTCACTTTCCTTGCCGCGAAGCCGCAGGTCGCCGAGTGGGCGCTTGGCGATACCGGACGGCAATTCAAGAAGATCCACCAGTGTCGCCGAGGCAAGAACACGGTCGCCAGTCTGGCGGCAGAATTCCTGGATGCGTGCAGCGGTATTAACGGTATCGCCGAGAAAGACGATTTCCTTCTTGATCGAGCCCATTTCGCCGGTCACCACAGGACCGCAATGCAGTCCAGCTCGGCAACGGATGGGCGTACCGAAGTCGCGCAGATAGGTGGGGCTAAGTATTGCCAGCCGGTCGAAAGCATCAAAACAGGCGCGCACGCAGTGGGCGTCCGATATCCCATCCGCCAATTTCCAGGTCGCGATCAACTCATCGCCGACATATCGGTGGATTTCGCCATCGGCCCTCACGATCGGGTCGGTGATATCGAGAACAAAGCGGCTGACCAGGCGGTGGAAGGCGAGCTCGCCGAGCCGCTCGGCAAGGGCGGTCGAGCCCTCGATATCGATGAACAGGAACACGCGCTGCTCCAGCCGCGGCCGGTAATAACGGCCGGTGACGAAGTTGAGCAGCGCATTTTGACCGAGCAGACGATTGACGTCGTTGATGAACCTGATGGTCAAAACCACAGCAAAGGCAAACACCACATCCTTACGCTCAATCGGCAACCAGACCCCAATTTCCGAGGGCGCGGGAAATAACCAGGCCCCTATCACCAGGCCGAACAAAATAACGGTCAGATAGATGACCGTTTTTATTGCGAGATGCACAAGAAAGGGCGTCGCCCGCAGCCGTGCCAGCGCCGGCTGCGCCAAGACCTGCTCGAAAGAAGACAAAATGCCGGTAATCACCACCCCCGTGAGCACCCCGCGCGGCAGGCCGCCAACGCTGAGGAGCGGACGGCCGTCCGAGACGGCCATCATGTGTCCATAGGCGGCGCCGACGATCGCGCCGATCGAGGTGAACCGCAGTATGTCTCTGAGGGGCTGCGGGAGGCGGCGGGGAAGACGCATACTGCCGTCGATCGGCTGGCTGGGGGCATGTCCACTCTACCACGACGGCCTGCGATCAGGTTCGCGTCCCAGGGGGCGCCGCACGACGATCATCCGCGCGGACAATGCTCCGCTGAGATTTGTGCCGATCGACCCGATGAGCTCCGGCGTGACGCGATATTGACGTTCCCCGCGCCAAGTTCGGCGACGGGCATGCTGCAGGCGGGGCGTCGGATGCCTTTCTCGATCGTGGAACGAGACGGCCATATCGTCGTCAGCTCTCCGTACCACCCCAATTTTCCGGCCAGGGCCCGCGGTCTCGGCGGCGAATGGGATGCCGTCCGGCATGTATGGGTGTTCGACGCCGCCGAGCAGGACCGGGTAAAGTCGCTGTGCCAAGAGATTTATGGCGCGGACGGGCCGGAAACCGGAAAAGACCGAGTCGGCTCCGTTCCCGAACGCCCCGGCGCGTGGCAGGAACAGCAATCAGTTCGCCGAAGGGGCCGCCCGGCCGCACTATTACGGCCACCGCGATCGGCTGCGCGAGCGGATGATGGCTGCCGGAGCCGATACCCTGCCGGATTACGAATTGCTCGAAATGCTATTGTTCGCCGCCTATCAGCGCGGCGACGTGAAACCGCTGGCGAAAACCCTGCTGGCGAAACTCGGCGGCTTTGGCGAGGTGATGGCCGCCGATCCCGACGCGCTGGCCGAAGCCGGCCTCAACCTCGCCGGCATCGCCGCGATCAAGGCCGGGCGCGAGGCGGCGTTGCGGCTGATGCGGACGGAATTGCAGCAGGGGCCGGTGGTCAATTCCTGGGACAAGCTGATCGATTATTGCAATGCCCAAATCGCCCACAACAAGGTCGAGGAGTTCCACATCCTGTTTCTCGACCGCAAGAATGTATTGCTCAAGCACGAGCGCCAGCAGCGCGGCACGGTCGACCATACCCCGGTCTACACCCGCGAGGTGGTCAAGCGCGCGCTCGAACTCGGCGCCTCGGCATTGATCCTGGTGCATAACCATCCCTCGGGCGACCCGACCCCGTCAAAGGCCGACATCGCCGTGACCCAAGACATCAAGAAAGCCGCCGCCCCGCTCGGCGTCGTGTTGCACGACCACGTCATCATCGCCCGCAACCGCCACACCAGCCTGCGCGACCTCGGACTGATATAACGAAAGCCCGTGCCGTCCCGCACAATCGCGCAGGCGCCTATCTGCCCACTTCCCAAGGGGGACGTGCGACTTTGACGGAAGGCCCGGATCGCGCCAAAAACACAAGATACAGAAACCTGCCGATTACATTTTACCAAGTGCCCTCAGCGATGCCGCCAGACCTTGACGGCCGAAATCACCAAGACCACGGCGAGCAGCGGGAGCAAGATTGGTGACGGCACCAGCCCGAGGAGTCGGCCGCCGATGAAGCTCCCGATAATCGACCCGGCCGCCATCACCAGGACGAGCCCCTTATTTTGCCCGAGAACCACGAAGCTGCGATCCCGGCTATAGCGGGTAAAACCGACGAGCATCGTCGGCAAGCTCACCGCCAGTGACAGGCTGCCGGCGAGTTTGATATCCGCACCAAACAGCAGGACGAGCGTAGGGATGAGCAACTCGCCACCGGCAACGCCGAGTAGCGCGGCAACGATGCCAATCGCAAAGCCAGCCGCGACACCGGCGATTGCCTGAGCGGTACCCGTCAGCATCGCGCCCGATGTTGCCACGTCATGGCCGACGAGCAGGACGCCGGCGATGCCGACCAGCAGAATAGCGATGACGCGATAGAGTGATTGGGAGGCTAGCCGCGTCGCCCACCCGGCCCCGAACCAAGCGCCGAGCAGACTCCCGCTCAGCAGATTGGCGATGATCGACCAATGCGCGGCGAGCGCCGAGAATGGCACCGCCGATGCGCGAAAGGGCAAAGCCGAGGCTACGACCACAAGGCTCATTGCTTTGTTGAGGATCACTGCTTGCAGCGCCGCGAACCGAAACGCGCCGATCAGGAGCGGCAGTCGAAATTCCGCGCCGCCAAGGCCGATCAAACCCCCGAGCGCGCCAATGACGGCGCCGCCGATGAAGGCCAATGGCGCGCGACGCGCCGCCGACGGAGAAAGATCGGTAACAGACATCGGCCTGCGCTACGACGCCAAAACGGGCGCTCTTGAGAGCGCCTGAAGCACACCTTCGGCAATGCGCCGTGGCCGCTCACCCAAGCCGAATGCGCCGGCAGGATCACAGCGCGGATCGACCTCGATCACCTTGGTGCGAGCCGCGACCTCCACGCCGCTCCTTGTCAGACCCCGCAGCACGCCGCCTATCGGCGCGAGCAGGGAGAGCGCGCCTATCGACGCCACGGAATCGCCTTCGGTGATGCGATCACCGATGCGGGCGGCGGTTCTGAATCGGCCCGCTTGCGGCGCATAGACGAAGCGCGCGCGGCCGACACCGCCGATAGGTCGAGGCTCGCCGCCGAGCGGCAGTGTCGCGCCGGCTTGGACGATTTCGCCGAGCCGTTCGCCCCACTTGGTTTCAATGGCGAGATCGACGGTTTCACCGGCAATGAAATTCGGGCCGAGCCCAACTGTCAGCGGCGCGAGCCCGCGCTGTCGTTCCGGCACCGCGCGCTTGCGCATGCGTGCATCGATGACCGCCGCCCAAACCGTCGCCTCAACAACTTCCGAAAACGGCGCGGTCGTGACCGGCACCACATCGCCGGCTTTCAGTCCGTGCAGCAACTCAGCCGCTGTTTGCACGCGCACGGCAGTTAAGCTGTCGAGAGTTGCCCAACCGTCAAAAACGGCATCAGCGAAAGCCATGCCGCGTCGGGGTGTAGACGGCGCAGGCTCATCATGCAGAGCGACAGAGTAACCCGCGCGAAACAACACGACCGCGACGGCCGAACCGACATCACCTACCCCACGCACCAAGACAGACGCGCTTGCCCGCTCGCTCATCGCCGCCTCTCGCGCTATGGCAAATAGGCTATAGCGCAAGACATCGCTATGGCAAAGCAGCTACAGCCCTCGGCTCATCAGATTTTTGGGCCGGCGTCCGGCCGTGCCCGGCGTGCGAGCGCCGCCATATCATCGACAGCCAGGGCGGCCGCCCGCTCGTGAACGCTGCGATAGCGTTCCAGCACTTCCGCACCGAATGGCGTCAGCGTTGCGCCGCCGCCGCCAGAACCGCCCGGTGCGGCCGTCACCACAGGTTCGATGAAGGTTTGGTTCATGCTGTCGAGCAGCAGCCACGCGCGCTTGTAAGACATCCCCATCTCACGCGCAGCGGCCGAGATCGAGCCGGTGTCACGGATGCTTTCGAGCAGCTTCGCTTTGCCGGGGCCGATCCGCGCGCCGGATTCAAAAATGATGCTAATCCTGAGCCTCGCCATGCGCGCACTGTGCCACGCGCCAAAGCTCAGTGTGCGGTTGATTTTCGAGCAGATGGATTGGTTGCATGACCCAGACCTTCGTGCGCACCGCGTTGTCGGCCACAGTGCGCGTGGCGGGGGAGTCGTCGGCCGGGGTGTTGGATCGCGGGGCGGGGTCTTGGCGTACGGATTATGAGCGGTGCTGGCGGCCGGCCGCTGGCTCGGCGAATTCCAGTAGCGCCGCGACTAACTTTCTACTTCATTGATTTCGGCGATCGAGCTTCGTTCTGCTCCGAAAGACGGATCAAGCAGGTCTCCAGGTAGCCTGTACCTACAGTAGAGCGTTGAGGCGTTTGAACACCTCCGTTTTTGCTCCGGCTTTGAAATCGGCGAATTGTTTGGTGGAAATGCCTAATTTATTGGCAAGTGCAACTATGTCATATTTGAAATTAAAGTTCGCGAGAACGTCAAATCCCAAAGGCTTTAACAGCTTCGTTTTTACCTCTTCTTTCTGCCGGACGTACGCGTCGTTGAAATTGGTTAAGCCCTCATCGTTCAAAATGCTGTCGGTAAAAAATGCGGTTACTCCCTCGGTTAATATATTCACCAAGTGTGGAGATACATTGTTGATCAGGGATAGATCCGTATACAGCTGCGGATTGGCCAAACTGTGAACCGCCTCGTGCAATGCTGTCCCGAATACCGCGCTCGGACGAACATGAATGGTTTTTGTATTTACATAGTCATAAAAGCCCATGGTATAAGATTCGGGCTCCGAACCGAACGCCTTCTTATGCGCATTAACAAACTCATTGTCGGTAATATCCTGTTTGAATTTGCCTTCAGCTGCGACGCTGAAGCCCTTTTTGATCTTGTCACCTATATAAGGCGTTAGCGTTTGATTTCTTTGCAAAACTGCATCGATGAGTTGAGAAGTCCCGTTAAACACTGGATCAGCGGTATCGACCTTCGACTGTTGTAGCGTCTGCGGTTTAGCCGGTTGCTGTGCGGGAGTTTCCTTTGGTTTATCTTTTGGCTGGCGCTGGATCAGCGGCATGCCCGGTGTGGTTACACTACGCTGCTGAATAACGTGAGAGAGCTCGTGAGCAAGCAAGTGCCTGCCCTCGGCTGTGCCTGGCCGATATTCACCGGCGGCGAAGCTGATCGTGGTCCCTGTGGTATACGCGCGCGCCTGCAGGGCGAGAGCGGACTGATTTGCCTCGCGATCCGAATAGATTTTTACGTCTGCAAAATTATGCTGAAACCGAGATTCGAAAAATCGCCGATCCTCGGGTTGGAGGGCGTTTTCACCGCGCGACGGATAATCCGCCGAGGCAGCGATCGGGTCCTTGGCGTCGGAACCGGCTTGGCGATTCGATCGATCGATTGGTCGATCCCCGAACATCACGTGATCTGCAAGCCGATCGGCCTGTTGTTCATATTGGTCGCCCGGCTCGCTGATCGCCACCGGCGTTTGTTCTGCCTGTGCGGCAGGCGGATGCACGGGAATCCGGCCGAAATCGTAATTGAGATAAGTCGATGCGGTCCAGGACAAATTGGGCCGAGCGGCGCTAGTGGATACCGGCTTTGGAGATGAGCTCAGCTTAGGTGCAAAGGATCGCATGCCGACCTTCAATTTGTTGTCGCCCCGGCCGCCCGACAATGCTTGGCATAAGAGCCGGCCAATCCCGCGTTGCCTCGGGCGAATTTTTGGTGATCGTCCCGATGATCACGCGGCCGCGGCGAAGCCGTAGTGGCGTGAACCGGACGAATGGTTCCCATTGCGCATTCTTCGTCGCCCCCGCGAAAGCGGGGGTCCAGGGCGGCAAACGGGGTTTTGATTGCTCTGGGTTCCCGCTTTCGCGGGAATGACACAAGAAGGGGTCGGGTACTAACTGTCAAATTCTTACCACTAGGCCGGGTCAGCGCCGTCGCAACAATAACATCTCAAAAGCCTTCACCACTCTGCTATCGCCTCAGCCAAATCCGTCATAGTGGTCCGGAGGACTGGATGAGGCGCCGCCTCCGGACCACGGTCCCGGCGGATTAGAGGAATGCCGGTGCCCGGTCGGCCGGATAAGTCAATGCGGGATATGCCGGTGCACCCCGGCGTCGTCGCCCCAAAAGACATTCCCCGACCCTGCCACGGAAACACCGAGAGCGTCGCCGGCAATCGTGTACAGCGAATCCTCTCCCGAGGGGACGTCGAAGTGCAGCCGGCACGACTGCGAGTCGCACTGGGTCCACGCTTGGGCATAGACGCCCCCATGCGTGCTCGTCGCAATCGAGGTGGGGATGAAGCCGGGAATTGTCGAGATCGTCTCCAGCGAAGATCCGTTGTCCACCACCACCCGGATCGCGCCGTTCTCCTCACCCCAATAAATAAAACTTAGGACGGCGTGCAGCGCGGTGACCCGCTCTGATGCGGTGACGATCGTCCGGTCCGATGGCGGGGTCGCGGCCCCGTTAACCGGCACATAGCGAATGGCGGCCACCGAGGCGTAGATGATATTGCCGTTCTGCAAGGCGATGCCCGCGGTCGGCGTATTCGGGCTCGCCGGGTCGAGCACGGTAACGGGGCCCCCAGCGATCGGCATCTTCCGCACCGATTGCACATCCTGCCAATAAAGGTTCACGCCGTCGGTGACGAGGTTGCGATGGCTGTTCTCGACATCGATATCGGTGACCGTGGCGAGGATAGTCGCCGCTCCCCCAGTCAACGGGACGCGCTTGATGGAGACATTGCCTCCACCGTCGTCCGAGAAGAAATATCCCCAGAACGTGCCTCCGACATTTGCGAAGACGATGTCGCCAAAGCGGACACCCGGCTCTGAATAGAGCAGGATTTCCTGACCGGGCACGGCGGTCTGGGCGGCTCTCCACACGCTGGCCGTGGCGTCGTCGTGATAGGTGAAGTAAAGGTTGCCGGTCGACAAGATCAAGCCGTCCGGCCTGCGATAGGAAACCCGTTGGCTCGTCGAAAGGTTTATCGGGGTTGGGGGGTGCTTGATCCGCCTCATGGCATTCCTCGCTCGATGAATTTTCGCAGATAGACCGCTTATCCGACTCACTGCGATAAAATGGCCCAGCGAATATCTCGAAATGTGTGACGTAGTTCACACCTGGAACAAGTTTATGCCGGTTTTTGCGTGTGATCACTTTTGCCGAGTAATCTCGGCTCGTTTTGCGACGGGCCGCCCAGGGCATCCGATTGTGGCCCGTGTGCGGCCATCGCTTGCGGGTGGCATTCGCTGTTGACGCGTTGCGCCGGGGGGACGGGAAAACATAAGATGCCGCCACCCTCACGTCGCGAGCGGGGGGTTATGAGAGGCTGAGGTTATGCTGTCGAGAGCGAATACGGCGTTGTCGCAGATCCACATGCAGATCATGTGGAGCCGGCTGATCGCGGTGGTCGAAGAGCAGGCGCAGACCTTGGTGCGCACCGCGTTTTCGACGACGGTGCGCGAGGCCGGCGATTTGTCGGCGGGGGTATTCGACCGCGACGGCAACATGCTGGCGCAGGCGGTGACCGGCACGCCGGGCCACGTCAACTCGATGGCGGCGGCGGTCAAGCACTTCCTCGACGCCTTTCCGCTGAAGACGATGCGGCCGGGCGACCACTACATCACCAACGACCCGTGGCTGACCTGCGGCCATCTGCACGATCTGACCGTGGTCAGCCCGACCTTTCTGAATGGCGAGGCGGTCGGCCTGTTCGCCAGCACCGTCCATGTCGTCGATATCGGCGGGCTCGGCATGGGGCCGGATGGGCGCCAGGTATTCGAGGAGGGGCTGTCGATCCCGCTGATGGCCTTGGCGCGCGAAGGCCTGATGAACGAGGACCTGCTGCGGGTGATCCGGGCGAATGTGCGCGAGCCGTTGCAGGTCGAGGGCGATGTCTACGCGCTCGCCGCGTGCAACGACGAAGGCAGCCGGCGGCTCATCGAGATGATGGAGGAGTTCGGCATTGCCAATCTCGACCGATTGGGCGAGCACATCATCGAGACCTCGCGCGAGGCGACGATCGAGGCGATCGGCAAGCTGAAGCCCGGCCGTTACCAGAACAGCCTGACGATGGACGGCTATGACCGCCCGCTGACCCTGGCCGCCGACATGACGATCGGCGACAGCGGCATCCATGTCGATTTTGCCGGGACATCGCCGGCCAGCGCCTTTGGCATCAATGTCGTGCTGAACTACACGCTCGCCTACACCGCGTTCGGGGTCAAATGCCTGGTGGCGCCCGAAGTGCCGAACAACGCCGGGTCGCTCGCGCCGATCACGGTCAGCGCACCCGAGGGGTGCCTGTTGAACGCCAAGCGGCCGCGCGCGGTCGCCGCCCGGCACACGGTCGGCCACATGCTGCCCGATCTGGTGTTCGGCTGCCTGCATCAGGTCATCGACGGCGGGGTGCCGGCCGAGGGCGCCTCGTCACTGTGGATCCCGCAAATCTATGGCGGCGCTGACGTGCTCGACGAGCTGGGGGCGGAGGAGGGGAGGGCGCCGCCCGAGGTCAGGCCGTTCAGCACCGCGATCTTTCATTGCGGCGGCGCCGGCGCGCGGCCGGGCAAGGACGGGCTCGACGTGACCGCGTTCCCCTCCGGGGTGCGCACGATCCCGGTCGAGGCGACCGAAGCGGTGGCGCCGGTGCTGTTCCGCCGGCGCGAGTTTCGCGAGGGCTCGGGCGGAGCCGGGCAATTCCGCGGCGGGCTCGGCCAGGTCATCGAACTGGGCGGCGCCGACGGCACGCCGATCGCGATGCTGTGCAATTTCGAGCGGATCGGCAACCCGGCGCGGGGCCGCGACGGCGGCGGCAAAGGTGCTCCAGGCCGGGTCACCCTGGTTTCCGGAAAGCCGATCGGCCCTAAGGGCCGGCAGAGTGTCCCGGGCGGCGATTTCATCCGCCTCGAACTGCCGGGCGGCGGCGGGTTTGGCGATCCGGCCGGGCGCGATCCCGAGCAGGTCGCGGTCGATTTCCTCGACGGGCTAATTTCGCGCGAGACGGCGCGCGATGACTACCGCGTCGCCCTCGCCGCCGATGGGACCATCGACCGTGCGGCTACGGTGGAGCTGCGCGCGGGCTGACCCCGCGGCGTCATCGCCGATGGCGACGGTATACCCCGGCCGCCCCGCTACCAATGGCCATAGCGGCCGACATACCAGGCCAAGCCGATCAGCTCGTGCAGCGCGTAATAGCTGTCGAGCAGCGCGGGGATTTGCGGCAGAAAGCTCGCCGGCCCCAGCCTCAGCCTTAGCCTCCGCCCGCTGGCGGTCGGCGCAGCGACGACCGGGTAGCCGACGGCGCGGAACGACCACAATGCCCGCGCCATATGCCAGCGATTGGTCACGACCAAGGCCGCCGGGATGCCCGCCCGCCGCAGCATCTCGGCCGAATAGAGCGCGTTCTGGTAGGTCGTCATCGAACGATCTTCGCGCCAACGCGCCGACAAGCGAAAATCGGTTTCCAGCGCGTCGGCCATCATGTCGGCCAGCGGCGCGTCGGCATCATAGACCCGGCCGCCGCTGACCAGGATCGGCAGACCTGTCCGGCGCGCTTCGCTCGCTGCATCGGCCAGCCGCTCTAAGGTGACCGGTCCCACCGTGTCCTTTGCGCCGGCAATATTGCTGTGCCGGAAATCGCCGGAGAGGACCACGATCGCTGCCGGCGGCGCCGGCGCCGGCAGGGTGGGGATTATGCCGACCAGCGCCTCGACGGAGCGGATCAGACCGAACGCTCGCGAGCGGGGTCGCAGTGACGTACAGACACGCCATCGCTGCCGTTGCCAGCAGGAGCCCGGTCCGCCGCCATCGCCAAGCGAGAATGACCCCGACCATCGCCAGCAGCACGAACAGGTTCGGCGGGATCAGCGACGAATAGGAGATCCACTGCAGCATGGTGGATTGGGGTGACAGATCGCCCGAGTTCGCGTCAGCCGAACGGAGCGACGCGCTCGCCGCGCAGGCGGTGATAGATTTTCGCCGCTTCGCGCTTGAGCCCGAGCCCGAGCCCGCGCCGCGTACGCGGGTTGGCCGCGGTGATTGCCCAGCGCTCGCGGCGCCGCGGCAGCCATAATTTCTTATAGGGGTCGTCGCCGCGCCCAAAATTGATCTCGTAAGGGCGGTCTTCGGCGAGCACGCGCTCGATCATCTCCATGGTCAATAATGTGCCGAGCGAAAAATCGTCGAAGCGCTTGTCGTGAGCGAGCTTGTAGATGACGGCGCGACCGTTCCAGACGATCCAGAACTGCGCCGCGGCGGGGATGCCATCGACGGAAGAAATGGCGAGACGCAGCGCTCCCTCGGCGGCGGCCAGCCGGATCAGCGCCGGGATAAAGTCGGGGTACATCTCAGCCGGCTTCCAACTTTGCGCGTAGATCGCCGCGTAATCGGCGATTGCCTGCTCGATGCCGGCGGACTTTGCATAAAACACGGTTTTAAGCCGGCCGTCCGCAGCCAGCCGGCGATGCTTGCGGCGCCAAGTGTTGCGCAATTCCGAGGGACGCTGTGCGACGTAATCGGCAAAGCTCATCCCCGCGGTTTCCTCGTACCAGTTCCCGGAATTAAAGACGCATTCGACGAAGAACCCGGCGCCGCGCAGAGCGGCAATCGCGGTGCCGAAGGATGGCGCGAGCGGATCGAGCTCCTCCAAGGCAATGGCGTCCCAGCGCGGAAATTCGCCGAGGATCGCGATGACGATCGCGCCGATCCCAGCGGCGAGGTCGGCCTCCGGCGCGGCGAGAATGCCGTGCTCGACGCTGTAGGCGTTGGTCAGGCTGGCGAGGCGCCGCCGCCCTTCGCCGTCCACGACCTGAAGCACGAGCGCCGACGTCGAGCCCGGCCGCTCGTCACTATAGAGCCGGGTTTCGGTCGCCGGCGGTACGCCGTGGCATGCCATCAGATCGTACCAGCCGGGCAGCGCGAAAAAAGAATCGCGCGCGGGGGCGTTGAACAGGGCAGCCAGCCCGCTCGGCAGTCGCCGAAAATCGGGGTTGCGGTAAACTGGCATCAGCCGAGCGGTATCACGCGACGCCGGCCCCGCAGCCGCATTTGGTGTGGTCCCGCAGGTGCAGATCCTTACCTTTACGACGTTATATCCGAGTGCCGCGCGCCCCCAACACGGGATTTTTGTCGAGACGCGGCTGCGAAAGCTGGTTGAAAGCGGCGAGGTCCAGGCCCGGATCGTCGCTCCCTGTCCGTGGTTTCCGTTCACCTCGCCGCGCTTTGGCGGCTATTCGGTAGTGGCCCGGATACCGCCCGAGGAAATGCGGCACGGGCTGCATATCGATCACCCGCGTTATCCGCTGCTGCCGAAGATCGGCATGAGCACGGCGCCGCTGGCGCTCTTCGCGGCGGTGCTGCCGCTGCTGCGCCGGCAGATCCATGCGGGCGGCGACTTCGATCTGATTGACGCCCATTATTTCTACCCCGACGGGGTTGCCGCGGTGCTGCTCGGCCGGGCGCTCGGGCGGCCGGTGGTCGTCACCGCGCGCGGCAGCGATCTCAATCTGATCGCCGCTCATGCCGTACCGCGGCGCTGGATTCGCTGGGCGGCGGCGCGTGCGGCGGGGCTCGTCACGGTGTCGAGCGGCCTGAGAGACCGGCTCGTGGCGCTCGGGACCGCGCCGGAGCGGATCCGGGTATTGCGCAACGGCGTCGATCTCGCGCTGTTTCGCCTGGGCGACCGCGAAGCGGCGCGGCGGCGTCTCGGCTTCACCCGGCCGACCCTGCTTGCGGTCGGCAATCTGGTGGCGCTGAAGCGGCACCCACTGATGGTCGAGGCGTTGGTGCTGTTGCCCGAAGCCGATCTGGTCATCGTCGGCGACGGGCCCGAGCGCGCCGCGATCGAAGCTTTGGCGCGCGCCCGCGGCGTCGCCAATCGGGTCCGCGTGCTCGGACAAATGCCGCAGCAGAAGCTTCCGGAGATCTACGGAGCGGCCGATCTGTTGCTGCTGGTCTCGACCCATGAGGGCTGGCCCAACGTGTTGCTCGAAAGCATGGCCTGCGGAACCCCGGTGGTAGTCTCGGACTTTGCCGGCATCACCGACATCGTCGCCGCACCGGCAGCCGGCCGTATCGTTCCCCTGATCACGCCGGAAAACCTCGCCGGCGTGATCAGCGACCTCCTCGCTGCGCCGCCCGAGCGCGCCGTCACCCGCGCTTATGCCGAGCAGTTCGACTGGCGGAGCACGACCGACGGGCAAATCGCGCTGTTTCTCGAGGTGTGCGCCCAGTACCGTAGCGACGCGGCCATGACGGGAACTCATCGTCGCAAGACTCGGGCATAGACTTCGGCATAGCGGGCGACGCTGTGCGCCCAGCATCGCTCGCTGTCGATGAACCGGACGGCGCATGCGCGGATGCGAGGCCACGACGCGGCGTCGTCGAGTGCCGCGAGCACGCCTTCGGCGAGCAAACCGGGATCATCGGGAGGAAAGAGGTAACCGGTCTCTCGGTCGCGGATCAGCTCGCGATGGCCGCCGACATTCGAGGCGGCAACGATTCGCTCCTGCGCCATCGCTTCGAGTGGCTTCAACGGCGTCACCAACTCGGTCAGGCGCAAGGACACACGCGGAAAAACCAGAAGGTCGGCGAGATCGTAGTAGCGGCCGATTTCGTCATGCGGCACTCGCCCGGTGAAGATCGCGCTGTCACTAAGGTCGAGGTCGCGGGCGAGCGCGCGCAAATTCTTCTCCTCCGGACCGCCCCCGACGAGAAGGATTGCAATGTCCGGGCGCCGGTGCTGCATCTGGGGCAGCGCGCGCAGCAGCAGGTGCAGCCCCTCATAGGAATAAAATGAGCCGAAAAAGCCGAGCACTCGTTTGCCCGCGAGACCGAGCCGGGCGGCGAGCGCAGAATCGCGAGCACCCGGCCCGTGAAATGCATTGCGGTCCACGGCATTGGGGATGATCGTAATTTTCTCCGCCGGAATGCCGCGGGCGGCGATCTCACCACGCAGCCCCTCGCAGATCGTGGTTACCGCGTCGGCCCGCCGCATCGCGTGGGTCTCGATCAGCCGGGTGGCGCAATAGCGCAGCCCGGCCTCGCGATGGGTCCCGTGGCTCGCTGCCCCATCCTCCCACAGCGCACGCACTTCGTAAACCACCGGGATGCGATGACGGCGGCCGACGCGAATCGCCGGGAGCGCGTTGAGGACCGGCGAGTGGGCGTGCAGGATCTGCGGCTGCACTTCATCCACGACTTCGTCGAGACGGCGCCTGAGATCGCTGACAAACTTCAGCTCGCGCGCCCAGGGCAGCCGGGCGCTGAGCCCGTTCGGCGCTGGCGTGCGCAAAAATTCCCAATCGCCGATATGTTCGCGCGGCGGCCCCGGCGCGTAATGCTTGCCACTGGTGAGCAGCACCGGCTCCCAGCCCAATGCCCGCTGTTGGTTGACGATGCCGAGCGTGCGAAAGACATAGCCGCTCTGCAGCGGCAGCGAATGGTCGAGGATGTGCAGGACCCGCATCGTCCGATCGCATTTGTTGCCGCTTTCCGGGCCTTATACCAGGATCGCGCAGGGTTGAGCTTATGCTGCATCGGGTGAACTTGGGTTAACAAGGGATGCACGGCCAAACGCGCGCGCCAAGCGAGGTCGCGTTACGCCGGGAGGCGCTGCCGCCGCTCGCCGAACTCGAGCGCGAATGGCGGACGCTCGAAGCCGTCGTGCACCCGTCTTTCTTCATCTCCTGGGCCTGGATCGGGAGCTTGCTCGACGCGATCCCGGCGGCAGGCCGGCCGATGCTGCTGCGCGGCCGCGCACAGGGTGAGACAGTGGCGCTGGCGTTGGTCGGGAGGGCGGTCACACGGCGTCGTTACCGGCTGATCCGGTCGCGCGGCCTTTATCTAAATGAAACCGGCGACCCGCAATATGACGCAATGACGATCGAGCACAACGGCATCCTGTGCGCGGAGGGCAGCGAACCCGCCGTCCGCGACGCGCTGCTAGCCTGGTTCAGCGGGCTGCGCGGCGAGGCCGACGAACTCCATTTCAGCGGCTCGTCGGTGCGACTGCCCGGCGCAGCGCTCGCCGCGTATGGGTTGATGCTCCACGAGATCGCCAAGCCTTCATATTCGGTCGATCTCGGTCTCCTCGCGGCGAGCGACGGCGCGCTCGACCCGGTGCTCAGCGCCAATGCCCGCCAACAGCTGCGCCGCGCGTTGCGGAATTTCGAAGCGCGCGGGCCGCTGCAATTGCGCGAAGCCGCCACCGAGGCGGAGGCCCAGAGCTGGTTCACCGGATTGAAGGCGCTGCATTGCACCTCGTGGGAACGGCGCGGCATCGCGCACTCATTCACCGGCGGGTTTTTCGAGAAGTTCCACCGCCGAGTGATCGAGCGCCATTTTGCCGACGGTGTGATCCAACTCGTCGAGGCGCGGGCCGGCGAGCGGGTCATCGGTTATCTCTATAATTTTCACCGGGACGGCCGCGTGTATGCCTATCAAAGCGGGTTTGACGACGCCGACCCGCGTGAGCGCCCGGGGGTCGTCACTCATGCGCTGGCGATCCGAGACGCCTTCCATTCCGGCATGCGCGTTTATGATTTCATGGCCGGCCGCAACCGACTGAAGGAGAGTTTTGCCACACGGTGCGAACCGATGCTGTGGCAGGTGGTCCAGCAACCACGTCTCGCCTTTCGTCTCGAGCACCTCGCCCGCCGTTTAAAGCGCGGAGTGGGACTGGCCTGAGAAATCGCTTGCCGGCAGCGGAGCGAAACGATAGGGCAGGCCGCTATCCGCTGGCTAGGAGTCCCATGTCGATTCTTGTGACCGGCGCAGCCGGGTTCATCGGGTTTCATGTCGCCAAGGCGCTGCTCGAGCGCGGCGATCAAGTCGTCGGCATCGACAACCTAAACGATTATTACGATGTGCGGCTGAAACAAGCGCGCCTCGCCGAGCTCGCCGCCTTCCCCGGCTTCGTCTTCACCAAGCTCGATGTAGCGGACCGCGAGGGCGTCTTTGCCCTGGTCGATCGCCACGAGGAACTGACCGGGATCGTCCATCTCGCGGCGCAAGCCGGGGTGCGCTATTCGCTAGAAAACCCTTATGCCTATATCGACGCGAATGTGATGGGCACACTGGTCATGCTCGAAGCGGCGCGACGCATAAAGCCGCTCACGGCAATCACTTACGCGTCGTCCTCTTCAGTTTACGGCGCCAACCGCAAGCAGCCGTTCAGCGTCGACGATCCGGTCAATCGGCCGGTCTCGCTTTACGGTGCGACCAAGCGCAGCTGTGAGCTGATCGCGCGCAGCTACAGCCATCTCTATGGCTTGCCGGCGACAGGATTGCGGTTTTTTACCGTCTATGGGCCGTGGGGTCGGCCGGATATGGCGGCCTATCTGTTCACCAGGGCGATTCTCGCCGGTGAGCCGATCAAGGTGTTCAACGAAGGCCATATGGCGCGCGACTTTACCTATATCGACGACATTGTTACCGGCACAATCGCCGCGCATGATCGCGCCTCCACGGCGGGGGCGGCCGAGGACGGGGTTGCGCACCGGATCTACAATCTCGGCAACCATCGGCCCGAAAAACTGCTTGATTTCATCGCGGTCCTCGAACGGGCGCTGGGGCGCACCGCAAAAAAGGAGCTGCTGCCGTTACAACTCGGCGACGTGCCGGAGAGTTTTGCCGATATCGAATCCGCGCGGCGCGATCTCGGCTTTCAGCCGAAGACGACGATCGAAGAGGGGATCGGCCGCTTTGTCACCTGGTATAAGCGCTATCACCGGGTCAATTGACCGACCGGCCCGCGCGCGATCGTCATGCGCCGGGACTCTTTGTTAACTATATTTGGTCGCACTCTGTCACATCATGTCGTGATCGCCGGGAGGGGTCTTGCAGGTAGCAGCTGACGTGGAGCGCGGGTTTGCGGTTGTCGGCCTCGGCTATGTCGGATTGCCGGTGGCGCTTGCTTTGGCGAAGAAGTTCGCCCCGGTCATCGGGTTTGATGTCTCGGAGCAGCGGATCGCCGCGTTGCGCCAGGGACGGGACGCAACCGGCGAGGTTCCCGACGCGGCCTTACGCGAGACCCGACTTCGGCTCACCGACGATCCCGACGAGCTAGCCGAGGCGAGTTTTCTGATTGTCACGGTCCCAACGCCGATCGATGCGGAGCGCCGTCCCGATTTGGCACCGCTCGCCGAGGCCTGCAGGTTGATCGGACCGCGCCTGCAGCCCGGTTCGGTCGTGGTCTTCGAATCGACAGTCTATCCCGGCCTAACTCGCGACATCTGCGGGCCGTTGCTCGCCAAGGCTTCGGGCTTGGCGGGGGGGATCGACTTCAAGCTCGGGTATTCGCCCGAACGGATCAATCCCGGCGATAAGGGGCACCGGCTCGAAACCATCATCAAAATCGTCGCCGGCGAGGATGCGGAGACATTAGAGCGCGTGGCGGCGGTCTACGGGCAAATCGTCGAGGCCGGTTTGCACCGCGCCGGCTCGCTCGAAATCGCCGAGGCGGCAAAGGTGATCGAAAACACGCAGCGCGATCTGAACATCGCCCTGATGAACGAACTGGCGATCATCTTCGACCGGCTCGGCATCCCGACGCGGGAGGTGCTGGCGGCGGCCGGCACCAAATGGAATTTTCTGCCGTTCACACCGGGGTTGGTCGGCGGCCACTGTATCGGTGTCGACCCGTATTACCTGACCGCACGGGCCGAGGCGGCGGGCTATTACCCGCAGGTAATCCTGTCGGGGCGGCGCATCAACGACGGCATGGGCGGCTTTGTCGCCCAGCGCGTCGTCAAATTGCTGATTGCCGCCGGGCGTCCGGTCAAGGGCGCGCGGATCGGGATTCTCGGCATCACCTTCAAGGAAGACGTGCCCGATCTGCGCAACAGCCGGGTTCCCGACATCGTCGCCGAATTACGTGAATTCGGCATCGCCGCGTTGGTCGCCGACCCGCTCGCCGACGCGGAGCAGGCAAAGCGCGAATATGGGATCGATCTCGTCGCCTTGGACGAATTTAGCGGGCTCGACGGGCTGGTCCTCGCCGTACCCCATCGGCTTCTGGCCAAGGCCGGATGGGACAAGCTGTTTGCCGCGGTGGCGCCGGGCGGCGTGTTTGTCGACGTGAAATCCGCGATCGCCCGCGATCAGGTTCCGCAGAACATCCATTACTGGAGTCTGTGAAGGGGTTCGGCGTCTAGCGCACAGGCGCAATCAGATGGTGCAGTCCCACTGCAATCGTCATGCCCGGCCCACGGGTCCGCGCTTCGCGCGGCCCGAGGACAGGCTCTTGTGCCGGGGATCCATGGAGATCGGCAAAGCTTGCGTTGCTTCTCGTGGATGGCCGGGACGAGCCCGACCATGACGGTTTGTTTGAATCCTGTCTCTGCGTCTGAGCACTACCGCAGCGCGTGGTACAGCCGTTCGTCGTAGAGCGCGCCTTCGAGCGGTGTCAGCTTTTGCCGGAAGTCGCGAGTCGAGGCGGCCATCAGGCTGTCATCGAAGGCTTTGCGGTCGCGCCAGCCCTGAACCAGGGTGAAATGGTTCGGGCGACCGACCACTTGCAGCACGTCGAAGAGTAAGTTGCCTGGTATCTTGCGGCCGGCCTCGGCCAACGCCGTGACGAGCGCGGCTGCCTGATCCTTCCCGGCGGGAAAGACATCGACATGGGTGACGACGTAAACCGCCCGAGGACCGCCCTGTGCGGCGGGCCCGGCCATCGAGAACCCGTTGAACACCCTGACCTCGAACGGGCCGACGAGCAGCGGCTGAAGCTTGTCGTGAAATGCGGTGACAGCCGGGCCCTTGTCGTGGGCATCCGACGCCGCCTTGTCGCGCCAAGCCTCGAATAGCGCGAAGCGGCTCGGCCGGCCGATTTCCTGGAACGCTTCGAAGCCGATATTGCCTGGCTCCTTACGGCTGGCTGCGACGAATTGCATGGTTAGCGCGACGGCGTGCGCGACATTGGGCGCGGCTGCCTCGAAATAGGTGACGGTGTAGGCCGCGTCGCCGCCGGCCTGCTGTGCCGCGGCCGAGTGAACCGCAGCAAGGGCCAGTGGAACCAGGCCCAGGACCAGCTGTGAGAACCTCATATGCGATTTCCTCCCCAGAACGATTGTGCTTCGAGCTTACGAGACCCGATCCGGTTGATGCAACGCGCGGTTCACTGAGCGGCAAGACGGAACCGGCAGTCGGTGTCGCGGGCGATCTGGTTGACCAAGTCGATCTCCCAGGCGAGATATTCGCGCATAAAGCGCTCGCGGTCGGTCGGCCGGTCGCGCGCCGACAGGGACACGTCGTCGGGCTCGTCGGCGAGCGGTCCCATGCCGGTTTCGAGCGGCAATCCGGCCGCTTTCCAGGCCGCAGTCCCGCCGGCCAGCACCCGTACCCGGCGGCCGGCATAGGATGCGATTTCGGCGGCGGCAAAACGGGCGATCACGCCGTCTTCGCTGGTCAGCGCCAGATCGACTTGAGCCGGCAATTTGGCCAGCGCGGAGGCGAGGCGTACGCGGATAGCGAACCATGCGCCGGGGATGTGGCCGTCGCGATGGCGGCGGCTCAATGCCAGGTCGATAACGGTCGCTGGGCGCCCGTGGAGTTCGGCGGGGGTGATGGTCGCCGGTTCGGGTCCGGCGAGGGGAAACATGCTCGTGTCGATCGCCGGCATCCCTTGCTCGAGACGGGCGCCTTTGAGCCCGCCATCGAGCACCACCGCTTCCCAGCCCATGCGCTTGAGCCAGGAGGCTGTCATCCGCGCGCGCACGCCGGTGTCGTCGACCAGTACGACGCGCGCCCCCCAGATTCCCAGCCAACTGTCGGTTTCCTGGACCAACTGACCGCCGGGCGCCATCAGCGATCCCGGCAAACGTCCGGCACGGTATTCGGCCGGGTCGCGGACATCGAGCACATAGAGCGCGCGCTGCTCGGCCTCGCGCTGCCACAGGGCGAGGGTGGCCCGGTCGATGGTGGGGACGCCATAGCGTCGGGAGACCGACTCGGCGCGCTGTCGGGCCGCGGCGACTCCCTCGGCCGAGACCTCGGGCGCGCGGTCGGTCGCGCCATTGACCACATCGAGCCCGGCGAGGTGCCAGGCCATCGTGCCGTCCTTCAGCGAGACGACGCGGTTCGGCACGCCGGCGTCGATCAATGCCTGCGCGCCGATGATGCTGCGCGTGCGCCCGCCGCAATTGACGACAACAAAGGTGTCGGGCGACGCCACCAGCTGGTGGAAGCGGTAGACCAGCTCGGCGCCGGGCACGCTGATGGCACCGGGGATGCTGTTCGAGTGGTACTCTTCATAGGAGCGGCTGTCGAAGATCGCCAGCCGCTCGCCTTGTTTCTGGCGCTGCGCCAATTCCTCCGCGCTGATCCATGGCGTGCCATATTCGTGCTCGACGACCTCGGCGAAGGCCTTGCTCGGCACATGAACGCCGCTATAGACCGGGAAGCCCGCTGCTTCCCAGGCCGCGACGCCGCCGCCGAGGACCGACACATCGCTCCAGCCACCCTCGACCAGACGCGCGGCGGCGCGCTCGGCGAGGCCGTCACCATCATCGCAGACGACAATCGGCGCGGCGCGGCGCGGGAGTAGGGCAGGGGCGATCAGCTCGAGCCGGGAAAGCGGCAGGCACGACGCCATCAGCAGATGCCGCTGATGAAAGCTGCCTTCCTCGCGGGCATCGACGATCGCGATCTCGCCACCGTCGTGCAGCCGGCCCCGTAATTGCGCCGCGGTGATGTTGCCCGGTTGTGCCGCCATGTTGTCCTCCCGCGAAATTCCGAGGTTCCGTTTGCCCCAATTCGCGGCAGGCGTCAAAGTCGCAATCTGATCGCTTGATGGAGGTGGGGATGTCCGAAGGACGACGCGCAAGGCCGCAGCCGACGCCGGAGACGCAGCATTTCTGGGACGGCACGCGCGCCGGCGAATTGCGCCTGCAGCGCTGCAACGCCTGCGGCAAGGCGTATTTTCCGCCACGGCCGTTTTGTCCCGGTTGCGCGTCGCGCGATGTCGGCGTGTTCGCAGCGAGCGGCAAGGGTCGCTTGTTCAGCTATGTAATCCACCACCGGCCGGTCCCCGGCTTCACGCCGCCCTATGCGATCGCCGTCGTCGAATTGGACGAGGGGCCGCGGATGATGACCAACATCACCCAAAGCCCGCAAACCCCCGAGGCGTTGCAGCTCGACATGCCGGTCGAGGTCGCCTTCGAACAGCTCGACGACCAGATTACCCTGCCCTTGTTCCGTCCGGCCGGGAGGTAAGGGCGATGCAGCCGAAATCGATAGCCATCGTCGGCGCCGCCGAGACCACCAAGCTCGGCGTCATTCCCGACATGTCGCAGATCCAATTGCACGCCGACGCGGCGCTGAACGCGATGGCCGATGCCGGGCTCAAACCTTCCGACATCGACGGGATCGCTACCGCCGGCGAGACGCCGACGACGATCGCGCATTATCTGGGGCTTACCCCGAAATGGGTCGACGGCACCGCAGTCGGCGGCTGTTCGTTCATGATCCATACGAGGCACGCCGCGGCGGCGATCGCCTCGGGGCTGTGCGACACGGTATTGATCACCCATGGCGAGAGCGGCCGCTCCGGCGTGGGGCGCACCCGCAACGTTGTGGCGCCGACCAGCCTCGCCGGCCAGTTCGAGCAGCCCTATGGGCCGATGGGGCCGCCGACTTTGTTCACAATCCCGGTCCTGCGCTACATGAAGACTTACGGGCTGACCGACGAGACCCTGGCGATGGTCTCGGTCGTGCAGCGCGAATGGGCCGGCAAGAACCCGCGCGCCACCTTCAAGGACCCGATCACCGTCGACGATGTGCTGAATTCGCGAATGATCGCCTACCCGTTCCGGCTGTTGCAGTGCTGCCTGGTGACCGATGGCGGCGGCGCGTTAATTCTCACCGCGGCCGAGCGCGCCAAGGACTTTCCGCGGAAGCCGGTCTACATCCTCGGCACCGGCGAGAGTGTCGAGACCCCGATGGTCAGCCAGATGAAGGATTTCACCTCGTCGAGCGCGTTTCGCGTGTCGGGCGCCAAGGCTTTTGCCGAGGCCGGCATCACCCACAGCGACGTCGACCATCTGATGATCTACGACGCCTTCGCCCATCTGCCGATCTACGGTCTCGAAGACCTCGGATTTGTCGGGCGCGGCGAAGGCGGCGCTTTCATCGCTGAGCGCAACACAGCCCCCGGCGGCAAACTGCCGCTAAATACGAACGGCGGCGGCCTATCTTACATGCATTCCGGCATGTACGGCATGTACGCCTTGCAGGAGAGCGTGCGGCAGATGCGCGGCATCGCCCCAGCCCAGGTCCCCGGCGCCAAAATCTCTGTCTGCCACGGCGTCGGCGGCATGTTCGCCGCCTCCGGCACAATCATCATGTCGAACGAGTTGCCGTGATGTCTAAACCACTAACCGACAAGTTTCCGGGACGACGCACGCGTGGTCATGCCACGGCAGAGAACGAACGTCACGATGCGTCAGACGCCGCCCTTATTGAATGGTTCAGCAGCGAACGCGGTTATCAGACGCGGATCAACCCCGTACCCCGAACCGAGACTAGTATGTCGCTGCGCGCTGCTGCCGAGGGTGACGGCAGCGTTCCATTGCATGCACAGGCCTCCCTCGCCGGCATAGCACTCTAGCCGGAGGATGAGTTGAGGGAGCGAAACCCATTCTCTGTGGACGGCAACGATGGGTTTCGGGGTTTCGCGGGGCTCAGCCCGCTCTAACGCTGCCGACTGGGGCGTGACCATCGCTCCGCCGGTCGACGAAGGGGAGGGGCCGCGCCTCGCCCCGTCCGCTGCGCTGGTCGACGGCGTTCGCCCCTACGTCCGCCGCGGCTGAGCCATCAACGTCCGTCAATCAAGTCTTACAGCGAGTTCATCTGCGCGAAAGATTGCTGTCATCCCCTCTTACCATGTTCCGCGGAGCCGGAAGCATCGCAGCAGGCGAATACCCGGTCTCAATAGAGGGCTAAGAGGGTGATGGTAACGCCGGTTCCGCATGCGGGTGTTCGCCCGCGCCGCAAAGCCTCAGTCGTCGGTGCCGTCGGTGACGGCGCTCTGACCGATGCCGACTTCCGTGGCTGCAGATGGATTGAGGGCGATCCATCACCGCTGCGCCCCGCCATGTTCTGCGGCCTTCCCGTGCACTCGGGCGAGAGTTGGTGCCCCAAGCATCGAGGCGTCGTGTTTGGTGAAAACTCACCGGCGGAATTTCTGCCGCAGGGTTTGGCGGGGGGCTCCGCCGCGGGATGGCAGAGCCGCCGCCGTGTCGGGTTTAGCCCGGCTCCGAGCCGACACGAGCGCTGAGCATGCCGCCGCGTAGTCCCAACCCGAACCTGTCCAGCGAGCCGATCGATCGCTCGGCCGGGATCGTCGCCCAGGTGCTCGACGAAGGGACAAAAACCATTCCGATCAGCGCCGAGGCGGCTTCGGGTCAGATCGAAGCAGCGTTGCGACTGCACCAGCCGCCGAGCCGAGACATTTTCATCATGATCAGCGGAATAGCGCTGGCAGCGGCCGTCACGATCGAACGCGGCGCCGCAGGCTTGACCCAACCATGAGCAAGGATCGCCGGGCGCGGCTCGCAAAATCCGGAAACGTGGTATCGGGCGCGCATCACGGCTGGGCTTTTTTCATGTGGCGGTGGAACGCCCCGCATTTGGATTGGATTTGACTGCCCACTCTCCAATCCCGGGACGCGCTTCGGCCTCCACACCCTTGTTTGAGCAAATCCTTGGACGACAACGGTGGATTCCTCGGCTAATCCCACCTTACTTATTCATTGATTCGTCGATGCCGTCAAAGAGGCGTTGGACAACGATACGAGATGACGTTCGAGCCCGTCCCGCGGCGCATTCGCAAGGATCGATACCGGTAGACTTGACGAGACGCTTGGCGACTTAAGGAATACCTGAAAACCGCTTTCCAGAATGCACATTATCCAACTTTGACATCACTCTTACCTTCCCCACTGGTTTTGCAGCAGAATCGCTGCCATCAAGACGGTTGTATTTGGATTGTGACGGATCGTTTGCCAGCTTGCGAAGGCGGCGCGAGCGGTCGCGACGTGAGTTGCCGCCCCTAACCAATTCCATGGTTTCGTTAGATCATAATCGGCTTGATAGCGAGCCTCCTGAAGGTCGACAAATGCTTCAAGAACGTTGACCAGGGCAGGTTCAAGTGGAAAGACGAGCAGAACACGAGTGGCGCTAGGAATGCCGCTCGGTGATTTACCGCGGGCGGCTGCCACGTTGGCTTCTACGAAGCCCTTGCAAACGTTCCGCATCACGCTGTGAGTGAACGCCCGCCCGATACGCAGGCGCAGTCCGGGCGGTCGAGGGGGAGAAAGCAAGCGGCCGCCATCGGCGACGAGAAGATGAAACAGGGCGTAATAAGCGGCGGATATTGCGCGCCGCAAGCTGGCTTGCTTAGGTCTTTGGCGTTCGCGTGCGACCAGATGCTCAGCCTGCTCAAGCAGGTCGTGATGGAACGCCAAAGCGGGGCTACTCGGTTGAGATCTCCACGTAAGGCCAGCGGTTGCTTTCACTGTGAACTATCGAGCGTACCTCTTCTGCGGCGCGTTGTAGGCTCGCTATCTTGCTCTTTGAAGGCTTAAGATCGTCGTGTGCGACGAACACAACCCACACAGCCGGCGCTCCCGTGGAGTCCTCTCCGAAGCGAAATTCGACTCGGAGCACGTCTTGTGGGAAGCGAACGCGCTCACGAACGATGTCATTCAGCAGCTTAGCCTCGTTAACTGCCGCGACACCACTTTGAGATGTCTCTTCGGGATGCACCTTCGGAGTGTCAGCCATATTAGATACCCGATACTGGTTTTCTCCCGTTGCTCGTTCCGCGCCGAGCAACCACAAGCCGTGTCCTGCACCCGCAGAAGGCCTCGGCGCGAGAAATTCCCCAGAGGGTCGCAATACCGGCGCACTCCAAGGCGCGGTCTTCGCGAATAAATACGGGTCGGTCACGCTCATGGTTTCTGACCCGGGTTAAAAACAGCCCGTAATTCAGCAAGACGAGCCTCAGTTATAAAGCCATTCTGGACTAACACGCGGAGTTGGGCTTCAAAAAATACAAACATGCTCGCAAACCCGTCCATTGGCATTATGACCTGCGCGAACGACTGCATCTGTGTCCGTCCGTCTCCCACAAAGCTTGGCTCAAATCTGGCTAGGTAAAACTTAACAATTGTTTGACTATTTATCAGACTCTGCACGCTGTCCGCGAATACCGTAGGGAAATTAGGCGGCGGAAATCCACTCGATTGTGTTGGTCTGGTCGTGGCGTCGTCGGTCATATGGTGGCTTCCTCGCGTTTCGGCGGAGCTTACACCGACTTTCGGCCGGAGGGGATCACCTTCTGGTTCACCAACAGCCAGATCTATCTGCCGAGCAGAACGCTGAACAAGCTGGCGCGGTGCAAGGCTCCGTCCGCAGGCGAGACCGGTTGCAGAAATCAAGGCTTTCGATGAGCCGCCGGACTTCCAGCGGTGTCAGTGGGTTACGGATCCCCAAAAGATATGGCCAAAACTGCCTCGGGAAGAACGGCTCAAGCGCGCATTCTTAAGAGCCGAGATTCTCGTAATTCGCCGGATCAGTATCCCATTGCGGTGTCGATTTGCTGCAACAGCGGGCCGCCGGTTTCGAGGCTGCGGATGTTCGCGGCGATCTCGGTCACCAGCTGGGCGACGGTCGGACGGCGGGCGACGTGCGGCATTACGGTGATTTTGGGGTGCAGCCACAACGGGCTGTCCGGTGGCAGGGGCTCGGGCCACAGCGCGTCGAGCGCCGCGTAAGACAACTGTCCCGAATCGAGCGCGCGGATCAGGTCCTCGTACACGACGTGCTTGCCGCGCCCAACATTTATCAGCATCGCCCCTCTCGGCATCATGGCAAAGGTGCGGGAGCAAAAGATGCCCTCGGTTTCCCGGGTCAGCGGCAACAGGCAGACGGCGATATCGGTCTGGTTGAGAAACGGCTCGAGCTGGCCGCGGCCGTGAAAGATCGGAACTTCCTCGTTCTCCCGCGGCGAGCGGACCCAGGCCGAGACCGGAAAGCCGAGCGACTTCAACACCAATGCCGGCGCTTTCGCCATCATGCCGTAGCCGAGGAACCCGACGCGCCGTTCCTCGGGCCGGACGATCCGTGTCCGGCGCCACTCGCGATTAGCCTGAGCCATCTGATAGCCGGGCATGTCGCGGTGAAAGCGCAGCACGTGCATGACGACGTATTCGGTCATCATCGGATCGCCGCCCGGCGGTTCCATCTTGCCGAGCGGGACCTTCGGCATCTTCGGGTGGTCGACGAATGCCTCGACCCCGGCCGAGCGGCTGAACATCGCTTTCAGATTAGGAAACGCGGGGAGGATGTCGAAATCCGGCTGCATGAAGGCGAGATATTCGATATCCGCGGGCTCTCCCGCATCGGGCCAAATGCGAAGCTCCAGATCGGGAAGCTTATCGGCGACCGTGTCGCGCCATGCCTTGGCGTTGCCGATGCGCGTATCGAGACCGTAGATGAGCAGCGCCATACTTCCTCCTCAGTAGCTATAGGACGGGGCTGAGCGGAGCGAAGCCTATCATCTTCAGAGGGCAACGGCGGGTTTCGCCGGAGGGTTGGGCAAGAATTGCGTTGCATCGGCGCCGTGCGTGGTTCGAGACGCGCCCCGACTTTGCCGTGATGCTCCTCACCATGACGTAGGGCTATGATGGCATCAAAGAAGGTCGTCATCTTGAGAGCTTGTGAAGATACGCCCTAGCCAGAAATCGTCATTCCGGGATGCCCCCGCAGGGGCAGACCCGGAACCCATGAACACCGGCTTTTCCGACGGATCGCAGGTCTGTGTTCATGGGTTCCGGGCTCGTGGGCTGTGCCCCCGCCCCGGAACGACGAACTACCGGCAATTCTTTCACAAGCTGTGAGGTGTCGCGCGAAGCGAGGCCTCGAAGGACGCACGGTGTTCTTCCGGCCCTAAGGCATTCTTGCCCAGCTGCCGGCATCAACCGACACCCGCGTATTATAGGATGCCGCCGTTAACCGAGATGCACTGCCGCGTGATCAGCCGGCTGTCGTCCGCGGCAAGGAACAGCGCGAGATTGGCGATGTCCTCTGGGGCGATCAGGTCGGGCAGGCATTGTTGGCTGCGCGCCGCCTCGATCTGGCTCTCGTCCTGGAACCATAATCGGCGCTGGCGTTCGGTCAGCACCATGCCGGGTGCGATCGCGTTGACGCGAATGCGCGACGCTCCCACGGCGCGGGCCAAGGTGTTGGTGAAACCGACGATCGCGGCCTTGGCCGCGGCGTAGGCTTCGAGCTGCGGGACGCCGCGCATCCAGGACACCGACGACATGTTCACGATCGAGCCGTAGCCGAGCTCGCGCATTTGCGGCACGATCGCCTGCGCCGCAAAGAACACGTGGCGGAAATTCACCGCCATGGCTCGGTCGAACTCAGCCGGGGTCATCGCGGCGAAATCGTAACGCTGATCGTTGGCGGCGTTGTTGACCAACACCGCCGCCGGACCGAGCGCCGCGCGCACGGTGTCGAGCGCAACGCGCAAAGCGGCGATGTCGGTCAGGTCGCAAGGCACGAACAGCGGCGTTTCCGCCTCTCGTCCTATCGCGTCGGCCAACGCCGCGCCGACATCGGTCTGGACGTCGAGAAACGCAACGCGCGCCTCGTTTGCGGCAAAGGCGCGGACGAACGCGGCGCCGATGCCGCTGGCGCCGCCGGTCACGACGACGGTGCGGTCCTTGAGACTTTGGTAGCGGGTAAAGGCCACCGAGTTTACCGGATGCCGGCCCGGGCGCGGGCCTTGTCGAGATCGGGGACGTTGCTGGCCGAAGCCACGTCGCCCAGTCGCGACCCGCGCGTCACCGAGAGAGCGGCGACCGCGGCCTCGTTTTCGGTAATCTTCGCCATGATGGCTTCCTTTGCCCGGTCGAAAACGCCGCGATTGGTGGCGACAAAGTGCTGCGAGTCGTGCAGCCCTTTGAGATAGCCGTTGATTTCCGGCACGACATAGCGGGCCACCATATCCCAGCTGCGCATCGTGTTTTCCGGGTTGGCCCAGTCGTGGACAAAGCCGACGAGCGTGCCGAAGCCGCCGCTGACCTCGAGCACGGATTTGATCCGTGCCACCAGATCGTCGGGGGTGCCGATCGTCGCCGCGGCCTGGTCGGAGAAGGCAGTCTTGTCGACCGCCTCGTCGGGATCGGTGAAGGGCTGCGCGCCCGGCCGCTGCAATGTTCCCGACGACGTATTGGTTATGGTGGCGCATCAGGCCCTCGCGGGCTTCGGCGCGCGCTTTTTCGCGGGTCTCGGCGATGTGCCAGCTAGACAGCACGCGCCAATCCTTGCGGTCGACGGTCGTGCCGTGCTTCTTGGCCGCGGCCTCGGCAAAGCCCCATTGCGTCGGCAGGCTGTTCAACCCCTCGTTCGGACATCGAGCCGATCGAGATCACGCCGATCCCGTGCTTGCCGGCCAAGGTCATGCCGGATGGGCTGATCTGCGAGGCGACGGCGAAAGGCATTTCTTCCTGTAAGGGCAGCAGCTGCAACGCCGCGTCCTGCAAGGTGAACCAGTCGCTTTTCGCGGTCACCCGCTCGCCGTTGAAGAGGCGCCGGATGACTCCGATCGCCTCGTCCTGGCGGTCGCGCTGCACCATCGGATCGATCCCCAAGGTGTGGGCGTCGGAGGCGAGCGCGCCGGGGCCGGAGCCGAAGATTGCCCGGCCGCCGGTCATCCAGTCGAGCTGGACCATGCGCTGGGCGACATTGAACGGGTGGTGATAGGGGAGCGAGACGACCCCGGTAGCGAGCTTGATGCGCTTGGACCGCTCACCCGCCGCGGCCAGGAACATTTCGGGCGAGCCGATCATTTCCCAGCCGCTCGAATGGTGCTCGCCGCACCAGAACTCGTCATAGCCGAGCCGATCGAGCTGCTCGACGAGGTCGAGATCGCGGCGGAACTGCAACATCGGATGCTCGCCGACCGGATGATGCGGGGCGAGGAAGGCGCCGAAATTCAAACGCGGCATGACCGCTTCTCCTATGGAGCAACGATGGGAACGCTATTCGACACCCTCGACGATCCGCATATCCCGGTCGGCGCCCTTGCCGAGAGCCTTCAACGCGGCCTGATATCCGGCGCTGTCGTGGGCGGCTGTCGCCTTCGCGACGCTGTCGAATTCGATGATGACGGTGCGCTGCAAAAGCCCGGCTTCATAGGCCTTCGCCGCAGTTCCGCGAGCCAGAAATCGCCCGCCGGCCGCCTGGATCGCCGGACCGGCGAGCTTGGCATAACCGGCCAACGCCTCCGGGTCGGAAATCGAACGATACGTCGCCACCCAATACGCCTTAGCCATCGCCATCTCCATTCCGATTAGATGCGGATGCTGCGAGCGTACCCTGCATCGCGCCCCTTGCCAAAGCTCAGTCTTTCATCCCGGGTCTGTCTCAGCAGTCATCACCTCGTCTGTCGGGCTAGCAGGGCTGACCCGTTGACCAGACGGGATTTATCCCCGCTCGACCTATATCCTCCGATGAGGCTGCGCGCCGCTAAGTCGGCAGAAGCAAAGGGAAGGAACGCATGCGCAGGTTCTTCGGGTCGATTGGGTTCCGTCAGCCGAGTAACGATCGAGAGCCAAGCCCTCAAGAGCAATATGCTGGGTGATCCGCCGGCGCGCGCCGTCGATGTGTACGTCCCGGCAGGGCATGACGGACAAGGATTGCCCCTGCTGGTGGATCTGGTCGGTTTCACCGGCAGCGGCCTGTCCCACACGAATTGGGTGGGCTTTCGCGAGAATCTGCCGGAACGGCTCGACCGGCTGATCGGGGAAGGGCACATGCCGCCCGTCGTCGTCGCCTTTCCCGATTGCTTCACCCGGCTCGGCGGCAATCAATACATCAACTCGGCGGCGATGGGCCTTTGGGAGGACTTCCTGCTGCACGAAATGCTGCCGGCAATCGAGCAGCGCTTCAATTGCGGCGGTACCGGGCGTCGCGGCGTGTTCGGCAAGAGCTCTGGCGGGTACGGCGCGATCACGCACGCGCTGCGCCACGCCGACATCTGGGCGGCGGCGGCCTGTCATTCCGGCGATATGGGATTTGAGGTGTGCTATCTGCCCGACATGCCGGCGGCGCTGCGGGCTCTCGCCGGCGATGAGAACTCGATCGAGCGCTGGTGGCAAAAGCTCGAAGCCGCGCAAAAGCATCCGGAGGGCTCCTTCAAGGTGATCAACGCGCTGGCGATGGCGGCCAGCTACGATCCCGATCCCGACGCAGTTTCTCGGGATGCGGCTGCCGGTCACCTTCGACACCTGCGAGATTATCGAGGAACGCTGGGCGAACTGGCTGCGGCACGACCCTGTGGTCGCGGTCGAAACCCAGGCCGACAATCTCCGCAAGCTAAAGGCGCTCTACATCGACTGCGGCAAGACAGATCAGTTCAATCTGCTCTACGGCGCCCGCAGGTTCGTGCGGCGGCTGAACGAGCTCGGCGTTGCGCATCGCTATGAGGAGTTCTCCGACAACCATACCGGTGTCGATTACCGGATGGACGAGAGCCTGCCGTTTCTCGCAAAGGCATTGTC
>CAVTFD010000048.1:0-72361 GCA_963733945.1 uncultured Alphaproteobacteria bacterium | reverse complement strand
CGCGCCGCGCCGGGCATCGGCTGCGGCCACCAGCGGTCTTCCCATTCGGCGAAGACGTCGCCGAGTTGCGGCATGACTTTCTCGGCGAAGAGGCGCGTGTTGTATTGCGTCAAGCCCTTGCTCATGTTACCGAATTGCAGGAGCAGCATCAGGTGCCCGACATTGAGGTCGGTCGCCACCTCGCGCAACTGGGCGGCGACCTCGTCGGGCGAGCCGATGATCACATAGCCCTTGTCGACGATCGCATCCATCTCGCGCGCCAGCATCTGGAATTTCGATTCGTAGCGCGAAGCCTGCGCCGCCAGCGACACCTGGCTCTGGATGCCGCGGCGCTGGGTTTCCTCGGTCGCATAGCCGGGCGGGCCGGCAAAACGCGGGTCGACATGCAGGCAGCGGCCATAGAAGTATTCGGCCGGCTCGCGGTAAAGGCGATACGCCTCCTCGCGCGTCTCGGCGACACCGACGAACTGGAGAAAACCGGCGCGGTACGGGTTCCGGTCCTTGCCCAGCCGCGCCATCTCGTCCCAAAACCCGCTCATCGTCGCCTGGCCGGCCTTGTAGCCGTAATACGACAAATAGCAGTAGACGTAATCCATCTGGGCGCACCACTGCCAGGTCTCGACCGAGCCGCCGCCGGGGATCCAGATCGGCGGATGCGGCTTCTGCACCGGGCGCGGCCAGATGTTGACGTAGCGCTGCTGGTTGAAACGGCCGTTAAAGGCGAAGGTGTCCGGCTCGGTCCAGGCCCGCAACACCAGATCGTGCGCCTCGTGATAGCGCTCGCGCAGCATGCTCGGGTTTTGGCTGTAGGCGTAACAGGTGTCCATCGGCGAGCCGACCGGAAAACCGGCGATCAGCCGCCCGCCCGAGATCACGTCGATCATCGCGAATTCTTCGGCCACCCGGGTCGGCGGGTTGTGGAGCGCGAGCGAGCTGCCGAGGACGCAGAGTGCCGCGTCGGATGTGCGGCGGGCCAGCGACGACGCGATCAGGTTGGGCGACGGCATCAACCCATAGCCGTTCGAATGGTGCTCGTTGACGCAGACCGCGTCGAACCCGCATTCGGCAGCGAATTCGAGCTCGTCCATAAAGTCGTTGTACATGTGATGGGCGCGCCGCGGGTCGAACAGCGAGGAATGGATGTCAACCCACACCGAGGGATGCTTTTCGCGGAAATCGTCGGGCAGCTCCGTGTAGGGCATCAGGTGAAACCACATCAGCTTCATCGCGCTCACTCCGCCGCATCCGTCGTACGGGGAGCCTGATCTCGGGTCGCATCCGCGTCAATCCGATCGTTTCCGCGCATTGTGAATTGACGTAGGTGGGCCGGCGCGCGGTAATCGCGCATGGCAACAGACCGATGACCGCACCTCCTTTTGTCCCGATCCTCGAAGCGGCGCAGGCTAGGCTCGGCGCCGCGGCACTCGAAGTACGGCTGACCCGGCCGCACTCGCCGGCCGAGCTCGAAGCTCTCGGTGACGACCGCTATCTGTCGCAAATGTCGCTGCGGGTGTTTCGCGCGGGGCTCAAGCACAGCCTCGTCGATGCGAAATGGCCAGCCTTCGAGGAAGTCTTTGGCGGTTTCGAGCCGCGCCGGGTTCGGGCGATGCCCGACGAAGCGCTCGAGGCGCTGCTCGCCGATCGGAGGCTGATCCGCCACTGGGGCAAGCTCAAAGCGGTCCGCGACAACGCCGCGGCGATGATCGCGGTGGCCGAGGAGCACGGCAGCTTCGGCGCCTGGATCGCGCGCTGGCCGACGGCCGACATCGTCGGGTTGTGGGAGGCGTTGGCAAAGCGATTCAGCCAGATGGGCGGCAATTCCGGGCCGAGCTTTCTGCGTATGATCGGCAAGGATACCTTCGTCCTGACATATTCGGTCGCCGCCGCGCTGAAGCGCTGGGGCGCCGTCGAGGGTCCGGTGAAAAACCGCAAGGACCGCGCCGCTGTCCAAACCTGCTTCAACGCCTGGGCCGCCGAGACCGGCCGTCCCCTCTGCCAATTGAGCCAGATCCTCGCCGCCTCGATCGAGGATTGAGCACAAGCGAGCGGCGGGCTCGGCCTCTATGGGCTACGGCTGGCTTTTAGCGCGGTCGGCTATTGGGTCAGGCGGAGGGCGAGCAGCGACTTTGCGATATCTTGGAACACCGTCTGGAGGTTGCTGGTGGTGGCGGCCTCGAAATAGCCTCCGGTGCTGCCGGGACAATTTTGCAGATCGGTGTTGCTGGCGCCGTCGGTGCCCAGACCGATCGTGTAGATGATGAAATTGCCACTTGCCGCCATGTTGCTGCAAACGTCTGCCAGGCGCGTGCCCAGATTGGTCACCGCCGTCCCGGTGCTCGTCGTGCCGATCTTGCCGTCGGCGATCTGGCCGACGCCGGTCATATTGTCGGCCGCCGGCCATTCTTCGGTCCCGTCGGTCATCAGCACGACGACCTTTTTCCACCCGGTGCTGGAGGCATCGCTGTAGCTCAGAGGATGGCCGTTGTTTGCAGCGAAAGGTCCGTTCGACGAAAGCGCCCGCCAGCCCCAGATCATGCCGATATGGACCTGGGTGCCGCCGGCGTCGCGGGGCCACATGCTGCTGATCGTGTTGAGGATCGTGGTCTGGCCCGCGCTGGTGGTCGCATCGGTGAGCGGAATCATCGGCACCGGGCAACCCTGGTTCGGGCCGTATAAAGTTAGCCAGTCTGTCGCCGTGGCGCCCTGGGTTTCGGTGGCCGTGCTCTGGGCCTTGACGCCATGTGTTACCCAGTTATTGCCCGAGTTGTTGGCCCACCACAGTGGATACCAGTTCGGCCAACCGCCCGAGGGCTCGCTGTAATCGGGGTCGGTGACCGAGGCGTTGACGACGCCGGTGCCACTACTGTTTTCCGCGGAGCTGGTCGGTTCGACGACACAGCCGCCCCAGTTCTGCGTCGTCGAGGATCCCGCCGGACTCGCCGTTTCGTACGCCGAATTGTAGGTGAGCGGCGTGAATGCAACCAACGTGGTGTTGCAACATGTACCCGTCGCACTGGAAAAATTGCTCGGCGTCGTCGCGGCGTTGGAAATCGTCAGTGCTCCCGAATTCGTGGTGAAGCTACCGCTGACGGCAGTTATCGTTGTGTTCGCCGGGATGCCGTTGCCAATGATCACCTGCCCGACGGTCGGGGCCGTCGAGAAGGAAACGTTGGTGATGCTGCTTTGACCAGTCGTCGTGGTCGCCCCAAGGTTGGTAAACGTCAGTATATCGCCGGTCTTCGTCGCCGTCGCGGCGGCCGAAATCGTCAGAGACGCAGGTGGGCTGCCGGTCGTGCTCGTGACGTAGGCATTGGCAGGTATTCCACTGCTTCCGCTGATCGCCATGCCGACCACGATGCTGTTGAGGCTCGCGGTGGTTCCCTTGAGGCTGCTGATCGTCGTGCTGCCGCTCGTGGTGCTGCCGGCCAGACTGAAGGTCAGCGGCTTGGTGGTTTGTGCCGTGGTCGGGGTGGCGGATAGGGTGACCGTTGTGGCGGTGAACGAAGAGACCGTGGTAGCTGTCGCAGTGGGGATGCCGGAGCTAGTGCTGGTGACGACCATCCCGACCGCTACTCCGGAGGTGCTAGCGACTGTGACCGTCTTGCTGGTGGTCGTCCAGGTTCCCGTGGTCGTGAACGTCGTCGGGTCCGTGTACGGCGTACTCGTGTTCCCGCTGTTGGGGCCGACCGCCAGCGAGTTGCCGGTGAAGGTCAGGCTCGCATTCGAGGAAATCGTGATTGACGAGCTGCTGACGCCGCTGACCGTCGCGCCGCTAGGAATGCCGTGCCCGTATATGTACATCCCTTGCTGAATGGCGGCAGTGCCCGAAACCGAGCCGCCCGACGTCAGCATTGAGACGCTCGAAATCGTGGTGCTGCCGCTTGTCGTGGTCCCGATGATCGGGGTTACCGGCATGATATTGCCGCGCAGATCGGTAAAATCGCCGCCAGTCGTCGCGATGCCGCTGCAGCTGGTCGGACCGGTACACAGCGCATTGCCGACATTGACCGTGGTCACATAGGGGATGACGCTGATGTAGAGCTGCTGAGCGCTGCTGATGGCGGCGGTGAGCGTGTTGACAAATTGCGTGGCGGCTTTAATCAGGGTGCAGATGCGGCTGCCATTGCTCGCATTGGTACAAGTCGTATCCGACGCCACCACCCCGGTTGCGCAAGTGGAATTGCTGTAGCTGGGCGCGCCGTCATTTGGACCGCATAGCATTGAGCCGGTATTGTCGAGCACCACCGCGATTTCCAATCCGGTGGTCTTCTGGGTCTGGGCGGTGGCGGTGACGGTGATGCTGTTGATGCCGACGATCCGCATCAGGGTCATCGGCACCGTGGCTTGCGCCTGATAATTCACGGTTGATGCGCTCAGACTGGCGGTGCTGGGTACCGGAGAAACGGTGGCGGTAGCTCCGCCGAGCGCGGTTCCCGGATAATTTGCGGTAAAATAATTTTGCAGATCTGTCGCCAACTGAGCCGCGGTTTGATTGGACTGCGACCCAACCGCCAGCGCCGCCGCATCGAGCGCCGCGCCGAGCCGCACCTTCACGGCATAGGCGCGGCCGATATCGACCGCCATGCCCGCCGCGATGAAAATCGGAATGGCGCAAAGGGCAAAAATTATCGCGACCAGTCCTTCCCGCCGTTTGATAAGCCGCCGTAAGTTGGCAATGACGGCGGTAATCGAATGAAGCATCGCCACGGCTCCTGATTTCTTCGGGCTCTTGTTCACGGGCACGCGCTGCCGGTATTCAAATATGTCGCCACGCAGTTTGTATAGCGTGGCCGGTTGTAAGCCATTTCAGACAGCGTATAGGACGCGTTCAGTACATGACTTGACGAAGAGGTGTAGGCGTATGTCAGTTGGACGACGATCACGCTGTCCGTCGACCCGCTAGTCTCGTTACCGAGGTTGGCCAGATTTTGGCTACTCGAAATATTGGTGATGGTGAGCGCAGTGGCGCCGTTGAACTCGTAATGCCAGTCGATTACCGGACTGCCGGTACTGTATGTCACGCTGGCATAAGCGATCTTGAGTTGGCTGCCGCTTGTCGGCAGCGGCGACAATACCTGTTCGACCGCGTTGGTGAACCCGGTGAAGTTCGAGCTTGAAAGTACGGTGTTGATTGTCGCCTGGGCGACCAGATCAGCCGCTGTCTCGGCCGCATCCTCCACTTTCATATAGGCGAGGACGAGGTTAGCGGCCTCATAGCTGCCAAAGAAGATGATCAGCATGATCGGAAGGATCAGAGCGAACTCGATCGCTACTACGCCCGAGCGATCGTGGGCGAGGTTGATAAAACGCGGAGTTTGCGACCGCCGCCGACCGTGCGCACATCGGCGATCTTGGCGAGCGCCGGCGCACCATTCCAGCGGTCGCGCGATCATGTGAACGGTTCGTTTTGGAAGATCACGGTCGACGTCAATGTTATGCCGCCGGTGCCGGGACTCGACCCACCGGTCGTTCCGGGGCCGGTCCAGCAGCTGCCGCCGCTCAGGCACGCACCGACCCATGGAACAATAAAAGATCGGGTATAGGTGGATCGAACGGCGACGATCTGGCTGCCCGTGCCCGGTGTAAAATTACATTGTGTACCGGTTCCGGTCTGGTTGTTGTTCAACGTGCAGGGCGTGAAACTAACTGAACCAAAATTTGTGAAGGTCTGGACCTCGAATATGACATTGCTGTCACAACTCGCGACCGTCATCAGCGTGCTCATTCGTGAGCACAGCAGGGTCTGGAATGTAGTGATCGGGCTGGTTTGGGACTGGACTTGGCCGGTGCGGATCAGCCGCGCTGCGTCGCGCGTCGCGCCATCCAGAACCGATTGGGTGATCAGGGTCAGTCCAAGCTCGATGATTACCAACAGCAGCAGCAAAAACATTGGCGCAATGAACGCAAACTCGACGGCGATAGCGCCCCTAGCGTCGCCCGCGATGTGGCCAAATATCCGCAGTGGGAGTGCCCTGTCCGCACGGGACAGCTCTTTGCCAGCGTCAGACCTAAACGGAGGCGACGCGAAAAGACGCCATATTCGCACTTTGCGATCCCTAGCAGCCTTTCGGCGGGCGTCGGCTGTCGTCGCTCTCTAAATTTGAGCACGCAATGGCGCCGACCCGCGCGTTCGATCATCAAGCAGAACTATTTAGCCGGGGTTAAAATCGGGTTACTGACCGGTCTAGCTGCGCGGGATGGGCGCAGCCTCGCCCGGGCGAGGCTGCGGGTCGGCAGTTCTCGCCTTGCACCTCAGCCGCGGCGGCGCAGAGCGTCGGCGACTTCGACAAAGCCGCTACCGCCGCCGCCCTGGGTCACCCATTGTGGCGGCGTGGTCATGCGATCGGCATAATGGTGTACCGTCGCGACGCCGACCGAATTCGGGAAAAAACCGAACATCGCTTCGTCGTTGAGCGAATTGCCGACGTAAATGAAGGCTTGGCGGTCGCGCTCGATGTCGGTCGCGAACAGCTCCGCCAGCATCCTGCGGGTCATCGCCAGTTTATCGAAGCCGCCGAACCAGCCGAGCACCCACAGCGAGTTCACGACCGTGTGTGCGCCTGCTGCGCTGAGTTCGGCGACGATTCGCTCCGGCGCCGGCGGCGCCGCATTGCGAAATGCGAGCGTCGATTCGCGGTAGGGCTGATCCGCCGCAAGCGTGGCGCCCGGAACCATGGCCTCGACCCTTGCGCCCAATTCGCTCAGCCGCTCGCGGTCGCGCCGGCGGTCGGGCGCCGACGCCCAGAAATGGCGCTCGGTCATCCCCGATGCTGGATCATGGCGGAAGCACAGCCCGCCATTCTCGCCGACGACCGCGGCGACCGGCCACATCCGGCACATCAGATCGCACCACCCGGCCGCCGCGGCGGTGATCGGAATCACCTGAAAGCCGGCGTCTCGAAGCCGCTCGAGCGCATCGAACGCGGCGGCCGGCAGGCGCGCCCCGTCGGTCAAGGTGTCGTCCACGTCGGTCAGCACAAAGCGGATCGAGCCGAGCCGGGCGGCAGGGAATTGGGCGAACGGTTGCATCGCGAGCTTACCTTGCCGGAGGGAAAAGCTTTCCCTCGATATGCCCCTTGTGCTAGCGCACGCCCATATGTAAATGCGCGATCAGGTGGTCTGGGCCGCGACCCGCGCGGAGAGCGAGAGGATGCAGAGCCAGAACCGGTTTTTCGACGACCTCGCCCGTGTCGCCGCGGGCGCCATGGGTACGCTGTCAGGGGTCAAAAGCGAAGTCGAATTGCGACTGCGCGAGCAGCTCGAACGGGTGCTGGCCGGCATGGATCTCGTTACCCGCGACGAGTTCGAGGCGATCAAGGCGATGGCCGCCAAGGCCCGCGCCGAGCAAGAGGATCTGGCAAAGCGGTTAGAGGAGTTGGAGGGCTTGCTCGCCGCTCGACGCGACCGCGCCAGTGAGCCCCCACCCACCGGCTCGGATCCCTCCGGCTAGAATTAGTTAGTGACGCAGCTTTGCGACCATTTTGTCGAGCCGCCCGAAGGAGCGCCCGATGACTTCCGTTGCCCTCTCCGAACCAACGCCCTTTTCCGGAAACCCGATTGATCTCGTCGAAGAGATCGTCAGCGCCAATGATTGGGCGCACGACCGGGCCAGCGACGAGGAATTGGTGGTCGAGATTTCCGGCAGGTGGTGCGATTACCGCCTTTATTTCGTCTGGCAGGAAGAGATCTGCGCAATGCATTTCTCCTGCGGGTTCGACATGAAGGTGCCCAAGGGCCGGCGCGGCGCCGTGTACGAGCTGTTGGCGCTCGCCAACGAAAAGCTGTGGCTCGGCCATTTCGACCTTTCGGCCGAGGACAACTCACCGGCCTTTCGGCATGCGGTGCTGTTGCGCGGCGTGATGGCGGCGAGCGCAGAGCAGGTCGAGGATTTGGTCGATATCGCCTTGTCGGAGTGCGAGCGCTTTTACCCGGCGTTCCAGCTCGTGCTGTGGGGCGGCAAGAAGCCGGCCGATGCGATGGCCGCGGCGATGATCGACCCGGTCGGCGAAGCCTGAAGCGAGGCGGCTGGCGATGAGCGACGGAGCCGGCGAACGGGGCGACGCCGGGCACCGCACGCTCGTCCTCGTCGGTTGCGGCAAGATGGGCTCCGCGCTGCTGCGCGGCTGGATCGCCGGCGGCGCCGCGTCGCGCTTTTTCGTCGTCGAGCCGGCAGGCGCGCCAGCCGAGCTTACGGGCGCTGTCGGCGTCTCGTGGCATCAGACCCCCGAAGAGCTGGCAGGCGAGCCCGCGCCCAGCGCCGTCGTCTTTGCGGTCAAGCCGCAGGTCATCGATGCGGTGCTTCCGGGTTACCGCCGTTGGGCCGGGCCGGACACCTTGTTCGTCTCGATCGTGGCCGGTAAGACGATCGCCGGAATAACCCGCCACCTCGGCCCGGCGGCACTGGTCCGGACCATGCCCAACACCCCGGCTGCAATCGGGCGCGGGATCACGGTGGCGTGCGCCAACGCGCGCGTGACGCAGACGCAGCGCGCGCTCTGCGACAAATTGCTCGCGGCCGCCGGCGAAAGTGCCTGGGTCCAGGACGAGGCGCTGCTCGACGCGGTAACCGCAGTCTCCGGCAGCGGTCCCGCTTATGTCTTTCTGTTGATCGAGGCGTTGGCTCAGGCCGCTGAGGCGGCGGGACTGCCGCCGGCTCTTGCCTTGCGTCTTGCGCGCGCCACCGTCGCCGGGTCGGGCGAGCTCGCCCGCCTATCCGACGAGAGCCCGGCGCAGCTCCGCGAGAACGTAACCAGTCCCGGCGGCACGACGCGCGCTGCCCTCGATGTGTTGATGGCAACGGACGGTCTCGTACCACTGATCGGGCGCGCGGTCGCGGCGGCGGCGGCACGCTCGCGCGAACTGGCGAGCTGAGGTCGAGGCGGACGGAGGACCCGGACATGGCCAAGAGCGCCGGCAGGGGCGGCGAAGCGGGGCGTAGCCGCAATGGCGGCGCGGAACCGCCCGAGGAATCCGACCGAATTATCAACGCGGCCCTCGTCCGCATCGCGCAGGATGGGTGGCGGCGGCTATCGCTGGCCGCGGTCGCCGGCGAAGCCGGGCTCCCGATTCTGCGCGTCTACCGTAATTTCCGATCGAAGCAGGCGATCTTGCGCGGGTTTTTGCGGCGGGTCGACGAGACGGTCCTCGCGGAGCCGCCGCCGGCCGAGGAAGACGAGCGGCCGCGGGACAGGTTGTTCGACCTCTTGATGCGGCGATTCGACGCACTTCGGCCGTACAAACCGGCTCTCGCAGTGCTCCGCCGAGAATTGCCCAGCGACCCCGCGGCAGCGCTTTGCGTCGCCGTCTCGCTGCTGCGCTCAATGCGATGGATGCTCGAAGCGGCCGATATCGCCACCACTGGGGTGCGCGGCGCCCTTGCGGTCAGGTTGACTGGGGCCGCCTATGTGACTGTGACACGGGTCTGGCAGCACGACGATGCGCCGGATCTCGGGCAAACCATGGCGGCGCTCGATGGGCGGCTGCGCCGGATCGAACGATGGCTCGCGCCGAACCGGGCGTCACGCCGCGATGCCGAGACAGCGGCTGCCTAATTTTGCTGCACTGCAAAAAAGTTCCTTGACGACGACCGGGCAAACGCCGATATTTTGGGCGTTGTGCAGCGCACAATCCCCGAAGCCTTAATGGAACCCCAACCATGGATGCCCGCCCCAGCTTTTTCGATTTCGACGTCACCAAGATGATGACCGACTTTCGCTTTCGTCCGTTTGACGTCGAAGCGCTGATGGCCTGTCAGCGCCGAAATATCGAGGCGCTGAGCCAGGCCAACCAGCTCGCCGTCGAAGGCGTCCAGGCGGTCGCCCGGCGTCAGATCGAAATCGCCCGCCAGGCGGTCGAAGACATGTCGGTATTGTTTCGCGACCTCACCCAGCCGGTCTCGACTGAGGACCGGATCGTCAAGAACACCGAATACGCCAAGCAGATGCTCGAAAAGAGCCTCAATCACGGCCGCGAGATCACCCAGCTGGCGGCGAAAGCCGGCGCCGAGGCAGCCGATGTTCTGCGCAAGCGCGCTTGCGAAAGCCTCGACGAACTGCGCGAGATGGCAAAGCACCAAGCCGCGCACTGACGCAAGACTTGTTCTAATGGGAGGCCGTGCTGCACCTGCGGGACGGCCTTTTTGCATTCGTTTCGCAGCGTCACGCCTCCGGGTCACCTTGGTAGGTGAAGTCGGGCACGCAGACCGCCCTGCGGCGAATCCTCAAGTCTGACATCGCCGCCATGGCCGCGGGCTACGTCGCGCGCGATCGTCAGCCCGAGCCCAACCCCACCAGTCGACGGGTTGCGCGAGGGGTCGAGGCGGACGAATGCGCGAAAGACGCGACCGCGGTCGGCCAAAGGTATCCCCGGCCCGTCGTCGTCGACGAGGATGTCGATTCCGTCGGCAACCGGCACAGCCGTCACCCAGACATGACTGCCGTGGCGACGGGCATTGCCGATCAGATTTGCGAGGCAGCGCCTCAGCGCGTTCGGTCGAACCGGCAGGACGTATTCGGCCGGGGCCGTCAACGACAGTTGTGAACCCTCGCGCCGCATCGCTATGGCAACATCATCGAGCAGCAGCGTGATATCGGTTTCGATCGGCGGCTCGGTCCCCTCGCCGCGGACAAAGTCGAGATAGCCGTGCACCATGTGCTCCATCTCGGCGACATCAGACTTCAATTCCTCGACCGCCGGATCCTCACCGAGTATCTCCAAGGCCAGCTTCATCCGCGTCAACGGCGTGCGCAAATCATGAGACACGCCGGCGAGCATTTGCGTGCGTTGGCGAACCTGGCGCTGAATCCGATCGCGCATCGTGATAAACGCGACCGCTGCTTGACGGATCTCAACCGCGCCTTCGATCTTGAAAAACGGCACCGGGCGGCCTTTGCCGAACCCGTCAGCCGCTGCCGCCAGACGGCGCAGCGCCTTGACTTGATTGCGCAGGAACAAGATCGCCACCGCCAGCAGAACCAGCGAGGAACCGACCATCCACATGACGAAGATGTAGGTGGTCGGGCTGTACAGCCGGTTCCACGGCACTTCGACCGTCAGTAACCCCTGGGCCAGCTGCACCCTGATCCGCGGCCCATGCGGATCATCGAGCCGGTCGATGCGCCACGGCAGGTCGACCCGGCCATGCATCGCCTGGGTCAGCTGGTCCTCGATAAGCGTGCCGCTGGGGCGCAGCGGCGGCGGCAGGCGCGAGCCGCGGTGCAGGGTGAATTCGAGGTCGGTCAGCAGCCAAGCGCGCTGCAATAGCCGGGTTGTGGCCGGTCCGGAACCCGCGAGCGGGATCGCCTCGATTATCAGCCCGATGTCGCCGGCAACACCGGTCGACAGCCGCCAGGATATCGCCGCCCAGTGACGATCGTAAAAAATCCAGGTCGCGATCGCCTGCAACAGAATGAGCGGCATGACAACGATCAATAACGAGCGGCCGAACATCGTGCGCGGCAGCAGCTGTTTGATCCATCCGCGCGGACGGATATCACGCTCGCCGACGATTTCGGCCTCGGCCTCCTCTCCGGGATCCGCCGCCGCTAGCCCTAGCGGTGGATCATCAATCCGGCTTGAGGACATATCCGGTGCCGCGGACAGTCTGGAGGTAGCGCGGGAAGCGTGGGTCGCGCTCGATCTTGCGGCGCAGCCGGGTCATCTGGACGTCGACATTGCGCACACTTCCGCTGAACTGCGCCGACAGCGACAGATCCTCGCGCGAGACAGCTTCCCCCGCCTTCTCCGCCAGGCTGCCAAGCAGCCCGGCTTCGGCGGTGGTCAAGCGGATCGGGTCGCCGCCGCGGAACAGCTCGCCACGGACGAGGTCGAAGCGGCAACCGCCAAAGCGGACTTCTCGGCGATCGGCTTCAGCCGCCGGTCGGCGCTGCAGCAGATTGCGGATGCGCAGGACCAGCTCGCGCGGCTCGAATGGCTTGGACAGATAGTCGTCGGCCCCCTGTTCGAGCCCATTGACGCGATCCTCGGGCTCGCTCATCGCGGTCAACAGCAGGACCGGCACGCGACCCTCTTGCCACAGTTCGCGGGTCAGGACGAGGCCGTTCTCGTCCGGCATCATCACGTCGAGTACGACAAGGTCAAAGGCGAAGCTCGCCAGATTCGCCCGCGCCTCGGCCGCATCCGCCGCGGTGGTTACCCGGAACCCGCTTTCCGATAGATAGCGGCGCAGCAATTCCCGCAAGCGCGCATCGTCGTCGACAACGAGGAGATGGGGTTCGAGATCGCTCATGACCGCAAACTATACGCCGGGTCGGCGGTCAACGCTCCCCGGTCGCCGCGGCCTCGAAACGGCGCCGGTCGCCGGCGTCGGCGATGATCCCCAGCAACACCCTGCGGAAACCCTCCACCGCTGGCGAGCCGGCATGGCGATATGCATTGGCGACGCGGGCGCGCTGCGGCGCCGACACTTCGCGCTCGAGCGCACGGCCCTCGGCGGTCAACTCGAGCAGCCGCTGCCGGCGATCGACCGGGCCCGGGCGCTGACGGATGAATCCTTGTCCGACCAGCTCACCCAAAACCCGGCTCAGACTCTGTTTGGTGATGCGCAGGATGCTGAGCAGCTCGCTGACCGTCATCCGCGGATGGCGGCCGACGAAATGGATCACACGGTGATGCGCCCGACCGAAGCCATAGCGGGCGAGGATCGCGTCAGGCTCGGCGGTGAAATCGCGATAGGCGAAGAACAGCAGCTCGATCCCGTCCCTGACCGCGTCCTCGGCCGAGAACCTCGGATCGGCAGCCAATTTTATGTCAGACATATTGACTTATCTCGCAACCTTGGATACCGTTTGGGTGTCCTCTTGGATATAACGTTCCATCGCGACCGGGCCGGCGAGGTTCGCGACCAAGCGCCGGCGCCGACAGCTTCGGTGCAAGGAAGACACCCATGTCCATGATCCCCTTCGACGACCGTGACGGCTCGATCTGGTATGACGGCCGCTTGGTTCCCTGGCGCGACGCCAAGCTGCATGTATTGAGCCATGGGCTCCATTATGCGAGCTGCGTCTTCGAAGGCGAGCGTGTCTACAATGGCGCCGTCTTTCGGCTCGATGATCATAACGAGCGTCTGGTGAACTCGGCGCGGATATTGGGCTTCGAGTTGCCGGCCAGCATGGACGATCTGACCAAGGCGACCAACGAGGTCATCGCCTCCAACAATATCGTCGACGGTTATGTCCGCCCGATCGCGTGGCGCGGCGCCGAGCAGATGGGTGTTTCGGCGCAGGCGACCAAGATCCACCTTGCGCTGGCTGCATGGGAATGGCCGGCCTATTTCTCGCCCGAGGCCCGCGCCAAAGGCATCCGCATGAAATGGGCGCCATGGGCGCGCCCGGCGCCGCATACCGCACCGACCCAGGCCAAGGCGTCCGGGCTCTACATGATCTGCACGATGTCGAAGCACGACGCCGAGGCCGATGGCTGCGACGACGCGCTGATGCTCGACTGGCGGGGCCGGCTCGCCGAGGGCACCGGCGCCAACCTCTTTCTCGTCATCAATGGCGAATTGCATACCCCGACGCCGGATTGCTTTTTGAACGGGATCACCCGCCAGACCGTGATCGGCCTTGCCAAGAAGCGCGGCATAAAGGTCGTCGAGCGCGCGATCATGCCCGAGGAACTCAAAACGGCCGACGAGATGTTCCTAACCGGTTCGGCGGCCGAGGTGACCCCGGTCGGCGAGATCATCGGCGAGCGCGGCCATTACCGCTTCACCCCAGGCGCGATTTGCCGGCTGATGTGGGAGGATTACGACCGCACCGTCGGCAAGAAACTCGCAACTGCGAGCGCCGCCTGACTGCGCCCTTCGCGTTCGCGCAAGCGGCTTGGGATCGATGGTTCCGCTCCCAGGCCTTCAGCGTCTTGCCGCCACCAGCAAAAATGGCGGGCGATGCCGCTCATCTGCCAAATCAGGCCGTAACCGGATTTGCTCTTCGGTCGGCCCCCATTCCTCAACGTGAGATATGGCGAAGCCGGCCCGGATTAGCATGTTGAGGTAGGTCGCGACGGTTCGATGGTGCTTGATCACGTCCTTGGCGAGCCAGTCGGTCGAACGAGGCCCTTCATCCAAATAAGAATTTATCGGCCACGTGTTGCAACCATCCTCGTTGCGAGACCAACCCGGTTTGGCAGGAGCGGTGAATATCGGATGTTCGACCGAGAAAACCAGGCTGGCGCCCCTTGAGAGCGATCGGTGCACTGCTCCAATCAGCGTGTCCAAGTTTTCGACATAATGAAGGGCGAGAGAACTGTAGGCGAGGTCGAATGACCCCACGGGCAATTCGGGGTCTTCCATGTCGGCCCTGGCGTAGGTGACTGCCGGGTCCTGGGTGGTGGCCCGGGCCTGCGCCAGCATGCGCTCGGAAACATCGATCCCGAGAACGCGGGCGGCTCCCTGCTGCCGTGCCCAGCGGCAAAACCAGCCGAAGCCGCAGCCGAGATCCAGTACGCCGCTCCCGCGCAAATCCGGCAGCACTGTTCGCAACGCCGGCCATTCCGGCGCGCCGTCCAAACCTTCGACCGAACGCCTCAACCGGCTGTATCCCGCAAAGAATTCCTCATTGTCGTAGACGTTCTGCGTCATCGTATCGTTCTTCGCGGCCGCCCGGGCGGCCGGAAGCCCCTCGCCTATCGTTCGCCTTCCGAGGCCTTCCCACCGCCTTCGCCACGTCGTCTTCGGGGTGGGCCTCGACCCAGCGCTCGCCGTCAGTCGTCTCCTCGCTTTTCCAGAACGGGGCGTCGGTCTTCAGCCAATCGATCAGGAAATGGCAGGCGGCGAGTGCTGCTTCGCGGTGCGGCGAGGCGGTAGCGACGAGGACGATGCGGTCACCGGGTTCGAGCCGGCCGTAGCGGTGGATGATCAGCGAGGCGTCGAGCGGCCAGCGGCGATGCGCTTCGAGCTCGATCTCGGCGAGCTTTTTCTTCGGTCATGCCGGGATAGTGTTCCAGGGTCAGGGCCGAGACCTGATCGCCGCCGCCCATGTCGCGCACCAGCCCGATGAAGCTGGCGATCCCGCCGATCCGGTGATTGCCGGCGGCGAGCCGATCGAGCTCGACGCCGACATCAAAATCATCGCGCTGAACACGGATCATCGTCTCAGCCTCCGGTGACCGGCGGAAAAATTGCCACCTCGTCGCCGTCCCGCACGGGGTGCTCCGATCCAACATAGTCCTGATTGACGGCGACGCGGACGATCGCAAGGTTCTGTAAGGCCTCGGCATAGCCGCCCCCGCGCGAGCGCAGCCAGCCGAGTAGCTCGGCGACGTCATGCACTTCGGATGGCAACGCCAATTCCTCCTCGGCGCAGCCGATACGCGCGCGCAACCAGGCGAAATAGAGCAGCTTCACCCGATCACCTCGGCGAAGGGCAGAAAATCGACAATCGAGCCGGCGGTGAGATCACCGGTCGCCTCGTCGAGTATGACCAGGCCATCCGATTGTACGATCGAGGATAGGATCCCGGCGCCGTCGCGGGCGTATTTGACGGCGACAACTTGATCGCCGTCGCGCTCCAACCGCGCCCGCAGATATTCGCGGCGCCCGGGCTTTTTGCGATAGGCGAAGCCGGAGTGCACCGGGAACAGCCTGGGCGCCGCTGCCTGGGAGCCCGCGAGCTTGAGGATCAGCGGCCGGGCGAGGACGGCGAAGGTCACGACAACCGCGACCGGGTTGCCGGGCAGCCCGATCAGCGGCACCCTGCCAACCTGGCCCAGCGCCACCGGCCGGCCCGGTTTGATCGCCAACCGCCAGAAGTGAAGCGCCCCTACGCGCTCGATCGCGCCTTTTACGTGATCCTCTTCGCCGGTCGAGACACCCCCGGAGGTCACGATCAAATCGTGCTCGGCGCTCGCCGCGGCAAGCGTGTCGGCGAGGGCGGCCTCGCGGTCGGGACGGATGCCGAAATCGGTCACGACACAGCCGAGACTTTCGAGCAGCGCCTTGAGCATGAAACGGTTGGCGTCATAGATCGCGCCAGGCGGCAGCGCCATGCCGGGCTCGCGGACTTCGTCGCCGGTCGACAGCAGCGCCACCCGCAATCGGCGGAACACCGGCAATTCATGATGGCCGAGCGCCGCGGCGAGCCCAAGATCGGCGGGGCCCAAGCGCCGGCCGGCGGCGAGCGCGGTTTCGCCCAGCGCGACATCCTCGCCGGCGTGCCGGCGGTTCGCTCCCTTTCTGATCCCTGGCTTTAGCCGGACCCGCCCGTCGGCCGCGACACAATCCTCCTGCATCAACACGGTGTCGGCGCCCTCGGGCATCGGCGCGCCGGTAAAGATCCGGATCGCCTCGCCGCGGTGGAGCGCGCGGTCGAGCCGGTGGCCGGCCGCGGCTCGACCGCCGACAGGCAGGTCGGTGTCGCGATCGGGCAGGAGGTCGGCATGGGCGACGGCGTAGCCGTCAACCGCGCTGTTCGCATGCGGCGGCAGGTTTATTGTTGCAACGAGATCGCGCGCAAGCACACGGCCGGCGGTTGTGCCCAACGGCGCCATTTCGCTCTCGACAACGGCGACGACGCGCCCCTCGATCCGGGCGAGCGCCTCGTCAACGCTCAACAGGGCGCCGCCAAAAGCAAAGCAATCGTCGCTCAGCTGGGCCATCGCACACGCCCATCATATTGCAGGATGAAATCGGCTATCGCGGCCGCGTCGCCGAGCGGTAGTCGGGGCAGCGCCAGCCCCGGCAGCTCTTCATCGGAAGCGACCGCGACGACATAGGGATCGTCGGGATGCAATGGTGGTTTGCCGATCGAGGGACGGTAGATTTCGATCTTGGGATGGGGGTGATGCTTGAACCCCTCGACCAGCAGCAGATCGACCGGCGTCACCCGCGATATCAGCTCGTCGAGACCCGGTTCGGGCGCGCCGCGCAGCTCGTGCATCAACGCCCAGCGGCGTTCCGAAACCACCATGACTTCGCTCGCCCCGGCTTGCCGATGGCGCCACGAATCCTTGCCCGGCTGATCGACGTCAAAGGCGTGATGCGCATGCTTGATCGTCGAGACGGTTATGCCGCGGCCGACGAATTCGGGGATCAATGCCGTCATCAGGGTAGTCTTGCCGCTTCCGCTCCAGCCGGCGAGGCCGAAGATGCGCATCGCCGCGCGTCCCTGCGGCCTCACTTGGGGGCTGAGGACAGCCTAGGCAATGCGCGCCTAGGCCGGCGTCTGGGATTTGCTGCGGCCGATCGCTCCGGCGCGGCGGGGGCGGGTGATATGCGGAAGTCCCGCCCGCAAATAGTCGTAACCGGTGACCAGAGTCAGCGCCGCTGCTATCCACAGCAAGCTTTCACCGATCGCCTCGACCGGCAAAAAGCCCGGGCCGGCATCACCGACGATCAGAAAGCCGATCGCCACCATCTGGATAAACGTCTTCCATTTGGCCAGCCGCGATACCGGCACGCCGACGCGCAGCCCCGCAAGATACTCGCGCAATCCGGAAACCAGGATTTCTCGGCACAGGATCACCAGGGCCGGGAAAACCGCCGCTGCCGACAGCCGACCAAACGTCGTCAGCATGAACAGCGTAGCCGAGACCAGTAATTTGTCGGCGATCGGATCGAGAAAGCGGCCGATCTCAGATTGCTGCTGCCAGCGCCGCGCCATGTGCCCATCGAGCCAATCGGTGATCCCTGCGGCCGAGAACAGCGCGCAGGCGAACCATCGCGCGTAATCGCCCGGCACATAAAAGGTCGCGATCACCACCGGGATCGCCAGGATGCGGGACAGGGTCAATAGGTTGGGCAGGCTGGTCAGCAGCACACGCCGCTCCCGGTGGGCGAGAGGATGTGGGGCATCTTACTCATCGGCATGAAAATGATCATAAATCTTTTTTGCGACGGTTTTGCTAATCCCGCCGACGCGTTCGAGCTCACCCAACCCGGCGCGGGCGACCGCGCGCGCCGAGCCGAAATGGTGAAGCAACGCCTGCTTGCGGCGGGCCCCGATCCCGGCGATCTCGTCGAGCGGTGAGCGCCCGATCGCCTTGGTCCGCCGGGCGCGATGCGTGCCGATCGCAAACCGATGCGCCTCGTCGCGCAGCCGCTGCAGGAAATAGAGAACGGGGTCGCGCGGATCGAGCGAAAACGGCGGACGGCCCGCCATGAAAAAGCGCTCGCGGCCGGCATTGCGGTCGGGCCCTTTGGCGATGCCGACGATCGCGACGTCGGCGATGCCGAGTTCGTCGACCACCCCCTGCGCGACATTGAGCTGTCCCAGCCCGCCGTCGATCAAAACCAGGTCGGGCCAGCTGCCCTGCGCGCGCTCCGGATCCTCCTTCAGCGCGCGGGCAAAGCGCCGCTGCAACACTTCGCGCATCATCGCGTAATCGTCGCCGCCGGCAATGGCCTCGCTTTCATCCGGCTTTGCCCCCACCCTTCCCTCCCCCGCACGCGGTGGAGGGTCAGAGAGGAGCCCGGAGAGAATAGGGGCAGATGCTGGTTGCACCGCTGCGACGCCGCGGATCGTGAATTGGCGATAGGCTTTCTTCATCAGCCCGTCCGGGCCAGCAACGATCATCGCACCAACCGCGTTGGTGCCTTGGATATGGCTGTTGTCGTAGACCTCGATGCGGTTCGGCGCAGCATCGAGGCCAAACGCCGCGGCGACGCCCTCGAGCAGCCGGCGCTGCGAGGCGCTCTCGGCGAGCCGGCGGCCGAGCGCCTCACGCGCGGTGGCGAGGACGCGGTCGACCAGCTTCTTTTTATCGCCGCGCTGCGGCACCGTCAGGACGACACGACCGCCGCCGAGCGACAGCGCCTCTTCGGCCAACTCGTGCTCGGCCAGCCGATGGCTGAGCAGCACCAGCGGCGGCTTCGGCCGGTTGTCGTAGAATTGGCCGACAAACGAGCCCAGCACATCCTCGACCGAGAGCTGGCGATCGTGGCTCGGGAAATAAGCGCGGTTGCCCCAATTCTGCCCGCCGCGGAAAAAGAACACCTGCACGCAGGTTTGCCCGGCTTCCTGATAGGCCGCGATCACGTCGGCATCGACGATGCCGGGCACATGAATGTCCTGATGTCCCTGGACTAGGGAGAGGGCGCGGATGCGGTCGCGGATCAGCCCCGCCGCCTCGAAATCGAGCTCCGCGGCGGCGGCCTGCATCTCGGCCGCGAGACGTTGCTGCACCCCTCCGCTTCCGCCCGACAGAAAGGAATGCGCCTGCTCGATCAGGCCGGCATACTCCTCGCGGCTGATCCGCCCGACGCAAGGTGCGCTGCACCGCTTGATCTGGTGCAGCAGGCATGGGCGGGTGCGATTGGCAAAGATGCTGTCGCTGCACGAGCGCAGCAAAAACGCCTTTTGCAGGGTCACCAGGGTGCGATTGACTGCCCCTGCCGAAGCGAACGGGCCGAAATAGCTGCCGCCTAGGGTCTTCGCGCCGCGATATTTGGTCAGTTGCGGGAAGTCGCGATCGGCGGTCAGATGGATCAGCGGAAACGATTTGTCGTCGCGCAGCAGAACATTGAAGCGCGGCATCAGCCGCTTGATCAGATTGCATTCGAGCAGCAGCGCTTCGGCCTCGGTATGGGTCGAGACGATCTCCATAGCGGTGGTCTCGGCCACCATGCGCCGCAGTCGGTTCGATAATGCCGCGGGGTGGGTGTAATTCTGCACCCGGTTCCTCAGGCTGCGCGCTTTGCCGACATAGAGCGCATCGCCCTTCCGGTCGAGCATGCGATAGACGCCGGGCGTCGCCGGTGTGGTCCTCAGCGCGGCGCGGATAACGCCAACGCCCGCCGTTACCCCGGTCGTGGTCTTCAGCGGCGGCGCGGGGTCCGCCAAGGCGGGATCGGCCGTCACTTGCGGCTCATGTGTGGGCTCGTACAAAGGCCTGGAGAGGACATCCTCCGGAGCCCGCCGCGGGTCCATCGGCGGCAATTTCCGACGCCGCTGTGCCGCTGCCGGGATTTTGACGTTTGTCAGTGAATCGTCAACTGGTTGTGTTGCCATCGCAATTCAAATCACTCCAACGATATCCACGAAATCTGTGGATAACACTGTTGAAAAACCAGTCTCATCAGAGCCCAAACCCAGCGGCGCTTCGGGTTCTTAGCGTTTGCCTAATAATTAGGCAATATTATAACTCATTGATTTGACTTAGCTTTCCAATCGAATGGTTAATTTATTGGAGAGCGAACCGATCGCTCGCTGGCCGAATTGTTGTCGCACGATCGTCACACCGCCTGTGAACAAATTGCCACCGCCGATCGATAGACAACAAGATACAATAGTTTCCTCAACTTAACATCGAACTGCGACATATGTTGCATTCGCTTATCGGGCGAACCGGCTATTCGAGCAACGGGGGGCGTTGCGGCTGCGCCCATCCTAGATGCTGTCCGCCGTCAAGCGCGATCATCTGCCCGGTCATCGCGGGCGCCGACAGAATAAAGCGCAGCGCCGCCGTGATCTCCTCTGGGCTGGTGCCGCGGCCGAGCGGCATCATCTCCCTCTGACGAGCGAATTGCTCGGGACTCTGCCGCGGGCTCGGCAAGGTCGGGCCTGGCCCGATGCCGTTGACCCGAATGCGCGGCGCCAGGGCCAACGCCATCGTCTGCGTCAAAGCCCACAACCCCGCTTTCGACAGCGTATAGGAGACGAAATATGGGGTCAGCGACCACACCCGCTCGTCCAGCATGTTGACGACGATCCCGCCCGCCTCTGCCGGCAGCCGCGCCGCGAAATCCTGGATCAGCACGAATGGCGCCCGCAGATTGACCGCGAGATGCAGATCCCAGCTTTCCCGGGTCGTCGTTGCGACGGTGTCGTCGCCGAACACCCCGGCGTTATTGACCAGGCAACCCAGGGGCCCAAATGCGTGCTCGGCCAGCGGCAGCAAGCGGCGCACTGCGTCCTCGTCGGCGAGATCGGCGCCGAGCGCCAACGCTGTGCCGCCCCCGCCCCGGATCGCTTCGACCACTGCCTCTGCCGCTTTGCGCGAGCGGTGATAGTGAACGGCGACAGCGAACCCGTCCTCGGCCAGCGCCAGCGCCAACGCCCGGCCGATGCGCCGGCCGCCGCCGGTCACCAGCGCGGCTTTTGGAATGGGCGGAGCCGGCAGTGCTCCGATCAGCTCGTCAGCCGGCTCGGCGTCAGCGGCGGAGGGCACGGCGTTCCTTGCGCGCTCGTATCTTGGCGCGTGTCACCTCGCGCGCCGAGACGCCGGCGCGCCCTGCGATCGAACGGCCGCGCGTGCCGTCCGACCGCCTCGCCCAGGATCCGGCGGCGCCCGCCGGGGCTACCGGCAGCCCGAGATCGGCCTGTTCGAGCCGGCGGATCTCGTCGCGCAGTCGCGCCGCCTCCTCGAATTCGAGATCGGCCGCGGCGTCGCGCATTCGCTTTTCCAGGTCGGCGATCACGGTTTTCAGATCCGCGCCCTGATAATGGGCCGCCTCGCCCTCCGACAGGCCAAAGGTCACATGATCGCGCTCATAAACGCTTTCGAGAATGTCCGCGATGCCCCGCCGTACGCTCTCGGGCGTGATCCCGTGGGCGGCGTTGTAGGCCTGCTGTTTTTCCCGCCGGCGGTTGGTTTCCTCGATCGCCGCCTTGAGGCTGTCGGTCATCCGGTCGGCGTAGAGAATGGCTCTGCCGTCGATATGCCGCGCCGCCCGCCCGATCGTCTGGATCAGCGAGGTGCGCGAGCGCAGATAGCCCTCCTTGTCGGCGTCGAGCACGCCAACCATCGCGCATTCCGGAATATCCAGCCCCTCGCGCAACAAGTTGATGCCGATCAGCACGTCGAACACGCCGAGCCGCAGATCGCGGATGATCTCGATGCGCTCCAAGGTATCGACATCGGAGTGCATGTAACGCACCCGCAATCCGGCCTCGTGCAGGTACTCGGTCAGGGCCTCCGCCATCTTCTTGGTCAATGTCGTGACCAGCACGCGGTGGCCCTTCAGCGCCTCCTCACGGCATTCGGCCATCAGATCGTCGACCTGGGTGTCGACCGGGCGGATGATGCAGGGCGGGTCGACCAGGCCGGTCGGTCGGACAATCTGCTCGACGAAGACGCCGCCGGCGCGGTTCATCTCCCACGGCCCGGGCGTCGCCGAGACAAACACCGTCTGTCCGCGCATTGCCTCCCACTCCTCGAATTTGAGCGGTCGGTTGTCGGTGCAGGACGGCAGCCGGAACCCGTATTCGGCCAGGGTCGTCTTGCGCATCCAGTCGCCGCGGAACATGCCGCCCAATTGCGGCACCGTGACGTGGCTTTCGTCGACAAACACCAGTGCGTCGCGCGGCATGTATTCGAAGAAAGTCGGCGGCGGTTCGCCCGGCCTGCGCCCGGTCAGATAGCGCGAATAGTTCTCGATGCCCGCGCAGCTGCCGGTCGCGTCGATCATTTCAAGATCGTAGGTCGTCCGCTGTTCGAGCCGTTGCGCTTCCAGCAGCTTGCCCTCGGCAAACAATTCTTCGAGGCGGATCTTGAGGTCGCGCTTGATCTGATCGATCGCCTGCAAGAGGGTTGGGCGCGGCGTGACGTAGTGGCTGTTGGCGTAGACCTTGATCGATTGCAATGCCGCGGTCTTTTCGCCGGTCAGCGGATCGATCTCGTGGATCGCCTCGATCTCGTCGCCGAACAGGGATAGCCGCCAGGCGCGGTCCTCGTAATGCGCGGGGAAGATTTCGATCGTGTCGCCGCGCACGCGAAACGCGCCGCGCACGAAATTGTGGTCGTTGCGCCGGTATTGCAGTTCGACGAATTGGGCCAGCAGCTGGGTGCGGTTGACCCGGTCGCCCTTGGCCAGGGACAGGATCATCTGCGAATAGGTCTCGACCGAGCCGATGCCGTAGATGCACGAAACCGAGGCGACGACGATGACGTCGCGGCGCTCCAGGATCGCCCGCGTCGCCGAGTGGCGCATCCGGTCGATCTCCTCGTTCAGCGACGATTCCTTTTCGACATAAGTGTCGGTGCGCGGGACATACGCCTCAGGCTGGTAATAATCGTAATAGGAAACGAAGTATTCGACCGCGTTGTCCGGGAAAAAGCTCTTCATCTCGCCGTAGAGCTGCGCGGCCAGGGTCTTGTTCGGGGCGAGGATGATCGCCGGCCGGCCAGTGCGGGCAATGACATGCGCCATCGTAAAGGTCTTGCCCGAGCCAGTGACGCCGAGCAGCACTTGATCGCGCTCCTCGCGGGCGAGCCCTTCGCACAATTCGTCGATCGCCTCCGGCTGGTCGCCGGCCGGGCGGAATTCCGAACTAAGCGCAAATGGCTTGCCGACATCGCTATGCGGGCGTTCGGCGACAAGAACGGGGAGCATAGCGATAGAATGTAGGACCTCAGCCGAGTTCATGCCACCCACCGCCGTGCCGGTCGCTAGCTCGCGCCTATGATAGCCCGCTGCCGGCCGTCGAGGCGAGGCCACGCACGTTCAGAACTGCGACCGGGCGGCTGAGCCCTTTGATCGCAAGATCGCCCAACGGATCGAACTCGGCGACGTTGTCGATCGCCGCGGCAATGCGCCGGGTCACCAGAATTTGCCCATCCCCGGCTTCGCCACACAACCTTGCCGCGAGGTTGATGACGGTGCCGATCGCAGTGTATTCAAAGCGGCCCTCGAATCCGATTCGGCCGAGGGTGGCGTAGCCCTGGGCGATGCCGACGCCAAAGCCGATTTCGTGGCCGCGGGCGGCCCAGGAAGCGGCAAGCGACCCGACCACTTCGCGCATCTCCACCGCTAGACTCACAGCGCGGAGCGCGGGATCGGGGCATGGCACCGGATCATTGAAGATTACGATCAGACCATCGCCGGTATAGCTGTGGATCATCCCCTCGTAGCGATGGATCAGCGGCCCCAATGCGCCGTGATATTCGCCGAGCACCGCCACGACGTCCTCCGGCTCGGCGGTTTCGGCAAAGGGGGTAAAGCCGCGCATGTCGCAGAACAGCACGACGATGTCGCGCCGGTGATGTTCGAGGATCGCCTCGCCGCCCGACGAGACGATCGTTTCGACGAGCTGCGGCGCCAGGAATCGTTTAAGCCTCGCGACGCGCTCGATTTCGTCGACCTGCGCTGCGACGCGTTCCTCCAAGGTCCGGTTCAACGCAGCCAGGTCCGCAGCCTGCTCCTCCAGGCGGCGCGCCTGCGTTTGGACCGTGTCGTGCAGCGCCTTGATCCGGAGCATCGCGCGCACCCGCGCCGAGAGTGCTGCATGGTCGACAGGCTTGGTCAGGTAATCGTCGCCGCCGCTTTCCAGCCCGGCGATGACGTCCTTGGCGTCCGCCCTGGCGGTAACCAGGATCACCGGGATGAACGGCAGCGAAGGGTCGGCCTTTATTTGTTTGACCGTTTCGATCCCGTCCATCCTGGGCATCATGATGTCGAGCAGCACGAGATCGGGCCGAACCTCGCGGGTTTTTTCGAGCGCCTCGACGCCGTCGCCGGCGGTGACGACCTCGTAGCCCTGGCTTTCGAGCCGCATCTGCAGGATCTCGACATTGTCCGCGACATCGTCGACAACCAGGATGCGAGCCGGCTCGCGCACTTCGTTACCCCGCGTCGGGGAGGAATTCGCGGATCTTGGCGAGCAATTGGCGCGGGCTGAACGGTTTGGCGACATAGCCGTCGCATCCCACCGCGCGCGTTTTGGCCTCATCGCCCGACAGTTGTAACGAGGGCGATTTCGCGCTCGGAAAACCCCTCAACCCGTCGCCGAGCCAGGCCGATGACGCCGATCGGTACACCTTCTCGCAATAGCGGCACGCCGAGCATCGTGTGCACGCCGCCGACCCGGGCATCGTTCTTCGCTTCATAAAGCGGGTCGCTCCAGGCATCTCGAATCTGAACGGTCTGCCCCGCAGCCGCAACCCGCCCGACCAGCGTCCCTGGTCCGGGCCGGATCTGGACGTTGCGCTCGATCTCCTCGTAATCCGGCAGCAGCATGTGACCTGCTGCCCAGCGGTATTCCCCGCCCTCGTTTCGATAGATCGTCGCCGAATCGGCGCGGCACAGTCGGACCGCTGTGGTCACGACAGTTTGCAGCACGGATTCCAGATCGAAGAATGACTGGCTGATTACCTTCAACACGTCGCTGGTCGCGGTCTGGTATTCAAGCGACTCTTGCAAATCGCTGGTGCGCTGGCGCAATTCGTTGAGCAACCGCGCGTTCTCCATCGCAATCACCGCCTGCGCCGCGAAGTTCTCCAGCAGTGCAATCTGCTTTTCGGAGAATGGCTTTACCTCCTTACGGCCTGCCGTGATCATTCCGAGCAGCGCATCGCCCTTGCGCAGCGCGACACACAGCAGCGTGCGCGTTACGATGGCCTCCGTGGAAACGATCAGCCTCGGGTCGCCGATCTCCGTCAGATCGGGGATATGGACAAATCGCGCGCCATCGAGCAGCGGGCGGGTGATAGGATTGTCGGTCGCCCGGTATCCGGCGCGCAACCTCCGGGCCAGCGATTCCGCCGCGCCACGAACCGCCACCGCGCGAACGTATTCGCCATCGTAAGAGCTGCAAGCTGCCGGTGACAACCCCGCAGAGGCTGTGCGCCTTTTCCAGGATCGCGTCGAACACCGGCGCGAGGTCGCCGGGCGAGGAGTTGATGACCTGCAACACCTCGGCGGTCGCGGTCTGCTGCTCCAACGCCTCGCGCGTCTCGGTGATCAGCCGCGCGTTCTCCATCGCGATCACCGCCTGCGCCGCGAAGTTCTGCAACAGCGCGATCTGCTTGTCGGTGAACGGCCGCACTTCCTGGCGGTAAATGACGATCAAGCCCAGCAAGCGCTCGTCCTTGCGCAGCGCCACAGTGAGCAGCGTGCGGATGCCGCCGGCTCGATCAGCGCTCGCGAAATCCGGGCGACGTGTCGTAAGAGGCGTCTTCGAGCGACATCCGGAATGTGTATACAGCGCTCGCCATTCAGCGATCCGCTCGAACGGCGTGTCTGGCACGGCCGATACGGCGCCGCGTTGGCGTATGTACTCGCCGAAACCGTGGCTCGCCGTGCGATGCGACCGGGTGGAAGCGCTCGCCGTCATAGGTCCACAAGATGGCCGTAAGCCGCCTCGCACAGCGTCGTGCGCCTTCTCCAGCATCGCGTCGAACACCGGCGCGAGGTCGCCGGGCGAGGAATTGATGACCTGCAACACCTCGGCGGTCGCGGTCTGCTGCTCCAGGCCTCGCGCGTCTCGGTGATCAGCCGCGCGTTCTCCATCGCGATCACCGCCTGCGCCGCGAAGTTCTGCAACAGCGCGATCTGCTTGTCGGTGAACGGCCGGACCTCCTGGCGGTAGATCGTGATGCACGCCGAGCAAGGTATCGTCCTTGCGCAAGCGGCACGATCAGAACGTGCGGATGCCGCCGAGTCGACCGAGCGCGCGATGCGACTCGTCGCCGGCTCGTAGACGTCGCGTCTCCGCGAGATCGGCGATGTGGACGAGCGGCTCGCCGTCGAGCCAGACGGCTGATCGCGGTATCCGGCGCCGGGACGCTGCGGCTCGCGCTAGCAACTCCGCGAAGCGCGGCGGCAGCCCGCGCATCGCGACCGCGCCGGAAGCGTTCGCCGTCATAGGTCGCAGAGACTGCCGGAATGCGCGCTCGCACAGGCGCGTGCGCCTTTTCGAGCATCGCGTCGAACACCGGGGCGAGGTCGCCGGGCGAGGAATTGATGACCTGCAACACCTCGGCGGTCGCGGTCTGCTGCTCCAAGGCCTCGCGCGTCTCGGTGATCAGCCGCGCGTTCTCCATCGCGATCACCGCCTGCGCCGCGAAATTCTGCAGCAGCGCGATCTGCTTGTCGGTGAACGGCCGCACCTCCTGGCGGCAGACGACGATCATCGCCGAGCAGCGTGTCGTCCTTGCGCAGCGGCACGCACAGCAGCGTGCGGACGCCGCCGAGTTCGAGCGCGCTGCGCGCGATATCGGGTGAGTTCGAGTCTGCGCGCAGCATCGGGGATATGGACGAAGGCGCTCGCCCGCGATCAGCGGCCGCGTCGCCGGATTCGGCGGACGCCGGATAGCCGCTCGCCGCAGACTGTTCGGCGAATGCTGTCCGGCACGCCGCGCGTCGCGACCGCGCGGAAACGCTCGCCGTCATAGAGCTCCAGAGCTGCCCGTGCGCGGCGCCGCACAGGCGTGTGCGCCTTTTCCAGCATCGCGTCGAACACCGGCGCGAGGTCGCCGGGCGAGGAATTGATGACCTGCAACACCTCGGCGGTCGCGGTCTGCTGCTCCAGGGCCTCGCGCGTCTCGGTGATCAGCCGCGCGTTCTCCATCGCGATGACCGCCTGCGCCGCGAAATTCTGCAACAGCGCGATCTGCTTGTCGGTGAACGGCCGGACCTCGCTGGCGATAGACGCGATATAGCCGAGCAAGCGCGTCGTCCTTGCGCAGCGGCACAGCAAGCACGGTGCGCACGCCGCCGACATCGATCGAGCGCTTGCGATGCTAGAGCGTCGACCGATGCGGACTGTCGACGCTCGGCCAGATCGGCGATGTGGACGAAGCGCTCGCCGGCAGCAGCCGCGCATGCGACGGCTGCCGGGCACGGGGTCGACGGCTGCGCAGCAGCTTCGCGAACGGTTCGGGCAGCCCGCGGGTCGCGACCGCGCGGAACGTGCTCGCCGTCGTAGAGTCGCAAACGTACCGTGTGCGGCGCCGCACAGACGTGTGCGCCTTCTCCAGGATCGCGTCGAACACCGGGGCGAGGTCGCCGGGCGAGGAATTGATGACCTGCAACACCTCGGCGGTCGCGGTCTGCTGCTCCAGGGCCTCGCGCGTCTCGGTGATCAGCCGCGCGTTCTCCATCGCGATCACCGCCTGCGCCGCGAAATTCTGCAGCAGCGCGATCTGCTTGTCGGTGAACGGCCGGACCTCCTGCGCGATAGACGGTGATCGCGCCGAGCAGCGTCGTCATCCTTGCGCAGCGGCACCGCAGAGCAGGGTGCGGACGCCGCCGCGACTCGAGCCGCTGCGTCGGACAGCGCGTGATCCGATGGATCGCTCGCCGATGTCGGCGACATGCGACAGCGCTCGCCGCGCGATGCACGCCGCGTCACGCTGCCCGGCTGGGCGTCGGGCCGGATGGCCTGCGCGCAGCGAGCTCGGCGAAGCGTCCGAGCACGCCGTGCATCGCGACTGCGCGGAAGTGCTCGCCGTCGTAAGTTGCAAGACTGCCCGATGGTCGGCCTCGCACAGCCGCATGCGCCTTTTCCAGCATCGCGTCGAACACCGGCGCGAGGTCGCCGGGCGAGGAGTTGATGACCTGCAACACCTCGGCGGTCGCGGTCTGCTGCTCCAGGCCTCGCGCGTCTCGGTCATGAGCCGCGCGTTCTCCATCGCGATCACCGCCTGCGCCGCGAAATTCTGCAGCAGCGCGATCTGCTTGTCGGTGAACGGCCGCACCTCCTGGCGATAGACGGTGATGGCGCCGAGCAAGCGCGTCGTCCTTGCGCAGCGGCACCGACAGCAGCGCTGTGCGCGCCGCCGAGATCGACCATCGCTCGGCGCAGCGGATCGCCCGCCCGGTAGGCCTCGTCTGCCGCCATATCGGCGACATGGACGACGCGCTCGCCCGCGCAGCATGCGCGCCGAGCGCCGGTCTCCGGCGCAGGCTCGCAGCGGCTCGCGCAGGAACTCGGCAAACGCCGCCGGCACGCCGCGCAGCGCGACGGCTGCGAAGCGCTCGCCGTCGTAGGTCCAGAGCATGCCGAAAGCGGCCTCGCACAGCCGCATCGCCTTTTCGAGCATCGCGTCGAACACCGGCGCGAGGTCGCCGGGCGAGGAATTGATGACCTGCAACACCTCGGCGGTCGCGGTCTGCTGCTCCAAGCGCCTCGCGCGTCTCGGTCATCAGCCGCGCGTTCTCCATCGCGATCACCGCCTGCGCCGCGAAGTTCTGCAGCAGCGCGATCTGCTTTGTCGGAGAACGGCCGCACCTCCTGGCGAGCGGCGACGATCTGCCCGAGCAGCACGTCGTCCTTGCGCAGCGGCACACGTAAGCATCGTGCGCATGCCGCCGAGCTCGAACGCCGCGCCGCGCGTCGCCGGATCGCTCGGTCTCCGCCAGATCGGCGATGTGGACGAACGCGCTCGCCTTCGAGCAGTCGGCGCGCACGGATGCCCGGCGCCCGGGCGGTAGCCCTGCCGCAGCGACTCGGCGAACGGCTCCGACAAGCCGCGCATCGCGACCGCGCGGAACTTCTCGCCGTCTAAAGCTGCAAGCTGCCATAGGCGGCCCCGCACAGGCTGTGCGCCTTCTCCAGTATCGCGTCGAACACCGGCGCGAGGTCGCCGGGCGAGGAATTGATGACCTGCAACACCTCGGCGGTCGCGGTCTGCTGCTCGCGCGCTTCCTTGAGTTCGGCGCTGCAGGCGTCGAGCTGCCGCCGCAGTTGGGCGTTGGCTCTTTCGAGCTCGGCCACCCGGTTGTCGATCGTCGCAGCCATCCGATCACCGCATCGCGCTGAGCACCACCGCGCAATATAGCACCAAATGGCCGCTTCTTCTCTCGCCTGTGGTTGCGGGCGGCGGCCCGGCGTGCCTGCTCGATCGGTCGGCAGCGCAGCTTCGAAAGCCGTCTGAGGACGTTGCAACGGGCGCGGCTGAAATCCCGAAGAGCTAGCCGACCCCAACGCACCCCGGGATTCCTGCCAGCCATAGAATTGACGAATTGGCAGTTCATATTATTCGGCGAGCACACAACCGATCGAAAGGCAGCGACGGAACTACCCGCTTGAAATCAAGAAAACCTATAGATGAGACCCGCTGCTGAATTCGCTGCAGGTGCAGCAAGCGGCTCTGACATAAACAACTGTTGATTGTGTCCGCCGGCACGCGCGTGCTGCCTGGAGCAGGCTCGCTGGGCCGGTCGATTGACAAAGTGGCCTCTAGAGGCCACTTCATTTCTATGCAAAAGGTCGGCCTCAAAACCCTAAAAAACAAGCTCAGCGAATATGTCCGCCTGGCGGCGGCCGGCGAGACCGTCGTCATCACCGACCGCGGCCGCACCGTCGCCGAGATCGTCCCGCCGCGACAGCCGACGCACGAAAGCCGTTTATCGAACGCGGCATGCGCGAGGGTTGGCTGACGCCGGCGAAGAACCGCGGCGGCCTGCCGCCCGCCCCGCAAGCCGGTCCCGGGCTCACCTTCGAGCAGCTGATGGCCGATCTGGATCGCGACCGGGAAGATCGGGTGATCTACCTCGACAGTTCGGTGGCGCTTGCTCAGCTGCTGTTCGAGAACCGCGCTCCCCGCCGAGCCGCTTTCTGGCGACAACGATCTAGCCTCCAGTCGGCTGCTCGAATACGAGGTCTGGAACCGAGTGCACGCCTACGGTCTGGCGAGCACGCGCGGCGGACGACGTTCGCGCGATTCTCGCGCTCGGTGGACATGACCGAAATGACGGGTCCAACGCTGGCGCGCGCGTTGGAGCCGTTTCCGATCCCGGTCCGCACGCTCGATGCGCTGCATCTCGCCACCTTGGAATTCTGCGTGCGACGAGGCGAGGCTGTCGAGCTGGCCAGCTACGACAACCGCCTGCTCGCCGCGGCGCGCGCGCTCGGCATCCCGCTCGCGGCATTGTGAACGGCCGCCTCCGCGCGGCCCGCGTTGATCCGGCGGCGCCGCGCCCCTATGTTCGGCCGCGCATGACCCCGCTCAGCCACATCCGCAATTTCGCGATCATCGCGCATATCGACCACGGCAAGTCGACGCTGGCCGACCGGCTGATCCAGGCCTGCGGCGGGCTCGAGGCGCGCGAGATGCGCGAGCAGGTGCTCGACAACATGGACATCGAGCGCGAGCGCGGCATCACCATCAAGGCGCAGACCGTGCGCCTCGACTACCGCGCGCAAGGACGGCGAGGACTATGTCCTCAACCTGATGGACACGCCGGGCCATGTCGATTTCGCCTATGAGGTCAGCCGCTCGCTCGCCGCCTGCGAGGGCTCGCTGCTGGTGGTCGACGCCAGCCAGGGGGTCGAGGCGCAGACCCTGGCCAATGTCTACCAGGCGATCGAGGCCGGGCACGAGATCGTCCCGGTGCTCAACAAGATCGACCTGCCGGCGGCCGAGCCCGAGCGGGTCAAGGAGCAGATCGAGGATGTGATCGGCCTCGACGCCGCCGACGCGGTGCTGATCTCGGCCAAGACCGGGCTCAACATCGAGGACGTGCTCGAAGCGCTGGTGACCCGGCTGCCGCCGCCCACGGGCGACGCCGCGGCGCCGCTCAAGGCGCTGCTGGTCGACAGCTGGTACGACCCCTATCTCGGCGTCGTGATCCTGGTGCGGGTCAAGGACGGCGCGCTGCAGGCCGGGCAGAAGATCCGGCTGATGGCGACCGGCGCCGTGCACACGGTCGAGCGGGTCGGCGTCTTCACCCCGAAGGGCGTCGCGGTCGACTGCGCTCGGGCCGGGCGAGATCGGCTTCATCACCGCCGGCATCAAGACCGTCGCCGATTGCCGCGTCGGCGACACGATCACCGAGGACCGCCGCCCCGCCGCCGCGCCGCTGCCCGGCTTCAAGCCGGTGCAGCCGGTCGTGTTCTGCGGCCTGTTCCCGACCGATGCCGCCGATTACGAGCGGCTGCGCGACAGCCTCGCCAAACTGCGCCTCAACGACGCCAGCTTCGAATACGAGCCCGAGACCTCGGCGGCGCTGGGCTTCGGCTTTCGCTGCGGCTTTCTCGGCCTCCTGCATCTCGAGATCATCCAGGAGCGGCTGACGCGCGAGTTCGACCTCGACCTGATCACCACGGCGCCCTCGGTCGTCTACCGCGTGCATCTGACCAACGGCGCGATGCTCGACCCTGCACAACCCGGCCGACATGCCCGATCCGGTGCGGATCGACCACATCGAGGAGCCGTGGATCAAGGCGACGATCCTGGTGCCCGACGCCTATCTCGGCCCGATCCTGGCGTTGTGCGAGGAGCGGCGCGGCGTGCAGATCGACCTGACCTATGCCGGCAACCGCGCGATGCTGGTCTATCGCCTGCCGCTGAACGAGGTCGTGTTCGATTTCTACGACCGGCTCAAATCGGTCAGCCGCGGCTATGCCAGCTTCGACTACCAGATCGACGGCTACGCCGAGGGCGACCTCGTGCTGATGAACATCCTGGTCAACGGCGAGCCGGTCGACGCGCTGTCGGTCATCGTCCATCGCAGCGAGGCCGAGCGCCGCGGCCGCGCCTTGTGCGAGCGGCTGAAGGACCTGATCCCGCGCCAGCTGTTCCAGGTCGCGATCCAGGCGGCGATCGGCGGCCGCATCATCGCCCGCGAGACGGTCAAGGCGCTGCGCAAGGACGTGCTCGCCAAATGCTATGGCGGCGACGTGACCCGCAAGCGCAAGCTCCTCGAAAAGCAGAAGGAAGGCAAAAAGCGGATGCGCCAGTTCGGCAAGGTCGAGATCCCGCAATCCGCCTTCATCGCCGCCCTCAAGATGGGCGACAGCTGACCCGAACCAACGTCCGAGGAATCCCGCGCTTATCCGGCGGGCGGCTTGGTCGCTTCCATCGAGGGCAACTTTTCGACGGCTTCGTACCAGGCGGCGAGCCGAGGGTGGCGGTGGCGCTAAAGTCAACTCGGGCGGCGACCGCATAGGGTCGAGCGGCTGGTCCGTCGTCCGCTGCCGTGCCATGCTCGCTCCAGCGCAACGCGAACGCCAGGAGCCCTCGATGATCGACCTTTACGCCATGGGCAGCCCAAACGTCGTCAAGATATACATCGCTCTCGAAGAGATGGGGCTGCCCTATACCGTGCACCCGGTCGACGTGTTCGGCGAGGCGCAGTTCGATCCCGAATTCCTACGGCTCAACCCGCTCGCCAAGGTGCCGGTCATCACCGATCACGACGGTCCGGGCGGTAAGCCCTACACCCTCTTCGAATCCGGCGCGATCCTGCAATATCTGGCCGAGAAGACCGGGCAATTCTTGCCCAAGGACCCGATCGGGCGCTTTGACGCGCTGCAATGGATGATGGTGCAGATGACCTTGGTCGGCCCGATGTTTGGGCAGTTTGTCCACTTCATGCGCTTTGCCCCAAAGGGCAATGACTACGCGCTCGATCGCTATCGCACTCAGGCGCGCCGCGCTCTCGAAGCGCTCGACAGGCGGCTCTGCGTGGCGCCGTTCCTCGGCGGCGCGACCTATACCATCGCTGATATCGCAACCTTCCCGTGGGCGCGCAATGTCGGCTCCCTGCTTGGCAAGCCGGCGGAAGCCGATTACCCGAAGCTGATGGCCTGGGTCGGAACCATCACCGCCCGGCCGGCGGTGGTGCGGGCGTTGGCAAAGGTCGACGAGGTGCGGACCAAGACAACGCAATTCGACAAGGCCGATGTCGAGGCGATGGACCGCCTGTTCGGCCGCGGCAAGCACGCTGCGGCGGCATAACTTCGCGCGGGCCAGGCCGCACGATGAGTGAGGATATGCTCAGGCTGTCGCCGGGCGCCTTCGCCAAGTTAGACGCCGAGGAAGACGAAATCTTTTATGAGCCGGCGCGGCTCGTCTGTCATATCGACGACGGCGCCATCGCGGCGCTGACCGGTTTCTACCGCAAGACATTGCCGCCGGGCGGGGTGCTGCTCGATTTGATGTCGAGCTGGGTTAGCCATCTGCCCCCCGAGATCGCCTATAGCGAAGTCATCGGCCACGGCATGAACGCCGAGGAGCTCGCCGCCAACCCGCGCTTTAGCCGCTGGTTCGTGCAGAACCTCAACCGCGATCCGATCCTGCCGCTGTCGGACGACAGCGTCGATGCGGCGATGATCTGCGTCTCGATCCAGTACCTGCAGCAGCCGGTTGAAGTCTTGCGCGATGTCGCCCGCGTGCTCCGCCCCGGGGCGCCATTGGTGATCGGCTTCTCTAACCGCTGTTTCTGGACCAAGGCGGTGGCGATCTGGCGGGCGCTGGACGACGCAGGTCACGCCAAACTCATAGAGCACTACCTGCGCCACGCCGGCTTTGCCGAAATCGAAACCCACCGGTTGGCGGAATGGGTCGAGGATGAGAGCGATCCGATGACCGCGATGGTCGGGCGCACTTCCTCGATGTAATTTCACCGCGGGCAATAGTGAACCGGAGAGATGACGGATGGAACTGGGCACCTTACTGCCGTGGAGCGAAATCGGCGGCGATCCGGCGGTGATACGCGAATACGCGCAGGCGGCCGAATTGATTGGCTACGATTTCCTCGAGGCGCCGGACCATGTGCTCGGTGTTAACGCCGCCAGCCGGCCGGGCTGGGACCGCAACGATAACACCGATCTGTTTCACGACCCGTTCGTGTTGTTCGGATTTCTCGCCGGCTGTACGTCGAAACTCGGCTTTTCGACCGGCGTGTTGATTCTGCCGCAGCGCCAGACGGTGCTCGTCGCCAAGCAGGCGGCCTGTCTCGACGTATTGTCGGACGGTCGGTTTCGGCTCGGCATCGGCGTCGGCTGGAACGAGGTCGAATTCACCGGCCTCAACGAGAATTTCCACAATCGCGGCCGCCGCTCCGAGGAGCAGGTACAGGTCATGCAGAAATTGTGGGCCGAGCCGCACGTCAGCTTCAAAGGCCGCTGGCACACGATCGAGGATGCCGGGATCAACCCCCGGCCCCCGTCGGGCAAGGTGCCGCTGTGGTTCGGCGGCCATCACGACCGCACCTTGGAGCGCATTGCGAAATTCGGCGATGGCTGGATGCCGAACGCCTATCCGCCAGGGTCCGAGGCGACGGAAGTGCTCGGCAGGCTGCGCCATCTGACCGAAGCCGCCGGCCGCGACCCGACGCAAGTTGGAATCGAGGCCTGGGTGTCGATGGGCAGCGGCAGCGAAGCTGATTGGGCCAAGGAAACCCGCTTCTGGAAAGCCGCCGGCGCCTCGCATATCTGCCTGACGACGACGTTCAACCGCCGCCACCACAAGCGCATTTCCGCCCACACGCTCTCCGACCACCTCGCCGCGTTGCGCCGCTACCACAGCGCTGTCACCGACGCCCTCTGACGCGACAGCAGGGCGGTAAGGTGGTGCGCTTGATTTCGGGTTGACCGCTGAGCGATCCATGTAGCCGTCAATAAAACGTCACGACGAGGTTGACGGCTTTTTGACTGGCGGTCCGGTTAGTTTCGCCTCGCGCGAGCGGCAGGGCGGTGATGGCGGATACGGCGATCGCGGGCGGCGGGCTTGGCGCCGCGCCGGGTTGGGGCGTGCGGCTCTTCCGAGCCGCCGCAGAAGCCTATGCCAGCGAGGGCGAGCGCCGCCTGCTGTGGCTGCCGGTCTTTTTTGGCGCCGGGATCGGCGTTTATTTCACGCTAACGGTCGAGCCGCCGCTGTGGCTCGGCCCCGGCGCTACGATCGTGGCCGGCGGCCTGACTTTTGCCCTGCACCGGCGCCCGTTGGTGTGCGAGGCGACGTTGGCGCTGACCTTGTTCTGCGCTGGCTTTGCCCTGATCGGCGAGACCACTTGGGAGCGCCAGGCGCCGATGCTGCAACGGCGCCTCGGGCCGGTCTCGTTTACCGGGCGGGTCATTGATATCGACTCGCTCGACCGAGGATGGCGGGTGATCGTCGCTCCCGATGCGCTGCCGGGGCTCGATCCCGGCGACCAGCCGCAGCGGCTGCGCGTGCACATCGCAGCGACGAGCGATCTGCTTGCTCCCGGCGATCGCGTCAGCATGCGCGCGGTGCTCTATCCGGTGCCGGGTCAGATCGTGCCGGGCGGACACGACATGCAGCGCGAGGCCTATTTCGCCCGGATTGGCGGCGTCGGCTATACTTTTGGCCCCGCACATCGTGCCACCGACGCAGACGATAGGTCAGGCGGCGGCTGGCGCGAGGATCTGCGGCACCTGCGCACCGAGATGTCGCGCCGGATCATCGCCGTTTTGCCTGGCTCGACCGGCGGCGTCGCTTCGGCGCTGATCACCGGCAAACGCGGCGCGATCTCGGAGGAGGTCAAGAACGCGTTCCGCCAGTCGGGGCTGCAGCATCTGCTGGCGATCGCCGGGCTGCATCTCGGCCTGGTCGGCGGTTTTGTGTTCTTCACTGTACGCGGCGGCTTAGCGCTGATGCCCTGGGTGGCATTGCGTTATCCGATCAAAAAGATCGCCGCCGGGGTCACGCTCGTGGCGCTGACCGGCTATTTGCTGCTGTCGGGTGCGGCGATCCCGACCGAGCGGGCGTTTGTGATGAACGGGCTGGTCTTTGCCGCGATCCTGATCGACCGGCTGCGGATTTCGATGCGGATCTGCGCGCTCGCCGCAGCTTTTGTGCTGGCGATAGAGCCGGAGAGTCTGGTCGGCGTCAGCTTTCAGATGTCGTTCGGTGCGGTCGTGGCGCTGATCGCCGTCTATGAAACCTACGGGCAACGCCTGGCACGCCTGCTCTATCGCCGCTCCTTGCCGGGGCGGGTGCTAGGTTACGCCGGCGCCGTGGTGGTCACGACAGTCGTAGTCACGATCGGCACCGATCCGTTCTCGATCTATCACTTCCATCACATCGCGCTGTATTCCCCGCTGGCCAATGTCGTCGCGGTGCCGCTCAGCGCGATGTGGACTTTGCCCTGGGGGGTCGTCACCTGTCTGTTGATGCCGTTCGGCCTCGAGCGCTTCGCGTTGATCCCGATGGGTTGGGGGATCGATGCGACGATTGGGGTCGCACAGGCGGTCTCGGCCCTGCCCGGCAACGTCTGGCCGATGCCGCGATTGCCGGTGGCGGGGCTGGTACTGGTCTCGCTTGGCGGGCTATGGCTGTGTCTGTGGCGAGGACCATGGCGACGCTGGGGCGCGATCGCGATCGTCGCCGGGCTCACCGGCATGGCGCTGACCCGCCCGCCCGATGTCGTTATCGCCGATATTGGCCGTTTCCTGGCCGCGCGGTCGGCTGACGGGCCGTACTTCGCATCCGCCGGCCATGGCGAGCAGATCGAGGGCTCGTTCCTGGCCGAGGAGACCGGGCTGAAATTGGCTGCGTGGCCGCAATCGGGTGCAGAGGGCGGGCTCGATTGTGCCGGCAAACGCTGCCGCTATTCAGCGCGCGGGCGTAATGTCGCGATTGTCACCGGCGACGCTGGACTGCCGGTCGACTGCGGCGAGACCGACGCGATCGTCAGTCAAGTGCCGGCGGGGTTTCGCTGCCGCTCGATGATTCCGGTGATCGATCGCATCGATTCATGGCGGCTCGGCGCAGTAGCCTTATGGCTCGACCCGGACGGTGTCACCGTCGAGAGCGCCAACGGCAGCCGCGGCGATCGACCCTGGGTCCCGCATCCGGTCCCACGGCGGCGACCGGCCTCTCACCCTTACTGATTGAGTTGCAGCCCGGCCACCGGCCAGTCGACCGCGACTAGCCGGCCAGTCCAGGACAGCGTGATGAAAGCGGTACGCATATTCGCGCCGCCAAAGCAGATATTGGTCGTGATCGGATCGGGCATCGGATGGTGTTCGATGTGGCGGCCATCCGGCGAGATGACGGTAATCCCGCCGTTGATCAGGGTGGCGACGCAGATACGCCCCTCTGCATCGAGCGCCAAGGAGTTGAAGCGTTGATAGCCGCCGATCCCCGCGACGAGGCGCCCGCCATGCGGTGAAGGCCAGGGCTCCTTGCGGACCGTTCCGGGCTCGACGACATCGAAGGCCCAGAGCCGCGCCGGCTCGGTTTCGGCGACATACAGGGTCTTTTCGTCAGGCGACAGGCCGATCCCGTTGGGCGTCACCATCGGAAACGCGACCTCGGCGATGCTCGATCCGTTGGCAGTGGCGTAATAGACCGCGCCGCGATCCATCTCGCGGGCGCGGACCTTGCCGAGATCAGTAAAATAAAATCCGCCCTGCCGGTCGAAGACGAGATCGTTCGGACCCTTTAGCGGCACCTCACCCGCGCTGCGATAGAGGCATTCGATAGCGCCGGTCGCGAGGTCGATCCGTTCGATCCGGCCGCCGGCGTAATCCTTGGCCTGCACGATCGGTCGTTTTCGACCGGCTTCGTCGACATGCCATTCGAAACCCCCATTGTTGCAGACGTAACATTTCCTGTCGGGGCCGATCGCGGCACCGTTCGGCCCGCCGCCCGGCCGCGCTATGACGGCCTTGGCCCCGTCGGGCGATATCCGAGTCACACAACCAGCCGCGATCTCGACCAGCAGAACCGAGCCATCGTCAAGCGCCACCGGCCCTTCGGGAAACCCCAGGCCTTCGGCGAGAGTACGGATTTCCATCGCCAAGCCGACTCCTCGACTGCCTGGTCAGTCCGGCGACATCAATGACCAGTACCAGGCGAAAAATTTTCGATCGAGCTCAGACGACCGGGCCACTGCCTCGGTGTCGCCGGCCCGCTGCAATCCGTCCGCCACCCGGTCGGGACCATCGGCCACCGGCGTGCTGGGTGGGGCACCCTTTGCTTCCATCCGAACCAGCTCGATGTCGGTGCGCTCGGCTGATTTCGGGATCACCCGAAGGAGCGCTGCTTGCTGCAGCTGGACCATCATCAAGCTCAGCGGCCCGAACACAACACAGGTCGCGCCATCGTCGGGGTCGTCGGCAAACAGATGGGGCGACGCCTTCAGAAACTGCAGGGCGAGCTTCCAATTCCAATTGGTCGTGTAGCGGTTGCGCGCCGTCACGCTGCCCTCGGCCAGCCATTCGGGGACAACCCCTGCCGCGACGGGATCGACGGCGGCTTCACCAGCGATCGCCGCGCCTGATGGATCGACAAAGATCAACCCGTCGTGGACACAGACGGGATGACTGGCAAGCCGCAGCCGTGCGGGGTCGATCCGGGCCGATAGGTTCGGTTCGACGAGCCGGCCGTCGAGCTCAAATTCCCAGCCATGATACGGGCAGATCAGCCGTGCGGCCGTGCCACCCTCGTCCTCGCAGACCGGGTAGCCGGCATGGATACAGACATTACGCAGCGCATGCAGGCCGCCATCCGCGGCGCGAGTCACCAGCAGCGAGCGGGTGGCGGCGTCAAACCGGAAATAGCATCCGTCGCCATCAAGCCGGGTTTGGTGATCGACGGCGACCCACCGGCGCAGGAAGATTCGGTCGCGCTCGGCGGCAAACACGTCCGCACCATGCAACAATTGTGGGTCGGCCACGATCGCACCAGTGCCGCCCAGCCGCTCGCCGATCGCGGCAACGCTCTCAGGAAGGTCCATTCGGGGGTTCGCTGATTTTGTTCGATTGCGCGTGCAGACTGAACCCGACGCGGTAGCAACGTCAAAAGGTTTGTGACGGACGGCAGGTGACGTCAACGCGCTGCCGGTAGCGCAACACTTCCGGTTTGGGCCGCGGTCGAGAGCTGGGATTGGGTCGCCGCGAGTTCGCGCGCCAACGCCTCGCTGCGCCGGCGGCAGCGTCTGAGTTCGCGGCGGCGATGAGCACCGCCGATGCAGGCGGCGAGCGCGCCAGTCAGAAAGCCGAGAATCGCGGCGCCAAAAGCCACCAAGTATAGCGGGACCCCCACCAAAAACGGCAGCGGCCACAGCCCCAGCGATACGGCCTCGCGGTTGGACGCGGCGAACAAGCTCAACACTGCCGCGGCGGCAAGCGTCACCGCCCAATAGACGGCCCTCATCCGCCCGAGCCCATTAGCCCCCCGTTTAGGCGTGCGGCGCACCCCGGTTTAGGCGGTCGCGCAACTGCTTGCCGGTCTTAAAGAACGGGATGTGCTTCTCGGCCACGCGCACGCTGTCGCCGGTTCGCGGGTTGCGGCCGACGCGGGCGTCCCGGCGCTTGACCGAGAATGCTCCGAATCCGCGCAACTCGACGCGGTCACCGCGCGCGAGCGCCGCCGCGATTTCCTCAAAAATCGCGGTGACGATGACCTCGACGTCGCGCTGATACAAATGCGGGTTGGTTTCCGACAGCTTTTGCACGAGCTCCGATTTCGTCATCCCGATCGCCGCTCCTACGCCCAAAGGGGGAATGCCCGAGCGTGCCAAAGCGCCGGGCGAGCGTCAAGCGGCAGTCAAGCCTCTCGCCGGACTGCCTTCGGCCCGCCTGCCCCTTCGCCCGAAGAGGCCGGGATCAGACAAACCTTTCAGCTCTTCTCGCCAGTCTCTGTCTCGGTCTCCGCCTCGCCCTGTCGGTCTGCGTCCTGACGGCGGGCACGGTTGATCGCGGCGCCAAGGATATCGCCGAGGCTGGCGCCCGAATCCGATGAGCCGAACTCGGCCATGGCACGCTTTTCCTCGTCGACCTCGCGCGCCTTGATCGACAAGCTGACCTTGCGCGTGGCGCGATCGATCGCAGTGACTTTGGCATCGACCTTTTCGCCGACCGCGAAACGGTCCGGCCGCTGCTCGCTGCGGTCGCGCGACAACTCCGACTTGCGGATAAAACCGAGGAGGCCGTCCCCGACGGACACTTCGACACCGCCCTCGTTGATCCCGGCGATTGTGCCGGTCACGACCTCGCCTTTTCGCAGCTTGGACATCCCGGCCTCGAACGGATCGGCCGAGAGCTGTTTGATACCGAGGCTGATACGCTCCTTTTCAACATCGACGTCGAGCACTTTGACGCGCACCACCTCGCCCTTGCGGTAATTGTCGATGGCGTCCTCGCCCGGACGATTCCAGTCGATGTCGGAGAGATGGACCATACCGTCGATATCGCCGGGCAGGCCAACAAATAGGCCGAACTCGGTAATATTGCGGACCTCGCCCTCCATCTCGCTGCCGATCGGATGCTCGTCGACAAAAGCCTCCCACGGATTGGCCAGGGTCTGCTTGAGCCCGAGGCTGATCCGGCGTTTTTGCGGATCGACATCGAGCACCATGACCTCGACCTCCTGACTGGTCGAGACGATTTTGCCCGGGTGGACGTTCTTTTTGGTCCAGCTCATCTCCGAAACATGAACCAGCCCCTCGACCCCCGGCTCCAACTCGACAAAGGCGCCGTAGTCGGTGATGTTGGTAACCCGGCCGCGGAACTTTGCCCCGGCCGGATATTTCAGCTCGACGCCTTCCCACGGGTCGGCTTCGAGCTGCTTCATGCCGAGCGAGATGCGCTGGGTCTCGGGGTTGAAGCGAATAACCTGGACGTTGACGGTCTGCCCGATGTTCAGCGCCTCTGAGGGGTGGTTGATGCGCCGCCAGGCGATGTCGGTGACATGCAGGAGCCCATCCACTCCGCCCAGATCAACAAAGGCGCCGTAGTCGGTGATGTTCTTGACGACCCCATTGAGGATCTGGCCCTCCTTGAGGCTGGCGACCAGCTCCGAGCGCTGCTCGGCGCGGCTCTCCTCAAGCACGGCGCGGCGCGAGACCACGATGTTGCCGCGCGAGCGATCCATTTTGAGGATCTGGAAAGGCTGCGGCGATCCCAGCAACGGGCTGATGTCGCGCACCGGCCGAATGTCGACCTGGCTGCCCGGCAGAAACGCAACGGCGCCGCTGAGGTCGACAGTAAAGCCGCCCTTAACTCGCCCGAAGATCACCCCGGTCACCCGATCGTTTGCCTGAAAGCTCTTTTCGAGCTGGGTCCAGGCCTCCTCGCGTCGGGCCTTCTCGCGCGACAGCTGGGCCTCGCCGTTCTTGTCCTCCATCCGCTCGAGGTAGACCTCGACGGTGTCGCCGACATGAAGGTCGGGCTCGTCGCCCCCGGCGGCGAACTCTTTCAACGGCACGCGGCCTTCCGATTTGAGGCCGACATCGATGAGCACGGCGTCGTTTTCGACCGCGATGACGCGGCCCTTGACGACTGTACCTTCGAGACCGTTGACCATGCCCAGCGATTCGTCGAGAAGCGCGGCGAAATTCTCCTTCGCAGACGCCCCTCCCATTTGCACTTCTACAGCCATTCCTTCTCCTTGAGTGCGCGAGCGAGAAAATCGGCGGCGAGCTCGACCACCGCAGCGGCATCGAGAGTCGTCGTGTCGATGACTTTGGCGTCGGGCGCCACCGATAGTGGAGCAGCCCGACGCTCACCGTCGCGCGCGTCGCGTTCGTTGAGATCTTGCAAGACGTTTTCGTATATAGCCGTGGCGCCGCGCCCGCGCAACTCTTTGACCCGGCGCTTGGCGCGCGTCTTTACGTCGGCAGTGAGAAACAGTTTGAGATCCGCCTGCGGGCATACCACCGAGCCGATATCCCGCCCGTCGAGGACCGCGCCGTTCGCCGGGGCCGGCGGGTGCGCGGCAAAGTCTCGTTGAAAAGCGAGCAAGGCGCCGCGCACAGCCGGGTTCGCGGCAACCACCGAGGCTGCCGCTGAGACCGCCTCGCCGCGCAGCCGCGGATCAGCGAGCTGCCGCAGATCGACGTGACGCGCCGCTCTTTGCGCCGCAACCGGATCGGCGGGATCCCCGTTGTTGTCGAGGACGCCGAGTGCCGTGGCACGGTAAAGGGTGCCGGTGTCGAGATGGGCGAAGCCGAAGCGTTCGGCGAGGCGGCGCGCCAAGGTGCCTTTGCCCGAAGCCGCCGGCCCGTCGATCGCAACGACGAACGGCCGAGAGGTCATGGGCTGGCTGCGATTACACCGCCGAGGCTGTTGATCAGATCGGCGAAACCGGGAAAGCTGGTTGCGATTGGCCGCGCGTCGTCGACCCGCACCGGCTCGTTGCTGGCGAGCCCCAAAACCAGGAAGGCCATGGCGATGCGATGATCCAGCTGGGTCTGGATCTGTGCCCCGCCTGCGGGAAAGTCGCCTGCGCCTTCGACGATCAAATCATCGCCCTCGACCGCGACGCGCACGCCGCAGCTGGCGAGACCGCTGGCGATCGTCGCCAGACGGTCGCTTTCCTTGACCCGCAGCTCGCTGAGTCCACGCATCACCGTGCGACCCCGCGCGCAGGCGGCGGCGACGGCGAGGATCGGGTATTCATCGATCATCCGCGGCGCCCGCTCGGCCGGGATGTCGGCGCCGGTTAGGACGCCGGCGCGGGCGAGCAAATCGGCCACCGGCTCGCCGCCTTCATCGCGCTCGTTCACTAGGGTGATGTCAGCGCCCATCTCGCGCAGGCACTCCAATAATCCGGCGCGCAGCGGGTTGAGGCCGACGCCCTCGATCGTCACCTCCGATCCGGGAACCAGCAGCGCCGCCACCAAAGGGAACGCAGCCGAAGAAACATCGCCCGGCACCGTAATCGGCGCCGCCAAGAGTTCGGGAAAACCTTCGACCGTGATGCGCTTGCCGCCGCCTTCGGCTGGTTGGGTCGTGACCGTCGCGCCGAAGTGGCGCAGCATCCGTTCGGTGTGGTCGCGGGTCGCCTGCGGCTCGATCACCGTGGTCTCGCCGGGAGTGTTAAGCCCAGCCAGCAACACCGCCGATTTGACCTGGGCCGAGGGCACCGGCAACGGGTAGACGATCGGAATCGGGTCCGCCGCACCGGTCACGGCGAGCGGTAGGCGGGCGCCCTCGCGGGTCAGGAAGTTCGCGCCAAAGCGGCTCAGCGGGTCGACGACGCGGCCCATCGGCCGGCGCCGCAACGAGGCGTCACCGGTGACGAAGGCAGTCAGCCGGTGGGTCGCGAGGATGCCGAGCAGAAGCCGCGCCGAGGTCCCCGAATTGCCTAGATCGAGCAAGTTCTCCGGCTCGCACAGGCCGCCGACCCCCACTCCGTCGACGATCCAACGGCCATCACCGGACGGAGCCGCAGCGGCGCCGAGCGCATTCAGCGCCGCGGCGGTGGCGAGGACGTCCTCCCCCTCCAGCAAGCCGCTGATTTCGGTCCGCCCGACCGCCAATGCGCCCAGCATCAGCGCGCGATGCGAGATGGACTTGTCGCCGGGTACCCGGATTTTGCCGGAAAGCGGCGCGTTGGGCCGCGCCGACATCAACTGTGCGGGCGACGGTGGCGACGACGGATCGGCCATGGGATGGCAGGCCTCGAAAAGCGGGGTTGGCGGTTGCGGCGGCGGCGTCTTCAGCCCATATGCCGAAGCCGTCGGCGCGCCGCCGTTGAGGATTTGTTTTTGACAGGGTGACGTCCCTGTGGCAATGGCGCGTCAACCGACCCGGCGAACGTCTAATGGAGTTGGATCGTGGCCAAGCCCGAATGGGGCAGCAAGCGGATCTGTCCAAGCTGCGGGACCCGCTATTATGATTTGCTGCACAAGCCCGTGATTTGCCCAAAATGCAGCACCCCGTTTGATCCCGAAGCGTTTTTGAAATCGCGCCGGGCGCGCCCGGTTGCTCCAGTCGAGAAGGAACTCGAATCGATCGGCGCCGGGGAGCTCGACGCTGATGTCGAGACGGAGGAGGCCGAGATCCCCGGGGACGAAGAGGAAGCGCCGCCTCTCGAAGAGGCCGAGGAAGAAGACGAGGAGCTGCTCGAGGACGCCTCTGAGCTCGGCGAGGACGAAGACGACATGGCCGAGGTCATCGAGAATGTCGAAGAGGATGAACGCTGACCCCGCGGCGCCGGCGAGACCGCGTTTTTTTGCTTGCTGGCGCCCGGTCGCGTTCCTAATTTGTCGGCCTGATCTGCCGGCTCGTCGCGGCGAGCCCTGGGTCGGGGGCCATAGCTCAGCTGGGAGAGCGCTACAATGGCATTGTAGAGGTCACCGGTTCGATCCCGGTTGGCTCCACCAATTCAAGCAAGGGCTTAGCTGAGCGACGGCTGGGCCCTTTTGCTCGCCCAGAGCCCTTCTCACGCCCGTCGTATCATTCCGCTGCAATCTCGGCCGCCTTCGTGGAGGCCGGAGTGCGGACCCGAGCTAGTTATTCGCGCGGGCTTGCTGGATGGCGCGCCAGACGCGTTCGGGGGTGGCCGGCATGTCGATGTGGCGGATGCCGTATTCGGAGAGCGCATCGACCAGCGCGTTCATCACCGACGGCAGCGCGCCGGCGCAGCCGGCCTCGCCGCAGCCCTTGGCGCCGAGCGGGTTGGTCTTGGCCGGCACCGGATGGCTGGCGTTGACGAACAGCGGCGCGTCGTCGGCGCGCGGCATCGCGTAATCCATGTAGGAGCCGGTCAACAGCTGGCCGTCGCTCGTCGTAGACCGTGCGCTCGCGCAAGGCCTGGCCGATCCCCTGCACGATGCCGCCATGCGCCTGGCCGTCGACCAGCAGCGGGTTGATGACGACGCCGAAATCGTTGACGAAGGTGTAGCGCACGACCTCGACCACGCCGGTCTCGGGATCGACCTCGACCTCGGCGATGTGGCAGCCGTTGGGAAAGGCCGAGGGCGGGCCGTCGCTGATATTGGCCACGTCGAGGCTCTGCGGCAGCTCCGGCGGCAATTCGAGGCCGGCGCGGATCTGCGCCGGCCAGTTCCATGATCCCGACCGAGCGGTCGGTGCCGGCGATGACGAAACGGCCGGCGCGGAATTCGATGTCGGCGGCGGCCGCCTCCAGCACATGGGCGGCGATCTGCTTGCCGGCCTCGACCACCTTGTCGCCGGCCTCGACGATCGCCACGCCGCTCGTCATCATCGATTTCGAGCCGCCGGTGCCGCCGCCGGCGATCAGCTCGTCGCTGTCGCCCTGCAACAGCCGGATGCGGCCGGAACGGGATGCCGAGCCTGGTCGCCAGCACCTGGGCGAAGGGCGAGGCGTGGCCCTGGCCGTAATCGAGCGTGCCGGTGATGATCGTCACATCGCCGTTCGGCCTCGAAGCGGATGCCGCCCATCTCGCGGCCGGGCGGCGCCGGTCAGTTCGAGATAATCGCCGATGCCGCGGCCGCGCAGCCTGCCGCGCGCCCGGCTTTCCGCCTTGCGCGCGGCAAAGCCGTCCCAATCGGCGAGCTGCGAGCGCCTGGTCGAGCAGCGCGGTGAATTCGCCGCTGTCATAGGTCGTGCCGTTCGGCGCCTTGTACGGCATCGCCTCGGGCGGGATGTGGTTGCGCCGGCGCAGCTCGACGCGGTCGATGCCCATCTCGGCCGCGGCGGCGTCGACCAGCCGCTCCATGTAGTAATTGGCCTCGGGCCGGCCGGCGCCGCGATAGGCGCCGACCGGCGTGGTGTTGGTGAAGACGCATTTGGTCGATGACCTCGATCAGCGGCGTCTTGTAGACGCCGAGCGTGTTCCTGACCGCGTTGCGGGTCGCCGGGCCGGGCGCGCCATAGGTGGCGCCGAGATTGCCGTAGCCGGTCAGGCGCACCGCGAGGAAATTGCCGTCGCGGTCGAGCGCCAGTTCGGCGGTCATCGTCGTGGTCGCGGCCATGGCTGTCGGAGACGAAGCTGCCGGAGCGCTCGTCGGTCCATTTGACCGGCCGGCCGAGCTCGCGCGCCGCATGCAGGATGCAGTAATATTCCGGCATAGGTCGGCTGCTTCATGCCGAACGAGCCGCCGACCCGGTCGGTCAAGACGCGCACCTTGTCGCGCCCGACGCCGAGCACGCTCGGCGATGTAGTTGCGGAAGCCGAACACGCCCTGGCAGCCGACATGCAGCGTCCAATGCTGCCGCTCGCGGGTCGTATTGCGGCGATCGCCGAGCGCGGCTCCATCGCATTGACGACGATGCGGTTGCTGCGCAGGTCGAAGCCGCGTGACATGGGCGGCGGCGGCAAAGGCGGCGGCGACCTTGTCGCTGTCGCCGAAATGGAAATCGAGCCCGACATTGCCGGGCACATCGTCGTAGAGCATCGGCGCATCCGGGCGCGTCGGCGAGCGGCCGGCTCGGTGACCGCCGGCAGCGGGTCGATGTCGACGACGACCGCTTCGGCCGCGTCCTTGGCCGCGGCGACGGTCTCGGCGATCGACGGCGGCCACCGCCTCGCCGACATAGCCGCACCTTGTCGGTGGCGAGCGCATAGCGGGTCGGGCGTCAGCATCGGCGTGCCGTCGCGATTGTTCATGACCTGGCGCGGCGGCAACGGGCCGATGCCGCCTGTCGCCAGATCGGCCGCGGTGTAGACCGCGAGAACGCCCGGCATCGCGCGCGCCGCCGCGGTGTCGATGCCGCGGATCACGCCGTGCGCGATAGTGGCTGCGCACCATCACCGCATAGGCCTGGCCGGGCAGGCTGATGTCGTCGGCGTAATGCCCCTCGCCGCGCAGCAGCACCGGGTCTTCCGAGCGCGGCACCGGCTGGCCGATCGCAAACTTCTCCTCGGGCTCCAGCAAGGCCGGATCGATGTAGTCGTCCATGGTTCACCTTTTTTATTGTGCGCCGTCGCCGTGCCGATCGCGCGGCGGCGCTCGATGGCAAGCTGGGCCTAGGATATAGCTAACGCGAAATCAGCAGGATGGAAAATCGGGATGAATTCCGGCAAACCCGAACTCTACCGCGATCTCGCCCGGCAACTAATGGCGCTGCTCGCCGGCGAAACCGATCGGATCGCCAACGCCGCCAATATGGCAGCGCTGATCTATCACGGTCTGCCCGATCTGAACTGGGCCGGGTTTTATTTCAGCAACGGCGACGAGCTGGTGCTGGGCCCGTTCCAGGGCCGGCCCGCCTGCCTGCGCATCGCGATCGGCCAAGGCGTGTGCGGCACCGCCGCAGCGCGCGGCGAGGCGGTGCTGGTGGCGGATGTGCACGAATTTCCGGGACATATCGCCTGCGATCCGGTTTCGCGCTCGGAACTCGTCGTGCCGCTGATCGAGGCCGGTGAAGTCATTGGCGTGCTCGATCTCGACAGCCCGCTCCTCGGGCGCTTCGACGAGGCGGATCGGCAGGGCTGCGAAGAGCTGGTCACGTTGTTTGTCGACCACCACCGCCAAAGGCTGACGCCAGCCGAGTATCCCGAGGATGTCGACCCTGAGTCGGGCTGTCGCCTGCCATTACCGAGACGCGAGGATCTCGACGCGGAGGGGCAACGGGCCTACGACCGCCTCGCCGACCCCGCCGGCGGGACCCTGCGCGGGCTCAGGGGCCCCGGCGGGCATCCAGCTGCACAGCCCCGAACTCTCGCGCCGCAGCCGGCCGGTCAATCACTATCTGCGGCACGAGGCGGGCCTCGGCGGGCGGGTACGCGAATTGGCGATCCTGACCACCGCGCGCGAACTCGACAGCCGGTTCGAATGGGCCGCGCACGAGCCTGCGGCACTGGGCGAAGGGATTTCGCGCGAGATCATCGGCATTATCAAATACCGTCGGGACACGAGCGAACTCGCCGCGGCCGATCGGATCGTGATCGATCTTGGCCGGGAGATTTTCGGGGCGCGCAAGGTGTCGCCGATGACCTACGCGCGGGCCTTGCAGCAATTTGGCCGCCGCAAGCTGATCGATCTGGTGGCGCTGATGGGGAATTATGCGGCGACTGCGGCGCTTTTGACCGCGTTCGACATGCAGCTTGACCCCGATCAGCCGTCACCAGCGGCGTCTTGACCGGGTAGGCTGCCGCCGTTCAATATCGCTGCAGTGCAACGGGGCGTCGGGACGGGGCGTCAACCGATTGGGCAACACCGCGCGTGAAGGAGAGACATCATGTCCGAGAGAGCGCCGTTTCTGAATACCGCCTACAGCGCCTATCACCATCGCGAGCGGCCGGCGGAAGACGAGGAGCTGACCCGCGTCGGGCCGGGCACCCCGTGCGGCGAATATCTGCGGCGCTTCTGGCAGCCGGTCATCCTCGCCGAGCGAATTGGGCGAGCTGCCGCGGCGGCTGCGCATCCTCGGCGAGGATCTGGTCGCGTTCCGCGACAAGAGCGGCGCCATCGGCCTCCTGGAACTGCATTGCCCGCATCGCGGCACCTCGCTCGAATTCGGCCTGGTCGGCGACAAGGGCATCCGCTGCTGCTATCACGGCTGGCTGTTCGACTGCGACGGCACGATCCTCGAGACCCCGGGCGAGCCGGCCGACAGCACGCTGAAGGACCGGCTGTTTCACGGCGCCTATCCGGTGCACGAACATGCGGGGCTGGTCTTCGCCTATATGGGGCCGCCGGACAAGCAGCCGCGATTTCCCGATCCTCGATACCTACGACCTGCCGGGCTACCGGCAGGTCGCCCGCGCGCCGACGCTGTGGGAGTGCAACTGGCTGCAGGTCAAGGAAAACAGCATGGACCCGGCGCATCTGGCGTTCCTGCACACGCTGCCGGGCAGCGAGGGCTTCACCGACGATTTCAAGGAACTGGCCGAGTGGGACTGGATGGAGACGCCGGTCGGCATGGTCTACATCGACACCCGCCGGCAGGACGACCGGGTGTGGGTGCGGGTCGCCGATTTCATCCTGCCCAACATCCACCAGTTCCCGCCCAATGCCGACCCGATGGCGCTGCGCAACTCGATCAACCGGCCGCAGGCGACGACCTGGGCGGTGCCGCTCGACGACACCCACACGATGCAGATCGGCTATTACCGCGCGCCCGAGGGCAAGGAGCCGCGGCGCGGCACCGGTTTCGGCCAGGACGGCAAGCGGCTCCTACGAGGAGCGGCAGCGGGTGCCCGGCGACTACGACGCGCAGGTCAGCATCCATGGCGGCATGGCGCGGCACGGGCTCGAACATCTCGCCTCGACCGACCGCGGCATCATCATGATGCGCAACATGATCCGGCGCGGCATCCGCGCGGTCGCGCAACGGCGAGGATCTCGGACTATCCGATCCTGCACGAACGGCGCGGCGGTGCCGACCTACAGCCACGACCGGGTGGTGCCGGGCATCGCCCCGGCGCGCGACGCCGGAGGCGGACCAGCAGCTGCTGCGCGAGGTCGCGCGCAACGTGGTGGCGCAAACGGTGGAGGCCGGCTCCGCCGAAGCATAAATCGGCTTGCGCCGGGTCGCCGCCTCTTCGAGCCAGAAACGGCTCGTCGAATGCATCTGCGGCCCCCCTGAGGCCAAAAAGCGCATCGCGAAGCAGGTCACGCAGAAGTTGTGGCCCAGCGTTGCGCGGCTTTCACCATTTCCTGCACACGTTCCTTCGCCGCGGTGACGACCAGCTAGTGAATAAAATGTTACGCTTGGTGCCTTAATCGCACCTCGCACGGCCATCAGAATAATACGTGCTTCCGGACCCGAAGCCGACCTTTGGCCCAAAAGTCATCGTCGTAGGTGCGTTGCGGCTGAAATGGCCGGTTTGCAGCTATGTTGTCCGGTGCAGCAGGAGTATGCTTCACGCGCGTGCTCGCCCGGCCATTGTCGACCGACGAAGTGTTGCAATCATTCGGAGGAAAACATGACCATTGAACTTTGGGGCACCTTCTCGGTACGCGATCACCTCGTCGATCGGGCATTTGTCGCCGATGTCCTCCTTTACGACCAGCTTGTCATCCCCACCCTCCCAGAGAATACGCCCGAAGACCAATGGCCTGCCAAATGGGATCTGAAGAAGCAAAAATCTCTCCTGGCTGAACTCGGGGATCTCGCAACTCCCATCCCCCGGACCGAGCAACGCCGAGCCCAATGGCAGACGCGCTTCGATGACGAGCGCGCCGAGGAGCGGAGTGTCGCGCGAGCTGAGGCAACGCAGACTGTCGAGCAGGAATGTCGCGATCGCTCGAGATCCCCAATACTATGACCTGCCCTACCGGATCACCAGAAATCTTCTTCAGGACTATGTCAACGACGACGCGGACGACAAACTGCTCAAAAAGCTCCGGGTGACAAAAAAGGTCCGGCCAGGTTCTCTCTTAGAAGCGGTGTCGGCGTATCCGAGCTATGACGCGTTCGCCGCCGACGCTTCTCTGGTAAGCGCAGCCGAGACAGCAGAAGACCTGCAACCACTCGCTCCAACAACTGTCTTTGGATGGGAATTTTTCATTCCTGGCAGCGCAGGATTCGGAGAAGACGAAGATCGTAGGCTTTTGGCGAAGGCAGTAGGTCTCGCGAAGAAGACAGATTTTATTGAATTGCGCGAGGAATTCTATAAATGGTGGAGCGATGTCTCCGACGGCGGAATACCGTCGCCGAGGCGAAGGCCGATATGGAGAAGCGGATCGCCGAATACCGTGAGCTTATGAAGGGCCAGGGATGGAAAACAACGGCCCGCTATGCCATCAAGGTCGCTGATGCGTTCAGCGGCGGTTTGGGTCTGGTCAACGAGGCGGCATCCGCCAGCACCGAAGCATTTCTCGGCAGTGCCGACGTCTTCGCGGATAAGCGATTGAAGCGGCAGAACGCACCAGCTCGCCTGAAAGTAGCCGCGATTTTCCACGACGCTCGAACTCGGTTGGGCTGGAAGACCCCAAAGTAGCCACATCCGGATATCGGTTTTGGCAGAAGGGCTGTAGAACCGCGCGTCGAACTTGGAAGGCACGATGGTTCGTGCGAGACCCAGTATAGTGGATTCAGGCTAAAACCTATAATTCGCGTGCGTAATGATCAGCCAGTTTCAGGCTGTTGCTGCGTTGGATCCTGAATAGCGATAGCCGTCCGGCACGCTCAAACCGCCGTTTCCCACCGGCCTCCGAAGCGGACCTCTGGTTTGGGTACCAAACGTCTGATTTTATCTACTAGTAGGATCACTTCTGACCGACCCCACCCACCCTTCTCGTCACACCGGCGAAGGCCGGTGCCCATCGCCAATATGGGTCCCGGCCTGCGCCTGGACGACGAAGCTGACGGATGGCGGAAACCTCTCACGGAAACGCTAACAAGCGCAGGCGTTCGATCGAGCGGCCACCGTGGCTAGCGTCAAGTTCGTACCGCGAGCCGGTCAGTGCCGCGATAGCCCCGCAGCGTGTTACGCCGGCGCGAACAGGTCCGGTGCCGCGACGGGTGGCGCCGGTAATGGCGCGGTCGGCGTTGAAAAGGCGCTGTCGCGCTGCAACGTCGGCAATACTCGGGTGCGGAGGTCGGCTTCGGCAAGATCGGTGCCGACGGCGCGACGAAGGCGGCATCCTGCTGCAAAACCGGGAGCACTTTGCTGGCAAAGAGGCGCATGTTTTTTTCGGCCTCGGCGTGCGGAATGCCGCCGAATGAGAATTCGGTGACCACGTGGTCGGTGCCGGTCACCCGCTGCAACTCGGCGATCTGCTCGATGCAGTCCTCCGGCGTGCCGACGATCTGGATCTTGACATAGAACTCGGTGGCCCGCACCCGCTCCTCGTCGTCTTGCAGCCGGGCATAGGTCTTGGCCATCTTGCCGTAGGTCTCATAGCCTTTGACCGTGGCGAGGTGTCCGTCCGAGAAATGGTAGTGGTTGTCGATCGACTCCCATTTCTTGCCGAGCCATTGCATCGCCCGGGCTTGCGCCTCGTCGCGGCTTTCGGCGCAGGAGACATTGGTCAGGATGATCGGCGGTGGCGGGTTGTGGCCGACACTGAGTGCGATCTCGCGGTAATTGACGATGTTCTCCGCCGCCTTTGGCCATTCGTTCTGCATGACGACGAGGATGCCGAAGCCGAGCTTGGCCATGATCTCGGCCGATTCCGGGCTGACCGATGAGGCGAAGAACCGCTCCTCGGGATGCGAGATCGGACGCGGCCGGATCGAGGTGCGCGGGATCTGGTAGAACTCGCCCTGCCATTCGAATTCGGGTTCGGCGAGCGCCTTGCGGATCAGCTGCGCGGATTCGGCAAAGCGCGGGCGCGCCTCGCCCATCGGGATGCGGAACCCGGCATATTCGACGCTCGCAGCACCCCGGCCAAAGCCGAACAGGCAGCGACCGCCGCACAAAATGTCGAGCAGTGCTATCTCCTCGGCGACGCGGATCGGGTCGTGCCACGGCAACACGATCACCGAGGTCCCGAACGTGATCCGCTTGGTGCGGCCGGCGAAATAGGCCAGCAGCTGGAGTGGCGCCGGCGACATCGCATAGCCGGTAAAATGATGCTCGAGTGCGAACAATGAGTCGAAACCGAGCGGCTCGGCGAGATCGCCCATCGCCAGATGATCGGCCACGACCACCACATCGGTGCGGCCGGGCTCGGACAGCATGTTCAGAGCAACGCCGAGTTTCATGGTGGCTCTCCTCCGCCTATTTCGCCCGCACCCGATACCATGGGTGGGGCTGCCCCGGCACCTTGGCGCGCAACGTGTAGACCGAAGTTCGCGCGGTGAAGAAAATGGTCTTCAGATCGGGACCGCCAAAGGCGAGATTGGCCGGCACTTCCGGGGTGCGGATGATGCCGAGCTTGCTGCCATCGGGCGCGAACACCCAGGTCCCGCCGGGGCCGGTGCAATAAACATTACCCTGTTGGTCGACCTTCATGCCGTCGGGGACGCCATCGGTCTCCTCGGAGGACATATCGGCAAAAATGCGCCGCTTGACCATGCTGCCGGCGCTGTCGAGATCGATCGCGTGGATGTATTGGGCGTGACGCGTATTGGCGACGTAGAGCACGCGCTCGTCGGGGGAAAAGGCCAGCCCGTTCGGATATTCGAACTCGGCGACGAGCCGGCTCGATCCCTCGGGCGCCACCGCGTAGACACCGGAATGAGCCAATTCCTTGTCGGGGAGCGCAATGCGCAGCCCGGGATCGGTGAACCAAATGCTGCCATCCGATTTGCAGACGACGTCATTCGGCCGGTTGATCCGCTTGCCCTCATGGCGGTCCATCAGGACCTCGCTATGCGTGTCGTCGGACCAGCGGGCAACCCGGCGGTTGCCGCCTTCGCAGATCACCAGCCGGCCCTGCAGATCAAAGGTCGTGCCGTTGCCCTCGCCGGTATTGGTGCGCACGGTTTCCGCCGCCTGACCGAGGCGCAGCCGGTAGAACATGCTGCTGCGCACATCGGCGAAATAATAGAAGCCGTCGGGGTGCCACAATGGCCCTTCGGTAAAGACGAACCCGGTCGCTGGCCGCTCCGCTGTCGTCGTCTCCAGCACCGTATCGAGACCCGCCATCTTCGTCCCTCCCATCTTCGAGACATCGTTTGAGGCAGGTTATCCCGCGCCTGTCCGCGTGTCCAACTGACGCTGTCTTGGCCGTCGCCGGCGCGGGATGACCGCGAATTTAGGAGGCGATTCAGCGGTCGCCTCCCCTGGCATCGACTGTTCAGGGAGCGCGCATTCTAACAGGCCGCACCCAAAACGGTGTCGCACCGGCGAAGTCGGCGCTCACAGCATCATGGGTCCCGGCCTTCGCCGGAGACCACAATGACGCAGCCGTGGTGTCAGGTGCGTACTACCAGCTTCGGTGTTCGACCACACTGCCCCGGACGGGCAAACGGGGACGCGTGAAGCGGCCCCGCTTGCCTATCGGGCGTGCCTACTCCTGACTATGCAGCGTGCAGGAGATCCAGATACTCCTCGTACACCGCCATATTCTTACCGAAAGAAACCGCCGCGGCCCGAGCGCCGCAGACAAGATGCATCCAGCGCCAAGGTTCGCGGGTGCTGTAGAACTCTTCGACGATCGACTGGTGATGCTTGAACGAGTGCATCTCGGTGAAGTTGTCGTGGCACACGATTTCGCCAAGACACGCAATCAAAGCCTGCGGGTCATAGCGGCACTGCACATATTGCTGTGCCAAATTCGCGACCTCCTCGACCTCCGGCACTGCCCGCATCTGCCCCAGATTGGATACTGTGGACCAATCGACTGGCGGCTGGTTGTAGATGTTCTGCTTGATGGCCTCGAGCAGCTCCTCCTGGGTCCGCGACGGCGCGACTGAGACGGCCGCCTCAGGCTGCGGAGCTGGCCCCATGCGCTGGGCGGTCGAGCGGATCTCCGGGCCTGACTGCCAGGTCAACAACAACATCAGCTTGTTCTGGAGGCTGATCCCGTCGAGCGCCAAGAGATACCGGCGCAGGTTGATGCTGGTATGCAGGTGAACATCCATCGGGTTCCCGCAGTGGGAACGGATGAAGAGCCCGGCAGCGCCGATCGATAAGGCTTCGCCAGCGCCTTCCAAGGAGAGCCCTGCCGCCAAGGCCTTAGCTATCAGCACCGGAATATCGGCAAAGACGTCTATCCGTCCGATGGCCTCTCCGAGCTCGCCGATCGCAGCCGTCTCATCTTCTCCGGTGCGTTGGCGCAGGATGCGCTTCGTCAATTGATGCTCCTCGATCAGCGCCTCGATCGCCGGCAGCGGCGTCGGCATCGGATTGTTCGGAGCAACCGGAGAACGGGTCACAAAACGCACCACCTGCCGCATCACCACTGGCAGGTAGGTCTCGTCGAGCACGCCGGTCTCAAAGGCGCGCCAAACGGTGCCCGGGAACATGAAGTAATGGTCGTCGTTGAAATTTTTCGGGATCGCCACACTCAGCAGCAGATCAAAAGCCTCGATCCGGGGAGCATGATCCCACAGCCACAGGAAAACGTGGTCGGCCTTGTTGTATTCGCCGCGACCCACCGCAGCGAGGAAAGCCTTTTTGTTCGCTTCGACCCCGCCGGCATCCTCCGGCTCGAATTCGAGCAGGCCGTACGGTCCCATCGCCGGATGGTGGATGTGCTTGTTGGTCAGGGCCACGTGCTGCAGCACCGGCACAAAGCGATCCTCGCCCTCGAGCCGGTCGACCAGCTTCGAGAGCGCATAGAGGCCTGCCAAGGGATGCAGCGGGCCGCCATGATGACCCGCGGGCATATCGGTGGAGCGGGTTACTGCGAGGGCAGAGGCCGTCAGCATGGTCTGCGTCGCCACCCCGGCACGGAGCTTCTCCAGCGCGCGATCGAGAATTTCATCGGGAGACGTATCTTCGATAAACTGGACCAACGGCTCGATGGCGTCGGAGTACTGGACACGTTGTGGCATCGGCATGGTGACTTCTCCTCTGCGTAAGTGCGGTCTGTCTTGGTTGGCTGGTTTCACTCTTTCGATGGACTTGGCGCCTCCCGGGCGACTACCTTTGGGGACACGGCACCGGAATTCCGGCGATTTTTACATTGACCGCACCGAGATGGTTGCGGCTGGTGAAATAGAGAGTCTTCCAGTCGGCGCCGCCAAAAGCCAGATTGGTCGTGGCTGGGGCGCCATGGAAGATGCGGCCAAGCTTTTTGCCTCTTGGGTCGATGATCCACAACCCGCCCGCTCCACCGCAATAGACATTGCCTTCGACGTCGACCTTCATGCCGTCGGGGACACCGGATTTATCGCCGCGCAGATCGACAAAAACGCGGTCGGTATTCTTGGCGAGCGTGCCGTTGGGCGCGACATCGAAGGCGCGGATATGACCATGGCGCGAGTTGTTGATGTAGAGCACGCTCTCATCCGGCGAAAAGGCGAGACCGTTGGGCACGATGAAATCGTCGATTAACAAGGTCAGGTGACCGAGGTCGGGGGTCACGCGATAGACGCCGGAAAAGGTCAGATCCCATTGCTGCGCCGCGGAGGGATGGGTCCACGGATCGGTGAAATAGATGCAGCCGTCGGATTTGACGACAACGTCATTTGGCCGGTTGAGCTGGCGACCCTGAAAGCTGTTGGCGATAACCGTGATGCTGCCGTCCAGTTCTTGCCTGGTGACGCGGCGTGAATCGTGCTCGCAGGCGACGAGCCGCCCCTGCAGATCACGGGTCAGGCCATTGGCTCGATTGGTCGGCTCCTGTAGCAGCGACACTCCCTTACCGGGATCGTATTTCATGCGACGGTTATTGTGGATGTCGCTGAAGACCAGATAGCCGCCCTCGCGCCACCACAGCGGCCCCTCGGCCGGGCCTTGCGGACCGCCAAAGCCGTCGGCCAGTTCCTGGATTTGCTGAGAACCGGAGATGATCCGCTCCAGCTCCGGAGCCAATTGCTCGATCCGCTTAGCTCCGTTGGCCATGGGGTCCCTCCTGTTTCGTCCGGATCGGATGAGTTATCAGCCCTTGTTGTTCCAACACAACACGATGCCCCGTGACCCGCCGAGGCGAGCCTCGGGGCATTGAGCGCTGTTTAGCGCCACGCGTCGGCATGCCCGGAGCATGCCCGGGCATGCGCAACAATGTGGATCGGCTGGCTATGCCCGAGCGCCCTGGTAGAGCGGACCGCGGATGATCTGGCCGGGCAACGCGTCGGTCAGTTCGCCCTTGTCGAGCAGCACGCTGCCGTTGACCACGACGTAGTCGATGCCGACCGCGTCGCGCCTGACCTGCACCCCGCCCGCGGGGAGGTTCGCGACCGGCTCGCGCGGCTTCGATGCGATCGTGTCGGGATCGAAGATCGTGATGTCGGCGACCTTGCCGGCGGCGATGAAGCCGCGATCGGTAATGTCGTGCATCAGCGCGGTCTTGCCGGTCAGCCGATAGACCGCCTCTTCGAGCGTCATCACCTGCTGTTCGCGCACCCAATGGCCCAGCAGATTCGTGCTGGTTTCGTGCCGGTCGGCGGTATGCGGCCGGCCGCCGCCGTCGCTGGTGCCGATCACGGTATATTGCGAGCCAAGGATGTGCTTCTGCGTCTTCGGATCGCCGTTGCGGTCGATCGCCTGGAAGCAGGTGTTCAGGTCTTCATCGAGCGACAGATCGAGGAAGGCGTCCATGATCCCCTTGTTCTGCTCTTTCGCGATCTGCGCGACGCTCTTGCCCTCGAGATGCCGGTTCTGCCCCTTCGTCGTCATAAACACCTCGACGAGATCCCAACGCCGGTTGAAGAAGCCGCGCGCGCGGCCGCGTCGGTCGGTCATCCCGCCCTGCTGCTCAACCGTCCCTTCGACCGCCTCCGCCGACAGCGCCTGGCGCAGTGCGGGGTCGCGGAACGCCCGCATGCGCTCCTGATAGGGCAGGGCCATGACCTTGTCCCAGGTCGGCATGCCGCGGAAGATGCCTTCGGGATGAGTGATGTCTTCATCCTGCGGCACATTGAGGCCGCGCTGCAGATCAAAAATCGCGCCGGCAACGGTCGACAGGCACGAGCCATAGCAGCGCGCGCCGCTCTTGAACCCGTCCTCGAGCCAGCGGAGATGCTCGACCCACTCGTCGGGGTTGGCGATCGGATCCGACATTAAGTTGTAGATCGATGGACGGCCGGTACGCGCCGCCAGCTGGCGGGCGACCTCGCGGGTTTGTTTGGTGCCGCCCGGCGCGCCGCCGGCGACCTGGAACACTCCAGTGCCGAGTTCACCGAGCACGCTGGCGAGCGCCCAGCGCTCGGCGTCGTCGCCGACCCCGGCGGGGTCGCCGCGATCCTTCGGTGCGGTCGAAAAGCCGAGCGCGCCGTCATGCATCGCCTCGCGAATCAGCCGCTGCATCGCGGCCATTTCCTCAGGGGTCGCCTGCCGCTCGGAGGCCGCCTCGCCCATCACATAGCGGCGGATGCCCGAATGGCCGACCAAGGTGCCGACATTGATGCCGCGTTTCTTGCCGAGCGCATTCAGATAGTCGCCGACTGATTCCCAGGTCACGTCGACCCCGGCCTTCAGCACCGGCAGCGGGATCTGTTCCGCGTCGGAGAAGAATTCGAGATACCACTCTCCGTCGCCCGGCCGGACCGGGGCGATAACCTGGCCGCACTGGCCGACGACGACCGTGGTGTGACCGTTGTGCACCCACGAACCGCAATAGGGATCCCAGACGGCCTGCGGGTCGAAATGGGTGTGGTGGTCGATAAAGCCCGGCGCGACGACGCGGCCCGCGGCATCGATCGTGCGCTTGGCGGCAGCGCCGGCGTATTTGCCAACCCCGACGATCTTGCCGTCCTGCACCGCCACATCCGCTGCAAAGGCCGGCTCGCCCGAGCCGTCAACGACGCGCCCGTTTTTGATCAACAAATCATACGCCATGTTTCTTTCTCCTCATCGCCTCGCTCGATCCGAGCCCAGGGCCGTCGCGGCAGCCACTTTCCCACCAAGGCACATGGCCGCCCCGCATCCTTCGAAAGATGCAAAATGAATGCTACGCCTTGGCGCGCGGTCCAGCAACATCTTCTCTGCGATTACGGTGTAGACAGTCGCAAAACAAACTTCAGCCGAGATGCATGCAGATTATTCATCTGTTTAATGCAGCGAATTCATTCATTCAGACTGTGCCGAGCGTGACATCACTGCCGGTGCCGCAGCTTTCTCGCCGGGACCGTACGCGCCACGAATCTTGTCCGATGGCATCGGAGAGTGTCGAATGTGCGACTATCGACCGGGAGGAAATCATGATACCGATCCGAATTGCCGGCGCCGCCGTGGCGCTCGCCATCATCGCCGCCGTCGCGCCGCTCGCAGGATCAGGCGACGCGGCCAACCAAGTGATCGAGATGCCAGACGGGTTGAAATACACCGACACCAAACCCGGTGACGGCGCCACCGCCGCCGCCGGCAACAAAGTCTCCGTCCATTACACCGGATGGCTGTCGAAGGATGGCGCCAAGGGCGCCAAGTTCGACAGTTCGGTTGATCGCGGCCAGCCGTTCGACTTCACCCTCGGCGCGCATGAGGTCATCGCCGGTTGGGACGAAGGCGTCGCCGGCATGAAGGTCGGCGGCCAGCGCACCCTGATCATTCCGCCCGAACTCGGCTATGGCAGCCGCGGCACCGGCGGCGTGATCCCACCCAACGCCACCCTGATCTTCGATGTCGAGTTGTTGAAGGTGCAATGACGCGGCGCGGCGATTGCGACACGCGGGCAAGACAGAGGTAGCGCCGCCGGCAGCGACCCCATCCACCGCCAGCGACTCGGCGTGCTGCCCAAGGGAGAGCGCCGCGCGCGCCAGCTTTTGAAATGCCACGGCGCTTGCATCCGCCTATAGTACAAATGCCCCTTGGGTGCGAGCAGTCCTGACGCAAGACGGAAATGATGAGTGGTTCGCGTCGTTCGAATTCTTGCCGCCTTGGCGGCGGTCTTGCTCAGCGCCGAGGGCGCTTTGGCCGACTCCATTGAAGCCAAAGCGCGGCTATGCGCCTCATGCCATGGCGCGCACGGACTGCCGTCTGATCCTAGCGTGCCGATTATATGGGGGCAGCAGTCTGCATACATGCTGAAGCAGCTGAACGACTATCGGAGCGGCGACCGAAGCAGCCAAATCATGTCATCAATTGCAGAGAGCTTGAGCGAGGGTGACCTGGCGCAAATGGCAGCGTATTTCAGCAATGCCAAGTGGGCGACTCGACCAGCTTCGCCGTTGCCTGCGGCTCCAGAGGCGATCGCGACATGCCAGGCTTGCCATCACCCGAATTTGGCTGGTGGTGTAAGCCCATCGGGCGTGGCGCCGCGCCTGGCTGGTCAATTTTCGCCCTACCTGATCGACACGATGACCGCCTATGCAGATGGTGAACGCGCAAACAGCACCGTGATGCCGGCCCTGATGCAGAGCTTGACGCCAGCCGATCGAAAAGCGATCGCCGAATATCTGGCGGCAATGCACTGACGCTGCTCGTCGAGAACAGGGGACGGCAACGGGAAACCTCGGGAGGAGCTTCGCAATGAAACCGCAACGGATCAAGAATCTCGCTGTCACGGCGGGCGCCATGCTGGCGCTGGTCACAACCTCGACGTTCGCGTCCGCGCAGAGCGTTCGTGTCGGCAGCGCTGCCTATAGCGACTGGCATAGCGACGCGCCTGGCGTCATGCGCAAGATCACAGCCGCAGACTTGCCCGCGCCGCTGGCCTCGCCGTCCACCGCCAACAGATCAAAGGTCGGTCCAAAACCCGATGGCGCCGAACTCAAGACCATGCCCGGCTTTGCCGTCGCACCTTTCGTCACAGGGATGACAGGTGCGCGGGTCCTGCGGATGGCTCCCAATGGAGACATCTTCCTCGCCCGCTCTAGGCCCGAGGGAAAGATCATGGTCATCCGGGCCGGGGCCGACATGAGCAACCCCAAGGTCGAAACCTACGCTACCGGCTTAACGAGTGTCTACGGCATCGCCTTCTATCCGCCGGGGCCCGACCCCAAATGGGTCTATGCCGGTGAATTCGGCAAGGTCGTGCGCTTCCCTTACAAAAACGGCGACCTCACAGCCTCCGGTGCTCCTGAGACGATCGTGTCGGACCTCGCCATCGGCGGCAATCATTGGACTCGCGATGTTGCCTTTTCGCCGGACGGCAAAACCATGTACGTCGCAGTCGGCTCGGCGAGCAATGTGGCGGAGCTGATGGGGCCGCGGCCCGCTGATTTTGCTGCATTCGAGAAAAGCCATTCCGCGGGTTCGGCATGGGACCGGGAGGAATGGCGCGCCAACGTCCTCACCTATGATCCCGACGGAAAGGACAAGCGGGTGTACGCGTCGGGCATCCGCAATTGCTCGGGACTGGCCGTACAGCCCGGCACCGGCGTGGTCTATTGCGCCACCAACGAGCGCGACCTATTGGGCGACAATCTTCCGCCCGATTACGTCACCAGCGTCAAGCAGGGAGCATTCTACGGTTGGCCTTGGTACTATATCGGCAATCATGAGGACACCCGTCCTAGCGGCGGCAGGAGGCCGGATCTCGCCGACAAGGTCACCGTACCCGACGTCCTGATCCAACCCCACTCGGCCCCGCTCGGACTAGCGTTCAACCCCGGGGGGCAATTCCCTCCCGATTGGAAAGGCGACGCCTTCGTCGCGCTGCACGGCTCGTGGAACCGCGCGCTACGGACCGGCTACAAGATCGTTCGGTTGCCGTTCAAAGACGGAAAGCCGACCGGGGAATATCAGGATTTCGTCGTCGGTTTCGTCGCCGACGAGCAAAGTGTCTGGGGCCGTCCAGTAGATGTTGTCTTCGCCAAGGATGGTTCGCTGCTGTTCAGCGATGACGGTAATGGCATCGTCTACCGTGTCGCTTACAAAGGTGAGTAATATCCCACGGACAAGGACACGCTGGTCGCTGCGTAGTGACGTAAAGTAGGTGGCGGACTGTAAGCAAACACAATCCGCACCTAGTCGAGATAACGCCCCGAGATCGAGAACGGTATTGGGCGGCGTGTCAACTCTGCCGACGGCCAGTTTTGCGGGGCTGTAATACACCCGGGCCCGTGCCCGGCAATGGCGGTGGCGGCGCGAACCGACCAGCCGATAATCTATCCCCGGCAGGATCACCAGCGAGCGGAGGGTAACTATGAAATGGCGGATCGGCGCGGTCACTGTGACCAAGATCGTTGAGCTCGAAGTCACCGGCGGCAGCCGCTTTCTGCTGCCCCAGGCGACCTATGGGGAGATCCTGCCGATCGACTGGCTGCGGCCCGATTTCGCCGACGACAGCGGGCGGCTGAGGATGAGCATCCATGCTCTGGTGGTCGAGACGCCAAGCCGGCGCATCATCGTCGACACCTGCCTCGGCAACGACAAGGAGAGCCGCCGCATCCCGACCTGGAACCGGATGCAGACAACTTTCCTTGCGGACCTGGCCGCCGCCGGATACGCCCGCGAGACGATCGACACGGTCGTGTGCACCCATCTCCATGTCGACCATGTCGGCTGGAACACGATGCTGATCGCGGGACGCTGGGTCCCGACCTTCCCCCAGGCGCGTTATCTGATGGGCCGGGTCGAATATCAGCACTGGAAGACTCAGCACGAACGCGACGATATGAAGGCCGTGCTCGCCGATTCGGTCACCCCGGTGTTTGACGCGGACCTCGTCGATCTGGTCGAGACTGACCACCGGATCTGCGACGAAATCACCCTGATTCCGACCCTAGGGCACACGCCAGGCCATGTCAGCCTGCGCATCGCCTCGGGCGGCGAGGAGGCGCTGATCACGGGCGACTTCATGCACCATCCCTGCCAGATCGCGCGGCCCGACTGGTCGTCGACCGCCGATACCGATCCGGCGGCGGCGCGCCAGACACGCGAGCGGATGTTGACCCATCTCGCCGATACCTCGATCCTGGCCATCGGCACGCATTTCGCGGGCCGCACCGCCGGCCATATCGTGCCGGACGGCGACGCCTTCCGCCTCGCCCTCTGAGATTGCCGGGAGATCTTAAATGGACGAGCGCGTCTTTGGCGGCTTGAAGGTAATCGATTGCGCCAGCTTCATCGCTGGCCCAGCGGCGGCCACAGTGATGTCGGATTTCGGCGCCGAGGTGATCAAGATCGAGCCGCCGGGTGCGGGCGACCCCTATCGACGCCGGGCGCAGCCGCCGATCGGGCCGGGGCTCGCCGGCAATCCGGGGTTTGTGCTTGACGGCCGTAACAAACGCAGCCTCGCGCTCGATCTGCGCTCGCCAGCCGGTCAGGCGGTATTGCGCCGGCTGGTCACAGATGCCGACGTGTTCATTACCAACTATCCGCCGCCGGTGCGCCGCCGGCTGGGGATCACTTATGACGAATTGGCGCCGCTCAATCCTCGGCTGATCTACGCCTCGTTCACTGGGTATGGCGAAACCGGCCCCGAGGCCGATAAGCCTGGTTTCGACGCGACCGCGTGGTGGGCGCGCTCCGGGCTGATGCATCTGGTGCGCGCCGGCGAGGAAGCCTCCCCGGCGCGGTCTTTGCCGGGAATGGGCGACCATCCCTCGGCGATGGGCACCTATGGCGCGATCGTCACCGCACTCTATCAGCGCGAGCGCACCGGCAAGGGCGCCTATGTCGGCTCGTCGCTGCTGGCCAACGGGTTGTGGGCCAATGGCTGCTCGGTGCAGGCGGCATTGTGCGGCGAGAAGGTCGTGCCTCAGCCGCCGCGCGAGCGCGGGGTCAATGCGCTGCGCATCCATTACCGCTGCCGCGACAATCGCTGGATTTTGTTGTCGATTGCCGCCGACGAATGGCGCTGGGACAAGTTCAAGGCGTGCATGGCGTCCGATGCTCTCGACAATCCGCGTTTTGCGGCGCACGCCTCGCGCGAGGCCAATGCCCGCCTGTTGATACCAATCCTCGACGACATCTTTATTACGCGCGACCAGGCCGAATGGCGCCAGATCCTCGACGAAGCCGGGCTGATCTTCGGCATCGTCGCCGATTTGGACGAGATCCATGAGGACGAGCAGATCCTCGCCAGCCAGGCGCTGGTGCCCTTCACAGACGGCAGTTCACTGACCGTCAACAGCCCGCTGTGGATCGCCGGCCAGGAAAAGGTGCCGCCCCGCCCTGCCCCCACTGTCGGCCAGCACAGCCAGGAGGTACTGCGCGAGGCCGGCTATATCGACGCTGAGATCCGCGCGATGCGGGAGGCCCGCGTGATCGGCTGAAAGCTTCCCTTCTTCATCCATTCGGGCGCCGGTGCTGAAACCGCGGCCTTAGTTGTGCGGTCTGAGATCGCTCGCGTTCTCGGCCGGATCGGCGGCCAGGCCTGCTTCTTACCCCCTTTGGCGACCTACAAGACATCGGCGATGATGTTCCGTTGCTCGGTAAAGATCACCTTTGCCAATCGATTACCGCGCGCACGCAAGCGGAGTGGCGCATATCGCGACGGACGATCATCCATAGGTGGCGGCAGGCTCGGGAATTGGCGCGGTCATCTCTTCTTCGAGATGACGCCCGACGAACTGGAACGCAACTGGGGTTCCGGCGGCGGTGAACCCGCAAGGCAGGGTAATCGTGGGGCTGCCGCTCATGTCGAACGGCATCGTGTAACGCACTAGAGCGTTCAGCATTTCGGCATTATCGCCGAGATTTGCCAACTGTGCGGTGGTCGGCGATGCAAGGCTCTGAGCCGGCACTAGCAGCATATCGATGTCCTGGAACAGGGCCGCGACGCGCCCTCGGAAACTGAGCCGGCGAAGGATGATTTTCTGATAGTCGAGGCCGGAAAGCCCGCTGCTAAGGTCGATAAAGCTGGATAGCGAAGGGCCATACTCGCTCTTGCGCGCCGGGTAGGTGGCCTCGTGCGCCACCGCCGCCTCCACACTGCAGAGTGGGAACCAATCGGTGATGATCTGGCCGACATCGGGGAACTTGACCTCGCGTATCTCGGCGCCGAGGTCGCGCACCGTTTGTAGAGCGGCAGTCACCGCATCGACCATGGTCTGATCGACACCACTGGTGTTCCAGGCGTGATCGACGCCGATACGCAGACCGCGCAGACCCCGCGTCATCCCGGCGAGATAGTTAGGCACCGGGTCCAGCACCGCGGTGGGGTCATTCGGGTCGCTGCCAGCGATAACGCCGAGGATTGCGCCGCAATCAGCGGCACTGCGCGCCATCGGGCCGATGTGATCGAGCGTCGCCGCCAGTTCGAACACGCCATAGCGGCTGACCCTGCCCCAACTCGGCTTGATCCCGGTGACGCCGTTGGCCGCGCAAGGGAACCGAATGGAACCGCCGGTATCGGACCCAAGCGAGCCGTAGCAAAGTCCTGATGCCGTCGCAACGCCGGACCCGCTCGACGAGGCGCCCGACCAGTGCGCCGCGTTCCACGGGTTGACCGGAGCTGGGATGTGCGGGTGGTGCTCGGCCCAGGCCCCCTCGGTCAGCTGCAATTTGCCGAGGATGATGGCGCCGGCTGCGTTGAACTTGGCACCACAGTGGCGTCTTCAGTCGGCCGGAAATCCTTATAGATCGTCATGCCGGCCGCGGTCGGCACGCCCTGGGTCCAGCACAGATCCTTGACCGCGATCGGCACGCCGTGCAGCGGCCCGTGGATCTCGCCGCGCATGATCTCGGCCTCGGCGGCGCGGGCCTGGATCAGCGCCGCCTCGGCCATCATGTGCGCGTAGCTCTTGAGTTGGCCGTCCAACCTCTCGATGCGGGTCAGCTGCGCGGTAGTGGCCTCCACCGGCGAGAGTTCGCGGGCGTGGATGCGGCGCGACAGTTCGGTCAAGTCAAGATAGTGGAGGGCTGAAGTCATGGCAGTATCCTGCATGGTATCACTTCGCCGACCTTGACGGACGTTTTAGTGGCGGCTGACGGAATGCTCGCCGACAAACTCCTTAAGCTTCACGCCGTTGTCTCGGGCGATCATCTCCGCTGCTTTTTCACCGATCATGATCGACGGCGCATTAGTGTTCCCACTGGTCACGTTGGGCATGACGCTCGCATCGGCCACGCGCAACTTTCCCACCCCCAGCACTCTCAGTCGCGGATCGACGACGTCGCCAATCCGGCAGGTACAGGTGTGGTGGTAGACGGTTAGCGAGAAATGCAGGGCGAGGTCCTCCAGCAACGCATCGCTGGGCTCCGTACCGGTCGCATATCGGTGTTTTTCCGCGAGGAACGGCGGGATCATCACCGGGCCGATCTTGCGGTTTCCCGGCCAATGCTCCGCGATGTCCAAGACCCGGCGCATCACCGCGACCATGACCTTCATATCGTGCGGGTCGTCATAATAGTTCATGCGGATCGTCGGGTGAACGTTGGGATTGGCGCTCGCGAGAACAATTTCGCCTTCGCTGTGCGGCAGAACCGGATTGGCAAGGAGAAAGATGCTTTCCGCGTCCGGCGCCAGGCGTTTCGACACGTCGTCGAAGTATAGCGAGGTGTCGACGTTCAGGCATAACCGCACGAGGTCGTCATTGCCGCCGGTGGCAAAGCAGATGATCTCCGTGTCGTGACTGTGCGTGTCGCCAAGCCCGGTCGAACAAAAGGCCACCGCATCGACCAGGGATGAGGCAATCAGACCCTGCCCGGTCGTCTTCCACTCGGTGATCCGCCGTTCCGCTTCCTGCTTCATGCTCTGAAGCTCGGCCGGCAAATTCGCATCATCGGCAGGATCGGCAGGCAGCGGTCCCCCGGGTCCGCGGAGAGCCTCGGGTCCCATCGAGAGCGCGACCTCTTTCATCGACACACCTGCCCCTGGCGCGGGAAAGAACAATGGGACGTCCAGGTGGTCTTTCAAATGCTTGCCGACATGAGGCTGATCCAGCAGGCAATGAACGCCAACTCCTTCCAGTTCCGGCCGCGGCCCAATACCGGACAACAGCAGCAAGTGAGGCGAGCCGATCGCGCCGGCGCTCAAAATCACTTCCTTGCCGGCGTGCGCAATCAGCATCTCGCCAGTGCCGGTGCGATATTCGACGCCGGTGGCGGTCAGGTGTCCGGCCGCTTCTTCGAGGATCACGCGGGTGGCCTGCGCGCCGGTGATGATCGCGAGGTTTGGCCGCTGCTCCGGCTCGCCTTCCAGGAAGGCGTAGTAGGTGCTCGATCGTTTGCCCTGACGTATCGTGTATTGCGTCAGCGAAACCGCACCCGCGGCACCTCCCCGGTCGCGTCCATTGTAGTCACCGCGCGGGATGCCCGCCGCGACCGCCGCCTCGACGAATTCGCTGGCGGCCTGGAGCGCTGGCGCGCGCGCGGAGACCCCAAGAAGGCCGGCGGAGTTGTGCGCCGGCATATCGATCGGGATGTCGCCGCTGGGCGCCAGTCCCTCGCTCTTGCGGAAATAGGGCAGCACCTCGGCATAGCTCCACCCGGTGGCGCCGCCTGCGGCCCACGAGTCAAAGTCGCCTGGATGGCCACGCACATACATCATGTAGTTGAGGCTGGACGAGCCGCCCAGCATCTTGCCGCGCGGCACCGGGATGCGCCGCCCATTGAGCCCGAGGCCGGCTTTCCCGGGGTCGGCGGTGTACATCCAGTCGGTGGCCGGGTTCAACTGCATGGCAGCGGGAGCCACCGGCATCAATGACACTTCAGGCGGCCGCTCTCCGGCCTCGATCAGCGCCACCCGGCACGATGGATCTTCGGAGAGACGCGACGCGATCACCGCACCCGCGGAGCCGCCGCCCACGACGATGAAATCGAAGCTCTCAGACATGTCACCCTTTTCCTTCTCCGAGCCAGTGGTACGATTCAGACAGGTGATTCCCAGTCCTATTTCCCGTCGCCCCCGCGGAAGCGGGGGTCCAGAGCCGCAAACTCGGCGATCGACCGCCCTGGGTGCCCGCTTTCGCGGGCATGACGAGAACGAGGGACGGTATCGTCTGTTTGAATTCTACCGCTAGGCGGTTGCGTGTCAGTCATTGCAAGCCTCCCGATAAATCCGTTTTGAACGGTCAGTCCGAGGACGGCAACGTAGACGTCGGGGCGGATGCAAGCGCCAGAATGGCGGAGAGCATCCGCCCTACGCTTGCTACATCCCGACCCTGCCGCATCCCGACCCTGCCGCATCCCGACCCTGCCGCGAACGGTTAGCCCCTAGCGTCACACCACGATCTTCCCCTTTGGGCATAGGTCGCCGTCGGCGAAAACAATCGGCGGTAAGGGGTCCGAGCCCAGGCGCTCGATTCCCATCGCGCGAACGCCCGGAATCGGCGCCAATCTGCCGAAGCAGCATCGCGCCAACTATGCCGACAGTTGCCCCGAAGCCGACACCCATGATCACCCTCACGAACGGCAATGTCGGGTGGCGAGCCGACCCTGCGCCGCTGCTTGCGGGCTGACACGTTGGCGCCGAAACCGGTCATTGCGAGCGCGCCGATGTGGAGCTGGGTTTCAACCCCTAGCATCACCGCCAGAACTAACACCGAGATGTCAGAGGTACTGCTTTCGTTCTAGCTGCTCGCCACTTTATCGAAGAGCGGCGTAGCGCTCGTTTCCGGTCTGTCGAGGATCTCCAGGAGAGATGTGCCAACCTGAGCGGTTAGCCGCTTCAAATCGAAATATTCCAAAATCGCCCGCAGATGCTCATCCGTCCCCGGCTTCACATGCAGCGTCTCGGAGACGAGCTTGCCAGCTGCTCGCAACTCCGCAGGGGGTATTTCCTCAAATGTCCGAGGCCCACGGCAGCGGAGCCGGATCGGCGGACTTCCGTTGATTCTTATCGTAGAAAAAAGCAGCCCGCTCACCCCCGGCTCGTTTTCGGAAATTACGTTTCCCTGACGGATTGCGCTGGAAAGGGCCTTGTTCATCGTGCTCTTCAGCTCGGGGCCGAGCCGCTTGATACCGCAGCCCCGCAAATAAATGTCGTAAGCCCGCTTTGCGACCATGGGCCCTTCGGCCTCGACGATGCGGCAAAGACCCTCTGCCACGGCACCAAGACTTACCGTTCGCGGGTCCGGGCCCGCTTGACCTTGGAACGACAGGTAATCCGCCAAAGAAGGGTCTGATGCGCGCATGACGACCGGAGGCACCGGACTGTCACGGTGCTCGCCCGTAAAGACGTGCTGAGTTGCCGTCGCCGGAGGTGCCGAAGCCGGGTCAGGATCTGCGTGACGCGGAGTGGAGGCTGCCTCCGGCACGATGACCTCATCAACCTCGCGCCCCTCCACCGTCTGCAGATCGGCGGGAGGTGGCGGTTCGGCTGCAGCTTCATCGATGCCACCGGGCCTGATGCCAAGACGATCAAGTTCGGCCCAAAGCGGTGCTACTGCCCGCCCAGAATCGCTGTAGAACTCGCTTCCTCGGATCCGAACAAACTGCCAGCCTGCGCGCTCGAGATCACGCTGGCGGGCCATATCCTGTTCGTAGCGATCCGGCCCATGCCATTCGTCGCCGTCGCATTCGACCGCAAGGCGCCCCTGCATCCCCTCGACCACCAAATCGATGCGATACCGATGATTGGCGGGGTCTCCGACGCAGACCTGGGTCCGGACGTGGAATCCTTTCGCGACCACGAGGTCAAAAATATCCTTCTCGAACCGAGAATCGAATTTATGACCGTTTGCCTGGGTGACGAGGCGGCCTGGGTTCAGCATGTAGCTCAACAGGTGATGGCGCATGCACGCCGGGCTCAGCACATCAAGCGTCGCGGTGTGAAACAGCCACAACTGATCCCGGGCCCGGCTCGCGGCGACGTTGAAGCGTTGGCGTGCCGCATCGTTCGTAAGCGCCCCGATCCTTATCTCGCCTGGAGCTGCCACCATGCTGAGGAAAATGACCTCACGCTCATCGCCCTGAAACGCGTAAGCATCACCACAGATTAAGCGGCGCTGTTCGATGATTTCGGGCTCCAATGTTTCTAGGAGCTTGTGCTCGATTAATTTCGCCTGCGCTTCGCCCTGCAAACTGATGACCCCCATCGTCCGGCCCTCATATCGCGGATCCGAAATGCAGGCTACGACCTGGGCGACCAGCGCATCGGCTTCCGGCTCGTTTAAGGCATTTTGAGCCGATCCCGTTCGATATCCCTCCGCGACGTGGCGCGCGACGAGCGGGCGAAGCCTGTTCGCCGGGTAAGCACGTAATGGATCGAGGGGCGTGCCATTGCTTGCGTAGCAAAGATCATTTGAGAACTGAATAATCTCGGGCATGCAGCGGAAGTGCTCACGCAGCACAATGTTCTGGTCAAAGCGGATTTTTGCGTTCGCGTAAAAGCTACTTTGAGCGGAAAGGGCATGGTGATGAGGAACGCCCTCCAGATAGTGATGTTGCAGGTTTGCTATTGCCTCATCGGCTATCCCGACACCGTAGGGACTAATTTGCTGATCGTCACCGACCACCACCAATTTCTTTGCGACGTAAAAGAGGAACAGGCTCTCAATGCCGAGCTGGCTTGCTTCGTCGACGATGACGAGATCGTAGCGGCCCGGCGTCGGGTCGATCATTTCAGCCACGAGGTATCGCGGCATAATCCAAATCGGAATTGCCTCGCGACACTGGTCCATATACTGCCGCGCTTCGCGCCGAAGCCGTTCTATCCGGGCGGATCGACCGGTGCCTCTGCCTATCGCCCGGACGGCTTCACGCCAGCTCCTCAGAGCAGCAGCTTCAGGAGACGAGAGGCGATTAAAAAAATGGGTCCAGGCACGAAGTGCCGCGGCTTCACCGAGCAGCGTGCTGATCGCGCTGTCGGTTTCCTTGCGGCGTTGCCATAGCCGCGCCCGATAACCGACATCCGAGCGCTTGCGCAGCCAGTTTTCGGCGACAGCCCATCGCCACGCGGCTTCCCATTCTCCGAGCCGGTCGTCCCAGGCCTCTGCAGCGAGGTTCGCCGCCACGCACTCCGCAAAACCCGGAACCGCGTCACGCAGCGCTGTGTCCACCTGAGAGCGAAGTTGTTCTTCGCGCCGGGTCCGTTCAACACCCTGTACAATTTCGTAAGCCCGGCTGTAAGCCGTGATATCGCGCTCCTTAACGGCCTGCACCAGCTCAGCCACGATCGGGTGAGCGTCATGCAACTGCCGGACGGCTCTAAGCTCGGAGACACAGGCGGTGGTCCGCGCCGTCGCTGCCCGGTGGCGCTCTTCAACAGATGAGGCCTCGATGATATCGAGCCACTGCTCTGCCTCATCTCCCAACCAGTCAGGTTCCGGAATCGCTGGCGCCGCCCCGTTGAGCGCTCGCGCAAAACTGCTGCAATCGGCGGCGTATTCTAAAGCCCGGTCCAGGCAATCGATGTGCTCCCGGATCGCAGCCAGTCGTATTCGCGATTGCGACCCAGTCGGCAATCCGCCGTGGTCAGACCAGGCAAGCTCCATGCTCTCAAATGCAAAGGTGAGATCGAGATAGTCGCAAACGACCTGCAGCCTGTCGGACGTCTCCGCGGCTTGCCCGTCGACCGTCACGGTTTCGCGCAGGTATCTCCGGTCTTTCACCGCCTTCGGCGTAAGCAAGCCAAACGAAGTCCACTTCCCGCCAGCCCGCAAGTGCTCAATGACCGCTCCTGCGTCAGCGCGGGCAGCCTTGGGGTCCTTCCCGTCCGGGATGGATACGGACGCGGATCCTAGTTTCTCAAATATTTCTTCGGCTTTCTGAAGCAGCTTTCGTGATTGGTCGAGAAGCGCCTGCCAGCGCGCTTGCCGTCCCCCGAGAGCGGACGCCATAGCACGCGGCACCCAATCGTCACCCAGACGCAAGAGCCGTTTGCGCCTGTCATTCATCTCCCGGAGGCCCTCGCCGAGCTTCTTCCGTGCTTCAGGAGGCAATGTGACGATTGGGTGATACGCCAGGTGAGCGCGAAGCGATGCCAAGCGTTCCAGGGCGTCTTCGGCTTCGCGTTCGGCGCTTACGGCAAGGGCAAATTGTTCGGGCGCCGGCAACGCATCTGTGCCGATCGTGCGCAGCTGCGACCTTTCGGCTGCGGTAGCGTCACGATGACGACAGAGGTTCAGCCATTGCTTGATTTCCGCTTCCCGCACCGGCGGGTCATTCGCTGCCTCCCGGGGAACCTGCAGCCATCCGAAGCGCTCCCGTTCCTGCGCTACTCGCCGCGCGATCGCCGAGGCGGTGCCCGCGTAAGCGCCGTTCATCAGGGTGTGCGGATACGTCTCTTCCTCGCGGAGGCTCCTCAACTCGAAATCGATTTTCGCCAAGGATCGCCGGGCGGAGGTGAGTTCATCATCGATCTCGGCGATCTGGGCGTCGTAGGCTCCCGGGCTCCAGGTGGCAAACCGCGACGTGATACCCTGTACCGAGGCGTTCAGCTCCGCGAACGCGTCGCCTCCTTGGCCGAGCACGCTAACGCAGAGCGGCTGAATATCCGCCGGCAGTTTCTCCTTGACCACCTTCAGCGCCCGGCCGGTTTCAGCAGTAATGAGAACCCGTTTCCCCGTAGCCAGTAAGTGACATACGAGATTTGCTATCGTGTGGCTCTTGCCTGTCCCTGGCGGTCCTTGAACCAATACACCGCGCCGCCCGGTGAACGCCTTAACGATCTGACGCTGTTCACGGTTCGCCGGCAGCGGGAAATAAACTTCTTCCGCTTCGAGCCGCGGCTCTGGCGACCCCTCACCGGGCGCGTGAAGTTCTCCGGGGTAGTGCTCGTGGTCTTCGTCGTCCGCGTCGTCAACCAGGCCGGTCCATCCCGCTGGGGTATCCTCATCTCCGGAAGCGAGACGGCTAATGATGGGGTCGTAATTCATTACCATACCGACTTGGGTACGCTTGCGGAGGATCAGGGCAGGCGCGAAGGTGACCCTGGGCTTAGCGATCTCGCCTATCGCCGGCTTCAGGTCCGCAGACCACTCGCAGTCGGGGTGAAGGGCGGTGGCCCGGCTTTCAGCGCCGGAAAAATCCGCTGGCGATCCCACAGGTCATCGTCAATGGCGCTTA
>CAVTFD010000047.1:0-74009 GCA_963733945.1 uncultured Alphaproteobacteria bacterium | reverse complement strand
GGTAGATCGGGGCTGCCGTCAACCCGACCTCCCGCGCCAGTTGAGCGGCGGTGATCGTCGACGGGGTGAATTTTGCGGTCATTTGTGAAACTCCCAAAGTGGTCGGGGCTTGGGCTTTATCTCAAGTCTAGTATCAAAGGCAGGATGCACCATTTTAGTGCGCTAAGAGCTACATATAGTGGTCCGGTCAGGCAGAGGGGGAGGATATAGCAGAATATTGTTCCGCATCTCAATCGGACGTGGTAAGAGCCATCACACTGCACACTGAAAGGGCTACTCGATGGCTGACGTAACCGTCCTCGCACCGGCTAGATGGTTGCCGCGGCGGCACCGCAGGGCACTTATCTCCATCGCGATCCTAATGTTCTTCGGGTTCGTCTCATGGTCCGCATACCTGGCAATGAAGGTCGATTGCCGACAGGAATTGGTCGAGACCCCGATCGTATTGACCGGTGGAGGGAAGCTTCTGACCGGAGGTAAAAGCCTGATAGTGGAAGGCCCCCGCAGGTCCGTGGAGCAGCAATGCGAAGTCGCGTTCGGAAAAGTCCGCTTGCCGCTGCCGGCGCTGGTTCACCCGTTTCTATTCAGGTTTCTGACACCAGCTCAGTTACGGCCCCATTGACCCAGCCGGGACTGGCCCGCCCGCGTGTTGGTCTCGACCTGCAGCTTTTGTTGGCACCAGGTCGAGATTGTCGCAGCGAGCGTGTCGTAGCCGAGGCCGAGCCGCTCCGCCACACCCGGCCGAAACCCTTCGATGACGATGTCGGCGCGGTCTGCAAGCGCTAACGCAATTTCGCGCGCTGCCGGCGACTTGAGGTCGAGCGCCAAGCTCTTTTTGCCGCGGTTGTAGTGCGCCGACATCGCGGTGTGGTCGCCATATTGGGTGCCGAGCCCGCGCGACCAATCGCCCGCGATGGGTTCGAGCTTGACAATTTCGGCCCCGTGCATCGCCAGCAGCATCGCGCAATAGGGTGCGGCCACGCCCTGCCCCAGATCGAGCACCCGCAACCCGCTACAAGCGCCTTCCACATTCACTCCGGACCTCATGTGCGCTGCCGATCAGTGCTACACTACAAGTTTGGGCTTGCCCGGATCGAGGGCGCTGATCGATCGCGGAACGGGCGATGAAACACGCTGGCGCAGGCGCATTGGACGCGCTGAACGATTTGCTGATGAACCTCAGGGCCCGGACCGACCTCGTCGAGAGGCGGCCCGGGATATTTTATATCAGAGGCAGGGCCTTTCTGCATTTTCATGAGGACCGCACCGGTCTCTTTGCAGATTTGCGGGATGGCAGGGAGTGGCGACGACTGCCGGTGAATGACCCCGGCGAACGTGCCAATCTTTTGTCGGCTGTCGGCCGGACGATCCGCGAGGGAAGCACGACCCTCCATTGAGCCCAAGAGTGATCGTCGTGACGGTTCCCGGTCTATCGCCGATCGCCTCGCCACACGGCGATGCATTGCGGCGCCGCCTGCTCCGCTCGGCGGTCGATCTCGGCGTCAGTCAGGGTGCTGAGTGGGTGATCGATCACGATCGGGGCGAGATCGGGCATGCCGAGCGCGTCACGCTGCATCCGCGCTTCGTGCAGAAATTCGGTGGTGACGATGACCGCCGTCGGGCGGCCCAGGGCTTCGAGACTGACACCGTCATGCGTACAGCACGATGTGCACGAGCCTCAATCGCCGATCGCCGTTAACACGATGTCGTTGCCCGCCGCAATCGTTTCGATCAGCGCCGGGTCGGCGTCTTTCGAGAAGCTTTCCTTGCGGTAGTAGTTGACCGCGGCAAGTGTCGCCTGCTGCCCAAGCAGCGCCACCGTTTTACGCAACAGACGGTTGGCGTTCCATTTGGTGTTGTCGAGCACCCCCAGCCGCAGCCGGTTCAGATCGCCGGCACGCGGCGCCAGAGCGAGCGTGTCTGCCTCGACCACGCCGCGCGGGTCGAAGACGATGGCGTCGGGCTTGTTGGTCATCGCTAAAATCTCCCGTCTCACAGATAGCAGGTGCCGTCGACGCAAAGGGGCTCCGCGCCCGATCGCACGTCGGTCTCGATGCCGCGCAGCACCGGTGAAGACATATGGCCCCAGCCGGGGATGAAAGCCGAGAACCGGCCGGCCTCGCCGCCGACCACAAACAGGTGGATATGATCGGGATCAGGTACGACCGGAATCCGTGATGCTTGTTCGCGCTTGTACCAGCGCGGCAGATGGCGGTTGTAGATCTTGCCGTAGCGCTCGTTGAAGGTCAGCTCGGAAAACAGATTGTAGGCGTTCATGTGCAGATAGCTGCGCACGTCATGCCGAGTCCAACCTTTCCCGGCGATCGTGCGGGCATGCTCGGGTCCGATGATGACGGCGCAGTGGCCGCTCGATACCGCGTTGTTGTTGGCGATCGTGCTCATCGCCGAACAGATGCTATCAAGGATGCCCTCAGGGTCGTCGGCGACGTGGTTGGTGACGCTGTGCGGCGGCTCGGCGGCAAGCACGAAAACAGTCGAATTATCAGGGCTAAAACCCTTTTCGACGTGATAGGGCGCCCACGGGCTCGCGGCTTCGTTCTCAGCGACACAATAGGTGTATTTGCCGGGGTGGCCCAAGGTGCTCTTGTCGAGATCGCCCGGCCGGCCGCCGCCGACATTGAGCAGCACGAGACGCAATGCACGGCCGATCGTGGCATTGGCGCGGTTGCCGGAGCCGAACGCGTTGCAGTCGCCATTCATGCCGATGGTGCGCGCCACCGGGCCGTTGACGATCAGCAACGGTGCGGCCATGTGCGTCGTCGCTTGCACTCCGTTCAGGTTGAACGCCTTCGCGGTCAGCGCCAGCATCGCCGCGCGGACTACGCGTGCATATTCCGGCTTGCAGCCGGCCATGATCATGTTGATCGCCAGTACTTCCCGGGTCAGGCTGCCATGCCTCGGCGGCACCTTGCATTCGACGAGGTGTGGTTTGCCGCCAAGCGCTGCGACGAATGCGTCGACCCGGTCCCGGGTCGGCGGCACCACCGGCAACCCGTCGGTCCAGCCACGCTCGAAATACCACTCGACGAGATCCGTCTTGGCCGGTACGCACTCGGCGCTTACTTCTTCCAATTTGGCCAGCCTCACCATGCTCGGCGTATGCCTTTCTCCCCATCCGCTCTTTTACACGCCCCGAGCGACCCACATCTCGCCGCGCTTGCGGTAACGCATTTTGACCGCCGCCCAGGCGACCCGAAAAGCGACCTCCTCGCGCTCGTGGAAGCCGCGATCGGCATAATTCTGCCAGGCATTGTTGAACGCGGACAGAAAGATCTCCTGGCCACGTAAGGGCAGTCGGCGCACCGGCGGCGGTAGCTCGGAAGTAGTGGCGTAGGGCATTTGCCGCCTCCAGCGAATTTCGCCGCCGTCGCCGACCGCAGCATTCGCCGGTTGTTGGATCTGATGGCGTCCCCTACCGGATTCGAACCGGTGTTGCCGCCGTGAGAGGGCGGTGTCCTAGGCCTCTAGACGAAGGGGACGAGGCGTTGTCGGTTAAATAACCGTTGACGCGGGTGCGAGCAAGCGCCGGTCCGCCGGCCCGGTCGGTCTATTCGCGAAAATTGATATACTGCAGCGGCTGCTCGATCTTGACCTCACGCAGCACAGCGATCGCACCTTGTAGATCATCGCGCTTTTTACCGGTGACGCGCAGTTCCTCGCCCTGAATCGACACCTGCACTTTGAGCTTGCTGTCCTTGATCTCCCGGATCAGCTGGCGAGCTAGGTCGGCGCCCACCCCTTGGCGCAGCGCGATCGTCTGCCGCAGCGTGTTGCCCGAAGCTTTTTCCGGCGCCTTGAAATCGAGCGCTCCAGGCTCGACCTTGCGTCGCGTCATATGCACCTTCAGAAGTTCATGCATCTGCTTCAGCTTGAGATCATCATCGGCGAGAATGCTCAGCGCGCCCTCCTTGCGTTCGATCGAGCATTTGCTGCCTTTGAAATCGAACCTTGTCGTGATCTCGCGGTTCATGCCGGCCAGGGCGTTGTCGACCTCGGCGAGGTCGATCCGCGAAACGATATCAAAGCTCGGCAACGCACCCTCCCGGAACCGCTTCACCCCTCGGTCAGCCAATATAGCGCTGATTTCCGCTTGGATCAGCCGGGAAACTACCTTTTCGCGGCAGAACTAGCGGCGCCACGTTCGCACTACCGCTGGCGCTCGTATGCGCGCGCCGTTGCTGCGAGCCCGGCTTCGATGGGGACCGCCGGCGACCAACCGAGCGTCCGCCGGGTTTCATCATCCTCGATCTGCAACGACGATGTGAGAATCGAGACCGCCGCCCCGACCATCGGGAGGAAGGAAAGTGTGGCGAGCGCGGCCGGGGGGACAGAGAAGAGGCATGCAGGACGCTGGAATCCGGCCGCCAGTGCCCGGATAAGCCCGGGCGTCGACAGATCGGCGTTGTCACGCGCCAGCAGCACCCGCCCGCCGGCGGCGGGATGAAGGCAAGCAATCGCGACCAGATCGGCGAGATTGCCGAGAAAGATCAGGCTGCGGTGATTGTCTATTCCGGCGAAGGGCAATGGCAGCCCGCTCGCAACTAGCCGGATCAAGGCCCGCAGATTGCCTTTGGCGCCTGGCCCATAAACCAGCGGCGGACGCAGGATTACGAGGTCGAGCCCGGATTGCTGCGCCTCCGCAACGAGCGCACCCTCGATCGCAAGCTTGGTGCGGCCATAGAGATCGTCGGGGCGCGGCGGATCGCCGCCGCGAAACGGCGCGCCGGGCCGCGTCGCCGCACCCATCGCCCGGATCGAGCTCATCAGGACGAACCGCCTTACCCCGGCCGCCGCGGCGGCGTGCGCCAACGTCGCTGCGGCTTCGACCTCGACTTCACCGGCTGCGAGGTTGGGCGGCCGATGCGCCCGAGTGGCGAGATGGACGACAATGTCGACTCCGGTGAGATGACCCGACCAGGCGGTGTGCGGTCCGATATTCCCGACCGGGCGCAACTCGATGCCGGCCACCGGCTGTGCCGGCCTGCGCGTAGCGCCGAGGACGGCATGGCCGCGCTTCGCGAGCTCCTGGCATAGTTCCCGACCGATAAAGCCGGCAGCCCCGGTTACCAGAATGCGTGCCAGAGTGGGCCTCCGCTGCCACGCCCGCGCCCCGATTGTGCAAGCGCTCCTTGGCTCAGATGCATTAGAGAGGCAGTGGTCTCGAGACAAGACCGATTGACCCGCCTTTCACCTCGATCCGGTTTTCGCCAAATGGCCGCTTGCGATTCGATCCTTCCCGCCATTTCACCGTTGGCTCGGCGCCGCCCAAAACTCCTCTTTCTGGTTACCGAGGATTGGTATTTCTGCTCGCATCGGCTTCCGGTCGCACGGGCGGCGCGCGACGCCGGGTTCGAGGTTGTTGTCGCCACTCGCGTTCAAACGCATGGCCGGCAGATCCGCGACGAGGGTTTCACCCTATGTCCGATTGCCTGGCGCCGGCGCGGCGATGGGCTGGTCGGTGTGGTGCGGGCGTTGGCTGCGATTATCAGGCTCTACCGTAGAGAGCGACCCGACATCCTTCATCATGTGGCGCTGAAACCGGTGCTGTTTGGCGGGCTCGCCCGCGCGCTGGCGTTTCGGCATGCGGACGATGCGCCGGCATCGATCGATTCGGTCATGGGCCTCGGTTCGGGCTTTTCTACGACAACTCTCGCTGCGCGCCTGCGCCGGCGGCCGCTCGGAGTAGCCCTGCGCCTTGCTGCTGCAAGCGGCCTGGGCCGGGTCGTCGTGCAGAACCCGGAAGACGGCGACGCCCTTGCCGCTCTCGGGATCGACCCCCAGCGGATCGCGCTGATCCGGGGATCGGGGGTGGATATCCGCCATTTTTCACCGCTGCCGATGCCGGAGGGGAACACGGTTACCGTGGCCCTCGTCTCGCGTATGCTGCGCGACAAGGGCGTGCTCGACGCGGCGGCCGCGGTCCGACGTCTGCGAGAGCGCGGCCTCGCGATCGAGCTCGTCCTGGCCGGTCCGATCGACGCCGACAATGCAGGATCGCTTTCGGCCGCATCGTTGTCCGCCCTTGCCGCCGAGCCAGGGATCACTTGGCTCGGCGCCGTCGCCGATGTGCGCTTGGTTTGGCGCCGCGCGGCGATCGCGGTGCTGCCCTCGACCTACGGCGAAGGGGTGCCCAAGGCCTTGCTTGAGGCCGCTGCCTGTGCCCGGCCGATCGTCGCCAGCGATTTACCGGGATGCCGCGAGGCCGTTCGCCCGGGAAAAAACGGGATCCTCGTGCCGCCCCGGGACATCGACGCGCTGGCCGAAGCCATCGCTGCATTAGCCGTCAATCCGGCGCGGCGCGAGGCCATGGGACGTGCCGGGCGGGCGCTGGCCGAGCGCTGCTTTGCCGAGGAGATCGTCGCCCGCGAGACCTTGGCGCTTTACCGCGCCGCTCTTGCAGAAAAAACTGCGCAGAGATGACCCGCGCCTGGCTCGCCGCCGCAGCGCTCGGCGGATTTCTGTCGGTCGGGGCAGGCGCTATCGCCGCGCACCTCACAAGCACCGACCCGCGCGCCGCAGAGCTGTTGCGCACCGGCGCGCTCTACGGCATGGTCCATGCCGCCGCGCTGACCGCCGTCGTGGCGATGGCCATACACCGCGACCGACCGGACCTGGTGCTGATCGTCGCCGGGTGGTGCTTCGTTACCGGCGTTTTTCTGTTCAGCTTCAGCCTCTTCGCGCTGGCGCTGACGGGGATCGCGCTGTTTGGCTGGATCACGCCCCTTGGCGGCGCGAGTTTGCTGCTCGGCTGGGCAGCGCTCGGGCTCGCTGCAGCACGCCGGCAATGACTTACGCGCGTTGAGTGACGCCAAGGTGGCGATTCCGATTATGGCGACGGCGCGAGTGTGCGACACTTCGCGCTCCGCTTGCGAGGTCTCGCGATGACAACTCTCCTCTACACCCATTCCAGCTGTCTCGATCACGATCCCGGCAGTCATCATCCCGAGGCTCCTGCACGTCTGCGCACGGTGCTCGCCGCGCTTTCCGGTCCGCAATACGCCCACCTGGAGCGGCGCGAAGCGCCGGAGGCGGCTCTTGACGACATCTTGCGCGTTCATTCGCGACATCATGTCGAGCACGTCCTCGGCGCCGTTCCCAAAACCGGGCACGCTGCAATCGACGCCGACACCGTCCTATCACCAGCCTCCGGAACCGCCGCCCTCCACGCCGCGGGAGCGGTTACCGCGGCGGTCGACGCGGTGGTGGCGAAGGAGGCCGACAACGCCTTTTGCGCGGTGCGTCCGCCCGGGCATCATGCCGAACCAGATCGGGCGATGGGTTTCTGCCTGTTCAACAACGCCGCTATCGGCGCATTACGGGCGCGCGAGGTGCACGGTTTCGAACGGGTGGCAGTCGTTGATTTCGACGTCCATCACGGCAACGGCACACAGGCGGCGTTCGAAGCCGACGACAATCTGTTCTACGCCTCCACCCATCAGTACCCGCTCTATCCCGGCACCGGCGCGGCGAGCGAGACCGGAGTTGGCAACATCGTCAACGCGCCATTGCGCCCGATGTCGGGCTCGGGTCCGTTCCGCGTCGCAATGACCGGCCGCGTCCTGCCGGCGCTCGACGCCTTCCGTCCGGACCTCCTGTTGATCTCCGCCGGGTTCGACGCCCATCGCAGCGACCCGCTGGCGCAGCTTATGCTGGAGGAAGCCGACTACACCTGGATTACCGAAAGGCTGGTCGAGATCGCCTTTCGCCATGCCGAAGGCCGGCTCGTCTCGACCCTCGAAGGCGGCTATGATCTGACTGCGCTCGGCGCCGGCGTTGCCGCTCATGTCCGCGTGCTGATGTCGGTCTAGTTGTTGCTGATTTGCAACCGACGCCGTATTTGCATTCCCGCTTGCGGCTAGGACGCCCTGCGATCCTCGCATATCTTGTTAAGAATAGCAGATGGCCGAACCGACAGAGCCTGCCGATATCGCGACGATGAGCTTCGAGGAAGCGCTGGTTGAACTCGAGCAGATTGTGCGGCGGCTCGAGGGTGGGCAAGTCAAGCTCGACGAGGCAATCCTATCCTACGAGAGGGGCGCGCAGCTGAAACAGCATTGCGAAAGAAAGCTTAACGAGGCGCAGCAGCGGGTCGATCGCATCGTGATCGGCCCCGACGGCGCTGTTTCGGCGGAGCCGGCGAAACTTGACTGACGCCACGTGGTCGGATTCGGTACCCTTTCCGGAGGCCCTGGGGCAGGCGGCATCCTTGACCGATTCGGCGCTGGATCAACTGTTGCTTGTCCCTCCGGACCTCGAAGCACGGGTTTACGAGGCGATGCGCTATTCGGCGCTGGCTCCGGGGAAGCGGCTACGGCCGTTCCTAGTGCTGGCCGGTGCGCGCCTGTTCGGCATCGCCCGACGGTGCGCATTGCAGGTGGCGGCGGCGATTGAAATGGTCCACGCCTATTCGCTGGTCCATGACGACTTGCCGGCGATGGATGACAGCGACCTGCGGCGTGGCCGCCCGACCTGTCACAAGGAATTTGACGAGGCGACTGCGGTCCTCGCCGGCGATGGCCTGCTTACCGCGGCTTTCGAGGTGCTGGCGCACCCGGACACGCACAACGACCCGGCGGTGCGCTGCGAGCTAGTGGCGGCGCTTGCTGTCGCCGCCGGCGCCGCCGGCATGGTCGGCGGTCAGATGATCGACCTGATCGCGGAGCGGCAGGCGCTTGACATCGGTGCGATTACCCGGCTGCAGAGAATGAAGACCGGCGCGCTCATTGCATTCGCATGCGAGGCCGGAGCGATTCTCGCCAAGGCGCCGGCCGAGCCGCGAATCGCGCTGCGCGGCTATGCACATGACCTGGGGTTGGCCTTTCAGATTGCAGATGATCTTCTCGACGTCGAGGGCTCTGCGGCCGAGACCGGAAAGCCGGTCGGCGCCGACGCCGCCGCCGGCAAGGCCACCTTTGTGTCCATTCTCGGCGTCGAGCGCGCCCGCGCTCAGGCCGAGCTGCTGATCCGCCAAGCAGTCGGGCATCTTGATTTGTTCGGGGGAAGAGCGGAACTTTTAAGAGAGGCGGCGCGATTTGTGATCAGCCGCCGCACGTGAGGAGCGCACCATTGGATTCGAAACCGAATCGCCCGATCTCTAATCGGACGCCGATGCTCGACCGGATTGATATTCCGGCCGATCTGCGCCGGCTGCCGGAGCAGGATCTGCGGCAGCTTGCCGACGAACTGCGCACCGAGCTGATCGACGCGGTGTCGATCACCGGCGGTCATTTCGGCGCAAGCCTCGGCGTCGTGGAGCTGACCGTGGCGCTACACTATGTCTTCGACACGCCGCACGACCGGCTGATCTGGGATGTCGGTCATCAGGCCTATCCGCACAAAATCCTGACTGGCCGTCGCGACCGCATCCGCACCATTCGTCAGGGTGGCGGACTGTCCGGTTTTACCAAGCGCTCGGAAAGCGAATACGATCCCTTTGGCGCCGCACACGCTTCGACCTCGATCTCGTCGGGGTTGGGCATGGCGGTCGCTCGCGATTTACGCGGTGAGCACCGCAACGTCATTGCGGTGATCGGTGACAGCGCAATGAGCGGGGGAATGGCCTATGAGGCGATGAACAACGCCGGCGCCATGGATTCGCGGCTGATCGTCATCCTCAACGACAACGACATGTCTATCGCCCCCGCAGTTGGCGCGATGAGTGCCTATCTGTCGCGTCTGCTGTCCTCGAAATCCTTCATGTCGCTGCGCCATATCGCCAAGGAAGTGGCCCGCCATTTCCCCCGGCGGCTCGAAGATGCGGCACGGCGGGCCGAGGAATTAGCCCGCAGCTTCATCACCGGCGGGACGATGTTCGAGGAGCTCGGCTTTTATTATGTCGGCCCAATCGACGGTCACAACATCGATCATCTGCTGCCGGTTTTGAAGAATATCCGCGAGAGCAAGGAACCAGGACCGGTCTTGGTCCACGCCGTGACCGAGAAGGGCCACGGATATCTGTCGGCCGAGCAGGCCGAGGACAAGTGGCACAGCGTCGCCAAGTTCGATGTCGTTACCGGCGCGCAGGTCAAGTCGACGTCGAAGGCGCCCTCTTATACTTCGGTCTTCGCGAAGGCGCTGATCAAGGAGGCCGAAGCTGACGACCGCATCGTTGCAATCACCGCTGCAATGCCGTCCGGCACCGGGCTCAACCTTTTCGGCGATAAGTTCCCAAAGCGGTGCTTTGATGTCGGGATCGCTGAGCAGCACGCGGTGACCTTTGCCGCCGGCCTCGCCGCCGAGGGCATGAAACCTTTCGCAGCAATCTATTCGACCTTCCTGCAACGCGCCTACGACCAGGTCGTCCACGACGTCGCGATCCAGAAATTGCCGGTGCGCTTCGCAATCGATCGCGCGGGTCTTGTCGGCCAAGACGGCCAGACTCACGCCGGCTCGTTCGACATCACCTATCTCGGCTGCCTGCCCGGGTTCGTGATTATGGCTGCCGCTGACGAAGCCGAGCTCGTGCATATGGTATCTACCTGCGTAGCGATCGACGACGGTCCCTCGGCGGTGCGCTTCCCGCGCGGCGACGGGGTGGGCGTGCCCTTGCCGGAAACGGGAGTGCCCCTCGAGATCGGGCGTGGCCGCATCATCCGCGAAGGCAACACGATTGCGCTGTTGAGCCTTGGCGCGCGGCTCGGCGAGTGCATGAAGGCGGCGCAGGAACTGGCCGCCTATGGATTGTCGACGACAATCGCCGATGCGCGCTTTGTCAAACCGCTCGACACCGACCTCATTGCTCGGTTGGCGCGCGAACATGAGGTTGTGATCACGATTGAGGAAGGGGCGATCGGCGGCTTCGGGAGTCATGTGTTGCATCATCTGGCGATGAACGGCCTGCTCGACCACGGGCTCAAGATCCGCACTATGGTGCTGCCCGACGCCTTTCTCGACCACGACAGCCCGCAGGCGCAATATGATCAGGCCGGACTCAACGCCCGCCACATTGTGGCAATGGCCTTGTCGGCGCTCGGCCGCGAAATTGCAGAGCAACCGGCTCGGGCATAGCTTGTTTCGGATTGTTGGCGAAGCAGCGGGTTGATCAGCTGCTTGTCGAGCGCGGGCTGGCGGAGAGCCGGACCAAGGCGCAGGCGCTGATCCTTGCCGGTCTCGTCTACGCCGGCGACCGGCGGATCGACAAGGCGGGCGATCGGCTTGCCGCCGAAGCCGCACTGGCGGTCAAAGGTCGCGACCATCCCTGGGTCTCACGCGGCGGCGTCAAGCTCGCACATGCGCTCGATCATTTCGGCCTCGACGTATCCGGTCGGATTGCTCTCGATATCGGCGCCTCGACCGGCGGCTTTACCGATGTGTTGCTGGCGCGCGGCGCGCGGCTGGTTTACGCGGTCGACGTTGGCCACGGCCAGCTCGCCTGGAAATTGCGCCAGGACCCGCGCGTCGTCGTGCGCGAGCGGGTGAACGCGCGTGTGCTGACGCGCGAGCAGATTCCCGAGGCCGTCGACATCATAACTTGCGATGTTAGTTTTATCGGTCTGACAACGGTGCTGCCGGCGCCGCTCGCGCTCGCTGCGGCGCACGCCGCACTGGTCGCGCTGGTCAAGCCGCAATTCGAAGCCGGCCGCGAGTTTGTCGGCAAGGGCGGAGTGGTCCGCGATCCGGCGGTCCACAGTTCGGTCTGCGACCGCGCTGCTGCCTGGCTCGGCGCGCAGCCCGGCTGGGCGGTAGAAGGCGTCGTCGAAAGCCCGATCCTCGGAGCCGAAGGCAACCGCGAATTCCTGCTTTGCGCGCGGCATCACCGCTGATAAGCCCGACGTCGGTTGGTTGGCGCCGCCTCAGGGAGGAGAAAGGCGATGATGACAGCCGCTGCGGCGTTTGCCGGTTTCCGGCCGGCGGCGTTCGCATTTCTCAGCGAATTGCGCGACAACAACGACCCGGCCTGGTTCAAGCCGCGCAAGGCAGCCTATGAGGCCGAGGTGCTCGCACCGTTCCGCGACCTGATCACAGCCCTCGGGGGAGCGCTCAGGCGAGCCGGGGTGCCATTGGTCGGCGATCCCGGTCGCAGTATTTTCCGTATCTACCGCGATGTCCGCTTTTCGCCCGACAAACGGCTGTACAAGACCCATGCGGGGGCGGTGCTGACGCGATCAGGCGGCAAACGCGACCCTGGCTTGCTCTACCTACACGTCGCTCCGGGTGAATCGATGGTGGCGGCCGGGTTCTGGCATCCCGAGCCTGATCTCCTGACCCGGTTGCGGCGCGCCGTCCTCGACGATCAGGACGGGTTCCTGGCGATCGCCCGTGGGTTGGAAGCGGCGGGCTATCCGATGTCCAGCGCCGAGCGGCTGAGCCGCCCGCCGCGCGGTTTTGAAGCGGCCAAGGGGACCGCCGTGGCCGAATATGTCGGCTGGAAATCGTTCACTGCCCATGCCGCCCTGAGCGATGCCGAGATGCAATCGCCGGCGTTGATCGACCGCATCCTCGCCTTCGCCCACACCGCCATGCCGCTGCTCGAATGGGGTTGGGCAGCGGCGGACGACGAGGCGCCTGCGTCCGTGCCGATCCGTGCATTGGTCCGGCCTTTGGCAAAACCAGACTTCTAACCGGAGCAGATCATCCCACGGCGACCGCTCGCGCCGCGCTGTTCGCGACAGAACGCGAATGAACCGCCACAGCGTCGAGCACGGATTGCAGGTCGGCAAAGCGGAACGGTTTTTCGAGCAATATCGGCGGCCGCTTGGCCGCCGCTTGATCGGGACGAAATTCGCAGCCAGTCAGGGTGATCGTCGGAATCCCGAGCGCTGCGCAATTTTGCCGGAGGGCGTTACCTTGGCCAAGACTAAGCACCAGATCGGTCACGACGACATCGGCCCCTTTGGTGGTCAGCGACGTGGCTGCCTCGATACCGTCGGCGCATACCTCGACGGCATGGCCGCAATCAATGAGGATGCCGGCAATAAAATCGCGAATTCGGCGGTCCGATTCAGCCAGTAGCACGCGCGCCATAGCGCTTACCTCGAAGGGACACCCTGGTCCCTCGGGATGGAATGCCCTATTCCCCTAAGAAAGCGTCAAAGGACGCTTTGGAAACTTGATCGGTGTGACGTTCACGATAGCTGGGGGATCGCGTCGCGCGATGGCGTGTTGCTTCTGTGCCGTGTCACGCGCGTAACTTCGATGTGGAATATGAAACCGCAGAAATTCGTGGACATCGGCCGGCGAGGTGATCGAAAGTAGCGGTATCGGGAGCGACGGTCTCTGCGTTCGCCCGGAACGCGACGGGACTCGGTTCGGGGGATGGCAATGCATCGCGACCTGACCGACAGATAGTTACGGTGCAACGTATCGGCAGGCGATAATGATGGCGTCGTCACCCGATCGCGCCTTTCTGTTCCTGCAAGGGATGGCGACGAGATTTTTCGAACGTCTGGGGAGGGCGCTCGCGGCGCGGGGCCACGCCGTATACCGGGTTAATTTCAATGGCGGCGACCAAGCATTCTGGCGACTTCCGGGTGCAGTCGACTTCTGCGGCCGCGAGCATGAATGGCCGGAATTTCTCGATCGTCTGATCGTCGACAAAGCAATCAGCGATCTCATTCTGTTCGGCGACTGCCGGCCGCTGCATCGCGCGGCCATTCGCGTCGCCGAAGTGCGGGCGATCCGCGTGCACGTCGTCGAAGAAGGATATATGCGCCCTGACTGGGTAACCTTCGAGGAAGGTGGCGTCAACGGCCATTCATCATTGCCGCGGAACCCCGACTGGTATCGCGAAAAGGCGCGTGGGCTGCCAGAGCCGGCGACGCCGCCAGCGGTGCCGGGCAGCTTCCGCCGGCGGGCATTCGAAGACGTCCTTTACAATTTATCATCGATGGCTGGGGTGTGGCGTTTCCCGCATTACGCCACGCATCGGCCCTACCATCAGATGATCGAATATGCAGGTTGGTTGCGCCGCCTCGCGCTGATGCGCCGGGCAAAGCGGCGGGCAGAGGCGGCGATCGAGACGCTGACCGGCGACCCGATCTTTTTCTTCCCCCTGCAACTCGACTGCGACTATCAGATGCGCGTCCACTCGCCGTTTCGGGCGATGCATCTTGCCATCGAGCATGTCCTGAGCTCTTTTGCCCGATGCGCGCCGCCTGCGGCACGGCTCGTCGTCAAGCTGCATCCTTTGGATTGTGGGCTGGTGGATTGGGCCGGAATGGTCGGCCACCTGGCCGTCGAATATATGATTGCCGAACGGGTAACGGTGCTCGATGGCGGTCAGCTGGGCAGAGTGCTCGATCGCAGCCAGGCGGTGGTCACGGTCAACAGCACCGTGGGCAGCGAAGCGCTGGCCAGGGGCCTGCGGGTCATCACTCTCGGCAAGGCTGTTTACGATATCGCAGAATTGACGTTTCAGGGAGAGCTCGATGATTTCTGGCTCTCCCCGGCACGGCCCGATACAGCGCTATGGGATGCGTTCCGGCGGGTACTGATCGATCGCTGCCTGATCCCAGGATCGTTCTTTAATGAAGCCGGGCTGCGGCTCGCGGCCGAAGCCGCGGTCGATCGACTGGAAGCCGCCTGTGCCCGACCGGCCAGCGGCCGCGCCCTCGAGCGGGCTGGCGGTTCTGCCAGTTCGGCCACACCGATCGCGGTCGCTGGTCGCATTTGATGGCGTTCACCGGGCCGTCCGCAGCTGCTGCTTCCGGAGAGACGCTCGTTGTGTCGCGATTGCGCGACGCGATCATGACCCCTTGGTGGTTTGCCCAACTCTTCACCGGAGCCAAATCGTTCGAGCGCAATCTCTTGATCGGCAGCCGGTCGCTGAACCAATGGGGCCTGCACGCCACCCGGGTCGCTGTCGCTCACCGCCTGGGGAGCATACGCCGCCGCAGGCTCGCTTGCCTGATTTCAGCCACCGACCGGGAGGCGTTCGACCGGGACGGATTTGTCCTGCGGCGAAACTTTCTGCCGCAGGGTGAGTTCGCCGCCCTCGTCGCGGAGATCAAAGCCTATCGCGGCCCGCTGCGTGAAATCACCGAGGGCGACACGATCGTCCACAAGATCGCGCTCAGCCGCAGCACTCTTGCCCGTCTTCCCGCGCTAGGCGCGCTGTTGCGATCGCGGGACTGGCGCGGGCTTATCCGCTACGCGGGCAGCCGCAACGCCGAGCCAGTCGTGTGGGTGCAGAGCATTCTGCGCCACGCCTGCCCCGGTTCGCCCGATCCGCAAACGCTGCTGCACGCCGATACCTTTCACCCGACGGTCAAGGCATGGCTGTTTCTGACCGACGTCGCCGAAGATGCCGGACCCTTTGTCTATGTGCCCGGCTCGCACCGGCTGACCGCACAACGCCTCGCGTGGGAACGACGGATGAGCCTCTCCGCTCGCCGGTCGGCGAACGCCGAGACGCGGCAAGGCTCGTTTCGCATCGATGCGGCCGAACTGTCAGCGTTGGGTCTTGCCCCGCCGCGCGCCTTCGCGGTTCCGGCCAATGCGCTTGTCGTCGCCGATACCTTCGGGTTCCACGCGCGGGGACCGAGCGCGCACTCCTCCCTGCGCGTCGAGATCTGGGCCTATGGACGGCGCAGCCCGTTCTTCCCGTGGCCGGGATTGCTGCCGTGGACCACTGCCGCACTCGGCGGTCGCAGCGTGCTGGGGTGGAAATGTGGTGACCTGTTGGAATGGACCGGGATTAAAACGCATCGGTGGCGCGAAAGAATTGGCGTTTCGGCGTTCGATCCGCCCTCGGCTGAGCCCGAAGCGACCGATTCGAAGGCAGTTATCGTCTAGCCAAGGCAATTGCGCACCAGCGCCGCGCCGGCGGCAAGTGCGCGCAGCTTCAAGATCGCCGTGCCTCGGCGCATCGGCGCCATGCCGCAATTGCTGCAAGGGAACAGGCGCTCGATAGGAACGAAGCGCAGCGCCCGCTCGATCGTTGCGGCGACCTGTTGCGGGCTCTCGATCTCTTCGCGCGCGACGTCGACTGCTCCGAGCAGAACGTCCTTGCCCGCCAATAGCCCCAACAGCTCGACCGGCACCTTGCTGCCGGCGCATTCGACCGATACCTGGTCGATGCAGCTCGCCGCCAGCGCCGGAAATATTGCCTCATATTGCCGCCACTCGGCGCCGAGGCCCGCTTTCCAGTCGATATTCGCCTTGATCCCGTAGCCATAGCAGATATGGACGGCGGTCTTGCAGGCGAGCCCGGCGGCGGCGCGTTCGAGGGCCGGGATCCCCCACTGTGTCACCGCCTCCATATAAACGTTGAAGGCCGGCTCATCGAATTGGATCACGTCGACGCCGATCGCCGCGAGCTCGCGCGCCTCTTCATTGAGCAAATCCGCGAACGCCATGGCCAGGGCCGCCCGGTCGCCGTAATGGGCATCGGCTAAGGTATCGACGATCGTCATTGGGCCCGGCAAGGTGAATTTGAACAGCCGTCGCGTATGTTTGCGGGCGATTGCCGCCTCGAAGCCATGGACGCTTCCTTGGCGCCGCAATGGCCCGGTGACGGTCGGCACTTGCGCCTCGTACCGGTTGTTGCGAATGCCGATCGTGACGCGGTGGGTGAAATCCACGCCTTCGATGTGTTCGAGAAACCCGTGCACGAAATGCTGCCGCGCCTGCTCGCCATCGGTCACGATGTCGATCCCGGCGTCCTCTTGCAGCTTCACCATCAATATCGTGGCGTCGCGCTTTGCCTCTACCAAGGCTTCGCCGGCGAGTCTCCAGGGCGCCCACAGCATCTGTGGGATGGCAAGCCAGGAAGGTTTTGGCAGACTGCCCGCGATCGTCGTTTCGAGCATCAGGACGCTCCCTTTCTCGCCTCATTTCTACCGCGCTGCCGCGATGATCGAGATCAGACGGGTGCCGAGAAAGTTACTCGGCGCGTGGAAATAGAAAGCAAACCGGACCCGGCCGACAATGGCGCCGGGGTTTGCACCGCTCGTGCAATAGGCTCACATCGTGATAGCTTCGGTGAAGCCCGTCCTTGGCGACCGAAGGCGACCGCGACGGCCCCGAGCGCGGCGAAAGCAACCGACCCGACCCCAACCCATCTCACCCCCATACTCTTCACTCTTCCCTCGGCCAGGGGGGAGAGCAGCAGGTCAAGCCGATCGTACGTCCGGCTGCTCAGTTCGGGGCCCAGGTCAGGGCGCGGATCTCGGTGAACTCGCGGGCTAATTTGCCCCAGGAGTTGCCGGCGTCCTGGCTGGCGTAGAGTTCTCCGTAATGGCTGCAGGCGAGGATCAAGCCGGAATCCGCTGCATTAGTGGCGAACGCCCAAATCGGCGAATTCGGCTCGACTGGCAGCGGCAACCGCTCCCAGCTCTGCCCACCGTCCTTGGAACGCTGGATAGCACCGGTGCTGCCGGCAGCACCGTCGCCGGTGGCGACGAAGACGGTATTCGGATCATCCGTCTTCAGGGCCAGGCTGCGGCAGTAAGGCAGCCCGAACTGCTTCCCGACGCCGAGCCCTTGCCAGTTCTCGCCCTTATCGGTGCTGGCAAAGATCTCGCGCGGCGTGCTGGTCAGCACCGTGTTGCGGTTGCCGGCAGTGCGGACCGCCACATCGTGAATGTCGGGGTCGTTGAGCCCGCCGGCGATCCGCGTCCAGGTCTCTCCGCCATCGAGGCTGCGGCGCACGCCGTCGACCTCGACCCCCGCCCAGATGATATGATGGTCAGAGGGGTCGACGGTCAGCGCGGTCACCCGCGGGACCCCGACGTTCGGGCATTCCTCCACCATGTCGACGCGCAGCCGTTGCCACTGCCGACCTCCATCGGTCGATCGGAACAATGCGGCTGGCCGGGTGCCGGCAAAGATCGTGTCCGGATCGGTCGGATCGAACGCGATCTTCCACACATCCATCGTATTCATCGGCGAATCCAGGCGCTCGAAGCTCTGCCCGCCATCCTGGCTCTTGAATATGCCGTCATCGGCGCCGGCGAAGACGGTGCGCGGCTCTCGCGGGTGCACTGCGAGGCCGTAGACCCGGCTCTCGCCCCACAGCCCGCTGCGGACCCGCCGCCAGCTCTCGCCGCCGTCCGGACTAACCCAAGCGCCGCTGCCGACAGTGCCGACGCAGAGCGTGAAATTGGCGGTCATGTCCCGTTGTCCCAGCCAGTATGGGAGATGTCGACGACAACCCCGTCGGGGCCGGCCCATTTCATCTCAAAATTGCGGTGGCTGCCGGCCGCCATTTCCATGTCGAGGCCGTCCTTCGCGGTCAACTGTTGACCCTCGGCCCGCTCCAGCCGTTCCGCCGCTTCGTCGAGATCCTCGACCTCGAAGCCGAAGTGATGGATGCCGCTGAAATTGGCGCCGTGCGCGCCGACATCGGCGTCCTTTTCAGTCTTGAAATTAAGGATGGCGAGGTTGATGTAGCCGTCGGTCAGAAACACCGCGCCGCGCGGGTTACGGCGGATCTCGCGCATCCCGAATGCCTCCTTGTAAAAGGCCGCGGTCTTTGCCGGATCCTTGGTCGTCAGTGCGATGTGTTTGATTCTAGGCATGTCTTCCTCCTCGATGCTAAGAGGACATAGCCGCTTCGGCTAATTTCAACAGAGTAGTACAAGCAGCTGGGCCGTGCAATTGGCAGGAAATCAGCCATCCCGCCAGATTAAGGAGGGTCGCATGCGCATCGCAGTCATCGGCACCGGCGGCATCGGTGGGCCGTACGGCGCTGCCCTCGCCAATGCCGGGGCGGATGTCGTTTTCGTCGCGCGCGGCGCGCATCTCGCGGCGATGCATAAGAACGGGCTGCGCATCGAAGGGGACCGCGGCGAGACCCATATTCGGCCGACGCAGGCCACTGACGATATCGCGAGCATCGGCCCCGTCGATTACGCGCTGTTCTGCGTCAAGCTGTGGGACGTCGAACGCGTCGGCGAGCAGCTTCGACCGCTGATCGGGCCGCGGACTGCGGTGATTCCGCTTCAGAACGGCATCGACGCGGCGGAACGACTGATCGCGATCCTCGGACCCGATCCGGTGATGGGCGGCACCGCTTTTGTCACCGGGGCGATCGTTGCGCCGGGCGTGATCCGCCAGACCGGCGCCTACCAGCGGATGACCTTCGGCGAACTCGACGGCCGGGTCAGCGCGCGCGGCGAGCGCCTACGCGATTTGTGCACGGCGGCCGGTTTCGAAGGCGTGCTGAGCCCCGACATCAGGGTCCCGGTCTGGGACAAGTTTGTTTTGTTGGTACCGCTCAGCGGCCTCAACGCGCTGACCCGGTTACCGCTCGGCAAGTGGCGCGCCGACCGCGATCTCTTGGCCCTTTACGAGGCCTCGTTGCATGAGACGGTGGCGGTCGGCCTCGCTGAGGGCGTTCCACTGCCGCCGGACAGCGTCGACCAGGCGCGCGCAGCGATGACTTCGATGCCGGACTATCACATGACTTCGATGGGGAACGATCTGCTCCGTGGCAACCGCATAGAACTGCCATGGTTCGCCGGCAAGGTGGTCGAGCTTGGCCGCCGTCACGCGGTCCCGACCCCGGCCAACGCCTTCATCTATACGGCGTTGAAGCTCTACGCGGACGGCCCGCCCAGTTAGTTGTTTAGAAATACTGCGCGAGGTTGGCGCGGATGCGGCTGAGGATCGGCGTGGTGGGGTCAGGGAAGTCGAAGCGCCGCCCGGTGATGGTCTCGAACACCTGGACATAGAGGCGGACGGCCTCGGCGACCACCTGGCCGGGGATTGCGGGGATCGGGTCGCGGTAGGGGTCGCAGCGCGCGGCTACCCAGCGCCGCACGAAATCCTTGTCCAGGCTTTCCGGCGGCTCGCCGGCGGCAAAGCGGCGCTGATAGCTCTCCGCAAGCCAATATCGGCTGCTGTCTGGGGTGTGGATCTCGTCCGCCAACACGATATGGCCGGCGGGATCGAGGCCGAACTCATATTTGGTGTCGACCAGGATCAGACCATGCTCGCGGGCAATTTGTTGCCCATGTGTGAACAGGGCTAGCGCCAGTTCCGACACCGTTTGCCATTGCTCGGGCGCCAGCAAGTTGCGTGCGATGATCTGATCGGCGGTCAGCGGCTCGTCATGGCCGCCGTCGAATGCCTTGGTCGTCGGCGTGATGATCGTCGACGGCAGCTTTTGATTTTCGCGCAGCCCGTCGGGAAAGCGGATACCGTAAATCTCCCGCGATCCAGCCTTATACATCGGCCAGATCGAGGTCGCGGTCGTTCCAGTCAAATAGTCGCGCACCACGATCTCGACCGGCATAATAGATAAGTGCCGGCAAACCAGCACATTTGGGTCGGGATATTCGATGACATGGTTCGGACAGATATTTCGCGTTGCATCGAACCAGAACCGGGCGATCTGGGTCAGCACCTGCCCCTTGAGGGGGATCGCGGTGATGATCCGATCGAACGCGCTCAGCCGATCGGTGGCTATGATGAGGCGGCGACCGTCGGGCAGGTTGTAATTGTCGCGAACCTTGCCCCGGTAATGGTTCGGCAACTCGGGGATCGTCGCGTCGGCCAGAACCTGACTAAAATGCGCCTCGAACGAGGCCCTTTCAATCATTCGCGGATCAGACCGCGCTCAGGTCTAACGGTGGCCACCACCGCCATGACCGCCGCCACCCCAGCCGCCGCCGTGAAAGCCGCCGCCGTGGAAGCCGACAAATCCGGCGCGCGCGAATCCGCCGCGAAATCCGCAATTCCAGCAGCCGCGACCCCAACCCCCGCCGCCCCAACCCCAACCCCAGCCGCCCCACCAACCGGTACTCCATCCGGGCCAGCCCCACCAGCCGCCCCATCCCGGCCATCCCCAGGAGGCTGAATAATAAGGTGACCAAGCGGAATAATACGGTGACCAGGCAGAGCCAGACCAGTAAGGATTATAGGAATAGCCCCCCTGATAAGCTGGAGCCTGGGTGGGATAACTGGGATAGCTCGAACTACCGTAGGGCTGCTGATAGGAGTAGCCGGGGGTCTGTGTCGTCGGTTGCTGGTAGGAGTAATTCGGCGCCGCCTGTTGCGGATAGTAAGAGGTTTGCGCCCAGGCAGAGACCGTCGACTCTCCAGCAACCCCCGCCATTGCCAATAGTGCAATCCCCGCGACGGCGAAACTACGGAACCGACTGAACTTTCCGTGACCCGACATTGTTTCCTCCACTCAGCCCGGGGCGGGGGTGTGACGACAACGTGCTATATGGATAGGGCATTCCGATTGTCATCCTCCCCGAGGGGCGGTCTACGGTCAAAGGACACACGGGCGTCACAGCCTTTTATGCGGTGGGCCGGAGGGTAGTGAATTCGATCAGCGAGAACGCGGCGCAACAATCGCCGCCCGAATTGCCGGCGGCCGCGCCGCTGGTTCGGGTGATGGCGATGCCGGCCGACGCCAACCCGAACGGCGACATCTTCGGCGGCTGGCTGTTGGCGCAAATGGATCTTGCCGGCGGAAATCTCGCGATGCAGCGGGCGCGCGGGCGCTGCGCTACCGTAGCGGTCGACGGCATGGTGTTTCACCAGCCGGTCTTTGTCGGCGACGAAGTCAGCTGCTACGGCGAACTGGTGCGCACCGGCCGCAGCTCGATGACGATCCGCATCGAGGCGTGGCGCCGCAATCTCGCCTCGGGCGAGGTGCGCAAGGTCACCCAGGCGATCTTCACCTATGTGGCACTCGGCGAGGACCGGCGCCCGCGCGCGTTGCCACCCTAACCAGGGATCGGCTTAGTAGGCGAGCGCGATCGGTTCGATCAGTGAGGGATCGTTGTTCTTAACGTTGCCGACGCGCCGGTCGACCGGCCAGATGACCATGTCGTCAGCCGGATAGGGAACCAGCAGCGCTTTTAGCCGCGCGGGGTTGGCGGGTGCCTCGCCCAACCATAAAGGCCAATTCTCGGGTCCGAGAATGACGGGCATGCGGTCGTGCACCGGCGCCAGCAACTCATTGGCCGCGGTAGTGACGATCGCAAAACTGCGCAGCCTCTCTCCTACGGGCGACCGCCAGCTTTCCCACAAGCCCGCCATCGCCATCAGCCGGCGGTCGGCGAGCGCCACTGCATAGGGCTGGCGGTCCTTGCCGAGCTTTTTCCATTCGTAAAAATTGTCGAGCGGAACGAGGCAGCGCCGCCGCTGAACCGCCTCGCGAAAGGCGGGCCGCGTGTCGATACCCTCTGCTTTGGCGTTGATGTTCGAAAAGCCGACCTTGATGTCCTTGGCCCAGAACGGCACCAGCCCCCAGCGCATCACATCGAGGCTGCGCTCGCCGGCCCTGGCATCGTAGCGCACGACCGGCAGGCTATCAGTGGGCGCAACGTTCCAGCTGGCGGCGAAATTGGGCGGCGGCCGCTCCGGCGGAATCGAAAACACCAGCTTGATTTCGCTGACATCGGAGGACAGACGGGCGCGGCCGCACATGATGCTAAGGTGGCGCGCGGCGCCAAGCCGGGCAATGCCTCATCCTTCTTCACCCGGCAGGTGGGTTTCGCTATCGTCCAATCAAGTCGAAAGCGGGGAACCGATAATGACGACAGCCGACGAAACCTACGATTTTATCGTGACCGGAGCCGGCTCGGCGGGCTGCGCCGTCGCCGGAAGGCTCAGCGAATCTGGCAAATATCGCGTGCTGTTGCTCGAAGCGGGCGGGCGCGACACCAACCCGTGGATCCACATCCCGCTCGGTTATACCAAGACGTTCACCAATCCTAACGTGAATTGGATGTTCGAGAGCGAGCCCGAAAAGGAGCTCAATGGCCGCACGCTCTATCAACCGCGCGGCAAGGTCTTGGGCGGCACCAGCTCGATCAACGGCATGGTCTATATGCGCGGCACATCAACCGATTACGATGGTTGGCGCCAACGCGGCTGCGAGGGTTGGGATTGGGATTCGGTCTTGCCGTTCTTCAAAAAGGCCGAGGACCAGGAACGCGGCGGCAACGAGTTCCACGGAATCGGCGGGCCATTGCACGTGTCGAACCCGGTCCGTTCGCCACTCGGCGATGCCATGGTCGCGGCCTCGATCGAGGCCGGAATCCCCGCCAACGAGGATTTCAACGGCGTCCGACAGGAAGGTGTCGGCTACTACCAGACGACGACCACCAACCGACGGCGCTGGAGTTCGGCGCGGGCCTATCTGGGCCCGGCGCGCGGCCGCCAGAATCTGACGATCGCGACCAATGCGCACGCTACCCGTATCCTGTTCGAGGACGGCCGCGCCACTGGAGTCGAGTACCACACGCCTGACGGACGCAAGACCGCTCGGGCGCGCGGGGAAATTGTCGTCTCCGGCGGGGTCTACGGTTCGCCGCAGCTATTGCAGCTTTCGGGGCTCGGCCCGGCCGATCTGTTGGCCGAGTTCGGCATTCCTGTCGTGCGCTCCATGCCTGGGGTGGGCGGACACCTGCACGACCATTTCAACACCTACCTGGTATGGCGCTGCACCCAAAAGATAACTGTCAACGACATGGCGATGAGCCCGGCGCTCAAGCTCAAGGCGGCGGTGCAATACGCGACGAGCCGGTCCGGCCATCTGTCGAATGCTGGGATTTATGCCGGCGCGCTGGTACGCACCGACCCGCGGCTCGAACAGCCCGATTTGCAGATCAACATGTCAGGCTGGAGCGCCCTTGAGCGGCTGCGCACCGGGATCAAGCCACACCCATTCTCGGCCTTTACCTTCAGCCCGGTGCATCTGCGCCCGGACGGTCGCGGCACGGTGCGGATCAAGAGCCCCGACCCGCTGGCGCCGCCGGCGATCCAGTTCAATTTTCTGGCCAGCGATTACGATTTTCAGGCGCTGATCTATGGCATGCGATTAAGCCGAAAAATCGCCGCCCAGCCGGCGCTGAGGCCGTTTGTGCTGGAGGAGGTACTGCCTGGCCCGGCAGTCGAGAGCGAAGCCGACATGATCGAGGAGATTCGCGTGCGCGGCGTCTCCAACCTGCACCCGGTCGGCACTTGCCGGATGGGCCGCGAGGTCGACGCGGTTGTCGATCCGAGGTTGCGAGTCCACGGGGTCGAAGGGTTGCGGGTTGCCGACGCCTCGATCATGCCGCTGGTTCCCGGCGGCAACACCAACGCGCCGTCAATCATGATCGGCGAGAAATGCGCCGCGATGGTCCTCGAAGACTTACTGGCGGCTTAGCTCGCCGGCACATCCCAGATGTCGCGGGCGTATTCGCTGATCGTGCGATCGGAAGAGAACCACGCCATCCCAGCGATATTCAGAGTGGCGCTTCGTCCCCAGTCGGCCGACGAGCGCCACAGCGCATCGATTTGTCCCTGTGCTGCGCAATAGGCCGCGAAATCGGGCGCTACCATAAAGCGGTCGCCATTTCTGAGCCGGTCGGTCAGGCGGTCGAAGCGGCGCGGGTCGTCTGACGAGAACGCACCCGACTCCATAGCCCCGATGACTTCAGCGAGCTCGGGCGATGCGGCGATCGCATCCGCGGCATCGAGCCCGCCCCGCCAACGTTCCGCCACCTCCTCGGCACGCAGGCCGAAGATGAAGATGTTGTCCTCGCCTACCCGATCACGGATCTCGATGTTGGCGCCATCGAGCGTTCCGATTGTCAACGCGCCGTTCAGCGCCAATTTCATGTTTCCGGTACCCGAAGCTTCCATGCCGGCAGTCGAGATCTGCTCGGACAAATCGGCGGCCGGAATGATGATTTCAGCCAAGCTGACGTTGTAGTTCGGCAAAAAGACGACCTTGAGTTGATCTTCGATCAGCGGGTCGTTGTTGATGACTTCGGCCACGTCATTGGCGAGCTTGATGACCAGCTTGGCCTGCAAATAGCTGGGAGCCGCCTTGCCGGCGAAAATTTTTACCCGCGACACCCAGTCTCGCTCCGGGTTGGCTCTGATCGCCTGGTATCGGGCGAGCGTTTCCAGCAAGTTCAGCAATTGCCGCTTGTATTCATGGATCCGTTTGATCTGCACGTCGAACAGCGCGGCAGGATCGAGGCGCACTCCGAGGCGGTCGCGAACGAGGCGGGCGAGAGCCCGCTTGTTGGCGTGCTTTACTGCCGACAGGCGCTGTTGCAACGCGCGGTCACCCGCCTGATCGGTGAGACGGCCGAGGACCGCAGGATTGTCGAGGATCTCGGGACCGCATACCTCGCACAGCAGTCTCGTCAGTCGTGGGTTTGCCTGGTGCAGCCAGCGGCGGAAAGTGATGCCGTTGGTCTTGTCGACGATCCGGTCTGGATAAAGGCGGTGAAATTCCTTGAACACCGTCGCGCGCATTAATTCGGTGTGCAGCACCGAGACGCCGTTAACCCGATGTGAGCCCAAAAACGCTAGGTGCCCCATCCGCACCCGCCCGCCATCGGCATCGTCGATCAGTGAAACTGCGGCGAGAGGGGTCGAATGGGCAGGCTCTAGCTTCGCCAGCGCCTCCAAATGATCGCCGTTCAACGCGTAGATGATTTCGAGATGGCGCGGCAGAACCCGTTCGAACAGCGCCACCGGCCAGCTTTCGAGCGCTTCGGGCAGCAGCGAGTGGTTGGTATACGAGCAGGTCGCCAGGGTGATGCGCCAGGCGTGATCCCAGGGGACGCGATAGAGATCCACTAGGACGCGCATCAGTTCGGCAACGGCGATGCTCGGATGTGTGTCGTTGAGCTGAATCGCGGCGTGCTGCGGCAAGGTAGAGACGCTGCCATAGGCTCGAACATGCCAGTGCACCAGATCCTGAACCGATGCCGACACGAAAAAATACTCCTGCCGCAGGCGCAGTTCGCGGCCCGACGGTGTGTCGTCGCTGGGGTAGAGAATCTTCGATATCGCCTCAGCGCGGGCCTGCTGAGACAGCGCCGCTATGTGATCGCCTTCGTTGAACATGTCGAGGCGTAAGGGATCGACCGCGCGGGCGGACCACAGCCGCAGCAGATTAACGTGCCGCCCGCGCCAACCGACGATCGGAGTATCATAGGCGACCGCCTGCACGGTTTCTTCGGGATGCCAGACTGAGCGCGACCGGCCCGACGCCGCGACGATCCGATCGACGCTGCCGCCGTAGTGGACGTCGTAGACCACCTCCGGCCGCTCAAATTCCCAGGGATTGCCGAACGACAGCCAATGCTCCGGGTATTCGTGCTGCCAGCCATCCTTGATGACTTGACGAAACAAGCCGTGATCGTAGCGGATGCCATAGCCGCAAGCCGGAATTCCAAGTGCCGCCATGCTGTCCATAAAGCAGGCAGCGAGCCGGCCGAGACCGCCATTGCCGAGCGCCGCATCGGGCTCCGCGGCGCGCATCCGATCGAGGTCCACCCCAATGTCGCCGAGCGCCGCGCGGACGATTTCGGTCAGCCGCAGATTTTCGACGACGTCGCTGAACAGCCGGCCAATCAGGAACTCCAGCGACAGGTAATAGACGCGTTTACGGCCCTTCGCCTGGTTCGCTCGGTCGACAGCCAGCCAACGATGGATGATGCGGTCGCGCAAGGCGAGCGCGGCGGCGACAAACCAATCGCGATCGGTCGCCGCTCCCGCGTCCTTGCCGACGGCCAGGGTCAATTTGGCGAGAACCGCCGCTCCGAATTCGCGAATATCCTCCTCGGTTGCCGGCGCGTCGACGACCGCCGGCGGTATGCCGTCCTCGGCAAAACCCTCTTCCCAAATGTTCCTCTGCATATATGTCTAACCTTGCGGACCGTTCTGGTCGTGGATGCGATTGGTGCTGGCCACCTTCAAGGACGGGTGACCCAGAGTTACGCCTCCGACGCCGGCATGCGCAACCGGCCTACTGAGACGGGCGGCGCGACGGCAAAAACCTGCGGTGGCGGAAGTATTCGAGGCAGTGGCGGCTAGAATCGCCGACAGCTCATGATCGCCCCCGCAGCGGAGGAAACGCTAATGCATGGATAAGAACTTCCGTGTTTCCTCGACCCGCTGTGGCTGCCCTTGTGCTGTTCGTAGCCGAAGCGAAGCGCGAAGAGCGCGGGCCTTATGTCGCGGGCAGTTCGGATTGGCGGACCAAGGCCGGGGTCGATATGTGTCTTCACGGCGTCATCGGTCCGGTCGCAGACCTTGTGGCAGCGGATGTAGCTCGCTCATCCAGCGCACTTTGCGGCGCAACGATGACTCAGGCGAACTCGAGGTCAGAGCGGTATGTATTCGGGCGTCTGCGGTGTCAAACCGGCAGGGCGACCGACGAAATCGGCCGAGCGCGCCACGACCCGGTTGCGTCCTTCCGCCTTTGCGCAATAGAGAGCATCGTCGGCGCGTTTGAGTAGTCGATCGCGATCGTCGGCACCCGCGATGGCGCTGGTTATGCCGATACTGACGGTTATCGGAAGGCGTTCGCCGCTCGCTCGAATGGTGAAGGGCTCGTTCGCTATCGCCAATCGCAGCCGCTCGCCCACCGCGATAGCGATGGCCGGGCCGGTTTCAGGCATCACCACGACGAACTCCTCGCCGCCCATGCGGGCGACGAGGTCGACGCTGCGCACCGTGTTCGTCGCACGGGCTGCGAGCTCGCGCAGAACGTCGTCTCCGGCAGCATGGCCGTAGGTGTCGTTGACCTGCTTGAAATGATCGATATCGACCAGCAGAACCGCCGCGTCGAGTCCGTCGCGGGTGACCCGCGCTAGAAGCTCGTCAAGATGGGCAAGAAGGTAGCGGCGGTTGTAGAGCCCGGTCAGCTCATCAGTCAGCGCGAGCGAAAGACTGCGCTGGTAGTTGTCATTCAGGCGGTCCTGCAGCCGCTTCCGCCGGATCTGGATGTTCGTGCGCGCCAACAGCTCGTTGCGATCGACGGGGCGGATCAGGTAGTCGTTCGCGCCGAGATCGAGTCCTTTCGCGAGGCGGGATAGATCTCGTTCCGCCGCAATCAGCAAGACCGGCAGCTGGCGGAAAAGTTCATTTCCTCGGCACTGCGACACCAACCGCAACGGGTCGCCGTCCGGCGTGGTCAGGCTTGCGATAATCAGTTCGGTCTCACTGTCAAGTCGCGACTGCGCTTCGGTGCAGCTGCCGACGACGGTCACCCGGTGAGCAAGCGCCAAGGTTTCCGACATCCTGGCGGCGGCGAACGCATCCTCTTCGATAATCAGAACGCGTGCCGGCCCGCCGTCCTCGGCAACAGATTGGGAACCGCCAAAGCGACCGCAGATCTCGTCGCGCAGCCGCCATTCTTCCATCATCCGCTTTAGCCGAGCCAGCGAGCGCACCCGCGCGAACAATGCGATGTCATTGACCGGCTTCGTCAAAAAATCATCCGCGCCGGCCTCCAACCCACGCAGCCGGTTGGCGGCATCGGATAAGGCGGTCACCATAACCACCGGCAGATCGGCGGTCCGCGGGTTGGCTTTCAAGCGGCGGCAGACCTCGAAACCATCCATACGCGGCATCATCACGTCGAGCAGGATGACATCCGGCAGCTCGGCGTCAGCAATTTCCAGCGCGGCGCTGCCGCTCGAGGCGGACAGGACGTCGAAATATTCGCTTGATAGCTTGGCCTCGAGGAGTTTGACGTTGATTGCAATGTCGTCGACGACCAGAACTCGTGCGGACATCGGTCGCTCCGACGCTGCGGGTGTAAATAAGTCGCGCTTTCAGGAAAGAAAGCGCTCGACAGTTTGCAGAAAGCTAGCCACGGAAATCGGCTTGGCAATGTAATCTTCGCAGCCACCGTCACGCATCTTTTCCCTGTCTCCTTTCATGGCGAAGGCAGTCACCGCTATAATCGGGATCATGCTAAGGCTCTTGTCTTCTTTAATCCATTTGGTGACTTCAAGGCCTGAGACTTCTGGAAGCTGAATATCCATCAGGATAAGATCGGGACGATGCTGCTGGGCCAGAGCCAGCGCTTCGACGCCATCTTTTGTCTGCAGCGTATCATAACCATGTGCCACGAGAAGATCGTTGAAGAGTTTCATATTGAGGTCATTGTCCTCGACGATCAAGACTCTCTGCCGTAGCGACCGAATGCCGGTCCTACCGGGTTTCACGCATTCGATGGTCATGCTTCGCGGCCTTGTAAACAGATGCTCAAATGACGGCTCGGCCGGTGATTGCCATCAGCACGCTGTGGCGCCCGTGGTTACGCAGTTCCTCCGATTGGCTTTTAACGGTCTGGGTTTAATAATTGATGAGCGCCCTTGTCGCGTCATGACCTCCGAATCAGAAAGATCGGGCCAATGACGACGCGCCTTCGCATCGGCATCGATGTCGGCGGCACCAAGATAGAGGGCGCGGTCATCGACGAGTCTGGGACGGTGCAGCTGCGGCGCAGGACGTCATCCCCGGCCGGAGATTACCAGGCCACGATTGCCGCCATCGTCGCCATCATCGGCGACATCGAGCGGGATCTCGGCGCCACGGCCTCCGTCGGGATCGGCATTCCGGGAGCGATCTCCCCGGCGACCGGACTCGTAAAAAACGCGAACTCCACCTGGCTGATCGGTCGTCCGCTGCAACGCGACCTGGAAACGGCGCTGGCGCGGCCGGTTCGGCTGGCCAATGACGCCAATTGCTTTGCGCTCTCTGAGGCGACCGACGGCGCCGCAGCGGGGGCCGAGACGGTGTTCGGCGTCATCCTCGGAACCGGCGTCGGCGGGGGCATCGCGGTAAACGGACAGATCCAGGTCGGCGCCAATGCGATCGCCGGCGAGTGGGGTCACAACTCACTGCCCTGGCCGGAGCCGGATGAAATGCCGGGGCCGCCATGCTGGTGCGGCCGGTCAGGCTGCATCGAGACTTTTTTATCCGGGCCAGGATTGGCGGCGGATCATCGCTATCATACCGGTCGAAGCCTGACCGCCCGCGAGATTGCCCACACCGCCGAGATCGGTGATCCTGACTGCCGAGCGGCCTTGGCGCGCTACAGCGATCGGCTGGCGCGCGGCCTTGCTTTGGTCATCAACGTGATCGACCCCGACGTGATCGTGCTCGGCGGCGGTCTCTCCGCGATCGGGATGCTGTATGACGAAGTCCCGCGGCGGTGGCAGAGTTATGTATTTTCCGATCGGGTCCTTACCCGCCTGCTAGCCCCTGCCCATGGCGATTCGAGCGGGGTGCGGGGCGCGGCTTGGTTGTGGTTGCCCGAGCCCTCGGGGTGAGCACGCTATGCCGCGACTGCGCAACGCTTTGCGCGTCTGCTCCGCCGGACCGCCGATGCGCCTGTTGCGGATCGCCGCGGCTCGTCGATCACGATGCACTCGGCACATTGTCAATCGCTCATGTCGATTGCGACGCGTTTTATGCCACCGTCGAGAAGCGCGAGCGGCCGGAACTCGCCGACCGACCGGTCATCGTCGGCGGCGGCGCGCGCGGAGTCGTTCTTGCCTGCTGCTATGTGTCACGGCTCTACGGCGTGCGGTCGGCGATGCCGATGTTCAAGGCGCTGGCCGCTTGCCCTGTTGCGGTCGTGATCCGCCCGGACATGGCCAAATATCGCGAGGTCGGACGCGCCGTGCGCACCGAGCTGCGGAGGCTCACGCCGCTGGTCGAACCGGTGTCGATCGACGAGGCGTTCCTCGATCTCTCGGGCACCGAAAAACTGTACGGTGCGGCACCTGCTCAGCTTCTCGCCACGCTTGCCCAAAGGGTCGAATCGACGCTCCAAATCACCCTGTCGATCGGCTTGAGCGATAGCAAGTTTCTCGCAAAGATTGTCCGATCTCGACAAGCCGCGCGGCTTTGCAGTCCTCAGCCGCGGCTGCTCCAGCGTTTTTCGCGGACAAGCCGGTATCATTGCTGTGGGGGGTCGGCGCCGCGCTGCAACGCCGGCTCGCCGCCGATGGCATTACCCTGGTAGGCCAGCTTGCCGCGATCGGCGAGCGCGAGCTAGCGGCGCGCTATGGCCGGCTTGGAACGCGACTCGCCCACCTCGTCCGGGGTGTCGACGACCGCGCCGTCCTTGCTCATGCCCCGGCTCGCTCGATCTCGGCGGAAACCACCTTGGCACAGGACGAAGCTGATGCGGAGGTCCTAGCGCACGCCCTTTGGCCGCTGTGCGATCGGGTTTCGGCGCATTTGAGAGAAGCCTCCCTGGCGGCTAGGTCCGTTACCTTGAAGCTCAAGACCGGCGATTTTCGCCTTCGCACGCGGTCGCGTCGCCTCACCCACGCCACTCAGCTCGGCGAAACCCTGTTTCGCATCGCCTCGGCGCTGCTCGCGTCCGAAGCAGACGGCGTCACTCCCTATCGGCTAATTGGCATCGGCGCCGACCTGCTCGTAGACGGCAGCGAAGCCGATCTGCCGACCCTGTTCGACGATGAGCTCGGCCGGCCGTGGCGGCTCGAGCAGACGATCGACGAAATCCGCGGGCGTCATGGCGACGACTCGGTACGCCGGGGGCGCGACTTCGCGCGTCTCGGTGTGCGCCCAGCTGCAGAGGTTGCGCCGCATGCGGTCCCGCGGGAGCGGGAGTAGCGCCTGAAAGAGCGGGCGTCGATCAGCACCGCGGCTTGTTGAGCGCCTCTATGTCGTCGAGCTTGGCGCGGATCGAATAATCGCCATAATCGATCATCATGTCGCGTGAGACGCCATTGTCGAGAAGGTGCATCCCGAGCTCGTAATCAGGCTCTTCGGCATGGGCGTCGACCGGAAAGAAGGCGAGCCGAATATACCAGCCAAGCCGCTCTAGCAGGGGGCTCAGCTTCGCCGAGGCGGGGTCGGCGGTGACCCTGGTCCCAATTACGGCCGAAACCTGAACGGCGTTTTCATCGGCGGCGCCATCAAACACCTGACGTGAGACGAAAGTTTTGCCCTCGCGAGCCGCGTCGATTAGCAAGATCGTGTGAGCGCTGGGAAACAACACGCCGGGCGCGAGCGTTAGCGTGTGCGGCTGCGGCTTGGTGAACTCGGCGACGCCGCCCTTACCAGGCCCGTCGAGCCGCGCTTCGCCGCGGATCTCCTGATCGCGTTCGCCGTTTCGGGTCTGCAGCTGATTAAAGCGGTAGCGCAGCCCATCTTTAGATTCCCAGGTAACAAAGCTCGAAGCGATATCGACGTCGCGGCTTTCTGCGTAGTGCATCTTGAGGCGATAACGCTGCTCGATCGTCCAGCCATCGCAAGTCTCGCCCCACTCATAGTCCATCGTGCCGTTCGCGTCGATCACACCCGAATCGGTGCGCGCCGATCCCAGGGTCATCGAATAGAGAGCACGATGCGGTGCGATCTCGGCGCCGTGCGCCGCCGGGGCTGCAGTGATCAGGACGACGACACCCGCCGCAACGAGCGACGGTTTCAGGCACCGCGAGATCTTAAGCAAAATGCTCTCCCGCCAATGCCGACGGCCGCAGCCGGCAATACCGACCGTTAACCATTTTCTGCTCCCTGCGGCGTGCTCGCGTCAATTCCGGCCCGGCAGGTGCGGGTTCGGCGCAACAGCGGTACCGCACCGCAAATACCGCTCAAGACATCTTCTTCTCCGATGGCGGAACGAGCCGCAAATGCAGCTCGCTGAGCCGCTCGGGCGGAATTGGCGCGGGCGCCTGCATCATCAGGTCGCGCGCCTGCTGGTTCATCGGGAAGGCAATAACCTCGCGGATATTGGGTGTATCCGCCAGCAGCATGACGATGCGGTCGATGCCCGGCGCCAGCCCGCCATGCGGCGGCGCGCCGTATTTGAATGCGTTGAGCACGCCGGCAAAGCGGGCCTCGACATCGGCGGCGGGATAGCCGGCAATGGCAAACGCCTTGTACATGATCTCGCGGCTGTGATTGCGGATCGCGCCGGAGGCTAGCTCGACGCCATTGCAAACGATGTCGTACTGATAGGCCGCGATATCGAGCGGATCTTGCTCTTCGAGCGCCGCGAGCCCGCCCTGCGGCATCGAGAATGGGTTGTGGCTGAACTCGATTTTACCGGTCTCCTCGTCCAGCTCATACATCGGAAAATCGACGATCCAGCAGAATTCGAAGACCCCGTCCCTGGTCAGGCCGAGATCGCGCCCGACCTTTAGCCGCGCGGCGGCGGCGAACGGCGCAAACTGCTGCGGCTTGCCGCAGACAAAAAAGACTGCGTCGCCATCGCCGAGCCCGAGTTCGCCGCGCAAAGCTTCGGTCGGCTCCGGCGCGAGATTCCGAGCGACTGGGCCGGCGCCCTCGCCATTGCGGAAGAAAATGTAGGCAAGCCCCGGCTGGCCCTCTGATTGGGCCCAAGCATTCATCTGATCGCAAAAGGCGCGGCTGCCGCCGGTCGGCGCCGGGATCGCGAAGACGCAAATGTCGGGGTCGGAAGCGATCAGATCGGCGAATATCCTAAACCCCGAACCATGGAAGTGCGCGGTAACGTCGCGGATCTCGATCGGGTTACGCAGATCGGGTTTGTCGGTCGCGTAGCGCCGCATTGCATCCCGATAGGTGACGCGCGGGAACGGCGGCGGTGTAACTGGGCGGCCGCCGCCGAATTCGACGAAGATGCCGTGCAAGACCGGCTCGATCGCGGCAAAGACGTCCTCTTGGGTGACAAAGGACATCTCGAAATCAAGCTGGTAGAACTCACCCGGCGCCCGGTCGGCACGCCCCGCCTCGTCGCGAAAGCACGGTGCGATTTGGAAATAACGATCGAAGCCGGCGACCATCAGCAATTGCTTAAATTGCTGAGGCGCTTGGGGCAGCGCATAGAACTCGCCGGGATGCAACCGGCTCGGCACGTAATAGGGCCGCGCGCCTTCGGGGGAATCCGCGGTCAAGATCGGCGTCTGAAACTCGTTGAAGCCCTGTTCGATCATCCGGCGGCGGATCGAGGCGATGACCTGCGCGCGCAGCATGATGTTGGCGTGGGCCCGCTCGCGCCGCAGGTCGAGAAAGCGGTAGGCGAGGCGCGTCTCCTCGGGGTATTCGGCCTCGGCATTGACCGGGAACGGCAGCGGATCTGCCTCCGACTGGACCTCCATCTCGGCAATCGCGAGCTCGACCTCGCCGGTGTCGAGCTTGGGGTTGACAGTGTCGGGCGAGCGGGCCTCTACGGTACCGGTGAAGGTTAGGACGCTTTCGAGCCTGAGCGCGTCGGTAGCGGCAAATAGCGGCGAGGACCCATCGATCACGCACTGGGTAATGCCATAGTGATCGCGAAGGTCGATAAACAGCAGGTGGCCGTGATCGCGTTTGCGGTGGATCCAACCCGACAGCCGGGCCGGCCGGCCGGCGTCGGCAAGACGCAGCGCTCCACAGGTATGGGTACGATAGGCGTGCATTGAACAGTCCGGCGCGGCGTTGCAGGCGAGCCGGTAATCGGCACGGAACGGCGCGCTTGTCAAGGCGACCCCCGGATCGGAAAGCGCCGTCCGGCCCTGACGGGTGCGATTTGCCTCCCCTCGCACGAGCAGATGTGGTACCCGCTGGTGCAGCGAGGGCCGGCCGGGGCTTCTGTGAGCGACATCTTCCGCGAAATCGACGAGGAGCTCCGGCGCGACAATCTGCTCAAGCTGTGGTCGCGCTACGGACGTTATGTGGTGGCCGTGGTGGTGGTCGCGCTGATCATCGCCGGCTGCGTGGTAGCGTGGCAAGCGCACCAGCTCTCCGAGCGCCGCGCACAATCGGCCCGTTACGCCGGGGCTCTGGCGTTGGCCCGTGCGGGAAAGACCGCCGACGCCGCCACGGTGTTTGCGTCTATTGCTCGTGAGGGCGGCGGCTATTCGATTCTCGCGTCCTTTGAGGACGCAGCGTTGCTGGCGATGGCGGGCGATCATAAGGGTGCCGTCGCGGTCTATGACTCGATTGCTGATGCGAGCAGCGTTGATCCCGCCTTTCGGGATCTAGCGCTGGTGCTTTCGGTGATGCAGAGCACGCCCGAAGCCAACCCGCAGACGACGATTACCCGTCTGGCTCCGCTGACCGCTCTCGGCAATCCATGGCGCCCCACGGCGATGGAGCTAACTGCCGCAGCAAGGCTCAAGCTCGGCGAAGCTAAGGCTGCGCTCGCGCTCTATAAGAGTCTCGCCGATGATCTGACCGCGCCGCGGAGTTTGCGCGCCCGGGCAGCGGAAATGGCGGCGGCGCTTGCCCTGTAGTCGCGGTTCCTGCCTCCAAATGCTCCGATCTGCCTTTGCTTTGCTGTTGTCAGTCGGCTTGATACTTGCCGGATGTAGCTGGTTCGGAAGCAAGAAACAGCCGCTGCCGGGCGAGCGGATCTCGGTATTGAGCCTCGATCGCGAGCTTAAACCAGACCCTGATCTCGCCAAGATCGCGATCACTTTGCCGAAGCCGGTGGTCAATTCGGACTGGCCGCAGCCCGGTGGGTATCCGAATCACGCCATGCAGCATCTGGCGTTACCCGCAACCCTCACCCAGGTCTGGAAGACCAGCATCGGAGAAGGCTCGTCGCGATATACGCAGGTCCTGTCCCAGCCAATCGTGGTTAACGGACGGGTTTTCGCGATGGACGGCGGCTCCCAGGTAGGCGCCTATGATGCCGCAACTGGGAATCAAATCTGGCGGGTGGACGTCAAACCTGCCGAGAATTCCGGCAGCTCTTTCGGCGGCGGTGTCGCTTTTTGGAAGGGTCGACTCTACGTATCGACTGGCTACGCTCAGGTTTTGGCGCTCGATCCGACGAGCGGCAAGGTCGTCTGGAGAGCCGGCGTCGGCGACCCGGTGCGCAGCGGGCCGGCGGTGACGGATGGGCGCATCTACGTCGTGACCGTCGAAAACGAGCTGGTCGCCCTAGCGACCGATGACGGGCGGCGGTTATGGAGCCACAACGGTATCCCCGAGACGGCAGGGCTGGTCGGCAGCTCCAGCCCCGCGGTCGAAGGAGAGGTGGTTGTGGTGGGCTATTCGTCGGGCGAACTTTATGCCCTCACCGTCGAGAATGGTCGGGCGTTGTGGTCCGACAATCTCGCGGCTACGCGCAGCGCGGACGCAGTTTCAACTCTCGCCGATATTCGCGGTCGGCCGGTTATCGACCGCGGGCGAGTGTTCGCCGTCAGCCACAGCGGGCGCATGGTGTCAATCGATATTCGAAGCGGGGAACGCAATTGGGAGCAGGATCTCGGCTCCACTCACGGCCCTTGGGTGGCCGGCGACTACATCTATATCCTGTCGAACGACAGCGAACTCATCTGTCTAACGCGAAACGCCGGCAAAGTGCGATGGGTTCGCCAGCTGCCCGCCTACGAGGACGAGAAGGCGAAGGAAGATCCAATTCAATGGGCCGGCCCGGTGCTGGGCGGCGACAGGCTGATCCTGCTGTCCTCGAATGGCTGGGCGCTTTCGGTCTCGCCCTATACCGGCGAGCCGCTCGGCCGGGAGGAGATGCCGGGCGGCGCCTTTGTCGATCCGGTTATCGCGAACAACACCCTTTACGTGCTGAGCGACAACGCCGAGCTTTCCGCCTATCGCTGACCCTGATTGCGTCGGCGGCGCTTCCTGATGAGCCTTGTAGTCGCTATTCTCGGACGCCCGAATGTCGGCAAGTCGACGTTGTTCAACCGGCTCGTCGGCGGCCGACTCGCTCTGGTCGACAACACCCCGGGGGTGACCCGCGACCGCCGCGAAGGCGACGGACGGATCGCCGATCTCGAATTTCGGACGATCGACACCGCTGGCCTTGAAGAGGCGGCGCCCGCATCGCTTGCCGCCCGCATGCTTGCGCAGACCGAACGCGCGCTCGCCGATGCCGACGTAGCCCTTCTGCTGATCGATGCGCGCGAAGGTATCACCGAAGCAGATCGGCATTTTGCCAATTGGCTGCGGCGCAGCGGCAAGCCAGTCGTCTTGATCGCCAACAAGACCGAAGGCCGCGCGACATTTCCGGGCGTCGGCGAAGCCTATCGGCTCGGCCTAGGCGACCCGGTGCAGATTTCGGCCGAGCATGGCCAGGGGTTGGCCGAGCTCTACGAACGGTTGTCGCCGTTCGCCGCGGAGCGTTCGCGGCCGCAGGGCATGGCGACGGATACACCGATAAAGCCGTTGCAACTCGCCATCGTTGGGCGTCCAAACGTCGGGAAATCGACCCTCGTCAATCGTCTGGTCGGCGAAGAGCGCCTGCTGACCGGTCCCGAAGCCGGGATCACCCGCGATGCAATCGCCGTTGACTGGACTTGGCGGGATCGGGCGATCCGCCTGGTCGACACCGCCGGGATGCGCCGCCGGCCTCGGGTCGAAGGCAAGATCGAGCAGCTCTCGGTCGGTGATGCGCTGCGCACGATCCGTTTTGCCGAGACCGTCGTTCTGGTGCTCGACGCATTGCAGCCGCTCGAGCGGCAGGATTTGACGATTGCCCGACAGGTCGCCGAGGAGGGTCGGGTATTGGTCCTCGCCTCCACCAAATGGGACGCGGTCACGAATGTCGGCGCGGCTATCAAACAGCTGCGCGACCGGTTGTCGATCTCGCTGCCGCAGCTTGATGGCGTCGCTCTCGTCCCGGTATCGGGACTAACCGGCTATGGCCTCGAGGCAATGATGGCCGCGGTCCTCGCGGCCGACGCGGTGTGGAACCGGCGCGTTGCGACCGCCGATCTCAATCGCTGGCTTGCCGGAGCCCAGCAGCGTCACCCGCCGCCGCTGGTCGCCGGGCGGCGGCTTCGCTTACGCTACATCACCCAGGTCAACACGCGGCCGCCGAGCTTCGCACTCTTCGCCTCCAAGCCGAGCGAGTTGCCCGATTCGTACCGACGCTACCTGGTCAACGCGCTGCGCGAGGCGTTCGACCTGCCCGGCACGCCGATCCGGCTGATGCTGCGGCAGGGCAAGAACCCCTACGATCCGCGCTGAGGTCTATGGGGCACCGCTACTGGAGCAACGGCTAGAGTATAAATGAGATACTGGGGGGCTATGGCCAAGCCGGTCCGCACGGATCTCGCAGATCCCATCTGAAAGGAAAAATTGATCACCTTCGTAACGGATCGTCGTCTGTCGCGGTCCGGGGTAAGTAACTCGGTTTCGACCGAATAAGTTGGGCTAGGTTGCGTAACGCCTTTCTGGTAAGTTCAAATTTGGTCAACGAACGTTGAGCGGCGCTGCTCGCTTCGCGGTACGCTATCTAGGCATCGCTGATTCTCACAAAAGCGCAATCGAGGGAGGAAATTGAAATGTGGGGTGGCATCACCGGTCTGATTATCCAACTTATAGCCGGTGGCGTCGGCGGTAACATCGCCGGCTCGCTGCTGAAGCAGTACAACCTCGGCACCGTCGGCAACACGATCGCCGGAGTTGTCGGAGGCGGCGTCGGGGCTCAAATTATCGGCGCGCTGTTGGGTGGCGGAGCAGGAGGAGTGGGCGCTGGGGCGGGAGGCCTTGATATCGGCTCGATCATTGGTCAAATCGCCTCCGGAGGGGTAGGCGGCGGAGTACTGATGGTGATCGTGGGACTGATCAAGCAGGCGATGGGCGGCCAAAAACCGGTCTAAGCGCTCCGGCAATTGATCGCCTGCATTGCGGCTTCTGCTGCATCCGCAATCAAGCGCGGGGTCGAGGGTTGCTGATCTTTTGCGAAGCCGCCGAACCCGCCAGAGCCGATTAGCCCAACCGGTTGCGGGCGGGGCGCGCTTGGGTTAAGTTAGCCGGCGTTTTGATAACCTGTGCGGTATAAACTTCGGTCGGATCCGACACTTACTTGCAAGTAACGGTGTTCCGCAATCATTTGAAAACGGGGGTTGGCATGAAGGGCGTCCTCGCAACTGTTTGCGTAACGGTGCTGATTCTGGGCGTTTGCGGAAATCATGCGGCTTATTCCCAAAGCTCGCAACAGGAACTGATGAAAACTTGCAACGTCCAGGCCGGCGATCAAAAGCTTGTCGGCGATGCGCGCAAGAAATTCATGAGCACGTGCTTAAGCGGCAAGCCGGCGGCGACATTGACCCCGCAGCAACAAAAAATGAAGACATGTAACGCACAGGCCAGTTCTCAAAAGTTGTCCGGGGACGCTCGTAAGAAATTCATGAGCACGTGCCTGAAGGGCTAATTTTCTGCGGAGAGAAAGCACATGTTGAGAACGATAGCGATCTGTACCCTCCTGCTTTTCGCCGCAACCGTTCCCGTTCGGGCTCAACCGGCTCCGGCGCATCCGGCTACGGCTGCCCACGGCCACGCTACCACGGCGCAGCCGAGCGCTACCTCCGGGCTCGCTGCGAATCAGTTTTCGTCGGAACAGGCGGCAAAAGGCCATTGCCCGGGCGATGCTGTCGTTTGGGTTAATCTTGGCGGCTCAAAAGCGTATCACATGAGCGGCAACAAATTCTACGGTAAGACAAAACACGGCGCCTTCATGTGCCAAAAGGAAGCCGATCAGTCGGGCTTTCACGCGGCTGGTGGTCGCGGGAACCGCACCGCCTCGAAAAGCACCAATGCTAAGACGACCAAATGAGGAGGCGAGATGAGTTTATTCGATACGATCGGATCGCTGCTCGGCAAGAGTGACGGCTCTTCGACCAGCGTTCCCGAAGCGCTGGTTGCCGCGCTGGGCGGCCAAGAAGGCGGCCTCGGTGGCCTGGTCGAGAAATTCCAAGCCGCGGGATTGGGCCCCGTGATCTCGTCCTGGGTCGGCACCGGGGCGAACCAGCCGGTAGCACCCGACGCGCTGCACGGCATTCTAGGTAGCGAGTTGGTCCAGCAGATCGCCGGCAAGACCGGCCTGCCGGTCGAGCAGCTGCTGCCCCTGATCGCCCAACATCTGCCCCAGCTGATTGACGGGATGACCCCCAACGGCCAGGCGCCGTCGGGTGGAAGCCTGCTCGACGCCGGCCTGGCGCTTTTGAAAAGCCGGATGGCCTGAGCAGCCGAGCCGAGACTATTCCAGATTTCGCCCTGCGGTGACGAGTTCGCCATTGAGGGTGCATTCCGGCACGGCGAGGTCGAGGAATGCGTCGGCGACGTTTTCGGGGGGCGGCAGGAGGCTCGGGTCCTCGCCGGGGAAGGCGCGGGTCCGCAGCCGGGTGCGCACGACGCCGGGATCGATCAGATTCGCGCGCACCCCGGTTTTGGCGACTTCGGCGGCATAGATCCTGACCAGCATTTCAAGGCCGGCTTTGCTGACTGCGTAGGGCCCCCAATAGGCGTAGGTGATGCGCGCCGCCCCACTAGTGACAAAGATCGCGCGCCCGGCGAGGGCAGCCCGCAACAACGGGTCCATCGCCCGGATCAGGCGCCAGTTCGCGGTCAGGTTGAGGTCGATGATTTCGGCCCACATGCTCGGAGAAATATGGGCGAGCGGCGAGAACATCCCGAGTTCACCGGCGTTGCCGACCAGGATGTCGAGCCGGCGATAGCGTTCGTGGAGGGCCGCCGCCAGTTCGTCGATCTTTGCGAAATCGCGCAGGTCCAGGGGTACGAGCGTGGCGCTGCCGCCACGGGCACGAATGGAGTCGTCGAGCTCTTCGAGCGCGCCGACCGTGCGCGCCGTCAGCGCGACATGGGCCCCCTCGCCGGCAAAGCGCAAGGCCACCGCGGCGCCGATGCCGCGCGAGGCTCCGGTGATCAGCGCGACCTTACCCGCGAGCCGCCCGCTCGGTGCGGCCGAGCCTACGCTCAAGCCCGTCAGCCTCAGGCCGGTTCCGCCAGCAGCGACAATTGCACGGAGACCTTGCCGTCATCGGCGTCAATCAGCGGGATCGGGTAATCGCCGGTAAAGCAGGCGTCACAAAAACGCGGGGCCTGCGGGTTGCGGCCGGGCTCCCCCATCGCCCGGTAGAGGCCTTCGATCGACAAAAAGGCGAGGCTGTCGACGCCGATATAGTCGGCCATCGCTGCTACGTCGTAACGCGCGGCGAGAAGCTGATCACGTTCCGGCGTGGCGATCCCGTAATAGCAGGAATGGGTGGTCGGCGGGCTCGAGATCCGCATATGGACTTCGCGTGCTCCGGCACGCCGCACCATCTCGACAATCTTGATCGAGGTGGTGCCGCGCACGATCGAATCGTCGACCAGGATAACGCGCTTGCCCACCAGATTGGCGCGGCTCGCGTTGTGCTTCAGCCGCACGCCCAGGTGGCGGATCTGATCGGTCGGCTCGATAAAGGTACGCCCGACATAATGGTTGCGGATGATGCCCAATTCGAACGGCAGCCCCGCTTCCTGGGAATATCCCAGCGCCGCCGGAACACCTGAATCGGGCACCGGCACGATGATATCGGCGTCGACATGACTCTCGCGGGCGAGTTCTCGGCCGATGCGCTTGCGCGCCTCGTACACACTCGTGCCCTCGACGATGCTGTCGGGGCGAGCGAAATAGATGTGCTCGAAGACACAGAACCGGCTATCGCGGCGGCCGAACGGCAGCAGGCTTTCGATCCCGTTTATGCCGATGATGACGATTTCGCCGGCGGCGATGTCACGGATGAAATCGGCGCCGATGATGTCGAGCGCGCAGGTCTCCGACGACAGAATCCAGGCATCCCCGAGCCGGCCCAGCACCAGCGGCCGCACCCCCAGCGGGTCGCGCGCGCCGATAATCGCGTCTTGTGACAGCGCTGCCAGCGAATAAGCGCCCTGGACCTGGCGCAGCGCGTCGGTCAGGCGGTCGACGACCCTCTCCTTGAGGCTAGTGGCGATCAGGTGGACGATGACCTCGGTGTCGCTTGTCGATTGGAACAGGCTGCCGCGATGAACCAGCCGGCGGCGCAGCTGGTAGGAGTTTGTCAGATTGCCGTTGTGGCAGATGGCGAGCCCGCCGAACTCGAAATCGGCGAACAGCGGCTGGACGTTGCGCAGCGCCACCTCGCCGGTCGTCGCGTAACGCACATGGCCGATCGCGGCCTGCCCGGGCAGCCGGGCGATCACCTCTTTCGAACTGAAGTTGTCGCTGACTTGCCCCATGCCGCGGTGGGCGCTGAATTGCTCCCCGTCATAGGCGACAATGCCGGCCGCCTCCTGACCGCGGTGCTGCAGCGCGTGCAGGCCGAGGGCCACGAGCGCCGCCGCATCGGGATGGCCATACACCCCGAACACGCCGCACTCTTCATGGAGATGATCCCCGTCATGGAAATGATCCTCGTTGATGGGATCAGCGGGCGGGGAAGCCGCACTGTCGGGATGGCTTGCGGGCATCGGCGATCCTGGTTTCGGCTCCCCAAAAATGGTTGCCCGATCGGCCGAATGCGAGTGGGGCGCCATGCTGCGGCCTCGCTATCGCGTGTTGTCGATCAGCCGGTCCAGGTCGCGCCGCTCGGCGGGCTTGTAGGCCGGCGCCGGAGCTTCCGCGGGTTTTGGCGGTAAGGCCGCGGCGGGGCTCGAAAGCGCTCTCATCGCGTCATGCGCGGCCTGGGCCTGGCCGAGCGCGCGCTGAGCATCGTCAATCGCCGACGCGCTCTTGATCTGCAGTGATTCGGGCAGCATGCCGCGCAGCAGGCCTGCGCCCTGGGCGAGAAGCGGTTCGCTTTTGGCATCCCGAAGCCAACCGGGACGATCGGTTTGCGGCACGCTGATGTCGAGCACCAGGTAGGCGAGGGAAACCAAAACGGCGCCACGCACGACGCCGAAAATCAGCCCTAAGGTCCGGTCGATCGGCGACAGTGCGCTCGAATGAACGAAGCGCGCCAGGAAACCTGTCAGGATCGTCAACCCGATCAGCGAAATCAGGAACAGCCCTACGCCGGCGACGAGGTCGGCCAACAATGGCGTCATCACGAAACGCCCCGCAACGGCGTAGGCGAAACTGAACCCGTAGAGTGTGATTATTGCCGCCCCGACCCAGGCGGCGATCGACAACGCCTCGCGCACGAAGCCGCGTGCGAATGCGAACACCGCCGAAAGCGCGATGACCACGAGAACGGCAAGATCCACGGCGTTCACGACACCACCCCGACCCGTCCTCTGACTCGCGTGGGCAGCAACGACGCGCGCTTTGGTGACAGGCGCGCGATTAGATCGTTCAGATGACCTATCGCCACCGTGGCAAGTCCCGCCCCGCTGCCAGCCTCACGCCGCATTACGCCGCCGCTCGGCACCCACGCTTTGGCAAAGCCAAGCTTGGCGGCCTCTTTGAGCCGGGCTTCGCTATGGCCGACCGGACGAACCTCGCCCGACAGCGCGATTTCACCAAAGACGACGGTGTCAGCGGGAACCGGCGCCTCGCGCAGCGCCGAGACCAGCGCCGCCGCCACCGCTAGATCTGCCGCCGGCTCGGCGATACGCAAGCCACCAGCAATGTTGAGATAAATGTCGTTGGCGCCGACCGAGAGCCCGCAGCGCGCATCGAGCACTGCGGCGATCATGGCGAGCCTCGTGCCGTCCCAGCCGACAACCGCCCGCCGCGGGGTCCCGAGCAGAGCCGGCGCGACCAGCGCCTGAACCTCGACCAGCACTGGTCTCGTCCCTTCGATCCCGGCGAACACCGCCGAGCCGCTGAGCTGCCCGGCCCCGGACGGATCGGGCGAATCATCGCCTTCGGCTGCCGCTGGGTCCGAGCCCGCGCCTTGACGCCCGCCGAGGAACAATGCCGAAGGGTTTGGCACCTCGACCAGCCCGCGGTCGCTCATCTCGAACACCCCGATCTCGTCGGTGGCGCCAAAGCGGTTCTTGACCGCGCGCAGGATGCGAAAGCGGTGGCCGCGCTCGCCTTCGAAATACAGCACGGTGTCGACCATGTGTTCGAGCACCCGCGGCCCGGCGATGACCCCCTCCTTGGTCACATGGCCGACGAGGATCAGCACGAACCCACGCTGCTTGGCGACGCGGATCAATTCCTGCGCCGCCCCACGCACCTGGCTGACGGTGCCGGGGGCGCTGTCGAGTGTGTCGAGATACATCGTCTGGATCGAATCGACGACTACCAGGCCAGCCGCGTCGACACGGTCGAGTGAGGCCAGGATATCGCGCACATTGCTTGCCGCGGCCAGCTGCACCGGGCTCGACCCGACGCCGAGCCGCTCGGCGCGTAAGCGCACTTGGTCGATCGCCTCCTCGCCGGTAATGTAGGCGGCACCTGCGGGCTTTCCCGATGCCGAGGCGATCGCGGCAGCGGCCTGCAGCAGCAGGGTTGATTTGCCGATCCCCGGATCGCCGCCGACGAGGATTGCCGAGCCCGCGACGAACCCGCCGCCGCACACACGGTCTAGTTCGGCGATGCCGGTCTGCCGGCGCGGCGGCAGCAGGCTTGGCCCGGTCAAGCCGACAAAGTCCAGGGTGCGGCCCCCCTGACGATCGAGGCCTTTGGGTACACCCTCGCGCGGCAGTTCTTCGATCAGGCTGTTCCAGGCGCCGCAGCCGTCGCAGCGGCCGGTCCATTTACTGTGAACCGTCCCGCATTCCTGACAAACGTGCCTTGCTTGAGCCCGCGCCATCGACTCAGCTCAGGATTCGATTTGAGGCCAAGGCGGCAGTCATGCCGCACGCACTTCCATCCGGATCGGACCTTCGGCACGGCCGTTAACGAACTGGTCGACAGCCGGGTTGCCTGAGCGGTCGATCTCTGCCGCAGGGCCGTGCCAGACGATCCGCCCCTTGTGCAGCATTGCGATCCGGTCGGCGATCTTGCGCGCGCTGACCATGTCGTGGGTGATCGAAACGGCGGTGGCCCCCAGTTCCCGCACGCATTTCAGGATCAGGTCGTTGATCACATCGGCCATGATCGGATCGAGGCCGGTGGTCGGCTCATCGAAGAAGATAACTTCCGGATCGGCGGCGACCGCTCGCGCCAGCGCCACTCGCTTTTGCATGCCGCCTGAAAGCTCGGCCGGGCGCAACTCGCCGACGTCGCGGCCGAGCCCGACCGCGGCGAGCTTTGCCAGCGCGATCTCCCTAGCCGCCTGCCGTTCCATGCCGCGCCCGTGAATCAGCCCGAACGCTACATTTTCCCACACCGGCAGTGAATCGAACAGGGCGCTGCCTTGAAACAGCACGCCGAATTTTTGCAGCAGGCGCTCGCGGCCGGCGCGCCGCAGGTGCATCGTCTCGGCGCCGTCGATCGCGACGGATCCCGCTTCGGCGTGCAGCAAGCCCAGAACGCATTTGATCAGCACGGATTTGCCGGTGCCCGAGCCGCCGATGATCACGATGCTTTCGCCGCGCGCGCAGTCGATATCGATGCCGTCGAGCACGCGGTTGCGGCCAAACGACTTTCGCAACCCGCGTACGGAGATCTTCGGCATCCCGGCGGCGGTCATCGCGTCGATCTGCTCATCGGGCAAACAACGCCTGTGTGATCGCGTAATCGAAGAAGAGGATCAATATCGAGGCCGAGACCACTGCAGCGGTTGTCGCCTGGCCCACGCCTTGTGCCCCTCCTCTCGAATAATAGCCGTGATAGCAACCCATCAGCGCCACGATAAATCCAAACGCGGCGGCTTTGACCAAGCCAGATACAACATCGCTGGTTTCGAGATATTGTTGGGTGCGGGCGAGGTAGGCCGATGGATTAAAGCCGAACCTGTACACCCCGACAAGATACCCACCAAAGACACCGATGATATCGGCGACGACAACCAGGAGCGGCAAGGTCACCAGGCCAGCAATCAAGCGCGGCAGCACCAGATAGCGCAACGGGTTGGTTGAGAGTGTTGTCAGCGCATCGATCTGGTCGGTGACGCGCATCGTGCCGATCTCGGCCGCCATCGCCGCCCCGACCCGGCCTGCGACCATTAGCCCGGCGATCACCGGTCCTAGCTCGCGAGTCACCGACAAGACCACAACCGTCGCCACCGCGCCTTCGGCGGCGAATCGGCTAAAGCCGGTGTAGGACTGGAGCGCCAGCACCATGCCGGTAAAGATCGCCGTCAACCCGACGACCGGGAGCGAGAAATAACCAATATCGACCATCTGGCGCAGCATTGCGCGCGGATAGAAAGGCGGTGAGAACGCTGTCGCCAGTGCCATTCCGGCAAAATTGACGAGCCGGCCGGCCGCAGCGAGAAAACCAAGAAAGGCAGCTCCGATCGAAGCAAGAAGCTTGATCATCCGGTCGACGCGCTCGTGGCGTTACGATAGATACGATGATAGCGCCGGCCGAGCGCAGTCAGAATTTCATAGCCTATCGTGCAGCCGTCGGCGGCGGCCGCGTCGACGCCGTAATCCTCTCCCAACAGCTCGATGAAGCGACCGGGCCGCGCCACCAGGGGGTCGACCGCTGTCACGTCAAATACGGCGAGATCCATCGACACCCGGCCGATCAAGGGGACGCGGACCCCGCCGATGCGGCCCGATCCGCGATGGCTCAGCGAACGCAGCCACCCATCCGCGTAGCCGACCGCGACGGTCGCCAAGCGCCCCGTCGCCGCCATCACATGCGATGCACCGTAGCCAACCGGCTGACCTGCGTCAACTTCGCGGATTTGAAGGATTCTTGCGTCCAGACGGACAATCTGCTGCATCGGATTGGGCGCTCCAGCGAGCGGGTTGACGCCGTACAGGGCCGCTCCCGGGCGAACGAAATCGAGATGAAACTCGCGCCCAAGAAAGATCCCCGACGATGCCGCGAGGCTGGCGGGCGTATCGCCGAACCGGCCTCGCACCCTAGCGAAACGCGAACGCTGCTGGGAGTTCAGCGGGTGAGCCGGCTCGTCGGCACAGGCGAGATGGCTGATCACGGCGCGCCAGCAGATCGCGCTGGAGTAGCGGAGACCGTCCGCCAACCGCTCGAATTCGGGGAGTGTCAAGCCGAGCCGGGCCATTCCGGTGTCGACATGGAGCATCGCCGGCAGCGGCCCTTGCCTCGTGCCGGCGCGTCCCCAATCTTCGACCTGGCCTGGATCGTTAAGCACCGGAACGAGCGCGTGTTCGACGAATTCCGCAGCCGACCCGGGCGGCGGGCCGTTAAACACCGCGATCTCGAGCGGATCGGGGATTGCTGCGCGCAACGCCAACGCCTCGTCGAGCGTGGCGACGAAAAAGCGCCGGCATCCCCCTGCGACGAGGGCGGTCGCGACCGCTGGAGCGCCCAGCCCATACGCGTCGGCCTTGACCACGGCCGCACAGGCCGCTGGGGAGACCTGCCGCGCCAAAGAGCGCCAATTCGCGACGATGCCCGCGAGGTCGATTTCGAGGACGCCGCCAGCGCACTCGAGGCGACCGATGGCCATAGGCCTAGCCTCCACCAGTCGGCGAAACAGACAAGGATTCAATTGCCGTCCGCCGCGATCTGCCGGTACAGGATCATGATTCGTGCTCATCTGCCAGTTTCTTAGCTGGGCGGGAACAAGCAAAGTTTCGCCTTACGAACTGTCGAGCCGACGAAGCGGCGAGGGAACACGCTGCCGTACCAAGACGACCAGGAGGATGCGATGGCAATAGTACGCTCCGGTATCGGCGACCGACCCAAACGGCGGGAGGATGTGCGCTTCCTGACCGGCCGGGGCGCCTATCTCGATGATCTCGCCCTAGATGGTCTGGCCCATGCGATCGTGCTCCGCTCGCCGCACGCGCATGCGCGAATCGACGGGATCGACACGCAGGCGGCGCAAGCGGTTCCGGGGGTGCTCGCTGTCCTGGTCGGCGCGGACGCCCGCGCAGAAGGGCTGCAACCGCTGCGGCCGACAGCAGAAGCCAATGTTCAGACCGGCGAGAAATTCGCCTTCGCGGCGCAACCCGTCTTGGCTGCGGACAAGGTTCTCTATGTTGGCGAGCCGGTGGCGCTGATCGTCGCAGAGACCCGCGCCCAGGCCCTCGACGCCGCCGAGCTGGTCGCGGTGGATTACGCCGCATTGCCGGCGGTCACCACCGCCGCTGCCGCTCGCGCACCGGGGGCGCCGCAGATTGCCGCCGAGGTGCCGGACAACGTTTGCTTCGACTGGCTGACCGGCGACACGGTGAGGGTCGACGCCGCCTTTGCCGCGGCGGCTCATGTGGTCGAGCTCAATCTGGACAATCACCGCATCGTCACAAACCCGATGGAGCCGCGCGGAGTGATCGGAATCTGGGATGCGGAACGCGGCCGCTATACGGCGTATGTTTCGAGCCAGAGCATCCACGCCACCCGCGACAATACGGCCCGTGCCCTCGGGGTGCCCCCGGCGGCGGTTAGATTCATCGCCCCGGATGTCGGCGGCGGCTTCGGCGCCAAGAATTTCGTCTATCCCGAGCATGTGCTGACCTTGTGGGCGGCCAAGCGAGTCGGCCGCCCGGTCAAATGGATCGCCACCCGCAGCGAGGTTTTCATCGCCGACCATCAGGCGCGGGACCAGCGCGCCGCGGCGGCTCTCGCGCTCGACGCCAGCGGCCGTTTTCTGGCGCTGCGGGTCAACAGCACCGCCAATGTCGGGGCGTATTTGGTCAGCTCCGGCGGGGTACAGACGTTTCAGTATGTGCATCTGCCGGGTACGGTCTATCGCATCCCGGCGGTAGCATTGCAGGTCGCCGGGGTGCTCACCAATACCGCACCAATCGGGGTCACTCGGGGCCCGGGCTTTGCGGAGGCGGTCAACATCATCGAGCGATTGATCGACTGTGCGGCGCGGCAGTGCGGCTTCGACCGCGGCGAACTACGGCGCATCAACCTGGTTCCGGCTGAGGCGATGCCTGTCACTAACGCCTTTGGCAACAAGATCGACAGTGGCGCCTTCCCGGACACTTTCGATTGCGCCCTGGCCCGCGCCGATGTCGCGGGGTTTGCTGCGCGGCGCAGCGAGAGTGAGGCGAAGGGATTGCTGCGCGGTCTCGGCTTTGCCTATCACATCAAGGCCACCGGCGGCTCGCCGAGCGAAAATGTAGACATCCGCTTCGAAGCCGACGGCACTGTGTCGTTGATCACCGGGACTCAAACCATCGGGCAGGGTCACGAGACGACCTTTCCGCAAATCCTGGCCGATCGCCTTGGATTGCCGAATGAGCGGATCCGTCTCGTTCAGGGCGACACCGACCTGATACCCGCCGGCGGCGGGCACGGCAGCTCGCGCGCGACCTATATGGGCGGCACCGCGATCTGGCGTGCTTCCGACGAGATCATCGCCAAGGGGATCCGCATCGCCGCCGAGGCGCTGGAAGCGGCCGAGGCCGACATCCGCTTCGCGGACGGCAGTTTCGTTGTCACGGGGACGGACCGCGGGCTGCCGCTGCTCGATGTCGCCGCGATCGGGCGCGACAAGGGCATGCCGCTCGACACCTATCATTACTGGACGCGGGAATGGATGACTTTTCCCAACGGCGCCCATGTCGTCGAGGTCGAGATCGATCGCGATACCGGTCAGGTCATCCTGGCGCGCTATACGGCGGTCGACGATTACGGTGTCTTAGTTAACCCGATGATCGCCGCCGGCCAAGCCCACGGTGCGATCGCGCAGGGCGTCGGGCAAGCGCTGCTCGAACACGCGGTCTACGACCCTGGTTCGGGCCAGGTGATCGCCGGCTCGTTGATGGATTATGCGCTGCCGCACGCGGACGACCTGCCGTTCTACGATCTCGGCTTCAACCCGACGCGCTGCACGACCAACCCGCTCGGCGTCAAGGGCTGCGGCGAAGCCGGTGCCGTCGCCGCCTTTCCGGCTATCGCCAACGCGATTCTCGACGCTCTTGCGCCTCTCGGCGTCACCGACCTCGCCGGCCCCGCCACCCCCGAGCGCATTTGGCGCCGTATTAGGGGGTCACAGTCGCTGATCGCTCGTCCGTTCGGAATTCCCGTTGAACCGGGAAATAACCGGCAATTTTCGCAAAAAAACGTCCGACAAGAGGGATAAATATGTTATAAATCAATATGATATGTCCGATCTATGTGGTCCGCTAACCGGGAATTTTTTGCGCCTTAACCGGGAATTCTTTCCTCCGAACCGGGAATTCACGGGAAATGCCTCGCGGCGGGTAGGCGAGCGCCCGCCGCGGCGACCGCTGCACGCGGGTCTCCTGCCCAAAATCGTCCTCCATCCCTGTGATCGCGCGCGCTTGAGATCGCCGGTCTCTCTCGCGGCCGGTGTTGTGCATATCCGATGATTGTGGCGAGATCAGCGTCCGTGTGCAGGAAGGCCCAACAGCGCCAATTCAAAACCCACAGATCAGCGGCAGACAGAGACCGCGAGATGGCCGGGATCTCACCAAGCCAAAATGCCTACCAATGCCTTTCAATTTCTGGATCGCGAGGCAAGCCGACCGTCGCCGGGTCATGCGCAATGACGCCTTCGCGCCGATTCCGGCCGTTCGCGGAACCGCAAGCGAACCGCGAGGTTCGACCCGCTGGGTTCGCTCGCCTCTGTTGACGGCGACGACGGTCAATGCCCTTTGAGCAGATCTCCAGGACGTTGGTAGTGGCTGGTTGGTCAGTTAGGGACAGTAAATTCCTCGCTTTCTGACACACCAATTTTAGCGAAAAATGCCTGCATAAAGGAGTTGTAGAGCTCGTTGAAACTCGCACGGCGGATACGCGCAGTGCTATCGACAAATAGGGTATCGTGGTCAACACTCCAAGTCTTAGTCTCCCTGTACATCTCTTTATTAGCTTTGATCCTAATATATTCCCCTCTGCCACGACTCATTTCAAAACAGCCTTTCATTAAAGAGTCATATTTTTCAAGAATGGTATCGCCGAGGAGTAGCCTATTGCCAAGTATTTCACGATCAAGTTGCCTCTTCAGATTTATAATTTCCAGAGGAGAAATTTCTGTATAATTTCCGACATAATTATAGCAACAATATAACTGATTGAGTAGAGCCGAGGTTTTGTTGAACAAATTTTGCATCCATTCCGTTCGTCTTTGTGACGCCCAGATCGCCTGTTCCAACCGTTTGGTTCTTTTGTTTATTAAAATCCCCAGAACAAGCAATACCAACGGCATCAATGCATCAACCGCTAGCTTCGCTACCCCCATACTTGTCCAGCCAACCTGAGCTGACCCGTTGAGGTCCATGCGTCCTCCGATGGTTCTCGCTATCAACGTCACCTCAACGATAAGGTAGGATGTGATGAGCGTCACTATGTCGGATCGGCCGCTTTGAGCTCGCATTCTCCGGATGAGCGTCAAAAAGGGAAGGTGACCCGATTGAAGCCGGCGGTTGACGACATCGAAGCGCTGACACGCACCGCTTTGGCCACATCGAGGGATACTTCTCCTCTTGTCGCTTGCCGCGGTTTGACCCCTTGCGCCCCCGTTGCCCGCGCAGGCGGCGTGTCGGCTAGCGTCTCGGCGCCCGCGTCAGTCAGGTCCAACTTGTCATCCAACTCGCGCTGGAGCCGCGAAAATTGCGCCAGCAGACCCCCGTCGAAATCGAGCCTCAGCGTGCCCCAATTCGCTTCACCCATCGCATCTTGCTTCCGACGAAGCGATTTGGCATTGCCCAAGCCCGGCAGAACGCCGATCCTTGCGTCAAAGTCACCGAATCCGGCGAATGCCGGGTATGATCTACCCCCTACGTCGCAGGGCTGAGCGGTGCCGGACGGGAGAACGAACGATCAAGAATAACGGAGGCAGTATCTGATGCGTGCTCGTATCGGAGTGTGGCTCTCTCTCGTGGTTGCGATGATTTCAGGCGGCGTCACCGCTGCCCCTTTTGAGCCTGCGTATTGGCAGCAATTTACGGGTCCGTCGCAGGCTAGCCTGGGAGCACCTGAAATCTTCAACGCTGTCTCACAACTTCTTCGTAGCACCCGAGGAGTACTGATGCAGGCGCATATGAAATTTGTTTCTGCATCAGGGCAGCCTGTTGAGGTCAGTCGCTTACACCTTGCGTATAGGCATGAGAAAGACCATCCGCCTGAAACCTGCATTTTGTCGATGGACTCGAGAATTTGCTCGGTCATACGCGCACCCGACGAACTCATGTGGCGTGTGGCAAAGTGGGTCGGTTCCGGGAAGCGGCGTGCGTTCACCTATCTTGATTTGGGGGTTCCTGATCGGGACGCGCTGATCAGCGGCTTGCTTGCCGACGGTTTCGTGTTCCTTGGAGATGACGAGTATGTGTCCAATATCCTAAATAACAAATTCATCCTACAGATTCTCCGGCAAATAGACCTATCGTATTAGTTTCCCGAATTTAAATCTATCGAAGAAGTGGTAACCAGTATAAACTCGGCACTTGGGCACACGGGAAACAATCCCTGCGATGTAAGAGGCAAGATTTATGACTCTACTTACATAAATACCGACCTTAATGCAAATTTCTCCGTGCAATTGAACACCACCGCTACGTTTACTGGACGGCCGGCTCGATACACATGGATGGCGATTTAAGGAGAGGAATTCGCCCGAATTTGCAGCGTGAACTTCGCCCGGGACCCGAGTGAGCGTTTTTTTTTACAGGAACTCGACGCCAAGGAAGCTAATTTGACGGTTGATGAAATTTCCCGACTTCAGTCGCTCGCGATCCGGATCTTTCGCGTTGCTGCTGTCTTCCGGACATTTGCCTTTGCAAATCCGGACGCATGGATAGCCTACCTTCAAGCGCTATCGACAGTACATGATATGTCACACCCATGAAATACTTGTTCCACGCGTTCCCGGGATGGTTGAGCGCGTCTCGGCCCAACGGTCTTACGCTACAAGCGGCACGGCGGGACAGCCGTTATATTGACGTTGGGGTCGGAATCCTCAAACTCCTGCTGACGCATGGACTGCTACTGACGCCGGAATACATCCAGCTGAGCGCAAACGCGAAATCCCGTCTCGCCAAATCGGGGGGGCTCCCCAAACCAATCACGCAGACCCGGGCCTGCTTCACTCTGGCGTCCGTAGATGAGCTGTGCGCCCAGCCCGAGGTGTACGACGATGGTTCTCGCGATGAAACGGCGAGCAAGCTTAGCCACGTTGATCTGTTCGGGGGGTTCGGTGTTGGTCTCGATGCTGAAATGGCCCGAGACCTGCAAGTGACGCCGAGTAGTTATTTTTATTCTGGTGGTCTGACCCAGGAGTTCCTGGCGTTATTGGGGGAGGTGCGGGACCTGTTCACTATACTATCCTTTGCAGAAGCGCGGGCGTTTCCTGATGACGACTATCCAAATCATGGGCTTGCCATCCCGTCGGCGCGGCTGATCGAAGCCGGGTACGAAATGCTTATGCAAACCACAGAGACTGCGATTGCAGTTCAGTCTGCGTTGGAGGCCTTTGAGGTTCGGGATCTTCAGGCGATGTTCCGCCTGTTCGATACAGACCGACGCCCTATGTGGAACATTGTCGAGATGATCGACATGTTTATCTCCATCAATCAGAACACAGACTCGAGGCGCGGCCGGCTGCTAGCGTATTATCGGCAGCACGAGTGGCGGATCATTCGTCTGTCCACATTTCACCTGCACGGGTATCCACTGGCTCGCCCAAGTTTGGAGCACGAGCCTCCCGAGTGGGACATTCTTCGAGAAGCATTTATCTCGGACTGGCATTCTTTCCTAATCGCAAATCGCCGTGAGCGTCCCCTGAAAAATGCGGACCTACGGCGGCACTATGTCCTAGTCGGCACGTCAAGAGACGGTCACACGGAGCTGTTCCGAGACTTCATTCGTGTTGTAATGGTGCCGAGGGAGGCGCGATCGATTGCAGCGGGTATCATCCGCGATTTAAATAGGCATCGCCCGTTCGCACATGGCCTGCCGGAGTTGGTCGCGATCTAGGATATAGCGACCAGATGTCAGTTGCGAGGGACACGATGAGCGCTTCGGGCTCCGCCCGCCAACGGCCGATTAGGGGCATAAGCGGAATTCGAAACCTAGGCGACGCCGCGCAGTGAAACTCGTTGCGGGTGGCGCGATTTGGCGTTAACCCCTAAACCATCACGGCGTGACAGGCGGCATCGGTTCTCGGATGGCGGGCAATCTCGTGCAGGGCGCGGTATTCACCGTTATGGTGGTGCGCGCCGGACTGTTGCGCGACGCCGCCTTCGAGCAGGACCTCGCCGAGCAGATCCGGCGCAGCCCGCGCTTTTTTCTGAATGCGCCAGTAGTGCTCGACCTCAAGGATGCCGACGGATTCTCGGGTGCCGCTGGATTGGTCGAGGCGAAGGAGGTGCTCCGCCGCCACACCCTGACCTTGGTCGGAGTGCAGAATGCATCGCCTGCGCAGGTCGAGACCGCGTCCCTGGTTGGGCTAGCTAGCTTCGCACCGAATTCGGCACAGCCGAATCGGCGGCGCCCGCCCGAGCCGGCCGCCGCTCTCGCCCAGCCCGGCCGCGAGGCCGCGGCAAAGACGCGCCTGGTGACCCAGCCGGTGCGCTCGGGGACGCAGATTTACGCGCGCGGCGCCGATCTGGTCGTCATCGCCCCGGTCAGCCCTGGCGCCGAGATCATGGCCGACGGCAATATCCATGTGTATGGCGCTCTGCGCGGCCGAGCGCTCGCCGGCGCCGGCGGCGATACCGAGGCACGAATCTTTTGCAACCGATTCGAGGCCGAGCTCGTCAGCATCGCCGGGCATTATCTGGTCAGCGAACAAATGCCTGCGGCGGAGCGGGGCTTTCCGGTGCAGATCACGCTCGTTGACGACCGGTTGACCATCACGCGAAATTGACGCTGATCTTTAGGCGGGCGTCGTTAGGCGGACGACGACCTCGCGCCGCTGCTCGGGCCGCCGCCAACATCAGTTCGGCGCCAAAATCGGTTCGACGCCAGCGGGCAGGGGAGAGGGAGGTCTGTTTGGCAGCAAAAGTCATTGTGCTCACTTCCGGGAAGGGCGGCGTCGGCAAGACCACCAGCGCGGCCGCCGTCGCCGCGGGGTTGGCTCTACGCGGCCATCGCACGGTCGTCATCGATTTTGACGTGGGCCTTCGCAACCTCGACCTGATCATGGGTTGCGAGCGCCGGGTGGTCTTCGATTTCATCAATGTCATTAACGGCGACGCCAAACTCAACCAAGCGCTGATCAAGGACAGGCGCAACGACAGCCTTTATGTCTTTCCGACCTCGCAGACGCGCGACAAGGATGCGTTGAAGCGCGAGGGGGTAGAGCGGGTGCTCGACGAACTCAAAGAAAGCTTCGACTACATCGTCTGCGACAGCCCGGCCGGGATCGAGCATGGCGCTATAACCGCGCTCTATTTCGCCGACGAGGCGATTATTGTCACCAACCCCGAGGTCTCCTCGGTCCGCGACAGCGACCGTATCATTGGCATCCTCGCCTCGAAGTCGCGGCGCGCCGAGCGCAATATGGATCCGGTCGCGATCCATCTGCTGTTGACCCGATATTCGCCCGAACGGGTCGCGAAGGGCGAGATGCTGGCGATCGACGACGTTAAGGAAATTCTGTCGATCCCGTTGCTCGGCGTCATCCCGGAATCGGAATCGGTCCTGCGCGCCTCGAACACCGGAACCCCGGTGGTGTTCGACGATCAGAGCCCAGCTGGCCAAGCCTATCATGACGCGGTCGCCCGGCTGCTCGGCGAGCAGCGCGAGCTGCGCTTCTTAAAGCCCGAGCGCCGCAGCTTTTTCCGCAGCCTGTTCGGTAGGGCGTGATGGGCCTCCTCGGTTTTCTGTTCCCGGAGCGCCGAAACACGGCCGTCATCGCCCGCGACCGGCTGAAGATCGTGCTCGCCCACGAGCGGGCGAGCCGCGCGGCGCCCGACTTTTTGCCGGCGCTGCAAAAAGATCTGCTCGACGTCGTCGGCCGTTATGTCGAAATCCGCGATGAGATGCTGCGCGTCAATCTCGGCCGATCGGGTGAAACATCGCTGCTCGAAATCAACGTCGAAATCGACGGCGCCAAGGTCAGGCCGGTCAAGAACGGCGCCGCTGCCGACGAGAAGCCAAAGGTTGTACCGGGCCCGAGGCCTGATCCCGGCTCGCACCCGCCCTGGGTCAAGCCCAGCTGAGTGCCGGCGTTAAAAAACTAGGCGGAGGAGAGTGAAACATGGCGACATTCGTGCTGATCCACGGCGCGTATCAGGGCGGTTGGATCTGGAAACCGACGGCAACCCGGCTGAGGGAAGCGCGGCACCTCGTCTATGCGCCGTCGCTCGACGGCTGCGCCGACCGGCGGCACCAGTTGCGGCCGGGGATCACCGTCGAGACGCACGCGGCCGAGATAGCCGAACTACTGTTCCATGAAGATTTGAACGATGTCGTGCTGGCCGGTACCAGCTCCGGCGGCATGGTATTGTGCCGAGCTGCCGAGCTGGCGCGCGCGCGAATTGGGCGGCTGATTTTTGTCGACGCGCTGGCGTTGCTCGACGGCGAGCGCATCGCCCAGATCGTGAACCGTCCGACACCGCGGGTCACCACCGCTCTTGCGGTCGGACCGTCACGCGAAGATGCCGAAAACCGCAGCTTCGCCGACCTCGACCAGGCAACGCGCGCCTTTGCCCTCGCCCGCTATACGCCGCACCCGATCGCCGCGATGGAGGAGCCGGTCTCGCTGACAAGCTTCTGGTCACAGCCGTGGAAGGCAACGGTGATCCGCTGCCGTCGCGCCGCCAATCCGGGGGAAGCGCACCAGCGCCGCACCGCCGAAAAGCTCGGCGCCAAATATCTCGAGATCGACACCGGCCACTATCCGATGCTGTCCGATCCCGACGTGCTGGCGCCGCTGTTGATGGCCGGATGACGGCGGGTTGGCAGGAGATCGCCACAGGATTCATCGCGAGCCGCCCGTAATGGCCGCATGGTGTTTTGACGATAGCCGATTCGGCTGACTAACGGCCGCAGACTCTGCTTAGGCCGCCCAACGGCTACCGTTGCTGGTGCGGACGGCGGGACTCGAACCCGCACCCCCTTCCGAGGAGCAGATTTTCATACCACTTCGGCTTTCGCCGCCGCCTCATCGGCGTTCGTGGTCTGGACTATCCCTTCGCCCTAGCTCGAGGCCGTAGGCGCCGCCCGTCTAGTCTCTACACCTTCCCTCGAAGAGGGCTTGGCTCGGGATTGGCTTAGATGACCCCTTAGCTTTCCCCGATTTTGAGCGGTTCTGCTCCACGGGTTTCCCCGCGGGCACTCCAATTGAAGTCTGCTGCGTCTACCGATTTCGCCACGTCCGCGTTCGCTCAGATCTCCTTCTCAGCATATCCGCCCGCGGGCGAAAGCCTAACCCTCGCTGAGGCCCTCCTGCGGGTCGCCGCCGAGGGTTTGGATTAGTGTCTTGAGCTCGTCGGTTGCGCCGCCGAGCCGGGCGCGATTGGTGCTACGCAGCACCAGAGTCACCCCGAAGTCGCCGCGTTGGAAATAGGGGTAGGAGCCGATTTCAACATCCCGGTAACGGTCCTGCAGCGCCGACAGATCCTGTGCCAAGGTGCCTTCGCCGAGGCGGCAGCTGACGCTGCGGCTCAGCATCTTTTCGCCGCCGACGAGGCGGTGCTTCAGCTGCTCGAAGATCCCCTGCATGATGCTGGGCACCCCAGGGAGGACAAAGACATTGCCGATCTGGAAGCCGGGCGCTCGGGAGATCGGGTTGGGCAACAATACGGCGCCAGCGGGAACCCGCGCCATGCGCAGCCGCGCTTCGTTCAGATGGCCTGCCGAATAATGGGTTTCGAGCAGCCGCTTGGCATCCGGATGGAGGATCAGCGGCACCGCAAACGCGTCGGCCATGCATTGGGCGGTGATATCGTCATGGGTCGGGCCGATCCCGCCGGTGGTGAAAACGTAATCGAACCGCATGCGTACATCGTTGACCGCAGCGACGATGACATCAGCGTCGTCGGGAATGACCTGCGCCTCGCGCACCCGGATGCCGATCTCGTTTAGACCCCGGGCGAGGAAGCACAGGTTCTCATCCTGGGTGCGTCCGGAAAGGATCTCGTTGCCGATTATCAATACGCAGGCGGTGACGATTTTGGGTTCGGCAGCCGGGGCGGCGCGATCGGGGTTGCTCGTCGTCATTCTCTCTTCGGCCTCTTTCGCCGCAGCTCCGTCTTTCATAGGCGAATGAATGGCGCGGCACAATCGCGGGCAAGGTTGCCCAGCCGCGCGGGAATCCCTACGTTCAATCTCATGCGAGAAGGGTCGCGATGTGACCCACCAACGGCGATGCGAATGCGCGGCATGCAGCAGGATCTGACGAGAGGTCTCGCGGTCGGCGAGGCACGCGACGGCCGGATAAAGATCCACGGGCCCGAGGCGTTCGAGGGTATGCGGCGCGCCGGCGTGCTGGCGGCAGCGACGCTCGATTTCATCACCCCTTTTGTTCGCCCCGGTGTCACCACCGGCGAACTCGATCGGCTGTGCCACGATTTCGTGGCCGGCCACAATGCGATTTCGGCGCCACTCAACTATCGCGGTTTTCCGAAGTCCATCTGCACCTCGATCAACCATGTCGTCTGTCACGGCATTCCAGGCGAGCGGCGGCTGATCGAGGGCGACATCCTCAACATCGACGTGACCCCGATTCTCGACGGCTGGCACGGCGACACCAGCCGGATGTTTTTCGTTGGCGAGCGGGTCGCGATCAAGGCGCGACGCCTCGTCGATGTGACCTATGAGGCGATGATGCGTGGCATCGCCGTGGTACGTCCCGGTACTCGCATCGGCGCCATCGGCAACGCGATCCAGCGCTACGCCGAGGGCCACCGCTTTTCGGTGGTGCGCGACTTTTGCGGCCACGGCGTGGGCCGCATCTTTCATGATGCGCCTTCCATCCTGCATTACGGCAGCCCCGACGAGGGGCCAGCCATGCACGAGGGGATGATCTTCACCGTCGAGCCGATGATCAACGCCGGACGCTGGGAGGTGAAGATTCTGGGCGATGGCTGGACCGCAGTGACCAAGGACCGCTCTCTGTCAGCGCAGTTCGAGCACACTGTCGGAGTAACGGCCACCGGCTACGAGATCTTCACGATCTCGCCAACTGGCTTGTACCGCCCTCCTTACCCGGTGGGCTTGTTGGAAGAAAACCCGGTTGCGGGACCGCATCCGGCGTCACCTACCCAGCCGGCTACGAACGGCGAATTATAGCGGCAGAAGGGTTCGAGCGGACCCGTGCAGTGCTTTCGACGTAGAAGCTAGTGCCGGGCCCGTCACCGGTTGGATTCCACCATGATTTCTCGTGCCGTCGCACCTTTTTCCCTGATCCTGCTGACCGCTGCTACGGCACTGGCCCAGGCCCCGACCTCGCCTATCGGCGAGCCGCCTGCCGCGGCACCGCAAACCAGCGGCACGCAGCCGGGCCGCGTTTTCTGCGAGCAGAATGTCAGCTTTCAGCTTTCTGATCCTTCCACTATTCCCGAAAACTTCCGGCGTTTTGTCGGCGTGTGGAGCGATGCGGCGTGGGACGCGCGTACCTGTGCCGCGCTGATCGTGCAGGACGTCAAAGAGGACGGCACCGCATCGATTATCTATGTCTTCGGACCGCAAGGGACGAGCATGCCAGCGCCCGGCGGCGTGCTGCACGGCACCGGGGTGATCCGCGCAGACGAATTGAGATTTCAGAACTCCGACGGTAGCCAGTTCGCCTTTCGCCCAGGGATCGTAGATATGGTCGGGCATCTGATAGATCCCAAAGGCCAGAGTTTCGAAGCAACGTTCAAGCAAACGCCTTAGCTGCCGCACGGCCGCCCCGAGTTGACGTTGTTGGCCTCCGTTACCAAATCACGCCAACGCCGGGGTCGATCGCCGACCGGCTAGATCGCCGCTGCACGCGAGGCTTCTCGGCCGGAACCGGGTTATTGTATCTGACTGTCGCAACCTTCATATGCTTCGACCCATCACCCCCTCGCCGATCAACGAGCTGAACGAGCGCAGCCGGGAGATCTTTCGCCTGATTGTCGACGGCTATGTCGCCACCGGCGAGCCGATCGGCTCTCGCACCTTGTCGCGGCTGTTGGGCCAGAATTTGTCGCCGGCGACGATCCGTAACGTCATGGCCGATCTCGAGGAAGCGGGGCTGCTTTACGCGCCTCACACTTCGGCCGGGCGGCTGCCAACCGAAGCGGGGTTGCGGCTGTTTGTCCACGGCCTGCTCGAAGTCGGGCGTCTTGCCGAGGACGAGCGCCGCAGCATCGAAAGCCTTTGCGTTGCTCGCGGCAAGAGCCTGCCGCAGGCGCTCGAGGAGGCTATCAGCGCGCTTTCGGGTCTGGCCCATTGCGCTGGGGTGGTCATCGCTCCAAAGCAGGACCGGCCGCTGAAGCATGTCGAGTTTGTCCATCTCGGCCCCGGCCGCGCGCTTGTCGTTCTGGTCACCGAGGATGGGCTTGTTGAAAACCGAGTCATCGAGGTGCCGCTGGGCCTGCCGCCCGCCGCATTGGTCTCCGCCGGCAATTATCTGAACGCCCGGTTGGTCGGCCGGACCCTCGAGGAGGCCAGGGACGAAATCCAGCAGGAGATCGAATCGCACCAGGCTCAGCTCGACGTGCTGACCTCGAAACTCGTTGCCGCGGGGCTGGCGGACTGGGCTGGGGGAGAAGCCGGCAGCGCCCTGATCGTTCGCGGCCAGGCAAACTTGCTCGACGACGTGACCGCGCTGGCCGACCTTGAAAGGCTGCGGACGCTTTTCGAGATGTTGGAGACCCGCGAAACTATATTGCGCCTGCTCGATGCCAGCAAACAGGGCGACGGCGTGCAGATCTTCATCGGCGCCGAAAGCCACTTGTTCGGGGTGGCTGGCTGTTCGATGGTAATCGCTCCCTACCAAAACAGCCGCGAGCAGATCGTCGGCGCGATCGGGGTGATCGGCCCAACCCGAATCAACTACGCCCGGATCATCCCGATGGTGGATTTTACGGCCAAGGTGATCGGGCGCCTTATCGGATAGGACGGATGATGGACGACACCAGAAATCACCAGGAGACGACGTCCGATGAGGCGTCGGTCGCCGCCAACAACAATTTCGACGAGGCCGCCGAGCTCTCGCCGGAAGCGCGGGTGGCGGTGCTCGAGGCAGAACTTGCCGAGCACAAGGACCGGTTGCTGCGTGCCCTGGCCGAGGCCGAGAACACCCGCCGCCGGGCCCAGCGCGAGCGCGACGACGCCACGAAATATGCGATCTCCGGCTTTGCAAAGGAGCTGCTGTCAGCCGCGGACAATCTGCGCCGCGCCCTCGACAGCCTGCCCGAGGCTGAGGCCGGGGATGAGCGCACGCGCAGCCTGCTCGCGGGGGTCGCCGCAACCGAACGCGAGCTCTTGTCGGTGTTCGAGCGGCACGGGATCCGTCGTATCGATCCGATGGGCGAGCGCTTCGACCACAATCTCCATCAGGCGATCTTTGAGGTCGAGCACGGCGACCGGCCGCCCGGCACGATCGTCGAGGTGCTGCAGCCGGGCTACCTGCTGCACGACCGCCTGCTGCGGCCGGCCATGGTTGGCGTCGCCAAGTCGCCGGCGAAACCGGCCGAGCCGTTGTAGCGCCCCAAACGCTGGCTTATATAACTTTCAAAGTAAGGGGATGACTGTACAACCACTTCCTGGGGGATCGGGACGGTGCTTCCCCAGGCCGCCCGGTTCTGCTTTTGAAATGAGGTGTCCATGAGCAAGGTCATCGGTATCGATCTCGGCACGACCAATTCCTGCGTGGCCGTGATGGAAGGCAGGAGTGCCAAGGTAATCGAGAACAGCGAGGGCATGCGGACGACGCCCTCGATGGTGGCGTTCACCGAATTGGGCGAACGGCTCGTCGGCCAGGCGGCGAAACGTCAGGCTGTGACCAATCCCGAAAACACGTTCTTTGCGATCAAGCGGCTGATCGGCCGGCGCTTCACCGACCCGATGGTCAAAAAAGACATCGATCTCGTCCCGTACAAGATCATTTCGGGTGACAATGGCGACGCTTGGGTCGAGAGCCGCGGCAAGAAGTACGCGCCTTCGCAGATCAGCGCCTTCATCCTGCAAAAGATGAAGGAAACCGCCGAGGCCTACCTCGGCGAGACGGTGACGCAGGCCGTCATTACCGTACCGGCCTATTTCAACGACAGTCAGCGCCAGGCGACCAAGGACGCCGGTAAGATCGCCGGGCTCGAGGTTTTGCGCATCATTAACGAGCCGACTGCGGCGGCGCTCGCCTATGGCATGGAGCGCAAGGGCAGTGGCACGATCGCGGTCTACGATCTGGGCGGCGGCACCTTCGACATCTCGGTGCTTGAGATCGGCGATGGCGTCTTTGAAGTCAAATCGACCAACGGTGACACGTTTCTTGGCGGCGAAGACTTTGACAAGAATATCATCGATTACCTCGCAGATGAATTCAGGAAAGAGCAGGGGATCGATCTGCGCAATGACCGTCTCGCACTGCAGCGGCTGAAGGAGGCCGCGGAGAAAGCCAAGATTGAGCTCAGCTCGTCAATGCAGACCGATGTCAATTTGCCGTTCATCACCGCCGACCAACACGGGCCCAAGCACCTCAACATCAAATTGACGCGGGCCAAGCTCGAAGCGCTGGTAGATGATTTGATCCAGCGCACGATCGGACCGTGCCGCAATGCGCTGAAGGATGCCGGGCTAAAGGCCTCCGAGATCAACGAGATGATCCTTGTCGGCGGGATGACCCGGATGCCCAAGGTCATCGAGACGGTCAAGCAGTTCTTCGGCAAAGAGCCTAATCGCAGCGTCAACCCGGACGAGGTCGTGGCCATCGGCGCGGCGATCCAGGCCGGTGTTTTGCAGGGCGAGGTCAAGGATGTCCTGCTGCTCGACGTGACGCCCTTGTCGCTCGGCATCGAGACCTTGGGTGGTGTCTTCACCCGGCTGATCGACCGGAACACGACCATCCCGACCAAAAAGAGCCAGACCTTTTCGACCGCAGAGGACAACCAGACTGCGGTAACGATCCGCGTCTTCCAGGGTGAGCGCGAGATGGCGGCGGACAACAAATTGCTCGGTCAGTTCGATCTGGTCGGCATTCCCTCGGCGCCGCGCGGCATGCCGCAAGTCGAAGTCACTTTCGATATCGACGCCAACGGCATTGTCCAAGTCTCAGCCAAGGACAAAGCTACCGGCAAGGAGCAGCAGATCCGCATCCAGGCTTCGGGTGGGCTCTCGGAAGGCGATATCGACCAGATGGTCAAGGACGCCGAGGCCCATGCCGAGGAAGACAAGCGGCGTCGCGAACTGGTCGAGGCCAAGAACAACGCCGACGCGCTGATCCACACGACCGAGCGCACCTTGAGCGAAAGTGGCGACAAGGTTGCCCAGGGCGACCGCGACTCGGTGCAGCAGGCGGTTCAAGCCTTGAAGGATGTGCTCGGGAGCGACGATGCCGCGCAGATCAAGGCCAAGACTGAGGCCCTCGGCCAAGTCTCAATGAAGCTAGGCGAGGCGCTGTACAAGGCCCAGCAGGCACAGGAAGCCGGGGCGGGCGAGGGCGGCTCGGGCTCGGGTGGGGCGTCGCAAGGTGGCGCTGGAGGACCCGGCGGCGATGACAAGGTCGTCGATGCCGATTTCGAGGAAGTCGACGATCAGAAGAAGCGCGGTTCGGCTTAGCCGACGCTACCGCGTAAATTCGGATCGAATGCGCTCTCCCCGGCGGATTCTTGCCGGGGCGATGCGCGGCGGCTAACCCCTCTCCAGCGAACACCCGTCGATCATGGCCAAGCAAGATTTTTACGAGGTACTCGGCGTCACAAAATCCGCCAGCGCGGATGATCTTAAGAAGGCGTATCGCAAGCTGGCGATGCAATATCACCCGGACCGAAATTCGGGCGATAAGGGCGCAGAGCAGAGATTCAAGGACATTAGCGAGGCCTACGACGTTCTCAAGGACGATCAGAAGCGCGCCGCCTATGACCGGTTCGGCCACGCTGCCTTTGAGCAAGCCGGCGGCCGCGGCCCTGGCGATTTCGGCTTTTCCGGTGGATTTGCCGACATCTTCGACGAAATGTTCGGCGAGTTCATGGGCGGTGGACGGCGTGGCCAGGCGGGGCCGAGCCGTGGCAGCGATATCCGCTACAACCTCGAAATCTCGCTCGAGGAAAGTTTTCGCGGCAAGCAGACGACTATCCGTGTTCCCAACCTCGTCGCCTGCGACCAATGTAACGGCAGCGGCGCCGAGGCGGGGTCCAAACCGGTCTCTTGTCCGACCTGTCACGGGCGCGGACGTGTTCGCACCCAGCAAGGTTTCTTTTCGGTCGAGCGCACCTGCCACGGCTGCCAGGGCGCGGGACGGGTCATCGAGAAGCCGTGCAAAGGCTGCGGCGGCCAGGGCCGAGTGCGGCGCGAGAAAACTTTGTCGGTCAACATCCCGCCCGGGATTGAGGACGGCACCCGCATTCGCTTAGCTGGCGAGGGCGAGTTCGGGGTGCGCGGCGCCGCGCCCGGCGACCTCTATATGTTCGTCAGCGTGGCGCCGCACTCTCTCTTTCAGCGCGACGGAGCCAACATCCACTGTCGGGTACCCATCCCGATGACCACGGCGGCGCTTGGCGGCAGCATTGAGGTTCCGACCGTCGACGGCAGTCGGGCGCGCGTCACGGTGCCGGCCGGGACCCAGTCCGGACATCAATTCCGGCTCAAAGCAAAGGGCATGACGGTACTGCGTTCGGCCGCGCGCGGCGACATGTTCATCGAAGCGACCGTCGAGACGCCAGTCAACCTGAACAAGCGCCAGCAGGAACTGCTGCGCGAATTCGATAAGGAAGGCGAGAACAACCGCACCCACCCCGAGAGCGAGGGTTTTTTCGCCCGGGTCAAGGAGTTCTTCGAGGATCTCCGCGAGTAGCGACGGTCGCGGGCGAAGCGCCCGCCGCCTCATGCCCGATGCCGGCCTATATCCCGCGGGCTCTGGAGCTGGTTGCCGTTTTCCGCCCAACCATCCTGCTTTCCTGCAATCTACGGGAGAACAGGCTTGAAAATAACGTACCGCGCACCATGTCTGCATCTGCCATTGAAATACGACGCCGTTTTGTGTTTATTTTGAAGCCGATCGAAATACTCGCTGACGAACTCAGAATCCGCTTTATCGATTTGATATAAATTCGAGGAGTTATTATGAGTACAAAGGCCGATATACTTTCCGAATTCTCACTTTTCTCGCTTGGTACTGGTGGGATTGGTAGTTGGCTGACGAGTGAATCCTGCGAGGATATCTTTGAACGCTTGGCTGCGGTCGAGGATCGGCCCTTGTCCGCAGTCCAATTGAATCAACTTCTCGTCCTCGGGCACGAGGCTCCGGTCAACGATGCCTTCTTTCAATATTACTGGCTCCGGGCACCGGATACACATCCTTACAATGTTCGTGATCTCCCCGATTTTTCCGAGCGCTGGATTTGTTCGAGAGAGATCATGTCGTTGGCGCATCTCAGGTGGGGTTTGTATCGCCTTTACGTGGACGCGCTCTTGTTTTTCGGGAATGTCCGTACGGCGTTCCGTTCATTGCGCGACCGCCAGCTCGATATGCTTCAGTACTTATTCACGCAGAAGCAATTCGACACTGAAGCCATCGAACGCAGGGGTCCGCCATTACCCCTGAAACTGATCGCGAAGGATAACCGGTATCTGATATCCGAGATGGCATGCAAATCATATGGTGACGTGGGCGGGGCTAGCGATCTTCGACAGGCGCTTCTTGAAGCATATTCAGTTCATGCGAACTCCGGGAATCCTTCACCCACGGTCCGACAACTACTGGATACTCCACCTGAGGCCTATAAAACTCGGCAAGGGGAATTCCAGTTCTCTGCCGACGAGGTGCTTGATGACGAGATCAACTCAGAGGCTGAGTTGCTCGTAAAAGTCTCGGCGATCGCTGAGAAGTTTTCCGAAGCTCGTCAGCGTGCCCTCAACAACACCCGCTATTATCTATCGATGGTTAATGATCTTGATGTTTACGTCGCCACTAGCATGCGAAGCCGACAGGATTTTAGAAATATGGCGGACATATGCGAAGGGATTTTCTCGGATCCCCGGCTGCAATCGCTCAACCTCAGGTATTTTGATCCAACCCTAAGCGCTGCTGGCGGTCATGAGGACAAGGGTCTTATCGAGTGTTTGATGGTTAAATGCGCAAAGGTGCTGGTTTATTGTGCGGGAGAGCGTGAGAGCCTCGGAAAGGATTTCGAAGCAGCGATGGCCCTGAGTCTCGGAAAGCCAGTGATATTTTACTGTAATGAAGGACAGCGCAGCAGATTTTATCGCGAAGTGCATCCATTAAGCCGGCTGATCGAGTTCGAGACGGGTGTTGTTGTTGGAGCGATGGTTACCGACGATCTTGCGGATGTTGCAGAATTGCTGTATCGCATATTTAATAATCGCATGACCTATCAATTAGAGCACCCCAGGTCAGGTTTTCTACGCCTTAAAGAAGCACTAACAAATTCGGTAGTTCGACTTCAAACTAATGATCGCTTGCTCTCTGAGACCTTTTGGAATCATTATCACAAGGATCGAGATAACCGCGCAAAAACCGGTGTAGAGAGCGCGTAGCCGGCATTCATCGACTTTGGCCGATTATGATGAAGTGAGAAAGGTGCCTGCACTCAGGTCGATCACCGATTCCGGCTAAAATCCAAAAAGGATGACGGTGCGGCGCTCGGCCGCGCGCGGCCGCCTGTTCTTTGCCAGAATAGCTGTGGGTCGTCTCGCTGCTACTCCGCCGCAGCCCGCTCTCGACTTGTGTCAGACGCCGCCGCGGGTTCGCGTTCGGCTGCGGGGAAAACTGGATTGCCCTTGGCCAATACCGCCTCGAGCGTAGTGCGGACCTCGGCGAGCTTAATCGGGTGCTCGATCTTATGGCCGAACAAATTCTTGACATAGAAGACGTCGACGACCTTTTCGCCGTATGTCGAGATCTTTGCGCTTGACACTTGGAGACTGAGGCGGGTCAGTTCGCGGGTCAGCTCGAACAATAGGCCTGGCCGGTCGCGTCCATTGACTTCAATCACCGTGTGCGAGGCGCTGGCGTTGTTGTCGACAAGAACGCGAGGCGCCACAGTAAACACCTGCGTTCGGCTGGGAAACGCGGGCGGCCGGGCAAGCTCGCGATGCGGCTTCAAATCGCCGGTCAAGACGTTCTCGAAGACCACTGCGAGCTTCGCGAGCTTGTCCGGACGATCGAACGCCCGGCCAGCCAGATCCTGAACCCAGAACGTATCGAGGGCCATCCCGTTCGACATCGTCATGATCCGAGCATCGACGATATTGGCGCCGCTGACCGCGAGGGCTCCAGCGATGCGTGAAAACAGTCCGGGGTGGTCGGCCGTATAAAGCGTGATCTCGGTTACAGCGCGCTGGGTATCGACCTGCTTTTCGACAGTGAGCGGCGCGCCGCTTACCTCCGCCTCGCGCATTAGTCGCGCATGCCGGGCATGGGTATCGGGATCGAAAGATAGCCAATAGAAGGGATAGCCGCTTTTGGCGAACGCCGCGAACTCCTTGTCGCTGAAATCCGGCAACCGCTCCCTCACCGCGGTCAGTGCGGCAGCAACCCGCAAATCCTGCGCTCCTACCGTCAACCCGCCCGACATCATCTCGACGGCTCGTTGAAACAGGTCGCGTAACAACGCCGCCTTCCAGCCGTTCCAGACATGCGGGCCGACCGCCCGGATGTCGGCGACTGTCAAGATCAGCAGCAGCTTCAACCGCTCTGGCGATTGTACATGCTCGACAAAGTCGCCGATCGTCTGCGGGTCGCTGATGTCACGCTTGAACGCTGTGCCGCTCATCAGCAGATGCCAGCGTACCAGCCAAGCCACTGTCTCCGTCTCCTCGGCGGACAGCCCGAGCCGCGGCCCGAGCTTGAGGGCGACGCGTTCGCCGAGAACCGAATGGTCGCCGCCCCTGCCCTTGGCGATGTCATGCAGCAAAACTGCGAGGTAGAGCGCGCGGCGCGATACGATCGTCGCCGCCAGCGCTGTCGCCATCGGCAACTCGTCCTTGAGCAGTCCGGTCTCGATCTGGTGAAGAATCCCGATCGCAAACAGCGTGTGCTCGTCGACCGTATAATGGTGATACATGTCGTATTGCATCTGCGCCACGACGCGCCCGAAATCGGGGATGAACCGGCCAAAGACGCCGGCTTCATTCATTCGGCGCAGCGCCGTCTCGGGATCCTTGCGCGAGGTCAGGATCTCGAGGAATAGGCGATTAGCCTCGGGATTTTCGCGCAGCCGTCCGTCGATCAGCCGCAGGGATTGACCGGCCCGGCGCAGCGCGCGCGGATGAATGTCGATCTCGTGCTGCTGGGCGACATGAAACAGGCGGAGCAGCGCCACCGGGTCCTTCTTGAAGAAATCCTCGGACGGGATCGTCAGCCGCTCGCCGTCGAGCACGAACCCGTCGAGCGCGCGCTTGCCTACCCCCCAGCGTACCCAGGAGAGCCGTCGCTTGCGCTTCTGATCAGCTTCGAGGATCGCGCAGAAAATCCGGGTCAGGTCGCCGACATCCTTTGCGACCAGAAAGTAATGCTTCATGAAGCGCTCAACCCCACGGCTGCCCGTGTGGTCGGTATATCCCATCCGCCGCCCGATCTCGCTCTGCAGGTCGAAAGTCAGCCGCTCCTCGGCGCGTCCGGCGAGATAATGCAGATGGCAGCGCACCGTCCACAGAAAGCTCTGGGCTCGGGCGAAGCGGTGCGATTCCTCGTCGGACAGTACGCCGAGATCGACGAGTTTGGCGACATCGTCGATGCGGTAAATATATTTTGCGATCCAGAACAAGGTATGCAGGTCTCTGAGCCCGCCCTTGCCTTCCTTGACGTTCGGCTCGAGTTGGTAGCGGCTGTCGCCGACTCGGCGGTGGCGCTCGTCCCGCTCGGCGAGCTTGGCCTCGACGAATTGGGGGGCAGTGCCGCGGACAATCTCGCTGTCGAAGCGCTTTTTGAGCTCGTGGAATAATTCCTCGTCGCCCCACAAATAACGCGCTTCCAGCAGGCTGGTGCGGATGGTCAAATCGGATTTGGCCTGGCGCAGACACTCCTCGACAGAACGCGTTGACTGTCCGACCTTGAGCCCGAGATCCCACAACAAATAGAGCAGAAACTCGACGACTTGCTCTGTATGGGGGGTCTGCTTGTAGGGCAGTAGAAACAGCATGTCGATGTCGGAGAATGGCGCCAGCTCGCTGCGCCCATAGCCGCCGACCGCGACGAGAGCCAGCCGCTCGCCCGAGGTCGGATTGGGCAGCGGATAGATTTCTCCGGTGGCTACGTCGAACAGAGCGCGGATCAACTGATCCATCAAAAAGCATTGCTCGCGCACGACCGCAGTGCCGTCGCCGGTGGCTTCAAAGCGGCGGCGAATCTCGGTGCGTCCCGCGGTCAAAGCCCCTTTCAGCGGTCTCACCAACGAAGCGCGGTTAAAGCTCGGCGATTTGACCGAGTGAGAGGCGGCGGACAATTCTTCGGCCAGCATCCGCCGGTCGATGATCTCGCGTTGCCGCGCGATGGTCGCCATGGTGTTCCGTCTCGGCTGCGAGGCGCTAGCGGCCCCGACAGGTTTCCTCCCGCGGCGGCCGAGAGAGACCGCCGAGCGAGATATATAGGGACGAAAACCGAAATCCACCCGTTAGCTCCAAAATCTGGTCATCACAGATGACGGCCGGCGTCGACGGTGACGATGGACCCGGTAGTGTGCCTCAGATGGGTAATGGAGGCCATGACCGCGAGCGCCACGTCATGTGCCTCGATCGCGCGTTTCAGCGGCGTCGCCATTGCCGCGGCGGCCATCATCTCTTCTGTGCGGCCGGGGACGAAGCCGGTATGGACCATCCCCGGCGCGACGATCACGACACGGATCTCAGGGCCGAGCACGCGCGCTAACGCCATGCTCATGGTGTTGAGAGCAGCCTTCGAGGCCCCGTAGATGATCGAGCTGCCGGTACCATGCTGTGCAGCCCCTGAAGAAATATTGACGATCACGCCGTCGCCCGACTCGCGCAGCAACGGGACAAAGGCCCTGATCGTCGCAAAAGGCCCGCGCACATTGGCAGTCAACACGGCGTCGATCAGATCGTCGTCGAGCGCTTCGAGATCGTGGTGTGGGACCATCCGGGTAAAGCCGGCGGAATTGACGAGGATGTCGGCTCGGCCAAACTCCTCCCTGACCGCTGCCGCGACCCTGCGGATCTGCGCAGTGTCCTCCAGTGGCAGATGCATCGCCTTGTGGCCGTTGCCGGGTACTTCGCCGATCAGCGCCGCCGCCCGCTCAGCACCCCTGTTGTAGCCGACGACGACCCGTGCCCCCGCCGCAGCGAGCAGCCGCACGCTCGCGGCACCGATGCCGCTGCTGCCGCCGGTTACGACGGCGACCTTGCCGGCGAGCGAGGAGAGGTTTTCGGTGGTCATGGCGATGCACCCAAGTGCTGCGAGACTATTTCCGCGAGAAGCGGGTTGAAGCGGTCGGCCGCTTCGTACTGCACCCAATGCCCGGCCCCCTCGATTACTTCGAAGCGAGCACCGGGCTGGAACGAGCGCAGTGTTTGGGCACGCTCGTCGAGATGGGGATAGGCGGTGGCGTCGCGCGCGCCCCAGATCCCGTCGAGCCGCGCTTTGATCAGCGGCAATGCGCGGACCAGCGTGTCGGCGCGCGAGAAGCGGCGGCTTTTGACCCGGCCGCGCGGCGCGTTCTTCGACTGGATATAGACCGCGAGTTCGTCGATCTTCGCCGGGTCGGCGATCATCAGCGCGCCGAGATTGTGGCGGTGAGTGGCGAGAGCTTCCTCGGTCTCGGCGCCGGGAGGCACGCGCCTGAGATCGGTTGGCTGGCGGACCAGCCCCAGCCCATTCGAGCCGACGACGGTAAAGGCGCGCACTCTGTCACCGAGCTGGGCAGCGACATGCCCTCCCAAGACACCACCGAACGAGAATCCGGCGAGATGGAACTGCTCGTGTCCCGGGAACACGGTGTCGAGCCCATCGACCAGGATGCGCGCCAGCCCTTCGGCGGTATGCGGTTCGGGTGGCGTTGCCGACTCGCCGAGCCCGGGCAGGTCAGGGGCGACGACGGTAAACATGCGCGACAACGGCAGCACGTTGCGGATCCAATGCGTCCACGAGCCATAGCCGCCGTGGAACAGGACCAAAGGCGGTCCGGCGCCCCAGATGCGCCACACCATCCGACCACCCCCGCAGGGGGTCTCGACACGTTCCGCCTCGGCCGCAATGCCGGCGACAAAAGCTCTGGTTTCTGCGCTGATCTCAGCCACCGATCGCCTCTGAAAGTCGTTTCGACAAGGCTGATAGCCGGTTTCGCATGGCGGGCCTAGTCCCGTATTGCCTGTCGCTGCCAGCCGGGCCAAATGCGTAATTCGCTCTCCCCGACCGTGGGAGTGTGACTATATCAACCAGATTAGGCGTCGTCGGGGTCGAACCGGGCGGGGCCGCCCCGTTCGGAGCCGATAATGCCGCTACGACAGCTCGAAGCGTTGATGTGGGCGAAGGCCTGTGAGGCGATGGAACGTGCAGACCACCTGCATCGTCAATTCTTCCACCGCGGTCATGCGACGCCCAATTGGGAAGCGCCGTGCGACATTTTCGAAACCGATGATACGCTGACCATTCTTGTCGCCCTGCCGGGCGTCGCGTCCGAAGAGCTCAAGGTGAGTTTGAGCGCCGGGGTGCTGATGGTCAGCGGCAAGCGCCCGCTGCCGCCCGAGATGGCGCATGCCCGAATTCATCGGCTCGAGATTCCGCACGGGCATTTTCAGCGGCGGATCGAACTACCGCCCATCCGCTTTGAGATCTCCGGCCGGCATCTCGCCAATGGTTGCCTGATGGTGCAGTTGCAAAAGCTGTGACGAACGCGCGGCGACCGCCATCGAGCTCCTTTCCAAGGATACTTTCAGATGCCCCTCGAGGAACATGAATTGCGCACGGCGGAGCCCGCCGCGCCCCCGATACCAGGTGGGATTGAAAGCGCGTTGGCCGGGATCCCGGCGCTTCCCGCCGATGCGCTGATCCTGATCCCGACGCGCAGTCTCGTAATGTTTCCCGGCACGGTGCTGCCGGTCACGCTCGGTCGCCAGCGCTCGATCGCAGCGGCGCAGGCTGCGATTCGTCTCAACCGGCCAATCGGGCTGGTCTTGCAGCGCGATCCGGCGACCGACGACCCGATCCCGGTCGATCTGCACCGGATGGGCACCGAGGCCAACATACTGCGCTATGTGACCAGCCCCGACGGCCAGCATCATGTGATCAGCCAGGGCGAGCGGCGCTTTCGCATCCTCGACTTTCTCGACGGCTACCCGTTTCTTGTGGCGCGGATCGAGCGCGTGGCGGAGGTCGAGACCAGCAGCAAGGACATCGAAGCGCGGATGCTCAATCTGCGCAACCAGGCGATCGAGGTGCTGCAATTGCTGCCGCAAACCCCGGTCGAGCTGGTCAACGCCGTGCAATCGGCCACCTCGGCCGCGGCCCTTGCGGATCTGATTGCCGGGTTCATGGACATTACCTCGGCCGAGAAGCAGGAGATCCTCGAAACCGTCGAGATCGAAAGCCGACTCGCAAGGGTGTCGGCGATGCTGGCCTACCGCACCGAAGTGTTGCGGCTGTCCCGCCAGATCAGCGAACAGACCAAGGAAAAGATCGACGACCGCCAGCGCGAGTTCCTGCTGCGCGAGCAAATGAAGACAATACAAAAGGAACTGGGCGAAGGCGACGACGCCAAGAGCGCAGAGATCGCCGAGCTGGCGAAAAAGATCGCCGAGGCCAAGATGCCGCCCGAGGTCGAGGAGCATGCCAAGCGGGAGCTGGCCCGGCTCGAGCGAATGCCCGAGGCGGCCGGCGAATATTCGATGGCGCGCACCTACCTCGAATGGCTGATCGAATTGCCGTGGTCGATCGAATCGAGTAAGCCGATCGACATCGCCGAGGCCCGCCGCATTCTCGACGCCGACCATTACGGCCTGGCCAAGGTCAAGCGGCGCATCCTCGAAAACCTCGCGATCCAGCAGCTCAACCCCGGCGGCCGCAGCCCGATTCTGTGCTTTGTCGGGCCGCCCGGCGTCGGCAAGACCTCGCTCGGACAGAGCATCGCTCGCGCGACCGGCCGGAAATTTGTCCGGGTCAGCCTCGGCGGCACGCATGACGAAGCCGAGATCCGCGGCCATCGCCGCACCTATATCGGGGCGCTCCCCGGAAACATCATCCAGGGCATCCGGCGGGCCGGCAGCCGCGACTGCGTGATGATGCTGGACGAGATCGACAAGCTCGGCCGCGGCATCCAGGGTGATCCGTCCTCGGCGTTGCTCGAAGTGCTTGACCCGGAGCAGAACTCGACCTTCCGCGACAATTATCTGGGGGTGCCGTTCGATCTGTCGCGGGTCATGTTCATCACCACCGCGAACGTGCTCGACAGCATCCCCGGCCCGCTGCGCGACCGCATGGAGATCATCGACCTTCCTGGCTATGTCGAGGACGAAAAATTCGAGATCGCGCGGCGCTACCTGGTTGCGCGCCAGCTCAAGGCCAACGGCTTGACCGCCGAACAGGCCGAGATCAGCGACGATGCCTTGCGCGCGATCATCCGTGACTATACCCGCGAGGCCGGCGTGCGCCAGCTCGAACGCGAAATCGGCGCGGCCTTACGCAACGCCGCGATGCACATCGCCGAGGGGACGGCAGGTCATGTCGCCATCGCGCCAGGGGATCTAGTCGAAATCCTCGGGCCGCCGCGCTTCGAGGGCGAGGTGGCGATGCGCACCAGCGTCCCCGGCGTCGCCACCGGCCTCGCCTGGACCCCGGTCGGCGGCGACATCCTGTTTATCGAGGCGACCCGCTTCCCCGGCAGCGGCCGGCTGATCCTGACCGGCCAGCTCGGCGAGGTCATGCGCGAAAGCGCGCAGGCGGCGCTGAGTCTGGTCAAAGCCCGGGCGTCGACGCTCGGGCTCGACCCGACGCATGTTCGAAAAGAGCGACATCCATGTCCACGTCCCGGCAGGTGCAATTCCCAAGGACGGGCCCAGCGCCGGGGTGGCGATGTACACTGCCCTGGTCTCGCTGCTGACCAACCGCACCGTGCGTAGCGACACCGCGATGACCGGCGAGATCAGCCTGCGCGGGCTCGTGCTGCCGGTCGGCGGCATCAAGGAAAAGGTCGTCGCTGCCGCCCGCGCCGGGCTCTCGACGGTCATCCTGCCGGCGCGCAACCGCAACGATTACGACGAGATCCCGGAAAGCGCGCGCAACAGTCTGCGCTTTTTATGGGCCGAGCGGGCCGAGCAGGTGACCGAAGCTGCGCTCGAAGGGTAGCGACAATGCTCGGAGCTACCCTGCACAGGCACCCGACCGCGAAGACCTTCAGGGTTTCGGGGCTTGACCCTTACTTGCCGATTTGTCGGCGCCCTTTTTCTTCTGCTTGGGCTTTTTGGCTTCTCGGCTCGACCGTTTCTGCTCCTTGTTGGCCATCGGAACCTCCCGTCATCGTTGGTCGGGCGAATATGCTGCAGATGCGCATCGATGCAACCGCAGATTTTCAACGTCACGAGCGCGGCTTCCATCGCTTCCCCTCGACCCCCGAGCCGGCGGCGGACACTATTTGGGCGAGACTGGCGGCGAGTTCCGGGC
>CAVTFD010000046.1:0-176377 GCA_963733945.1 uncultured Alphaproteobacteria bacterium | reverse complement strand
TCGGGCTTCGGCCAAGTGACGGCCGGGTCCTCAGCGGTGATGCCGGGCATGTGAAACAACGCCACCGAGCCGAAGCTCGCTAGGGCCGTGCCGAAATGCTTCAAGGCGTCGGAGCTCGGGATTTCGGCGATACCCTCGATGACCGGCACTTGCCAATACGAGCCGCAGGCCTCGCCGATGATGCCACCGACAGCCCCCCATTCGCTGAAATCGCGTGGCGTGACGGTCAACCGGAACCGCCTGGTGGAGCGGCGGCATTTATCGAGGTGATAGCCATAGCGGGGGGGTGCGGCCGGTTAACGCCGCGGCCAGCGCCGAAGGCCCGCCCTCAAAATTGCTGCGCGCGCCCGAGACGCTGTTCGAATAGATCACGACCCCGGTGTCGCCGTAGGCCACATGGTCACCACGCACCGGCGCCATGATGGTCTGATAGTTGATGCAGGTGTCGGTCATGAGCACGCCGAACGCGCGCAGGGCGTCGATCGCCCGCCGCTCGAGCGCCACCATCCAATCGCTCTGCCCAAGCTGGCGATAGATCCTGAAATCGATGCCGCGCGGATCGGTGATCGTCGGGACCCGCACGCGCCGCTCGTTTTTGGGGGCTTCCGCGAGACCTTCGAGAAACCGCACTCCGGCCTCACCCAGGGATTCGGTGTCGGCCATCATGTGCGCTTGCGAGACCGGGACGAAGTCGGCGGCGTCGAAGAACTCGCCGACGGCGATCTGGTGTGCGATCGCCCAGCGCCTGGGCTCGCCGAGCGCGCCGGCCACCATCGCCCGCTCCTCCTCAGTCAGCCGCATCGCGTGTGTTACTCAGGCACGGCAATCGCAATTCCACGGGAGATCAGGTCCTCGACCTCCCTCGCGCCAAGCCCCGCCTCGCGCAGGATCTCGCGCGAATGCTCGCCGAGGCGCGGCGCGTGACGACGCAAGGAGCAATCAGCATCGCCGAACCGCACCGGCGGCCGAACCATCCGGATGCGGCCTTCCGAAGGATGGTCGGTCAGCGAAAAAAAATCGACGGCAGCGAGCTGCTCGTCATCACGTAGTTCGGCCAGCGGGTTGACCGGTCCGCATGGGATGTCGCCCGCTTTGAGCTTGTCGAGCCAATAGGCGGTAGTCTCGCCGCGTAGACATTCGGCGATCAGCGCATAGAGCGCGGCGACGTGGCTGCTTCGGATTTGCGCATCGGCAAGGCGCGGATCATCGGCAAGTTCGGGCCGCCCGGCGATGCTGAAGAAATCCCGCCAATGCCGCTCGCTGTACGGCAGGATGCAGATGTGCCCGTCGGCGGTGCGGTGCGGGCGCCGGTCGGGTGCGAACATGCGCGAATAGCCGGGAGGTCCCATCGGCGGGTCGAATGTCAGTCCGCCCAAATGCTCGGCCATGACGAAGGCGGTCATAGTTTCGAGCATCGGCACCTCGACCGCCTGGCCCGCGCCGGTGCGCGCCCGCTGCACCAGCGCCGCCATGACCGCGTAGACCATAGTCAACCCGACCGTCTTGTCGCCGACCAGAGTCGGGACAAAGCGCGCCTCGCCGCCGGTCGCCTGTTCCAATGCCACAAATCCGCTGGCCCCCTGGATGATGTCGTCAAAGGCCGGGCGGTCGGCGAGTGGCCCGTCCTGGCCATAGCCATGCGCCGAGCAATAGATCAGCCGTGGATTGACGCCACGCAGTCGTTCGTAAGTAAAGCCCAGCCGCGTCATCGCCTGCGGGCGCATGTTGTGCATGAAGACATCGCTCTGCCGCACCAGCGCCAGCAATATGTCGGCCGCCTCGCCGCGCTTCAAATCAAGGCACAGAGAGCGCTTGTTACGATTGAGGTTCAAAAAAACATGGCCCATCTCGCGGTGGCGCGCCGGGCCGGCATAGCGCATGATGTCGCCCTCGGGCGCCTCTATCTTGATCACCTCGGCGCCGAGATCGCCGAGGATCTGCGTCGCCAGAGGCCCCAACACGACCGTTGTCAGATCGATGACCTTGATCCCGGCAAGCGGACCGGGCTTCGTCTCGCTCGCCTTCTCTACTTCAGTCATCCGCCGGCCCGCGCCCGTTGATACCAGTCGAGGATCTCGATCCCATTCCAGTGCAGCACTCCGGCGTAGCGGGAGATGTGGTTGTACACCGCTTCGAGGTATTTGATGCGGTGCGGCTGGCCGCTGATATAGGGATGAATCGCAATCGCCATGATCTTGGCCCGCTCCGCGCCTTCCTCGTAGAGCCGCTCAAAGCTATCGATGCAGCGCTGGGTGAAATATTCCAACTCGTGGTGCTGTACGAGCATCATCGGGATGTCGTTCAGCTCGACCGAGTAAGGCAGGGTGACAAGCGGGCCGCGCCTGGTGCGGATCTCGGTCGGTTCGTCGTCGTAGACCCAGTCGCCGATATATTGGATGCCGGCTGCGGCCAGCAGCTCGGGTGTCTCATAGGTTTGCGTCAGCCCTGGCCCGAGCCATCCCTTGGGTCTGACACCGGCGAAACGTCCGAGCACATCCAAGGATTTGGCGATCATCGCCGCCTGGTCGTCGACTTTATGGATCGGCATCTGTTCCCAGGCGTGGCCCATAAATTCCCAGCCCGCCTCGCGCGCCGCATGCGCCACGCGCTCGTATTCCTCGCACACCCGCGCATTGATCGACAGGGTGGGGTGAACGCCAAGGCGTCTGAAAAAATCGAAAAAACGCCAAACCCCGACCCGCATCCCGTACTCATGCCAAGTCCAGTTGGGCACGTCGGGCAGCAGCAACTGGCCGGTCGGTGCCGGTAGCACCTGCCGTGCCATCGGCCGCGAGATCGACCAGAATTCGAGATTGACGATCGTCCACACGACGATCCGGGCGCGACCGGGCAATTTGAGCGGCGGCCGGTCAACGATCGCCGAAAAGGTGCTGCGTTTACGCGGAATCATCCCACCTCCAACTTTCCGACGAAGAAATCACAGCTCAATCTCGCCCGGCATTTCTCGCCCGGCAAGCCTTTGTCGCTTCCTCCGGTCGACACCGCCGGGGCCGCTCCTTGTGCAATGCAGCACTGCAAAGTCAACATTCCCGCGCCGCGATGACGCCATCCATCCTCCGCCGGCGTTTGCGGGCGCATGGCTGAGCCGAGGGGTGGCGCCGATGAGGTTGCAGTATTTCCGGGGAAACGTGTTCGTCGCGAACCTGCCGCCGGATTTCACCGACGATCAGTTGGCCGAGGCTTTCGACCCGTTCGGGATGGTGTTGAGCGCTTTCGTCGCCCGCGACCCGGCGACCGGAAAGCGGCTGCGCTACGGCTTTGTCGACATCGCGACCGAGCGCGCCGCCAAGCTCGCGGTCGCGGCGATGAACGGGACCGCAATCGATGGACATAATCTCGACGTGCGGATCAGTGAGCACCCGAGCTCGGCAAAAAAGCCGCCCAGGCCCCGCCTCGCCGCTCGTCGGGCACCGCCGTCAGCCCCGCGCGATGACAGCGAGGATTACGTTTCAGACGGTGCCTTCGCCCGCGTGACGCCAAGGCGGCAGCCTACCTTCCAGGTCGAACGCCGATCTCTGCCGCGACGGTTCTAATCGCAAAGCGCAACTCCGGCCTCGGCCATCGCTCGCATCGCCTGGGCGAGCGAACCATTGAGATCAATGCCGCGGCAAGCGCTGGCCGCAACTTGGACCGCGAAACCTGCCTCGCGGGCATCGAGCGCCGAGAACAGGACACAGTAATCGGTCGCGAGCCCGCATAGGGTTAGACGCTCAAAGCCGCGCTCGCGCAAATAGGCCGTGAGCCCGGTGGGCGTGCGCCGGTCGTTCTCTCGTAATGCCGAATAGGAATCGATCTCCGGCCGAAAGCCTTTGCGCAGAACCAGCTCGACATGCCTGACCGCAAGACCGGGGTGGAAGGCCGCTCCCTCGGTCCCCTGCACGCAATGGTCCGGCCACAGGACCTGCTGGCCATAAACTGCCTCAATTGTATCAAAGGGCCGCTTGCCGGGATGTGAGCTGGCAAACGACATGTGTCCCGGCGGATGCCAGTCCTGGCTCAAGACGACATGAGCGAACAGCGCCGCGAGCCGGTTGATCACCGGGATGATCGCGTCGCCGTCCGGCACCGCGAGCGCCCCGCCGGGACAGAAATCGTTTTGCACATCGACGATCACCAGAACGTCGCGATCGCCGGCCGCCCAACTTCCCGAGTTTTGGTTCATTTGTCCCTCACGGAGTATTCTACGAGCGATAACACTCACATCGGCACCTGGGCTGCGCAAGCAGGAGGGCATCGTGCGCGCCACCGATACCGGCGATCTCCGCCCCTTGATGGCGCTGTTGAAGGCGCTGTGGAAGCTACGCCCGCCCGGGGAGCCAGAGCCGCTCGGCGGCCGCCTGGTGCGGCGCTGGCGCGAAAAGCGTCTGCTGGGGCGGCTGGAGCGGGAATGGCCCGGCGGTTTTGCCCTCCACCGCAACGGTGATCTCGTCTATGTGCCGCACCCGCTGGACGCGCGCGGACGGCACGCGCTGCTGCATCCACCGACAGTCCATCCTTCGGTGCTCGCCTTCCTGAACCCCGGTGGGGTTGCGATAGACGTCGGCGCCAATCTCGGCGAATGGGCATTGCCGCTCGCCCGCAGGGTCGGTCCGTCTGGGCGAGTGCTAGCGATCGAGCCGGCGCCGTGGGCCGCCACCGCCCTCGACAAGACGCTCTTAGCCAACGCCCTCTCTCAGGCGGAGGTAATTCGCTGCGCCGCCGGCGACCACGATGGAACTGTGGAATTTGCCGTGCCGCTCGTGACTTCGGTACGAGTCGACACCGGGACCGCCCGCATCGGATCCGTCGTGGCTGGGCACGAAGCGCTGAAGGTGGCATTGCGCAGCCTCGATTCTCTCGCCCCAGAGCGCCGCCTCGACCGGATCGATTTGGTCAAGATCGATGTCGAAGGCCACGAGCGGCAAGTGCTTGACGGCGCCCGCGCGTCTCTCGCGCGTTTTCGCCCGGTGCTTGTCTTGGAAACCGGGCATGAGGCGGACGGCGACCGCCAGGCGATTCATGACCTGCTCGGCGGTCTCGGCTATCGCATGCTTGGCCTGCTGCTCGATTTCGGGATGGCCGAGGCCGGTTGGCCGGCCTATGTCGCAGTCGATCGGCCGTTCCGCCCCGGAGACGCGCACAATTTGCTGCTCATTCCGAAGTGACGGCGCGCCGATCAGGTTCCGACCACGAGCGGGCTTGTCAGCTTTTTGAGCGCGGCGACAACCGAAAGCGGCGTCAGACGCCCGGTCTTCGGATTTTCCGCTGAAGGCACATTCTCGATCTGCATCGAAAAGCGGGCCGCCTCGGCCTCGACCTCGATCCTGTGGATGTTGCGGTTGACGCTGGGATCGGCCCAGATCTCGATCGTGGTGCGCCCGGGGCCAATCCCGACGAGTGCCAAGGCCGCGGCGACGTTGACGTTGGCCGGAAAGCCGCGGGCAGCTTCACGCGCATTGCCGGTGAACACGCGCCGGGGCTCGGACAATGCCATGATGTCGATGCGGTGCTCTTTGAGATAGGGTGCGCCGATCAGGCCGCCCGGCGGCTTTCGCGTGACCATGTGAACGGTCGATATGCCGCCCTCGGCGGCAGCGGCCACCGCGTCTAGGCCGAGCAACGCCCCGGTCGGCACCAGGATACGGCCGCCGTGCCCTCGGGCCAGCTCGACGAGATCGAAATTGTCCAGCAGAGCGCCGCAGCTGAGCACCATCACCAAACGGCCGCTGCCCAGCGCAGGCTCGACGACTTCCCGCAGAAGGTGAGCCGGCGCGCATTCGATGACAATGTCAGCATGTTCGCACAGCCGCGCCAGCGGCACGACTGGCACTCGGCGCGCGAACGCGGCCATCGCCCCTTCAGCCCGCGCCACGTCAAGCGCCGACACAGCCGCTAGGCTCAGCCCCTCGATCCCTTCGTCGATCCGACGGGCGACCACTTTGCCAATCGCACCGAACCCGCCGATCGCCACGCGGAGCGGCATTTTCTGGCCTCCCACGACCGCAGGTCTCGCGTCCATGTGGGCAAGATACCCGCATCTAATTCGATGCGATCCAAGTAATGACGTCAATACGATTTCGGAAGGCCTAGCACCCGCTCCGCGATGTGCGACAAGATAAGTTGCGGGCTGACCGGCGCGATGCGGGCGATCTGAATCTCGCGGAAATAGCGCTCGACATGGTATTCGCGGGCATAACCCATGCCGCCATGGGTCATGATCGCGGTCTCGCAGGCGCGGAACCCGGCTTCGGCGGCGCAGTATTTGGCGGCGTTAGCGTAGGCGCCGGCCTCCTCGCCGCGGTCGTAGGCGGCCGCCGCTCGCAGCACCATCAGTTCGGCCGCTTCGAGTTCGATCCAGCGCTCGGCGAGCGGGTGCTGGATCGCCTGGTTCTGGCCGATCGGGCGGCCAAAGACGACTCGTTCACCGGCGTAGCGCGCGGCGCGCGCCAGAGCGGCGCGGCCGAGTCCGACCGCCTCCGCGGCGATCAGGATCCGCTCGGGGTTCATGCCGTGCAGGATGTAGTGGAACCCCTCGCCCTCTTCGCCGATGCGGTCCGCCACCGGGACTTCAAGCCCATCGATAAACAGCAAGTTCGAGTTGACCGCCTTGCGGCCCATCTTTGGGATCTCGCGCACCTCGACCTTGTTGCGGTCGAGATCGGTATAGAACAATGTCATACCGAGCGATGGCCGCGCGACCTCCTCGATCGGCGCGGTGCGCGCCAGGATCAGCATCTTTTCGGCGACCTGTGCGGTCGAGATCCAGATCTTGCGCCCAGACAGCACATAATGGTCGCCGCGGCGCACCGCCATTGTCTTCAGCCGCGTCGTGTCCAGCCCGGCATCCGGCTCTGTGACCGCAAAACAGGTCTTTTCGTCGCCGGCAATCAGCGGCGGCAGAAAACGGCGCTTCTGCTCGTCGGTCCCGTAGACGACGACCGGATGCAGCCCGAAGATGTTCATATGGATCGCCGAAGCGCCGCTGAACCCCGCTCCGGATTCGGCGACGGCCTGCATCAGTACCGCCGCCTCGGTGATGCCGAGCCCGCTGCCGCCATAGGCTTCCGGCATGGCGATGCCGAGCCATCCCGCCGCGGCCATCGCCCGATGAAACTCGTGAGGGAAGCCGCCCTCCTCGTCTTTTTTCAGCCAATAATCGTCGCCGAAGTCCTTACAGAGCCGCGCGACCGCGGCGCGGATCTCCCGCTGTTCGGCCGCCAGCGCAAAGGCCATTGCTCTCTCCTCGCTATCTTGCCGCGTATCGACCAGGTGATACCGTCCTTATATTCTGTTTCAAAGCCCACGGCGGAGCGCAACCTTGCCTCTCGATATCGTCCCCAGCGTCTGCCCGCACGACTGTCCAAGCGCCTGCGCGCTGGAAGTCGAGCGGATCGACGGCACGCGTATCGGGCGGGTGCGTGGGGCCACCTCGCAGACTTATACGCAGGGTGTCGTCTGCGCCAAGGTCGCCCGGTATGCCGAGCGCCAGCATCACCCCGACCGGCTGTCCCAGCCGTTGCGCCGGGTTGGCGACAAGGGCGTCGGGCGCGCCGCCTTTGCGCCGATTTCCTGGGACGACGCCCTCGACGAGGTTGCCGAACAACTGACCCGTGCCGCCCGGCGCCACGGTTCCGAGGCGGTGTGGCCATATTACTATTCTGGCACGATGGGGCTGGCGCAGCGCGACGGCATCAACCGGCTGCGCCACGCGATGCGCTATTCGCGCGAGGATCTAACGATCTGCAGCATGCTGTCCGGCACCGGCTGGTTGGTTGGAGTCGGGGCCCTTCGCGGGGTCGACGGACGCGAGATGGCAAAATCCGACCTGATCGTGGTGTGGGGAGGCAACCCGGTGTCGACCCAGGTCAATGTGATGACCCACATCGCGACCGCGCGGAAAGAGCGCGGCGCGAAGCTCGTCGTCATCGACCCCTACCGCACGGCCAGCGCCGAAGCCGCCGATCTGCATCTGGCGCCGCTTCCCGGCACCGACGGCGCACTTGCCTGCGCGGTCATGCACGTCCTGTTCAGCGAAGGCTACGCCGACCGCGAGTACATGGCCCGTTTTACCGATGATCCCATTGGACTCGAAGCGCATCTGGCGACCCGCAGCCCGGCCTGGGCGGCGGCGATCACCGGCTTGTCCGAAGACGAGATTATCGACTTTGCCCGCCTCTATGGCCGAGCCAAACGCAGCTACATCCGGGTCGGCTACGGCTTTTCACGCTCGCGCAACGGCGCGGCGCAGCTGTTCGCGGTAACTTGCCTGCCGGCGGTGACCGGCGCCTGGCGGTACGAAGGCGGTGGTGCGCTCCAGTCGAACCATGGCCTCCTCCCACTCGACCTTACCTTGATCGAAGGGCTCGATGTTCTCGACCAATCGGCCCGCATCCTCGACCAATCCCGCATCGGCCCAGTCTTGACCGGCGACCGGCGCGATCTCGGCGACGGGCCGCCGGTCACCGCGCTGCTCATCCAGAATACCAACCCGATGGTCGTCGCCCCCGAATCGAGACTCGTCCGCCAAGGCTTCGCCCGCAATGACCTGTTCGTTTGCGTCCACGAGCAGTTCATGACCGAGACCACGGCGATGGCCGACATCGTGCTGCCGGCGACCACCTTTCTCGAGCACGATGATTTCTACACGGCCGGCGCCCATACCTATCTCCAGGTCAGCCGCGCAATCCTTGCGCCCCACGCCGAGTGTCGCTCGAACCACGACGTGATCTGCGCCCTCGCCCATCGCCTCGGCGCCCGTCATCCGGGCTTCGAACTGAGCCCGATCGAGCTTATCGATCGCACTTTGCGGGCAAGCGGGCTGCCTCGCATCGAAGACTTTCCTGATGATGGCTGGCTCGATTGCTGCCCGCCTTTCGAGACTGCGCATTTTCTCGACGGGTTTGGCCATCCCGACAGAAAGTTTCATTTTCGCGCTGATTGGGCGGCGCTCGCCCCCGACCATAGCCGGCTCCCGACCTTTCCCGACCATGTCGCCGTCACTGACGATGGCGATCCCGCGCGGCCGTTCCGCCTCGTCGCCGCCCCCTCGCGCTCGTTTCTGAATACCAGCTTCAACAATACGCCCTCCAGCATCGCGCGCGAGGGCAGGCCGACGGCACTGATCCATCCGAAGACACTGGCACGGCTCGGTATCGCCGACGGCGACCGGGTGCGGATCGGCAACCAGCATGGCAGTGTCGTCGTACATGCACGCGCTTTTGGCGGACTTCAACCGCGGGTTGTCATCGTCGAGGGAGTGTGGCCCAACCATTCGTTCGAGGAGGGTATCGGGATCAATCTGCTGACCAGCGCTGATCCCGGATTGCCACGGGGAGGTGCTGTGTTCCACGATACCTCGGTCTGGCTCGGCCCGGCGTGAGGGCACGGATGAGCAACGACAGGAAGGGGCTTCCGACCGAATCGCACTCGGCTGAAGTCGCGGAGTTTCTCGAAAAACTGAAGAGCGCACCGGCACAAGCGGGCGCTGGACGCGGGCGGCTGATCTTCGCGCTTGACGCCACCGCCAGCCGCGAGCCGACCTGGGATCGCGCTTGCCGGATCCAGGGCGAAATGTTCGAGGCCACGGCCGCATTGGGTGGGCTCGAGATCCAACTCGTCTTCTATCGCGGTTTCTCGGAGTGCAAGGCCAGCCGCTGGATGACGAATGCGGCCGAATTGCATCGGGTCATGCGCTCGGTCTTCTGCGTCGGCGGCGAGACCCAGATCGAGCGGGTGCTGACCCATGCCCTTCGCGAGACCGGCAAGCGTCGAGTCAACGCGCTAATTTTTGTCGGCGATGCGATGGAGGAAAAAGTCGACCGGCTGTGTCGGCTCGCCGGTGAGCTCGGCCTGCTCGGGGTGCCGATCTTCATCTTTCACGAAGGCCGCGACCGCACTGCGGCGGCGGCGTTTAAGCAGATGGCGAGCCTGTCGCACGGCGCCTATCTGAGCTTCGATCTGGCCAGCGCGGAGCGCCTCAAAGATTTGCTGGCAGCTGTCGCAGTCTATGCGGCTGGCGGATATCGCGCGCTCACCGCCTATGGCGAGAACAAGGGCGGCGAAGTGTTGCGGCTCACCGCGCAGCTGCAGGGCTGACGGGGCGGCAATGCTGTTCCTGCTCGGCGGGTTCGCAGTCCTCGGTGGGTTCCTGCTGCTGGTCTATTCGTTCGCCAACGCCGATCCGGCGCGGCTGGCGCGCAATCTGAAATGGTCCGGCATCGCGATCGCGGGCGTGGCCGTACTCGCGCTGGTGCTCCTCCCGCCGGCGCGAGAGTTCGCGGCATTGCTGTTTCCACTCGCCATGTCGATGCCGCTCTTGTCTCGAATCCGCAGCTTTATCGACCGTCATCGCGCCCCCGCAGGCGGCCAGAGTTCGACGGTGACCACTGCTTTTTTGCGTATGAGCCTGGATCACGACACCGGCAGCATGAGCGGTACCGTCTTGCGTGGCCAGTTTGGCGGGTTGCGGGTCGAAGAACTCGGCGTCGGGGACTTGCTGGCGCTGCTGCGCGAATGCCGGGCCGAAGACGAGGAAGGCGGGCGTCTGCTCGAAGCCTATCTTGATCGGCTCCACCCCGACTGGCGGGACGAGCTCGCCGGCGGACGCAACAGCAGCGCCGGGGCCAAGGGCGGCGGCACGCGACCAGCGAGCGGCGATGTCAGCGTTGAAGAAGCTTACGCGATCCTCGGCGTGAAGCCTGGAGCCACCGCGGACCAGATCAAGGAGGCCCATCGCCGGTTGATGGTCAAATTGCATCCCGACCACGGCGGCTCGGATTATCTGGCGACCAAGATCAACCGCGCCCGCGACGTGCTGCTCCGTGCCCGATAGGCCTGGAAACCCGTCATTGGTACGGTACGGTTTGAAAAGCCCGACTCAGGAAATTGCGCACATGACCGTTGCGTAAGCACGGCGGGGCGGCATATCGATGTAGATATCCTGCCGTTCAGCCGCGCCGCGCCGGTTCAGACTGATCGTCTTCAGCGACACCCCCTAATGCGCATGCCCAAGCTATCGCGGGCATCGGGAGGCACGGCTGTAATGCCAAGTGGGGCCGATCTGCTCCAGATAAAGAGCCTAGCCTACCCGTTGCCGCAAAGGACAGGTCTGTAAAGTCAAGCTCTGCAATGCTTTCTGTAGTTTAGGCGATGATGGTGCCCAGGGGAGGAATTGAACCACCGACACACGGATTTTCAGTCCGTTGCTCTACCAACTGAGCTACCTGGGCGCTCCAGCGAGCGGCGCTTATAGAAGAAATGGCGGCTCGATGTCCAGTCACTCGGATCGGTGTAGAAGGATCACGACAACCCCTTCGTCGCAATTCGCTTCGTCCAGCCCGAAAGCTCGAGGCGGTGCCCTCTTCTTCGATCAGAAGGGCCGAGTAGATCTCGCTGCTCCCTCGTGCAAGGCGACGATCAGATCCAAAGGCGGCTGATCCGCTGGCCAAATGTAGGTCGAGCCGGCCCGAAACAGCATCTTCCCGAGCCGCCGCCGGCGCGGGCGTTCTCTCGCTGTGCACCGAGCGCTTCGGAGCGATCCGCAGGACGGCAAATAAATCCTACTTGGTTCCGAAGAGCCGGTCGCCGGCATCGCCGAGACCGGGCAGGACATAGCCGTGTCTGTCGAGGCAGCGGTCAAGCGCCGCGGCGACTATCGCCACCTCAGGGAAGATCGACAGCATTTTGTCGACCCCATCTGGGGCGGCGACCAGGCAGACGAATTTGATCGACCGCGCTTTGAGCTCGACCAGACGAGAGACCGCCGCCACCGCCGAGTTGCCCGTCGCCAGCATCGGGTCGACTAGGATCACATCGCGCTCGGCCAGATCGTCCGGCAGTTTCAAATAGTATTCAATCGCCTGCAAAGTCTGCGGTTCGCGGTAGATGCCGATGTGACCGACCCGCGCGGACGGCAGAAGGTCGAGCATGCCATCGAGAATGCCGTTGCCGGCACGCAGGATCGATACGAGGCAGAGCTTCTTACCCGACAGCAACGGGAAGGTGCCGCGTTCGAGAGGAGTATCGATCTCGGTGTCTTCGACCGGCAACTCCCGTGTCGCTTCATAGGCCAAGAGCAGGCTGATCTCGCGCAGCAGCCGGCGGAACTCGGCGGTCGGGGTGTCGCGATCGCGCATCAACGACAGCTTGTGCTGGACCAGAGGATGATCGACGACGGTCAATCCCGGCCGTGGCTGCTGCATCTACATCGCTCCTAGAACAAGGTGCCGTCGCTAGTGATCAGGATCGGGGCGCGGCCGTCCAGCCGACGCTCGAAGGCAATTTCACGCCCCGCAGCCCAGCTGCCGCCTTCGAGCAAACAGGCGAGCGGAAAGTCTCGCGGGTTCTTGCCGAGCCGCTCGCGTACACGCGGCGCCAGACGATCGAGCAACGCCACGGTCAAGGCTCGCCATTCGACGACCGGCTCGCTCAGCGCATCGAGCGGACGCTGCAAGAGGGCGGGGTTGCGCGGCTCGATGACGCCGCAGTCGATAAACAGGCCGCCATTACGATATTCGGCGAGACCCGTCAGCGCGTCGAGCCCCGCAACTCCCACGCCGCCGGCCTCCAGCGGCTCCACAAGCGAATAAGCGAGCCACTGCGAGAGCTTATGAAACGCTACGAGCCCGTCGCCCGGAATCGCGGCGTGCCGGCCGCAATCACCGAGGGACACGCCGCCGAGGCTGATCCGGCCGGGCCAGATCGGCCCGAGCGCGTAGAGCAGGACACGCAGTATTTCGGCTGCGCGCACGACTCCCCCGAGCCCGCGCCAATAGTCGTAGAGATTTCCCGGACGCCCCGGCGTCCCGAACCGAGCCCGATCAGCGGCGCACACCTCGCCCAATCGGCGCAGCAGCGCGGCCCGGGCGTCGAGCCCGAGGAGTTCGTTGCGCGCGCCATGCTGGAACGCGCGTGCAAGACGTTGCGGCGCGAGCCGAGTCAGCGCGCCGGCATCGGCGCGCCATGGGGCCGCGAGATCAGCCGAGAACAGCCCTTGCTGCATCGCGCGCAGGCTTGCCGCCGCGAGCCCCTCGGAACGGGACAACACCTGGCCGGTCTCCGCTTCGCAATAACGCCACGCTGCTCCCGCTCCGGCATCGAGCAGGACCGAGACGAATGCGAGGTCGATCCGCGCCCGCGCCTGCTCGGCGATATCGGTTTCGGGCGCCACCAGCGCCGCGCGGTCCACCCCGCCCGCGGAAAAGTGGCGCCAGCGGCTGTGAGAAGGGACAGCGAGGTCAGGATAGCGTCGGCGGGTGACCGCGACGACGCGGTCGGCGGCAGCGTCCAGCTGAGATGACTCGAAGCGGAAATGGCGGTTTGCGTCGCACTCGGCCGCAGCGAAGACGATCTCGCAGCGCTCGCGGACTGCTGCTGCGCTCAGTAGGGCCGTCGCCCGCGCCGCATCGTCACTCGCCGAGACCACGGCCCTTGACGTTATGCAATTCCTCCGCGTCCGGCATGCCTGATGGTGCGAAATATCCGGCGGCCTTCTTGGCCTCGATTTCGACTGTCGCATCAAGGGGTACTAGCCGATCCGGGATCGCGACTTGCTCGACCACCTCGATCCCCTGCGCTTCGAGCGCGGCTCTCTTAAGGTTCGACATCGACACCCAGCGGTCGATGTGGCGAATGCCGAGCCAGTGGATCACGTCCGGCATCAATTCCTGAAAGCGCAGATCCTGCACCCCGGCGACGCATTCTGTGCGACGGAAATAGGTGTCAGCACGGTCGCCGCCGGGCTGGCGCTTGCGCGCGTTGTAGACCAGGAATTTGGTGACTTCACCCAGCGCGCGGCCCTCCTTGCGGTTGTAGACGATGACCCCGACCCCGCCCTGTTGCGCGGTCGCGACGCAAACCTCGACACCGTGGACCAGATAGGGTCGGCAGGTGCAGATGTCCGAGCCGAACACGTCGGAGCCGTTGCACTCGTCGTGAACGCGGCAGGCGATGACCGTGTCCGGCGCGGCGATCCGCTCGACCTCACCGAACAGATAGACCGTCGTGCCGCCGATCGGTGGCAGCAGGATCTCGAGGTCTGGCCGGGTGACGAGTTCGGGGAACATGCCGCCGGTTTCCTCGAACAGGCTGCGCCGCAGATCGGACTCGGCAATACCGAAGCGGGCGGCGAGACCGGGCAAATACCAGACAGGGTCGATCGCCGCCTTGGTCACGTGGATCTCTCCATTGGTGAGGAGAACCCGTCCGTCGGGCTTGAGTCCGCCCTCGGCGATCAGCTGGTGGATCTCCGGCATCGCGATCCGTGCGGTGGTGATCGCGATCGTCGGGCGCACGTCGACGCCGGCGCGGATCTCGGCGGCGAACACTTCGCCGACCAGATGGCCCCAGGGATCGAGCGACACGATCTTGGCCGGGTCGGCCCATTGCGGGCTGGGTGCGATCACCGCTGCTGGCGCCGTGTCAGTCAGATCTGGGCGATGGTCCCGCGCCAGCGCTCTAGTCGCCACTGCCAGCGCGCGATAAAGCCCGTAGGCGCCGGAGTAGCAACCGACGGCATTTCGCTGGCCGGGTTCGGCCGGGCTCGCGACTACAGGTCCGCGTTCGGTAGGGTCGGCGGCAGCCCAACGCAGCGGGATCGCTCGTCGTCCCGCGCTCCCCGGATGGGAGGTGAGCCGGATGTGACGCGGGATCGAGTGCTCCGTCATGTTTTTAGCGGCGGCGGCCAAAGGCATAACGTAAGACCGATGAGCAAGTACCGCAACTTGCCGCCTTACGAGGAGGTGATCGGGGGCTCCACCAATTAATTGACTATGTCAATAGAGTGGTTGACGATCCCATCCGTCGGTTCGATTCGTGTGCGAGGCAGTGAAAATGGTCGAGACCGCTTTCGATCGGCGCATTGCCGATCTACGCCGGTTCAACCGTTTTTATACGCAGAAGATCGGTGTGCTGGTGGAAGGGTTGTTGAAAAGCCCGTTTTCACTGTCCGAGGCTCGGGTGCTCTATGAACTCGCCAGCGAGGAGCCGCTGACGGCCACGCGTCTCGGCAAGCGATTGGGGCTGGATCCCGGATATCTGAGCCGGATCCTCCGCAGTTTCGAACGGCGCGAGTTGATTCGCCGGACCCAGTCGCAGTCCGATCGGCGGCTCGGGCTGTTGTCGCTGTCGGCCACAGGGGCAGGCGGCCTTCGCCCTGCTCGACACGCGTTCGCATGAGCAAATCGGCACCATGCTGCACGATCTATCGGAAGACGAGCAAATCCGTCTGGTGGCCGCAACTGGGATGATCGAGCGCCTGCTCAATCCTGCTTCTGGAGACCGAGCGCCCTATCTATTGCGGCCGCACAGGCCCGGAGACATGGGTTGGATCACCCAGCGCCATGGCGCGCTCTATGCGCAGGAATACGGATGGGACCTCCAGTTCGAGGCCCTCGTCGCCGAGATGTGGCAAAATTTATCCGGACCTTTGATCCGCGGCGGGAATGCTGCTGGATCGCCGAGAAAGACGGCGAGAATGTCGGTTCGGTGGTTCTCGTCGAAGAGACTGAGAACGCAGCGAAATTGCGGTTGCTGCTGGTCGAGCCTGAAGCACGGGGTTTGGGGATCGGGGCGCGGCTGGTACAGGAATGCCTGCGCTTCGCCCGGCAGGCGGGTTATGAGACTGTCCGGTTGTGGACTAACAGCGTGCTGGTCGCGGCCCGATGCCTTTATGAAAGGGCGGGATTTCGCCTTATTGAGGCGGAGCCGCATTGCAGCTTCGGCCGCGAGTTGATCGGCGAGACTTGGGAATTGGCGCTTTGACCAGGGACCCCCCACCTAAAGGCGCGACAGACCCACTGCCGAACTATGCTGTATCACCTCGGTCGAGCCGTCCCAAATCATGCGCGACGCCACAAACGCGATGATGCCGAGTCCGACCCATGAAATCCAGAAATGGCGTTCAAGTAAGCGCGCGATGTAGTTAGAGGCGATGCCCATCAGTGCGACGGAGAGTGCCAGCCCAAAGGCCAATACCCAAAAATGGTCGCGTGCGGTTCCCGCCACCGCGAGCACGTTGTCGAGCGACATCGACACATCAGCCAGAACGATTCGCCCTAATGCCTGCGCAGCGCTCTTTTTTCGGACCAGTGGCCGACACTCCTCCCTGACCGTGAGTAGCTGATCGTTGGTCGGCGTCGCGCGTATGTCGCGGTACATCTTCCACGACACCCACAGCAGCAGAATGCCGCCGGCCAGGGTCAGCCCGATGATCACGAGCAGCTGCGCCGCAAAATACGCAAACAGGATACGCAGCGCGGTGGCGATGGCGATGCCGAGCATGATGACCCGTCGGCGCTGCTCGACCGGCAGGCCAGAGGCTGCCATTCCGACGACGACCGCGTTGTCGCCGGCGAGTACGACGTCGATGATGACGACTGACAGCAGCGCGCCGAGTTGATTAACCTCGATCAGCACCCTCGCCACATAGGAACTGCTTCATGCGGCGTCGAGGTCGCCCTTCCGTGACAAACGCCAGCAGCGTGCAGATCGCTCTACCTGCCGCATTTCGGATGCGTTACCGCCGGGCTTGCGGCCTGGGCGACCGCATAGTCGTGGAAACCTTTGGAGTCGAGAGTGCTGGCCATTTTTTCGAGATCGACCGCCTTCTGACATATGACTGCTGTCGACTGCGCGCCTTGCTGTAGCGAGAGCTCGTTAGCCAGACTGGTGTTCCAGGCGTCGAACTCGCCCTGGGCGTTGCGCGCCCCCTCACGTCGAAAATGAGCGATCATGATCTTCTGGTAGCGAATGATCGCGGCCGTGTTGCGCGCACGAAACTCGCCATACACGGTGTCCCGGCAGGCCGAGCTGATCACCATCAGATTCGTCTGGAACCTAATCGCCTGCTCTGCCTCCAAATCTGCCGGCGAGTAGCAATGCCTGTCGGCAGCCGACGCACCCTGAAGCGACGCCGCTGCAAAGATCGCGGCGGCCAGGACGGCTTTTCTCATCGCGTTCCCCCAAATATTCCCCTAGAATCACCACAGGATACGCAGTCGGCTAGCATGTTCAAGAGGAACCATTCGAGCTGGCGTCTTTCCGCCGCACGATCAGCAGCAGAACCCGCCGTAATCCGCGGTAACGCAACGTCATCTTCCAACCTTTGATTGATCAAGACGTGCCTCGCACGACGCTCGGCGCTGACGGCAGTATAATCTCAAAAGTCCGCTGCGAATTTTTGTTTATAAACTGTTGGCAGTCTCATGATCGGGCGCCAAGCGATGGAGCCGCCGATGATTGTGCTATTCACCGATTTTGGGCTCTCGGGACCCTACACGGGCCAGGTCAAGGCGGTGCTGCATCAGCTCTCAGCCGGGGTTCCGATCGTCGATTTGTTTGCCGACCTGCCGGCCGCAAAGCCCAAACCCGCGGCTTATCTGCTGGCCGCCTACGGCCCGTGGTTCCCTCTTGGGACAGTGCTGATGGCGGTCGTCGATCCTGGGGTCGGCGGCACCCGCGCCGCGGTCGTCGTCGAGGCGGATGGGCGCTCCTACGTTGGCCCCGATAATGGCTTGTTCGAGATCGTCTTGCGCCGCGCCGGCGCCCTCAAAACCTCCGAGATCCTGTGGCGGCCCGACAGGCTGTCGGCGAGCTTTCACGCGCGCGATTTGTTCGCTCCGGTGGCGGCACGGCTTGCCGCCGGCACGCTGCCCACGGATGCCCTACGCGACGCAGGGGTCAGCCGCCTCTCCGATTGGCCGGACGACTTGCCTGAGATCGTCTATATCGACCACTATGGCAATGCCGTGACCGGGCTGCGCGCCGCAGCACTGCCCAAAAAGACCGGACTTGCCGTCGGCGGCTGGGTACTGAGGCGCGCCCGCACCTTCTCTGATGTGCCGCCCGGCACGGCCTTTTGGTACGAGAATTCGAACGGGCTTGCCGAAATCGCGGCCAATGCGGGCCGCGCCGACAGCGCGTTGAGCCTTGCCATCGGAACTCCGGTCTCGGTGGTGCCGTGATCGGCGGTATGGCCTCGTCGTCACGACGGCGGCGCGGCGACCTTGATCCCCGGCGGGACCCTCAGCTGACGTCGGCGCTGCGCCCGATGGATGAGCCCGACCCCGCAGGCGATGGCGACGAACACGCCCAGCATCGCTAGGCTGAACGAACGGGCAAGGTCACCGAGGACCGCGCGAAACGCGTGGCCGAGAAAATAGCCGACAGCAATAAACCCCGCTGCCCACAGTGCGGCCGCAAGAAAATTCAGCGCCAGGAAGCGCTTGCCGCGGACGGCACTCATCCCCATGGCGAAAGACGAGAAATTGCGCACCCCATAAATGAAACGAAACGACAGGATGAAGCCGGTGTTGTAGCGCTCGAGCCAGCGCAGCGCCGCCTCAACGCCAAACCGCCAGCGGGGGAACCGGTCGAGCAATCTCGAGCCGAAATGGCGACCAACCCAGAAACAGCTCTGGTCCCCGGCGAAGCTGCCGAGCCCGGTTGCGATCAGCAGCAGAAAAGGATTGAGCATCCCCTGCGCCGCGGCAAACCCGGCAAAAAGCACGACCGTCTCGCCCTCGAGAAAAGTCCAGATGAAAGCAATAAGGTAAAACCACGCGCCGTGTTCGGCGATCAGCCGATTTATTTCCATTCCCCCACCGGTTTCCGTTGGCGCACGCGGCGCGGTCCCCCTTCGACGCGGCGCCATGCTAGGTTTTTCTGCGATGGCGGTCGAGCGGAATTGCCGGCGTCACAATATCTTAATCCCTGACTATAGACGAATGATCGACCACCGATCGTGGAGTAGTACAAATTCGCCAATGCTAGGGACGGGATTTGAGCCCGCATATCGGGGCTATGAAAGGCCGCCAGGATCGCGTTGACGGCCTGTCGCATCAGGATCAGCCTGCGAGAGTTTGCGCTGGAGCGGCTGGACCAGAGGTCTGGAGGGACAATGGGAGGGTTGTATTTCGAGGAGTTCGAAGAGGGACAGGTCTTCGAGCATGCGATCAGCCGCACCGTCACCGAGATGGACAACGTGCTGTTCAGTACTCTGACAATGAACCCGCAACCCCTTCATCTCGATGCCGAATTCGCCAAAACGACCGAGTTCGGCCAACGCCTAGTAAACAGTCTGTTTACCCTCGGCCTGGTCATCGGCATCAGCGTCGGCGATACGACGCTCGGCACTACCGTCGCCAATCTTGGCATGAGCGATGTGCGCTTTCCAAAGCCGGTGTTCCACGGCGACACGTTGCGGGCGCGCACGATCGTGCGCTCGAAGCGCAAGAGCCAATCGCGCCCGGACGCCGGCATCGTCGAGTTCGAACATCAGGGCGTCAACCAGCGGGGCGAGACCGTCGCGATCTGCCGGCGCGCTGGTCTGATGAAATGCCGGCCCTCGGATAAGGCGGAGGGGTGAATGCGGTCCTTTCTGTTCGTTCCGGCCGATAGCGAGCGCAAGCTGGCGCGCGGGCCCGAATTGGGGGCCGACGCGCTGATCCTCGACCTCGAGGATTCGGTCGTCCCGGCGAACCGACCGGTGGCGCGGCGCTTGGCGCGCGCCTTTCTCGACACGACTTGTTCAGTCGGCTTTCGCCGCTGGGTGCGAACCAACCCGCTCGCGAGCAGCGCCGCGCTCGACGACCTCGCCGCGATCGTGCCCGGGAAGCCCGACGGCATACTGTTGCCAAAATGCGTGCCGGACGATCTGCGCACGCTCGATCACTATCTGTCAGCGTTCGAGGCTGCCGGAGCATTGCCGCCGGGCGGCATCCGGATCATCGCGATCGCCACCGAAACGCCGGCCGCAATGTTCGCCCTCGGCAATTACGCCGGGGTGTCGCCGCGGCTCGAAGGCATCACCTGGGGCGCCGAGGACCTGGCGGCTTGTATCGGCGGCAATAACCGCCGGTTCGACGGGATTTACGACGACGTCTATCGCCTGGCGCGCTCGCTGTGCCTGTTGGCTGCGGCGTCGGCGGGGGTCATGCCGATCGACACGATCTACACCGATTTTAAGGATGAAGCCGGGCTTGCCGCCGAGTGCGCGGCAGCGCGGCGTTCGGGCTTCACCGCCAAGATGGCGATCCATCCGGCGCAAATACCGGTGATCAACGGGGCGTTTACGGTCAGCGACGACGAACTCGCCTGGGCGCGCAAGGTCGTCGCCCTGTTCGCCGCAAACCCCGATGCCGGCACGGTCGCGCTCGACGGCAGGATGATCGACCGCCCGCATCTGACCCTGGCCCGCCGGCTGCTCGGCCTCAGCGCCGAATAGGATCGAGCACCTCAGCGCGCCCCCTTTTCTAAAAACCGCTCGGCAAGGCGCACGAAAAAGCTAACGCCGATCGAGAGAGCGGCGTCGTTAAAATCGTAGCGTGCATTGTGCAGGAAGCAGTCGCCCTCGCCAGGGCCGTTGCCGAGCCACAGCATCGCGCCGGGGCGCGCGTTCAGCATGAACGAAAAATCCTCGCCGCCCATCGACGGAGCGATATCACGCAGCACCGCATCGGCGCCGCAAATTTCGGCCGCTACTTGGGCGGCGAATTCGGTTTCGGTGGGGTGGTTGATCGTCGGCGGATAGGAGCGGCGGTAATCTGTCTCGGCAATGGCGCCATGGGCGGCGGCGACACCGCGGGCGATCTCGCCGATGCGGCGCTCGATCAGATCTTGCACTTCCGGGCGGAAGCTGCGCGCAGTGCCGCCGATATGCAGCGCATCAGGGATCGCGTTATAGGCCGATCCGCCGTTGATGAACCCGATGCTGACCACCGCCGAATTGAGCGGATCAACACTACGGCTGGCAATCGTCTGTAACGCCAGCACGATCTCCGCGCCGATCACGAACGGATCGATGCCGAGATGCGGGTGCGCGGCGTGGGTCCCGTGGCCCTTGATGCGGATGTCCCAGCGATCGGAGGCGGCCAATAGCGGTCCCGACTTTGCCGCGATCCGCCCGACCGCGATCCCAGGCTTGTTGTGGATAGCGAAGATCGCATCGCATGGAAACTTTTCGAACAGCCCCTGTTCGACCATGACCCGGCCGCCACCACCGCCTTCTTCAGCCGGCTGAAAGATCAGATGCACGGCGCCGTCGAAGTTCCGTGTCGCGGCGAGGTATCTGGCAGCGCCGAGCAGCATCGTCGTGTGCCCGTCATGGCCGCAGGCGTGCATTTTGCCGTCTTCGGTCGAGCGGTGGGCGAAATCGTTCATCTCGTGGATGGGCAACGCATCCATATCGGCGCGCAGCCCGATCGCCGCCGGCGAATTGCCGCGCCGGATCGTGCCGACCACCCCGGTCCCGGCGAGCCCACGATGAACCTCGCAGCCGAACTCGATGAGTTTTGCCGCTACCAGATCGGCCGTGCGCCGCTCGGCGAAGGCCAATTCGGGATGGGCGTGGATATCCCGGCGGATCGCCGTCAACTCGTCCTGATAGTCGCGCACTTCGGCGATGACCGGCATCGACCTCTCCCTGTTCGACGGACAGCTGGCAAGTTTATTACCGTCGATGATCCAGAGAATGCAAATATCGAGAAATTCTGGCGACAAATCTCCGATTTGGGGTAGTTTACCTGCCGAACAGCGCGTTACACGATCATCGCGGGACTGGCCGCATGCGAGCGACATCGCTATTCGCAATCATCGGCATCGTGGCAAGTTTGGCGGCGTGCGTGCCGCCGCCGACGCCGCCGATCAATTCGCTCGCCTTCCAAAAGCGACCACCCCTGCCGGGCCGGCCAGGATATCTCGAGACCATAAAATATATCGGTGACGGGCTGCACTATATTCTGCCGCACTCCGATTTTTACGTCTCCGTCGTCGGCGATTTGTGCTTTCGGGGAGTAGTCACCCCAGAGGTAACGCCCGAATACATCGCGGCAAATTTCTGGTGCATGAGCCCGTTCGCCGTCGGCCGGGTCGACGCGATCGAGAACAATATCAGCTACATCAACCAGGTTCGCCTGTGGTGCCGGCTCGCCGCCCCGCAATGCGCCTACAAGATCGGCTATCCGAACATGCTCGAATACACGTGGATCGCCAACAGCATTACCACCGAGACCGTGCCTTTCATCCGGCAACGGGACGCAATCGAATACCTCGTTTATTTGATGGGTGGCAACGTCGAACACGACCAGGCCGTGCAGTGAGGCAATCGGCAACGCCGCGCTTGACACCGGAACGCCACGCTCTAGCGTCCGTGCTCTGACCGCCGCAACGGAGGAAATCCGATGATCATCGAGATGCGCACCTATACGTTGCAGCCGGGCACGGTTGCTACGTTCGAAGAGCGCTTTGGGCAAGCATTGCCGGCGCGAACTAAGGTCTCGCCGCTCGCCGCCTTTTGGCACACCGAGGTCGGCCCGCTCAATCGGGTGATCCATGTCTGGCCTTATGACGACCTCGGGGCGCGCACGCGCCTGCGCGAAGAGGCGACCAAGCTACAGGGCTGGCCGCCCAATGTCCGAGAGCTCGAAGTCGAGCTGCAGAGCGACATCTACATTCCAGCGCCGTTCTCGCCGAAGCTCGAGCCGCGCCAGCTTGGCAATCTCTACGAGATCCGCATCTACACCTTCAAGCCTGGCGGGATCCCCGGCGTAATCGACCGCTGGAGCACCCATATCGCAAGGCGAATGGAGCTCTCGCCATTGGTCGGCGCCTGGCATTCGGAGCTCGGCGGGCTCAACAAATGGTGCCACATCTGGGCCTATAAAGACGCCGCCGACCGCTTCCGCATCCGCGAAGAAGCCCGCGCCAAGGGCATCTGGCCGCCACCCTCGGGCGGAGGGCCGAACATGATGATCAAGCAAGAAAACATGCTGGTCGTCCCCGCTGCCTTCTCGCCGCTGCACTGACGGTCGCAGAGCTTCGAACCCCCTCCGACGCCCTCCTCTGTGTGCGGGGGAGGGTCGGGGTCGGGCGTTGTCGTGACGCTTGGCTTGACACACAGCGCCCGACCCCGGCCGCGGCGCGCACTCCGACGGCCGAGCCCGGTTGGTAGGCGGGCTGCAACCAAACATTGGGAGGACCACGACTGCTCGCTGCGTCTGCAGCAAATCAGCAGCAAAGCCTCATCTTTAAAGCTGAAGTCCTACATGCCGGCAACAGGCTTCCGGGGCAAACACGATCGATCAAGGTCCGCTCTTACTCCACGTCTACGATAGTTTGAGGCGGCCAGCGCCAGGATGGAGCTTGCCACGTCAATCTGGCAATTTTATGACCCCCGCAGACAGCGCCCTCCCACTCGCGTAACGTCATCCGGATGATACCCTTCCACGCAATAATCCAGGATCTCAGAATGTGCCGGGGCGCGGTGTCGGCGGGCCACCTCCGGCGACAGCAAGTTCAAAATTGATCGAAGATACCCCCGGCTCTTCCGTCAAGGACCGCGCCGAGGATTGACCCTACGAGCATTGGTCGGCCGGCGCATTCGGCCGAGCGCCACCGCTGAATTAGCCCCAATCCCGCAAGCGCTTCCCCGACCCGCGGGTGCCTCTGAGTTCAATTCTCGCAAACCCACTTGAACCGCGGGCTTCCATTCGAGTACTAATCAAGCCAATCAATGCTACCTCGCTCACAGAAAGCGGGCCGATCAACATATAAGACCAGGACAGGAGGAACTCATGCTGGAGCTTCTCGATCAACAAAAGACGCTGACCATCAATCAGTGGAAAATTTTCACGGCCTGCCTATTTTCTATCGTTATCGATTTCTTTGATTTTGCCTTGATAGGATTTGTTCTGGCGTTTTTTGTTAAGGACTGGCATCTGACGTTCGGGCAATCTGGGGCGATCCTGTTCGCCTCCGGTATTGCGGCGATACCGGGCGGGATTTTCTTTGGTTGGCTTGGCGATAAGATCGGCCGACGCAAGGTGTTCATGATGATGATCCTGATCCTCTCGTTCGCCACCGGCGTGATGGCGCTGGCGCCGGAGAACGGGTGGATCTTTATCGCGGCGATGCGGTTCATTGTCGGTTTGGGAGTAGGCGGTCTCGCCGCCGTCGATTTGCCGCTGCTGCAGGAGTTCGTGCCCGCCTCGAAGCGGGGCTGGGTCAGTGGCCTGTCGATCGGCCTATTGCCGCTGGGGCCGTTACTGGCCGCGTTGTTTAGCGCTTCGCTCGGCGCGATTATCGGCTGGCGCGGCTTGTTCGCGATCGGACTGGTGCCGGCGGCGTTTGCCTTTGTGATCCGCCTGTGGGTCCCGGAATCGCCGCGCTGGCTCTTCGGCCAGGGACGGTTCGAGGAGGCGCGCCGCTCGCTCGCCTGGGCGCTCAGGATGGACCCCGGCGAGATCCAGCTGCCGGCGTCGCTGCCCGAGCAGCTGCATGTGCCGTGGCTCGAGCTGTTCAAATATCCGCGCAGTATCGCCGCGGGGATCATGGTCGGGCTGAGTTCAACAGGTGCCGTCGGCGTGGCGCTGTGGCAAGCCACTTTGCTGGTGCTGGTGCTGAAGGTGACGCCCGTCGAGGCCGCGTACCTGTCGGTATGGATCGCGCTGGTCGGCATCCCCGGACGGGGCCTCGGCGCCTGGCTGTCGGATGCGCTAGGACGTCGGCCGGCCGGGGTTCTGCTGTCGGTTGCGGCGGGTAGTGCTATGGCGCTCGCCGGCTATATGCACGGCGTCTTTCTCGGTAGCATGTCGATGTTTTTCCTGCTGCTGATGTTGACCAGCTTTTTCGCGAACGCCAGCTTCTCAGTCGTCTTTCCCTACATGGCCGAGCTGTGGCCCGCGCAATTGCGGGCCAGCGGCTTCGGTCTCGTCTACGGCTGCTCAAACCTCGCCAAGTTTATCGGCCCGGCCGGCCTTGCGGTGATCGCCGGCGCCTCCAACTACGTCGCGCCGAAGGCGACGCTCGACGCGCTGGTGCCCGGCTTCAACTATTTTGCTGTCTGGTTCCTGCTCGCCATTGTCAGCTTTCTGTTCATCGGCATCGAGACGCGCGGCCGCACAATCGAAGAGCTCGACGCCGCGCTGGTGCGGCGGGGGCCGGTCAGGGCGGCAGCGCAGTAGGTCCGGCCAGCATCATGCCGCGAAAATCGGCCATCCGAGGCAGCCCGCCTGGTGCGTAGGTCCCTGGGCCCCGGCTTGCGCCGGGGCGACGGTGCTAAGTCAAGCGACGGTTATAAAGTCAGCCTCGGGGGCTAGTTGACGAAGCGGTAGAGCTTGGCGGCGTTGTCGCAGACGATCTTGCGTTGCGTCGCCGCGGGCAGGTGGCCGAGCTCGCGCTGGATGTATTCCTGCGAGTCGGGCCAGATCCCGTCTGGGTGCGGAAAGTCCGAGGCCCACATGATGTTGTCCTCGCCGATGTCGTCGACCAGCTTGGTCCCGATCGGGTCGGTCTGATAGGTGGCATAGCATTGGCACCGCCAGTATTCGCTGGGCCTCATCTTCAGATCGAGTTCCTTGAACTGCTCTTCCCATTCGGCGTCCATGCGGTTGAGGACATAGGGAATCCAGCCGATGCCGGCCTCGCCGATGATGACCTTGAGTGTCGGATGACGATCCATGACGCCTGAGAAAATCATCGACAGCAGTACGTCGGACATCACCATCTGGAAATTGGTGATCCCAGCGGCGCGGGCAGCCAGCGCCGTCTTTGGCGCGAGCTTCGAGAGGTCCGGCCGGTTACCGCCGCCGATCGTGTGGAAATGCAACGGCAAGCCGCTCGCCGCGACGGCGCTCCACACCGGCTCCCACCACGGGTCCCACAGCCGAGCCATGTCGTGCCGCCGCGAGATTTCGACGCCGCGCACGCCACCACGACGCGCCACCCGCTCGATCTCGCCGACCGCGGCGTCGATGTCGTGGTTCGGGATGCAGGCGAGCCCGGCAAAGCGGTCGGGATGGGTATTGCAGAATTGGGCGAGCCAGTCGTTGTAGATGCGCAGCACCTCGCCCGCGGCCTCGTCGTCGTTGATCCGAATCGAGGCGCCGAGGACACCGTACAACACCTCGGCCTGAACCCCGTCGCGGTCCTGGTCCTTGATCCGCAGCTCGGGCTCGGTCATGCGGCGGATGCCCTTTTTGCCGTCCTCATAAATTCCTTCCGAGGCCATCCGGTCCGAGCGATGGATCTTGCCGGGCTCGTAGAGCCGGCCGCCTGAGCCCATGCCGTTCATCAGGCCGAACGAGGCACCATTCTTGGTCACCCATTCCTTGCCGCGCGGCCCGTCGGTGACGTAGGGCATGCGGTCCTTCATCGCCGCCGCGGCGTTGTCGGTGAACAGATCGGGCGGCAGCCAAATCAGATCGATGTGACTGTCGGCAGAGATTACATCGTATTTCATCGGCTATCCTCCATGCGGGCGCGACGTTAGCATGACTCAGCACAGCGGCGGTGTGCGACTAAAATCTCCCATAAGCCGGCGGAGAAGGCCGATGAACCATGCGCGGGCGAACACGCCTCTTTCGGACGTGACGGTCATCGATTTCGGCCAGATCTTTCAAGGCCCCTATGCGACCTTGCTAATGGCCAAGGCTGGCGCCTTTGTGATCAAGGTCGAGCCACCGCGCGGCGAACCGGGCCGCCGCCGCGCCGATCCCGGTAAGAGCGCGACGCTGCCCTTCGCGATGCTGAACCAGAACAAGCACGCGGTGACCTTAAATCTGAAGGAGGCTGGTGGCCGCGAATTGCTGTTTCGCATGGTCGAACGCGCCGACGTGTTGCTCGAAAACTTCTCGCCCGGCACGATGGACGGCCTCGGCGTCGGCTGGAGCCGATTGCATGAGATCAACCCACGGCTGGTCTATGCCTCGGGCACCGGCTTTGGCCTCAGCGGCCCCGACCGTGACAATCTGGCCATGGATATGACGATCCAGGCGGCCTCGGGGATCATGAGCGTCACCGGCTTTCCGGACGGACCGCCGGTCAAGGCCGGCCCGACCCTGGTCGATTTCATGGGCGGCATTCATCTCTATGCCGGCGTCGTGACGGCACTCTACGACCGCGACCGCAGCGGGGTCGGCCGGCTGGTCGAGGTGTCGATGCAGGAAACGGTGTATCCGACCCTAGCCGCGAGCTATGATTACTACTACCGAACCGGCCAGGTCCCGCCGCGTACCGGCAACCGCCAGTCGGGGCTCAACAGCGCGCCCTACAACGTCTTCCCGACCAATGACGGTCATGTCGCGATTCATATCGTGACCGAGGCGCATTTCCGGAATTTGCTAAAGGCAATGGGCCGCGAGGACCTCGCCGACGACCCGCGGTTTGCGACCAATGCCGGCCGCGTCGCCCATATGGACGAGACCGACGCCCTCGTCGCCGAATGGACCAGAACTCTCGGCAAGATGGAGGTGTTTGCCGCCACCAAGGAATACCGCATCCCTTGCGCGCCGGTGCGCAATGCCCCCGAAGTCATGAACGACCCGCATATGCACGAGCGTGGCATGCTCGAACGCATCAATCATCCCGAACTCGGTGAGGTCGTGGTGCCGACGACGCCGCTGCGCCTGCACGGCACCGACAAGGTCGAAACCCACCCAAGCCCAACCATCGGGCAGCACAACGATGAGATCTATGGCGGTTGGCTCGGGCTCTCGGCGGCCGAGCTTGCGAAGCTGAAGGAGAGCGGCGTCATCTGAAATGAGGTTCGATCCGCTGGTGGTCGCGCGTTTGAGCATGCCGTCTGGCAGCGGGCGCGAGCTTATTCGGCGCCTTGAGGCATCATAGTCATCGCCGGAAGACCGCGACGAGTTCGAGATGCGGCGACCATACGAACTGGTCGACCGGCACCAACCTTTCGAGGCGGAACCCGCCGGCGATCAGCTGTGCGGCGTCGCGGGCGAAGGTCGCGGGGTTGCAGGAAACGGCGACCACTGTGTCGAGTGGCGAGGCGGCGAGTGCCGCGGCCTGGCGGGCGGCGCCGGCGCGCGGCGGATCGAACACCGCGGCGGCGTACGGGGCCAGGGCTTCGGCCTGCAGCGGATCGCGCGCCAGATCGCGGTGCTCGACAGTGAGCCTGGGTGCATCGGTGGCGGCGCGGGCCAGTGCGGCGGCACTGCGCTGATCGCCCTCGACAGCATGCACCGGTCCGCTGCCGGCCAGCGCAAAGGCAAAGGTGCCAAGCCCGGCGAAAAGATCGAGCACTGGGCGGTGCGGACCGACCCCGGCGAGAACCTCGTCGACGAGGATGCTCTCGGCGGCTTCGCTCGCCTGTAGAAAAGCGCTTGGCGGGAATGGAACGGCGATCCCCGACAGCAACACGCGGACCGGGCGGTGCTCGACCACCGGGATTTCCCCTTCGCGCGACCGCCAGACGATGCGGACGAGATCGAGTTCCTCGCCGAGCCGCGCCAGGGCTTCGAGCGCGCCAAGCCCAGGCGGCTCCGAGGCTTCGAGCAGCAAATCGATGCCGCTGTCGGTGCGGCTCAGGGTCGCCTCGGCCGTGCCGCCTGGCGGCAGTAGATCGGGGACGAAATTGCCGCAACTCGCCGACGAGCGCGAACAATGCCGGCTCCAGCACCAGGCATTCGCGCAGATCGACGAGTTCGTGCGAGAAGCGCTTGCGAAACCCGACACGTACCGGCTGGCGCGGGTCACGAGGGCGCGCAAGACCGAGCCGTGTCCGTCGCCGCATTGGCGGAACCATCCGCAGCGGCTCGACGACCACGGGGTCGATCCCGGTCCGTTCCAGCGCGTTCAGCAGCCTGCCGAGCTTGACCTCCCGGTAGAGATCGGCATCGAGGTGCTGCAGCGCGCAGCCGCCGCAAGCCCCGAAGTGGCGACAGGGCGGCGGAACGCGCCCAGGGCCCGAATCGAGAAGTTCGACGACGTGCCCTTCCAATCCGCCGCCGCGGCGGAAGGCGAGCCGGGCACGCACATGGTCGCTCGGCACGGTGAACGGGAGAAAGACGGGCTCGCCTCGCCATCGCGCGACGCCGTCCCCGGCGGCGCCGATGCGCTCGACCGACAATTCCACCAGTTCGCCTTCCCGTCGCCGCATTGCGATCGAATCCTTGCGGGATGCTGTAGGAGCGGGGAAGTGAGGTTCCTCACACTGCCTATAGTAGGAGCACGCCTAAGATAAGGCCGGGTCCATTATCTTCGGCGAAGGGGGAGTTTGCGATGTATCGGTGGGTCTATTGGAGCGGGATAACCCTGCTGGTCGTCTGGACCGTGTTATCGGCTTATACCGCAATCAGCGGGATCTGACCGTCAGCCGCGGGCCCGATCGGCACCGTTCGTGCTGGCCGCCGGCGCGAGTTCGGCTGGATTTGAGGACCGCGCAATCCGCGTAATCAACGAAAATCCGCTGCCGCGGACGCCGCGCCAAGCTATGATAAGGTATCTGGAGAGATCAGCGGGCGGGTGCATCCTGATGAGCGACATTCAGCATTACATCGGCGGCAAACGGGTCGACGGTTCGAGCGGGCGCTGGGGTGACGTATATAACCCGGCAACCGGCGAGAAGATCCGCCGAGTCGCCTTTGCCACAGCGGGCGAGGTCGATCAGGCGGTGCAAGTCGCGGCCGCGGCGTTTCCTGTTTGGGCGGCAACCCCGCCGCTGACCCGCGCGCGCATCCTGTTCAAGTTCCTCGAACTGCTTGGCCGTGAAGGCGACGCTGTCGCCCGCGTCATCACCGAAGAGCACGGCAAGGTGTTCTCCGACGCCCAGGGCGAGATCACCCGCGGCACCGAGGTCGTCGAGTTCGCCTGCGGCATCCCGCATCTGCTGAAGGGCGAATTCACCGAGCAGGTCGGGCGCGGCATCGACAGCTGGTCGGTGCGCCAGCCGCTTGGGCGTGTGCGCCGGTATCACCCCGTTCAACTTCCCGGCGATGGTGCCGATGTGGATGTTCCCGATGGCGCTCGCGACCGGCAACACCTTTGTGCTGAAGCCGTCGGAGCGCGATCCGTCAGCCGGTCTGCGTATCGCCGAATTGCTCACCGAGGCCGGTCTGCCGTCCGGCGTCTTCAACGTCGTCAACGGCGACAAGGCGGCGGTCGACGCGATCCTGCACCATCCCGGGATCGCAGCGGTTAGCTTTGTCGGCTCGACGGCGATCGCCGAGTACATCTACACGAATGCCGCGGCGGCCGGTAAGCGGGTGCAGGCACTGGGCGGCGCCAAAAATCACATGGTGGTGATGCCCGACGCCGATCTCGATCAGGCGACCGACGCGCTGATGGGGGCGGCATACGGCGCTGCGGGCGAGCGCTGCATGGCGGTGTCGGTCGCGGTCGCGGTCGGCGGCGTCGGCGACAAGCTCCTCGACAAGCTGGTGCCGCGGGTGCGCGCGTTGAAGATCGGGCCCGGCACCGATCCCGAGGCGGAGATGGGGCCGCTCGTCACCCGGCAGCACCTCGACAAGGTCAGCTCCTATGTCGATCTCGGCGTCAAGGAGGGAGCGAAGCTCGTCGTCGACGGCCGCGACCTCAAATTGCAGGGCTACGAGAACGGCTTTTTCATCGGCGGCTGCGTGTTCGACGAGGTCAAGCCCGAGATGCGGATCTACAAGGAGGAGATCTTCGGCCCGGTGCTGTCGGTCGTGCGCAGCCCCGATTTCGACAGCGCGACAGAGCTGGTCAGCGACCACGAATACGGCAACGGCACCGCGATCTTCACCCGCGACGGCGACGCCGCGCGCGAATTTTCGAACCGCGTCCAGATCGGCATGGTCGGCATCAACGTGCCGATCCCGGTGCCGATGGCGTTTCACAGCTTCGGCGGCTGGAAGCGGTCGCTGTTCGGCGACATGGCGGTCTATGGCCTCGAAGGCGTGCGCTTTTACACCCGCCTCAAGACGATGACCGCGCGCTGGCCGACCGGCATCCGCGCCGGCGCCGAATACGTCATGCCGACGATGCGTTAGCGACGGTCACCCTTTTCCGCCCAACACCCTCGGGGATATAGCCCGCTGGCCTGAGCGGTGCTGGACGCGAAGAGCGCCAGCCGGCAATGGTGCAGGCGGAAGGACTGCGCTGTTCCGCCCTGCCAGTGGGTTGTTAGGGGTTTGGATACATGCGGGCCTTGATTGCCTGTAGTTGTGCGATCACCACCGGGTCGGTGATCTTGGTGAACCGTTGCACCTCTTTGCCGTTCAGCTTGGCCGGTTCATAGAACATGTGCAACGGACGCAGATCGAACATCCCGCCGTTCCGGTACGCATAGGCCTCGTATAATGGCCGGTATACTTGCATGAAGGCATCTTCGGGCCGGCAATCATCCTCGGTGTGGTGGCCGATACCATAAATGTAATAGGCATAGTTGTTTAGTGGCCCGTTCGGGTCGTGTTTGTAATGGTAGTAATATCCCGGCTCAGGCCGTTGTTCAGGAGGTGGTATGTCGTATGCCATCGGGTCCTCTCCAGCGTTTTCAATCTTCACGGAATCACCGCCGACGTAGAGCAGGCGGCAAGCACGTTCACTCGCCGCCTCATAGGCGAAGCAACCGCCGAAATTGAGGGCTGCCGGGTGCATGCCCCGTCCCAATTGTCGATAAGCCTCGGCGATACCCTGCGCCCTTGGCGTCTGCGACGGGTTCCTGCATACTTCCCTCCAGGTAAACCTATCAGCTAGCCCAAATCAATGGAGTGGAAACACCGCGCCAGTGCAAGTTTCGCTGGATCGGCAAGCGTAGGGCAGATAAGTGCAGCGCCATCCGCCGCCTCGCTCGGTTGGTTTGCGTGGTGATCACGTACCGTTTGTGCGTCCTAAATCTCACCGAGCCTGACATCGGTTTGATGACCGCTAGGGCACGCGTGTGAAAAGACGAGGGGGAAGAAACCCGTGGTGAACCGAACATCGGCTGCGGCAAAAGATTCGCGGCCTCCCGCCAGCTGGGATCGCGAGTGCGATATCGTCGTGATCGGCGCGGGGGCAACCGGACTTCCCGCCGCCATTGTCGCGCGGGAGGCCGGCTGCACGGTGATCGTGGTCGAGGCGGAAAAGGATATCGGCGGTCATGCCATCATCAGCGGCGGCAATGTTCCGCTCGGCGGCGGAACCAGCGTGCAGAAGCAATATGGCATCGAGGATTCCCCAGACCTGCTGTTCCGCGATCTGACCGACTGGTCAGTGGTTGGGCCCAACGGCTTTCCGGATTACCGGTACAACGATCGCGAAATTATTCGCGCGTTCGCGGACAACAGCGCTCCTACCTTTGAATGGTTGGTCGCCCACGGCGTCGTTTTTGTCGACAAGGCCCCGGACGCCATTGGCGGCAACTCGGTCGGAAATTCGGTGCCGCGCGAAATGCATTGCGCCGTGATGCACTGGCCGATGGTGTACAGCGGCGAGCCGGCTGATCCGGCGGTCCAAAAGACCCGGTCCTCCGGCAATGGCTTGATGCGATCGCTTGAAGTCGCGGCCAGAAAAGCCGGCGTGCGAGATCCTGCTCGAACACCGAATGACCCGGGTCTACCGGCAGGCCGCGAATTTCGGCCCGGTGCTCGGTATCGCGGCCGACCACAAGGGTGCGGCGTTGAACATCCGCGCGCGCCAGGCCGTTATCATCGGCACCGGCGGCTCGACCGGCAATGTCAACTTCCGCCGCATGTTCGACCCGCGCCTGACCGAGGAATATTGCGGCCTCGCCGGCATGCCGTGGTCCGACCAGGACGCAAGCGGCGAGCTCGCGGCCATGGCGATCGGCGCCTCGCTGTGGGGTTTTTACAACCAGATCGGCGAATTCGGTTCGAACGTCACCAAGCCGGGTTCGATCGGGTGCCAGTACAATTATCGACATCTCCAGTGGATGCCGGGCAGTCCCAGTATTCGACCGGGCTCGCGCGACCGGCCTCAGGGTGGCGGATTGGCAGGACGTCATCCTGGTCAACATGCTGGGCAAGCGCTTCTATGACGAGACTGGGGGACAATACATCGCCAACAACTACAACTCGCTCGATCCCTACGTGCAAGGCAGCTATCTCAATGCCAAAAACCTCAATTGGAATCCCAACAATTTTTTGAACGCAGCGCTCGCCGGGATTGACGACGGACACAATGGCGGCGGTCCGATTTGGGCGATTTTCGATAGCGACGCTGTCGCGCGCGAAGGATGGACGCCAAACCCGCCCCATGTCGATATCGCGGCCGGATTTTTCTTCAGCGCCAACAGATTGGCCGATCTCGCCGAGAAGATCGTCATGAGATACCAGCGCGTGCCGATGCCGCCGGCGAACCTGGAGGAAACCGTCGCGCGCTATAATTCATTTGTCGCTTCCGGCGTCGACGAGGATTTCGGCAAGCCCAGGCCGATGTACACGATCGCCAAGCCACCGTTCTACGCCGCCTGGGCGACGCCGGTTGTGCATGACACCCGCGCCGGACTGCGCATCAATGCACAATGTCAGGTGATAGACCTGAACGGCGAAATCATCCCGGGGCTCTATTGTGGTGGCGAGTCGGCCGGGGGTTCAGCCAGCACGGCTTGGCCCGGGCCGTCTGCCAGGGCTACATCGCCGGAAACGCTGCCGCAGCGGCACCCCGGCTCGAAGCCGCGCCGGATTATCCGGCGCCGCTCGCGGCGTCGTACTCCGCCACCAGTTCGCGGAGGCGCGGGATCAGTTCCTCGCCGTACTGAACGGCGTCCGGCCGGGGATCGTAGCCGCGGATCAACAGGCTGGTGGCGCCCAGCTTGTAGTATTCGAGCATCGCCTTCGCGACCGTTTCGGGCGTGCCGACGAGCGCCGTCGAGTTGCCCTGAGCGCCGGTCGCGACGGCGAGCGACGTCCACAAGCAGGTGTCGTGCACCTCGGCTGCCGCGGCGGCCTGCAGCAGCCGCTTGGAGCCGACATTCTGGCGCTTTGGCGCCGGCGCGCCGCCGCGATTGACCAGCACCCGGTCGAGGATGGCCCGGGCCCGGTCCCAGGCTTCGCCCTCGGTCGCCGCCAGGATCGGGCGGGTCGACAGGCTGAAGGTCGGGTTGCGGCCGGAGAGCGCCGCCTCGCCGCCGCACGCGATCCATGAACAGGGCGGTGTCCTTCAGCGGCTCGCCCCACAGCATGATAGACATCGACATGCGGGGCCAGCGCCCGGATCGCCGCGTCGGAGCCGCCGCCGCCATAGATCGGGATATGCGGCTGCTGCCGGCAGCGGATTTCCGAATAGGTCCCGCGGGTCCGGTAGAACTCGCCCTCGTGGTCGAACGGCGCCGGCTCGGTCCAGGTCCGGCGCAACAGGGAGACGTATTCCTCGGAGCGGCGATAGCGGGCGTCATGATCGGTCCAGTCGCCGTCCTTGGCCTGATCGGCGTCGCTGCCGCCGGCGATGATGTGCACCGCCAGACGGCCGTCGCTCAGCTGGTCGAGCGTCGCCAGCTTGCGGGCGGCGACCGGCGGCGCGACGAACCCCGGCCGGTGCGCCAAGAGGAAACCCAGCCGCTCGGTTACCGAGGCGGCGTGCGCCCCGACCAGGAACCCGTCGGGCGCATCCGAGAAATAGCCGATCAGCACGCGGTCGAAGCCGGCCCGCTCGTGAATGCGCGCCGTCTCGGCGATCACGCTCGGCATCGAACGGCGGCCCGGATGGCGGGATCAGCTCCGACGAGACCCGCGGCGCGATCCAGCCGATCATCTCCACAGGCATGGCAACGCCTTCCTCAACTCCGTTGGCTCGCCGGCCGCTACCCTGGGGATCAAACCTTGACGGTCGAGGCTCGGTAAATCTCGTCGATGGATTTTGCCAACGCCGCGTCGAACTCGGCATCGCTCATCGAATGCCTGAGGTCTTCGACCAGGGCTCGCGAAAAGCTCGCGATCATGCCGTGATTGGCGGAGAGGCGTTTGCAGGCGTCGGCTCGCGTATAGCCGCCGGAAAGCGCGACAACCCTGGCGACGCGCTTGTGGTTCGATCAGCGGCGAATAGAGATCCGGAACGTCCGGGATCGTCAGCTTGAGCATCACCTGGGGGCCATCCGGCACGGCGTCGAGCTTTTTGGTCAATTCCGCGAGAAGGATGGCTTCCGCGCCGGCTTTCTCCGGGCTCTTGATCGAGACTTCCGGCTCGATGATCGGCATCAGCCCATGCTTGGCGATCTGCGCGGCCACGTCGAACTGCTGCGCCACGATGGCGGCGATCCCGTCTTTCGAGGCCAGGTTGATGACGGAGCGCATCTTGGTGCCGAAGACGCCGAGCTTCACCGCCCGCGTCGAGCAGCGCATCGAGTCCCGGCATCGGCTTCATCAGGCTGACGCCGTCCTTCTCGGCCTCGAGCCCTTTGTCGACCTTGAGGAAGGGGATGACGCCCCGTTCCTCCCACAGGAAAGCCGGAACGGGCTTTCCCTGCGCCTCGCCGTCCATCGTGCCTTCGAACAGGATCGCCGCGATGACCTTGGCTCCGGTGAAGGCCGGCGCGGTCATGATGCGCACGCGCATCTCGTGCATGAGCCTGAACATCTCCGCATCGCCGCTATAGGCGCTGTCCGGAATGCCGTAGAGGCGCAGGGCGCCGGGCGTCGATCCGCCGCTCTGGTCGAGCGCGGCGATGAAGCCGGCCTTCCCGGAGATTTGCGCCATCATCTTGTCATTGGCCATGATCGTCATCCTCGCGTGAGACCGGTACGCTCGGGGAAACGCGCCCGGCCTCTACCAGTTGCCATCGTACCGGCGAGTAATGGCACGGCGCTCGAGATCCGCGCAATCTTCACCTGCCGGAATGCTACCCTATCGGCGGCCGGGTGTATCTGGGGATGGACCCAGGCCCGCAGCTGCGCTAACCATTACGGCGTGAAACGACCGCCGACCGGGCGGCCTGCCTGCAACAGAAAGGGGAGCGACGATGGCCTACGAAGGCATGATTGCGGAGACGATCTCGATCAACGGCGACAAGCACGAGCCGATCTCGGCCTATGTCGCGCGGCCGTTGGGCGCCGGGCCCGTTCCCCGGCATGGTGCTGATCCATCATGCGCCCGGCTGGGACGAGTGGTACCGCGAGACGACCCGCAAGTTCGCCCATCACGGCTATGCGACGATCAGCCATAACCTCTATCACCGCGCCGGCGAAGGCAAAGCCGACGATGTCGCCGCCAAGGTGCGCGCCGAGGGCGGCGTTCCCGACGCGCAGGTCATCGGCGACACCGAAGGCGCGGTGCCATGGCTGCGCGCCCAGCCCTGGCTCAACGGCAAGGTCGGGGTGTTCGGCACCTGCTCGGGCGGCCGGCAGACCTTCCTCTTCGCCTGCCACACCAAGAGCATCGACGCCGCGTGCGAGCTGTGGGGCGGCCGCGTGGTGATGAGCAAGGAGGAGCTGAACCCGAAGCAGCCGATCGCGCCGATCGACTTCACCAAGGACCTGTCGTGCCCGCTGCTCGGCCTGTTCGGCAACGAGGACCGCTCGCCGACCCCGGAGCAGGTCGACCAGCACGAGGCCGAGCTCAAGAAGCACGGCAAGAATTACGAGTTCCACCGCTACGACGGCGCCGGGCACGGCTTCTTCTATTACGACCGGCCGGCCTACCGCATCGAGCAGGCGCTCGACGGCTGGCAGAAGGTGTTCGGCGTTCTTGCAGAAGCACCTGGCCAAATAACCGCCGGCATGTGCACCTCGATCGTCGAGATCGTCGGCGCCGACGGCGCCGGCAAGGGCGGTGACGGGTGGTTCGAGCTGACCCACTCGGTGGTGTCCTACGACCACCCGCACCACGCCCTGCTGGAAGAGGCGATCACCATCGATTTCGTGAACTCGGCGCTCGGGCCGGGCGCGCGGGTCGCGGTCGAGCTCACGCTGGAGGCGGCCAAGGAGCTGAGCGGCGCGCTGGCCAGGGCGATCGCGGCGGCCGAGATCGAGGAAAGCGCACGGTTTTCGCGCAAGGTGTAGGGCCAGGCCGGCTCGCCCTGTAGCACAGTCAGCGAGACCATGAGGGCGGAGCAACAACCAGCGGAGAGCGACGATGACCTCACGCGTGCCAATGGTATCGCTTGAACGCGCCCGCGAACTCGGCGACGCGATGGGGATGCCCGCGCGGCGCACGCAGAGCGAGGCGTTTCGCGTGGTGGCCAACAATCCCGGTGTGGCCAGGGTCGCGTTCGGCCAATTGATGCAGCTGCTGGAGAACAACAAATTCGACACGCGGCTGCGCGAACTGATGATCATGCGGATCGGCTGGGTCACCGGCTCGGCCTACGAGTGGACGCAGCACTGGCGGGTGGCGACCACGGCGGGAATTCCGCCCGAGGATATCCTGGCGGTGCGCGACTGGCGGAACTCCGAGCGGTTGACGGCGGCGGACAAGGCGATCCTGGCCGCCACCGATGAGTGCCTCGCCGGCAAATCCATCTCGGATGGCGCCTGGGCCGAGGTGGCAAAGCATGTCACCGACCCGGGACAGCAGGTGGAATTCATCATCGCCATGGGCAACTGGATGATGTTTTCGATGTTGTTCCGCAACCTGCGCATTCCGCTGGCGGAGGGGATGGCGGTGTGGCCGCCCGATGGCCTTGCGTCTCCGGCGGCGGAGGGGATGGGATAGGATCCGGGCCGCCAGGCCGCCGAACGTTATCTGGCGCTAGACCGCCCGTACCTTCAGCCCTGGGGGTGGGACTGATGCGCGAGTTCGGCGAGGCGGTCGGCCAGCCGGTTCAGTTCCCATTCCCGCGCTAAGCTCGCTGCCACGTCCCAGGTCGGGGTCTGGTCGGGTAGATCCGGAAGCGGTGCGGCGGCATCCATTGTCGCGATCGATCGGTAGAGCCGCAGCTTGTCCGCCTGAGCCGCGAACCTGCCATCGGCGAGTGCTGCTTCGAGCGACCCGTATCGGCGCAGCAGGCTGGCCGCACCTTTCGGCCCCATGCCCGGCGCACCGGGTATCTTGTCCGACGGGTCGCCGCGGATGGCGATGAAATCGGGCACCTGCCGGGGTTCGACACCATAGCGCTCGCGCACTTCCGCGGGCCCGATCCGCGCCATCTCGCCGGCGCGGACCGGGTGCAGGATCGTCGTCGCGTCCGAGGCGAGCTGGAAGGCGTCGCGGTCGCCGCTCGCCACGACCGCGGTCCCGCCACGCCGCTCTTCCTGCGCCACCGCAGCCGCCAGGAAGTCGTCCGCCTCATAGCCCGGCGCCTTCGCATAGGCGAAACCGCACGAAGCGACGAATTGCGGCAGGATGTCGAGTTGATCCAACAGTTCGGCATCGAACGCGCGCCCGCTCTGATAGCTTTCGAGCGCCCGGTGCCGATAGGTCGGCGCGTCGAGCGTGTCCCAGCCGACGAGTACGGCGCGGGGCCGCTCCCCCTCGTACAACCGCACCAGAAAATTCGCAAAGCCGACAATCGCGCCGCCGCCCTTGTTGCCACGCCGCCTGATCGATTTCGGCAAACCGTGATAGGCCCGGTGCGCGAACGAGTCGCCGTCAACCACGAGCAACGGTCGGTTCACGTTAGTCCCTCCGAGCTTAGCTGAGGCTGATGGGCGCGTACGACCGCGATTGTCTGCGACAGGATGGGCTGCTCCGGCATCGTCGGCAACGCAAAACGGCAGCGGCGGCCGGTGAAATCCTGCTGCTTTCCCGTGGAACATCCGACGCCATCGCCGATATAGTCGCGTTTCGTCGGCGACTGCTCGGTTAGCCGAGAATAAGGGAGGAAATGGGCCATGGATCTTCGCTTCTCAGCGGACGAGACGGCGTTCCGCGACGAGTTGCGCGGCTTTATCCGGGACCAGCTGCCCGACGACATCCGCGAACGGATGCGGCTCGGCTACGCGCCACGCAAAGAAGACACCGTGCGCTGGCAGCGCATTCTGAACCAGCGCGGCTGGGCGGCTTCAACTGGCCCAAGGAATATGGCGGCCCCGGCTGGACGCCGGTCCAGCGCATGATCTTCCTGGAGGAGAACCAGCTGGCGCCGGCGCCCGAGGTGATCATCGTTCAACATCACGATGATCGGCCCGGTGCTGATCCAGTTCGGCACCGAGGAGCAGAAGCAGCGCTTTCTGCCGCGCGCCGCCAATATCGACGATTGGTGGTGCCAGGGCTTTTCCGAGCCGGGCGCCGGCTCCGACCTCGCCTCGCTGAAGACCGCGGCCGAGCGCGACGGCGACCACTACGTCGTCAACGGCCAGAAGATCTGGACCTCGGCCGCGCACATGCCGACTGGTGTTCGCCTGGTGCGCACCGATCCGGACGCGCGCAGAAGCGGCAGGAAGGCATCTCGTTCCTGCTGATCGACATGAAGACGCCGGGCATCACGGTCCGGCCGATCGTTTCGATCGACGGCAGCCATCATCAACGAGGTGTTCTTCGACGACGTGCGGGTGCCGGTCGCGAACCTGCGTCGGCGAGGAGAACCGCGGCTGGTACGTCGCCAAATACCTGCTCGGCCACGAGCGCACCGGCATCGCCCGGCTCGGCAAGTCCAAGGAGCGGGTCAAATCCCGAAGGAAATGGCGCGCGAGTCATCAGGAATGGCCGGCCGCCGATCGAGACCCGGCGTTTCGCCAGCGCGTGGCCCAATTCGAGGTCGACCTGAAGGCGCTGGAAATCACCCAGTTTCGGGTTGTTTCGGCCTATGAGAAGAGCGAGGCGGCAAGCCCGATCCCCTGTCCTCGGTATTGAAGATCAAGGGCACCGAATTGTTGCAGGCGACGACCGAACTGGCGATGGATGTCGGCGGTCCGCTGGCGATGCCGATCTGGGCGCAGGAACTGGCCGCGCTCAGCAACGAGCCCGACTCGGCCGGCCTGGGCGGCCGAAGCGCACGAAAAGTTATCTGTTCCTGCGCGCCGCCTCGATCTATGGCGGCACCAACGATATCCAGAAGAACATCCTGACCAAAGCCGTACTGGGATTGTGATGCCCCCCCCCCCCCCCCCCCCCCCCCCCCCCCCCCCCCCCCCCCCCCCCCCCCCCCCCCCCCCCCCCCCCCCCCCCCCCCCCCCCCCCCCCCCCCCCCCCCCCCCCCCCCCCCCCCCCCCCCCCCCCCCCCCCCCCCCCCCCCCCCCCCCCCCCCCCCCCCCCCCCCCCCCCCCCCCCCCCCCCCCCCCCCCCCCCCCCCCCCCCCCCCCCCCCCCCCCCCCCCCCCCCCCCCCCCCCCCCCCCCCCCCCCCCCCCCCCCCCCCCCCCCCCCCCCCCCCCCCCCCCCCCCCCCCCCCCCCCCCCCCCCCCCCCCCCCCCCCCCCCCCCCCCCCCCCCCCCCCCCCCCCCCCCCCCCCCCCCCCCCCCCCCCCCCCCCCCCCGGCACAACATGTGGACCGAAACCACTCGACCGCAGTATGAACGCAAGGGATTGCGTTACGCAAGCGATGTGACGGATGCAGAGTGGGCCCTGATCGCCGCGGCGGCCGCCGCGATACCGGCGGGGCCGCCCACGAGAGGCCGAATTGCGAAGCGTCATCAATGCCTTGCTCTACATGGCCCGGACCGCCTGCCAGTGGCGGCAGCTGCCGCGCGAGTTCCCGCAATACTCGACCGTGCAGTATCTCTATGCTTGGCGCGACAAAGGCGTGTTGGAAACGGTCAATTCGAGCTCCTGCTCGAAGCGCGCGAAGCCGCCGGACGCGACGCCAGCCCATCCCGCCGGCGTCATCGACAGCCAGTCGGTCAAGACCACCGAGAGCGGCGGGCCGCGCGGTTATGATGCCGGCAAGAAGATCAGGGGGCGTAAGCGTCACATCGTGACCGATGCCAGCGGTCTGCTGGTCGGCGCCGATGTCCATCCCGCTGATGTGCAAGATCGCGACGGCGCGGTGCTGGTGATCGAAGCGATCCACGACCTCTTTCCGTGGCTGCGCCATCTGTTTGCCGATGGCGCCTATGCCGGGCAAAAGCTGCTCGACGCCTTGAGGAATTTCGGTCAGTGGACTGTCGAAATCGTCAAGCGCTCGGCCCACGCCGTCGGCTTCGAACCCCTCCCCCGCCGCTGGGTAGTCGAACGGACCCTTGCCTGGCTCAATCGTAACCGGCGCCTGGCCAAAGACTTCGAAGCATCGATCGCCAGCGCTAAAGCCTGGCTGATCATCGCCTCGGTTCAGCTCCTCATGAGGAGAGTGGCATACTCCGGACACAACCATTCCAATTCGTAGTCAGACACTTAGAGATGATTTCGACCTGACCGAAGAGCAGCGCCTATTGCGCGACAGCGTCGATCGTCTGCTCGCCGACCGTTACGGCTTTGCCGCGCGGCGTGGCTACCTCGCCGAGCCTGGAGGCCACAGCAAGGCTATGTGGGAGCGTTATGCCGAGCTCGGCCTGCTGGGTTATCCTTTGCCGAGCAATATGGCGGCTTTGGCGGCGGTGCGATCGAGACCATGCTGGCGATGGAGGCGTTCGGCAGGGTGTTGGCGCTCGAACCCTATCTGGCGACGGTGGTACTGAGTGGGACGGCGTTGCGCCTCGCCGGCAACGCAGCACAGCAATCCGCGATCCTGCCGCAAATCGCCGAAGGCCGAACAACCCTCGCCTTGGCCCATGGCGAGCGCCAGGCGCGCCACGATCTTAACGACGTGCTGACGACAGCGAAGGTCACCGCGAATGGCGGGGTGGGTGCTCGACGGCGCCAAGAGCGTCGTCGTGCATGGCGACAACGCCGACGGCGATCGTCACCGCCCGCAGTTCGGGCGAGCGCGACGATCCCGATGGGATCAGTTTGTTCCTGGTCGATGCCAATGCGAACGGCGTGGCGCGCCGCTCCTACCCGATGCGCGATGGCACCCGGGCGGCCGAGATTTCATTGAGCGGGGTTGAAATCGATGCCGATGACCTGCTCGGCGAGCCCGGCAAGGCATTGCCGGTCATCGAACGCGTCGTCGAGGCCGGCATCGCGGCGGTCGCCGCCGAAGCGGTCGGGGCGATGGAAGCGATGCATGCGTTGACGCTCGAATATCTGAAAACGCGTCAGCAATCGGCAAGCCGATCGGGCAGAACCAAGCCTTGCAGCATCGTTCGGCGGAAATGCTGATCGCGTTGGAGCAGGGCCGCAGCATGGCGATGTTGGCGGCGATGATGGTCGACGAGACGACCCGCATGAACGCGCGCACAATATTTCGATGGCCAAGGTTGGCGTTGGTCAGGCGGCCCGGTTCGTTTCGCAAAACGCGATCCAATTGCATGGCGGCATTGGCATGACCGAGGAATACGCGGTCGGCCACTATTTTCGCCGGTGCATGGTCATCGAGCATTTGTTCGGCGACACCGCCACCACCTCTCGCGGATCGCGGATCGGGTCTGTTGACCGTCCCGCTCCCATGAGCCAGGTGTGGCGCGAGGCTGGGCGCTCGAGCGAGCCGGCGCGCAAAGCGGACGATCCGCCGGCCGGCTTCGGCGAGGCGCGCGTCGGGCGCGCGACAGCGCGATGCGCAGATGGCCGGCGGCGCTCGGGCCGAAGCCGTCGCAGGGCAGCACCGCGACGTGCTCGCGCTCGAGCAGCTGGAGCGCGAACTGCTGGGCGCTCGAGCCCGCTGCCCCGAACGTCGAGCAGCACGAACATGCCGCCTTCGGGCGGCACGCCCGGCAATTCGGCGCTTCGGCAGCAGATCGCACAGCATGGCCGCCCGGGCCGGTAATCCTCGCGCAGCGCCGCCACCTCGGGCAGCTCCTCGCGCGAGCGCCGCCAGCGCGCCGTCCTGGATGAAGGCCGGGCTGCCATAGGTCATGCACAGCAGCAGATTGAACAGGTGCCGGCACAGCGCCGGCGGGCCGATGACCCAGCCGAGGCGAAAGGCGGGAACGGCGTGGGATTTCGACAGGCTGGAGACCACGACGGTGCGATCGGCCATGTCCGGCAGCGACCAGGGGCTGACATGCGGCCGGGCAAAGGCGAGATCCTCGTAGACCTCGTCCGACAACAGCCATAGATCGTGATCGCGGCACAGCGCGGCGATGGCCTCGATCTCGGTTGCCGTGAACACGGCGCCGGTCGGGTTGTGCGGCGAGTTGATCCAGACCACGCGGGTGCGCGGCGTGACCGCGGCGGCGAGCGCGTCGAGATCGGGGTGAAACCCGCGCTCGGCGCGCAGCGGGACGGTCACCATCCGCGCGCCGCTGGCGCCGACGACGCCCTCGTAGGTGGCGTAGATCGGTTCGGGGACGATGACCTCGTCGCCGGGTCCGGCGAGGCACTGCAGCGCGCAATAAAGCCCGCCCTGCGCGCCCGGGACGACGACGACATTGTCGGCGGCGCAGGGCTGGCCGGTCCGCCGCGCGTGACGGGCCGCGATCGCCTCGCGCAGCGCGGGATAGCCGACGGTCGGCGAGTACCCGGTACGGTGATCGCGCAGCGCCGCGACGGTCGCTTCGATCAACGCCTCCGGCGGCGCCTGATCGGGGTCGCCGATGGTCAGAAAGATCACGTCGGCGCCGGCGTCGCGCAGGCGCATGGCGTCCTGGTGAACGGCCCAGCCGCCCGTCCCGGTCCGGGCGACCCGTTCGGTCAGAGCCGAAAAGCGCATCGCGGCAATCCAACCTCGTCCATTAATGATGATCTCGGCGCGGCAATCTTATGTCGCGCACCCTGCCACGGCCCAGCGGGAGCCGCCACGCCGACATTCGCTGGCCGGAAAGCAGGCGGCATGACCAGGGACACCGAGTAAATTCGATAAGATTGAGCACCTTTCCGATTTGTCATCCTCGGCTGGTCCGGGCTGGTCCCGGGGATCCCGTGGATGGCCGGACAAATCCGGCCATGACGAAAAGGGATACGATCTCAACCTGAGCGAAACCGGTTCTAGGGCGCGCTCCGTACCGGCCACTTTGCGGGGTGGCCGTTTGGCTTTTGTTGGCATTGTCCTAGAATGCAGCAGCAGTACCGCCTGCGGCGGTCGCCAAGGGAGGACAAAGATGCCATACGCCCTCTACGTTTGCGCGCAAGACGACAACAAGATCATAGCCTTCGCCATGGATGCCGACACCGGCCAGCTTACGCCGCAGGCCGAGCTGCCGGCCGCGGGCGGGCCGTCGGTGATGGCGATCAGCCCCGATCGGCGCACGCTTTATGTTGGGCAGCGCACCGGGCAGGCGATCTCGAGTTTTCGGATCGACCCGGGCACCGGAGGGCTGACCCTGCTAGGGTCGGTCTCGCAGGCGCACGCGCCGACGTTTCTCGCCCCGGACCGCGCGGGCCGGTATCTGCTGTCGGCCTATTATCAAGGCGGGGGCGTCGCGGTCTACCGCCTCGGAGCAGACGGCGCGGTTGGCGCGCCGTCCCAGGACTGGTTGGCCACGGCCACCGGCGCCCACGCCATCCAGACCGATCCGCTCCAACCGCTTTGCCTTTGTGCCGCACATCGCCCGCATCCAAGACAATGTTTTGGAACCGCCGAAGGATAATCCCGGCCCAAACGTGATCATGCAGTTCCGGTTCGATGCCGACACCGGCCGTTTGACCGCCAACTCGCCGTTCCGGGTCGAGCCGGCGGAACGCCTCGGCCCGCGCCACTATTGCTTTCATCCCACCCTAGATCTCGTCTATTTCTCCAACGAGCAGGGCTGCAGCGTCACCGGCTATCGCCTTGACCCGGCGTCCGGCACCCTCTCCGCGGCGCAGACGATCTCGACCCTGCCCGACGGGTACACCGCCCGGAACACCTGCTCGCAGATCCACCTCACCCCGTCGGGGCGTTTCCTGTACGTCGGCAACCGCGGCCACAACAGCATCGCCGGGTTCGCGGTCGATACCGCCACCGGGCGGTTGACGGCCATCGGGCGGGTGTCGACCGAAGCGGTCCCCAGCGCCTTCGGTCTGGACCCTGCGGGCCGTTTCGTCTTTGCCGCCGGCACGGCGTCCGGCCGCCTGGCTTCGTACCGCATCAATCAGGAAACCGGCGCGCTGACGCCGCTGACGACCTATGCCGTCGGCCAGCGACCCGGTGCGGTGCTGGCGGCGCGACTAGGTGACTAAGGTTTTACGGCGTACGTGGTCATGTGCTGGGGAGGCCGCACGATTCCCCCTCCCCGCCAACCCTCTGAAAGGGGAAACGCGCGATGGAGAAGAGATTTGGCGTGGTATCCGCGGATGGACATTGCCGGCTGATGCACCTTCCGTTCGATTTGTGGACGAAGCGCCTGCCGCGAAAATTCCAGGATGACGGGCCGCGAGTCGTGCAGGGGCCGGACGGCACCCGGCAGTGGGTCGTCGAGGGACGCCCTTGGAGCGGGGTCGGCTGGGCCGGCGTCGGCCGCGGCCCGGTCAACTGCTATACGCGCGCGGGCTTGCCGGAGGAGCCCGAGCCCGGCATCTTCCGCGCCGCCAACGCCAAATATCGCTGCGAAGACATGGACCGCGACGGGGTCGACGCCGAGCTCGTCAACGGCCCCTACGAGCAGATCTCGCAGATCAAGAACCCCGAGCTGCGCGCCGCCTGCGTGCGCGCCGTCAACGACTGGGCGCGGGAATTGTACGAGGAGTCGAACGGCCGCTTCATCATGCTGCTGCCGCTGCCGTGCCTGACGCCGGAGGAGGCGATCGCCGAGCTGATGCGGGTGGCCGAATTCGGCCTGCCGACCGGGGTCATCTTCGACTGGGCGTTCGCCCCCGAGCCGGTGATGCACCAGATGTGGGAGCCGGTCTGGGCGGCCGCCGCCGAGACCGGCATGCCGGTCAACCTGCACGCCAACCCGCGCGGCGGGTCGCGCCAGATCGGGGTCGGGGTCCAGGCCTCGAACCGCGCAACCAGTCCTTGATGCGGGTCGCCAACTTCCCGATGGGGCTGATGGCGGAACTGATGAGCGCCGTCGTGTTCTCCGGCATCTGCGACCGCCATCCCGGGGTGCGCTTCGTGCTCGAAGAGGCCGGCGTCGGCTGGGTCCCGTTCATGTTCTGGCGCTTCGACCGCGAATACGATTTCGGCGGGCCGGACACGCCGCGTCTTCAAGCCCGACATCCCGCTTTCCGACAAGCCGAGCGAGTTCGTCAAGCGCCAGGTCTTCTTCACCTTCGAGGTCGAGGAAGAGGGCGGTTTTCGGCGCGTGCCCGAAGTCGGCTTCGGCAATTTCCTGTGGGCCAGCGACTTCCCGGGCATCGACAGCCCGTGGCCGCACTCCAAGGCGATGGGCCATGCTCCGGCGGAGGCGGCGCTTAGGGAAAGAGGCGCTCAACCAGCTGGTCTTCGAAAACGCGGTGAACCTCTACAAGATCCCGGTCACATTGCCGCAACAGCGAGCGCCGACGTAACGCGAAGCCCGAAGCGGGCCGAGCCGCGAGGGTTGGGGCAGCGAGGTAGCAGCTTGGTTCCAGAACCATGAAGGTCTCGTATTTCGAAACCGCTCGCTATCGGGCGCCGGGGAAACTACCACCCGAATGGCCGGTCCCGCCCGCCGTCTATGACTTCGCTGCAGGCTCGGAGGCCTATCGCGGCATGGTCGAGCGGGCGCAGCACGTCGAGCGCTTGGGCTTTGACTGGATCAGCGTTTCCGAGCACCACTATTCCCCCCGGCGTCTGACGCCCGCCCCGATCGTCGCTGCCTCGCATCTAGCGGCGCATCGCCGAGAATAAAGATCGCCGTGCTCGGCCCGATCGTCTCGCAGGGCAATCCGGTGCGGATCGCCGAGGAACTGGCGCTGCTGGACAATCTCATGCCGGGCCGTCTGGTGTGCGGGCTGTTGCGCGGGACGACCGGGGAATATCTGAGTTACGGCCTCAACCCCGAGGAGGCGCGGGAACGCACCACAGAAGGCATGGAGCTGATCCTCAAGGCGTGGACCGAGCCGCAACCATTCGGCTGGCAAGGGCGCCATTTCCAGTTCCGCACCGTCGCGGTTTGGCCGCGCCCATTGCAGCAACCCTATCCGCCGACCTACGCGCTCGGGACCAGCCGCGAATCCTGCGAGTTTGCCGCCCGCCATCGCCTCGGGCTCGGGCTCTCCTACGCCCCGTTCGAGGTCTGCGCCAAGGCGACGCGCTACTATCGCGAAGCCTGCGCGCGGCACGATTGGCAGCCGGCGCCGGACCAGATCATCTATCGGGCCAATATTCTTCTCGCCGAGACCGACGCGGAGGCCGAGGCAGCGATGGAAAACCCCCTGGCCCACTCGCCATTGCCGATGCCCGCGGGGGTGCGCGACGCGCTGATCAAACTCGATTCCCGCAACGTCGCCGGCGAAACCAGGACGCCGAATGTCGGCGGCACCTTGCCGACAAACTTCTTCGGCGGCCCGGATACGGTCATCGACCAGGTCAAGCGCTGCCATGATCAAGCCGGGATCGGCGTACTCGACCTGTTCTTCCAGACCCGCGATGCCGATCCGGGAACCTTGATGGCCACGCTCGAGCTGTTTGGCAACAAGGTCCTGCCGCATATTTGCGACGTGTAGCGGCGACCCTGATCTCCTGACGCTTGCGGCGGGGTTAGCGAACGGGATTTATTGGTCCAGCTTCAGGGTGAAGGCTCACCGAGGGCAGCCGCTCCGCTGCCCTAACGTGTCGGAGGTCGTGGATGAAGATCTCGTATTTCGAAACAGGCCGCTACACCGCGCCACAACCCGTGCCGGCGCAATGGCCGGTACCGGCGGGGGCCTATGACCCGGAGGCGGGCGCAAAGGCATTTCACGACATGATCGAGCGGATCGAATTTGTCGAGGACCTCGGCTTTGACTGGGTCAGCGTGTCGGAGCACCACTATTCGCCGCGGATTCTGACCCCGGCGCCCGCGGTCTCGGGAGCGTACATCGCCGCTCGCCTGAAGAAGATAAAGGTGGCGCTGTTGGGGCCGATCGTGCCCCAAAGCAACCCCGTGCGGGTCGCCGAGGAACTTGCGACGCTCGACAACGTCGCCGAGGGCCGCCTTGTGGTCGGGCTGTTGCGCGGGACGCCGAACGAATACCTGACCTTCGATCTCAATCCTGCCGAGGCGCGCGAGCGCACCGACGAGGGCATGGAGCTGATCCTCAAGGCGTGGACCGAGCCGCAACCATTCGGCTGGCAAGGCCGCCACTACCAGTTCCGCAGCGTCTCGGTGTGGCCCCGCCCCTGGCAGCAGCCATACCCGCCGACCTATGCGCTCGGCACAAGTCGAGAGGCCTGCGAGTTCGCTGCGCGCCTCCATGTCGGCCTCGGCGTCTCGTTCGCGCCGTTCGAGGTGATGCGCAAATCGACCCAGTATTATCGCGAGCAGTGCACGCGCTACGGCTGGCAGCCAACCGTGGAGCAGGTCCTCTATCGCGCCAACATCATCATCGCCGATACCGACGACGAGGCCGACGAACTGCTGCAGAAGCAGCGCAGCGGCGGGGCGGCGGCGTTCCCGATGCGGCCGGGCGTGCGCGAAGCACTGTTCAAGGCCGATATGCGCAATATCGCCGGCGAGCCGCGGGCGCCCAATGTCGGCGGCGTCTTGCCGACAACTTTTATTGGCAGTCCCGACACGGTCGTTGCACAAGTCAAGCGCTGTCGCGAGGAAATGGGGGCCGGTGTGCTCGATCTCGCCTTCCAGAACCCCGGCGCCACGGATCTCGGCGATTTGATGTACTCGCTAGAACTGTTCGGCAAAAAGGTGCTGCCGCGCATTCGCGAGGTTTGAGATACGGACAGGAGGAAAGAGACCATGGAAATCGGCGCGGCCATCTTCTTTACCGACTATTCGATGACGCCGACGGAATTGGCGGTGGCGCTCGAACAACGCGGCTTCGACTCGCTGTGGGTGGCCGAACACTCGCACATCCCGGTCACCCGCCGCTTCAATGTGCCGGGCGGGGAGCTGACGAAGCAGTACTACGATGTGATGGACCCGTTCGTCACATTGAGTGCCGCGGCCGCGGTCACGACACGCCTCAAGCTCGGCACCGGCGTCTGTCTGGTGATCCAGCGTGACACGATCCAGACGGCAAAATCAGTCGCCTCCCTCGACCAGGTGTCGAAGGGCCGTTTCCTGTTCGGCATCGGCTGCGGCTGGAATGCCGAGGAGATGGAGGACCATGGCACTGTCTATGAGACCCGGACCTTGAAGATGCGCGAGCAGATCGAGGCGATGAAAGAAATCTGGAGCAACGACAAGCCGGAATATCACGGCAAAATCGTCGATTTCCCACCGATGCAGACCTGGCCTAAGCCAGTGCAAAAGCCGCACCCGCCCATCATCGTCGGCGGCGCTTTCCGGCTCGCCGCGCGGCGAGCGCTTCGCTACGGTGACGGGTTGATCCCGTTCGCCGCCAGCGCCGGCCCCGACGGTCCCGCGGAGTTCATGCCGCGTTTGCGCGAGATGGCCAGAGAGGCCGGACGCGATCCGCAATCTCTCTCGGTGACGTTGGGCGGCGCGCCGGAGGACCCGGACCTGCTGAAGCGCAACCGCGATCTCGGCATCACCCGCATGACCGTGCGCCTGCCGCCGGCCAACGCCGACGAGATTCTGCCGTTGCTGGACCGCTGGGCGAAATTGATCCCGCTGGTCAGGACTTGATGCGTTAGGAGGAAGAACGATCGTGGCAGACCAATCGGCGCGGACAACACCCGGCGCAGCGTTTCGCGAGCACCATGTCGATGCGGACGGGTTCCGCATCCGCTATCTGGAAGCCGGAGAGGGGCCGGTGCTGGTGCACCTGCACGGCGCCGGCGGGCTGCGTCTATCGCCGGGTCACGATCTCCTGAGCCGCCAGTTCCGCGTCATCGCCTTCGAGATGCCGGGCTTCGGCAATTCGGAGGAGAACACCCGTTCGCAAGACATGCCCGCGCTGGCGGCAACGATGGCCAAGGCGGTCGCCAATCTGGGCATCGACCGGTTCAACCTGATGGGCACATCGTTCGGCGGCAAGACGGCGTTGTGGCTCGCCGTGCAATATCCGGAGCAGGTTCTGGCGTTGATGCTCGAAGCTCCGGCAGCGATCCGTCCCAAGGGCGCGCAGGCACCTTCGGGTTCGCCTGAGGAGATGGCGCGCCGGCTCTTCGCCCACCCCGAGCGGGTCGCACCGATGCCGCCGCAAGACCCGGAAGTGCGCGCCAAGGTCGGGCGCTTGACCCAACGGTTGCGCGGCCCCGACCGGGACGCGGACCTCGAGCGCCGACTTCGCGAGCTGGCGACCCCGACGCTGGTCTTGTTCGGTACGCTCGACGCGGTTATCCCGCCGGAGATGGGGCATTTCTACAAGGAGCTGATGCCGAACAGCCATTTGGTGTTTGTTTACGACGCCGGCCACGGGATCAGCACCGACCGCCCGGAAGCGTTCACCGAGGTGGTGGCCGATTTCCTCGAACGGCACGAGGCCTTCGTGATCAGCCGCACCGCGACGGTCATCAACCCTTAGGCCGCTTCAACCAGCGCTGGACCTGCTGGACTCGGCCATAACGACTATCGTTCGATGTTGATTGCGAGCGCGGCGAAGCAATCTCGCGCAGACCACCGCTTGAGCGTAGCGCCACCGGTGTATGGAGGAATAACCGATGACTGAGTACCGCACATTGCGCGCCGGGGTGTTCCTGCCGCCGTTTCACCCCAACGACGAAGATCCGCTGCTTTGCATGGAGCACGACTTTCAGCTAATGCAGTGGCTCGACGCGCACGACTATGCCGAGGCGTGGATTGGCGAGCACCATTCCGGCGGTTACGAAATTTACGGCCAGCCGGAATTGTTTATTGCCACCGCCGCCGAGCGCACCAGGCAAATCCGCCTCGGCACCGGAGTGATCTCGCTGCCTTACCATCATCCGTTCATGGTGGCCGACCGCATCGTTCAGCTCGACTATCAGACGCGTGGGCGGGCGATGTTCGGCTTTGGCCCCGGACTGTTGCCCTCGGACGCGATGATGCTCGGCATCGACCCCGAGACCCAGCGCGATCGCATGGCCGACGCCATCGACGTCATCACCCGTCTGCTCGATGGCGAGACCATCACGAAGCACAGCGAATGGTACACGATGCGCGAAGCGCGGCTGCAGCTGCGCCCATATTCGAAGCCGCGGCCGCATCTGGCTATCGCCAGCGCGGTCACGCCGTATGGCGGCAAGCTCGCTGGCCGCTACGATCTCGGCATGCTGTGCGTGATGGCCGGCAGCCCGAACGGCTACGACACGCTCGACTACAATTGGGAACTCGCCAACGCCGAGGCGGCGGCGCAGGGCCGGATCATGGATCGCGCCAATTATCGCGTGATGGCTCCGTTCCACATCGCCGAGACGCGCGAGAAGGCGATCGAGAATGTGCGCGCCGGCTTCGAGAAGTGGCAGCTCTATTCATATTCGGTAAACCCCGAGGGCGGCGCGGCGATCGGCATGCCCAGCATCGAGGAGATCAATGCAGGCGGGCGCGGCGCGATCGGCACACCCGACGACGCGCTGCGCGTCTTAGAGAATTACTGGGCCAAGACCGGCGGCTTCGGCTGCATCCTGATGCTCGCCCACGACTGGGCCGACTGGGAAGCGACCAAGCGCTCCTACGAATTATTCGCGCGTTACGTGCTGCCGCGCTTCGAGGAGCGCAGTGCCTGGCGCTCGCAATCGATGGACTGGATGCGCGCCAATCGCGAAGCCTTCAGCGCCAAACGCAAGGCCGCCGCCGCCAGCGCCGTCGAACGCCACTTCGCCGCCGAACAGACAAAGAACCGGGAAGCCGCGAAGTAGCGTAAATGGAGACTGTCCGGCTCGCTCAGGCCGATAATGTGGCGAGAACCCGCGAGTTGGGCGCACGGTCCGGCGCCAGCACTTCCCCGATCTCCTCTGGGGGCAACGTCGGCCATTCGCTGAGCCGGAAGCAGGCTGCGGCGCGGCGCGGATCGGTGCGATAGAGCGGCGGCACCGCTGTCAGGCACTGGGGGGTCGCGACCGGGCAGCGATCGGCGAATTTGCAACCGTGCATTGCCAGGCTGCCCTCAGATTTGCGTTCCTCCGCCCCCCAGTCTCGCACCGTGCTGACGCGTGGGATCGCGCCGATCAGCAATTGTGTATAGGGGTGCTGCGCCGCTTTCACCACCAGCTCCACATCACCGGCTTCCACAACCGAGGCGCGGTACAGCACCAGGATCGTGTCGGCGACCTGATAGGCCGTGGCGAGGTCGTGGGTGATGTACAGGATCGAGATCCCCAGCTCCTCGTTCAGCTTGCGCAAGCTGCCGAGAATGGTGGCGCGCAGGGAGGCGTCGACCATCGATACCGGCTCGTCGGCGACGATCAGCCGTGGGCGCAGCAACAGGGCGCGCGCGACCATGATGCGTTGCCGCTGCCCGCCGGAAAGCTGGTGCGGATAGCGGCCGAGGATTTCCTCCAGACGCAGGCCGACCGCGCGCAACGCTTCCTCGACCAGCCCTCGTCGCTCCGCCCGTGTCGGCGCCAGACGGAATTTGCGCACCGGCGTCGTCAGCACGTGGTCCACCCGGTAGAATGGGTTATAGACCTCGTACGGGTCCTGGAAGATCGCCTGCACCTCGCGGCGGAATTGCTGCCGTTGCGCTGCCGACAGTTGGGACAGTGGGCGCCCGTCGTATCGGACCTCACCCTCGGACGGTTCGATCAGGCCTAGCAGCAGCCTAGCCAAGGTGGTTTTGCCGCTGCCGCTTTCGCCGACCACGGCGGTGATCCCCGGCAGCGCCGGGTCGATGGCGAACGAGAAATGTTCGAGCGCGGCTTTCCGATCCCGCCCGAACATGCCGCCGGCGAAGTGTTTCGAGACGTCGCGAAGTTCGAGCAGCGGCGTCATGCGAGATGGCACGCCACGCTCGCGTCCTCGTTGATGGCTCGCACGGCAGGCTTCTCGGTGCGGCAGCGCGCCTGCACTTTCGGGCAGCGGGGATGAAAGGCGCAGCCTGGGGGCAGCTCGCGCAAGACAGGCGCCAGACCGGGAATGCCGCGCAGCCCGCCCTTGCGCTCCAGCGACGGCAAGCACTCGATCAGCATGCGCGTGTAGGGGTGCCGCGGTGCCGTGATGATGTCGCGGATCGGCGCCACTTCGACCAGCCGCCCCGCATACATGATGCCCAGGCGGTCCACGAACTGAGCCATCAGGCCGATGTCGTGCCCGATCAGGATCACCGCGGCGCCGAGCTCGGCTTGCACCCGACCCAGAGTCTCCATCACCTGCCGCTGTACGACCACGTCGAGCGCGCTGGTCGGCTCATCGGCGATGATCACTTTTGGGCGCAGACAGATCGCGATGGCGATGCAGGCGCGCTGCTTCATGCCGCCGGAGAGTTCGTGCGGGTATCGGTCGGCGACCTCCGGCAATAGCCCCACTTGAGCCAGCAGCTCCCGTATGCGGGTGTCGATGTCGCGCTTGGCGAGACGTTCGCCATGGTCGGCCAGCGCGTCGCGGATCTGCTCGCGGATGCGCGCCACCGGGTTGAGCGAGTTCATCGAACCTTGCGGGACCATCGCGATGCCGGCGAGCCGCAGCCGGCGCATTGCGTCGTCGGTCAGGCCGGACAAGGCAATGTCATCGAGCCAGACCGCACCTCCCTCGATCCGCCCGGGCGGCTTGATCATCCGCAAGATGGCCAATGCCATCGTCGATTTTCCGGACCCCGATTCACCGGCCAACCCAAAGCGTTCGCGCGGGCGCAGCGAGAAGCTCACCTCGTCGACAGCCCGCACCGGGCCGAGGGGATGGTCATAAGAAACGCAGAGCCGCTCGACCCGCAAAATGCTGCCGTTCATACCGATCGCCGCAGACGGGGGTTGGCGATCTCGTCGAGGCCCGCGGTCAGAAAGAACAAGCCGAGGAACACCATCACGATAACGACCAGCGGGGCGGTCCACCACCACCACCAGCCATTGATGATCGCGGCGTTGAAATTGACCCAGTAGAGCGTCATGCCGAGGGTCGGGGCCTCGACCGGCCCGAGCCCCAAAACCTCCAACCCGACCGAGGCGAGGATCGCCGCCGAGACGCTGCCGACCAAGGTGGCGACGAGATAGGGCAGCAGATTGGGCATCAGCTCGCGGAAGATGATTTCCGGGCCGCTCATACCGTTGAGCCGCGCAATCTCCACGTAACCCCGTTCCCGCAACGTCAGGACTTGCGAACGGATGGTGCGGGTCGGACTAAGCCAGGCCAGGGAAGCGATGATGATCGCCATCTGGTTTACGGTGAGACTGCCTTTTAACGACACGGCGATAATAATCAGCACAAGCAACTGCGGCACCGTCAGGCCGATATCGGCAATGCTGCGAATGACGGTGTCGACCCGTCCGCGGTAATAGGCTGCGGTGAAAGCCAGTATGGCGCCGACGCCGACGCCGATGAACCCGGCAATAAAGCCGATGCGCAATGTCAGCGGCGTGCCTGCCACCATCACCGCCAACAAGTCGCGCCCGTTGCGGTCGGTGCCGAACGGATACTCCCGGGAGGGTGGCTGGAGCGCCGGCGCCGACAGCGGCTGGGCATTTCCGGTATCGACTGTCAGCGCGCCGACGACGATAAACACCGCCAGAAAGCCAAGAAATACCAGCCCGACCAGCAGTGAAACATTGCGGCGAAGATAGCCGAGCACGCGGCCTAGGTCCGGTGATAGGAGATGCGGGGGTCGAGCCGGGGATAAACCACGTCCAGTACAAACGTCGCAAAGCCGAGCGCCACGATGACGGTAAACACGATCCCCTGGATCAGGAAAAAGTCATTCTCCTCGATGGCCTGGAACAGTAACGCCCCGATCCCAGGATAGCCAAAGATCGCCTCGACCAATACCGCACCCGATAGGATCTGTCCCAAGGCCAAAGCAAGGCCGGTCGTCTGCGGCAGGATCGCGTTGCGCATGCAATAGCGGGTGAAGATCGTGGCACTGCGCAGGCCCTTGGCCTCGGCAAAGGTGACGTAATCCTCTCCCATGGTCGTGACCATCATGCCACGCATCGCGAGCGCCCAGCCGCCTACCGAGACGAGCACGATGGAAAGCGCGGGCAGGATGGCGTGTCGCAGCACATCGAGGACGAAGGGCCAGTCCCATGCCGGATTAGCGCCGGCACTGTAGCCGCCGAAGTTCGGCAGCCACTGGAACCTAAAGGCGAACAGCCAGCTCAGCACCAGCCCGAGCAGGAAAAAGGGGATGGCGTGCAAAGCCCATAACGGCGGCATCAGCCATCCCATCCAGCGCGGCGCCCGCGGCCAGGCGAGCAGGGCGCCGAGGATCGTGCCGGCGGCGAAGGAGAACAAGGTCGTCACGCCGAGCAGCCCGATGGTCCAGGGCAAGGCCTCCCTGATCATGCCGACAACGGTGCGCGGATAGTTGGCAATGGAATAGTTGAGGTCGCCGCGCGATACCGAGCCGAGATAGGTCAGGTATTGGCGCCACAAGGGCTGATCGAGGCCGAACCGCTTCTGGTACTCCTTGACCATGTCCTCGATGCCGGCATGCACATAGCCGCCGAGCGAGGCCTCCTCGAGCAATTTGGTGCGGACCGGGTCCTGTCCCGACAGCTTGGGCAGGAAAAAGTTGAGCGTCGCCGCCAGCCAGACGATCAACAGGAAGACCCCGAAGCGTTTGACGATATAGACCGCGTGCATCTCGGCTAAGCGCTCTCAGCCGGCCGTAAAATCATCGTTCGCGCGAAGGCGCAGGGCTGTCCGGGGGTAGTTGTGATGGCCGCAAAGAATCAGCTTTCTCTTCTCGTCTTGGCCGGGCTTGGCCCGGCCATCCACGTCTTCGGACGCCCGAAAGGAAGACGAGGATACGCGGGCCAACCCCGCGCAAGACGAATTTAGACCGTATCTTATGTGGTCCATATCAGTCTCGGCCAGGTGCAACATTTCGCGCGAGATGCTACGCGGATTGCAGATTCCACAGCACGATCGGGAACGTCAGGTGCCACGAAGCGCCGTTAACATAGGAATTGTCCTCGGTTGGATAATTCCGCCAATAGGTCGTGTTGAACGGGATGCGATGATAGTTCTGCACCAGCTGGATGTCGGGCAGGTCAGGCAGCCAGATCTCCATCGCCGCGCGGAACAGCACTTTCAGCTTCTCTACGTTCTTGGGATCGGTGACATAAACTTCATCGACAATCTTGTCGAAATCGGGGTTCTTCCAGCGGCTGAAATTCACCGCGTGCGCGCCCGGCACAGCGATGCTCTGGCTCTGATAAAGGCGCAAGGTGTCATACGGCTCGCGGATGCTGCCGCCATGGCCGTAAATTGAACCGGCATACTGGCCTTTCTGGAAGCGGCTATTGAAGTCAGGCGGCAGGGTCAGGCTTGCCGTCACGCCATGACGCCGCAGGATTTCGGCGAGGACCGGGCCCATCGCCGAGCCGGAGGCGCCAAAGCCGATGATGTCGAGGGTAAACGGCTTGCCGTCCGGCGTCTCCCACATGCTGCCGCTCTTCTTGAATCCCTTGGCCTCCAGCAGGGCGTCGCCTTTCTTGGGATCGAATTCGAGCGTGTCATATTTCGCGAGCAGGTCCTTGACCGCGTCGAAATACGGCAGCAGCGGCTTGTAGGGCGGCATCGGCAAGGCGGAGGTCGTCTCGGCTCCGAGATAGGCAACTGCGATGACCTGCTGGCGGTCGATGTAGTGGCTGAGCGCCCAGCGCACGTCCTTGTCGTCGAACGGTTTGACCTCGTTGTTGACGTAAAGCGAGATCGGCCACCAATCGACATAGCCCCAAGGCGGCTTCTGCCCGGAATACGAGGTGACCTTGGGGTTCTGCCGGATCACCGTGGGGAAGGTGGCGGGCTGCAGGGGACCGCCGAAATCCGAGTGATTCGTAATCTGAGCCTGGGCCGTATTCTGCTCGTTGACCATCGGCAGCCAGATATTGCGCTGGGTCGGCGGCATCGGCGCCAGCTTCTGCTCGGCCGCCCACCAGTTATGTCGGCGCTCGAACACCTTCTGCTGCAGCGAGGATTCCACGACTTTCCACGGTCCGGTCGTGATCGGCCAACCCTTGGCGATGTCGAAGTGCTTGAAGTTGGTCCAGTCGTGGCCCTGGAAAATATGCTTCGGCACAATGTAGATGCCGATGTCGTATTTGTAGGTAGCGAAGAAGAAAAACCGGGGGGAGGGGATCTTGAACTTCAGCACCACCGTATTCGGATCGGTGACGGTCGCCTCGTCGAGCGCCTGATTGACGTCGACACCCCATCTCACCTTGGGGCCGAGGTCGCGCAACGTATTCATCGTATATGCGACATCCTCGGCGCTGAATGGCGTGCCGTCGCTCCATTTGATGCCCGGGCGCGTCTTGATCGTGAGCTGCTTGAAGTCCTCCGTGAACTCATAGCTCTGTGCCAGCCACATGTACCATTTGTCGGCAAACGCGCTGTAATAAGCCAGCGGCTCATAGATCAGGTTCGGTCCGTTCTGGTGGTTCGCCCCGATCGCATAGGGGTTCCACAGCTCGTAATCGACCCAACGGCCGTCTCGGCTGTTGATGCCGATCAGGATCATCGTTTTATCGCGGGGAATATCGGCAGCCTGGGCGTCGGCGATACCCGCCGGGAGCATCACGGCAGCCGCCGCTGCCGCCCCCCCTTTGATGACCTCGCGCCGACTCGAGTTCCAGAACATGGTCTTCCGTGTCATTGCCGCTTTCCTCCCCACCCGGCCATCGCGTTCGTCACGCGGCCAAACTTGACCCGCAGCCAGTCTCAGCCCGCTTGCGCGGCCGCTGTCAAGCGCCTCGACTGCACCGGCATTCGACCGATCGGCGCCGACGGTCTAGCATCGGGTCGACGTGGCGAATGGAGGACGAGAATGGCCGTCGCAAAAAGACAGCTGGGGCGCACTGGATTGGAGGTCACGGCTTTGGGCTATGGGGCGATGGAATTGCGCGGCGCCCCCCGCGCCCGCGACATCACCGAGGCGCAGGCAGAAACCATTCTCAACAAGGTGCTCGATGCCGGCATCAACTACATCGACACCTCGATCGATTATGGGCTGAGCGAGGAGCGGATCGGCCGCTATATCTCGCACCGGCGCTCTGAATACTATCTGGCGAGCAAATGCGGCTGTCTCGTCGGCGCGCCGCCGGCGCCGCGCGGGCAGCGAAACGCGCATGTCTTTACCCGCGAGAACGTCGTGGCTGGGGTCGAACAAAGCCTGGTGCGGATGAAGACTGACTATCTCGACGTCGTCCAGTTCCATTCCTCGCCGTCCCGGCAGACCCTGGAGGAGCACGGCGCGCTCGACGCGCTGCTGGAGCTCAACGCGGCTGGCAAGGTGCGGTTTGTCGGAATGTCCGGCACATTGCCCCACCTGACGGAGCACATCGTCATGGGTGTTTTCGAGGTCTTTCAGATCCCGTACTCGGCGGTCGAACGCGAGCACGAGGCGTCGATCGCCGCTGCCGCCCAGAAGGGTGCTGGCATCGTCATTCGCGGCGGCGCGGCAAAGGGTGCGCCGACCGAAGGGAAGCAGGCCGGGCTGCAATGGGAACGCTGGCGCCAGGCACATCTCGACGACCTGCTCGACGGCATGACGCCGATGGAGTTCATCCTGCGCTTCACGTTCACGAACCCGGATTTGGACACGACCATCGTCGGCACGATCAACCCGACTCATTTGCAGACCAATCTCGACATCTTGGCGCAAGGTCCGTTGCCGCCGGACCTCTACGAGGAAGCCAAGCGCCGCCTCGCCACCGCCGGCTCCGCGCCCCGACCGGTTGGTGAGTGATCGAATGATCGCTCCGGCCGAGGCTTCCAGTAGTCATGTGAGGCAATGCGCTGGCCGCGTCCTCCGCGGCTGCGCTACGAGCGGAAAAATTTAGGCTGAAACGGGAGGATTGCGAGATGGCCGGAGAAGCTCTCGACGCGAACGCAGCGCAGCGCCGCTATTGGAATACGGTTGCCGGGCCGCGCTGGGTCGCCGCGCCCGGTTTCAGGGAGCGGCGCAACCAGGAAAGCCTCGCATTGTTGCTCGGGCGCCTGGGTTTGACGGGCGGCGAGAGCGTACTCGAAATCGGCTGCGGGACCGGCGTGCTGACCTTGCCGCTGGCCGCGGCGGTCGGCGAGCATGGCCGGGTCGTCGCTGTCGATATCTCCGAGCCGATGCTCGGGGCGGCGCGTCAAAAGGTCGGCGAGCGCGCTCTGCACAATGTCACAGTGCTGTCCGGCGACGCTCAGGTGTTCGCTTTCGAACCGGTCGCCTTCGATCTCGCGACCTCGCGCATGGGCGTCATGTTCTTCGCCGATCCGGCGGCGGCCTTCCGCAACATCGGCGGCGCCTTAAAGCCGGGCGGCCGTCTGGTGTTCGCCTGCTGGGGGCCGCTCGCGGAGAACCGGCACTGGCTGATCTCTTACGACGTGGCGTTTCGCCATCTGGGGCCGCCGGCGCCCGCTCACGAGCCCGGCCCGCTCGCTTTTGGCGACCCCGACTATATCCGTGGGGTTCTTAGGGCGGCCGGGTTCGCCGAGATCACCGTCGAGCGCGCCCACCCGACGATCATCTGTGGCACACCCGAAGAAGAGGCGCGGCACGCGGTGGCGATGGGACCGACGGCGCGGCTGATCGAGGAGAAGAAGCCCGACGAGGCAACCCGGCAAACGATCGCCGGTGAGATCGAGGCCGCGTTCGCCGCCGAAGCCCGTTCGGGCCCGATCCGCCTGCCCGCGACCATCTTTCTCGTCGCCGCGCGCCGCCCGGCTTGACCTGATCCAGCCGCTCGCCGCGGCTCAATCCAACAACCAGGGGGCGGCGCAGGCCTGGGCGACCTGGCGGATCTGGCTCATCAAGCCCGCGCCAACCGGGATTCCTTCCCGCATCCGCGTCGCTCCGTAGTTCCACTGCGGATCGCCGGCCACCATGACCGGCTGTCGAGGATCGATCGGCTTGGTCGCCCGCAGATCGTTGCAGAAGCGGGTCACGTCGGTGGTGAATTCGTCGCGGTCGCGGAACAGGCCCGGGTCGATCGCGATGAAGCAGTGGCCGATATCGTTGCCCTGTTCCTTCTTCCCGGCCATCGGGTCGGTGATCAAGGTCGACCCGGATAGGCACGAGGCAAGAATGTTCACCATCGCCGCGAGCCCGTAGCCCTTGTAGCTGGAGCCTTCCGGCGAGCCGCCAAGCGAGGTCAGGAAACCGCCTTTCTCGCGCGCTTCCGCGGGGTCGGTGCTGGGCTGCCCGTCTTTGTCCAGCACCCAGCCGGGCGGGCAGGGTAGCCCCTCATTGGCCTTGTTGCGGATGCGCCCGGCGGCCACCGTCGTGGTCGCCATGTCGAGCAGAAACGGCCGCCCGTCGGCGCTGGGCGCTGCGAACGACCAGGGATCGGTGCCGAGCTTTGCCTCCTTGCCAAAGGTCGGCGCTGCCTGGGCGACCGAGTTGCTGGTGCACGCCATGCCGATCAGCCCTTCCTCCGCCGCCATCAAGCTGTAGTAGCCGGTGGCGCCGAAATGGGCCGAGTTGCGCACCGCTGTGATCGCGATGCCGGAGCGCTTGGCCTTGTCGATCGCCACCTGCATGGCGAAACGCGCTGGTACGTGGCCGAGCCCGCCATCGCCGTCGACCAGCGCCGAGACCGGCGTTTCCTTGATGATGCGCGGCCGGGCTTTCATGTTCGCGCGTCCGCTGCGGCGCATCCGGTCGTAGCCGGGGATCATCGAGATGCCGTGGCTGTCGACGCCGTGCAGATCCGCCCAGGACAGGATATCGGCGGTCGCTTCCGCGTTGTCTTCCGGCATGCCCCAGGCTGACAGGATGGCTTTGAGTTGTGCGCGATGGGTTTCGTACGACGCAGGCATGGATGTCTCCTTCGCTCCTCGCGCTGACTCGCGTAATCGAGCCGGCCAATCAGGGAGCGGTGATGCGGTAAACGCGCGCCGCGGTGCCACTGTAGAGCGCCATTTTTTCGGCCGCAGAGGCACCGGCGGAAATGCGCTTGAACGCATTCCACAGCTCGGTGTAGCCGCCCGACTGCTTGTCCGGCGGGAAGTTGCTCTCGAACATGCAGCGGTTGACGCCAAAGGCTTCGATGCAGGGCTCTATATACTGGCGCCATGCTGCGGCCAGGTCTTCGGACGAAGGTGGCAGGTCGCGCTCGTGAAAGTCGAACCCGAACGAGGTCATGCCCACGCCGCCGAGCTTGACGTTGACGTTCGGGCATTTGGCCAGTTCGGCGATGTCCTTCTTCCAACCGGCAAGGATCTCCTGCCGATGACCGGAATAGGGGCCGACCCCCAGCACGCCGCCGACATGATTGAGGATGATCGTCGTATCGGGAAAGGCCCGGGCGAGGTCGATCGCATCCGGCAATTGCGGATGGTACTGCCAGGATTCGAAGCTGAGCTTGAGTGGGGCGAGCTGAGCGAAGCCCTCGCGGAATGTCGTGTCGCGCACTAAATGCGCCGGCACGACGCGCGTTGCGTGTCTCTGGATCGAGTCGTGGCTGTCCCATGACACGCCGTGGCGAATGCCGCGGAAACGCCCGCCGGCAACCCTGAGCTCGGCCTCCAGCACCTCGCGCACCCGCGCTCCCAAGGTCAGATCGGCGTGACCGATGATAGCCTCTGCGACGCGGCACGGCCCATAACCGCCAGAGGCGCTCATCGCCGCGATGCCGTTGACGAATTCGACCTCGCCGACCGGCGCCATCTCAGCCGGCCCGTCCTTGCGGTACATCGAGCGGCACTCAAGAAAGACTGTCGAGACGATGTTGTGGGCCCCACCGATGTCGTCGAGCAGCTCGGGCAGCAGATAGCGGCCACGCTGCGGCGTATCCCAGAAATGATGATGCGGGTCGATAATCGGCAGCGCGGGCTCCAACGCGGCTTCGGTCGGCCGTTTGGCCAGCCACGCCTTCAGGTCGGCATCGTTACGGTATCCGGTGCCCCGGTATTCGCCCTTCGCATCTCCGGTCATTCCGGCCCTCCCTCATCCGCCGCGATCGAGGTGCCACTATAATGGCACTCCTCGTCTTCGGGCATGTCGATATATGCAAACTCGATCGAAGTATTGGCGCGAACGGCAAGCGGCCTCGCAGGCGCGCACAGGGGCGCGCGCGAGAGGCAAAAAGGGATCAGGCGCAACCAATTGAAATTACCTGATTCTAGGTCGAGAAAACAGCGGCGAGCAGCGCGGCAAGGCGATCTCAGCGACTGGCACGGGCGGACCTCCGATGGCCGTAGCTTTGGCAAAGGCACCACCTATGTGCGTTCCCTATACGTTCGGGTAAAGGTTGCCGTGCCGGTTGAGGAAATAGGCGACTGGCATGCCCCTAATCGGACCCCTGCGGTAGGTCCGAGGATCGACCGAGTAGGGTGGTCCTGTGCGCCGCCCATTTTCGAGGGAATTTAGATGACCGACGATGATTTCGGCCCTCCGTTCGCGATATTCGCCCGACGAACTCGACCCCCACCAACCCGACCTTCGCGGAGTCCGGCCTGGCGCGATAGCGATGTTGTTTCGCTCGCGGACGTGCGGCGATAGGGCGCGGCGAAACAGCCCCTACGGCGCTTGCCGGGTGAGGCATCGACACCGGCGCTTCGTCGTTGAACAAGCGGAAGCGATCACGGGCATGTTCGAACCGCCTACCGCCGCGTACGGTCATCTGCTTTAACATATCCCGAGGTTATAAGAAGTTGGGGGGCAAGCCAGTGGAAGCGACCAGGAGAATAATCGCCGGACTCGTATTGGCGGTTCTGGCGACGCTCCCCGCGCTCTCAGAGACAATTCGGCTTGAGCAGTCGGGTGGCGTTTACATGCTACCCGTCCGTATCAACGATACGCTCACGATCCCTTTTATCCTCGACAGCGGCGCGGCCGAGGTGGTGATCACCGAGGATATCTTCTCAGTGCTTCGCCGCACCGGAACCGTAAGTCAAAGCGACTTCGTCGGCACCGGGACATACACGGTAGCAGGTGGCGCGATCGTATCGAGCGACCGTTACGTCATTCATAAGATGAGCGTCGGCGAGCACGTCATCACCGACGTGATAGCGAACGTTGTCTCGGTGAAAGGCGACTCGCTTCTTGGGCAGACCTTCCTCCAGAAATTGCCGGCATGGACGCTTGATAACGCTCGGCACGCGCTCGTTATTCGCGACGCTGACGAGCAGCCACAAGTTGCGGCGAGAGAGCCGGTTTCCTCGCCAGGGCAACGGACACGTTCATCGCCCGCAAAGCAGTCCGCACCTGCGTCGGGAGTTTCACTCCAGGATATCTTCGGCGGCGACATGTGGAATATCCATGTGCCTTTCCTCGAGAGCCGAGTAGGAGTTGCGCGCCGTGTGCTTAATGTCACGGGCGGTCAAATAAGAACCTATACGATCGATGGTTGCGAAGTAACCGCATACATCCAAAACAATGAAATCGCTGGGTATGGTCTGTTACTAGGAAGAGATCAGCATTTCCACGAAAATGATAACTGCAATATCTATATACCTGGTTACGGGCACTTATCAACAAAGAAGCTGACTATCGGAAATTTTATACGGACAGCCGGTGTCGGAATAGCGGACCCTCGGTCAACCTTCAATTCCCCTTGCATCACGATGTGCGGAAATGCTGCTGATCCGATCGTCATATTTCACTACGAGGGCCCGCATGTTTCTAATTTTATCAAAATCGATTTTATATCCACAATTTCCGATGGCGTGTCCATCAATGCTGCGGAACGATGGGAAAATTTGATGACCAACGCTGAGGGGAAAAACTACGTGACTGAAGCTCGGTTTAACTGTGATAGCAAATATCAAAATATTGGATTACGACTCTTTCAAAATGTCGAGCCGTATAAAATCATTATTGGGTTCGGAGATTTTCCAGTGGAATCATATCTTGCTACACCATGTGGTAAACGGCGTTGATTTAAGTCTATGAAGCACAATAAATTTTCCTCTTCACCCAATTTCAAGCTGCTCATTAATCTGAAGACGGCTAACGCAATCGGCCTGGCTGTATCGTAATCACTTTTGGCTCAGGCGGACGAGGTGATCCAGTAACCCGGCCCGAACTCGTTTGCTGCCAGGGAAGTCTGCTATCGGCGCGAAGCCGTCATTCCGCCAGCGGACGAGGTTCGGCGGGTCACGTCGTTCGGCCCGCCGGCGATGCTGACGTGCCCCGAACCGACCCGGATGGGGCGTGCGGCAACTGACCCTCGGGTCTACTGCGCGGCGGCGGCGATCCTGGTGTCGCGGAAGGCCGGGATGACTTCCTTGGCGAAGCGGTCGAGGTCTGCGAGCTGAACGTCGAGCGGAGTGCCGAGCGGGGTGGCGCAAATCACCCGATCGAGCCCGGGGTAGCGTTTCTCGACCGCCTTCAGCTGCTCGATGATGTCCTCCGGCCGGCCGGCCAGGAAGCCGCCGGCCTTCACTGCATCCTCGAGCGTCGGCAATTTGACCGTACCGATGAGCTTGGGGTCGCGCATCGCCGCGATCTGCTCGTCGGTCAATGCCCGCACCAGGCGCAATTCGCCGAACATCTTCATGTTCTCTTCGTAATGCGGGGCGGCCTCGCGGATCGCCTGCTCGCGGGAGGGCGCGATGTGAAACTGGTAGCCGAGCGCCAGCCGCTCGCCCAATTCGAGCTTGACGCCGCGGCGCGCATAGGCTGATTGGAAGCCGATCATGTGCCGTTCTACGGCGCCGCCCTCGGCTGAACCGCCGCCGATCACACCGCTAATGCCGTACTTCGCCATGAACTCAAAGGCGCGGTCGGACCCGCTTTGGATCGGCTGCCAGCATTCGACCGGCAAGCGCACGGGCGCCGGGATCAACGTAATCTCCTTTAGGGTATAACCGCGATAGGGCACCTCGGGCGGGATCGTGTAGTACTTGCCCTGGTGCGAGAACGACTTGCCTTCGAAGGCCTTGAACAGGACCTCGACGCCCTCTTCGAATATCTCGCGGTTGGCGTTCTGGTCGATGAGCGGCGAGCCAAAGGTCTCAACCTCGCGGGTGTGATAGCCGCGCCCGACGCCAAAGATCACCCGACCGCCGGTCAGGATGTCGGCCATCGCGTAATCTTCGGCCAGCCGCAGCGGGTGCCACATCGGCACGATGTTGAAACCGCAGCCGATCTTCAGGTTCTTGGTCACGCCGCACAAATGCATCGCCATCATCAGCAGGTTCGGGATCAATTCCGTCCCCTCGGGCTGAAAATGGTGTTCCGCCATCCAGAAGGTGTTGTAGCCGCGCTCGTCCATGCACTTAGCGTAGGCCACGACCTTATGCATCGCCTTCGCCAGCTCCTCTTTCGAGTAGCAGCGGTCGTTGATCGGCGTGCCTCGGTAGCCGAGGTTCTCCATGTCGGCGGTGCCGTAATAGGAGCTGTCGAATTTTGTGATCATCTCTTCCTCACTTATTCCGCCGCCGCGCGGGCGGTGTCCTCGATGCGCCAGGCCTTTAGGACCGGCAGAATTTCCGTGGCAAACATCTTCAGGCTGCGCTCGGCGAGCTCATAGGGAATGCCGCCAAAGCGGAACGCGGTGTTGAGCTCGAACTCGCCGATCACCCTGCGCCGCGATTCCAGCTCGCGCAGGACACGTTCCGGCGTGCCCCAGATCGCCGCCTGCATGAACCCGGCGACCGCACCTTCGAGCCCGCCCTGGCGGGCGATCGCCGCCTTCTGCACATAGGCGTCGTAACCTTTGACGGTATTGAAGTGTTCGCCGAGGAATTCGTAATGATGGAAATTGCTCTCGACGAACTTCCCCATGTATTTCCGGGCGTTGTCCTCGGCCTCGGCCAAGTTCGGGCCGCACATGCAGAAATCGGTGATCATCATGTGTGGCGCCGGGCGCCCGTGGAATTTCCGGTGCAGCTCGCGATTGCGCTCGATCGCGGGGAGCCGCATGTGCCAGGGCCGGTCGGAGAACATGACCATATGCGCGCCAAGCTTGGCGGCGGCCTCCACAAACTCCTCGCTCGCGGCCACGGCATAAATCCGGCCGGCGAAATCGTATTTGGGGCGTGGTCTGATTTCGATCCGCGGCTGTTTGTAATATTTGCCGTCGCCTTCGATAAAGCCGGTGCGCAACGCATTGACGATCATTGGTGCGGCTTCGTCAAAGCGCTCGCGGGACTCGTCCATCGTTCCGCGAAACGCCGCGAATTCGCGCCGAGCGAGGCCGCGTCCCAACCCCAGCCGCAGCCGTCCTTTGCACAGCAGGTCGAGCACCCCCGCCTGCTCAGCGACGCGCAGCGGGTCATGCCACGGCACAATAACCGCCGCGGTGCCCAGTCCCACGCCCGGGCAGGCCGCTGCGAGATAAGTCATCAGCTGCAGATTGTCGGGGCAGAAGGAATAGTCGAAGAAGTGATGCTCGGCCGACCACAGCACGTCGAAGCCTAAATCTGCGGCCAACCGCGCCAGGCGAATTTCTTCGTCCCAAACCTGATCGTCGCCGATGTTCTCCCAGCCATAGCTGGCGAACACCATCATCATGCCGACATCCATGGCTTCCCTCCGCTTATCGTGTGACACGGAGTGTTCCACGCGCTTAACGGAATGACAACATCCGGCTGCTGGCGCTCGGCTCGTGCTTGACACATGTGTACCACATGGTTCTATGTCTGAGACATGCCGAGCATGATCCAGATCCGCAATGTTCCCGATGCGCTCCACCGCAGGCTCAAATCGCGCGCTGCCCTCGAGGGAATGTCCCTCTCCGATTATCTGCTCAATGAACTGCGTCGGGTGGCCGAGCGGCCGACGCTCGGAGAATTGCGCGAGCGCTTGCAGCGCCGCCCCTCAGTAGCCCCTAACGTCACGCCGGAACAGGCGGTTCGTGCCGAGCGCGACGCAGAGTGATTGTGGTGGACGCCTCGGCGCTTCTGGAAGCGCTGTTGCGAACGCCGGCAGCGGCGGTCGTGGAGGAACGGCTGTTTGATGTGCGACACACGCTGCACGTACCCCATCTGATTGACATCGAGGTGGCGCAGGTGCTCCGGCGCTATGCGGCGACCGGGCAGATCGAGCCCGGACGTTGCCGAGATGCTTTGGACGATTTGTCCGATTTTCCCCTGCATCGCTATCCGCACGATGTCCTGCTGCCACGAGTTTGGGAGTTGCGGCACAACCTCACGGCTTACGACGCCGTTTACGTCGCGCTTGCCGAAGCGCTCGATGCCCGATTGGTGACTTGCGACCGCCGCCTCGCCGCTGCTTCCGGGCATCGCGCACGGGTCGACCTGGTGTAAAGGACCGCAAAAGCCCGGCGGGCCAAGACAGCCTGCGGCCCCGTCTCGCCAGGTGCGCTCGACCCGGCGAATAAGGTAAGCTGCCGGCAGAGGGAGATCGGAATCCATGACAGAGGTCGCGACACGCGCCGAAACTGGCGCGCACCCGAAAATCGAGATCTTCGACGTCGCGATCATCGGGGCGGGCATCTCCGGGGTCGGCGGCGCCTATCACCTCACCAAGCAGTGCCCCGGAACGACCTTCGTCGTCCTCGAAGCGCAGAAAAGCTACGGCGGCACGTGGCTCACCCACCGTTATCCGGGCATCCGGTCCGACAGCGACCTTTACACCTTCGGCTATCGCTTTAAGCCATGGACCAGTGCGCCGATCGCAACGGCCGCGGAGATCCTCCACTACATGGGCGAGGTCATCGACGAGAACGATCTCGGCCGCCACGTTCGGTATCGGCATAAGATTACGTCGGCACGTTGGTCGAGCCGCGAAAACCTCTGGACGCTCGAAGCCACCCGCACAGACACCGGCGAACGCCTCCGCTTCGCCGTGAATTTCCTGTGGATGTGCCAGGGGTACTACCGGCACTCGCAGGGCTACACGCCCGAATGGGCTGGGATGGCGGATTATAGGGGCCAAATCGTCCACCCGCAGGAGTGGCCCGATGATCTGGACTACGCCGGCAAGAGAGTAATCGTAATCGGTTCAGGCGCCACCGCGGCGACGCTCATTCCGGCGATTGCGGCTGATTGCGGCCATGTCACAATGCTGCAGCGCTCGCCGACCTATTTCCGGACCGGCCGCAATGCCGTTGCGATTGCCGACGAGCTGCGCGAACTGGACATCGACGAGGCCTGGATTCACGAGATCGTGCGCAGGAAAATCCTGCACGAACAAGCCGTTTTCACCAGTCGTTCGTTCACCGAACCGGAAGTCGTCAAGCAGGAATTGCTCTCGGCGGTTCGCGCTCATCTGGGGCCCGACTACGATTTAGCGACCCATTTCACGCCGACATATCGGCCGTGGCGGCAGCGCATCGCCTTCATTCCCGACGGCGACTTCCTGGAGGCGATCCGCGCGGGCAAGGCTTCGGTCGTCACCGATGAGATCGAAGCGTTTACAGAGACCGGCATCCTTCTGAAGTCCGGCAAGCATCTCGAAGCCGACATCATCATCACCGCCACCGGCTTCAATCTAAACGTACTCGGCGACATCGACTTCGCGATCGACGGCGAACCGCTCGCCTTCTCCGACACGGTCACCTATCGGGGCATGATGTTTACCGGCGTGCCCAACATGGCCTGGGTCTTCGGATATTTCCGAGCCAGCTGGACCTTGCGCGCAGACCTGGTCGCTGACTTTGTCTGCCGGTTGCTCAATCACATGAAAGAAAAGGGCGCTCGTAAGGTCACGCCGACTTTACGGCCGGAGGACCACGACATGCCACTACTGCTCTGGATAGATCCCGAAAACTTTAATCCCGGCTATCTGACGCGCGGCATGCACATGCTGCCCAAGCGCGGCGACAAGCCCGAATGGCAGCATACCCAGGACTATTGGAGCGAGAAAGACCAGTTCCCCGCCGCCGACCTCGAGGACGGTATTTTCGTCTACGAGTGATTGGCGGCTACGAGCCAGCTGGCGCGGTTTCCTTCATCGCGCCATGAACGGCGGCCACGATCTCGAACGATCGCTTCCGTTTGCCGTGGTCGAAGACGTTCGCGGTCACCATCAATTCGTCGGCGCCGGTCCGGCGGATCAAATCGTCGAGGCCGCGCCGGACCGTTTCCGGACCGCCGACGACGGCGCAGGACTGCGCGTCATCCAGGATCGCGCGGGCGTAGGGATCAAGCCGCGCTTCGAAATCCTCGACCGGCGGCGGCACTCGGCCGCGACGCCCGGTCCTGTTGTTCAGGGTCGACTGCTGCAATGACGAGAACAGGAACCGCGCCTCCTCGTCCGATTCCGCCGCGACGACGGTGACCCCAAGCATAATGTTAGGGGCGGAAAGCTGCGCGGACGGGCGGAAGCGCTCGCGGTAGATCGCCATCGCCTGCATCATCATCGCCGGCGCGAAATGGGAGGCGAAGGCGAAAGGCAGCCCGAGGTAAGCGGCAACCTGCGCGCCATATGTGCTGGACCCCAAGATCCAGATCGGCACCTCCAACCCGGCGCCAGGAACCGCCTGCACCGCCTGGTCCGGTTCGGCGGGTTGGAAGTAGCCCATCAGTTCGACGACTTCCTGGGGAAAGTTCTCGGCGCCGCCGAGCAAGGCTCGGCGCACGGCGCGGGCGGTGATCTGATCCGACCCCGGCGCGCGGCCAAGACCCAGTTCGACCCGCCCCGGATGCAGTGCGGCAAGGGTTCCGAACTGTTCGGCGATCAAGAGCGGCGCGTGGTTCGGCAGCATGATGCCGCCAGCGCCGATCCGGATGCTGTTCGTTCCGGCCGCGACATGGGCAAGGGCGACCGCGGTCGCGGCACTCGCGATTCCAGGCAGGTTGTGGTGCTCGGCCATCCAGAAGCGCTCGTAACCGAGCGCCTCGACGTGCCGCGCCAAATCGAGCGAGTTGCGCAACGACTGACCGGCATCGCCGCCTTCGACGATCGGGGAGAGATCGAGAACCGAGAGCGGGACCATCAAGCGACTATATTCACCGGAAGACGCTGACGAAAAGCCGCTTTCGCTGACCGAGCCTTCAGCCAGCCGGCCCGGGCCGGCGGCGGCTCAGCTCCGCGGCGGTCAAGATCACGCCGCGACGGCGAACCCGTATCTCCGGCCGTGCCTTCTGCCGAAGCGTTGGACGCGATCGTCATAGGTGACCAGCGGGCAGCCAAGCTCGATCGCCGTGGCGATCAGAAGCCGATCGGCGGGGTCGCGGTGTTCGAGAGGATGAAGCTGGTAGCTACGCGTCGCCGCGCGATGTCCCAGCGGCACGGCCTCGATGCCTGGCCGGTCGAGGAACCGCTCGACCCAGTCCTCGATCGCGACGTCGAGATCGATATGCCCGCCATCGACGAGCAGCGCGATCTCCCAGATCGTAACGGCGCTGATGCAGATCGACCCGCCACTCTGCCAACAACCTTCGATCAGATCTCGCGTCGCCGCGGCGAGTCGTTCGTGGCCGCTGTCGAGCCACAGAGCGATATGGGTGTCGAGTAGCAAGCGATCGCTCACCGCTCGATCTCGCGACCGGTTTCGGCATCGGGCACGGTAGCGAGGACCGGCTCGATGAGGTCGACGCCCTCGCGTATCTGGACCGATCCAAGATGCGCCCCGAACAACGGGCCGGCGCGCGCGTCCTGCTCCAGCAAACGGCGCATCGCCAAGCTGACGGCTTCGGTCTTGTTGCCATGGGTCAGCCGGTTGGCCGCTTGTTCGATCAGGGCGACGACATCGGGCCGGTTGATGGTGACGACGTTTGCCATTCGTTATCATTACGTACCTACATAAGGAACATCATACGGCAGCGAGCGCCGGGTTGCAACCCTGCCGCCTCTGACTGGCGTCCCCTCCGACAGGTCGAGCGCTGAGGGTCTCGGCGAGATCCGCTTCGGAGCGGTCATGCCGCAGCGGCAGCGTCAGATGATCTTTCGCTCCCGGAAATCCTCGATCTGCGCCGGGGTGTAGCCGAGTTCGGCGAGAGCGGCGGCGTTGTGACTGCCGAGTTCCGGGGCGACTCCGATACGCGCCGGCGTTTCGGAGAAATGCCACGGCGACCCATGTACCTTCAGGGTCTTGCCGTGTTCCGGATAGGCGATTTCGGTCACGTAGCCGTTGGCCAGCACATCGGGATCGTTGGAGGCCTCAAGCAAGGTGTTGATCGGGGCGGAGACGATGTCGGCGCCCCGCAGCCGGGCCACCCAATCGTCCCGCAACCCGGTCGCGAACAACTCGTCCAACTTCCGCAGCAATGTTGCGCGCCTCTCATCGGATGTGATGATGACGCCAAGATCGCCGAACCCAGCCTCTTCGAGCGTCTGATAAAAGCCAAGCGCGGTCATCGCGTCGCGCCACTTGCGGGCGCCATTCAGCTGGAACACCAGCGGCTTGCCGTCCCGGTCGTTGAAACTGGCGCTGAGGCCGGGTCGCTGCGGCGTGCCGGTGACGCGGGCCTGGCCGGTGACCGGATCGCGGTTGCGCCACATCGCCGTCGTCAGGGTCCAGCCCATCAAGCGGATCTGGCCGCCGAGCAGCGAGCAATCGACCTTCTGCCCGATGCCCGTGCTGCGCGCGTAGGTCAGTGCGGCGAGCGCCCCGCCAAACGCCAGGATGGCGCAGGTTTCGTCGGCGACCGAGACGATCCCGGTCTTCAGCGGCTGGCCCGGCGTCGAATAGGCCTCCGCGATGCCGCCGAGCGCTTGGGCCATCGAATCCGTCCCCGGCAGGCCGGCATGCGGTCCTTTGGGGCCATAGCCCGAAACCGACATGTAGACGAGTTTCGGGTTCACCTTCCGCAGCTCTTCATAGCCAAAGCCATTCTTTTCCGCCGCGCCGGGCCGAAAATTCTGGCCGAAGATGTCTGCCTTCGCGACAAGCTTGCGGAGGATTTCGCGGCCTTCCGGGGTCTTCAGGTTCAAGGTGACGCTCTTCACGCCGCGATTGTTGGTCTCGAAATAGGTGCCGGGGAAGCCCGGAATGATGCTCGATCCGCGCGAATTGTCGCCAACCTCGGGCACCTCGATCTTGATGATCTCCGCGCCAAGATCGGCCATCAGCATGTAGGGCACCGTCCCGGCTTGCGCGGTGGAGCAGGCGACAACCTTGACGCCGTGGAGTGGACCATGGGGTGCTGTCATCTCGAAGGATCTCCGATGTTCCGCCATGCAGATTGCGGCCACGCTCTCTGCCTATGCCGCAATGCTGGTTCTACCATGCACCGCGGCGACAATCCCAAAGGACGGTTTCGACGCGTCGATCATTGCCGAGGGTTCGGGCGCCGGTATTCAACGCATCTTGTTAGCGCGGTCGTCGTAGCTTATGGCGAGAACCTCGATCTGCTCGATGCCGGCCGGCGCGCGCAGTTCGACAATGTCGCCTTCGCACGCCTTTATCAGCGCGCGGGCGACCGGCGAAATCCAGCTGACTTGGCCGCGGGCGAAATCAGCTTCGTCGATGCCGACGATGGTGATCGTGGTTTCGATGCCTCGGTCGTTGGCATAGGTCACGGTAGCGCCGAAAAACACCTGGTCGCGATTTTTCTGCAGCGCCGGATCGACCACCTCGGCGCTCTCCAGCCGTTTCGACAGAAAGCGGATGCGGCGATCGATTTCGCGCAGGCGGCGCTTGCCATAGATGTAGTCGCCGTTTTCGGACCGGTCGCCGTTGCCGGCCGCCCAAGCGACGGTTTCGACAACTTTCGGGCGCTCCACCCGCAAGAGCTGGCGCAACTCGTCCTGCAACTGCCGGTGACCCTGCAGCGTCATGTAGTTCTTGACCTCGGTCGGAATTGCCGGCGCCTCGTCGGGCAGATCGGCGTCGTCCTCCGCTTCCTTGATGAAGGCTTTGCTCATCCGATCACCCCCTCCTGGCGCAACGCGGCAATTTCAGCCGCGCCATAGCCGAGGCTAGCCAGGATCTCAACGGTGTGCTCGCCGAGCAGCGGCGCGGGGCGGCGATAGATGCCGGGGGTCTCGGAAAGCTCGATCGGGGTCGGCGCCAAAGGCAAGGTGCTGGCGAGCGTCGGATAGGGCACCTCTTCGAGCAGATGGGCGGCGCGGATGTGCGGGTCGTCGAGCGCCTGCTGCGGCGAGTAGACCTGGCCGGCGACGATGCTGGCCCCTTCGAGCGCGGCCAAGGCCTCGGCGCAACTCCTCTCGGTGCACCATTCGCTCATACGGGCAGCGATGACCGCGCCGTTATCGGCGCGCGACTGGTCGTCGGCAAAGCGCGGGTCAGCGAGCCAATGGTCCTCGTCGATCATTCGGGCCCAGCGCCGGAACATCGCCGGCCCGATCACGGTCGCGACGATCCAGCCGTCCTTGCAGCGATAGATGTCGGCCGGAGCCGAATTGAAGCCGCGGTTGAGGGTCGCGACGCGGTCGACGCCGGTCATTGCCTGCTCGATCAAGGTGGCGTTGGCAAAGGCGACCGCGGTGCGCAACAGCGCGCCTTCGACCTTCTGGCCATGCCCGGTCTTGCCGCGCTCGATCAAGGCCGCCAGGGTCCCGAAGGCAGACAGGCAGGCCGTGCCGAAATCGACCCAGGGTAATTTGATTGCGATCGGCTGCTCGGGCGTGCCGGAGAGATGGGCCGCACCGCTCATCGCCTGGCCGATGCCGTCGAAGCCATGTTTGTGGCTCAACGGCCCGCCGGCGCCAAATCCGGTGACGGTCGTCAAGATGATGTCAGGCTTAATCAGACGCAGACTGTCGAGGTCTAGCGCCAGCGCGCGCAACACCTGCGGTGGTAGATTGGCCACGACGATATCGGCGGTCGCTACCAGCTTTTTGACGATCTCGCGGCCTCGAGGTGCGGCCGGGTCCAAGGTCATGCCGAGCTTGTTGCGGTTCATCGCGAGAAACATCGCGCCGCCGCCCTCCAGCCCGGCGCCGACCGGGATGAAGCCGCGATCCTCACCGCCGCCGATCCGCTCGATGCGGATCACCTCGGCGCCGAGATCGGCGAGCAAGGCCGCGCAGTACGGCCCTGCGATGTAGCGACCAAAATCGAGGACGCGAATGCCGTCGAGCACACCGGGCACCGGACCCTCCCGCCGTCTCCCACCGATGGGGGACCAGCACAGCATAACCGGTCGGCAGCGGATCGGGGACCTTCTTTCCGATGCGGGTTCTGCCAGCGACCGGTTCCGGCTTTGGAGGCGCTTGACCGAGGCGGTACTCTCGGGGCGACAAGCTGTTTGCCCATCTGCGCCGATCCGCAGCGGCGCGCATGTTCGCGGCCGGCAACAGCGCCCCGCCGTCTCGTGCGCCGTAGTCTTTATCGGGGAAAACGGGTATTTCTCAGAATGCCGGACGGCGAGGTTATCGCAGCGCGCGTCCGGCGGTTTCGCCGATCATCGCTTCGGCGGAAGCGCGCTCGAAGAGTGGCTGCACTTCTGAATCGACTTACCTGCGAGCGAAAGGACTGATCATGGCAAGACTTCCGCTGATTACCAGTAAAGACCAGGTGGCCGAAAAGGACCGTGCAATCGTCGAATCGATTGTGGCGAGCCGCGGCGCATTGCAGGGTCCGTTCACGATGTTCTTGCACTGCCCTGAACTCGCCGGCCGACTCGCGCATTTGGGGGCGTTCGTACGCTTTCAAGGCTCGCTCGACATGCGGGTCCGCGTGCTGGCGGCGATGACCGTCGCACGCGAATTCGAAGCAGTTTATGTCTGGGGCGCGCAAACCGGTGGCGCTCGGCGGCTAGGCGTGCCCGAGGCAACGATCACCGCGATCCGCGAGAACCACTCGCGCGGCATCGCACCTGAAGACGCGCAGATCGTCGAGGTCACCCGGCAGCTGTTGCGCCGGCACCGCATCGACGATGCCGCCGCCAACACGCTGCGGGCGCGCTTTGGCGACGACGGCTTTATCCAGCTGACCGGAACGATCGGCTACTACAGCACGCTGTCGATGACGGTAAACGCGTGCGAATTGGAGGGGGCGCCCGGCGCCGAGGTGCTGAAGGTTTAAGCGGCGGCGACCCCCAGAGCAGAGGCTGGCGGCGGCCGGGTCCGGCCGCTATATAGCGCCCATGCGCCGCTCGACGCGTCTCGGTCTCGCCGCCGTTGTTGGGTTGCTGGTCTTGGGCGGCGCCTACACCCTCTACTGGTGGATCGTAGCGGGCCGGATCGAGGATGGCGTCGTCGCCTGGCAGCAATCAATGCGGACGCAAAAGATCGATGCCTCTTGGCAATCGCTTCGCGTCGTCGGCTTCCCGTTCCATTTCCGGATCGCACTCTCGAGCGCGGCGCTGCGTGATCGAGCACTGACTCCGGCGCCGGAAGTCCGTTTAGCCGAATTGACCGGCAGCGCCCGTCCCTGGGATTTTGCCGATTGGCGCCTTGATGCGCCCCGAGGGCTCGCGGCCGACCTCGCTGCCGCCGGAAGCCGGCCCCTGGTCAAGCTCGCGGCCCAAACCGCCGAGGGCACGGTGTCGCTCGGAAGCGAAGGCGCCACCTCGATGTGGCTCAACTTCCAGGACGCCAGCGCCGAGGCGGGCGGCCAGGTTCCGATCAAGTCGGCTCAGGCCTGGATTGGCCTGCCGGCAAACCCGCCACGAACGCATACGGAGCCGCTCCTCCAGCTGGCTCTCGATCTACGGCAGGTGCATCTGTCGGCGCCGCCCCCGAGCTTCAGCGACACGATTAATAACCTGGCGTTTGGCGCCACGGTCAAAGGCGCCGTGCCGGATGGGCCCCTCGTGCAGGCGATCGCCGCCTGGCGCGACGCCGGTGGCGCGATCGAGCTCGATCATCTGCAGCTAAATTGGGGCGGGCTCGGCGCTACCGCGACCGGGACGATTGCTCTTGACCAGGAGTTGCAGCCGATCGGCGCCTTTTCAGGGGGGATCGAGGGGTTTGGATCAATCGTGTCCGCCCTCGTCGAGGCGGGCCGCTTGAACACCGAGGAGGCCGCGCTGGCTCAGATCGCGCTCTCGGCGTTGGCCAAGCGCGGACCCGACGGTAAGCCGCAGATCGAGACCTCGTTCACCATTCAGAACGGAAAAATGTATCTCGGGCCGGCCAAGTTGGGCGACGCCCCGCGGATCGTCTGGCGATAGCCATCGCTTGAGATTAGCACAGGCCGTCGGCGCCCGGCCTGCCATTGGGCTTGCATGCGGCGCCGCAAAGGTGACGTCATGGATACTCCCTCTGTTGGCAGGCACGGCCCGGGTGTGGAGGCGGTCGAAAAGCGACGTTCACTTGGTCTCGAATGGCGGCAGCAGGTCCCGCTCCCAGAGCAAGGCGTATGGCAGCCGCCGGCGCACCGGCGCGATCCGGTCGAAATCCTGATCGAGCAGGGTAAGAACCGGATCGAGGACCTCCTGCCGGTGCGCTATGCACGGATGCAGACTGACCCGTTTACTTTTCTGCGCGGTGCGGCGGCGATGATGGCGGCCGATCTCGCCTCGAAGCCGGCGACGGGGTTGCGCGTCCAATCATGCGGCGACTGTCACCTGAACAATTTCGGCGCCTATGCTTCCCCCGAAGGCACGCCGGTCTTTGATATCAATGATTTCGATGAAACCTTGCCGGCTCCGTTCGAATGGGACGTCAAGCGTCTTGCAGCGAGCCTCGCCGTCGCCGGTCGGGTCGCTCACATGCCGGATAAGGACTGCCGCCGCCTCGCTCGCTTGGCCGCGCGCAATTATCGCCGGCACATAGCGCGTATGGCGCGGCTGCCGCCGCTCGGTGCTTGGGGCACGCGCATCGACCTTGCCGCCGCGATAGCCAATATCGGCTCGGCCAAGATCCGCCGCAACCTGGAGAAGCGCCTAGCCACGATTTTGAAGAGCGACAAAGCGCATTTCGGCTTGGTTGAAAAGCACGCCAGCGGCTGGCGGATCAAGGAAAAACCTCCACTGGTGCACCATCTGAGCCGGCATGATCTGCATGCGCGCAAGGCCTTTTCTTCTTATGCCGAAACGCTGCAGGAAGACCGTCGGGTCTTGCTGCAGCGCTACCATCTGCATGATGTCGCATTCAAAGTCGTAGGGATCGGCAGCGTCGGCACGTTCTGCGCCATCGGCCTGTTGATATCGGACGATGAGGCGCCGCTGCTGCTTCAGATCAAGGAAGCACAGGAGTCGGTGCTGGCACCTTACGCCGGGGCTTCCGACTACCCCAATCATGGGCAACGCGTTGTCGTCGGCCAGCGCATGCTCCAGGCGGCCACCGACATCTTTCTCGGGTGGACTGAGGGTCCGGTGAACGCCCGATATTTCTACATCCGGAGGCTCAAGGATTACCGTCTCGCCGATGTCGGGGCCCGTCTTGAAACGGCTCTTCCATTTTACGCTGCGTTGTGCGGCCAGACCCTGGCGCGTGCCCACGCCCGCGCCGGCGATGCGGTAGCGATATCGGCGTATATCGGCGATGGAAACGAATTCGACAGAGCGATCGCGGCATTCGCGATGGCTTACGCCGACCAGAGCGATCGAGATTGGCAGACTTTTCTCGACGCGATTAAGGCAGGGCGGATTACCGCGGCGGAGCCCCGCTCGCCGGCAGCTTCCGCTTGACAGCGCAAGGCTTATCGCTTTTTGTGCGCTGCATCATGAAAAAACTCTCGTCGCGACGCTCCCGCCCGCTTCCGCTGGTGATGGCCGAATTGATGATCGCGTCGTGGGAGACGATGCACGCCGCAGCCTGATGATGGTGCAGGGTACTTACTCGCCCGCTAAATACCGGCGCATGGCGATTGAAAAGGGTGCCGCACTGCGGCAGTCCGCGATGGCTGTGATGGCTGGGCGCGGGCAAACGGCGGTTCTGGCGCCATGGCGCAAACGCGCTACCGCGAACGCGCGGCGGCTCGTCGGAAGAGGTGAACCGCGAGCTGAAGTGGGCCTGATCGCCCGCCGAGGGCCATTTTCATATAGGGATCGCCAGCAATGTGTCGATCTGGCGGCTGTCGAGGACGACGATCTTGCGGGCGAATTTCCACTTGTCGCCGTCACGTTGGACCTGATCGACATAGCGCCCGGCGCCGAAAATGGTCATGTCGCCGTCCTGCAAGGTGCGCACGACCAGGAAATTGGCGACCAAATCGAGCACTCCGGCGGTGTCTCCGACGATCTTGATCGACGAGACCAAATGCCGGTAGCGCTGGGGCTCGTAAATATTAGCCTGGCGCAAGGCGCTGACCCGATCCTTCAGCATGTTGCGCGAGGTTGCGTAGATCAGTCCCAGCGGCAGGCCTGCCTCATAGTTTTCCGCCGAGGTGATCCGGTAGAAGCAGTCCTCGGTAAAGAAATCGGGCCAGCGCTCTAGTTCATCGGCATCGAGGCAGTGGACATAGTCGGCATAGAGCTGGTCGAGCTCCGAGCGCCGCACCACTGCCGCCAGTTCCATGGTCTCAAAAACCCATCAGCGGCCGATAGGCATGCCAGAAGCCGCGAACCGAGGCCTCGGTCGTCCGATTGGCTTCGGAGACATGATCGAAACCGCCCATTTCAAGCACCGAACAATCCCTCTCGGAGCCGTGGATCGCACGCTGGATGAAATTTCCGACCGCACCGTCCTCCATCGAGACATAGCCGGCGGGTCCGACGAGATTGGCTTGCGCCAGGCGGAGCGCGGCCAGCTCAGCGCTGTCCTCTTCGAAGCCGAGATAGATCCATTGCAGCTCGGTCTTGTACGGTCCCTTTGGCAAGACCAGGCGCAAGGCGATGCAGTTCTGGATCTGCTGCAATACGAAATTCGGAAACAGCGACAAGATCTGGGTCGTGGTGTCGTCGCCGAATTCCTCGGCAGAGGTCAGGAAACCCGGGTCGGCGAGGCGGAAATTCTCGTGCATCGACGGCATGCCGGCATAGAGCTTGTCCGAGGTTGCGGGGTCGACGCGGTCGACCTTGTTGCGGGTGTAGCTCGCGTGATGCGCGCCGTTCTCGGCAATATCGACGCCGCCTTCCGCGGTCAGGCGCGAAATCCGGAACGTCGTGAAGAACGAGTGCAGCAGGGTCGCGTGATAAGTGTCGCGCACGTTTTCGAAGTAGAGCTTCCAGTTGTTGTGCAGGATCTGCGAGGTCGTGCCCAGGATCTTCGGTGTCCCGTGCATGACCCGATGAATGCGGGTGCCGATCAGATTGCCGATGTAATCACTCAATGGCGGCGCATCAGGCGACAATGTGCCAAAGACAAGATCGCCAAAGTGATCGACGCGCAATTTGCGCAGCCCGTGCTGGTCGAGGCGGAAGCTCTCCGGCATTCCGCCCTTCCCCGCAATGCCGCGGCGAAAGGCAACGCTGTCGAGGTTGCCTTCGAGATCGTAGCGCCAGGCGTGATAGACGCAGGTCAGATTGTCGGCGTGGCCGCGCCGCTTCAGACAGACGAGGTTGCCGCGGTGGGCACAGCGGTTGAGCATCGCATGGATCTCGCCGTCATGCCCGCGGGTGACAATGATCGGAGCCTCGCCAAGAAAGGTCGTCAGATAGTCGCCCGGGTCGGGTAATTCGCCGGCGAGGGTCAGAAATTGCCAGGTCGGCCCTAGAAAGATCCGCGCAAGTTCCTCGCGATAGACCTCCGGATCGGAAAACACCCGATAGGGAACGCGGGCATTGCCCTCGGCCGGCCATTGAAGCGCAGGTTGCTGTTCCATCATGGTGTCCTCATTGTCGATCTAGTCATTACACCGGTCGCGCCGGAGAGAGTCCGGCTCTGCCGCCGCCTAGCCCTCAGCCGCCGTAAAAGACGTTGTCGCCGAGTTCTTTCATTTCGAGGATCGCGGCGTCGGGGCGGCCGGTAATCGGCTTGGGCAGATGCGCCTCGACGACCTCGCCGACGACGATGTGGTGGTCGCCCTGCTCGACGATGCTGGTGACCTTGCACTCCACCGCTGCCAGCGCCGCATCGAGGATCGGGGCGCCGTTGCCGCCCTTGTGGATGGCCTGACCGGAGAGCTTGCCGTCTTCGAGCTTGGTCGGCTTGAAGAAGGTGAATGCCACCCCCTTGTGGTCCTTGCCCAGCATGTTCAGGGCGAAGTTCTTGGTGCTCTTGATCAGCGGATAGACGCCGAAATCGGTCTTGACCCCGACCGCCACGAGCGGCGGGTTGAAGGCGGTTTGCGTCACCCAATTGACTGTGGCGGCAGCGACGTTGCCCTTCCCGTCATCCGCGGTCAGCACATAGATCCCATAGGGAATCATCCGCAACGCAGTCTTTTTGGCGTCCTGGTCCATTGTTCGGTCCTCCTTGTTCATCGGATTCGCGCGCCGGATCATAAACCGAAAACCAGGCAGCCATGAACCCATATCCGGAACTTGTGCCGGACGGCTCTCATACCGCCTCTTGATCTTTAGCGTTGTCGACATGTTCGGGAACCTGAAAATAAACCCAGACCAAATTCGCCAGCAGTACCATGCCGGTAATCAGGAACACCCAGCGCAACCCGAACACGGCGGCCACCGCGCCGCCGCTCAGCGGGCCGAGCGAGTTGCCGAGAAACATGGCTGAGGCGGTGATGCCGTAGACCGTGCCGCGCTGCGAACGTGGAACGAGCCGGCCGACGAGCGCATTGGCGGTCGGCAATATACCGCCGATGAACAGCCCGAGGGCAAAGCGCAGGGCGGTAAATGTCAAATAGCTGCCGGCGAAAGCCTGCGGCAAGGTGGTCAAGGTTGCCCCCAGCAGAGCGATCAGCAACACCCGGCGGTAGCCGATCTTGTCGCTCTTATTACCCAGGAACGGTGCGGCCACGACATTGGAAAGGCCGGTTATCGAGAAGGCGATGCCGCTCAGGGTCGCAAGATTGGGCTGGTCGCCCAGAAGCTGTTTGACGAATAAGGTCACCACCGGCTGCACCGTGCGCACCCCGAACTGCGCCATCAGCAGCACGAAGAACAGCGCCATCAGGCCCGGCGAGCGCGCTACTGCGATCAAACTGTTGAGCACGGCGCGCCGGCCGCGCGCCTGAGGCGCGGCGACAAAGCGCTCACGCACGCCGAACCAGACGAAACCCGTCGAGACCAGGATCGTCGCGGCGGTGCAGTAAAATGGGATGCGGTAGCTACCGGTCGCGTCGGCCAGCGCGCCGCCGAGCAGGGGCCCGATCAGCGAGCCGACGAGCTGGCCGGTGCTGAGCCAGCCCAGCGCAAAGCCGAGTCGATCTTCGGGGGCTTGGCTCGCGACCAGGGCGATCGCCGTGCTGGAAAAGCCGGCAAAGACACCCATCAGCGCGCGAAAAGCGAAAACCTGCCAGACATTGCCCGCGGCCCCATTAACCCGGCAAACAGTCCGACCGCGAGGCTCGACCGCAACAACATCAATTTTCGCCCATGGCGGTCGGCAAGGCGACCCCACAAGGGCGAGGCGAAAGCCGCGACAAAAGACGTCACCCCGGCGAGGACGCCGGCCCACAAAGCGACCGCGCTCGCCGACTTGACCCCGAGCACCGGTAGAAACAGCGGCATGATCGGGCTTAGCATCGAGAACGCCATGGTCATGACAAACTGGATGCCGACCATCGCCCACAAGGTCCGCTGCCATTGCGCCTCGGGTTGACGCCGGTCGCCGTCCTTGATCGTCTCCGTCCGCTGGCCGGCCATGTCCCCCGCTCGTCCGCTCGCCATCGGTTATAGCCGAGCTGTAACGGAACTCGTTATTGCCGGTATCGGCTTTGCGCGGCAGCGGCGCCGGCGACACGGTTAGCAGCCGGGCGCGACCGCAGGGCCGAAGACGTTAAAAAAATGAAAGACATTCATGCATCGCTGCTCTACCATTCTTGCAGGGCTTCAGCGAAGGGCGCCCGTTAGGACGGAGGCAAGAGCGATGGCGACGGCGGTCGAGACCGTAAAGAACATTCCGTGGTGGAAAGAGCCGACCAAGGACCAGTGGTACGCCTTTGGCGCAGCGTGGCTGGGCTGGGTCCTGGATGCTTTTGATTTCACCGTCTTTTTGCTGATCATGGTGCCGATCGCCAAGGAATTCAACGTCCCGCTGACCGACGTCGCGATCGTCTTCACGTTAACCTTATGGATGCGCCTTGTCGGCGCAACGGCGGCGGGCTGGATGGCGGACCGGATGGGCCGCAAGACACCGCTGATGATCTCGATCCTCTGGTTCTCGGTGTGCAATTTCATCGCCGGGTTTAGCCCGACCTTCTGGTTTCTCTTACTGTTTCGCACCCTCCTCGGGATTGGAATGGGCGCCGAATGGCCGTGCGGCGCGGCGCTGGCGATGGAAACCTGGCCAACTCGCTCGCGCGGCTTTATGAGCGGCGTGTTGCAGGGCTCCTGGGGCCTTGGCTTTCTGCTGTCGAGCGCCTGCTACTGGATGTTCTACGACCGGTTCGGCTGGCGCGGCATGTTGTGGATCGGCATTCTGCCCGCATTGGCGATCGTCTATGTCCGCTTCTTCGTCAAGGAACCGGAGGTTTGGGTCGAGAATAACCGCCTGCAGAAGGTTGAAAACCGGGTAGTCAAGGCGCCCCTGGCCGCGATCTTCCGCCGCGGCATTATTGGCAATGTGCTCAACGCGTGCTGGTTCCAGTGCGCCGGCTTTGTCACCTATTATTCGATCAACGCGCTGTTCGCGACCCATCTTCAAAAGGATCTGGGCCTGTCGACCGCGTTGATCGCCACCCCGATCATGCTAGCGAATTTGTTAGTGTTCCTCGCCAGTTCGAGCTGGGGAATTTTCTCGGATCGGTTCGGCCGGCGCTGGGCCATGATCCTTCCGGCTCTGATCTCGATGGCGATCGTTCCGGTCTATCTATTGTCCCAGAATACGTTGCTGATCGTCGGTGGCTTCGTCATTATCGGCTTGTTCGCCGGTGGTGGGATGTACGGTCAGATCCCGGCTTTCCTCAACGAGCGCTATCCGACCGAGGTCCGCGCCACTGCGAGCGCCTTTAGCTACCATGTCGGCGCTATCGCCGGTGGGCTGGTGCCGCCGATCCTGACCTTCTTCGCGACCAGCCCAGGCTGGAACCTCGGCTTCGCGATCCCGATGTTGATCGGCGCGATGTTCGGGTTGGTCAATTTCGTGGTTGCGCTGCTGCTCGGTCCGGAGACCAGAGGGACCGAAATGGTGGCCGATCTCGTCATCGCCTGAATTGCCGCGTGTGACCTGGAACGGCTTCTTCCGGCGACAGTCGGAGAAGCCGTTTTGCTTCGAAGACCCACGGCCCCGTTGGGTTAGCTGAGCTCCGCCCGGCGACAACGTCAGTCGGCCCCGCCTAACGATTTCTGCAAGGTCCCGTCCAAGGGACCGATTTAAAGGGAGAAGTCCATGACAATCGCCGTCGACGCCCGAAAGGCCATACCGTGGTATAAGGAGCCAACCAAAGAGCAATGGCTGGCCTGGTCGGCCGCTTGGCTCGGCTGGACCTTGGACGCGTTCGATTTCACGATCTTCCTGCTGATCATGTTGCCGATCTCGCAGGAATTCCATGTTCCGCTGACGGCGGTGACCGCGGTCTTCACCCTAACCCTGTGGATGCGCCTGGTCGGCGCCACCGCCGCTGGCTGGCTTGCCGACCGGATCGGGCGCAAAAAGCCGCTGATGATCTCGATCGCATGGTATTCGGCGTGCAACTTCATTGCCGCCTTCTCGCCGGCGTTCTGGTTCTTGTTTCTGTTTCGGGCGTTGCTCGGCATCGGCATGGGAGCGGAATGGCCCTGCGGAGCATCTCTAGCGATGGAATCGTGGCCGATCCGCTCGCGCGGCTTTATGGCCGGCGTCCTACAAGCCTCGTGGGGCCTTGGCGCCCTGCTGTCGAGCGCGGCTTATGGCTTGCTCTATACGTCGATCGGCTGGCGCGGCCTGCTGATGCTTGGTGTGCTGCCGGCCCTGGCGATCGTCTATGTGCGGAAGTTTGTGCAAGAGCCGCCGGTTTGGGTTGAGAACCGAAGGCTGCAGCGCACCCAGCACCGCGAAGTCCGGGTGCCGCTGCTCAAGATCTTCAAGCGCGGCCTGCTCGCCAACACCCTGACAGGGTGCTGGTGGATGGCCAGTGCCTTTGTTGTAGGCTATTCGGTCGGCGGTCTGTTCCCGACCTATTTGCAGAAAGATCTGCATCTTAGCCCGGGGCTGGTGGCCCTACCGGTGATGCTGCAAAGCATAGTGTTCTTCTTGTCGGGTTCGTTTTACGGCTGGCTGGCGGACCGCATCGGCCGCCGTTGGGCAATCATCATTCCCGCCCTGCTGACCATCCCGATCGCGCCGCTTTATCTGTTCACCCACGATTACGCGATGATCGTCGTGTTTTTCACGGTTCAGGGCGCGTTCGGCGGCGGCGGCATGCACACGCTGTACCCGGCCTATCTCGCCGAGAGATTCCCGACTGAGGTGCGCGCGACGGCGACCGGCTTCGTTTATCATCAGGGCGCCATCTTTGGTGGCTTGACGTTGCCGATCATCACCTATTTCGCCGTTACCTGGCATTCGGGATTTGCGCTCCCGATGATGATTGGCACTAGCCTCGCCGCCCTTAGTGTCGCCGCGGCGGTTTTTGCCGGGCCCGAGACACGCGGCAAGCAGCTCGTCGCCGAACTGTCGGTGGCCTGACACAAAATTGACTAGAGCCCCGGCCCTCGGGCCGGGGCTTTCCGCACTAGATCCCGCGACCCCTCTGCAGCGAGCGGTTACTCTGCCTCACGGTCGCGCAGCGGAGGAAAAGTTTGAGAGCCTACACCTGGCGGGCCGCATTCGTAACGGTCGCCGTCTTGCTGGCCATCGAGCCGGGCGCAATCGCCGCAGACCCCGCCGATTTCGATCCCGAACAGGGGGCCGTTGTCGACGGCACATACCTCAACCCCTATTTCGGAATGCGCTATCCATTGCCGGAGGGGTGGAGACCCGGACCGCAACCGGCTCGTCCGTCTTACGGCGGTTACTACGTGTTGAGCACGCCGACGCCGCCGAAAGACACGAAGGCGACGATCCTTATCGCCGCTCAAGACAACTTTTTCGCTGACAAACCGATCGGCGATGCCAAGGCCACGCTGTCGGACATCGCACACAGCGTCCAAGAGGACGACAAATCGGAAGCGGCAATATCGAGCACCACGATCGCCGGTCATACCTTTGCCCGGCTCAACATCGAGACGAGCCCACTGTCCCGCATCGTGTTTGCCACCAACATCCGTTGCCACGCGGTGATCTTCGCGTTTACCAGCGCAGACCGCGACCGGTTGGCTCAGCTCGTGGCCAGTCTGGTGCGCTTGTCGCTCTCGGCAGCTTCGACCGCGCCGGTCTGCGTTAAGGACTACGTCACGGCGCAAACCGTCCGACGGCGGGTCGAACCGATCATGGCGGGGCCGCAATTCGTCAAGGTGCCCGTACGCATCGTCATCGGCAGCGACGGCAAGGTGAAACATATCCATGTCATCCGCGCCGCTCCGGCCCAGCAGCAGAGCATCGTGGATGCTTTGGCGCAGTGGGAATTCCAGCCCTACCGCAGGAACGGACATGCCGTCGCAAGCGAGACCGGGCTCACGTTTGAATTTAAGCCGAGTGGGCGGGCGGACTGATTCGTGCGCCGGTTGGGGCGCGCTGCTCCTTTTGCGACCGAATCACAGCGACCGCAGGAAGTCCAGCATATCCTGCTGCGAGGAAGCGGGCAGCGCATTGAAATTACCGATAACTGTATTGGCCTCCGAACCATTGCTGGAATGCCCCAAGATGGCTTGCAGCAGGTTCTGGGTGCGGCCGTCATGGAGAAGGAAGATCCGCTGTCCGACACCCCATAATGGCGCAGTGCGGAATTGATTGCCTTCGGCCTGGCCCTGGCTGATCTGGTCCTGCAAGGCTGTCCCCATATCGTGCAGCTCGAAATCGCTGAACGGAGAGAACCTCACGCCACTCTGATTGGTGAATGTCGACTGCGCCGTCGTGTGCTGAGCAATATGGCACAGGTTGCAGCCGACATTGACAAAGGCCTGCCGGCCACGAGTTACCGAAGCGGCCGCAGCGGAGGATGCGGCAACAGCGGGTTTCGGTCCCGCCGACAGCCGCATGAAGGCGGCGAAGTTCACGATATCGGAGGACAAGTCCGACGCCGGGCTATTGCTGAGCCCAGTGTCGATGAGATTTGTCGCGTCCTCTGGGAGATGGTTGAACTGGCAGCCCGCGGTATCATCGCGCTCGTTATTGAAGAGTTCATTGGTGACGCCCTGCTCGACATTATAGGCCTCGCCTGCGAACATCAGCAGCGACTTATTCTGCGCCTTCCAGCCGAACCGGGTAATGGTGCCATCGTTGGCACTGTGATTGAAGTTCCCGGAAACGCCGTCGGTCTGGCGCTGGCTCGCCAGGGCGGCTGCATCGTTTTCGAGATTGACATCGGGCGTGTTCTCGACCTGCCCGGCTCCGAAGGTGGGCGTGGGGATGCGGAAGATAATGTTTCCTTGAGACACCGCCTGCACAAAATTCGGCTGGGTTATCGTACAACCCGGCGCATCGGTGCGTCCGGAAATGACAAACAGATTATGCACCCCACCGTCCGGTGTACCGTTGGCGTTGTTGATGAACCGCGCCTCGCGCACTGGCCCGTGCACCGTGATGAAGGATGGCACGCTGTTCTGCCCGCCATCCAACGTCGCCACTGCCACTTCCGGATTCGTCGATGGACTGGTGCCGCCGACTGTCGGCTGGGCGTGGCAGCCGGCGCAACTATTCAGATTAAACCGCGGTCCCAGGCCGGTACCGCTGATCGTACCCGCAGGCGCGTCGTTGATCGTTCCCGATACCGAGTTCGACCTCTCTGAACCGAGCAAGCGCCGCGGTGAATAAGCTTAGTTCGGCCGTATCGAGACCGGGGAGCGCTCCTCCCGCCCCGGCCGCCCCGCCGCGCACCCCGGGGTCGTGCGGCACCGAGGTGGTGCCAGGCGAGGTCTGGGCAAATGCACCACCAGCGAAAAAAACAGGCGCGAGCAGCGCGACGGCCGCGATCCCGGCGAGCCGTCGGGGCGTAAACTTCGATGCCATTTCTGTATGTCCCCCGACTAGAAAGGAACTACAGACTAATAGGCGTCGATTAAAACCATCTGAGACAAAATTAGGTCAGCGATGATACAAACTTACGGTCTTAATGATGAGTTATTTTAATCCAATTTGGGGCAAATTTATGACTTTTGCGCGTTATGCGCTACACGAACTTATCTATAGTCTTATTTGAAAAGTCCCAGGGCTTACATTAACAATCCCTCCGCGGAGATCTTATTCTTAATATCGATGCGGGTGTCACCGCCGGCGGAGGCGCGACTTCGGTGACGATATAGTCCATTGGAATGTCATGCGGCTGTGGGTGAACCGTGTCGATCAGCGACAGCTCGAAGCCGACCCCGATCGCCCAGGGCCGCGGAGCCAGCGCTGCCAAGGTGCGGTCGAAATAGCCGCCCCCATACCCGAGCCGATAGCAGGCGAGGTCGAAACCGACGAGCGGCGCCAGCACCGCCTGCGGCACCACGATGTCGCGCCTTTCGGGGATCGGGATGTTCCACACTCCATCGACCAGCGGGTCGCCCGGGCGCCAGGCTCGGTATTCTAGCGGGCCTTTTTTATCGACGACCGCCGGCAATGCCGCAGCCGAACCTGAAGCAATCAGCCGGTCGACTAGCGGGCGTGGGTCAAACTCCGCCTGAAAGGGCCAATAGACGCCGAGCGTGATCCCCGGCCGCTCGGCCAGCACCGTCCGCAGCTGCGTCTCGATCTCGCGGCCCCACTCCCGGCGCAGCATCGGCGCGGCACCGGTGCGCAAGGCCAACAGGCGCTGCCGCTCCGATCGGCGCCACGCCTTGACCGCGGCGGGATCCACCTCGGAACAGGCCAACTCAGAACAGGCCGGTGATGCGCCCCTCGGCGTCGACCTCGATGTTGTTCGCCGCGGGCACGCGCGGCAGACCCGGCATTGTCATGATGTCCCCGCAGATCGCGACCACGAATTCGGCCCCGGCCGACAACCGAACCTCGCGGATTGCCAGGGTATGCCCGCTCGGCGCTCCCTTGGCGTTGGGGTCGGTTGTAAAGCTAAACTGGGTCTTGGCGATGCACACCGGGAACTGACCGAAGCCCTGATCCTGCAACTGGGCGAGCTGGTCCTGTACCGATTTGCTGGCCTCGATTTCTTCGGCGCCGTAGATGCGTTGAGCGATGGTGCGAACCTTTTCAAGCAGCGGCATCTCGTCGGGATAGAGAAATTTGAGCTTTGCGGCCCCGCTCTCGGCGAGGTCGACGACCGCGTGGGCGAGTTCGACCGCTCCCTGACCTCCTTCAGCCCAATGGTCGGCGATGACCGCCTTGACGCCTTCGGCCGCGCACATCTCCTGAAGTCTTTTGTGTTCGCGGGCGGTGTCAGCGCTAAAGCGGTTGACCGACACGACCGCCGGCACGCCGAACTGGCGGATATTGGCAAGATGACGGGAGAGATTGGCGAAGCCCTTTTCGAGTGCCTCGACATTCTCCTCACGCAACGCATTCAGAGCCACGCCGCCATGCATCTTGAGCGCGCGTACTGTCGTCACCACCACGGCCGCCGCCGGGCTGAGGCCCGCTTTTCGGCATTTAATGTCAAAGAATTTCTCGGCCCCGAGATCGGCACCGAAGCCGGCCTCGGTAACCACGTAATCGGCGAGCTTGAGCGCCGATGTGGTCGCGATCACCGAATTGCACCCGTGGGCAATGTTGGCGAACGGGCCGCCATGGATAAACACCGGGTTGTGCTCGATCGTCTGCACCAGATTAGGAGCGAGCGCGTCCTTCAGCAGCGCGGTCATTGATCCCGCCGCTTTGACGTCGGCGGCGGTCACTGGCTTGCGCTCTCGCGTCTGGCCCACATGGATATTGCCGAGCCGCCGCTGCAAATCCTGCAGGCCGGTTGCCAAGCAGAACGTCGCCATCACCTGGGAGGCGGCGGTGATGTCGAACCCGTCCTCGCGCGGATAGCCGTTGGCGACGCCGCCGAGTGAGGAAATGGTCGAGCGCAAAGCTCGATCGTTCATGTCCATGGCGCGGCGCCAGCTGACCCGGCGCGGGTCGAGGCGCGGGTCGAGGCCATAATAAACGTGGTTGTCGACCATCGCCGCGAGCAGGTTATTGGCGGCGCCGATCGCATGAATATCGCCGGTGAAATGGAGGTTGATGTCCTCCATCGGCACCACCTGGGCATAGCCGCCGCCGGCTGCACCGCCCTTGACGCCAAAGCACGGGCCCATGCTTGCCTCGCGCAGGCACAGCATCGCCTTTTTGCCGATCAGATTGAGCGCGTCGCCGAGGCCGACCGTCGTCGTCGTCTTACCTTCGCCGGCCGGGGTCGGGGTGATCGCGGTGACCAGGATCAGCTTGGCGTTCGGCCGATCGGGCAGCGAACGCACGTAATCGAGCGCGATCTTCGCCTTGTATTTGCCGTAGGGTGATATCGCCTCCTCGGGGATAGCAAGCCTTTCGCCGGCGATATCGCTGATCGGCAGCATCACCGCTTCCTGCGCGATCTCGATATTTGATTTCGGGTTTCTGTGCTGATCTGCTCCGCGGGCCACGCCGTTTCTCCCTCACTAACGTCTCGGCTTCGGTCTTAGCCCGTTCGCATCGAAAGGCGCAACCGTTTGCGTGGTAGTCGGCGACCACCCCCCAGAGGCACGCCGTCCCCCCGCGCCGCCAATGCGAGCGCCTTTCTCCCATCCTCGACGGTTAGGCGGGACCGGCAAGTTCAGCAACGGCATTGCAATTGACATCTGCAGGCTCTGGCTGGGATTTCGTGGCGCACTGCCCGCCGGATGAGCAGCCGTCAAGTTGACAACGTCGCTGCGTCAACCACAATCTGAATTAAGAGCCGCCGGCTGAATCGCCATCTTCGGCGGTCCCATTGCTCCAAAAGAGGCGCGGGGCGAGCCCCGGTAAACCGCTGAGAGGAAGAAGCGCCATGTCGGAGGCGAAGGTCGGCGCGGTCGCGCCCGGACCGGGCGAGATGATGGGCAATGCCGGACCGGGGATGCTGGCCGGCCTGCGGGTGATCGAGATCGCCGACGAGCGCGCCGAATATACCGGGCTGCTGCTGGCCGGGCTCGGCGCCGAGGTTATCAAGATCGAACCGCCGGAAGGCAACGCGACGCGGCGGATCGGGCCGTTCCTCGAAGACCAGCCGGGTCTCGAGCGCTCGCTGTTCTTCTGGAACTACAACCGCAACAAGAAATCCGGTCGTATTGGATCTGCAGACGCCGGCCGGGCGCGAGCACCTGCTGCGCCTGCTGGAGCGGCGCCGACATCCTGCTCGATGCGAGCTGCGGCGCGCTCAACGAAGTGCTGGAGCTCGACCACGCAGCGCTCAACGCGCGCTTCCCGCAACTCGTCACAGCGCGGATGACGCCGTTTGGCGATGACGGGCCGTGGAAGGATTTCAAGGGCTCGGACCTCATCCACCTCGCGCTCGGCGGGCCGATGATGAATTGCGGCTACGACCCCGACCCTAACCTCGAATACGACACGCCGCCGATCGCGCCGCAGATTTGGCATGCCTATCACATCGCCGGCGAGCAATTGGCGACCGGGATCATCGCCGCGTTGATCCACCGCGAGCGCAGCGGCGAGGGGCAGGACGTCTCGGTGGCGATCCACGAGGCGGTGTCGAAGAACCCCGAGCAGGACCTGATGTACTGGGTCATGCGGCGGGTGCCGCTATGGCGGCTGACCTGCCGCCACGCGTCCGAGGGCCCGAACCACAGCCCGAGCATTTGCCACACCAAGGACGGGCGCTGGTTCATCACCCACGGGATGGGTGCGCGCGACCTGAAAAACCTCGTGCCGCTGCTGAGCAAGTACAATGCGCAGGCGGACTTGCAGCCGCCCCCGCCCGACACCGATCTGCGGGGACGCCAGGTGCCCGGCACCGCCGGCGCTGACGAAGCGCGCTCGCACATGCTCGACGTCGTGCAGCGCTTTGTTCGCGCCTGGGCCTATAAGGACATGCCGTGGCTCGAGGCGCAGAATGCCGGGCTGCTATGGGCGCCGCTGAGGAAGCCGCACGAGAACGCGCTCGACGAGCACTGGCAGGCGCGCAAGACCTTCGCCGAGATCGAGCATCCGGAGCTCGGCCGCTCGTTCCGCTATCCGACCAGCAAATGGCTCACCAACAAGACGAGCTGGCAGGTCGGCCGCCGCGCGCCATTGCTCGGCGAGGACACCGAGGCGGTGCTCGGCGAGGCCGCGCGCCGGCCGAGCGTGCCGGCAAGCCCACGCAAGGTCGAGAACCCGCGCCTTTCGGCGCTGCACAACAAGCCGTTCCCGCTGCAGGGCATCAAGATTTTCGATTTCGCGTGGTTTCTCGCCTCGGCCGGCGGCACGCGGTTTCTCGCCGCGATGGGCGCGGAGAGCTACAAGGTCGAGTGGAAGGACAATCCCGACACGCGCCTGGCGGGGATGGCGCCGGTCGGCGGGCGCGCCGCGCGCGACGCCGCGACGGGGCCGCTACCCGGGGTCAAGGATTCCGACATGGGCGGCAATTTCCTCAACAAGAACTCGGGCAAGCGCGGCATCTCGCTCAACATCCGCCATCCGAAAGGCTTGCAGATCGCCAAGGACATGATCCGCATCTGCGATGTGGTGGCCGAGGGGTTCTCGCCGGGTGTTTTGCAGCGCCTGGGCCTCGGCTACGACGTGATGAAGTCGATACGCCCGGACATCATCTACATCCAGCAATCCGGGATGGGGGCGCACGGCACCTACGGCCGTATGCGCACGGTCGGGCCGGTGGCGGCGGCGTTCGGCGGCCAGGCCGAGATGTCGGGGCTGCCCGAGCCGGCGATGCCGGTGAGCTGGGGCTATTCCTTTCTCGACTGGATGGGCGCCTACGGTTATGCGCTGGCGCTGCTCGGCGCGATCTACCATCGCGAGCGCACCGGCGAGGGGCAGTGGATCGACGCCTCGCAATGCGAGAGCGGCATTTTCCTGACCGGCGCGACAATCCTCGACTGGGCGGCCAACGAGCGCGTGTTCCGCCGCTACGGCAACCGTTCGCCTTACAAGCCGGCGGCGCCGCACGGCGCCTATCGTTGCGCCGGCAAGGACCGCTGGATCGCGATCGCCTGCTTTACCGACGCCGAGTGGCAGGCGCTGGCGCGCGTCGCCGAGCGCGGCGACTGGCTCGACGACCGCCGCTTCGCCACGCTCGAAACCCGGCTGCAGCATCAGGACGCGCTCGACGCCGCGGTCGAATCCTGGACCCGAACGCCAGGACCGCTTCGACTGCATGATGAAATTGCAGAAGGCCGGGGTGCCGGCCGGGGTCTGCCAGAACGCCGAGGACCGCGTCGACACCGACCCGCAGCTCCGCCACCTCAAATGGCTGACCGAGGTCACCGGCACCAAGATCGGCACCTGGCCGATCTACGAGATCCCGATGAAGCTCTCGAAGACGCCGGCCTATATCGGCGGGCCGATCAACCGCGGCGCGCCATGCTATGGCGAAGACAATCATGTGGGTGCTGACCGAGCTGCTCGGCCGAAGCCCAAGCGAAGTCGAGCGGCTCGCCGAAGAGGGCGTCATCTAATTTTCCAATCCGACAGGCATCAGAACAAGATCGCCGTCGCCCCGGTCCGCAACGCGCCTTGCGGCTGGACTGCCCTCAACCACGGTACCCTCCGGCAAATCGGCTCCGTCGTCCTTGCGCGTCGGTCGGTCGGAGATCCCCTGCCGGGCCCCCCGCCGATCGCATCGCCATGCTCAGCCGCGCGCCAGGGCGTAGATTTGCGTGCCCTCCGGCGGTGAGGGGAGCGTGGTCCAGCTCTCGCCGCCGTCCACGCTGTTGAAGACCTCGCCGCCATTGGTGGCGCAAGACATCCGCGCCGGCTGGCGCTCGTCAAAGGCCAGAGCGAACATCGTGTGCGCCGGTTGCAAACCCATCTCGACCCTGGCCCAGCTGTCCCCGCCATCGGGACTGTGCAGTAATACGCCGACCTCGCTCTGGAAGCTGCCGCCTGCCGCGACCCACAGTTTGCGCGGATTGCCCGGCACCTCTCGGATGTCGCGGCAATAAATCTGCCCTTTGGCGTTGAGCGGATCCAATGGCACATGGCGCCAATGGTCGCCGCCGTCGGCGCTGTGAAACATGCCCGCTCGCCCGATGCCGAAGACAGTGCCGGGCCGCCAGCGGCTGGCCAATATGGCATGCATGTCGACGGCGTCGTCGTTTACATACTGGCCGTGGCTCAGATTCTCCCAATGCTCGCCGCCATCAGTGGAGCGGAGGGTGCCGCCAACCTCGATTGCGGCATAGAGCAAATCCGGCTCGGCGGCACTGGCGTCGAGCCGCAATACCCGCTTCGCCGGATTGGCGCCCGGGGCCGTCGTGATTTCAGGAAAGTGCACACTGACCGGCAACCGTGTCCAATGTTCGCCGGCATCGTCACTGCGATAGATCTCACAGTTCTCATAGCCGATAAGGATCACGTCGGGATCGTGCGGATGGAATAGGATCGACCAGACCGGCAGCCCGTGGTCGGGCAGGTCGACCTTTTCCCAATGCTTGCCGCGATCAGCGCTGCGATAGGGCCCGGATTGCGTGCCGGCATAGACGATTTCGGGGTTCATGGGGTGCACCGCCAGGGCGCGCACAGCCGGCGCCTCGGGCAGACCTCGGTGCAGCGCCTCCCATTCGTCGCTGCCGTCGGCCATGCGAAACAGACCGGAGTGCACCACCCGGCCGCGCCCAGTCTCCCCAGCTAAACCCAGGTAGATATAAGATTTTTTGCCATTCTCGCCTTTGTTCGCCATCGGATCGCTCCCTTCAGTTTTTCGGACGCCTCGGATCACGGCTCTCCCGCGTCCGAGCCCTCAACTGCTACCTGCAACAACACGGCTCCACAGTAGCCGCATCTCCTGGTCCGGATCGTGCGCGCCGCGGCAATCTGTGTCGAGGACCATCGTCGCGCGGTCCCGACTCGTGTAAGGCGGCCAGTCCGGGATTGCCGGATTGTCCGGCCTTCCATTCCGGGCAAAGGCGATCCACGTCGCGGAAACGCGCGCAGAAAGATCATGCGCTCCCGGGGCGCCGGCGGTCGTATCCGGCACATCGACATTGTCGAACACAAAGGGCAGATCCATTGCGTGGTGCGCCTTCAGGCGACCACCATGCGCCGGGCTCTGCCAGTCGAGCGAGTACATATAGACCGGCGCTCGGCGCCGCGCCGCATAACGCTCTGCCAACAAGACCGAGCGGATCCAGAAATTCGAGCCGGTTAAAGCGGCGATCAGCCGGTCGCCAGGGCTCGCCTGCGGCATAGCTGCGCGATAGGCGGCGAGCAGATCGTCGGTCTGCGCGCCCGCCACCGCCGCCACACGCTGGCGCAACCCCTCTTCGCTCGAGAACCCCGTTCCATACCGCATCGTCGTTGGCGAGAAAGAAGGCGCTCTCCTCCCTGGTGCCGCCGATCATCAGCGGAACATCGTCAGCGATGGCGGGCGCGCCGGGCTCGCACGGATGCTGCGGCAGATCAATGCCGTCGACCACCGGGCCGAAATCGTAGCGGTCGAGCAGCGGCCATTTGGTGCGGCCGACCGCACGCGACGCGGGCACCATCGCCGCCAGCAGACGCTCGATCGGCAAGGATTGCAGCCGCTCGCACTCGTCGTGACTAAGCCCGACTTCATTCAGCACCGCTTCCGCAAGCGCATTGGCCCGCTCGCGCGTCGAGGCCCGGATCGCGGCGCCGCTCTGGATGATCGCGCGGTGAAACAAACCTCGCGCTGCGGGCATGGCGAGCAGAACGCTGACCTTGCCGCCGCCGCCCGACTCGCCAAAGATCGTCACATTGCCGGGGTCTCCGCCAAAATGCTCGATGTTCTCGCGCACCCAAAGCAGCCCGGCGACGAGGTCGAGCACCCCGGCATTGCCCGAATGCGCCCAACTCGAACCGCCGATGTCGGCCAAATGCAGAAAGCCTAGGATGTTGAGCCGATGGTTGATGCTGACCACCACGACATCGCCGCGTCGCGCCAGGTTGGCTCCGTCCGTGACGGCGCGGTTCCCTGAGCCGTAGGCAAAACCGCCGCCATGCAGCCACACCATGACCGGCCGTTTGGCCCGATCACCGAGGCCGGGCGTCCATAAATTCAAGGTCAGGCAGTCCTCGCCCTCCGGCGTCGTGTCTGCCGGGCCGAGGATGGTTTCGAGTTCCGGCCGGCGCTTAGGCCGGTTGGGCGATTGCGGTGCATGGCCAGCATAGACGAGAGCATCCCGCACTCCGGACCAGGGAGGCGGCGGTTGCGGCGGCATGAACCGGTTGCGTCCGATGGCCGACGCACCGTAGGGCACGCCCTTGAACGCGTAGATGTTGTCGACATGCGCTCCGCGTAGCTTGCCCGAGGCGATCTCGACAACCGGCGAAAGCTGAATTTCTGCACCGCCTATATCGTTAGCCATTCTCCGTCCTTCTTCGATAACGATACGCGCCGGCGACGTTAGGCCTTCAGCAGAGCCGCCATCACGCGATCGCGGGTCAGCGGGAGGTCGCGAAGCCGGGCGCCCAGCGCATGGGCGACGGCATTGCCGATTGCGGCAACGGTCGGACCACCCGATGCCTCGCCCACACCGAGAGGCGGGCGATCCGCCGCGGGATCGACGAGTTCGACCGTTACCTCGGGGACCTCGCTGAAGCGCAGCACCGGATACCCGTCCCAGTCGCGCGAGCTGATGCCGCTGCTGTCGAGGCGCACCCCTTCCTTGAGAGCCCAACTGGCACCCTGGATGATGCCGCCTTCGAGTTGATTTATGGCGCCGTCTGGGTTGATGACGAGACCGCCATCCGCCGCGCACCACACCCGCAACAGGCGGACGCTTTCGTCGACCTCGACTTCAGCGACAACGGCGGCATAAGCGGCCATGTTCTTGTAACGGGCGAAGCCGATCCCGCGGCCGGTGCCGGGCGGCATCTTCGCGTCCCAGCCGGACATCCGAGCGGCATGCTCCACAACAGCGCGCGCTCGGGCGTCGGACAGCACCGACAACCGATAGGCCACCGGGTCCTCGCCAGCCTTCTCAGCCAACTCGTCCATGGCGGATTCGATCGCGAACACGTTGAGCGTCGCGCCGAGGCCGCGCAAGGATGACGTGCGCACCGGAGTTTCGGCGATCAGGTGATGGCCAATGCGCTTGGCCGGAAAATCGTAGAGCGGCTCGCCGTTGCGGGTGCCGGCGCCCGGAGGACCCGGCGACTCGTTCGCAGGAGGGGGCGGAGGCGGGTCAGGGAGGGCTTCTGCCGCGAGCAGGTTGCCGCCGCCGCCCGGACGACTGCCGTGCCGGCCGCTCCAGATCTCGGTGGTCCAGTCGGCCGGGCGGCCCGATTCATCAAGCAGGGCATGCGCCGTCACGACCATCGCCGGGCTGACCGGCTCGAAGCCGAATTCTTCCTCGCGCCGCCACCGCACCTTGACCGGCTTTCCCGGCATGCGAGACGCGATGACCGCCGCATCGGCTGCCGCATCGTCGGCGCCGTTATGGCCATAGCAGCCCGGTCCCTGCACGTGTTTGACCGAAATTGCCGCAGGATCGAGCTTCAAGGTGCGGGCGAGCGCATCACGCAGCGGATAAACCCCTTGCGAATGCGTCCACACCTGCAGCCGCCCATCGCGGTAGAGGGCAAGCGCGCAGGACGGTGCGACCGAGGCATGGGCAATGTGCATTCTCGTATAGGTCGCCTCGTACCTGGCCATGCCGGGCGTTCGATCCGATGGCTCAGGGGCGCCGAGGGTCCGATCGATCGAGGGCTGTTGCAACAGCCACCGCGCCTCTTCCTGGAGCGGATTGATCGCATCGACACCATCCCAGGCGACGTGATTTGGCGCTGCCGCAGCAACGGCTTCGACAGTGGTCTCGTCCGTTCCGACAATGGCCAGGAAGTTGCCGTCGCGGATGATCTCGATCGGGCTTTTTGCGGCGTGACGGAGGGCGGCTTCGTCGATCGACTTGATCGTTGCACCACGGCGCGGCTGCCGCACGACGCGGGCATGCACCATGCCGTCGAGCACCATGTCGTGCGCAAAGGCGGGATCGCCGAACACTTTCGCTGCGAGGTCGACGCGCGGCGCATTTTGCCCGACGACCCGGTAGTCCCGAACATTCTTGGTTGGCGACCGCCCAAGGGCGTGACGGCTGAGGTCAATGGCGGCGGCCAACGACCAGTAATCGTGGCCGGTTGCTTCGCCGCGGTGGGTTATGATTCCGTCGGATATCTCCAGGTCGGAGCGCGAATAGCCGAAGCTCGCCGCGGCATGGTCGAGAAACAAGCCGCGCACCTCAGCGCACGCCAAGCGCAATGCCACGCCGCCGAATTGGATCGATTGGCTGCCCGCGGTGTAGCCCTCGTTGGGGGTCAGATCGGTGTCGCCGGTCTGCAGCAGGATGCGGTCGGATGCGATATCGAGTTCTTCCGCGGCGATCTGCAGCATCGCGGTCAACACGCCCTGACCGATCTCGACCCTACCGGTCGAGACCGTGACCCGACCGGGCTCCGGGAACCCGACCCATTGATCGAGGCGCGGGTTGGCGGCCAGCAGTGGAGGCAGTGTCGGTGAAGCGGCCGCACTCATCGGAAAGCTCCTTCGCGCATCTGCGCGGCCGCGCGCTCGACGGCGCGCAGAATACGGTTATGGCTTCCGCATCGGCAGATATTGTCGTCCAGCGCCTCGGCGATCTCCGACCGCGACGGGGACGGGTTCCGGTCGAGCAGCGCCTTGGCGGAGATCAAAATACCGGCGAGGCAGTAGCCGCATTGGCCGGCCTGCTCGTCGAGAAAGGCAGCTTGCAGCGGGTGCGGCCGGTCCCGCGTGCCAAGCCCTTCGATCGTGACGATCTCGCTGCCAGCGACAGCGGATAGCGGCTTTCCACATGACTTCTCGGGTCTGCCGTCGACCAGGACCATGCAGCAGCCGCATTGCTCCAGACCGCAGCCGAATTTGGTCCCCGTCAGACCGAGATGATTGCGAAGAACATCAAGCAGCGGCGTATCCCCGGCAGCAGTTACGCTGACGGTGCTTCGATTTACGATCAGGCGGGTCGATTGCATCGTGGTCTCACCGACAGGTGTTCGAAATCATCTCACTGTGGCGCGTGAGCATGGCGCATCATGCGATGAACAGACAATAGGCGAGACGATGCGGGTCCTGATTTGCGGGGGAGGCGTGATCGGCGCCTCGATCGCTTATTCCCTGAGCTGCCGCGGGGTCGAGGCGACGGTGATCGAGAGGACGGGACTGGCGTGTGCGGCTTCCGGGAAGTCGGGCGGATTTCTCGCCCTCGACTGGTGTGACGGAACCCCGCTCGAACCCCTCGCGCGGCGGAGTTTTGCGCTCCATGCTCGGCTTGCCGAGGAGATGAGCGGTGAGTGGGGCTATCGCCGCCTGATCACCCATGGCGGCTCCGCCAGCCATCAAACGGGCTTTCCTCACCGCGGCAACGATCACGGTATCGACTGGCTGTCTGCCAGTGTGAGAGTGCATCAACGTCTGGGTTCGACCAAAACGACCGCGCAGGTTCATCCGGGAGAATTTACCCAGGCCATGATGAAGGCCGCACAGGCGCGTGGTGCACAATTGCGAATAGGCCGGGTTACCGGCATGGTGCAGCAAGAGAATACCGGCAGGGTGGAGGGCGTGTTAGTCGATGGCGAGAAGATCGATGGCGATGCCGTTGTGATCGCCATGGGCCCCTGGTCAATACTTGCGGCGGAATGGCTGCCGTTGCCTGCTGTGTTTGGCCTAAAGGGGCACAGCATCGTCTTCGACACCGGGGCGAGGCTCTCAGCCGATGCACTGTTTGTCGAATACCGGGAGGCAACCGGCGCGGTACAAGCGCCCGAAGTATTTCCGCGCGGCGACGGCACCACCTATGTTTGCGCCATCTCGAGCGAGAGCCCGCTGCCGAACGACCCCGCAGATGTCGCGCCGGATCTGGGAGCGATCGAGCGCCTGCAGCGGATATGCAACGAACTCTCGCCTGTTCTCGCCTCGGCGAAAGTCCTGGCGCGGCAGGCGTGCTATCGCCCGATCACGCGCGACGGTTTGCCGCTGATCGGCCGAGTGGCAGATGTCGAAGATGCGTATGTGGCGACCGGCCACAGCGTTTGGGGCATTCTGAACGCGCCGGCGACCGGCGAGGCAATGGCCGAACTGATCCTCGACGGCGCGGCTCATACAATCGACTTGTCGCCTTTCGACCCCAGACGGCTTCCTCGTCTCGATCCCGGACAGCTTCGCCGCGACCCATGAGGCGACACGCCCTCGCCCGGGCACTGTCGTTCGATGATCGGTCTGCGCGGCGACGTGCCCCTTGCCCTGCCGCGGCCAGGCGCGATACCAAGCCGGCGTTATGCCGATCCTGTTCCTCATTGTCTTTGTCGACCTCATCGGGTTCGGCCTCGTCATCCCGTTGCTGCCGTTCTACGCGGTTCGGTACGGAGCCTCGCCGCAGCAGGTGACGTTGCTGCTGGCGACCTATTCGCTGTTTCAGCTGTTCGCGGCGCCGATGTGGGGTGCGCTGAGCGACCGGATCGGGCGCCGGCCGGTGCTGATGACCAGCATGGCCGCGTCGGCCCTGGCCTATTTGTGGCTCGGAAGCGCGTCGGCGCTGTGGATGCTGTTCGCCGCGCGCGCGCTGGCTGGCGCCTGCGCCGGCAACATCGCCGCAGCACAGGCCTATATCGCCGACATCACCACGCCCGAGAACCGAGCGAAGGGCATGGGCTTGATCGGCGCTGCCTTCGGCCTTGGCTTCATATTCGGGCCGGCGCTGGGCGGGTTTCTCGCCGGGAACGATCCGGCGACCGCCGATCTCGCCAGACCGGCATGGGTGGCGGCGGGACTGTCGCTGGCCGCCTTGAGCGGTGTCGTGTTCCTGCTGCGCGAGAGCCTGACGCCGGCGCAGCGCGGCCAGGCGCAGCGGCGCGGGCGGATCGGCGCGATCCTGGGAACTTTGCGCCGCCCGATCCTGTCGCGGCTCATCCTGATCTTCTTCCTTGTCATCCTCGCCTTTGCCGGCATGGAGAGCACCTTTGCCCTGTGGGCGATGCGGCAATTCCGTTGGGGTCCGGAGCAGGTCGGCTATGTGTTCGCTTATGTCGGCGTGCTGTCGGCGATCCTGCAAGGCGGGCTGATAGGCCGCTTGGCGCAGCGCTTTGGCGAAGAGCGCCTGCTTCTGGGCGGCCTCGTGCTGATCTGCGTCGGGCTTTTGGTGCTGCCGTTTGCTCGCGACCTGCCGCTGCTTGGTCTCGGCGTCAGCGGGTTGGCGCTCGGCATGGGTCTGACGCAGCCTTCGTTGAACAGTCTGATCTCGCGGCGAGCCGGGCGCGCGGAGCAGGGCGAGGTACTCGGCGTGTCGCAATCTGTCGGAAGCCTCGCTCGCGTCATTGGCCCCGCTCTGGCAGGGATCCTGTTTTCCGATTTAGGCCGCAACAGCCCCTTTGAATGGGGAGCGGGACTGATCGCGGTCGCCTTTTTGCTGGCGTTTAACCTGTTTCGCGGGCTCGGCGGGGCGTCGCTCCCAGAGCCCGAGCCGATGAGCCGCGCGGAATGAGCCGGCGCGGACGGCCGGTGACACCGGGTCCGCCGCGGCAGAAGGGCCGGCTCAAGGACGAGTTGCGGGCGCTGCGGTCGCTCGCCCCCTATCTGTGGCCACGCGAATCGGCCGCCCTGAGGCTGCGCGTCGCGCTCGCGGTAGGCTTTTTGGTCTCCGGCCGGCTGGTCAACATCAGCGTCCCGTTTCTCTACAAGCATGCGGTCGACATCCTGGCGCCGAGCAAAGCCGTCGTCGCGGTGCCGGTGGCGCTGATCATCGCCTACGGGTTCGCGCGCGTGATGTCGCAGGGTTTCAACGAGCTGCGCAACGCGGTCTTTGCCCCGGTCACCCAGCGTGCGGTGCGCCGGCTCTCATTGTCCGCCTTTCGCCATGTCCATGCTCTGGCGCTGCGCTTTCACCTCGAGCGCCGCACCGGCGGGCTGGCGCGCGCGATCGAGCGCGGCACCGCCGGCATCGATTTCCTGCTCTCGTTCATGCTGTTCAACGTCATCCCGACAATTATCGAGATCCTGCTCGTGTCGCGGGATTCTGTGGCGGCTCTATAATTGGAAGTTCGCCGTCGTCACCTTGGCGACGATCTTGCTCTACATTGGGTTTACGTTTCTGGTGACCGATTGGCGGGTGCGCTTTCGCCGCGACATGAATGAGCGCAACAGCGAGGCCAATACCAAGGCGATCGACAGTCTGCTGAATTTCGAAACGGTCAAATATTTCGCCAATGAGGAGCATGAGGCCCGCCGCTACGACGTCGCTCTACGCGGTTATGAGCAGGCCGCGGTCAAGAGCGAGGCCACCTTGTCAATGCTCAATATCGGCCAGGGCATGATCATCGGCGTCGGCCTCGTCGGAGTCATGGTCCTCGCCGCGCAGGGCGTGGCCGCGAAGGCGATGACGGTCGGCGATTTCGTCTTGGTTAACGCCTATCTGATCCAGCTCTACACCCCGCTCAGCTTCCTCGGTGTGGTCTACCGCAACCTCAAGCAGTCTTTGACCGATCTCGAGCAGATGACGGAGCTGATGGCGGTCAAGCCCGAGATCGAGGATCGGCCGGCGGCGCCGGCGCTGCTGGTCGGGGCGGGCTCCCTTGCCTTTCGCCATGTCGATTTCCGCTATGATTTTCGGCGGCCGATCCTGTCCGATGTCGATTTCCGGGTGCCTCCCGGCACGACGGTTGCGATCGTTGGCGCGAGCGGCGCAGGAAAATCGACGATTGCGCGTCTGCTGTTTCGCTTTTGGGATGTCGATGCCGGCGCGATCGAAATCGATCGCCAAGACATTCGGGAGGTGACCCAGGACAGCCTCAGGCGGGCGATCGGCGTCGTGCCGCAGGACACGGTGCTGTTCAACGACACGATCTACTACAACATCGCCTATGGGCGGCCGGGAGCGTCGCGCGAGGCGGTCGAGGAGGCGGCCCGCCTCGCCCGCATCCATGATTTCGTCGCGGGGTTGCCGGACGGCTATCAGACAATGGTCGGCGAGCGCGGCCTCAAACTGTCGGGCGGCGAAAAGCAGCGGGTCGCGATCGCAAGAGTCATCCTGAAGGCGCCGAAGATCATGGTGTTCGACGAGGCGACCTCGGCCCTCGACACCAAAACCGAGCGCGAGATCCAAGCAAGCCTCGCCGAGTTGTCGGCCGAACGCACGACGCTCGTCATCGCACACAGGCTGTCGACGGTGGTCGACGCCGACGAGATCCTGGTACTCGACCGCGGGCGGATCGTCGAACGTGGCGATCACCGCGAGCTGTTGCGGCATCAGGGCGCCTATGCGGCGATGTGGGCGCGCCAGCAGGAGGCGGCGCGGCGCGAGGCGGCGCTGGCCGCGGAGTGAAGGCGGCGCTGATCGCGGCTTTGCGCAACGGCAATCGGCGTGCGCTCGCCCAGGCGATTACCCTTGTCGAATTGACCCGGCCGGACCATCGGACCGAAGCCGAGGAACTTCTCAGCGCCATCCTCGCGCAAACCAGCGACAGTATTCGCATCGGCATATCGGGCCCGCCGGGCGCCGGGAAATCGACCTTTATCGAGCGCTTCGGCCTCGACGGCATCGCCCGTGGCCGGCACATCGCGGTGCTCGCCGTCGATCCGGCGTCGAAGCGCGGCGGCGGCGCGATCCTCGCCGACAAGACGCGCATGGCCGAGCTGGGGCGAAGGCCCGAGGCCTTTATCCGGCCGTCCTCGGCTGGCGTCGGGCGCGGCGGCGTCGCGCGGCGGACTCGCGAGGCGATCCTGTTGTGCGAGGCGGCCGGGTTCGATAAGGTCATCGTCGAGACCGTGGGCGTCGGCCAGGCCGAGACCGCGGTCGCCGAGATCGTCGATATGTTCGTGCTGATCTTGCCGCCGGCGGCGGGCGACGAATTGCAAGGGATCAAGCGCGGGGTCGTCGAGCTCGCGGATCTCATCCTCGTCAACAAGAACGACGGCGACCTCGCCGAGGCGGCTCAGCGCACGGCCGCCGATTATGCGAGCGCGCTGCGGTTGATCCGACCGGCATTGCCCGAATGGCAGGTGCCGGTGCGCGTCGTCTCGGCCCTCGAAGGAATCGGCGTCGCCGAAACCTGGGACGATGTCGCGCGGTTCCGCGCAGTCCTCGAAGCGGCGGGCATCTGGTCGCCGCGCCGCCACGAACAGGCGAGAGCAGCGCTGTGGTCCGAAATCGACGATAGCCTCATCGAGCGCTTCCGCGCCGCGCCCGCCGTGGCGCGCCGTCTAGCCGCCGTCGAACAAGCAGTAATCGCTGGCACGCAAACCCCAAGCGCCGCCGCCCGGGCTTTGCTGGCCGCCTTTCTCGGCAATGACTTTGCCGACTAGAGCGTTATCCTGTTAGGTTGAAGCATAGCTTGGATTCAATACGCCCTTCCTTTGATTCGTAACTTGTTCGAGGTCGCCGTGGCGGCCCTCTCGGTCAACGCGCCGAAGACCAAGCCGATCGTTGCCCACATGATTAGTTGGGCGCCCAACGATGCAACTCTAAATTGCCAGAGCACCACAGCCGGAAATTGGTCGGGCACCTCATTGAGGGGCGGCAACGCCAGGCCCACCGCTATCACTACGATCAGATATGCGCCGCCGGCGATCAGAAACGCAGTCCACGCCCCATAGCGAGGGAGAAGCCGGAGACGCAGCATCCCCGCCGCAATCATCGCCGCGAGCGAGATTGCGATCATGCTGAAATACAGCGCGGTGCGCATGCCGATCGTCGCCGGGTCGCCGACCGAAGGCGGGTTCGCCGGATATTTGAGGTTTGGAACAATATAGACGCCAACAAGGCCGACAGTCGCCAGCAAGGCCGCTGTGGCCCGTGGACTGAAATCGCCGATGCGGCCATAGGCCAAAGCGAAAGCCAACGCGAACAGACCGCCGAAGGCCACGTTGTAAATCATCACTCCGGTGAACAGGCCGATTCCTGCTTGGACCCGGCGGCTGACCAGTTCGGGCTCTGGCTCTTCCTTCGGCGCTGGCAGACCCTTGGCGATCAACGCTTGTGCTGCAGCCTTAGCCTTGGCTTCGTCAAGCTGAGTTTCGAAGGTAATGGCGCGGTCGACCTGCGGCTCGCCAACGATCTTTAGGAAACTGAAAGAGAGTAGCCCCGCGACGATGCCGATCAGCATCCCGCGCAGCAGCAGCGTCCCCGCCATGGCGCAGGCTTCCGCCTAATGGCAAGGAAAACCGAGCAGATGACGTCCGTCGTGAACAAACTCGTGCACATACATTCCGGGGAAGATCGAGGTTGCACCTTCTTCGGCGCCAACGAAATAGACCGCCAGCAACAGAAGCAGGCTGCCGAGAATTGCCCAAGGCAAAACCTCCCGGACCGGAATCGCGACTGGCCGGGCGGAGGGGGCGAGGTTGGTGATGGTCATTTCATCTCCTGGGAATTCGCGTCCCGCTAGAGGTCGGCCCGATCACGAAGGAGGTCTGGCTCTCAGCCCAGTGCCTCAGCACACGAGCAGATTACAGTGGCGCGACCGCGCCGGGCTTTCACCGGCTTCCACACTTCGTCTCGACACCGTGGAGGATAGAGAGCGGGCTCGAACGGTGTCAAGTACGGCGCGCGCCATCGCCGGATGTCGCAATTATCGATACCGCTGATTTTCAGCGGGTTCATAATGATTGGTTCGGACAACAACACGTTGTTGAACCAGCGCCATCTCGCGACGCTCTGCTCCGCTGCGCACCGCCCACGGGCCATAGGCCCCCAAATTCCCCACCTTAGCTGCCGGTCCGAGCATGCCGGCGTCGGGCGGCCATCATCTCAATACAGCGTCGGCAGGGCCAGGGCGGTATCGGGGCGGCACCGACCCGGCCGCGCCGGGAAGCGGCCAGATCAATACTCCAGCGCGCAAACACCAGCGCCACATACCGCGTCGTCACCACTGCAACCAGCGCCCCGGCCATCACGTCGCTCGGATAATGTGCGCCGACCACCACCCTGCTTCCGGCGACGATCGCCGCCGCCAGGATGTAGAACAGCAAATGCTGTGGCCACAGCCACCATAGGGCGCTGAATAGGGCGACGATCGTGGCGCTGTGGCCCGAGGGAAACGACCAGTGATCGGGGTGCCAGCCAAGCCAGGTAAATCCGTAGAGATCCGAGCGGAACAGCAACTTTGGGCGCAGCCGACCAAAGCCGATCTTCATGACGTCGACAACCAAGCCCGACGCCGCGATCGACGCAAACAGAAAGGCTGGAATCGCCGACAGCGCTCGCATCGGCTCAACAACCGGGCGCAACCGCGGCAATTCACCGCCCCAGTGCAACCCGGCAAAGGCCAGGGCAAAGAAAAACAGCCAGCCCCAGGCCTCGCCGAGCCGCCCGATCAGGTCGAACAGAGCATGAAGATCAGCGTCGCGCGCATGCAGGAAAAGGGCGAGCGGCCGATCAACGCTCCCGATCGAAACCACAACGAGGATAGTGGTGGCAACCGCCGTTGCGCCGAGACGCACGGCCGGCGATCTCCAGCTTCGGCGTGCGAACCGGCATGCAAGCGCGCTGGCGCGCCCGATCTCGCGATAAAGCTGCATCAGCGAGGGCGCAGCAAGCCCATCCCGCTCAACGATCCACCAATAGAGCAGCGCTGTTGTGCCGAAGACCAGCAGGCCGGCAAAGACGACATCCGACAGAAAGTGGGCGCCCTGGGCGATGCGGACGAGCCCGACCACGCCGCCAACTGCCGAGGCCGCGCCAATACCTCGGCGGCGCGGTGGTCCCGGCTGCAACAGGAAGGCAAAGGCGACGAGGGAAAAGCCGAGTGCGGCATGACCCGAAACAAAGGAGCAATTGCGCGCGCATTCGGCCGCCGGCAACGGGCCCGGGCTGAAATGGTGGGGCCCGCCGAACACCTCGATCTGCACCGGGCGTGCGCGCCCCCAGTGATCCTTCAGCACGGTGTTGGCGAGAAATCCGGGACCCAGCGCAGTCGAGAAGGCGACGAACAGCAAAGCCTTCCGGTCGAACCGCCACAGCGGCCGGCCGACAAGAAAGAGCCAGATCCCGGCCCCAGCGACGACCAGAACGATGCCCCAGGCGACCCAGGGAACCGCGCGATAGACCAGGATGACCGGCGGCCAACTTGCCAGTACGAACCCGCGGCCGCGGGCATAGAATAGGTCGCTGACCCACAGATCGAGCTGCGGCAGCAGCAGAAACAGCGCCAGTGCCGAAGCGAGCAGCGCGGAATAGATCGCCACCCCCCTCATGCGCGCTCCCGCTGATCGAACCGGCTCAAAACCAATGCGCGCAATGCCGCGCCGGCCCGCGCCGTATCGTCCGGCACCGGATAGGACCATTCTTCAATTCTGCCGGCAAAGGCGCGGGTAATGCCGGCGTTACGCATGATCTGGTGAAAGCGGGCGAATTTGGCGTTGCCGCCGTCGAGGTCGAGGATATGGATGGGTTTGCCGGTTGCCGCGGCCTCGCTGATCATCGACACCGAGTCGGCCGTCACTAAAAAGGCGTCGGCAAGAGCGAGATAGGCGAAGTATGGGTTCTCGCCGGCGCCGTCCCAGATTTTGGCGGGCAAGCCTGCCAGGCGCTTTTGCAACAGCGCCACCCCCCGGAACCCCGTCCGCCGGGACGGCGTCACCAGGGCCGAGCCGCCGCGCTCTCGTAGAATCGCGGCGACTCCGTCGGCGATTTCCTCGACGCGGCGAAGGGTCAGGCGATAGGTCTTGTTACTCCCGCCGATCAGTACGGAAAGAATCGGCCGCGGCATCGCCGCGAGCCCGGGAGAGCGGTCCCGCCCGGCCGCCAATCTGGCTGGCGTCACCCGATGGATTGCGCCCCGCGTCACCACTACCCTTGGCCCGCGCAGCCGGTCGTGCTCGGGCACGATCGAGAGGTCGAATTCGCTGCGGCCGATCCCGGGGTCCTGGATCTGCGCTGTGACCGTACGCCTGCCGCTCGCGCGGCGGATCGCCAATGCCGGCATCGCCGTATTGCGCCCGCAAGCGATCACGAAGTCGGGCCAGGGCGGCTCCAGGCGAGCTCCGTTGCCTCCCGACGCGTCGAGCGGCGCGGGCCATAGCAGCGGCGGCAGACAGGTCCATGGAAACCGGATCTCAAGTCTCTTTTCGATAAAGGCGAAACCGGCAGCTTCGGCAAGGCCGACAGCCTGGCTCGACATTCCCGCCTTGCCATCGTGCAATACCCAGCCGAACGGATCGAACCCCATGGGTGGGGTTTACGGAAATGGCGGGGCCTGGGCAAGGCGTGGCCGGCCACCGCAACAAAATTGCGCAGGCGACCGGCCTTTTCTATGATCCGCAAATCGGCGAAAGAGGATCGGATGCGGCGGATAAAACTGGACCAGATCGACCGCCGGATCTTGCGCAATTTGCAGGCGGACGGGCGCATGACCAATGTCGAGCTGTCCCGCCGCGCCGGCATCTCGGCGCCGCCCTGCCTGCGCCGGGTTCGCGCGCTCGAAGAAGCCGGGATCATCCGCGGCTATCATGCCGATCTGGCGCCCGAGGCGCTGGGCTATGGCGTGACCGTTTTTGCCCAAGTCGGATTGGCTAGCCAAGCGGAAGCCGACCTCAAGGCCTTCGAGCAGCTGATCGCCACCTGGCCAGAGGTGCGCGAAGCGCACATGCTGACTGGAGAAGCGGACTTCCTCCTGAAGATCGTCGCCGTCGATTGGGATAGCTACCAACGGTTTCTGAGCGCCAAGCTGACCTCTGCGCCCAATGTCAGCCATGTAAAATCGGCGTTGACCCTGCGCGTATCAAAGGACGAGCCGGGCATCCCTATCGCCGACCAACCCCCCTTTGCCGGCGCCGAAATCGCCGAGAGCTGACCGACCGACCATTCGACCGATGGCCAACCGGAGGATTTGTGCTGTGCCTTGCTGCCTGTGCCCTGATTGACTTTTTGTGCACGTCTTGCGAAGCGCGGCGCGCACCGGTCAGCCGAAATCGACGGTGACGACCTCGTAGGATTTAGCGCCGCGCGGGGTCGTAACCTCGACGCTGTCGCCTTTACCCTTGCCGATAAGCGCACGCGCCAAGGGCGAGGTCACCGATAGGCGGCCGCGGCTAATATCAGCCTCGTCCTCGCCGACGATCAGGAAGGTCTGCTCCTCGTCGCTTTCCTCGTCGGCGAGCGTGACCCGCGCGCCGAATTTGATCACCGAGCCCGAAAGCTTGGAGACGTCGATCACCTCGGCCCGGGCGACCTTGTCTTCGAGCTCCATGACCCGGCCCTCGATGAAGCTCTGCCGGTCGCGGGCCGCGTGATATTCGGCGTTTTCCGCAATATCTCCGTGCTCGCGGGCCTCGGCAATGGCGCGGATGATGGCCGGCCGCTCGACGGATTTAAGCTGCTTCAGCTCCGCGCGAAGCCGATCGTATCCGTCAGCCGTCATCGGGATCTTGTTCATCGCGGACAGGTTCGCATCTGTTGTCGAAAGTGGCGGAAAGTGCCGCCGCGAGGGCATCAAAAGTAAGACTGCAAAGGCGCAACTTCAAGGCTTCCGGCACGCAACGCGGCAATCGCCTGAACTGCCGCCCGGGCTCCGGCAACGGTTGTGTAATACGGAATCGCGTGGGTCAGCGCTGTACGCCTTAGGCCGAAGCTGTCGGCGATCGCCTGGCTGCCCTCGGTCGTGTTGAAGACTAGCTGCACCTCGCCGCTCAGCATGTGGTCGACAATATGCGGGCGCCCGTCGCGCACCTTGTTGACCGAGGCAACGGGCAGCCCGTCGGCGCGCAAGGCGTGAGCCGTGCCGCGCGTCGCGATCAGAGCAAAGCCCATCTCGACGAGCCGGCGGCACGGCTCGACCAGCGCCCGCTTGTCATGATCGCGCACCGAGACGAAGACGCAGCCCTTGAGCGGCAGGTTGGTGCCGCTGGCGAGCTGTGATTTGGCGAAGGCGCGCCCGAAATCGGCGTCGAGCCCCATCACCTCCCCGGTCGACTTCATCTCCGGCCCGAGGATTAAATCGACCCCCGGAAAGCGGGCAAACGGAAAGACCGCCTCCTTGACCGCAACATGCGCGCCCCTCGGGTGCCGGTGGCCGCCGCAATCTGCGAGTTGCTCGCCGGCCATCACCCGCGCCGCGATCTTGGCGATCGGAACGCCGGTGGCCTTGGCGACAAACGGAACCGTACGCGAGGCGCGGGGATTGACTTCGAGCACGTAGATATCGTCGCCCTTGACCGCGAACTGTACGTTCATCAGCCCGACGACGCCGAGCGCCCGGGCGAGCGCCACGGTTTGTCGCTCGATTTCCGCGATCGTCGCCGGCGTCAGGCTGTAGGGCGGCAGCGAGCAGGCGCTGTCGCCCGAGTGGATCCCAGCCTCCTCGATATGTTCCATGATGCCGGCGACTTCGACCTCGTCCGCGTCGGCAATGGCGTCGACATCGACCTCGATCGCGTCTTGCAGATATCGGTCTATCAGTACCGGGCTCGTCCCGGACGCGGTGACGGCGTGGCGCATATAGCGATCGATGCCGGCCGCGTCATGTACGATTTCCATGGCCCGGCCGCCCAGGACATAAGATGGGCGGATCACGACCGGATAACCGATCCGCAGCGCGATCGCCTCTGCCTCAGTGGCCGAATGGGCAGTGCCGTTCTCCGGCTGGCGCAGGCCGAGCTGGGTCAGCAGCCCTTGAAACCGCCGCCGGTCCTCGGCCAGATCAATGGCGTCGGGTGAAGTACCGAGGATCGGGATTTGCTCGCGCTCGAGCGCAGCCGCGAGCTTCAGCGGGGTCTGGCCGCCGAACTGCACGATGACGCCGAGCAAGGTCCCGCGCTGCTCCTCAACGCGTACGATCTCAACCACATCCTCGGCGGTTAACGGCTCGAAATAGAGCCGATCAGAGGTGTCGTAATCGGTTGAGACGGTCTCCGGGTTGCAGTTGACCATGATTGTCTCGATGCCGGCCTCGGACAGACTGTAAGCGGCATGGACACAGCAATAGTCGAACTCGATACCTTGGCCGATCCGATTGGGTCCGCCGCCGAGGATCACGACTTTTCTGCGCTCGCTCGGATCGGCCTCGCATTCGGGCTCGTCGAACCCGTCGCCCTCGTAGCAGGAATACATGTACGGAGTCAGCGACGGAAACTCGGCGGCGCAAGTGTCGACGCGCTTGTACACGGGCCGCAGATCGAGCGCCCGGCGCCGGGTTGAGACCGCCTCCTCCTCGATCCCTGCGAGCTTGGCCAAGCGCGCATCGGAAAAGCCCATCTGCTTCAGCCGCAGCAAGCGAGTGCGGTCGCACGGCAGTCCGTCTCGTCGCACCTGCTCTTCGACCGCGACGATCTCGCCGATGCGTTCCAGGAACCACGGCTCGAAACGGCAGATCGCGTGGATCTCGGCAGTAGACAGCCCATGGCGATAGGCCTGCGCGATCAGCAGCAGGCGGTCGGGCGAGGGTCGGGCGAGGGCCGCCTTGACCGCTTCTTTTCCGGCGCTCTCAACCCCCTCGATCACGACCTCGTCGAAGCCGCCGAGCCCGGTTTCCATCGAGCGCAACGCCTTCTGAACCGATTCGGCAAAACTGCGGCCGATCGCCATCGCCTCACCGACCGATTTCATCGAGGTCGTCAGCAGCGGCTCGGTTCCCGGAAACTTTTCGAAGGTGAACCGCGGCATCTTGGTGACGACGTAGTCGATCGTCGGCTCGAACGAGGCCGGCGTGATGCGGGTGATTTCGTTGTCCAACTCGTCGAGGGTGTAGCCGACGGCAAGCTTGGCAGCCACCTTCGCGATCGGAAAGCCGGTCGCCTTCGAGGCCAATGCCGAGGACCGTGAGACCCGCGGGTTCATTTCGATGACGACGAGCCGACCGTCGTCGGGGTTGACCGCGAACTGAACATTCGACCCGCCCGTGTCGACCCCGATCTCGCGCAACACCGCGATCGCGGCGTTACGCATCAGCTGATATTCCTTGTCGGTCAGGGTCAATGCCGGGGCGACGCAGACCGAGTCGCCGGTATGGACGCCCATCGGGTCGATGTTTTCGATCGAGCAGACGATTATGCAATTGTCGGCGCGATCGCGGACCACCTCCATCTCGTACTCTTTCCACCCCAAGACCGATTCCTCGATCAGCACCTCGTGCGTCGGTGAGGCCCGCAGCCCGCCGCGCACGATCTCCTCGAACTCCCGCGCGTTGTAGGCGATCCCGCCGCCGGTGCCGCCGAGAGTGAACGAGGGTCTGATGATCGCCGGCAGTCCGACCTCGTTGAGCGCTTGGAGCGCCTCGTCGAGCGAGCGCGCGAGCCTGCTCTGGGGTGAGGCGAGGCCGATCTTGTCCATCGCCTGGCGAAACAGCAGACGGTCCTCGGCCTTGGCAATCGCCTCCTCGGTGGCGCCAATCAGTTCGACCCCGTAGCGCCTGAGCACACCGGAGCGTGATAGCGCCATCGCCGTATTGAGCGCCGTCTGCCCACCCATCGTCGGCAACAGGGCGTTCGGCCGCTCGCGGGCTATGATCTGCTCGACCATCTCCGGCGTGATCGGCTCGATATAGGTGGCGTCGGCGAGATCGGGGTCGGTCATGATCGTCGCCGGGTTCGAATTGACCAGCACGATCCGGTAGCCCTCGCTCTTCAGCGCCTTGCACGCCTGGGTGCCGGAATAATCAAACTCGCAGGCTTGCCCGATGACGATCGGACCGGCGCCGATGATCAGGATGCTGCTAATGTCTGTGCGCTTAGGCATTCGCAGCCATCAACGCGACGAACCTCTCGAACAGGTAATGGCTGTCCTGCGGGCCCGGGCTCGCCTCGGGATGGTGTTGCACCGAGAACACCGGCTTGCCGACAATCCGCAATCCTTCATTGCTGTTGTCGAAGAGCGAAAGATGGGTCGGCTCGATCCCGCGCGGCAGACTATCGGGCTCAACGACAAAGCCATGATTCTGGCAGGTGATCTCGACCGTGCCGGTCAACAGATCCTTTACCGGATGATTGGCCCCGCGATGGCCGCGTGCCATTTTGCGGGTGCGCCCGCCGAGCGCCAACGCCATCAGCTGATGGCCGAGGCAAATCCCGAACATCGGCTTGCCCGAATCGATCAGGGCGCGCAGCACCGGCACCGCGTAATCCGCGGTGGCGGCGGGGTCGCCCGGCCCGTTCGACAGGAAAATCCCGTCGGGCCGAAGGTGCAGGATGTCGGCGGCCGAGGCGGTAGCGGGGACCACGGTAACCCGGCAACCGTGCTGGGCAAGCATTCGCAAGATGTTGTGCTTGGCTCCGTAATCGACAGCGACGACATGATGGCGTGGATTGTATTGTCGGCCGTAGCCGCTTCCCGGCCCCCAGCCGGTCTCGTCCCATTGGTAGGTCTGACGGCAAGTGACCTCACAGGCCAGATCCATCCCTTCGAGACCCGGCCACGCCGACGCATGCCGATGCAGCGACGCAATGTCGAGCGGCCGTTGAGGATCGTAGGCGATCACCCCATTGGGCGGTCCTCGATCGCGGATAAGCCGGGTCAGCCGTCGCGTATCGACGCCCGATATCCCGATGAGCCCGTGCGATTCGAGCCAGGTATCGAGGGGGGTGGTGGAGCGCCAGTTCGCGGGCCCAGTGACCTTGCTGTGGACGACGAGACCGCGCGCTGCCGGCGTGGTTGTTTCGATATCATCGCGGTTCGTTCCCACGTTACCGATGTGGGGAAAGGTGAAGTTAATGATCTGAGCCGCATAAGATGGATCCGTTAGGATTTCCTGGTAGCCGGTCATCGCGGTGTTAAAGCAGACCTCGCCGACCGCCACGCCGCGAGCCCCTAACCCGCCGCCCCAAAACACTGTGCCGTCCGCGAGGACGAGCGCGGCATTGCAGTCGGGCGGTTGCAGCCACGGGTCGCGCATTTGTAAAAATCCGGCGGACAAACCGCACGCCGCCCGTCCGGCGACAGGCACATTGCGGAACAGACGAGAAATATGCGGTCGCGCCCGCAAGGTCAACCCCTGTCTTGCCAGAACCGCACGTCGTTTCAAATACTTAGTCTTCGACGCCCAGAATTGCCGCGAAGCGCGAAACGAGATAGGCTGAATTTTTGGCCAAGAGGAGCAGGGGATGCTGCGTCAGGCCTTCACCGACCGGCTCAAACAGGCGATGAAGGCGAGAGATGCACGGACCGTCTCGACGGTGCGGATGATCTTGGCCGGACTTAAGGAACGTGACGTAGCGGCTCGTGGGGAAGCCAATGCGGAGGGGATCGCCGAGCCCGAAATCGCGCGGATGTTGCAAGGCATGATCAAGCAGCGGCGCGAATTGATCGTGCTTTACGAGAAAGGCAACCGAGCCGATCTGGCGCAGCAGGAGCGCGACGAGATCGGCGTCATCGAGGGCTTTCTGCCGCGGCAGATGACCGAGGACCAAATCACCGCCGCGGCGCAGGCCGCGATCGGCGAGACTGGCGCTGCGGGGATCAAGGACATGGGCAAAGTCATGGCGGCCCTGCGCGGGCATCACGCCGGCTCGATGGATTTCAGCCGGGCCGGGCCAATCGTCAAACGGCTGTTGGGTTAGACGGATTCGTGGCGGCAATCCGGCACAAGGCGCGACGCGGCGCGGCAGGGATTTCGCCGACGCGTTCGGCGGCAGCGGGTTGAATCGGGCGAGCCATGGCGTTTCCGCCCGGCTTCCTCGACGAATTGCGGAATCGGATTTCGCTGTCCGGCCTGGTCGGCCGGCGGGTCAAGCTCAGCCGGCGCGGGCGCGAACATGCCGGGCTCTGCCCGTTTCATCACGAGAAAACGCCGTCCTTCTACGTCGTCGATGACAAGAACTTTTTTCACTGCTTCGGCTGCGGCGCTCATGGCGACGCGATCGGTTTCGCGATGCGCGCCGACAACCTCGATTTCCTCGAAGCGGTCGAAAAACTGGCCGGCGAAGCCGGGCTCGCGGTCCCGCAGGCGACCCCGGAGGAACGCGAAAAGGCTCAGCGGCAGAAGACGCTGCTCGAAACTCTCGAAGCCGCCGCCGCCTTTTACGAGGCCCGCCTGTGGGCCCCGGCGGGCAGCCGAGCTCGCGATTATCTGCAAGCCCGCGGGCTTGACCCCGATACGATCCGCCGCTTTCGGCTGGGCTGGGCCTCGGAGGATAGCCGGGCATTGCGCCGCGCCCTCGGCGGCGATTTTCCCGAGCCGCTGCTGCTCGAAGCCGGGCTGATCCATCAGCCCGAAGAGGGCGAGCCGTACGACTATTTCCGCAGTCGGGTGATGTTTCCGATCGGCGACCGCGCCGGACGGATCATCGCCTTTGGCGGCCGCACAATCGGAGATACCCAGCCCAAATATCTGAACTCGCCCGACAGTCCGCTCTTCGAGAAAGGGCGCGTGCTCTACGGCTGGTCGGCGGCGCGAGCGGCCGCCGGGGATAGCGCGGACCCGATCGTTACCGAAGGCTACATGGACGTTATCGCGCTGCACCGTGCTGGTTTTCCCTCCGCCGTGGCGTCGCTGGGGACCGCCTTGACCGAGTTCCAGCTTCGCGAGCTGTGGCGCCTGGGACCTGAGCCGGTCCTGTGCTTTGACGGTGACACAGCAGGGCAGCGCGCCGCGCTGCGCGCGCTGCACCGAGCGCTGCCGATGTTGCGGCCTGGGCAGAGTCTCCGTTTCGTCACGCTGCCATCCGGAGAGGACCCAGATTCATTCATTCGGAAGCTCGGCCGCGTTGCGTTCGAAGAGCTTCTCAGGTCCGCCCGACCGCTATGGGAGAAAATATGGAAAACCGAGTTTGATGCCAAACCCACCGACACTCCGGAACGTCGTGCCGATTTACGAAGTCGACTAAAATCTCTAACAGATACTATATCCGATGGAATTGTTCGATCAGAATATTGGGGGTTTCTTTCCGGAAAATTCTACGAAGCTGTCCGATCTTTTCGCCTAAAGCGGTTAAGGAAATATTCAAGTGACGGTGCAGCTCATATTGGAGATGTCCCTCCCCCGTTGCCCGTATCCCCAGGCCCAACACAACGTAGCATTTTATTAAAGCGTTTAATTGAATTGCCGAATGAGATTGCACGACACACCGAAGCGATTACAATGTTAGATATCCCTGAGCCCGATCTAGACAAATTGCGCTGGGAAATACTCGAGGTTGTAGACGTTCATCCTGACCTCGATTCCCTAGGGATCCATACAGAGTTGGGTCGCAACGGCTTGGGCGAGACGGTCGGCACCCTATCAGCTCGTCTAACTCGTCATGGCCTACCTGCGTCTCGTAACGGATCTGATCAAAGCGTGATCAAGGCAGAAATCGATGAGCTTCTGGGGCTGTTGCTGTTTCGTAGCGCTGAGAAAGATATAGAAAACGCGTCTAAGGCATTCGAGGCAAGCCCCACCCAAGAGAACTGGGAAAGGTTGCGCGCGCTGATCGAGAGCGCGCATGAGGCACGCCAGTCTCTGAGCGCCGCACTGTGAGAGCGATCATGGTTGGCAAGGGAATAAACTCGGTTTGGCTTCCAGATGCCCAGCATGCCCGAATCCCAGCTTGACAAGCTTCGCCGCGAAATTTTAGAGGTTGAAGCTCTGCGGTCGGGGCTTGACGCTTCGGCGCTTCGGCAACACCTTGTGGAGCACGGGTTTGCGGCGACCGTGGATGCGCTTCTCTCGCTTTCGGTCGACTCGGGCTTTCTGGTCCGGAGCTCGGATTTGCGTACGGCGCGCGACCACTGGGCTCATGTGTTCGGAATGCTGATGGGAGGTCACCGGTCGGCCTTGGCCGAAGCCAGCAATCACCTGATCGATGATGACTCGGCCTGGGATCACTTCCTGGCGACCAGGGAGCAGGTGTTGCGCGAGATCCGGCTTGGTGACGACCCAGTCTGAGTTCGTGGCGGGTTGGATCGGGACTGTCGCAGGCAGACCTGTATCATGGATTAGTTTGCGCGTCCGGTTCCGGCCGGGCCGGTACGAAACCTTTTAGGATGGTGGCATGGCGAGCAAAGCGGCGAACACGGCTGAAGCGACGGAAAACCGCGATGAGGCAGCCGAGGCGCCTCTGCTCGATACCGTTGCCGCGGCAATCAAAAAGATGCTGGCCCGCGGCCGGGAGCGTGGATATGTGACCTATGACGAGCTGAACGCGGCGCTGCCGCAAGACCAGGTGTCCTCGGAGCAGATCGAGGACACGATGACGATGCTCTCTGAGCTCGGGGTCAATGTAATCGAGAGCGAGGAAAGCGAGGAGCCGGCCGCCCCCGAGGTAGAGGAGGCCGACGGCGAGGTTCGCGGCAACCTCGACGACGATGACATAGGCCGCACCGATGATCCGGTGCGCATGTATCTGCGCGAGATGGGATCGGTCGAATTGCTGTCGCGCGAGGGCGAGATCGCGATCGCCAAGCGGATCGAGGCCGGGCGCGAGATGATGATCGGCGGCATCTGTGAAAACCCGTTGACGATCCGCGCGATCATCGGCTGGCGCGACGCGCTGAACGAAAGAAAGATGCTTTTGCGCGACATCATCGATCTCGACGCTACCTATGGCGGCGGTGGGTTCGAGCCGGTTGTGCCCGCCGTGGTGTTGGCGATACCTGGCGATCGGGCGGCTGAACCCGAGCCGGTGGCCGCGCCCGAGGCAGTGGGCGCGCCCGAGGCGGCGGCCGCGGGGGCCGAGGGGGCCGAGGGCGAAGCAGAACTTGTCGAGCTCGAGCCTGAACTCGCCGCGGAAGAGGGCGAAGGCGAGGAAAGCTCGATTTCGCTGGCCGCGATGGAAGCTCAGCTGAAGCCGAGCGTGCTCGCGACCTTCGACGCAATCGCCGAATGGCACAAAAAGCTGCATAGGCTTCAGGACCAACGCATCAACGCCATGCTCAAAGGCGAACCGCTGCCGAAGGTGACCGAGCGCCGCTACGAGAAACTCAAGAGCAAGGTGATCGAAGACGTCAAGCGCATCCGGCTTAACAACGCGCGCATCGAATACCTCGTCGAACAGCTCTACGACGTCAACCGCCGGCTCGTCGCCGATGAAGGCAGGCTGCTGCGGCTGGCCGAGAACGCCGGGGTGAAGCGGGCCGAATTCCTGCGCGAATATTTTGGAAACGAACTCGCCAGCGATTGGCTGGAACGGGTCGCCACTCTGCCCAGCCGCGGATGGCCGCGGCTAATCGAAAGGCATAGTTCGGAGGCGGCGCGTTTGCGTATACAGATCGCCCAAGTTGCGTCCGAAGCAAAGCTGCCGATCGCCGAGTTTCGCCGGGTCGTGCAGACGGTGCAACGCGGCGAGCGTGAAGCGGGCCGGGCGAAAAAAGAGATGGTCGAGGCCAACCTACGGCTCGTCATCTCGATCGCCAAGAAATATACGAACCGTGGGCTGCAGTTCCTCGACCTGATCCAGGAAGGCAATATCGGGCTGATGAAGGCGGTCGACAAATTCGAGTACCGCCGTGGTTACAAATTCTCGACCTACGCGACCTGGTGGATCCGCCAGGCGATCACCCGCTCGATCGCCGATCAGGCGCGCACGATCCGCATCCCGGTGCACATGATCGAGACGATCAACAAGCTGGTGCGCACCTCGCGCCAGATGCTGCACGAGATCGGACGCGAGCCGACCCCCGAGGAACTCGCCGAAAAACTGGCGATGCCGCTCGAAAAGGTGCGCAAAGTGCTGAAGATCGCCAAGGAGCCGATCAGCCTCGAAACCCCGATCGGCGACGAAGAGGATTCGCACCTCGGCGACTTCATCGAGGACAAGAATGCGGTGTTGCCGCTGGATGCGGCGATTCAGGCCAATCTGCGCGAGACGACGACGCGCGTACTCGCCTCGCTGACCGCGCGCGAAGAGCGTGTGCTGCGCATGCGCTTTGGCATCGGCATGAATACCGACCACACGCTCGAAGAGGTTGGCCAGCAATTCTCGGTCACCCGCGAGCGCATCCGCCAGATCGAGGCCAAGGCTCTGCGCAAACTCAAGCATCCGAGCCGCTCGCGCAAATTGCGCAGCTTCCTCGACACCTGAGCCCTGCTCACCGAATTTTGCTTGCGTTCAATGTAGATCCTTCTTGTCATGGCCGGGCTTGACCCGGCCATCCACGCGCAACCGGCGGAGGCATCTCCGGGTCCTTCGTGGATGCCCGGAATAAATCCGGGTATGACGGGTCAATGGGGGCCCGTAGTTCAGCTGGTTAGAACACGCCGCTCATAACGGTGTTGTCGCAGGTTCGAGTCCTGCCGGGCCTACCACTTGGCGAGGCGGAGTCAGATCTCAGGGTTGCAGGCGGGCGCTGGGTCGCTCTCCATCGCCGGAGCCGGTGCGCCGTCACGATACCTGTTGGAGTTCGCGGGTGCGAATTGATTGCGATGCCGCCAAGTGATCCTTGGCCAGCACGGTGTAGACCGCGGGCAGCACGAATAATGTGAACAAAGTCCCGATCGACATCCCGGCGACGACGACGACCCCGATCGAAAACCGGCTCGCCGCCCCTGCTCCGCTCGCGGTCAACAGCGGCACGAGCCCGACGACCATCGCGGCCGTCGTCATCAGAATCGGGCGCAGCCGCACCCGTGCCGCCTGTTCGATCGCGCGCCGCCGGTCGAGCCGCTCGCTGACCTGCAACTCGTTGGCAAAGGCGACCATCAAAATGCCGTGCTTGCTGATCAGCCCGATCAACGTGACCAGCCCGACCTGGGTGTAGATGTTCATCGTCGCCAGGCCGAAGAACAGCGGGATCATCGCACCGCAGATCGACATCGGGACGCTAACCAGGATCACCAGCGGATCGCGTAGGCTCTCGAACAACGCCGCCAGCACCAGGTAGATGATGATCAGCGCAAAAATGAAGGTGACCGCCAGTTGATTGCCCTCACGCACATAGAGCCGGGTATCCGACAAATAGTCGTGGCTGAAGCCGGCCGGCAGGTCCTTCACCTGGCTCTCCAGAAAGTCGACCGCCTGACCGGTCGTCACCCCAGGCATCGGCACCGCTTGGAAGGTTGCGGAATTCAGTTGATTATACTGGGTCAGCGCGTTGGGCTCGGTGCCCATCTCGAGGGTGACGAGATTGGACAACGGTATCGGCTGTCCGGCAGCGGATTTGACATAGTAGCGTGTCAAGGTCTCCTGGTTCAGGCGATCGGCCCGCGGCACTTGCGGGATCACCTCGTAAGACCGGCCGCCGAGATTGAAACGATTGACGTAGTTCTCGCCAACCAGCAGCGCCAAGGTGTCGCCGATCGATTGCATCGTGACCCCGAGTTCGTTCGCCTTGGAGCGATCGATCTTGACGTGGATCACCGGCTGGTTGAAGTCGAGATCACTGTCGACAACGATGAACATACCGCTCTTGCGCGCCGCCGCTTTGATCTTTTCCATTTGCAGATAGATCGATCTGTAGTCGGCGGGCGAATAGATCACCATCTGGATCGGCAACCCGCCGATCGTCGCCGGCAAGGGCGGCAGGTTGAAGACGAAAGCGCGCAGCCCCTCGACGGTGTTGACCTTCTGCTGAACCAGCGGCTTCAATTGCTGCGACGAACGGGTCCGCTCGTTCCACGGCTTTAGGATGAACCCGGCGATGCCCTGGTTCGGTCCGAACCGGCCGTTGACGATGAAACGCAGAAAGGTCTCGGGAAACGAGGCCAAGGCTTTGTCGAGCTTGGCGTCATAGGAATCCGCGTAATCGAGATTGGAGTATTGCGGCGACTTGGTCAGCGCGAACAACACGCCCTGGTCCTCCTCGGGGGCGAGTTCAGCACTGGTGTGCAGATACATGAAGACGATGCTTGCCAAAACCGCAGCGCCAAAGAGGGCCGTCACCGGGCGGTAGTCGAGTGAACGTTCGAGGCGGCGGCCATACCAATTCGCCAGCCGCGAAAAGAGGCTGTCGATCACTCGGACAAACCGCCCATGCAGCATCTCGCGGCTCAACAGCAGCGAGCACATCATCGGCGACAACGTCACCGCGACGATGCCTGAGATGATGACCGCACCAGCCAGGGTGAAGGCGAATTCGCGGAACAGCGCGCCGGTCACGCCGCCGAGAAAGCCGATTGGCGCGTAGACGGCCGCCAAGGTCAGGGTCATCGAGATGACCGGGCTGGCGATCTCGCGGGCGCCGACCAGCGCCGCCTGCGCTGGGGTGCGCCCTTGTTCGATATGGCGGTAGACGTTTTCGACGACAACGATCGCGTCGTCGACGACGAGCCCGATCGCCAGCACCATCGCCAGCAAGGTCAACAGGTTCAGGCTGAACCCCAGGGCCGCCATGATCATTCCGGCGCCGACCAAGGACAGCGGGATCGTGACAATCGGGATTAAGACCGAACGCAGGCTGCCGAGGAACAGGAAGATGACCACGACAACGATGGCGACGGCTAAGCCGAGCGAAAACTGAACCTCGTCAATCGAGGCCTGGATGAATTTGGTCGAGTCATAGGCTACCTGCATTTCCATCGATGGCGGCAGGTTGCGCTGGACCTCGGGCAACAGCGCGCGCACGCCTTTGACCAGGGTGAGCGGGTTGCCCGACGGCGTCGCCTGGACGCCGATGAACACGGCGTGCTGTCCGTTCATCACAACGCTCGAAGTCCAACTCTGCGCCGAGAGAGCGACGGTGGCGATGTCCCCCATTCGCACTAGAGCGCCGCTTTTGGCCTTGACGACCATATTCTTGAACTGGGCGACATCGGTCAGCCCAGTGTTGGCACTGACGTTGGTGACCGTGAAGTAACCCTTCGCCTGGCCGGGCGCCGATTGATAGTTGTTAGCCTGGATCGCCGCGGCGACATTGTCGGCAGAGATCCCGCGCGCCGCCATCCGTACCGGATCCAACCATAGCCGCATCGCGAAAGTCTGACCCCCTAGAATATCTGCCGAGGCTACACCGTCGACCGTGTCGAACAGTGGCTGCACTACCCGGGTCAAGTAATCCGAAATCGCCGCACTCGATATCTCGTTGCTTGAAAAACCGACATACATTACCGCCGTGGTCTGGCCCGTCGCCTTGACGATAATCGGGTCCTGCGAACCGGTCGGCAGCAGATATTTAACCTGCTGGACTTTGGCCATGACTTCGGTCAGCGCCTTGTCCGGATCAAAGTCGAGAGTGATATAGGCGGTGATCGTGCTAGTGCCCTGAACCGACGAGGAAATTAAGTAATCGACCCCCTCCGCGGTCGCCACCGCCTGGGCCATCGGTGTGGTGATGAAGCCCTGCATCAAATCGGGCGCGGCGCCGGGATAGATTGTCGTGATCGTGATCGTCGTATTCGACAGCCTTGGATATTGCCGGATCGGCAGTCCCAGCATTGCGCGCAGCCCGATCAGCAGGATCAACAGGCTGACGACGAGCGCCAATACCGGCCGGCGGATGAAGATGTCGGTGAACGACATGGCGGCAACCAGCGGGGCGTCAGTTCAGAGTCGGATGCTTTGGCGGCTGTGGCGGCGGCGAGCCGGTGATAGCGACCTGCACGCCGTTCTGCAGCTTGACCTGGCCCGCGGCGACGATCTGTTCGCCGGGCTTCAGCCCACTGAGGATCGCCACCTTGTCGTCCCAGCGTGCGCCGGTCTTGACCGGTGTGCGCACCGCCTTAAGGATGGGATTGCCCTTGGCATCCTTGCCGTCCTGGTGGATCACATACACGCTGTCGCCATAAAGCGTGTACTCAACCGCGGTCTCGGGCACGACGATCGTATCGGGTTGCGGCGGCAGCACGATTGCGGCATCCACGAACATTCCCGGCAACAGCAAATCATCCGAATTGGCCATCGTCGCCTGGACCTCGATCGTCCGGGTATCGGGGCTGAGCTGCGGCTCGATCGTCGTGATCTTGGCGACGAAGGTTCGGCCTGGAAACGCGTCGGAGGTGACGTTGACCCGCTGCCCGACCGAGATTTGCGGGCGGATTTGTGACGGCAAGGTAAAATTCACATAGAGCATCGACAAATCGGTCAAGGTCACGATCGGCGCGCCGGGGTTGAGATATTGGCCAAGATCAATCTGGCGAACCCCGAGCTGACCGCTGAACGGGGCTCGGATCAGTTTTTGGGCAATGACCGCCTGAGTCTTTTGGATCAAGGCATTCATCTGCGCGAGCTGGCTTTGGTTCTCGTCGACGGTCTCCTGCGGCGTGAACTGACGTTTGACCAGTTGGTCGGAGCGCGCCAGCTTGATCTGTGCGAGTTTGACCTGCGCCTGGTAATTGGCGAGGTCGCCTTGATCCGGCGCGTCGTTAATTTGCACCAGCGGGTCGCCGGCCTTCACCGTTTGCCCCGGTTCAAAGAAGATCTTGGTCACGCGCCCGCCGACCTCGGGGTTGACCGTCACCTGATGAACTGCGGTGATCGAGCCGATGCCGGGAGCAAAGCGCGGGACTGACTGGGTCTGGGCCACAACGGCGCTGATCTGCGCGGGCGGCGGTTTGTTGTGCGCGAAGAAATTGGCGATCGCCTGGGTTCGGAAACGATGGAATTCGTAAAGACCGCCGAGCACGACGACCAGCAGCAACGTGACGATAACCAGCCACCGGACCGTTTTCGGCCGCGGCGCGGCATTGCCACGGCTATCGCCGCCCGCACGCGCAGCCGGTTCGGGAGCCAGCGCTTGCGACGTTCTATTCGCCAACTGATCACCGTCCATCGGCAGCTCCCGTAGCGGGGGATGCGAGTTCGAGCGGGTTCTGCGCACTGCTGGCGAGCGCCTCGGCAATCGCCCTGTCTGTCATGCCGATGCCACGCAGGACGAACCAGGTGGTCTCGTCGATCAGCGCCATGAGCGTCCCCTGATAGGACAAGCAGGCACGCGCCGGCAAACAGACGAACGCCATCATCGCGGCGACATGATGGCCGAACCAGAAGCGGTTGGCTGAAGCGATCGGACCGAAAACGAGATCGCCGGCCACCGCCGCCGCCTCGATCGAGGCCGCGAACAACGGCTGAACCCGTTCGAAAATCGTCTCAAATAATTCGCGCGCGTACTCGCCGTCCTCCAGAAAGCTGTGCAACACGAGCCGCAGCCGCGAGTCGCGCTCGGCCCGATCAGCTTCACCGGCGAGCAGGAAATATCGCACCATGTAGTGGATCATGCGGACGAGGGTGAAGGTCGACGGCTCGAGCGCGGCCAGCCGCTCGAGCACCGGGTCGCCTTCGCAGCCAAGCTGCAAAATCTCGCTGTAAAGATGCTTCTTGCTCGGGAAGTGGCGAAACAGCAGCGCCTCGGAAATGTTCGCCGCCTCGGCGAGCTCGCGCGTCGTCGTTCCGGCAAACCCTTTCCGGGCAAACAGCGGAACCGCAGCTGCGACGATGGTCTTGCGCCGCTCGTCGCTGTCCAAACGCACCGTAGCCATGGCGCAAGCGAAGTAAGCGCTTACTTACCAGATGTCAAGCACGCGCCGCGATCGCACAAAGGGCTTGACCCCGCTGGTCAAGCGCCGCACGCAGACAACGACTCACGTGCAACGCAGTTCCCGAGGTTCTTCCAATGGCAGCCTACCAGTACATCTATGTGATGAAGGGGCTGAGCAAGACCTATCCCGGCGGCCGCGAGGTGCTGCGGGATATCTGGCTGTCGTTTTTGCCCGGCGCCAAGATCGGGGTGCTCGGCGCCAACGGAGCCGGCAAATCAACTCTGCTGCGGATTATGGCCGGCCTAGAACGCGACTTTGCCGGCGAAGCCTGGGCCGCGGAGGGGGCGCGGGTCGGCTACCTGGCGCAAGAGCCCACGCTCGATCCGGCCAAGGACGTGTTCGGCAACGTCATCGAGGGACTCTCGGAAACCAAGGCGTTGCTCGATCGGTTCGAGGCGGTCAGTGCCCGCTTTGCCGAAGAGCTGTCGCCCGACGAGATGGAAGCGCTGATCGCCGAACAGGGAGATCTGCAAGAAAAGATCGATCAGGCCGATGGCTGGGAACTTGACCGCGCCGTCGAGATTGCGATGGATGCGCTCCGCTGTCCGCCCGGTGAGGCCGAGGTGACCACCCTCTCGGGCGGCGAGCGGCGTCGGGTGGCGCTGTGCCGACTCCTGCTGCAACGGCCGGATCTGCTGCTTCTTGATGAACCAACCAACCATCTCGACGCCGAATTGGTCGCCTGGCTGCAGCGCTTTCTTGAAGACTACCCAGGCACTGTCGTCACCGTCACCCACGACCGCTATTTTCTCGACGAGGTCGCCGGCTGGATCCTCGAGCTCGATCGCGGCCGCGGCATCCCGTTCGAGGGTAATTATTCGAGCTGGCTCGAGCAAAAGCAGCAGCGGCTCGCTCAGGAAGGCCGACAGGAGGAGGCGCGCCAGCGCACTCTCGAACGCGAGCTCGAATGGGTGCGCCAAAGCCCGCGGGCGCGCCAGGCGAAGAGCAAGGCGCGGCTCTCGGCTTACGAGTCACTGGTCGCCGAGAGCCGGGAGAAGGCGCCCGAGACCGCGCAAATCGTGCTCCCGCCAGGACCGCGGCTCGGTGATCTGGTGATCAGCGCCGAACGGGTCGCCAAGGGTTTTGGCAACCGGCTGCTGATCGAGGCGCTCGATTTTCGGCTGCCGCCGGGCGGGATCGTCGGCGTGATCGGCCCGAACGGCGCCGGCAAGACGACGCTCCTGAAATTGATAACGCGACAGGATACGGCCGACAGCGGCAGCTTTCGCATCGGTGATACGGTCAAACTCGGTTATGTCGATCAGTCGCGTGACACACTCGCGCCGGCCGCCACGGTGTGGCAGGAGATTTCAGGCGGGCGCGACGAGATCGATCTCGGCCGCCGCAAGATCGCGAGCCGCGCCTATTGCGCGTTGTTCAATTTCCGTGGCGCCGACCAACAGAAAAAGGTCGGGCAGCTGTCGGGCGGGGAGCGCAATCGCGTCCATCTGGCCAAGATGCTCAAAGAGGGCGCCAATGTGCTGCTGCTCGACGAGCCGACCAACGATCTCGACGTCGACACCTTGCGGGCCCTTGAAGAGGCGCTGCTCGACTTTGCCGGCTGCGCCGTCGTCGTCACCCACGATCGCTGGTTTCTTGACCGCGTCGCCACCCACATTCTTGCCTTCGAGGGTGACAGCCAAATTCTCTGGTTCGAAGGGAATTATGCCGATTACGAAGCCGATCGCCGCCGCCGGCTCGGCAGCGACGCCGATCAGCCGCATCGCATCCGTTATAAGCCGTTGATGCGTGCGTGACCGAGCGGCTGTGAGCGCCTCGCCAGGTTTGGACCAGGTCAGTGCAGACCGGCGGCCTCGGTCTTCTGCCGCAACGCCGTGATCAGACCTTGCACCTGTCCCCCATTGCGTTGGATCACCGAGGCAAATTCAGAGCGCTGGGTAACCGCCATGCTGACGCCCTCGACGACGACGTCGCTGATCTTGTAGGTGCCGCCGTGCGGGGTCAGCACCCAATCGACCTTGGCCGGCGGTGCACCGTTGGGACGCACAATCTCGCTGGATACAACCGATCCATCGGACGCGGGTCTGCTGCCTGTCACACGCAAGGTTTCACCGCTGTATTCCGCCAGCCGGTTGCTGTAGGCGAGAGCGATGTAATCGGCGAACACCTTGACGAATTCCTGCTGCTGCGGCTCGGTAGCGATGTGCCAGTAGCGGCCGAGGACAAAACGGGCAATGCCAGGAACGTCAAAATCCTCGCTGAACAGCTGGCGAAACCGAGCAACTCTTAGATTCGGGTCGACGTTGTTTCCGAGCACTTCGAGCGCATGGTTCCCGAGGCTAATGACAACCGCGGCTGGGTCGGAGGCCGCCGCTGCGGGGCGCGCTGACATCAACATGCCGACGAACAGGACGCAAGCACCGATCAGAAACCAGCGTCGGATCATTACCGGGTTACCTCGGAACCATTTTGCGCTCTTGAGATAACGGGCGTCACAGACGCATAGTTCGCTGAAATTGCCGGCGGGGCCGGGCCGCCGTTCTCGGTGAAGCCAGCTGGCGGCGGCAAGTCCTTCCGTTCGCCTCGGATAAGCGCCGCCCTGCGCTGCCGATAGAGCGAGCGGATCGTAGCGTAATAGTCAAGCGAGGTCCGCTCGATATCGGCGAGGGTGTCGAGGTAGCGCGCCCGCTGATCGACGCCGCTGACCGCGCCCCGCACGTACGGAATCCAATAGAGGGTCCATGGGTCACCAGAGACGAGCCTGTTCCAGGGATCACCAAACGCCTCAGCTGCCTGGGCGCCGAGATCGCGCGCATCGGATGGGCCAAGGATCGGCACCACGAGATAAGGGCCCTCCCGGATGCCCCAGACTCCGAGGGTGATCCCCAAATCCTGCTCGTGATGCGGGATGCCCCAGCGCCCGGCCACGTCGACGAGCCCGGCCATCCCGATCGTCGAATTGAGCACGAAGCGCACAACGGTGTCTTTGGCCCGTCGAAAATCGCCTTGCAGCGCGTCGTTTGCGAAAACCAGCGGCTCTTGCAGGTTGATCAGAAAATCGCGCAGCGAATTGCGCACCGGTTGAGGCAGCGATGCGCGATAGGCCTTCGCCACCGGCACCAATACGTGGCGATCGACAACTTGGTTGAAGTCAAAAATCTTGCGGTTCGTATCCTCGAACGGGTCGTGGAAGTCTTCACCCGCGAGGGACGCTTGCTGGGGATTTTGCGGCGTCGTGGCGCAGCCCGAGACGATCAGGGCGAGCATGATAAACGGGACCGTAAAGGTAAGACGCAACGTACGAACATTCATTGGTTGGGCTCGCATTAGGTTGGCGTCTCCTTTGCGCGCGAGATATTTGCGGGAAATCGGCGGCAGCGGCAAGGGGTTGCTCGCTCCACCCGAACATCTCCACCCTGCTTCTGGGTAATTCGCTTGCGAACATAAAGATATCTGTATATCTTGCTGTCGAGCATGAATGAAGAAGCGGGTCGATGGATCATCTCTTAGCGGCTTTGCGGGCTGTGGCGGAACCGACCCGGCTGCGGCTCGTTGTGCTGTGCGCCCGCGGCGAACTCACCGTCAGCGAGCTGACCCAGATCCTTGGGCAGAGCCAGCCGCGCGTATCACGGCATCTAAAGTTATTGTGCGACGCCGGCCTGCTCGACCGTTTCCGCGAGGGCAGTTGGGTCTTTTATCGTCTGAGCCGATCGACCCCAGCCAGCGCCCTGGCGCGGCAATTGGTTGCCGCGTGCGGCGAGGCCGATCCGACCGTCGCCCTCGATCTCCAGCGGCTCGGCGCGATCAAGCAACAGCGCGCCGATCTCGCCAGCGCGTATTTCCGCGAGAATGCCGCGCAGTGGCATCGGATCCGTTCTCTCTATATCGACGAGCGCGAGGTCGAGGCGGCACTAGTTGAGATCATCGCCGCGGCCGACCCGCGCGACCTGCTCGACATCGGCACTGGAACCGGGCGAATGCTCGAGATCTTGGCGCCGCGGGTCGGACAGGCACTCGGCATCGACCAGTCGCGCGAGATGCTCTCAGTAGCGCGGGTCAATCTCGAACAGGCGGGGTTGGTCAATGGGCGAGTCCGTCGCGACGACATGTACCAGCTGGCGCTGCCCGATGGGTCCTTCGACGCGGTCGTGATCCATCAAGTTCTGCACTACGCCGACCGTCCGGCCGCGGCGATCGGCGAAGCGGCCCGGGTATTGCGGCCGTGCGGGATTCTGGTGCTCGTCGATTTTGCGCCGCACGCGCTGGAATTCCTGCGCGACGAGCACGCCCATCGCCGTCTCGGCTTTGGCGATGCCGAGATCGCCCAATGGTGCCGCGCCGCCGGCCTCGATCCGGCCCCCTCGCGCGCGTTACCCGGTGATCCGCTGACGGTTGTGATCTGGACCGCGCGCCGACGCGCGGCGCCGGCTAATCGGCAATCAGGCGGGGATGTGCGTGCGGTGACGCCGTCCGCGCTCGTCGAGAGGGAGCTGCACTGATGCGCGGGAATTTCGCTTCGGGGCTGCCGCGCGGCAGGCTGGCCGCCGACCCGGTCGTCGATTTCGATGCCGGTCCGCCGCGCGTTTCGTTCGAATTCTTTCCGCCAAAGACGGCGGAAATGGAGCTGCGGCTGTGGGAGGCAATCAAGCGGCTCGAACCATTGGCGCCGCGCTTTGTCTCGGTGACCTACGGCGCTGGCGGATCGACCCGTGAGCGTACCCATGCGACGGTCCGCCGCATCCGCTATGAGACCGCCCTAGAACCCGCGGCGCATTTGACCTGCGTCGCGGCGACCCGCGCCGAGATCGATGCAATAGCGTGGGATTACTGGCAGGCCGGGATTCGCCACATCGTCGCGCTGCGCGGCGACCCCCCGACCGGCGGACAGGCTTATGCGCCGCAGCCGGGGGGGTACCACTACGCCGCCGATCTCGTCTCCGGCCTCAAAACCGTCGCCGATTTCGAGATCAGCGTCGCCGCCTATCCCGAAACCCATCCCGAGGCGGAAAGCGACGAGCGCGATCTCGACAACCTCAAGCGCAAGGTCGATGCCGGCGCCACCCGCGCGATCACTCAGTATTTTTTCGATGTCGACCTCTTTCTGCGCTTCCGCGACCGCGCCGCGACGGCCGGGATCGCGGTGCCGATCGTTCCGGGCATTCTGCCGGTTACAAATTTCGCCCAGGTCCAAAAGTTCAGTGCCGCTTGTGGGGCCTCGATCCCGGTCTGGATGCAACGGCATTTCGATGGGCTCGACGACGATCCGGACACGCGGCGGCTGGTCGCCGCCTCGATCGCTGCCGAGCAGTGCCGGCGTTTGCATGCCGAGGAGGTACACGAATTTCATTTTTACACGCTCAACCGCGCCGACCTGATCGTCGCGATCTGCCACCTGCTCGGCGTGCGCGCGAACAAGCCCGCCGCCGCGGTCTGAACGGAGCCGGCGGTGGTAGCGCATTTCCTCGATTATCTCGCCGACCGTGTCCTGTTGTGCGACGGAGCCATGGGAACCCAGGTCCAGGCGCGCAATCTCGATATCGAGCGCGATTTTCTCGGCAACGAGAACTGCACCGAAATCGTTTGTGAAAGCCGGCCCGATCTGATCCGGGAGATCCATCGAGGTTACCTCGCCGCCGGCTGCGACGCGATCCAGACCAACAGCTTCGGCGGCTCGCCAATCACACTGGGCGAGTTCGGGCTCGCCGACCGCACCTTCGCGTTGAACCGCCTGTCCGCCGAGATCGCGCGCGAAACGGTCGCCGAATTCGCCCATGACGGCCGCATTCGCTTTGTGCTGGGCTCGGTCGGACCCGGAACCCGCCTGCCCTCGCTCGGCCATATCGGCTATCAGGAACTCGAAGACGCACTGGCCGTTCAATGCGACGGGCTGATCGCGGGTGGGGTCGACGCCATCATTATCGAGACCTGCCAGGATCCACTGCAGATCAAGGCGGCGGTCAATGGCGCCAAGCGGGCGCGCGAGGACGCACACAAGGACACGCCGATCCTTGTTCAGGTCACGATCGAAACCACCGGCAGCCTGTTGGTCGGAGCAGATATCGCCGCCGCAGCGACCATCGTCGAGGCGCTCGGCGTGCCGATGATCGGGCTCAATTGCGCGACCGGCCCGCGCGAAATGGCCGAGCACGTCAAATGGCTTGGCGAGAATTGGCCGGGCTTTATTTCGGTTCAGCCCAATGCCGGCTTGCCGGAACTGGTCGCCGGTCATGCGCAATACCCGCTCGGAGCCGCCGAGCTCGCGCAGTGGCTCGAGCGCTTTGTGACCGAGGACGGCGTCAATATGATCGGCGGCTGCTGCGGCACCGATGTTCCGCACATCGCCGCCCTCGATGCGATGCTGCGCCGTATCGGGCGCGAGCGCCGGCGCCTGGCGCCGCGGCCCCGCCGTCCGATTTGGACCCCTGCCCTCGCCTCGCTGTACGGCCAGGTGGCGTTGCGCCAGGAGAACGCGTGGCTGTCAATCGGCGAACGCTGCAATGCCAACGGCTCGCGCAAATTCCGCCAGCTGCAGGAGCAAGGCGACTGGGACGGCTGTGTCGAGATGGCGCGCGAGCAGGTCAAGGAAGGCTCGCACACACTCGATCTGTGCACCGCCTTTGTCGGGCGCGACGAGGTCGCCGATATCAGCGAGGCGGTGACCCGCATGCGCGGCGCGGTCAATGCCCCGCTTGTCATCGATTCGACCGAATACCCGGTGCTGGAAGCGGCGCTAAAGCTCTATGGCGGCAAGCCGATCATCAATTCGATCAATTTCGAGGATGGCGAGGAGGCCGCCGACAAGCGGCTCGGGCTCGCGCGCCGCTTTGGCGCGGCGGTCATTGCGCTGACGATCGACGAGACCGGCATGGCGAAAGAGGTCGAGCACAAGCTTGCCATCGCTCGCCGGCTTCACGATTTCGCCTGCGTCAGGCACGGCCTGCCGCCCGCGGATCTGCTGTTCGACCCGCTGACCTTTACGATCTGCACCGGCAACGAGGACGACCGCAGACTCGGCCTCAATACCTTGGACGCGATCGAGCAGATCGCGCGGGCGATGCCCGAATGCCAGATCATCCTCGGCCTGTCGAACATCTCCTTCGGCCTGAACCCGCCGGCGCGGCAGATCCTGAATTCGGTGTTTCTCGACCACGCCCTGCGCCGCGGGCTGACCGGCGCCATCGTGCACTTCTCGCGGATTATGCCGTTGCACCGCATCCCGCCGCAGGAAGCGCAGATTGCCGAGGATCTGATCTTCGACCGCCGCCGCGACGGATACGACCCGCTTCACGCGTTTATCGCGCTGTTCGAGAACCGGACGAGCGAGAAGGCCGAAAAAAAGAGCCGGCCGGAGAAGCTCGAAGAGCGGCTCGCCCAGCGCATCGTCGATGGCGACCGGCAGGATCTCGAAGCCGACCTCGATCTGGCGATGGAGAGCTGGAAACCGCTCGACATCGTCAACGACATCCTGCTGACCGGCATGAAGACGGTCGGCGAATTGTTCGGCGCCGGCAAAATGCAGCTCCCCTTCGTGCTGCAATCGGCCGAAACGATGAAGACCGCGGTGCGCTTTCTCGAACCGCATATGGAGCGGGTCGAGGGTCAGGAGAGAGGCACGGTGGTCTTGGCGACGGTGCGCGGTGACGTGCACGACATCGGCAAGAACCTCGTCGACATCATCCTGACCAACAACGGCTACCGGGTCATCAATCTCGGCATCAAGCAGCCGATAGGCACGATCCTCGAAGCTGCCGTCACGCATAAGGCCGATGCGGTCGGCATGTCGGGGCTGCTGGTCAAATCGACCGTGGTCATGCGCGAGAACCTCGAAGAGATGACCCGACAGGGTCTCGACGTCCCGGTCATGCTGGGTGGCGCCGCCTTGACCCGGCGCTATGTCGAGGAGGATTGCGTCAAGGCCTATGCCGCCGGCCGTGTCGCCTATGCCCGCGACGCCTTCGACGGGCTCGGCCTGATGGACAAGATCGTCACCGGCAAATTCGATGCCCATCTCGGAGAGGTTCGGGCCAAGAACGAGGGCCGCGCGGTCAAGCCCTCGCGTAAGCTCGGTCGCGCCGCCGACCCGCGGCCGATGCGGCCGGTCGATCTCGACGAGATCCGCCTGCGCCGCGCCGAGCTGACCCGCGACGTCGCGGTGCCGCAGCCGCCCTTTTGGGGGCCGCGGGCAATCACCCGGGTGTCGCCCAGGGCGGTAGTGCCGTACCTCAACGAGCGCATGCTCTATCAGTTTCAGTGGGGCTATCGGAAGGACGGCAAGTCGTTGGCCGAGTACCGCGAATGGGCAAGGGACGAGTTGCGCCCGGTATTGACGCGGATGCTCGACATCGCGATCCGCGAGGAAATCCTGATGCCGCAGGCCGCCTATGGCTATTGGCCCTGCGCGGCCGAAGGCAACGACGTGATCCTGTTCGCCGATGACGGACGCCGCGAGCTGACCCGGTTTTCGTTTCCGCGCCAGAACAAGGATGGCGGGCTGTGCATCGCCGATTTCTTCCGCGACGTTTCCAGTAGCGAGCGCGACGTGATCGGGCTGCAGGTGGTGACGATGGGCCGGCGCGCGTCCGAGGCGGCGCGCGAATGGTTCGCTGACAATCGCTACCAGGATTATCTCTACCTGCACGGGCTGTCGGTCGAGATGGCCGAGGCCTTGGCCGAATACCTGCATCGCCGCATCCGCGGCGAGTTGGGTTTTGCCGCCGAGGAGGCGCGCGATACCGAGGCGATGCTTAACCAAGGCTATCGCGGCAGCCGCTATTCGTTCGGCTATCCCGCCTGCCCCAACCTCGCCGACCAGAAGCAGCTGCTCGAATTGCTGCACGCCGACGAGATCGGCATCACCCTCTCAGAGGAAGACCAGCTCGACCCCGAGCAATCGACCTCGGCGATCATCGTCCACCACCCCCAGGCGAAGTATTTCTCGGTGTGAGCCGGCCCGGTGCCGGAGGCAGGGCCAGACGGCCAAATTCCCGCGAACCGGGAAATTAATCGGGAACCTTCGGTTTTCGCCCCAATATGTCTCGAAAAACCCCAATAAATTCACCGCTCTGGACGGCAATTCCCGTGTCGGATAACCGGGAATTCAAAATGCCCTAACCGGGAATTCGAATCGCATAACCGGGAATTCACAGGAAATCGCTTTCGCCACCCACGCCGCGGTCAATCAAGAGTATAGATAGGCGCAATTTCGCATTTCACAATGACATCGAGTTCTTTCGGTCGTAGAATATCGGCTTAGCCGGTGTGACGCGGGGGCGTAGCGCCGATGGGGGCATGGGGGGCTAAAATCGGCATGGCCGAGACCGCACTCTATCCGAGTGTGAAGCATTTTCTCGAAGCAGCGGGCTTTGCGGTGAAGGGCGAGGTCTGCGGCTGCGACATCGTCGCGGTGCGCGACGGGGAACCGGCGCTTCTCGCGATCGTCGAAATGAAACGCGGCTTCAATCTCGATCTGCTGTTGCAGGCGGTCGATCGCGTGCGCCCGGCGGACGAGGTGTGGCTGGCGGTGCCGATGACCAGGCGGGGACGCGACCGCGACCCGCGCGTGCGCCGGCTGTGCCGGCTGATCGGGCTCGGTCTCTTGGCGGTCGACGCCGCGCGCGACCGGGTCGAGGTATTGACCGAGCCCGGCCCCTATCGACCCCGGCCGGATCTGCGAAGGCGCACCAGGCTGCTCGCCGAGCATGCCGATCGCTACGGCGACCCGTCGCCCGGCGGCTCGAGCCGACAGCCGATTATGACCGCCTATCGCCAGCGCGCGCTTGCCTGCGCCGCGAGGCTGCGCGCCGGCGCCGACCGCCCCCGTGACCTGCGGGCCGCGGCCCCCGATGCCGGCCGCATCCTGCTGCGCAACGTCTATGGCTGGTTCGAGCGCACCGAACCCGGCCATTATCGCCTGACCACCCTCGGCGAAGCCGCCCTGCAGCGCTGGCCCGCCCGTGTCCTCGAAGCAGCTCACGATGCGCCGCTGCAGCCGCCGAGATTGTGACGCCTGGCCGCTCCCCGCAATGACAGGTCTGAGTTGTGATTCCGATTAAAGCGAAGCAATCTCCGGCGAAACCGTGCGGCCAACCGACATTCATCATTTGACGTCGAGGGCGAATATGAGAAAGCAACATGACGCTCGCTTGCTGGGGAATTTTGCGGTTCGTGGGGGCTTGATCGCCCTGGGCATGTTGATGGCCGGATGCAGCGCGCCCAACCCCAACACCGCGGCCGGCCAGTCGGAGATCGCGGGGCAGAAATGTGCGGTCTGCAGGGCACAAAACCCGGGAGACATCGGGGCGTGCTATGCGATCTGCATGCAGCGCATCGAGGACCAGGGGGCATATCTGAAGTCGACCGCTCACTGACGACTCTCTTTGGTAAACAGAACATCTGCAATATTCGGGGAAACTACGATGCCACCTAATCACTACACCTGGCGATTGCTTTCAATACTCGCATTGCTCTGCATACCGGTATTGGCAAGCGCGCAAGCGCCGACGGCGCCCGCGAGCTCGACGCCACCGCCGGGGAAGGCGTCGGTCAAGGTCGACATGGTGCCCTCGCTGATCGTCATGAACGCGCGTGGCGCCAGCCTGCAAGGCCAGACGCTGACACTGACCGGGGTCAGTCCCAACTCGATCGTTTTTGCCGACCGGCCGGTCAGATCGGCCGGCCATCTGCTGACCCGGCACCTGCTGGAGGAGTGGACCCTCGGCAGCTTTGCCAAGGACCCGCCAAACGCCACGGTGTCGGTGCTGAGCAAGGACGGCGCGGCGGTTCGCGACGCCGTCGTCGAGCTGCGCGGTCCGCATCTCGACGGCGACCGATTGACCTTCAGCGTCCGCGTGCTCGAAGGCGATCTTTCCGGCGCTGACGGCCCGGCCTCGGTTTTTGTCGACATTATCGGCATGCCAATGACGCCGCTGTCGTTTGCCGGGGTCGCCCGGCGCACGGCGCGACGCGCGTATTGGTACGGCGCCGCCGCGCCGCCGCCTTACGGATATCCGGGCTATTACCCGCCGCCGCCCTATGCCTATCCGTATCCATACCCTCGCTGACGGTCGTGAAGACCCGGATCCTGTCGTCCGTTAACGGGGGAATAGAATGCGGCGTACCAGAAAATTTGTGCTTACGGTGCTTGCGGTTTTATTTGCGGCGGTCGGGACGGCGGCAAGTCCAGCATGGGCCCAGCAATATCCGGCATCGAGCGGACCGGCGGTCCCGCCGCCGTCTTCGCCGGCCACGGGTGAGCCACCGCCGCTCGCCCCGGCGCAGGCGCCGCCCCCGCCATCGTTCCTCAGCGGGTTGCAGCTGATCGCCTATCCCTATTTGTGGCTGGCGGGCCTCAACATGGCGATCACGACCCCGCTCGCCCGCGCACCGCAGGTCAATATTAGCGCCGGCGCCGGCGAGATCATCAGCGACATCAATTACATGCCGTTTATGGGTGGCGGCGAATTGCGCTACGGGCCGTTTGGCATCCTCGCCGACGGGCTGCACATTCCGCTCGGCGTCCCGATCACGACCCGCAACATCTTCTTCTCGGGCGGCAGCAGTGCGGTCGTGCTGAACGTCGCGACCGGCGATTTTTTGTATCGCCTCTTCGAGCGGCCGGGGCAGACGATTGACGGTGGTCTTGGCTTTCGCTGGTGGGGCGCGTCGGCCGACACGGCCTTGGTCGGCAGGGGGCCGCTTCCTACGGTAAGCGTCAGCCAATCGGGAAGCTGGGCCGATCCGCTGATCGCCGCCCGCTATCATGTCGATTTTGGCCACGGGTTTGGGCTGACCGCCTATGGCGATGTCGGCGGCTTCGGGATCGCCGCGCATTCCGACTGGCAGATCTCCGGCATGCTCGACTATGTCTGGAACCCATCGCTCTCGTTTCGCGTCGGCTATCGCAGCCTCAACGTCGATTACCAAGCGAGCGGCAAGCCTCTCGGCTACAACGTCCACATGAAGGGGCCGCTGCTGGGCTTCACGATGCGCTTCTAATGTCGTGGCCGCGGGATCTAGCGAGGTCATCCGATGCAAGTAACTCCGCCCGGCATGCGATGCCAACGTCTTGTTTAATCAGTAAAACAGGAGGGAGCGATGGTTATGTGGTCAAGACTTTGTTCCGCGAGAACCCGGCTGACCGGCGCGGGTTTGACCGTCGCGCTCATGTTGATAGCGGGCGCAGCAGCCCCGTCGATGGCGCAGGAGGGCCTCAGCGCGGATTTGGGGGTCGTCCGAGCATGCGCTGGCGACATCTGGAGTCTCTGCTCGGACGTGCTGCCCGATGTCGCACGCGTCAAGAGCTGTGTACAGAACAAGATGGGCCAGCTTTCCAAAGGTTGTCTCGATAAGCTCCTCGACGCAATGGCCGGCGCGCAATTCAAGGTCTGCAAGGATCAGACTTACGCGCTTTGCGCCGCGGCGCGCTGCAATGTGTTCGACGGCGTCGCTTACTGCCAGTGCGACGTGAAGCACGGCGACAGCATCAGCCTGCCGTTTCCGATGGGCAAGGACGAGGACGTCTGTTCGATCAACGCCGCGGGCGCAGCCAACAAATATATGGTCAGCACCTACAGCCTGCCTGTGTCGATCGCCTCACCGCAGGGAGGCGGCGCGGTCTACACCTGCCAGGGCGAGGAGGGCGGCGCCTACGCTCAGTGCGACGGCGGACTGTGCTTCAGAAGCACCGGAGAGACGAAGTTCCCGGGCTTCGACAAGCCGGTGCCGAAAGGACAGATCATCTGTTCCTGCCCGATCACCAAACCCACCGGTGACCACGCCCAAAGCTACCAAATCCTCGGGCCTTACCCATGCGACAACTCGTTCTTTAAATATTGCAAAGGCGCCACGGCGACTGGCAAAACGGGTTCGACGATCTATGTCGGCGCCCCTGTAGGCACGGCTGTTGCTCTGGCCGCACAGCTCAACGGAAAGGTTCCGCCCCTCAACCAGTGCCCTTCGCCGGGCGCAAACTGACGTGAACCGGTACGAAACGATATCGATAGCGCTCGCAGCCGCGATCGAAGCGGGGACGGGGCTCGTCTTGATCAGCTTCCCGTCCCTGTTCGTTCGGTTGCTCTTGGGGGTCGAGCTCTCCGAACCCGGTCAGATCGTCGGCCGGCTTGCCGGATTCACCCTCCTCGCTTTGGTGTTGGCCTGCTGGTCTCGCGCAGGGACAAAAAGCGTAGCCGCTTCGTCGCTTCGAGCGCTCTTAGTCTTCAGCGTGCTCGTTGCGCTCTATCTCGTTTATCTGGGGATCGGCACTGGTTTTGTGGGGCCGCTGCTCTGGCCCGCGGCTGTGCTTCATACGGTCGTGGCGATCTTCCTTGCTCGCGCGTGGGTCAACAATTCACGAGGTCCGGAAGAAACATAACGCTATCGGTGCGTTCGGAGCCGGTTCAGCGCTATGGTAGCACTTCGTTTCGGATCGGGGAGGGGCCGGACCCATGCGTGAGCTTTACGCTTATGTCTGGCGGTCGTCGGCGTCACAGCAGATCGTGCTGATCATCTTGGCGATCATTGCCGCTGTGCTGGCGGCAGCACCGCTCGAATTACAGCGTCATATTATAAATACCCTCGCCGGGCATGAGAGAGCCGAGAGGTTGGGATGGCTGTGCGGCGGGTATCTGGTCGCGGCACTGGCCATCGGTGGCCTCAAATATCTCGTGAATATCAAAAGCGCCGGCCTCGGAGAATCCACGATCCGCTCCCTGCGGGAGGACGTTGTCCGAAGCTCCGCGTCGTCGATCAACCCAGATGAAGCGGCGGGCGAAACCAGAAAGGCCAAATCAGGGGCTTTGGTTACCACGATCTCCAGCCAGGCGGAGGCGGTCGGAAAATTCGTCGGGGACTGCATTTCGACCCCGATAGTACAGGTGGGCACACTGCTTAGCGTGTTGAGTTATATGCTGTATACCGAGCCTCGTCTCGGGGTGGTTGTCTTGCTCATCTCGATTCCGCAAGTCTTGCTCGTCCCGATGATCCAACGCCGCATAAATGTTCACGTTAGGGAGCGGTCGCGCACCTTGCTGCGCGCCGGTGACTTGATGGTTGACGCCGAGCAGGACCGCGGAGCATCCGCCGGTTCTCTCGGCAGCGAGATCGGCAAAGCATTCGAAACGATCTATCTTGCCCGTCTGCACGTATTTGAGCTGAAATTCGGATTGAAATTTTTAGTCAGCGCGCTGCAATCCGTGGCTGTCTTTGTCCTGCTGTTCGCCGGCGGGATCATGGTACTCGACGGAAAAACCGAAATCGGGATCGTGGTCGCCTTCATCAGCGGGCTCGATCGCGTCCTCGACCCGTGGCGAGAGATGATCGCATTCGTGCGGTCCACCTCCGCTGCGAAGGTTCAATTCGACCTGATCGAGGGCACCTTGGGTAGGAAGATTTGAAATCCAGGGAGAGGGCAATAGATAAACGTCGTTGTTCCTATCGACGGCAGAGGTGGCGTTGTTGACCGCCGATGGCGGGCCGTGGTTGGCGGGCAGCTCGGGCCCAGACGCCAGCGTCGCGCACCGCCCCGCCGATTGCGCTGCCACCACCTGCCCCATCCGTTTTCGCCGCGCGATCCGTGATTAAGAGGCTTCTGTAGAGGGCGACCATGTCCCTTGGGCGATGGCATCGGCAAAGTTGAGGTGTGCAGGACCGGCGGGTTCGCCGGCAGGTCATCGCGCTAATGCACGAAGGGGAGGATTGAATGCATCAAATAAAGCAATCCATCGTGATCGGGTTTTCTGTCCTTGCGCTGTCGGCGTGCGCCTATTCCGATACATGGTTGGGGGCGACGCCTGGGGTAACCCACGTGGCAGGGGCAGCCAACAATACAACAAACGCCTTCGACGGGACATACACCGGCATTTCTACAAATAACAGCAGTAAGGGAAACACTCTGGCGACTACAGGAGGAAGCGCTACCTTAAAATGCCAGAATTTCGACCAGCCGCCGACGTTGACTATCACCAATGGCCTCGCGCAATTCGAAGCGCTCGGCGCCACATTCTCAGGATATGTAACGCCGCAAGGTCAATTGAGGATGCACAGCGGCTATGGCGCAACGGTGACTGGGCAGATCAACCCGGCGCTGATCGACGAAGATCTTGACGGGCAGTTCGATGCCCAAACCCACGTACTGAACGCCCAGATAATCGGGGCCTGCGTTTATAAAGTGAGGTGGCAAAGGATCGCGTAGTCTTTTCCCCGGAGCGGGGTACCGCGGCGTGAAGATCGGTCCATATGTCGTGTCTACTGCAACTGGCCTACGGGAATCGGCTAGTCCGCTCGGCGATGCCGGCGGACCATGGTGAGCGTGAGGTCCCAGGCGTTGCGGATGTTGACGATCGCCAGCAGCAAGAGAGCCCCTGCTAGCGCAGTCAGCCCAAAGTCCTTTTCCAGATAGATCGACACGGCGGCCGCGAGCAGCGCGAGGTAGGCTAGATCAGGTAACAAGCCATAGGCGAAGTAATCCTCCGTATAATTCGTCAGGTCGGTGCGCACCACCTGGATCGTGATGTAGGTCGAGATGATTGCACCGATCAAAGCAGTGGCGCCAATTAACGCGGCGAAGAATTTAGCTTGACGCCACGGGAATAAAGCAACGGCCGACAAAAAGAACACGCTCGTGAAATGGATAACTACCGGGCTCATGAACATTCGCGTCGCCGCCTGGTGCTCTTCGGTCAAATAACCGGCGCCGAGCGAAACGGCAACGAACAGCAAGGCCAGTAAGGTTGCCCCCGCCGTTCCTAACAACACGTAGAAGTCGTGCCACTCCTTCAGCGCTTCGACTGCCCACATAAACAAATCCCAGTGCTTCCATAGATCCGATACCTTGACGATATCGGCTTCGATACGCCCAGCGTCACCTTCTAACGCTTTGGTGATGCCCGATCCAGCGCGCCGCCATTCTCTTGTCATGCCGGCAAGGGCCGGTATCTCAATTGCATAAGTGGGTCCCGGCCTGCGCCGGGATGACTGCTTTGATTGCTGTCTTTGGCCGTCATGGCCGGGCTTGTTCCGCGGCCTTCAAGCCACGGACTTAATCCGAGGGCGCCCGCCCGGCCCGCCGCCGAAAAAAGGCGTGGATCACCGGGACGAGCCCGATGATGACGATCAAGAGGCTCCTTGTAATCAGATCCGCTAAACCGGACGGCCTGATCGCACTAACCCGCCATGACGGGATCGAAAAATGGTCGCGGCAATCGGGCGAATGCCTGCTGCTACGGCTGACAGCCGGCCACGCGTCGTTCTACGATTGCGTCGGCAACCAGAAGCCGCCCGGCCAGCGGGCGGCTCCCGAAAAGAACTGGCGTGGAGGAGGAAACATCATGGGCGTACGGCGTTGGTTGATCGAGGGCTTGTGGGCCCTGTTGTTCGGGATCGTCTGTGCGGTCGCAGGGCCGGGAGGGGTGGCCCGGGCGCAGGCCCCGACGCCGCCCCCTGCCCCGGTGCAGCCTTGGGGGCTGCCGCCATTGCCGGCCGGGGTCGGCCCGGTCGAGAAATTCGCCGATGTCAGCGGCACGCCGCAAGGCAAGTTCCTGGAAGGCGGCGCGTTCGACACCCAGGGCAATCTGTGGTTCGTGGCGATCGGCTCGGGGTGGATTTCATATCTGACACCCGACGGCAAATTGGTCCCGGTGGTCAATTGCAACCCGCCGCCTGAGCTGGGCCAGACCTGCGAGCCGCAGGGAAGCCGCTGGCACGACGGCAAGCTCTATCTGACCTCGCGGCACCGCGGCATCCTGGTCTACGACCCGCAGACCAAACAGCTGACGACTTTGGTCTATACCTATCGAAACCAGTTGTTCAAAGGCCCCAACGACCTCGATTTCGACGCCGAAGGAAATCTGTTCTTTACCGATCCGTGGGGGACCGGCCCCGGGCCGAACGAGACCGACCGCACCGGCGCCGTCTACCAGTATTCGCGCGACGGCGTTTTGCGCAAGGTGATGGACAGCAGCATGTTTCCCAACGGAATCGCGGTCTCGCCCGATGACACTACCTTGGCTGTCGGCGACTTCAGGGCCGGCCGCATGTGGTATGCCGGGTTCGAAATCGGCCCCAATATGGGCTGCCCGCAATGCCCGCGGGACCCGCTGCATCTGACCTTTGCCGGGGTCAAGGCCGGCACCTACATCCCCGGCAATGGCGGCCCCGACGGCATCCATTACGACGTCAAGGGCAATCTGTGGGCCGGCGTACCCCCAATGGGCGGCATTGTCGAAATCAACCCGCGCGGGCTGATTATCGGCTTTGTGCCGATCCCGAACGGCGACGGCGCAACAACCAACTTCGCTTTTGGCGGCCCCAATAATCAATACGTCTATTTCGAGGGGGCGACGAGCGGGACATTCTGGCGCTTCAAGGCGCCCTATCCCGGTCTGATCGGCCCCGGCGGCGCGCGTCTGCCGGCGCGGCCGTAGGCCGCGCCAACGCCAGCCGGCAATCGGAGCTGTTCGCGGGCGTCGGTTCGGAATGACCGTCGATCCGGTCGCGGTTGAGCGGGGTCGGCTCTCGGCGCATGATCATCGGCGACAGGTACGGAATGCGATGTCGCGGACCAGGAGGATATGCCGATGAAGATCGTCAAGGTTGAAGATTTGCATTGCGACGCCGGCTGGCGGGTCAACTCGTTTCTGAAGATCACCACCGACGAGGGCATCGTCGGGTGGTCGGAATATATGGAGGGCTATGGCGCGCAAGGGCTGACCGGGGTCATCTTGAAGCTCGCCGAGCGCTTCTTGATCGGTCAGGACCCGCGGCCGGTCGAGCGCCATAGCGCCCATCTCTACGCGGCAACCCGGCAGGCCGCCGGCGGCGTCAACCAGATGGCGATCGCGGCGATCGAGAACGCGCTGGTCGACATCAAAGCCAAGGCATTGGGCATACCCGTCTACGAAATGCTGGGCGGTCCGGTGCGCGACCGTCTGCAGCTCTACTGGTCGCATTGCGGCACCTATCGCGCGCGTCATGCCGACAGGATCCGCGAATGGGCGGGGGTCGATCCGGTGCGCTCGCTCGACGACATCGTCGCACTCGGCGAAGAGGTCAGGCGCAAGGGCTTCAAGGGGCTCAAGACCAATTTGATCCGTTTTGACAAGGGCAAGCCGTATATGTACGGCCCCGGCACCGGCAACCCGCCGGGCTTTCCCGAGCTCAACGTCGACCACCGCATCGTCGACGCCGCGGTGGCGCAGCTGGAGGCGTTTCGCCGCGGCGCCGGCCGCGATGTCGGGCTGCATCTCGACACCAACTTCAATTACAAGATCGACGGCTACGTCAAACTGGCGCGGGCTTTGGAACCGCTCGACCTGGTGTGGCTCGAGATCGACCTCTACGACCCGGCCGGCCTGGCATTGATCCGCCGCTCCGCCCGCACCCCGATCTCGTCCTGCGAATCATTGTATGGCCGGCGTCAGTTCCGGCCCTATTTCGAGAACCAGTCGGTCGACTACGCGATCATCGACGTGGCGTGGAACGGCATTCTCGAATCCTTGAAGATCGCGGCAATGGCCGACGCCTACGAGGTCAATGTCGCGCCGCATAATTTCAATGGCCATTTGGGCTCGTTGATCAGCGCGCATATGTGCGCCGTGGCGCCGAACTTCAAAGTCATGGAGATCGACATCGACGACGTGACCTGGAAGGACGACATCGTCACGGTGCCGCCGGTCATCGAGAACGGCGACTTGCTATTGCCGACCGGCCCTGGCTGGGGTGCGGACGTCAACGAGGAATTCGTGCGCGCCCACCCGCCGAAACGGTAGGGAGGCCCGGCGACAGGATCGACGTGACGGACGCTGCGGCGGGGCGGCCCGACCAGAACCGGTCTACCCACCAGGAGAGCGCTGCACATCCGCGCGCCAACACGACATGCCGGGAGACGACAGATTGACCGGCTTTCCGGCACCTCGTATGGTGCGCCCGCGACAGCGAGCCTGTAGCTCAGCCGGTAGAGCAACTGACTTTTAATCAGTAGGTCCCGGGTTCGAATCCCGGCGGGCTCACCATTAAATTCAATTGGTTGGGAGTGTTATTCGAGGTTTATCGTGACACCTGTATTTCGCGCGGACCCATGCGGAGCTCGGCCGCACCGCGACGAGGCCCGGCGGACCCGGGGAGAGAGCGGGTGTTGAACCCCCCGGGCGCGCCAATGGCATCGCGTGGGCTTCACTATCTCCGAAATAGCCGGCCATCGCCGGCTCCATCTTCGGGTCGCGCGTCTCACGAACCGCCAGCCGATCCCTGCCGACCCGCCTCGAGCCAACGCCAGCGTAGTCAGGCGCTCCAACGGCGAGCAGACCGTCCCAAATTACCGGCAAGCCTCTCGCTTGATCCCGATCGCGCATCGCGCGACAAAACGGGTCGTCGCGAAAATTTCACGTACCATTTTGAACGGACAATCCGCGCCAATTTGAACGGATTTAGTTCGAGGGCGGAAAACGAAAAATTGAACCTGCGAGACGTCGTTATGCTCTCTCTGACTGCAAAGCGGAGCGCTCGAGATCTTAAGCTGCGCGTTCTACCCCCAGGGAGGAGATCCACACCGTCATCGAATGGGAGTTCTCCTCGGTGACGAAATTCGACTTTATGTCGAGCGCCACCCGATCACGCCTTTCGATCCACGAAACCTGAAGCCCGCCACCAACGAAGTGACAATGTGTGATGAGTATTTCCTAAATGGTGAATTTAGAGAGCTCGGTGGAAATAGGAAGTACATGCGTATACCTCGTTTCGAGGCAGCTATATCAAAAACAACCGAAATCTTGTCGATGCCAAGGTTCCTTATTGCCCGTTGGAATATTAAAGTTAGACTCGGGGGAGGCCGTAGTGCTCGCGTAGGGTCGTGCCGGTGTATTCGGTGCGGAACAGGCCGCGGCGCTGTAGCAGCGGGATGACCTCGGTGCTGAAGATTTCGAGCTGCAAGGGCAGCAAGGGAGGCATGATGTTAAACCCGTCGGCGGCGCCGCTGGTAAACCAGTCCTCGATCAGATCGGCGATCTGCACGGGGGTGCCAGCGGCGACGTAATGGCCGCGGGCGCCAGCGAGGTAGCCGAGCAATTGCCGAAGGGTCAGCCGGTCGCGGCGCACCAGGTTCAGGATCACCTCGGTCCGGCTGCGCGCGGCCTCGACGGTGTCAGGGTCGGGGAAGTCCTCCGGCGACAGCGGACGGTCGAGCGGCAGGTGCGAGAAATCATGCCCGCCGAACCGGTTGGAGAGCCGCTTGCGCCCGACCTCGGGGTCAGTCAGATCGTTGACCTCGCGGGCCAGGCGCTGTGCTTCGGCTTCCGTCGAGCCGATCATCGCGTTGAGCCCGGGCAGGATCAGCACCTGATCGGGGCTGCGCCCCTCGGCTGCCGCCAATGCCTTCAGATCGGCGTAGAATTCCTGCGCCGTTGCCTTTTCGACATGCGCGGTGAAGACGGCGTCGGCATGGCGCGCAGCAAAGCGGCGGCCGGTGTCGGACGATCCCGCTTGGACCAGCACCGGCCGGCCTTGCGGGCAGCGCGGCAGGTTTAAGGGCCCGACCACCTGATAGAAATCGCCGCGGTGGTTGATCGGCCGGATATGGTCGGCCCTGGCGTATTGGCCGGTTTTTCGGTCGTCGACGACCGCGTCCTCAGCCCAGCTATCCCACAATGCCTTGACCACGGTCATAAATTCCTCGCCGCGGGCATAGCGGTCGGCGTGGCTGACCTGGCCGGCGCCGCCGAAATTACGCGCCGCGATGGCGAGCCAGGAGGTGACGATGTTCCAGGCGGCGCGGCCATTGCTGATGTGGTCGATCGAGGCGAATTGGCGCGCCAGGTTGAACGGCTCGGTATAAGTGGTCGAGGCCGTCGCGATCAGCCCGATACGGCTGGTCGAGACGGCAATCGCCGCCAGCACGGTGATGGGCTCTAGCCAGGTGCGCGCGGCCTGCGCCACATCCCCGCCAAGCGCCAGCTGGTCGGCGAAGAAGATCGAGTCGAACAGGGCTGCCTCGGCTCGCTGCGCCAGATTCTGGTAATAGCGGATATCGGTCAGTGCCAGTGGCGAGGAGTCCGGATGCCGCCATGACGCCTCATGGTGTCCGCGGCTGTGGATGAACAGGTTCAGGTGCATCTGCCGTTGCATGGGCCTCATCCTCGGTTGGCGCTTGCTGGCCGGTCAGCCCCGGCTAAGGCCCGATATGCGCAACCGCGTCGATTTCGACCTTCAGCGAAGGGGCGGCCAGTGCCGCCACCTGCACCAGGGTCGAGGCCGGAAAGTTGCCGGTGAAGAATTCGCGGCGGGCCTGCCACACCTTTTCGCGCTGGGTGATATCGGTGACGAAGATCGTGACCTTCATGACATCGGCCATGGTGCCGCCGGCAGCCTCGACCAGATGGCGGATCTTGGTGAAGATAGCCTTGGCCTGGACGTATTCGTCGCCGGCGGCCTCGCTGCCCCGCGCGGTCATGCCGGCAACATAGGCAAAGCCGCCCGCCACCAAGCAGTTCGACCAGGTGCCGGGTTGCGGCTCGGGCACTTCGGAACTCGTGGCGCGCGTAATATTGCTCATGGGCTGCTCCCTTAAAGAGCCTCAGCTTAGTCCCCCGCCAAAGCGGCTGAAAAGCACCTCGACGGCCGGCCGAGCCCACCGGCGGGTTTCGCACACCTGGCGGTTGGCGCTGGCGGTTGACAAATCCCGGCGCGGGGGTCAGCAATTCGGGGCGACGGTTGCGCCCCCCTTTAGGAGGAACAATGCTTTCAGAAACCACCCTCGCCGCCTATCGGCGCGACGGGTTCGTCGTGCTTCCCGATATCCTGACGTCAGGTGAGGTGGAGGCTCTGCGCCGAGTCACCGACGGGTTCGTGCAGGGCGCGCGGTCGGTCGCCGCCAACAACGATATTTACGACCTCGAGGACTCGCATTCCGCAGCCGAGCCGCGGGTGCGGCGGATCAAGACCCCGCATCTTCATCACCCCGAATACGCGCGGGCCGCCCGCCATCCGAAAATCGTCGCGGTGCTGAAGGATTTGTGGGGCACGGTGCGCTTTGACACCGGCAAGCTGAACATGAAATCGGCCGGCTACGGCGCGCCGATCGAATGGCACCAGGATTGGGCGTTCTATCCGCATACCAACGAGGACCTCGCCGCGGTCGGAATCATGCTCGACGATTGCGAGACGGAGAATGGGCCGATGATGGTGGTGCCCGGCAGCCACCGGGGCCCGATCTATGACCATCACGGCCCCGACGGACGGTTTTGCGGCGCGATCGACCCCAACGCGTGCGATATCGGCATTTCGCGGGCGGCGCCGTGTCTCGGCAAAGCCGGCTCGATCACGGTGCACCATGTGCGCGCGGTGCACGGCTCGGCGACCAATTTCTCAGGCAAGGAACGCCGGTTTCTGCTGTTCCAATATCGCGCCGCCGACGCCTGGCCATTGCTCGGCTTCAAAGATGGGATCGAGAAATTCGACGAGTTGCTGCTCGCCGGCGAGCCGACCTTGATGCCGCGCCTTGCCCCGGTGCCGGTCCGCCTGCCATTGCCCCCGGCCGAGTATCAAGGCTCGATCTACGAGAACCAGCGCGCTGCCGGCCGGCGGTTTTTCGCGACCGCGGCGGAACAACAGCAGGTCGCGGCCGCAGCCGAATAGCCGCCGACGCGATGCCGTCTTAGCGCGCCTGGCGATCGGTTTGAGGCGGTCGTCTTCGAGCGCCAGGATGCGGTCGAGGCGGCGAGGGCAGAGATTGTCGGTGTGCTCGTCGCCAACGGCTGCCGAAGAACATCTGTCCAGATTGCCGCGTCGTTTCCATTCTGCGATCCTGGAGACAAGGGGGATCGCGGTGCCGCGGACGCGACGAGTTGCACAGGATGATGTCCGGGAAAATCGGCTGGTCGATTTGTTCAACCTTGCCCGGCCGGCTAACCGATCTCGACACGGAACGGATGCGCTGCTCTCTGTCGACGGACAAATCATCGAGTTTGAACTCAAGTCCGTTACTACAGGAGGTGGAAGCGTCAGCACAGTCCGGGATCTTGGACCCGACCACATTTCAAAATGGCGCGGAAAGCATTGGATTGTTGGCATCTACGATGAACTCGACCTACTGTCGTGCAAGTACGGATCTCCCGACGCAATGAAGGAGTGGATTGACCGAGTTTGGGAATATATTCGTGTTGACTTTGAGATGGCAGAACTGATTCCAGACCTGATCACCAGAGAGGTAATGTTTCGGATTATCGGGGAGAAGCTTTTCTACACAATTTCCGACGCGCGAAAGCTTCACAAGAATCAATATACCGTTGCGCAATATCAGACTCGTATGGATCGGCCGGATGGTTACAGCTACCCCCGCATGCTAGAGATCTTCAGGGATAGGGCGAAGTATGTGATGAAACGAGGCGCAACCCTAAATAATCCGCACATCCCCGCCACGTATTTTACCAACTGGCCGACAATAGAGAGCGATTACGCGGTTCGACTGCGTGCGCTCGTGAGAGATTGGCTCGCTTCAACGCTGCTGCCGAGACCGCAAGTGCCAAATGATAGGCCATAGGTGGTGCCACCGCATTTCCGAGAACGCCCAACGCGAAGTACACGGGTCTACCGATCGGCCAATCTCTTGGGAAGCCTTGGATCACCATGCAATCTGGGAGAGACAAGCGGAAGTGACCATTCTTCACGATATATGCGCTCGCAAACTCCCTGGTGGGTGATACTCCGTTGGGCCAGATCTGTAGCTGGTTCCAGACCTTCAGTGCTGTTACCGAGTTGAGGATACTCGTTGTATGACGCGGTCCGGTCAACCCGCTCCGCATCGTCGGCGCCAAGCCGTCAAAGCCGATGTGGGGCAGGCCAAGCGCTTCGCGGACGCCCATTGTTCTGGGCAGGCTCCAATCTCTTTTCCGTCCGATCAGCTCGGCGTGACAATGGGTCGGCGGTGGCGGCGCGAATAGGGCCGCGGTGGCCGAATCGCGAAACCCGACAAAGAACACTCGACGGCGTCGCTGGGGTAGGCCGAAGTCTGCGGCATCAAGACAAAAGGAATCGAGATGATAGATCTTAGCGAGTGGCTCGACCAGAATTCGCCGGATGTAATCAGAGAACTGACTGGTACGTAGGCCTAGGACGTTTTCGAAAACGAAAGCGGAGGGACTTATTTCTCGTATTGCGCGGACAAATTCCGGGATCAGGTCGCGCACATCATTCGATCCATTCCTGCGGCCAGCATGACTAAAGGGCTGACATGGCGGACCGCCGTGGAGAACGTCCACCGCGTCGCGATATTGCGACCAGTCGGTGCTTTTAACGTCTCCTTCTTCGCCGCCAAATACACGCCAGTGCGGCTTGGCTTTTCTTAACACTTGTGCGGCTTCGTTAAGGACTTCGTACGACGCAACATGTCTAAAGCCGGCGCGGTCAAAGCCGATATCCAGGCCCCCGCCGCCGCTGAACAGCGATAATGCTCGAAGGTCGTTCTGTGCTATGAGCGGCATTAACGCGCACGGATCCAATCGCGGGCGATTTATTGGGTGTTTCGGTCGATCGCATTCACCATTGATCGCCCTTCGTTTCGCGGCTTGCGAGGCAAGCGTTGTCGCTCGGAAGACAGCCCGCTCCGTATCTGTAAGCTCCCATCCACGATACCATGGCGTGTCCGTTCCGCGCGCAGCGGTCCCCCTCTCTCTAAACATGGTCTCTCCCCTATTGCGAGGCGTTTCTGGGTGGCCCGAGGAACTCCACCAGTCTGCCGGAAAGCTCTTCCAGACGTGTGGTCTCACACTCCCATACAATCATGACTTGCCATCCGTCGGTCTCAAGTTCGTGCTGTACCCGAGCGTCCCGAGCGCAGGTAGCAGTGAACTTTCGATCCCAGAATTCGACACGGGATTTCGGCAAGAACGCCCTCGGACAACCTGGATGTCTGTGCCAGTAGCACCCATGCACGAATAGTATGAGATGCCTCCAGGGGAATACCAGATCTGGCTTACCGGGCAGAGACCCAACGTGTAGCCGATACCGGTAACCCAGCCTGTGCAGCAACCGTCGGACGCGCATTTCTGGAGCAGTGTCGCGCGGCCCAATTCGCGACATGAGGGCGCTGCGTTGTCTCTGAGATAGGCGGTCCATCTGCTGACAGTCACGATCGGCAGCCAGCCTATCAGGTCTTGCGCGCGTCTGCGGAACGAACCAAGGTTCATGATTCGTTCAGTACATCCTTATGGCGGCCCAGTCAACAAATTACTCGTCCCGAGGTAGCGGCCTGAATTCGACCTTTTGAATGTGGCTGGCCACCCAAGGCGAATCGCCGCGTACCACGGTGAGCGGGGACTGCTAGTCGACCGGCTTGAGGCCGCCGTCTTCGCCCGCCACGATGCGGTCGAGGCGGCAGGCGAGGTCGAGATCGTGGGTGGCGATCAGCCGGCGATATGCAGGTCAGCCTAAACCCGCGGCGTGCTGCCGCGCAAAATGTTTATCGACCAGATCCGCCCGCAAGGGTTTATCGGTCTTGCGAGCCCACCGGGTAGCGCGTGTCCCGCCGGGTGAAGCGGTCGCCGCCTGCGGGGAACGGTAACTCGCTAAGCCCGCGCTTCCAGGATCATGTTGAACGGCGTTTCGGTGGCGCGGCGGACATTGCGGAAGCCGCCGGCGGTGATGACCTCGCGCAACCTCGCCTCGCCGGCTTGCGCGCCGAGTGCCATGCCCACTTCCTGCGACAGCGAGGTCGGCACGCACACCATCGTGGAGGCGGCGTAGTAGATCCGGCCAACCGGGTTCAGATTGTCTTCGAGCCGGTCGCCGGCCATCGGCTCAACGATCATCCACGAGCCGTCCGATTTCAAGGATTGCCGGACGTGCGCGGCCGCCCCCGCGGGATCGCCCATGTCGTGCAGGCAGTCGAAGAAGGCGACAAGATCGAAGTCTTTTTCCGGGTAATCCTTCGCCGTGCCGACCTCGAACCGTGTGTTCGCAGCAACGCCATGGTCGCGCGCATGGGCTTGGGCGTGCTCGATCGAGCTTGGGTGATAGTCATAGCCGATGAACTGCGATTTCGGGAACGCCTTCGCCATCAGCACGGTCGACCAGCCGTGGCCGCAGCCAACATCGGCGACCTTCGCACCGCGCTGCAATTTATCGACGACGCCGTCGAGCGCCGGCAGCCAGTTACCGACGAGATTGTTGTGGTAACCGGGGCGGAAAAAACGCGCCGTCGCGCAGAACAGGCAGCCGGCCTGATCTCCCCACGCCACGCCGCCGCCGATCTTGAACGCCGGCTCGACCTTCGCTTGGTTCTCGAGCATGGCTGCCATCACTTCGAACGCGCCGGCCATGTAAACCGGGCTGTCCTCGATCGCGAACACCATTGCCTGTTCCTCCGGCAATCTGAATTTCTGCGTCGCCGGGTCATAGGAGACGTAGTTCGAAGCCGCCTGATGCGACAGCCACTCACGCAGATAGCGCTGATTTACCGCGGCTGCGGCGGCGAGCTCGGCTACCGTCATCGCGCCTCGTTGATGTAAGGTCTTGTAGAGGCCCAGCGCGTCGCCGATCCGCACCAGCGCGACGCTGGCGGCGCCACCGAGGTCGGACAGCATCTGCCCGACAAACTGATGTAACTTGGCGTCGTCGACCATCTATCCAATCTCCCTGAGCTAAAATGCAGCGATCTAACGTCTTGCCCCAGTGCGGCCTGGTCTCGCTGAGCACGACAAGCGCCGACGTGGGGGGCCGATCGGCCATCGAACCGTGAGCATGGGAACCTAATCGGCCGCTAAGTGTGAAGTAGGTCACACTTGGCTAAAAATTTTAGCTACGCAGCAACATCATCTCGACATGCGTGACCCCGAAATCGTCGAAGGGCTCGGACGTCACCGCAAAGCCGAATCCCTCGTAAAACGGCACCAGATGGCGCTGCGCGCGCAGTACTATTGGCCGCCCCGGGTATTCGTCCCGACGCAGGCCCAGGGCGCGCTTCATTAATATCCGTCCCAGCCCGCGCCCTCGCAGATGCGGGGCAAGCGCCACCCGGCCCAGGCTGACTAACGGTGGCGGCCCGGGCATCGGCGCCAAGCGGAGATAGCCGCCGAGCACGCCCGCTTCATGCAGCAGCAGATGCCGTGCGGTCTGGTCGAGGCCGTCGAGGTCGGGATAAGGCGATCCCTGCTCGACGACGAAGATGTCCTGGCGGAATCGCAGGACGTCGTAGAGTTTCTGCGCCGACAGTTGCTCGAAACGCCGCCATTCGGACGAGATTTCCGGCGTGATTTCTGGCAAGCTCTGTCTCCCCATCCTGTAAAGAGGGCGGTGTCATGCAGCCGCGCGACTATGGCCCGTTTCCGTACACGCCGATCAACGACCGGCCCAAGCTCGAATGGCCGGGCGGCGCTCGGCTGGCGGTGTGGGTCATCCCCAATATCGAGTTCTTTCCGTTGACCAAGGGTATTTCCGGCCATCCTGGCATACCCGCCGGCAATCCGCCGTCAGTGCGGGCCTGGGCGCAACGGGATTACGGCAACCGGGCCGGCATCTGGCGGATCATGGATGTGCTCAGCAGGCACGGTGTCCGCGCCAGCCCGACCCTCAACAGCGACATCTGCGACCATCACCCGCAGATCGTCCGCGCCGCGATCGAGCTCGGCTGGGAGATCCTCGGCCACAACCAGACGAACAGCGTATGGCTCGACGCGTTGAGCCCCGAGGAGGAACGGCGCACGATCGCCCGCACGCTGTCGCGCATCGCCGAGATGACCGGCAAAAAGCCGCTCGGCTGGCTTGGGTCCGGCCTCGCCGAGACCTGGCACACGCTCGACTTCCTCACCGAGGAGGGCTGTCTCTACGTCGCCGACTGGGTCAATGACGACCAGCCTTATTTGATGGATATCGCCGGCAAGCCGCTGGTCTCGATCCCCTATTCCTACGAGATCAACGACGCGCCGCACTTCAATTACCGGAACGGCACGATCGGCGAGTTCGAGGCGATGATTCGCCGCCAGTTCGACACGCTCTATGCTGAAGGCGCGCAGTCGGGCCGGGTCATGGCGATCTGCCTGCACCCCTATCTGATCGGCGTGCCGCACCGCATCGCCGGGCTCGACTCGGCGCTAAAATATATCCGCGCGCATGACGGCGTCTGGTTCGCCACCGGCGAGGAGATCGTGCGCCACTGGCTGCAATCGGGCGCAACCTTCTGAGCGCTGTTGCAGCCGCGGCGCCCGGTTGTTACCCGCCGGGGCGGCGATAGTTGACGCTCTTGGCGAGGGCCTGGTCGACTTCCTCAACGGTCAGCAACGCCGTCGTCCGAGTGCGCGCCAGTCCCGCCGCCGATACCGCAATCCCGAGCGCCGCGGCGGTCACATTGTCGGGCAGATCGACGATCACATAGGCGTCGTCAGGGCCGAGCGCATTGTAGAAGGACTCGACTTTGCCGCCGACGCCCTCGACTGCCGTGGTGACCGCCTGTTTGCGGCCGGACGCCTTGTCTCGCTGCAAGCCGCGCAGACCCTCCGCGGTGTAAGATGCCGAGATCAGATATTTGGGCATTTCCGTACCTCCCTGAGATCGCCCGTTTCGCTGACGGGCACAGCCCGAAGCTTACATCCGGCCGATCGCGCCGGCCAGCGTTGCCGTTACGCCCCGCTCGACTGCGCCTTCAACGCCGCAAGCTCGCGCCGCAGCGCGCGCAACTCCTCGAACCGGGTGGTGACGTCGCGCAGAAAGGCGGCGATCCCGATCATCGCACCGGCATCGTCGTGCACCGGCAGAATGGTGAATTCGATCGAGATCCGCTTTGCGTCCTTGCGCATCGCTGGGACGGCCAGCAATTCGCCCTCGCCGTAGCGGCTTGCATCACCCGCCATGACCCTGTGGTAGCCCTCCCAATGGCGGACGCGTTGAGGCTCGGGCACGATCAAGTCCAGAGTTTGGCCGAGCGCCTCGTCTGGTTCGTAACCGAAGATGCGAGTCGCCGAGGCATTCCAGAACCGGATCTTGCCCTCCCGATCGGCATAGACGACCGCGTCGGGAGCGTCGGTCGCCAGCCGCCGTAGAAGCCCGGTCGGCAGTTCATCGCTCATCTGTTCCTCCATCCGCAATCGCTCACCGGCCGAGGCAGGCGGCCAGACCGAACACGGCACCGCTGGCGGCGAACAGAAACAGCGGATTGAGACGGGGCCAGCGCAGCAGTACGACTGTCGCGATGATCGCCGCCGCCCAAACCGCGCGACCACCGGACACCTGCAAAACCGCGAGACCGCCGGCCAGCATCAGCCCGGCGGCGATTGGCGCCAGGCCCTGCTCGATTGCCGCGTGCCAGGGCGAGCCGCGCCACCTTCCCCACATTCGCGCCGCTCCATACACCAGCAGCGAGGAAGGCAGATAGAGCGCCACCGTCGCGGTCAAGGCGCCGGCCCACCCCGCGATCTTCCAGCCGATCAGCGCCGAAAGCATCGTGCCGGGGCCGGGTGCCGCGCGCGAGATCGCGAACAGGTCGGCAAATTGGCGTTGCGTCGTCCAATGGTGGACGCCGACCGCCTGATGCTCGATCTCGGCCAGAAGCGAGGCGCCGCCGCCGATCGAAAGCAGCGACAGCGGGCCAAAGACAAAGAGCAGGGCGAGCAATACCCGCCAATCGTCGGGCATGTCAGGTCCGCCTCCGCTGGACCAAGGCGAGGCCAATGCTCAACGGAGCCAGGCACAATATGACGGGCAGCATCGGCCAGCGCAGCACGCCGACGGAGAATACGGTCGCGATCGTGATCAGGATCTGCCCGATCTGTTTCGCGCCGCGCGGTACCAGCACCAGCCCGGTCGCGAAGGTCAGGCCGATCGCCGCCGCCGCGACCCCGTCGAGAACCGCGTGCGCCACCGAGCTGCCGGCGATCCTGGAATAACCCGCGGCCAACGCCACCACGATCACCAGCGGTCCCGACAACAGCCCGACCACCGCCGTCAACGCGCCCGGGCCGCCGCGCAGCCTTTGCCCGACCTGGACCGTCAGATTGACCCCGGCCGAGCCCGGCACCAGCCGACTGAGCCCGACATCGGTCAGAAAGGTCTGATCGCTGATCCAATGCCGGCGCTGCACAAAGGCGCGGTAAAGCCAGGCCGCGGTACCGCCGCCAAAGCTGGTCACGCCGAGCCGGAAGAACGCCGCGAAAATCGCGGGCAGACTTACCCGCGCTGTGCCGTCCGCATGTCGATCAGTGATCTCGGCCACAGCACCCTTCCGCCAAATCTCCGCAGCAGCGAGGGTATCTCCTCGCCTGGCAACGGGCGAGCGGCTTTGCGCTGCAGATTGACCATCATTCGATCGAATGCGCGGCTCGGCGCCAAGCGGGATGGAATTTTCGGAGGTATGGCGGGCGACGCATCAGCCCATATACTGGGGTCGTATTATCCAGGGGTCGAAGGGCCCCATGCTAACGCAGGGCACACACAGGACGGTCTTTCACAAAGGTAAGGCGGATATGTTCTCGCCTGATCAGATACAGCAACTCCGGTGCACCCTTCGGACGGTTGAGGAGACATATTCCGAGTTGATGTCCGCGTGTCTGTCCTTGACGACCCAAAATGTAAAATCTCGTGAGTATATCCTCCACGGATTCCTGAGACGGTTGGGCATTCTACAGAGATGTATCCAAAACGTGTACTCAATATACCCGCCAGAACGATCCGACATGCCTTTGCGAGAGGAAAATGTAGACCTTGCCATCAACCTGCAGAGCTTCGTCGTCAATGTATTCGGGTGCATTGATAACCTAGCCTGGGTCTGGGCAACTGAGAGGCGGCTGACGATAGAGGCCGGAGGGTCGCTCGGACCGATGGACATATCTTTCCAAAGGATGCGTCTCAAAAAGACGCTCCCACCGGAGTTCCGTGAATACTTGGATGGCTTAAGAGAATGGTTCAAGGGTATGGGAGATTTTCGCCATGCATTAGCACACCGAATCCCACTGTATATTCCTCCTTACACGGTGTCATCCGCGGATTATGATAAGCACAACGAGTTGGAGAGCCAGAAGGACGCAGCAATTCAGCAGCGAGACTTCAGCGAGTACGAGCGTTTGGACGCGGAGCAGACAGGATTGACCGGGTTTACCCCCATGATGACTCATAGCGAGGGCTCTGGGATCGTGTATTTTCACGCGCAGGTTCTCGCTGATTGGAATACCGTAGCGGAGATCGCGGATAGGTTCCTGGCACGGCTAAATTTCTGGACCGCGTCCCTTGCTTGACCTTGAGGGCCAGCTGTAGCGCGTAGGGTGGGTTGCGAAGGTAACCCACCGCGAGCCATGGCGCGCCACCGATGATCGGTTTCGCTGTACGCTTCCCATGCTGCAAGGTCTTCGATACGTCCGCGTTTATGAGGGTTTCGCCGGACTAGGCTAAAGTGGTCGGCGTACAAATGAGGAGCGGGCGATGGCAATCGACGAGCGCGAACAGTTCGACGTGATCGTGGTCGGGGCCGGAAATGCCGCCACCTGCGCCGCGCTGTCGGCGCGTGAAAACGGCGCCACGGTGCTGATGCTCGAAGTGGCGCCCGAGGACCAGCGCGGGGGCAATTCGGCCTTTACCGGCGGCGCTTTCCGAGTGGTGTATCGAGGCGGCGAGGATCTCGCTCGGCTGATCCTCGATATGAACGAGACCGAACTCAAGGACGTCGATTTCGGCACCTATACCGAGGAACAGTATTTCGACGATATGGGGCGGCTGACCCAATACCGGTGCGACCCCGATTTGACCGAGATCCTGATTCGCAGCAGCTTTGCCGCCGGCGTGTGGATGCGCGAAAAAGGCGTGCGGTTTCAGCTCGGGCTCGGCCGTCAGGCGTTCCGGGTCGACGGCAAGTTCAAATTCTGGGGCGGGCTCGCCTGCCATATCTGGGGCGGCGGCAAGGAATTGGTGAAGGCGTTGCACGCCCGCGCCGCCCGCGATGGGATCACGGTGCTTTACGAGACGCCGGCGATCGCCTTGTTGACCGGCGACTATGGCATCGAGGGGGTCCGGGTGCGTCACCAGGGCCGCATCCGCGAGTTGCGGTCAAGGCCGGTGGTGCTGGCGTCAGGCGGGTTCGAGGCCAATGCCGAAATGCGGGCACGCTATCTCGGACCGAACTGGGACCTCGCCAAGGTGCGCGGCTCGCGCTTCAATACCGGCCAGGGGCTGAAGATGGCGATTGATCTGGGTGCGGCGGTCGCCGGGCACTGGTCGGGCGCGCATTCGGTCGCCTGGGATTTGAACGCGCCGCCCTTTGGCGACCTCGATGTCGGCGACCGCTTTCAGAAGCACAACTACCCGTTCGGCATCATCGTCAATGCGCGCGGCGAGCGTTATTTGGACGAGGGTCTCGATTTCCACAGCTACACTTACGCCAAATACGGCGGCGAGATCCTGAACCAGCCGGGCATGTTCGCCTGGCAAGTCTTCGACCAGAAAGTGGTGCATTTATTGCGCGAGGAATACCGCATCCCGCGCATCACCAAGGAGAAGGCCGACAGTTTCGAGGCTCTGGCGCCGCGGCTCGAAGGCGTCGACCCGGTTCGCTTTTTGGAGACGGTGCGCGCGTTCAACGCCGCTCCGCGGCCCGAGGCGACGTTCAACCCCAACATCCATGACGGGCTGCGCACGACTGGCCTGGCGATCGACAAGACCAACTGGGCCCAGCGACTCGATACCCCACCTTACGAGGCCTATGCGGTGACGACCGGCATCACCTTTACTTTCGGCGGGCTCAAGATCACCAATGAGGCGCAAGTCGAGGACACTACGGGACACCCGATCCCCGGCCTCTTTGCAGCCGGTGAAATGGTCGGCGGGCTGTTCTATCACAATTACGCCAGCGGCACCGGGCTGATGTCCGGCCTGGTCTTCGGCCGCCTCGCCGGAAAAGGTGCGGCGGCGTGGGCTACGGGGATGAATACGAAATAACCGAGAGGCGCTGGCCCAAGGGTCAGATCGGCTGGTTCGTCGTGATATTCCATTTGAAACTGTCGGTCGCGCCTTTGGCGCCGTTGGCCAGGAATTCCGTATATTCGAAGTCGATCTGGCCAAAAATCAGGGCGATGGTTTCGGTTGGCCGGTTTTCTGTTTCCGATTCCGCCATGTTGACCGAGGCGATGGCGATGTCCTTCATATTGAGGACCAGGAACGTCTCGGGTGCGGCGCCGGTTCTAACGATCGTCAGGGCGCCAGTGGCAATGTGAGAGCCCTTTGCGACCGCCGCGAGCAGCGGAGCCGACGACAAATCGAGCAATTTCTGCACGGAGAGCTGCCGAAAACTCGGCTTTCCGCCGGCGACGCCGCTGCTGCCGCCCGATGTCGCCTGCGCCTCCGCGACGCCCCAACTCCAACCGAGAATGTCGATCTCGCCCTTGTGCTGCGCATCTTGCGATTCTCCTGCGATGCCAGCGAGTTTAAGAAACATGTCGACGGTCATTCGGCACCTCCCTCGATACGTCGGCCGGATCCGTCCCGTTCGATCGTCTCCGGCTATCGAACAGCATATAATCCCGCCGGGGCACAGCAAGCGCAGCGGGCGCAGCCGTTAATGGCACAGTGTTCGCTGCGAACGAACCATCTTAACCTTTGGCGGATCGGGTTTGACGGCCCGCAGTCTCTGGCGCTCACTGACCCGCCGTGCCCTTCACCGATTCGAGCATTCCCGCCAAGGGGCGGCGCTCGCCGCTGCCGGTAGACGGTTCGGGGACGGCGCGGCACGTCATCTCGGCCGGCTGACAGCGCCGGTCCCTCCTCGGCCAATTTTTCTTCCTGCTCGCCACCCGCGCCGGTCCATGATGGGACGGTTGACGCCAGATCCACCCGGCGCCGTGTTCGGCCGCCTCGCCGGGGAAGGTGCTGCCGCGGGAACGAAAGGGTGAAGAGACCCATGCACTTGACAGCTTCCCGACGCTGGTTGTTTGGCGCTGGCGCCGGCCTCGCCGCCACGGCCTGGCTGCCGGCTCTGGGCGATGAGAAGACCGGCGAGCCGGGATTGATCGCGCGACCGATCCCGCATTCGGGCGAGCAATTGCCGGTGATCGGGCTCGGCACCTCCGAGGTCTTCGATGTCGGCGACGATCCCGCGCGCCGAAAGGCCTGCGCCGAGGTGTTAACGACCCTGGTGGCAGGGGGCGGCAAACTCATCGACACGGCACCCTCCTACGGGACAGCGGAGAGCGTTGTCGGCGACCTCCTCGCCGCAACCCGACTGCGCGGCCGGGTCTTTCTCGCGACCAAGCTCGAAGACTACGATCGCAACACCGGTGCCGCTCAGCTGCATGCTTCTCTGCAACGGCTGCACACCGATCGGGTCGATCTGATGCAGCTCCACAATCTCAGCGACCCGCACCAGGATCTGGCGATGCTGCGCGAATGGAAATCGCAAGGTCTTTGCCGGTACATCGGGATCACCACCTCTTCCGGCGGCGACTTTGACGCGGTCGAAGCCGTGCTCCGGCAGCAGAAACCGGATTTCCTCCAGGTCAATTACTCGCTCGCCGATCGCATGGCGGAGCAGCGGGTGATCCCGGCCGCGGCCGAAATCGGCGCGGCGGTGTTGACCGATCTGCCCTTTGCCCGCAATCGGCTGTTCGCGGCGGTACGGGGCCAGAAGCTGCCGGAATGGGCCAGAGATTTCGATGCGTCGAGCTGGGCCCAGTTCTTTCTCAAATATCTGCTCGGCAAGGAGGCGGTCACCGCGGTTATCCCCGGCACCAGCAACCCGCAACACATGGCGGACAATCTCGCGGCCGGCAGAGGGCGCCTGCCCGATGCAGCGCAGCGACAGCGGATGGTCGCATTCTTCGAGGCCCTCCGCTAAGGCGCTCGCCCTCTACGACCGGGTACGGCTTCACCCGCCCATGACGATTCGTCATGGGTGCCGTGCGTTGCGACCGCCGCGAAAAGGCGAGACGATAGCCGACGCGGACCCAAGAATCCGCGGAATGTCGGTGAAGGAAAGCCAATGAAATACGACGTGGTGATTTGCGGCGGGGGAGCCGCCGGATCGGTATTGGCCAGCCGATTGGCCGCAGACGGGCAAACCTCGGTGCTGGTGCTGGAAGCCGGGCCGGATTACCCCGATCCAGCCAACCTCCCGGACGACGTCAAGTTCGGCCACACCCGCTTTGCCGAAGCCCCGGACTCAATACACAACTGGGCCCTGCGCGGCACCATCACCGAGGAGCAAGGCGAGATCCACGTCGCGCAAGGCAGGGTCATCGGCGGAGGATCGTCAATCAACGGTCAGGCCATGCAGCGGGGGTTCCCCGAGGATTTCGACTCCTGGGCGGCTCTCGGCAATGACGAATGGTCGTATGAAAAGATCGTACCGTACTTTCGCAAGTCAGAGCACGATCTCGACATTCAGGATAATTATTGCCACGGCTCGGATGGACCGATCCCCGTCAGGCGCCGTCAGACGGGTCCGACGCCCGCGATTCAACAGGCGTTCCATGCGGCCTGCGTGCAAGCGGGGTTCGGTACCACCAACGACAAGAATGGGCTGCACCCCGCGGGTCTCGGCGTGACACCGTCGAATAACCTCGATGGCGTCAGGGTGAGCACCGCGATGGCGCATCTCAATCCGGTGCGCCACCATCTGAACCTGACGGTGCGCGGCAGGGTCTTCGTCCGCAAGGTCTTGATCGAGGACGGCAGGACCGTCGGCGTCGAAGCCGAAAGCGGCGGGAAGGTGTTCCAGGTCGAGGCCGACCGAGTGGTGCTGAGCGCCGGAGCGATCCGGTCGCCGCATCTGCTGATGCTTTCGGGCATCGGCCCCGAGGACCATTTGCGGCAGTTCGGGATACCGACAGTCCACCATCTGCCCGGCGTCGGCCAGAACTTGATGAACCACCTCAGCGCCCAGACGACCTTCAAGGTCAAAGACGGCGTCTCCCTGGCTGGCCACCATCGCGATGCAATACACTTTGCCTTGCATTACACCGCCGATGGGTCGAGCGCCGTCAATGACATGGTGCTGCGGACCAGCCCGGTTGTCGACGAACGAGAGGAGCGCGTCCGCGGCGTACGCACCAAATACCTGGTCGGCGACGTTCCCCCCGAGCGGGCGGCGCGGATTCACTGCACGCTCGGGCTGCCCGACGGCTCGGGATACGTCAGGCTGGCCGCAGCCGACCCTAGTGTCCAACCGTCCTTCAACTACTGTTATCTCCAGCACCCAAACGACATTCGGCGGGTGCGGGATGGCCTGCGAATGGCGGCAAAACTGCTGGAATCCGACGTGTATAAAGATGTGGTCGATTATCGGATCCAGCCCACGGACCAGGTTCTGGCGGACGACGACGCCTTGGACCTGTGGATCCGCCAAACCGTGGGCACGGCCAGGCACGTGTCCGGAACCTGCAAGATGGGACCGGACACCGACCCGATGGCGGTCGTTGACCAACATTGCAGGGTCAAGGGCATCCAGGGATTATGGGTGGCCGACGCATCGGTGATGCCGCGCATCCCCCGGTCAGGCGGCGCCCACGCAACGGTGATCATGATCGGCGAACGCGTCGTCGACTGGGTTGCGGCGGGCTAATTCCGCCTCGTCGCTGCCTGAACCATATGGTTGCAGCTACTGCTCGGTACCTCGGCCATATCAATTGGAGTTATCGCCCCGTCCCCTCTCGTGCCGTTCCCGGAATGAGAGGGGACATGCCGAGTCCAGGATCGCGCTGAGTTCTATCGGCGAACGGTGCGCCGCGCACCTCGGCGGTCGGCTTTCCCGGTCAGCCCATCCTCTCCGCCACCACCCTTCTCCTCGGCCAGTGCTTCTGGCTGCTAGCCACCCCCCGCGATCGGCCGCCGCCACCCGAGCTCGCACCTTCTAACCAGCATCGCTTTCCGCCGTTTTGGCCTCCCGACCGAAGTCTTGGTTGGACCACGGTCGTTTGCGCGGCCGCCCGCGAGGTGGATTCGCTGCGACGTAGATCGGGGCAAGCCGGATCATCTCATCGGTGAGCCGCGGGTATGCCTGCTGCAGCGCGCTGGGCCTTTCCCCATGCCGCAATAGATCTGCAATGTGGTGGACGGGGATGCGGGTCCGCCGGAACACTGGCGTCCCGCCGAGTATTTCGGGGTCGGAAACGACGACTTGTTGTGCGCGTCGCAACTCTCTGACCCGCTCCGTAACCTGTCGGCGTGGCTCACTCAAGTCGAGTTTCAGAGCACCGACAGATACGATCCGCCGCCCGGGCGTTCCGGTGATCGCCGCAAAGAGCTGTCGCCGAAATTCCGCGGTCGCGGTCCCCGCAAGCCGGCTTTGAAGACAGAGAAAGAGAATGGCAGGTTTGTCGAGTAGCCGCGTGGATCTGCCGTTCCTATGTTCGATGCGTGCGAAGACCGTCTTCTTATCTATCGCATTGTTCACAGCCTTGAGCGTGAGGCCGCTTAGCCCAGCGGCTTCCGCCGGCGTGAAGAGTTCAATGTCCTGCTCGTGCACCGCGGGCGGCCAAGGCGTCGAGGTTGCCCGGTCATCCCTCATGTCTGACCCGCGAACTCGGCCGGTATTGGCAACGGGTCTAGGCCGAGGCTATAGAGTGCATCCCCGAGTGAAATCTGATCGAGCTCTTCGTTCGCTGAAGAGTCAACAGGCGGGCGGTCGGGCAATTCTACAGCCCGTGTCACAATCACAGCCCCGGCTGTATCGAAATCTTCCCTGGCATCCTCGCTCCACGGATGCGCATCTTCGTCGAGCGCTTCGCGGCATGCGGCGTCGAGGTTCGGGGCCTCGATCAACAGCTGTTCATAGACTGGTAACAGATACTGTCGCTCAATCACGTAACGAGGCATAGCCACCGCTTCCTTGGGCTGTCGATCACAGGCCCAGGCCGACCTGTTCCCGGACCTCCTCTACCAGGTAACCCCAGGGGTGCCAAGCGATCCTTAAATCTGCTCCCGAGAGAGAAATAAATTATCTCGGGGTATTGTATTCAGATCTAAAGGGGAGTAGATACGAACGCGCCCACTCCCTCGAGGAGGGAGCGGGCGCACCGCGAGAACGGGTCTCACGATTGGTGGCTCGATCACGATAGCCGGTCGCGCGGGGCAGATCAACCGTGACCCAAGGATATAGCGATGCAAGTTAGTCTTCCTGATCCTCCGCTCCATGAGGGGATTGCCATCTTCGGGAACCTGGTTAGCGCGACCGAGTTTCAGGGCGTTCTCAATCATGGACGGTTCAAGTCACTGGTCCCCGACCCTCGTCGTCTGGAGGGCCAACTCGCCAAGTACAACGCCGATCTGTCGGAGACCGCTGCTCTTCGCGCGAAGGTCCAGCGCCTGATCGGTACTGCCAAGAAGAAGAACGTGGAGCAGTATGCCCGCTACATGGTCGCGAATGCGAAGACCGGAGAGGGTTTCACCCCGCAGATTGTCCTCTTTTCTGAAAAGTCGCTGCGGGTCGAAACAGATCCGATCACTGGAGTTGGCTGGATGCTGGTTCCGGACGGGCTCAAGTTTGTCGCTATCGACGGCGACACCCAGACTGCCGCACGGAACTTGGCCGATGGTCTCCAACCAGGACTTTTTGACAAAGGCTGGATTAAGGTCGTCATCAGGCATGGAATTCCCGTCGTCGAGGCAGAGCAAATCTTCGCCGATTGCAATCGCCTTGGTGTCAAGGTGACTACTAGCTTGGCGATCGGCATGGACAATCGCGATGACGCAACCCAACTCGCAAAGTATGTCGAGCGAGAGGTGCCGATGCTATCCGGCAAGGTCAATCGTCAAAAGCGGCAGCTTGCCATACACGATAAAGACGTAATCACGATCTCGGCTCTACGGGCATCAATCGTCTGCTTCCTCGAAGGCATCAACGGCATCCAAAACCAAACCAAGCCAGTCGAAGTGGATGAAGCTCACGCCGGTGACCTTCGCGCCGCGGCCGTGACGTGGTTTAAGGCGGCGACAGCTGCGATTAACGGTGCGTTGACATCTGAGGAGCGGGCAAACACCTTCGCGTCATCGCCGGCTGTGTGGTGCGCGATTGGTGCGCTCGGTCACGATACCTTTACAGAACTCACGGGCGAGGACTTTGAGAAGTCCGTAACACCTGCGGCCGTCGAGCATGCCTTCAAGGCGGTCGCGGAAGCCAAGCTGGCAAAAACGGACTGGACGCGTGGGAATCACTGGCTCTCGGTTGGCGCGAAGCAGGGAGCCAAGGGGACGATCACTTTGGGGGGTCCGAAAGAGACCGGCTCGCTTGTGCACAAGGCGCTTAGAGATGGTGTCTTGATACACAAGGCTGCAGCGGCGGCCTGATCGGGATATAGCTTAGGAGGGCGCCAGACGGCGCCCTCCCTTCTCTTCATGTGGAAGCGAAATATCAGACCGTGGTCAAGCGCTGCCCTGATACCTGTTGCGGCTCCGCTTTCAGCCTGCGCCCGAACGCGACTGAATAAGCCTGCAACTATCGGCACACGCTCCGATGCCGCAGCCGCGCGGCCGGCTTACTCGCCTACCCCAAGCGAAATCACCAACTCCTCATACTGAGCCGTCCCCATGTCAGTTTCGGCGAAGATGTTGTGTTGGGCGATCCAGTCGCGGGTTTGGGCGTGGGCCTCCCTCGTATAGGGCTCGAAGACCAGGCGTTCTCCGGGGCCCCAGCGGCGCGTGTCCATCAGCGCATGGAAGCGCTCGGGGAATTCATTTTTGTAATAGTGGGTGTAGCGGTCGGGACGTAGATCGAGGTCGCGCTGGGCATGGCGCAGCGCGCGGAAGAATTTGCGCAGATCGTCCGAGTCGGGGTCGCCGTGGATCATCGTCGCGATCATGAAGGTCGTGTCGACGATCTTGCGGAACCCCAGTTGCTCGGCGAGGTAGTAGGGGCCGCTGAACAGGGCCGAGGCCGGCGCCTGGCCGTCGAGCAGCAATTCCAGGCGGCGGAACAGCAGACCGTCCTTGAACGACAGATTGATCTCGGCGGCCGGCAGATAGGGTTCGAGCGCCTGCAAGGTCGAATAGTGGCTGCCGGATTGCCAGCCGACCGAGATCGGCACGCCGGCGAGGTCGGCAGGCTCGCGCACCGGCGAGTCGGCCGGCACGAAAATCCCCGCCGGCGCTACCGAATAAAGGTCGGCATAAAGCCGGCCGTGGCCGGAGGAGGCAGCGATGTTGACGGTCCAATGGCAGGCGCAACTGACATCGGCCTGGCGCCCCGCCTCGAACGATTGATAGGCGCCGATCTTGTCGCCGCCTTTGTCGTGATGGCGGCCGCCGGTCGCTCTGATGTGCTCCCGGAACTCGTAATCGAGGCCCGCGGCGGTGAAGTAGCCCTTTTCCTCGGCGATCCATTCCTGCAGCCGGAAGTGCGGCTCGATGACGAATTTTGGCATCGGTCTCTCCACTCGATCAGGGCCGCACCTGCCGTCCCAGAACCGGCGGACTTTGTCAACGCGCTCGCACCGCCCTGAACCGACGGGCAATCGGCAAGGCGGCAAACCACATTCCTGATTGGGGTCGGGGGCATGCCCAGGGGCGCTTGTCTTCGCGGCGCTGTGCGGCCATGTTGTCAGGTAAATTGCAAGAGGAAAGCGATGCCGAGCGAACCTTTGATCGGCGGCGCGGCTGCCAACCCCGTCAAGGACGTCACCACCGCAACTTTTATGGCCGAGGTGGTCGACGGCTCATTCGAAACTCCGGTCATCGTCGATTTCTGGGCGCCGTGGTGCGGCCCGTGCAAGCAGCTCGGCCCGATCCTCGAAAAGACCGTCCGCGCCGCCAACGGCGCGGTGCGCATGGTCAAGCTCAACATCGACGAAAACCCGGAGATCGCGCAGCAGATGCGCATCCAGTCGATCCCGGCGGTTTACGCCTTCAAGGACGGCCGGCCGGTCGACGGCTTTGTCGGCGCGCAGCCGGAGAGCCAGGTCAAGCAGTTCGTCCAGCGGATCAGCGGCGGCAAGGGCGGCGGCCCCTCGCCGGTCGAGGAAGCGATGGCGATGGCGAAGGAGGCTCTGGCGGCGGGCGACCACGCCAGCGCCGCAGGAGTCTATTCGCAGATCCTGCAGCGCGAGCCCGCTAATGTCGAAGCGCAGGCCGGACTCGCCCGGGCGATGATCGCCAAAGGCGACCTCGCCAAGGCGCGCCAGGCGCTCGACCGCGTCGCCAAGGAGAACGCCGGCCACGCCGAGATCGCGGCGGCGCGCACCGCGCTCGACCTCGCCGAGCAGGCGGAAAAGGCGATGGCGGGGGCGGGCAAGCTGCGCGCGCGTCTGGCGCAAAACGCCGACGATCACGAGGCGCGGCTCGAACTGGCCACGGCGCTGTTCGGCACCGGCGAGCGGGAAGCGGCGATCGACGAGCTCTTGAACCTGTTCAAGCGCGATCGCCAATGGAACGACCAAGCGGCGCGCAAGCAGCTCGTCAAATTTTTCGAGGCGATGGGAGGCGCCGATCCGTTGACCTTGAGCGGGCGGCGGCGCCTATCCTCGCTGATGTTCTCATAAGGATTTAGGGAGGGAGCGGATGAGCGAGCGTCCAGGCGCGATCGCGCTGTGCGAGACCCTGCCGATCTTTCCGCTGCCGGGCGTCCTGTTGCTGCCGCGAGGCCAACTGCCGCTCAACATCTTCGAGCCCCGCTACCTGGCGATGACGCGCGACGCGCTCGCCGGCGACCGCCTGATCGGCATGGTCCAGCCAAGCGACCCGCATCAGTTGGCGGGAAGCCCGCCGCTTTATCCGACCGGGTGCGCCGGCCGCATCACTTCGTTTTCCGAGACCGAGGACGGGCGGTTTCTGATCACCTTGACCGGCCTGTGCCGGTTTCGCATCAGGGAGGAATTGCCGCTGGAAAAGGGCTATCGGCGGGTCGTGCCGCAATGGGATGAATTCGCCCGCGACCTGCGCAACGAGCGCGGTCTGGCATTTGACCGCGAGCGTCTGATCCGGGGACTCAGAGCCTATTTCGAGCGGCACCAGATCAAGGCCGAATGGGACGCGATCAGCTCGGTGCCGGGCGAACGATTGGTGACCTCGATCGCGATGGTCTGTCCGTTCGAGCCCAGCGAAAAGCAGGCTCTGCTCGAAGCCCCCGATCTCGAGGCGCGCGCCCAATTGTTGACCGCCATCGTCGAGATGGCGGTGCTTGACCGGTCGAGCGGCGGCGAAGCGCGGCACTGACGCGAACGAGTGGCGCTGAGGAATCATGGAAGGCTCGTCAGAAATCGATCCCAAGCTTTTGGAAATCTTGGTCTGCCCGCTGACCAAGGGGCCGCTGCGCTATGATCGCGAGGCCCAGGAGCTGATCAGCGAGGAGGCGCGCCTCGCCTATCCGATACGCGACGGCATCCCGATCATGCTGGTCGACGAAGCGCGGCCGTTGCGCGATGACGAAGCGGTGACCAAGCAATTGCCGCCATCCTGAGAAACGCGTTGAGCGCCGGCGGAACAGCGCGCTGGCCGGTCGAGCTCCGGCTGAAAAAGACGGAAAAGCTGCTCGAAATCAGCTTTGACGACGGCAGCATGTTTTCGTCTTCCGGCCGAGTATCTGCGAGTCGAGAGCCCATCGGCCGAGGTCCAGGGGCACGGACCCGGGCAGAAGACACTGGTCCCCGGCCGCGCCTATGTTGGGATCATCGGGCTCGAACCGGTCGGCAACTATGCCGTGCGCATCATCTTCGACGATCTGCACGATACCGGAATCTATTCCTGGAGCTATCTCCATCAGCTCGGCGTCGAGCACGATAAACGCTGGCGCGCCTATGTCGATGGGCTGGCCGCGAACGGCCTGAGCCGCGAACCCGCGCGAACATGAGCCGGGCCGGCGCGGCCCGCCCGGCGAATCCAGCTCAGCTGCGCGACGCGACCGCAGCACTCGGGCCGGCGGCGCTGCGACGGTATTCAGGCACCAGCCTTTCGAGCAGCTGGAGCATCCGCTCTTCGCGCCGCGCGCGGGCATGCTCCTCCAATTCGTCGATCGAGCGGGCCAGCATCGCGTAATCAGCGGTGCGTGGCGCGGCCAGGCGGATGGCCGGACTGCGGGTCGGCATCAATGGCTCGGCGCGATGGAACAGCTCCTCGCTCAGCTTTTCGCCCGGCCGCAACGCGGTGAATTCGATCTCAATGTCACGATCGGGGCGCAGCCCGGCGAGGCGGATCATCTGCCGCGCGAGATCGGCGATCTTGACCGGCTCGCCCATGTCGAGGACGCAGATCTTGCCGCGATCGGAGGTTTCCGGCGCGGGCGGCAAGGCGGCCGCCTGCAACACCAGCTCGACCGCCTCGCGCACCGTCATGAAAAAGCGCGCGACGTCGGGATGCGTGACGGTCAGCGGCCCGCCAGCCGCGAGCTGGCGCGCGAACAGCGGTACGACCGATCCGGTCGAGCCAAGGACGTTGCCGAACCGCACCGTGACGTACCGGGTGCCGGGGACCGCCTGCCTGGCTTCTTGCAGATCGATCGCCTGACAAAAGCTTTCGGCGAGGCGCTTGGTGGCGCCCATCACGCTCGTCGGGTTGACCGCCTTGTCGGTCGAGACCATGACGACGATGGACACGCCGAATGCGCGCGCCGACTCGGCGACGTTACGGCTGCCGGCGACATTGGTCAGAACGCCCTCTATCGGGTTGGCCTCGACCATCGACAGGTGCTTCAGCGCTGCCGCGTGAAACACGATCTCGGGGCGCTCGGCTGCAATCACGGCGTCGACTTGCGCGCGGTCACGCACGTCGCGCAACAACGGAACCTGCCCAAGCTCCGGGAACCGCTCGCACAACTCCAGATCGATTTGATAAAGTGCATACTCGTTGTTGTCGAGAACGATCAGCCGGCTGGGTGAAAAGGCGGCGACCTGATGGGCCAGTTCGGCGCCAATCGTCCCGCCCGCGCCGGTGACCAGTACGCGGCGTCCGCGGATCAGTCGAGCCATTCCCTCATGGTCGAGCACCGCCTGCGGGCGACCCAGCAGATCCTCGAGCGCAATCGCCTCGAGCGCAGGCTCGGGATTGTCGAGATTGCGTTTGAAATCGGTCAGCTTCGGCAGCCGCGCCAGCGGGATCGCGAGCGCCTCGGCGCGGTCGAGCAAGCTGCGCACCTGATCGCCCGACAGATTCTGTGCGGTGATGATCAGTTTTTGCGGGCGCTTACCGCGACGGTCCAGCTTCTCGACCACCGCTTCAAGCGAATCGATCGTGCCCAGAACCGGGACCCGGTAGATTTCGCGGCCAACGCGTGAGGGGGTGTCGGCAAGGACGCCGACCACGCGATAAACGGCGCGCGGATCACGCGTCATCTCGCGGATGAAGGTATCGGCCCCGTCCTTGGCGCTGATCAGCAGCACCGGCACGCTCCGGTGCTTGGCGCGTTCGAGAATGTGGTCGAGGCCGCGGTCCTTGAACAGCCGGTAGGCGAGGCGCGGTGCGCCCAACAGCGCGATCAACACGAACCAGTTGATCAGCAGGGTCGAACGCGGCAGCGCCTCGAGCCGGGTCAGAACAAACATTACCGGCAGAAAGATGAGCACAGTCAGGCTCACCGCGCGGGCGATGTTGAACAAATCTGGCAGCGAGGCATAACGCCAGATGCCGCGGTAGAGCCCGGTTAATCGGAACACGCTCGCCGCGATCGCGGTAAAAGAGATGACGTAGAAGGCGGTCAGGCGCGGCTCGTAGCCGATGATTTCGGAGCCGATACGCAGATACAACGATACGACGAGTGACAGCGCCGCCATCGCCGCGTCGTGAACGAAGGCGAACACCGCCCGCCGGTTCTTCGGAAGGATCCCCACCGCGCTCCTATAACAGGAAATGCCGCGAATGCGAAAGATCACTTGGATGGGAGGCTGCTCGATCCGCGCTGATCCGCCGTGCCGCGACAATGACGCAACAGCGGTCTATGCCGCTCTATTTCAGCTGAGCGGCGCGACCTCTACAATGACGCATGAGCTGGGAGCGCCTCTACCGAATCCTTCAGCCCGAGACCTCCGGCACCATTGCCCGGGCTTTTCGCACCGCGCATCATACCATGGTCGCCACCGGCATCGCCATCATGCTCGCCGATACTGTGAAGACGTGGCGACAAGCTCATCACCAGGCGCTCGATATCGGGTTTCAGATCGCCTGCGCTTTCTTCTTCGCCGAGTACCTGCTGCGGCTCGTTGCCGCCCCAGGCGCGCCGGCTGCTTACCGCCGGGGATGGCGGGCGCGGCTCAGCTGGGCCGTGTCGCCCGGGGGCGTATTCGACCTCCTCGGCGCGCTCCCGGGGGTCCTCGACATCGCTTTCAGCCCCAACTATGCCAGCCTCTACGGCTTTATCTGGGTGTTCAAGCCAGTCCGCTACGAGCCGGGACTGGTGAGCCTACAGCGGGTCATCAGCCGCGCCAGCCACGCACTGCTCTCGGTGCTGCTCGGTTTCGGGATCGTGCTTTTGGCCGCCGCCAGCCTTGCCTATCTGCTCGAGCGCGACGCACAGCCGGAGCTGTTCGGCTCGATCCCGCTCGCTCTGTGGTGGGCGATCGTAACCCTGACGACAACCGGCTACGGCGATGTGACGCCGATAACCCCGCTCGGGCGGATTCTGGCCGGGGTCGTCATGGTCTCCGGCATCCTGGTGTTCGCGTTGTGGGCCGGCATTCTCGCGACCGGCTATGCCGAAGAGCTGCGGCGGCGCGAGTTTCTGCGCACCTGGGACCTCGTCGCCAAGGTGCCGTTCTTCAACAATGTCGGCGCCTCGATCATCGCCGACGTCGCGCGCCTGCTGCGGCCGCGCGACTACCCGGTGCGCGCGGTCATCATGCGGCGTGGCGAGCCCGGCGATTGCATGTACTTTATCGCCTCCGGCGAGGTCGAAGTCCGGCTGGGACCGGGGACGGTTCGCCTCGGGGCCGGCGAATTCGTAGGCGAGATCGCTTTGTTGACCGGGGAACCGCGCAACGCGACGATCGTCGCCGTGCAACCCAGCACTTTGTTGACTCTCGATGTCGTCGATTTCCGCCAGCTGCTCGGGCGTCAGCCTGACCTCGCCCGCGTGGTCAGCGAAGAGGCCGAGCGTCGCCTCCAGGTCCGTCCCGCAGAGCAGCAATCGCCGAAGACCCCGGTAGACCCGTCTGGATGATCAACACTCGCCACTAATCGGCGCAGCCAATGGCTCGTAGTAAGCGGCCGGGAAACCGGCGGCGTCTCGCGCCGCGCGGTTGAAGGGCGGCTTCAAATCACCTTTGAAACAGCGTCGGACGCGCTCGTGGAAGACCTGCTCGGCGGATAGGCCGCGGTCCCGGCAGAGCCGCGCGAACCAGCGCAGCCCGACGGCGACATGCCCGATCTCCTGCTGATAGATGTGTTGCAGGATCGCCGCGCTGCAGAGGTCGCCTGCGCGTTCGAGCCGAGCCGCCATCTGCGGCGTCACGTCAAGCCCGCGCGCTTCAAGAACGAGCGGCACAACGGCAAGCCGCGCCAGCAAGTCGTCGGCCGTCGCCACCGCCGCTTCCCAAAGCCCGTCATGGGCCGGCAGATCGCCATATTGCACACCGAAATCGGCAAGCCGCGCCGCCAGCAGCTCGAAATGGGCGGCCTCCTCGGCGGCGACCCCGACCCAATCATCGAGGAATTCGCGCGGCACGCCCTCGCCGGCAAAGCGCGCGACGATGTCCCAGCCCAGATCGATCGCGTTGAGCTCGATGTGGGCGAGCGAGTGGAGCAGCGCGATCCGCCCGGCCCGCGAGCCGAAGGCGCGGCGCTTCGGCATCTCGCGCGGCGGGCGCAACACCGGTTGATCCGGCCGGGCGGGCCGCAGCGGTAGCGCAGAATCGCCGATCGCCAGAGCCCCTTCGGTCCAGGCTGTCGCCAGGGCGCGGCTCGCGGACGCCTTTGCTGACGGGTCGGCGGTGGCGAGGATCGCGACCGCGCCGGCAGTAAGAGTTTCGACCGTCAGAGGGCGCGCGCCGCCTTCAGCACTTCGGCGACATGGCCCGGCACCCTGACCTTGCGCCAGACACCGCGTACGGTCCCCGAACCGTCGATCAGATAGGTCGCGCGTTCGATACCCATGTATTTGCGCCCGTACATGCTCTTCTCGACCCAGGTGCCATATTTCTCGCAAACCTCGCCGTCGACGTCGGAAGCGAGAATGAACGGCAGGCCGTGCTTTTTCTTGAACTTGTCGTGCGAGGCGACCGAATCCTTGGAGATGCCGATAACAACAGCGCCCGCGCCCCCGTAATCCGGGAACGAATCGCGAAAGCCGCAGGCCTCGGCGGTACAGCCAGAGGTGTCGTCCTTCGGGTAGAAATATAGAACGACATTTTTGCCGCCGAGCTTGGCGAGGCTCACACTGCCGTCGCCGTCGGTCGGCAAGGTGAAATCGGGGGCCTTTTCGCCGAGCTCGACACTCATGACGCGTTCCTTCCTTGTCGTTCGGCCGCCTCGCGCCCGGCATGTTTTGCCGGCGCCTCGATCAAGCGCTCGTACCATTTACCGACGCGCGCGGTGGCGGCAGTGATATCTGCGTCGAGGTGGGCGAAGTCAACCGCGCCCACGCAGCGCACGAGGGTGGCGGCGTCGGGCTCGGGAAAAGCCCCTTGCTGCGACGCATCCTCGCCGATCAGGGTCAGCACTGCCTGCACCTGGCGCAGCAAAGCCAACGCATCGCGCAGCTCATGCTCGGCCTCCGGCGCGAGGATCCCGGCCCCGCCCAGGGCGTGCAGCGCCTCGGCGGTGGCGCGACGCAAGATCTGTGGCGACGCAGCGGCCTCGCGCAGCATCAGGTATTGCGCAACAAATTCGAGGTCGATCAGCCCTCCGGAGCGGTTTTTGAGGTCCCAAGGCGAGAGTCGCGGGTGCTCGGCGGCGATACGCCGCCGCATATCGGCGACGTCGACCAGCAAGCGATCTGGGTCCCGTGGCGAATGGAGCACGGCGTCGATGGTTTCAGCGATCCGGCGGCAAAGGGCGGCATCCCCGGCGACCGGACGCGCCCGGGTCAAGGCCATATGCTCCCAGGTCCAGGCGGATTCATGCTGATAGCGATCGAAGCTCTGCATGCTAGAGGCGATGGGCCCGGCCGCACCCGAAGGCCGCAGTCGCATATCGACCGAATAGAGCTGTCCCTCGGCAGTCGGCGCCGTGATCGCGCCGATCAGCCGCTGGCTCAATCGCGCGTAAAACGCGGACACCGAGAGCGGCTGCGCACCATCTGAGCCGAGGCTATCGGGAGGGGCGTCATAGATCAGGATCAGGTCGAGATCGGAGGCCAGGGTCATCTCGCGGCTGCCAAGGCGTCCCATCCCGATCACCGCAAAAGCGCCGCCCGCTACCCGGCCATGCCGCCGCGCAAACTCCGCCTCGACCGCGGGGAGTAGGGCCGCCAGCGCGGTCTCGGCGATGTCGGCGAGGGCTCTGCCTGCCGCTGCGCCGTCGAGCGCGCAGCGCAGCAGCTGCACCCCGACCTGGAACCGGCGCTCGCCGGCCCAGCGCCGCAGCAAATCCAGCGTGTCCACGTAATCGGCCGCGCCGGCGAGCGCGGTGCCGAGATCGGCGGCGAGCCCGGCGCGATCCGGGAGCGGCGCGAAATACCCTTGCGTCAGCACCGCGTCGAGGAGCGCCGGGCGCTGCGCCAGCTGCTCGGCGAGACGCGGTGCGCCGGCCATCACATCCGCGACCAGCGCCAGCAACCCCCGATTCGCCGCAAACAACGAAAACAACTGCACTCCGGCGGGCAGATGCGACAGAAACCGGTCGAAGCGCCGCAGCGCCGCGTCGGGATGCGCCGTCGCGCCAAAGATGCGCAGCAATTCGGGGGCCAGCTCGGTCAGGATCTCACGGACCCGCTGGCTGCGGGTAGCGCGCAGCCGGCCGTGATGCCAGCCGCGCAGCAGCGCGCCGACCGCCCGCGGATCGGCAAAGCCGAGCCCGGACAAAGTGCGCATGGTTTCGGGATCGTCCTCGGCGCCGGTAAAGACGAGATTGCCGGGACCGGCGAGGCTCGGCGCCTGTTCAAACAGCTCGGCGTAATGGCGCTCGACCGAACCCAGATGCGCGGTCAGATCGGCGACGAAACCATCGGGACCGCGGTAGCCGAGAAAGATCGCAAGGCGGGCAACGCCCTCCCGGTCCGTCGGCAGTTGATGCGTCTGTGCATCGTCGACCATCTGCAGGCGGTGCTCAACGCGGCGCAGGAAACGGTAGTCCTCAATCAGCCTCGCCGCTGTGGCCGGATCGATGCGACTGAAGGCGGCGAGCCGGCGCAGCGCCTCGCAGGTCGAGCAGACCCGCAGTTGGGGCATCCGCCCGCCCCAGATCAGCTGCTGGGTCTGGGCAAAGAATTCGATCTCGCGGATGCCGCCGCGGCCAATCTTGATGTCGTGGCCTTCGACGGCGATCCGGCCGCCGCCGCGGTAGGCGTTGATCTGGCGCTTGATCGAGTGAATGTCTTGGATCGCCGCGAAATCGAGGTGCTTGCGCCACAGAAAGGGCCGCAGGTCACGCAGAAAGCGCCGGCCGGAAACCCGGTCGCCGGCCACCGGGCGCGCTTTGATCAGGGCCGCCCGCTCCCAATTTTGGCCGACACTCTCGTAATAGGCCATCGCCGCCGCGACCGACATCGCCGCCGGTGTCGAGCCCGGGTCGGGTCGCAGCCGCAAATCGGTGCGAAACACGTAGCCGTCGCCGGTGCGTTCCTCGAGCAGCCGCACGATGTCGCGCGTGAGCCGGCTGAAGAAGGGTTGTACGCCGTCGCGCGCCATCACCCGCGCCCGCGCTCCATCGTAAAACAGGACCAGGTCGATATCGCTCGAATAGTTGAGCTCGGCCCCGCCGAGCTTGCCCATGCCGAGGACGATCAGCCCGCTTTCATGCTCCGGATCGCTTGGGTCCGGCAGCGTGACCATGCTCTTCGCAGCCGCGTGGCGCAGCAGATGGCGCAGAGCCGCACCAACCGCCGCCTCAGCAAAGCGGCTGAGGGCGCCGGTCTGTTGTTCGAGCGACCATATGCCGGCAAGTTCTGCCACCGCGGCGAGAAGCGCGGTACGGCGTTTGGCGATGCGCAGACGGCCCATCAGTGCTGCCGTGTCTTCGCCGAGATCGTCGGGTTTTTCGGTCTCGATAGCGATCTCGTCGAACAGCGGGTCTGCGCCTCCTTCGATGAGGCGGGTCAGGAAACGCCACTCCTTGACCGCCAGCCCGCTCAGAAACGGGCTGTTGCCAAAAATCGCGGCCAGTAGGCGCTGGCCTATCGGAAGATCGCTCCAATCGCGGGCGGCGTGCGCCGCGGCATCATCGGGGGCCGCAGTAAGCGTCTGTTCCCAGGCCTCGAAACCGAGCGCAAGGAGGCGCGAATCCGCCGGCTGCGGCAGTTTATCGCCATCGGGAGAGAGGTGAGACAGCAGCTTCACGCCGCCGCCGAACTTTTCACAGACTGATCAATCCGGCGAGGGCGCCAGGTCAGCCGGCGGCGAGCCGCGCGAGGTTGCCAATCTCGGCCAGGCCGTCGAGCCCGGCCACCATCTTGTGCAGCTCGCGGGTGCGAGGGGCGCCGAGGACCGGCGCGACCAAGCCGTCGAATTTGGCGGCAAGGCGCCTCCCCTGCTCGGGCGATGTCGGCGGCGGGAATGCCGGCATCGTGACGCGCCGAGACACGCTCGCCATCGGGGAGGGCGACCTCGATCTCTGCCAGGGTCGACGGCCAGCCCTCGCGGAAATCGAGCGCCACCATTTCGCGCAGCCGGATCAGCTCCGGATCGTGCGCGTTTGTCTCGCTGTAGGCGCCGAGACTCGCGGTATCGACCCCGGCCAAGGCCATCGCCACGGTCTGACGCAAGCTGAATTTGCTCTGTAGCCCGTCCACGGGGGCGGGAATATTGCAGATCCGGTCGCATCCGGCATCGAGCCGCAAGGTGATGGCGGCGATCGCGTCGGGGCTCGGCGCGTGATTGCGGCGCACCTGGCGCGCGCACTCGATCGGCGCATGCGTCATGTAGCAGGCAGCATGATATTTGAAGAGGTTGGCGAACAGGTGAAAGCCGCTCTCGGGCGTCGCCAACGCCGCCTCCGGCGAAAAATCCGGACCATGGGTCGCGGCGAAACCCTGCACGCATTCGAGAAGATCGGGGCGGCTCGAAAACCCGCGCGCGGCAAGACGCGCCGCGAGCAGCCCATTCTGCGAGGCTTTTCCCGCGTGGAAGGGCTTGCACATCGTGCCGAATTGCGATTTGAGCCCGGCCGCCTGGGTTCCGGCGATGCCCAGCGCCACCGCCGTGGTCTCAGCATCGAGGTCGAGCAAGCGCGCACACGCCGCCGCCGCTCCAAAGCTGCCGATCGTCGCGGTCGAGTGGAAACCGAGCGCGTAATGCCCGGGCTGCAGCGCCATGCCGATACGGCAAACGGCCTCGTAGCCAGCGACAAAGGCGGTGATGACCTCGCGTCCCGAGCTACCCTTCAGCTCGGCGAGGGCGAGCAGCCCCGGCAAGATCGCGACCGAGGGATGGCCTGGCATCGCCAAGTTGACATCGTCGTAATCGAGGGCATGACCCGCCGCACCATTGACCAGTGCCGCCGCCAACGCGGGCAACCGCACGCGATGACCGATGACGCTCGCCTGCGCCGTCCCGCCGGCTTCCGCCATCTCGTCGAGCAACATGCCGACCAGCTGATCAGCAGCGCCCGCCACCGCGCAGCCGAGATAGTCGAGCACGCATTGCCGCGCCAGCTCGCGCACGGGCTCGGGTAGATCACTCCATCGGACTCCCGCCGAACATTCCGCCAAAGCTCGCGTCAGATCAGCCGCCTCTGTATGGCCCGCCAGATCGCCATCCATCACATATCTCCTCCTAGCGCCGAGATCCTCTTTCCAAGGAGCCTGTCATCGCGCCCGCAGCGAAGCAATCTTCGTTCGTGGGTTCAATCCGACGGGATAGTTGCATCCCTCTGCTCCTCGCAACGACAGCCGACAAGTCATCGACCCGTGAAGCGCGGTTTGCGCTTTTCGTTGAACGAGGCGATGCCTTCGCGGCGGTCGGCGGTCGGGACCATGCGGTTGTAGGCCTCGACTTCCAGCATCATGCCGCTGGCGAGGTCCATCTGCAGGCCGAAATGAATTGCGTGCTTGGCTTGCCGCACCGAGATCGGAGCGTTGTCGGCGATCCGCTGCGCGGTTTCGAGCGCCTCCTCGACGACCTTTCCCGGCGCGCACAGGCGGTTGACCATGCCCCATTCATAGGCTTCCTGCGCGGTGAACGGGCGCCCGGTCAGGATGATCTCCTTGGCGCGCCGCTCGCCGACCGCCCGCGGCAAGCTCTGCGTGCCGCCGGCGCCGGGCATGATGCCGAGGGTGACCTCGGTCAGCGCGAAGCGCGTATTCTCAGCCGCGTAGATGAAATCGCAGCACAATGCCAATTCGCAGCCCCCGGCATAGGCCGCACCGTTGACTGCGCCGATCACCGGCACCGGACAGGCGATAAAGGCGCGGACCATGCGCTCGAACAGCAGATGCTGGTCTTGCCATTGCTCGTCGGTCATGCCGTTGCGCTCTTTGAGGTCGCCGCCGGCGCAAAAGGCGCGCGCCCCGGCGCCGGTCAGCACGACGCAGCGCGCTTGAGCCGGCGCGGCGTTGACCCCTTCGAAAAAGCCGAGCAAGTCACGGCCCATCTGGGTATTCAACGCATTGGCGACCTCGGGGCGGTTGAGGGTCAGCAACACCAGCCCGTCGCCACATTCCTCAGTCCGCAACGTCGCAAATTCGCGGTTCATCGCTAGTCTCTCCCGCCGCGGCTGTTCGAGCTCACAATCATAGCATGCGATCCGGGACCAAGGCGCATCTGCGATCGGCGCAACGGAAGCGGCCCAGACCGGTGGTCGGAGTTGCGCTGGAAACGCTCGCGGCCAGCACCTACGGAGCCGGCGACAATGCCGTCGCGGGTTCGCCCAAGCCGATATAGAGTCCATTCGAGCCGCTCGGATGAAGCGCTGTGCCGGGATGCTGGATCAGACGGTTTGCAAACCGAGAAAGCGCTCCATCGGCTCGAAATCGCAATCATTGTGCAGCAGCACGTGGCCTCGCTCGATGCAAAAGGTGCCGATGACGAGGTCGACAGTCGTCCGTAGGGTCACGCCTCGGCCACGCAACAAACGATAGTTGGCAGCTGCAATGATTGCCAGTTCGGGATCGACCAGAGTGACAAGCTCGAATTCCCGCAATGCCTCCTCGACCAGCCTTGCCTCGGCGTCGGAACGAACGCCTTGCAGCACCTCGCAAAGCACCAGGTCGCCGACAAGCAATAGTTCCCGCTCGATCAACGCGCGCAGGCGCAGTACCGGTTCGGTGGCGGCATCGCGGAAATGGTCGATCCAGACCGAGCTGTCGACAAGGATCACCGACCGGACTGGTCGCGGACATCGTCGATGTTCCCCTCCCAATGAATTTTACCTGCGAGATCAAGAACCTTCCTTTGCCGCCTAAGGCGTATCAGTGTCTGCAATGCCGCCTCGACCACGGCACGCTTGGTCTTGAGCCCGGAAGCTTTAAGGGCTTCCTCCATGAGCTGATCGCTGATCTCGATATTCGTGCGCATCTGCTGCCGCTCGTTGTGTACGATGGGGGATTCTTGTACACCTAATGCGAGGTACGCGCGCCTACAAGGAATTTCCAGGCCGAATGGGACCGGCAGGGACAGCTACGGCTTCTTCCGACCCAACGCCCCCGCCCCTTTTATCGGCTAGTTCTCTGCGTCCAGC
>CAVTFD010000045.1:0-24574 GCA_963733945.1 uncultured Alphaproteobacteria bacterium | reverse complement strand
CTCATGCCCGACAAACAGCCAGGCGCGGGCAAAGACCCGCTCCAGTTCTTGCGCATAGATCTCTTCATTGACGAAGATCTCGCGGCCGATCTGTCCCTTTGCCATATCGACGAGACCTCGCCGATATCCCTGCTCGCTGGCCACCACCATGAATGGCCCCTCCTTGGCTAGGGTTGTTGTCGTCCCGGTGAAAGCCGGGACCCATGGCCAACATGGACACCGGCCTTCGCCGGTGTGACGAGGGTGTCAGTTGTGCTCGGCTATCCTAAAAGAAAAACGTCAGGTTCTTGGTCAGCAATACGTTCTGGTCGAGGACGATCTTGCGGCGAGCAATCTGCCAGCCTCTGCGGACCGACGCAGCCGGTCTTCGCGCTTGCCGACCAGGATGTCGGTCTCGGTCTCGACCCGGTTGCGGTAGACCAGAAAGCGGCATTTGACCGCCACCTCGGCGGTATCGCCGATCGACGGCGTCGCCTCGAGCAATTGCACATTGGAGACGATGTGGGTGATGCGCGACACCGGCTCCTCGGCCCAATGGATGCCGGTCATGATCTGCCTGACCCGGCGGTCCAAAGTCTCGTGGCCCTCGTCGAACCAGTTGATGTCATGATCGGCGCGGGTGAACTCGCGCTCTTGTTCGCCGACCTTGACGTTGCGCCGCATCGGCATCCAGTAACGGATGTCGTCGGCAATCAGCGCCAACCAGTCTTCGTAGCGCCGCTCGTCGAGGAGTTCCGCCTCGCGATAAAGGAACTCCTCGATTTCCTGCTTCAGCAACAGGCGAGTTATTAGATCGTCCCGGTCTGTCATCCGCTTTGCAACCCGATAAACCGCGACGGGCGCCGGACTGTGTATGGAGAGCGTGGATGGCCGGGACAAGCCCGGCCATGACGAGAATAAAGCGGTTGCGGCTGGGGATCGGTATTCAACCACCCTCTCCCGACCAACTTCATGCTGCCGCGGGAACGACGGGGTGAACTTATTGGGCGGCGGCGCGCTGGGCGGCGAGTTCTGCATCCCACGGGCCGGGGAAGCGGCCGTTGCCCATCAGTTCGCGGGTGAAGACGTGCTCTTCATGCGGCCATTCAGAGCGCGGGATCTCGTAATAAACCTCGACGCCGTTGCCATCGGGATCGCGCAGATAGATGCCAAGCGAGATGCCGTGATCGGCGATGTGATCGATCGGGATCTGCTTCTCTTTGATCTGCCGATACATTTCTTTCAGATCGTCTAGGCTGTCCAGGCGCCAGGCCATATGATTGAGGCCGACCTGGCCTTTCTGCTGCAACGGCGCATCCGGCCCCAATTGCATCAGCGCCACCTCGTGCGATTGCTCGCGATCGGCGGACATAAAGGCTGCCCAGCCAGGGCGGTATTCATAGGTGTGCAGACCGAGGACGTCCTCATACCATTTCTTCGAGCGATCGGCGTCGCGCACGAAGACGTTGACATGGCCCAAGTATTTCGGCTTGACGCTCATCTTTGATCCTCCTTCACACGGTTTCGTCGTCGCGTCCCAGAAAATCGAGGACGCGGTCCATCACTTCCTTCTTTGGATAGATCGTGGCGATGGCGCGCGCCCGCGTCAACGGGTCGCTGGCAAAGAAGCGTTCATAGAGCACTTGACGGCTGCCAAAGGCGCTGCCGGCGAGGTCCCAGGCGAGCCGAAACAGTTTGACCCGATCTTTCGCCGGCGTGTTGTCCGTCGCCAGATACTGCTCGATGTCGGCGGCGAGCGGGCCTTTAAAATCGGCTTCGCTTGGGGTCAGCAGAAAACTGCTTGACCCCAACAATTGCAGGATCTCGATCATTCGCGGATAGGCGGTCATGAACAGGTTGCGCGGACTTTCGACCATCAGCGGGTCGGGGCACATGACGCCCCACTCGTCGAGTTTGGCGTCGGCCTCGGCGGCGCGCATGCAGGCTCGGGTCAGCTGGGTGGTCAGCATCAGCTCGCCGATGCGTTCCTCGACGTTCGGCAGGTGAGCGTTGCCGATGGCCTGGGTCATCATTAATGCGACGCCCAGCACGAATTCGCATTTGGCGAGGTTCTTCGCCGCTCCCTGATGCGCCGAATGCGCCGAGGAATGGGTCGCGGTGGCGGTGGCGTTGAGCCGGTCGACATCGCCGAGCAGGAACACCCGCTCCCACGGCACCATCACGTCGTCGAAGAAGACGATGCAATCCATCTCCTCGAAGCGCGAGGCGAGCGGGTGGTCGAAATGCGAACGCCCGAGATCGAAACTGTCGCGGCACAGGAATCTGAGCCCCGGCGCGCCGCAGGGGATCGCGAAGCTCAGCGCAAACGGGCTGTGGCTTTCGGTATGGCGGCCCATGCGCGGCGAATAAACCCCGATCTCGTCGGCGAGCGGCCCCAGGGTCGCGAGAATGCGCGCGCCGCGCACGATTATGCCGGCATCGGTCTCGCGCACCACCTGCAGCGCGGTACCCTCCTGCAGGTTGAACACGCCCGAGACGGTGCGGCTGCGCTGCAGATTGATCAGGGAATGAGTCAGGGTCAGATCATTTTCGCGGATGTATTCGTAATAACGGCGCATGTTATCGCCGTACTCGGGCCGTCCTTGCGCGAAAAAGGCCTCGGCGCCGGCCCAGGCGGCGTAGGTCACGTTCATGAAATCGGGAGAACGGCCCATCATGCCGCAGGTGGTACGGGCCCAATTCAGCATCATGACGCGCCGCTTTTCGAGATCCTCGCGGCTGCGCGGAATGAGGAAGGACAGCCCAACCCGGTCGCCTGATGTCGGCGAGACATAGGTCATCTCGTCGCGCAAATTCGGGTCGAGCTGCATGTCGTAGAGCGATGCGATCGCCTGGGCGCCGCCCTTCAGCCCGGGATGGGTGGTGACGTCGCGCACCCGTTCGCCGCCGAGCCAGACCTCCCGCTCCTGCTCTCGGAGACCGGCGAGGTATTGTCTTCCGGTACGCGCTGGCATCGGCCCACACTCCTTGTCGAATATAGAAGACTACGACAGCGTTCGGCGAAAGGCCAGAGGCCGCCAATCGCCTCAAGGCGCGCGGGTCGACAGCAACCTGTGGCTGCTGCAGGATGCGGCGTCAATTCCACCTGGGAAGGAAACCCGAAAATGCCCGAGACGCCGACCTTTGGCCGCTACGCCGAGATCCCCTATGACCAGATGACGCCGGAGCAGCAGGAAGGCTATCGCTCGCTGATCGAAAGCCGCGGCGCGCTCGGCGGGCCGAACAAGATCCTGGTGCACAACCCCAAGCTGGCGAAGGTGGCGGGGCCGTTCGGGGGGCATTTTCGCACCGGCTATTCGCTGAGCGAGCGCGAGCGCGAGATCGCGGTCGTGATCATCAACAGCAAATGGCATTCGGCCTACCCGACCAACGCGCATGAGCGCGCCGCCAAGGCTGCCGGGCTGCCGGCCGACAAGGTCGAGGCGATGCTCTCGGGCCTGCCGACCTCGTTCTCCGACAAGCGCGAGCAAGTTGTCTATGAAATGGCGACGTGCCTGTCGAATTCGCGCTGGGTCGCCCAGGGCCTCTACGACCGGGCGGTCGAGGCGCTCGGCCATGTCGGCATCACCGATGTCATCTGCCTGATGGGCCATTACTCCAGCGTGTCGATGATCCTCGCCTTCTACGACGTCCCTGCCGGCGCCGAAGGCATCAAGCGCTGAGCTGAGCGGAACGCAGGGCGAAGGCGGCGCACGCGCGTTCGCCCACGGTGCGCGGTCGACAGTGCCGCACGGCTGCTGCAGGATGCACCGCCAATTTCACTCTTGGGGAAGGAACCCGAAATGCCTGAGACGCCGACTTTTGGCCGTTATGCAGAGATCCCCTATAACCAGATGACGCCGGAGCAGCAGGAAGGCTACCGGACCCTAATCGAGACCCGCGGCCGTCTTCCCGGCCCGAACAAGATCTATGTGCACAACCCCAAGCTGGCGAAGGTAATGGGGCCGCTGGGCGCCTATTTTCGCACCGGCTATTCCTTGAGCGAGCGCGAGCGTGAGATCGCCGTCGTCATCATCAACAGCAAGTTTCATTCGGCCTATCCGACCAATGCGCATGAGCGCGCCGGCAAGGCGGCCGGGCTGCCGGCCGACAAGGTCGAGGCGATGCTCTCGGGCCTGCCGACCTCGTTCTCCGACAAGCGCGAGCAGGTGATCTACGAGATGGCGACGTGCCTGTCGAACTCGCGCTGGGTCGCCAAGGGGCTTTACGACCGCGCGGTCGAGGCGCTCGGCCACGAGGGGATCACCGACGTGATCACCTTGATGGGCTTCTACAGCAGCGTGTCGATGACCCTCGCTTTCTACGACGTTCCCGCCGGCGCCGAAGGCTTGGCACGCTGAACAGACGGTCATTACGAGGAGCATCGTGACGAAGCAGTCCAACCCTCGGCATGAGATTGCTTCGCTTCGCTCGCAATGACAGACAATAAAGGCGAAATATCGAGGAGCTAAATCGCCATGTTGATCGTCGACGCACAGGTTCACATCTGGTCGGCGGGGCCGCCGACCAATCAGGCTCACCGCCAGGTCAATTCTTATTCGGCGGAAGAATGCATTCGCGACATGGACGCCGCGGGTGTCAGTGCCTGCTTGTTGCATCCGCCGGGCTGGGACCCGAATTCGGGCAAGATTTCCGAGGAGGCCGCAGCCAAATATCCGAACCGCTTCGCGATCCTCGGCAACTTCCCGCTCGACAAGCCGGAGAGCCGGTCCTTGATCGACGGCTGGAAGCAGCGGCCGGGGATGCTCGGCCTGCGCTATGCCTTCACCCAGCCGCACCAGGCCAACTGGATGACCGACGGCACGATAGACTGGCTGTGGCCGGCGGCCGAGAAGGCCGGGATTCCGATCGCGTTGATGGCCTCGAACTATCTGCCGCAGGTGGGCCAGATCGCCGAGCGTCACCCCGGCTTAAAACTGCTGATCGACCATTACGCCCGGGTGCGTGACGGCAAGGACGATGCCGCGCACGGCAACCAGCCGGCGCTGCTGGCGCTCGCCAAATATCCCAACGTCGCGGTCAAATGCACCGGCGCGCCGGGCAACTCTTCCCAACCCTATCCCTATCGCAACATCCACAAATACACCCAGCAGATCGTCGAAGCCTTTGGGCCGGAGCGCAGCTTCTGGGGCACCGACATCACCCGCATGCCGTGCTCGTGGAAGCAATGCGTGACCATGTTCACCGAGGAGATGCCTTGGCTCAAGGGCCGCAACCTGGAACTCGTCATGGGCCGCGCGTTGTGCGACTGGGTCGGCTGGAAACTGCCGGGTTGATCGTCAACCCGCGCGCGCGGCCTGCGCCAGCGCCAGCATCGCCTGCCGGCACAGGGTCTCGGCGGGTAAGCCGGTTGTTTTCATTTTGATTTCGGCTTGCGCGATGCGATCGAGTTCGTGACGCAGCCGTGCCTCGTTCCATAACCCGAGCTGACGTTTGAAGCCGTCCTCGTACTTGTAGAAGATCGGCGGCCGGGCATTGCGCAGCGCCTCGCCGGCTGGCGTCCCGGCAGATACCAGTGCCACGAGCGCGTGGAGCCGGTGCAGATGGCGCAACACTGCGCGAATCACCGACACCGGCAATTCCCCCCCCTGGAAGACCCGGCCAAGAACGCGCTCAAGCCGGGCGGTGTCACCCTCGGCCGCGGCCATTACCGCGTCGTCGAGCTCGAGCGCCGCGCTGTCGCCGACCGAGAGAAGCGCGTCCTCGAGTTCGACCCGGCCGCCCTCGCCGGCATAGAGCGATAGCTTGTCGAGCTCGGAGCGGGTCAGCAACCGGTCGCCACCGAGATGTTCGACCAGGTACTGCATGGCGTCGCGGCTCGCGACGACCCGGTGCGCCGCCAAACTGTCGCGGATCACCGCGGCGCGGTCGCGTGGCGCGTCCGGGTAGCAGCCGATTGCCGCCGCGCGTGGCGAGCCCTCGAACGCGCGCCGCAGCGCCGATCCGGCCGTTAGTTCGCCGGCCTCGGTCACGACCAGCGCTTCGCCCGGCAGATCGCCGAGAAAGCCGGCGAACAGCCGCGCCAGCCCGTCCATAGCGCCGCGGACCCGCACCACGCGGCGACCGCCGGTGAGGCTCAGCTGTGCGGCCTCGTCGGCGAGGCGCGCCGGATCGGCGCTCAGCACACCCGCGTTCAGATCGGCAATGCGGAATGGGTCGCGCAAATCCGGACAGGCGGTGCGTACAAGGGTGTCGGCGCGCTCGCGCACCAGACCCGAATCCGGACCGTAGAGGAGCACGGCGCGGATGGCCGGATCGGGGCGCTGCAGAAACGCGGCGAGGCGCGCCGGAGCGATCTTCACGGGGTGTCAGCTCGTCTTCGGCGCGCTTTGCGCAGCGCGGTGCTCCATGAACAGCGTAAGCCGCGTCACAATTTCCTGGTTCAGCTCAGCGACGCTTCGAACCCGGGCATCATCCTCGCCGACAACTGTCGAGTACTGGTTCGGATTGAGCGCAAACGAATTCTGCACGTGTGTCGAATTGGTCAGCAAGGTGCTACCGTTGTGATTGTCGACCAAGACATAGGAGGCAGATACATCAATCCTGCCCAAGGTCGCCGTGCCCTGCGATTGAATGCCGAGAGCACTCAGCGAGACAGTAAGCGTTGTGTGCAGCGCATAAAGGAACTTGGTCGGCTCGCCGGTCGGGTTGAGCGAATTGCGCAGCGCCATCTCGAGCTGCTGGCCGATCCGCTCGGAAATCGGCAATACCTGGATCGCCCGCAAATCCCCGCTCGCCGGGCCGCTCTGGGGATCGGCATAGAGGCGCTCCCAGCCACAGCCCGACAACGGCAATACCAGAACGACAGCCAGGGCCAACATCTCGCGGCGTCGAGCCATGTCAGGCGACGATACTGACGACCCGGTTGGGCACGACAATGACCTTTCGCGGCGAGCGGCCGTCGAGCCAGCGCGCCACCTGCGGCAATCCAAGAGCGGCGCTCTCTACCGCGCCGCTTTCCGCATCGCGGGGAAATTCGAGCGTACCGCGCAGCTTGCCATTGACTTGGACGGCGATCGTCACCTGCTCTTCTCGAGCTAGGTCCGGATCGGCGACCGGCCACGGTTGTTCGGCGAGCGGCCCAGCGCCACCGAGGGTCAGCCACATCTCCTCGGCCAGATGCGGCATCATCGGGCACAACAACCGGGCCAAGATTTCGAGACCCTCGCGCAGCACCGCGGGCGCGCCCGGTTCGGACCGCAGGTTCCCCTCGGGCAACTCCTCGATCGCGTTGGTCAATTCGCGGATGCGTGCGACGGCGCGGTTGAAGCGGAATTTGTCCAGATCGTCAGTCACGGCGGCGATCGTCTGATGGATCGTGCGGCGCAAGGCCATCACGGGCGGCGACAACCCGGCGGTCGCTTGGGTCTCCGGCGCAGGCAGCGGTACCGGCGGTTCGCTCACCATCCGCCACAGGCGGTTCACATAGCGCCAGATGCCCTCGATTCCGGTTTCTGTCCATTCAAGATCGCGCTCAGGCGGGCTGTCCGACAACACATAGAGCCGCGCTGTATCTGCACCATATGTTTCGACGATCGCGTCGAGGCCCACAATGTTTTTCTTGGATTTACTCATTTTTTCGTGACGCCCGGCAGTCACCGGCCGCCCGCCAGCGTCGACGAAAGCGCCTGAGCCATCGGTCTCGACCTGCTCCGGAAACAGCCACTCGCCGGTCTCGCTCTGATAGGTCTGGTGACAGACCATCCCTTGCGTGAACAACCCGGCGAACGGCTCTTCGAGATCGAGGTAGCCGCATTGCTTGAGCGCTCGGGTGAAGAACCGTGAGTAGAGGAGATGGAGTACGGCGTGTTCGACCCCGCCGATATACTGGTCGACCGGCATCCAGTAATCGACCGCCTGCCGCTCGAAGGCGACGGGCGCACGCGCCGAGCAGAAGCGCAGGAAGTACCATGACGAGTCGACGAACGTATCGAGCGTATCCGTCTCACGCCGGGCAGGCCCATGACAGCGCGGACATTCGACATATTGCCAGGTCGGGTGATGGGCCAGCGGATTGCCCGGCACCGCAAAGCTGACATCCTCGGGCAAAGTGACCGGCAGATCGCTCTCCGGCACCGGCACAATGCCGCAATCCGGGCAATGGATGACCGGGATTGGACAACCCCAATAGCGCTGCCGCGATACACCCCAATCGCGCAGCCGGTAGGCGATCGTGCGCTCGCCGCGCCCCAACGTTTCGAGCCGCTCGCCGGCGACGCGCTTGGCCTCGGCCACCGGCAGGCCGTCGAGGAAATCCGAATTGAATAAGACGCCATCCTCGACAAAAGCGACCTCGCCGACCGCGAAACGCGCCGGCTCCGTACCCGGGGGAAATACTACCGGGAGCACCGGCAACCCATATTTGCGGGCGAATTCGAGGTCGCGCTGGTCGTGCGCCGGGCAGCCGAAGATCGCGCCGGTGCCGTATTCCATCAGCACGAAATTGGCGACCCAAACCGGGACCCGCCGCTCCGGGTCGAATGGATGCACCGCTTCGAGGACGGTCGCATAGCCGCGCTTCTCGGCGGTCTCGATCACCGCCTCGCTGGTCCCCATGCGATTGCACTCGGCGATAAAGGCGGCGAGATCGGCGTCGTCCTCGGCCAGCCGCTGGGCCAGCGGGTGGTTCGGTGACAGCGCGACAAACGACGCGCCGAACAGCGTGTCCTGCCGCGTTGTGAACACTTCGATGCGCTCGTCCCGTCCGGCGATATCGAAATAGACGCGGGCGCCTTCCGAGCGGCCGATCCAGTTCTCCTGCATCAGCCGGACTCGCTCGGGCCAACGCTCCAACCCGTGGATCGCTCCGAGCAGCTCCTCGGTGAAAGCCGTAATCCGCAGGTTCCATTGCGCCAACAGACGCTTCTCGACGATCGCATTGGAGCGCCAGCCACGCCCGTCGACGACCTGCTCGTTGGCAAGAACGGTGTTTTCGACGGGGTCCCAATTGACCCAAAGATTCCTTGCGATAAGCGAGCCCGGCAGCGAGGAAGTCGAGAAACATCTTCTGCTCGTGCCGATAATATTCCGGGTGGCAGGCTGCGATCTCGCGCGACCAGTCGTAGGCAAACCCCATTCGTTCGAGCTGCTCCCGCATCGTCGCGATATTCTCGCGGGTCCATACCGCTGGGTGGATCCCCTCGGCGATGGCTGCATTCTCGGCCGGGAGCCCGAAGGCGTCCCATCCCATCGGGTGCAGCACGTTGTATCCTTGCGCACGCCGATAACGGGTGACGAGGTCACCCATCGTGTAGTTACGGAGGTGGCCGACATGCAGCTTACCAGAAGGGTAAGGGAACATTTCGAGCACATAGTATTTCGGCCGGCTGGGGTCGGCGGCCACCTCGAACAGCTGCCGTTCGCGCCAGATCTGCTGCCATTTCGTTTCGGTTTCTCGGAAATTGTATCGCGACATCGGAGTTATGTTTTGTTCGAGGGTTGGGCCGGCGCAAAATCCAAACACCCGCATCCCGCGATGTCAGGCATCAGGCTTCGGCCCTTAGCAGAGATAGTGCGCAGGCGACCGCCAAGCCGGAGAAATCTGCACCCGCCAGCGACGGGCTTCAACCCGACTTCCACTCCTTGAGCCAGGTCCGTTTGAGCTGACCGGCCCGCAACAGGATTGCGGTTTCAAGGTCGTCCTCGACCTTGCGGGCGATTGTCGTGGCCTCCCACTGGCCAGTGGCCGAGCGTACCTGGCGATCCACCGTCACCGCGAGGGAATCGGATCTGAGCTCCCGGGACAGGATGAACACATTGATCTTGTAGCGCTCATCGGGCTTGCCTGTGGGCGAATACCAGTCGCTCACGAGCAGACCGGTCAGCGGATCCGATGAGCTGAACTTGACGAAATTTAAGGTATCGTGCGCCGCCTGCCACAAAATCGGGCTGACCGTACTCCCGGTTTGCGGTCCCGGTTCGTGCTCCGACGGCTTCTTGGCAAGACCCAGCACTGTCCAGATCGTCGACTCGGTGTCCATCTCGCCTGGCGGGTCCTTGGCGACAGGCTGAGCATTGGCTGCGCTGGGCGCCCCGCTGGCCGCGCCAGCCGATGTGACCGGCGGACTCGAACCGCACCCGGCCAAAGCCAACGAAAGACTTGCGACGAGCGCCGCCGACAGGCGGTAATGAGCAACCAACATCCGGCGATCCCCGGCGAAACAGCCTTGCTCGCAGCCGGAGCGAGCAACGCAGATTTGTGCCAGGAATGGAGCTGATATGGAAGGGGTCATCGCGGCCAATTTGGCAGCTGTACGCAGCCGGATTGCAGCGGCAGCGCGGGCGGCCGGGCGGCCGGACGAGAGTGTCGCGCTCGTTGCCGTCAGCAAAACCCACTCGGCAGAGGCGGTGCGCCAGGCGCTGGTGGCCGGCCATCGGGTCTTCGGCGAGAATCGGGTGCAGGAGGCGCAGGCGAAATATCCGGCGCTGCGGGCGGCGTTTCCCGACCTGACGCTGCATTTGATCGGCCCGTTGCAGACCAACAAGGTCAGGGACGCGGTGGCGCTGTTCGATGTTATCGAGACCGTCGACCGGCCGCGCCTCGCCGAGGCGCTGGGCCGGGAGATGGAACGTATTGGCCGCCGTCTGCCCTGCCTGATCGAGGTCAACACCGGCGAAGAGGCGCAGAAATCGGGCGTCATGCCGGCCGCCGCCGACGACTTTCTTATCGAGTGCCGCGACCGGCTCGGCCTACCGATTGTCGGCTTGATGTGCGTCCCGCCGCTCGACGAGGAGCCGTCGCCGCATTTCGCGCTGCTGCGCGAAATCGCCCGACGCACCGGCCTCGACCTCCTCAGCATGGGGATGAGCGCCGATTTCGAAACCGCGATCCGCTTTGGCGCCACCCACGTCCGGGTCGGCACCGCAATTTTCGGTGCCCGGGGCACCATAGACATGTGAGAGGTGGCCGATGCGCGTATTTTCGACAGTGCCGCAGGAGGATCTGCGCAGGGTTGCCTCGGCAGCCCGGGCGGTCGAGGCGGAAGGTTATGACGGCGTCGTCGCGATGGAAAACAAGCACGACCCATTTCTGGCCTTGGCGATTGCCGGGGCCGCGACCGAGCGTATCGAATTGCACACCGGCGTGGCGATCGCCTTTGCCCGCACGCCGATGGCGGTCGCCAATGTCGGCTGGGACCTCGCCGGGGCCACCGGCGGTCGCTTCGTGATCGGTTTGGGCTCGCAGGTCAGAGCGCACAACGAGCGCCGGTTTTCGGTGCCATGGACACCGCCGGCGCCACGCATGCGCGAGTATGTGCAGGCGCTGCGCGCGATCTGGCATTGCTGGAAAACCGGCGAGAAGCCGGCTTTCGAAGGCGAACATTATCGGTTCACGTTGATGACCCCGAACTTTGCGCCCGAGCCGATCGACGCGCCCCCGCCGGCGGTGATGATCGCCGCTGTTGGTCCGGCGATGCTCAAGGTCGCGGCCGAGGAATGCGACGGCGTCAAGCTGCACGGCTTTTGCACCCGGAAGTATCTTACCGATCAGGTCATGCCGCGGATCGAAGCCGGTCTCGCCAGAGCCGGCCGTACCCGCTCTCAATATGAAATCTCCGGTGGCGGGTTTCTCGCCACCGGGCCCGATGACGAGTCCGTTGCGCGCCGCTTCGGATGGGTGCGCCAACGGGTCGCGTTCTACGGCTCGACGCCGGCCTATTACCCGGTGCTGGCGGCGCACGGGCTCGAGGATCTCGGGCACAAGCTCAATGCGCTGGTTCGGCAGGGGAAATGGAGCGAGATGGCAAAGGAAGTGCCGGATGCCGTCGCCCACCTCTTCGCCGCCGTAGGCCGCCACGACCAGATTGTCGGGGCGATCGGCGAGCACTTCGGCGGTCTGGTCGACGCCCTGACCCTGCGTGCGGATGGCGCAGGCGAGGTGCCGCCCGATCTGGTCCAGGACATCCGCCGCCTGCCGCACACCTTTCGCGGGTTCGCGCCGCAGGATTGATCTCGCAGTCGGCCGGTCGCGGGCGCCGAGAAAAATTTAGCCAAAAACAGCAAAAACTGCTTGCCAATTGTGTTCATGGGTTGTTCTATGCCGAACATCTCATGAACACACGGAGGATTCCGATGAGACGATGGACGCTTGCCGCCGCCGCTTCCGCCCTGTTCGCGGCAGCGTTGTGGCACCTGCCCGCGATTGCGCAACGCGTCGCCGCACCCGCATCCACTCCTGTAACCGCAACGAACGCGGCCGCGACGCCCACGGCGAGCCCGCCTGCCGCTCAGCCCGCAGCGCCGCAACTGATCACCTTCGACGAGTATCGAGATTTCCGTATGCAGAATATCGGGCAACGCCAGGTCAGGCTCACCGAACAGCTGGCGGCTCCCAATCTCTCCGCGGCGGACAAGGCGAGTCTCGAACAGCGCAAGGCCTATTACGATCGGCTGGCGGCGATGCCGGCCGGGGAACGCGATGCGATCTTTCGCGCCCGCTTTGACCAAATCGACACGAACCACGACGGCACGATCGATGCCCAGGAACGGGCGGCGTGGCGCGAGAAGCAGCGCGAGCATTACCGCCAGGTAGCGGCTGACCGCGTTCAATCACCCACAGCCCAACACTAGCCCTCCAGAAACAACAGCGGGGCCGGAGAGTGTCGGCGCCCCGCTGTTCGAGTCGTTCCGCAGCGCGGCGGACGCGCCTCTGTCGGCCCGCCATCAACAAACAGCCGCCGGCGAGCGCCGCTGATGGCGCCGCAAATCTCCTTAGCCGTTTTGAGGCTGCTCCAGCAAGGCTGCCGGTAAGTCTGGCCGGGTTCGGCGGCGCCGTGCTACGGTTGGCACGGAAGGAAACTGCTGGTTCCAATAAAGGAGAAAACCATGGCGCAATCACGACCCTCGGCAGCCCGTGACCAAGTCCGCCAGGTAGTGCCAAAGCTGATCGATCTCAGTGAAAAAGTGCTGTTCGGCGATGTATGGGAACGCCCGCAGCTGTCCAAGCGGGACCGTAGCCTGATCACCTGCGCCACGTTGATCGCGCTCGGCCGCGAAAAACAGCTCGTCGGTCATCTGCAGCGCGCGCTCGATAATGGCGTGACCAAGGATGAGATCGGCGAGATCATCACTCACCTCGCGTTTTACGCCGGCTGGCCGGCGGCGATGACCGCCGCCCTGGTAGCCAAGGACGTCCTGTAGCACCAACAAACTCCGAGACGCGCGGGAGGACGAGATGAAGATCGGATTTATCGGTTTGGGCATGATGGGTTCGGGCATGGCGGCCAATCTGCAAAAGGCCGGGCACGATCTGGTCGTTCACGACCTGCGCCGCGCCGCGGCCGAGCCCTATCTCGCCGCCGGCGCCGTCTGGGCCGACACGCCGCGCGCCGTCGCTGAGGCCTCGGAAATCGTCTTCACCTCGCTCCCCGGCCCGCCCGAAGTCGAAGCAGTAGCGCTCGGCGAAAACGGCATCCTCAGCGGCATGAGTCGCGGCAAGGCCTATTTCGACTTGTCGACCAACTCGCCGACCACCGTGCGCAAGATCAACGCCGCCTTTGCCGAGCGCGACGCTTACATGCTCAACTCGCCGGTCAGCGGCGGGCCGCGCGGCGCGCACACCGGGAAGCTCGCGCTGTGGGTCGGTGGCGACGAGCAGATCTTCAACCGCCACAAGGCCGTGCTCGACACTATGGGCGACAAGGCGCGTTATGTCGGCCCGATCGGCGCCGGTTCGGTCGCCAAGCTCGTGCACAATGGCGCCGGCTATTGCATCCAAACCGCACTCGCTGAGATGTTCACGGTCGGGGTCAAGGCCGGGGTGGAGCCGCTGGCGTTATGGGAGGCGGTGCGTGACGGTGCGACCGGCAGACGGCGCACCTTCGACGGGCTGATCGACCAGTTCCTGCCCGGCACCTACGACCCGGCCGCCTTTGCGCTGCGCCTGGCGCACAAGGATGTGACGCTCGCCACCCAACTCGGCCGCGATTTCAACGTACCGATGCGGGTCGCCAATCTGGCGTTGGCGGAATTGTCCGAAGCGCTGAACCGCGGATGGGGCCAGCGCGACTCGCGCTCGCCGATGCTGCTGCAGCAGGAACGCGCCGGGGTCGAGATCCGCGTCGATCCTAAGCGGATTCAGGAAGTGCTCGACCGCGATCCGCCATAAGACGATCCCAAGAACACCCTGCCCGCGAACCGCTTGCGTCCACGGCGCACCCGCACCGCGGGCGCAAGCGCCTTGGCGTCAGCGGCCGGTGAATTTGGGCGACCGCTTCTCACGGAAGGCAGCGACGCCCTCGGCGTTGTCGGCGGTCAGGTGCAGTTGCGGCTGCACCAGGCTTTCGATATCGAGATATTCGTCGAGGCTCGGGCCGACCGCGGCGTGGAAAAGCTTCTTGGCGAGGCCGAGCGCAAAGGTTGGTGCCTCGGCGAGGTCGGCCGCTAGCGCCTCGGTCTTGACCATCAGCTGGTCATCTTCGACGACATGGTTGACGAGGCCTAGGGCCAGCGCCTCCTCGGCCTCGACAAAGCGGGCTGAAAACACCAGCTCCTTGGCCTTCGCCATGCCCAGCCGGCGGGTCAGAAACCAAATCGCGCCGCCGTCGGGCGCCAAGCCGATGCGCCGGAAAATCTGCGAAAACCGCGCGGTCTTCGACGCCACGACGAGGTCACAGGCGAGCGCGATGCTCCAGCCGATGCCTACCGCCGGGCCGCGCACTGCGGCGATCACCGGCTTCTCGATGGCGTGCAACGCGCGGATGAAGGTATGGCCACCCTGCTGCAGCCGTTGCCGCCCGCCGCGCAGATCGTGATGCTGCCCGGCCATGCGGTCGACATCGGCGCCCGAGCAGAACCCTCTGCCGGCGCCGGTGACGATTACCACCCGTACCGCATCGTCGTAGCGCAATCTGGCGAAGTACTCGCACAGGCTCTCGCGCATCTCGACGTTGAGCGCATTCAGTTTTTCCGGGCAATTCAATACGACTTTGGCGACCGCACCCTCGACGGTCAGATTAATCGACATTCGCCGACCCCCAATTAAATTCCACGCGAATTATACCGTCTCGACCCGGCGCTCCAACCCCGGCCGCCCCGCGGTCTCACTCACTCCCGCTCGTCGGCCGTCTCGCCCCGGGGCTCTTTGACAACTCGCGGCCGACGCGCTCGCTCCTTAGGCACCGCGAGTCGAGTTGCTTTCACCCGCGCCAGCCGGCGAGCGCCCATTTCGGCTTCGACCGCCGGTAGCAAGGCAGCGGCGTCGGTCCGCTGGGCGGTCGTCCCGGATTGCTGGAGCCGTTTGGCGTTTGTCCGAAGATTGGTGAGCGCGTCATCCGACATCCCCGGCAGCTTGGTAATCAGATCCATGATGGCTTTCCTGGGCGCCCGGACCGGGTGCCCGCAACAGGACGGCGCCCTTTAAGTCAGGCGAGGGGCAAATTTCGCCTCGAAAAGGCCGACCCCCGCACCGTTCGGACCAGCTCAAGCCGGCCAACCGACATCGACCCTAGGATATTAAATGCAATATAGTGACTTTGCGCCGCAGCGACCAGGAGGAAGCAAGCCATGACCGCGATCAGCCAGCCCGATGACGGCCGCGCCGACACCCGCAAGCCGCGTCTCGTCGGCATCAACCACATCGCGCTCGAGGTCGGCGACATCGAACAAGCCCTTGCCTTTTACGGCAAGATCTTCGACTTTACCCTGCGCGCAAAAAGGCCGGGGAACGCCTTTATCGAGCTCGGCGATCAGTTCATCAACCTGATGCAGAGTAGCGCCGAGCATCACGACTGGCGGCGCCATTTCGGCCTCGTCGTCGACGATCGCTCGCGGGTGCGCGCGCTCGTCGAGGCGGCGGGGGGCGAATTGCTGCCGGGACCCTTCCTCGACTTTCTTGATCCCTGGGGCAACCGGGTCGAAATCGTCGAGTACCGCGACATACAGTTCACCAAGGCGCCTCACATCATGAATGCGATGGGGCTCGACGCCAGCAAGAGCGAAAAGGCTCTGCGCGAGCTTGCCGACAAGGGCATGGCGCCGTAAATCCACCGGCAAGGCTTTCCGGAAAGATTATGGACATCACCAAGATCGCGGCCGGCCGCGCGCCGCCGCACGACGTCAACGTAATCGTCGAGATCCCGCAGGGCGTCGAGCCGGTCAAATACGAGCTCGACAAGGCATCGGGGGCCCTCGTAGTCGACCGTTTCCTGCACACCGCGATGTTCTATCCCGGCAATTACGGCTTTGTGCCGCACACCCTGGCGCAGGATGGCGACCCGATCGACGCGCTGATCGTCGGACCGGTCGCAGTAGTTCCGGGGGCGATCGTACGCTGCCGGCCGATTGGCGCGCTGCTGATGGAGGACGAGCACGGGCCCGATGAAAAGATCATCGCTGTCCCGGTCGAGGACTTGCACCCGTTCTACGCCGGGGTGCGCTCATATCGCGATCTGCCGCCGAACCTGTGCGCTCAGATCGCTCATTTCTTTCGTCACTACAAGGACCTCGAATCCGGCAAGTGGGTCGATATCGACCGTTGGGCTGATGCCGACGAGGCGGCGGCGCTGGTTACCGCGGCGATCGCCCGCGCCGGCGGTTGAAGCTTTGCGCCATCGGGCCTTCCGGGCGTAGCATCGCGCAGTTTGGACCAGCGGAGGAAACGGCGATGGCCAAGGGTGAATTGATTGCGGCACTCGACTTCTCGAACGTCGCTGAGGACGAGTTCAACGACTGGTACGACCTCGAGCACATCCCGGAACGGCAGCGGGTGCCGGGGTTCCTGACCCTCCAGCGATGGATCAGCGCGGATAACGCCAAGCAATCGGTTGCCACCTACGATCTCGACAGCCTCGCGGTGCTGCAGAGCCCGGCCTACCGCGCGATCGGCGGCGAGAATTTGTCGGTCTGGTCAAAGCGGGTTACGGCAAAATGCCAGCGGCTGTTGCGCTTCGAAGGCGAGCAAATCCTGCCCGGCGCCGCAGCCGCGCCGCAGAACGCGGCCGGCCTGCTGTTGGTCGGGATGACCCCGGCGCCGCAATATGAGACCGAGTTCAACGCCTGGTACGACACCGAGCACGTCCCGGCATTGTCCCGCGTCCCCGGCGTGCTGAGCGCACGGCGCTTTCGCGCGGCCGGGAACCCCAAATACGTGGCGCTCTACCACCTGACCTCGCCCGATGTGGTCAGCGGCCCCGACTGGAAGCGCGCCAGCGAGTCGACCCCGATGCCTGAGCATGTGCGGCCGCACATTACCGACCGTCTGCGCCTCGTCTGCCATAAATATCAGCGCAGGGGCTGAGCAGCGCGGCCTCGGCCCGCTGGATCGAGGGCGAGATGCGATACGAGCTGTATTATTGGTCATCGATCCAGGGACGCGGGGAATTCGTTCGGCTGGCGCTGGAAGAGGCCGGCGCCGACTATGTCGATGTCGCCCGACAGCCGGGCGGCGAAGCCGAGATGATGCGCCTGCTCGATGGCGAAGATATCGCCCGTCCGTCCTTTGCTCCACCCTTTCTGAAGGCCGGGGCACTGCTGATCGGGCAGACCGCTAACATCCTGTTGTACCTGGGCGGCCAGCACGGCTTGGCGCCTGCGGCCGAGGCCGGCCGGCTGTGGGCGCATCAGCTGCAGCTGACGATCGCCGATCTCGTGGACGAGGCGCACGACACTCACCACCCGATCGCCGGCAGCCTCTATTACGAGGATCAGCGCAAGGAGGCTCTGGCTCGCGCCGCCGATTTTCGGCGATCGCGGATGCCGAAATATTTCGGCTATTTCGAGCGGGTGCTCTCGCGCAACAATTCGCGCGGCGGGCATCTTGTAGGGGCGCGGCTGAGTTATTCCGACTTATCGCTGTTCCAGATCGTGGCGGGGCTGCGCTACGCCTTCCCCAAGGCGATGGCCGGGCTCGAACCAAAATATCCGCGGGTCGTCGCGTTGCACGACCGGATCGCCGCCCGACCGCGTATCGCCGCCTATCTCGCCTCGGACCGCCGCATCCCGTTCAACCGGCGCGGCATCTTCCGCCACTATCCCGAACTCGACGGCAACTCTTAACTTCGCCGCCGATCCTGACGCGCCATCAGCCAGAAGGCCTCCGCCACCAGCACGAAGACCACGGCGAGAAACAATGTGGCGAGGGCGTTGACCTCGGGGCTGACACCGAGGCGAACGCTCGAAAACACCGCCATCGGCAAGGTGGTCGCCGACGGGCCGGTGACGAAACTGGCGACGACGAGGTCGTCCAGCGATAAGGTGAAGGCGAGCAGCCACCCCGACACCAGCGCCGGGCTGATCCCGGGCAACGTGATCCGCGCCAGCACCGCCCACGGACGCGCACCGAGATCGAATGCGGCCTCTTCCAAGGTGCGGTCGAACGCCGCGAGCCGAGCCCGCACAAGCACCGCGACAAACGAGGCGCCGAACGTCGCGTGCGCGATCGTGATCGTCAGGATGCCACGGCCGTGCGGCCAGCCGATCAATTGCTGGCACGCCACGAACGTCAGCAGCAAGGACAGGCCGAGGATGACTTCCGGCACGACGAGCGGCGACAGCAGCGCAAAGCCGAACAAGGTGCGGCCTGGAAAACGGGAAAACCGTGCCATCGCAAACCCGGCAAGCGTGCCGAGGATCAGTGCCAGGCTCGCCGCCATCGTTGCGACTTCGAGGCTCGTTGCCGCCGCCGCGCGAAACCCCTCGTCAGCCGCCAGCACGCCGTACCAGCGGGTCGAAAATCCGGCCCACACGGCAACCAGCCGAGATTGGTTGAACGAATAGAGCACCAAGATCGCGATTGGGGCGTAGAGAAAGGCGAACCCAAACAACAGCGCACCGGTGCGGAACGCTGTAGCGCTGTCGCCGCGGGTCACGCCGCCTGCTTCCGATCGAGGAGGCGCTGGGCAAACAAGATCGGAACGGCTAAGGCTGCAACGAGCACGACGGCTACCGCCGCGGCGACCGGCCAGTCATGGTTCTCGAAGAACTCGTCCCACAGCACTTTGCCGATCATCAGGGTGTTGGGGCCGCCGAGCAGATCGGGGATCACGAATTCGCCGATCGCCGGCACCAACACCAACAGGCAGCCCGCAGCAATCCCCGGCAGCGACAATGGCAGGGTGACCCCAAGAAACGCGCGCCAGGGCCGTGCGCCGAGATCGGCCGCCGCCTCGATGAGGCTTTCATCGAGCGCCGACAGGCTGCCGTAGATCGGCAAGATCATGAACGGCAGATACGAATAGACGAGGCCGAGCTCGACCGAAAAGGCGTTGTTGAGCAATGGTAATGGCGCTTTGATCAGCCCGGTCGTCAGCAGCAGCCGATTGAGCAGACCGTTCGGCTCGAGGATCACGATCCAGGCATAAACCCGGATCAGAAAGCTCGTCCAGAACGGCAGCACGACCAGAAACAGCAATAGCTGGCGCCAAGCCGTCGGGGCGCGCGCGATCGCATGCGCAATCGGATAGCCGAGGATAAGACAAAGCGCCGTCGACAGTGCGGCATAGCCGAGCGCGCCCAGATAGGCGTGGAGATAGAGATCGTCGCTGGCCAGCAACGCAAAATTGGCCATCGTTGCACGCAAAACATGACCGCTGATCAGCGGCGTATAAGGCGGTATCCCGATCGCGCTATGGGCTAGGCTGATCTTCAGCACGATCAACATCGGCAGCAGAAAGAACAGCGCGAACCAAACAAACGGCGCCCCAATCAGCACCAGCCGCCCGAACCGCCCGATTCCGATCATCGGGCGATCACGACGGCGTCCTCGGGCGTCCAACTCGCCCATAGCACCGTGCCGCGGGCCATCCTGCCGGCGGCTGCGCTCGCCACCTGCGCTTTCAGCAGCCTTCCAGGTTCTGCGGAGAGATAGACAAGCGAGACCGGCCCCTGGTAGTCGACCGAGGCGACCGTCGCGCTGACCGCGAAACCTGCCGGACCTATGCGCGACAGAACCAGCTTTTCCGGGCGCAAAACCAGCACGACGTCGGCCCCCCCTGCCGCATCGCCGCGTGGCAGCGGGATCGGCTGGTCGAAACCCGCGACGTTGAGGGACGGGCCGTGGGGCCCGGCGACCAACTCGCCCTCGAACAGGTTCACCTCGCCGACGAAACCGGCGACAAACCGAGAATTCGGCCGCTCGTAGATCTCGGCGGGCGTGCCGATCTGGATGACACGCCCTTCATTCATCACGGCGATGCGCGAGGCCATGCCGAGCGCCTCCTCCTGGTCGTGGGTGACAACCAGGAACGTGATTCCGACCCGTTCCTGGATGCCGATCAGCTCGCGCCGGGTTTCGTCCCGCAATTTGCGGTCGAGCGCGGCCAGAGGCTCGTCGAGCAGCAGCAGCTTGGGCATCTTGGCAAGCGCGCGGGCCAACGCCACGCGCTGGCGCTGCCCGCCGGAAAGCTGGTATGGCCGCCGCTGCGCGTAATCCGACATCTGGACCAACGCCAACATCTCGTCGACCCGGGCGGCGCGCCGCCGGCGGTTCATCCGCTCCTGGCGCAGGCCAAAGGCAATGTTGGCGGCGACATCCATATGCGGGAACAACGCGTAGGACTGAAACATCATGTTGACCGGCCGCGCATAGGGCGGCAGGGCGGTGACATCGACCCCGTCGATGACGATCCGACCGCAGTCGGGCGTTTCCAGACCGGCGATCATCCTCAGCAAGGTCGTCTTGCCGCAACCCGAGGGTCCCAGCAGCGCAAACAGCGCGCCGGGCTCGATCGCCAGCGAGACATCTTCAACCACTGCGACCGCCCCGAAGCGCTTGCAAGCGCGTGCGACTTCGAGCAGCGGCATGCCGCGATCATTCGCCCGATTTGAGCCGCGTCCAGGCGCGAGTGCGCGCCCGCTCATATTCCGCCGGAGCCGGCGGATCGACAAAAAATCGGCGGCGGAGAGATTCGGGCGGGTAGACCGCGGGGTCGTCGCGGATCGCGGGCTTGACCAGCAAGGTGCCCGGCAAATTCGGGTTCGGGTAAGAGACCGCGTCGCTGATGTCGGCGATTACTTGGGGACGCAGCAGGTAATCGATAAATCGCAGCGCGTTCTGCGGATGCGGCGCGTCGGCCGGGATCCCCAGCATGTCGATCGACATCTGTGCGCCTTCCTCGGGAATCTTAAAGGCGATCGCCTCTCCATTCTTAGCCTCGCGTGCACGGTTGCGGGCGATCAGGACATCGCCCGAGTAACCGAGCGACAGGCACAGATCGCCATTGGCGAGATCGTTGATGTACTCCGAGGAATGGAATTTGCGGATGTAGGGGCGGATCTTTTCGAGGGCGGCGAATGCTTTATCGAGGTCGCGCGGATCGCGGCTCTTGGGGTCGAGCCCGAGATAGGCGAGCGTCGCCGGAAACACCTCTTGCGGGGTGTCGAGCAGAGAGATCCCGCAACCGGCGAGCTTCTTTGCGTTTGCTGGGTCGAACAGCAAAGCCCAACCATCCAGCTGCGCGGCGTCGCCGAGCGCTGCATGGACCATCGTTTTATTATAGCCTATCCCGGTGACGCTCCACAGATAGGGCACGCCATGCGCGTTGCCCGGATCGGCGGCGGCGACCAGTTTGAGGATGCTTGGGTCGAGGTTTTTCCAGTTGGGCAGCGCTGCCTTGTCGAGCGTCTTGTAGACCCCGGCGGCGATCTGCCGGGCCATGAACGGGCTGGCTGAAGGAACCACTATGTCATAACCGGATCCGCCGGCGAGGAGTTTTGCTTCCAGCACCTCGTTCCCGTCATAAACGTCGTAGGTGACCTTGATCCCCGTCTCTGATTCGAATTTCGCGATCGTGTCGGGCGCGATGTAATCCGACCAGTTGTAGACGTTGAGTTGCGGCGCCTCGGCAGCGGCGAAGCGCGGAAGTGCGCCGACCTCCGCCATTGCGAGAATCAGCATCGCGCCTGTGCACGTCGGCATTTTCATCCGCGCGCCATACCACGGTCGCGCCGTCTGTTGTCAACGGGCCGGAAAGCGACGTGCCCGGCCGGGCGATCGAATGTTAGACTCGGCTCTTTTCGGGATCGAGAGGTCGGCGGCGATGACGGTGTTTCATCTGGTGCGGCACGGCGAGCACGTCTTGGCCGGTCGGGTGCTTGCCGGGCGCACGCCCGGCGTCGGACTGTCCGAGCGGGGCCGCGGCGAAATCGCCGCGGTCGCCGAGCGTTTCGCCGGCGACGCCATCACGGCGCTCTATTCGAGCCCGCTGCAGCGAACCAAGGAAACGGCCGAGATCCTGTCCGCCCGGCTCGCTCTGCCGGTCTGCTATCGCGAAGACGTGATGGAGCTGGATTTCGGCGAGTGGACCGGGCTGACCTTCGACCAGGTCCGCGCGGACGAGCGCTGGGAATTGTGGCGAGCCTGCCGCAGCATTGCTGCCGTGCCCGGAGGCGAAAGCATGCGCCAAGTCCAGGACCGGGCCGTCGGCGCCTTGCTCGATCTGCACCGCACCCACCGCGAGGCAGCCGTGGTCATCGTCAGCCACGGCGACGTGATCCGTGCGGCGGTGCTGTTCGCGCTCGGGATGCCCATCGATTCTTATTCCCGAATCGAAATCGGCCTTGCCTCAGTCAGCACGATCCGCATCGACGATACCGGGATCCGTGTGTCGGTACTCAACGAGCGACCCCAGCTCTCCGCGCGTTCCTAGGCTCGGGCCAGACTGGCGAGAGCGGCATCGGCGGCGGTGATCCCGCTCATGTAAGCGCCGTGCGCGGTCGAGAAAAAATTCGGCGAGGTGGCTTCGCCGGCGAAAAACAGGCGATCGTCGACCGGGGCGGCCAGTACCGCGCGGTCGCCGGCGTGCCCCGGAGCAGCATAGGAATAGGAGCCGTGCGACCAGGGGGCGGTCAGCCAGCCGGTGGCCGCAAGCAGCGAGATCCGCTTGCGGATGCCGTTGCCGAGGATGCCCGCGATCTCGTCGGCGGCAAACGCGAACATCGCCGCTTCGCCCTCGCGCTCCATCGCCGCAGCAAAACGTCCGCCGAAAAAGCAATAGATCGCCGGCCGGCCGAGCGGCCGAATTTGATAGCTCATGGTCTCGCGCCGTACGGTCGAGCCAACCAGAAACCCGTCGCGGACGATGTCTGGAGCGGGTCCGTCGAGCGCGATAAACAGCTTATCGTCGACCCCCAACGGCAACCCTGCTGCCGCGGCAACCTTATCGGGCAGCGACGGATCGAAGCGCACGGTTTCGGCGGCCAGGATCGAGGTCGGCACGGTGACGATGACCCGCGCGGCGGTGACGGTGCCGCGGGCAGTGTCGAGCCGGATCGCGCGACCGCGATGGTCGATCCGCGTCACCGGCGTTTCCAGCGCCACCGGCAAGTCCTCGGCAAGCTTCTCGAACAGCCGGCCGTAACCCTCTCCCAGCCGCCAGTTAACATTGGTGCTGCTCTCGTCGTAGCGGACATAGTCCTTGACCGAGACCCGTTCGAGCTCGGCTCCGTTTCCCCAGGTGCTGTTGGCGTCGAGCAGCTGGTTCCACCGGCCATTCGGCGGCAGCAGGCTCGCTAAGGATCGGTCCTTCGGCTCCGACGCTGCCTGTCGGCGCGCCCGGCCCTGCGCCTCGCGGGTGGCCAGCCAGTCGGCTTCCGCCTCGGCGCTGTGGCCGCTGCGCGACAACCTGCTCGTCCACTCCGGCGGCCGGCGATGGACCGAGAAGCCGAGGCTTTGCGCGATCGGCGACAGCGGGTTGCGGTCGGCGGAATGGAGCCACTCGGCGCCGCGATCGAGCGGAAACCCGGCGGGCGCGATGGTGTGGACCCGGCCGCCGACCCGGTTGCGCGCTTCCAGTACCAGCACCCGGCGCGCACCGGCTTCGGCCAAACGCCGCGCGGCGCCGATCCCGGCGGCTCCAGCGCCAATCACCGCGACGTCAACGTCCGACGGAAACCCTGTCATCTGCACCCTCGCCACTGCGCCGCGTATACCGGGCAGCATAGCGGGATGAGCCGTTCTCAGGGAACCAGCACGGCGGCGCCTTGCAGCGCGCCATGGCGCAGATCAGCGAGGGCGTCGTTGGCGCGGGCGAGCGGGTAGACGACCGTCTCGGTCCTGACGCCGGCCTGCGGGGCCAGGGCAAGAAATTCCTCGGCGTCGCGGCGAGTCAAATTCGCGACCGAGCGCAAAACCCGCTCCTCCCACAGGAGGCTGTACGGAAAGCTCGGGATGTCGCTCATATGGATCCCGCCGCAGACGATGGTGCCGCCCTTCTTCGTGGCGGCGAGGGCGGCGGGCACCAATGCGCCGATCGGCGCAAAGATCAGCGCCGCGTCGAGCGGTTCGGGCGGCAGCGATGTCGAATCTCCGACCCATTCGGCGCCCAGATCGCGCGCGAAATCCTGCGCCATCCGGTCGCCCGGCCGGGTGAAAGCGAATATCCGGCGGCCTTGGTAGCGGGCGATTTGGGCGACGATATGAGCGGCGGCGCCGAACCCGTAGATTCCGATGGCGCGCGCGTCACCGGCTATGCGCAACGTGCGATAGCCGATCAGCCCGGCGCACATCAGCGGCGCCGCCTCGACATCGCCATAGACCGGGTGGATCGCAAAGCAATAGCGCTGATCGGCGATAGTCAGCTCGGCATAACCACCATCGATCTGATAGCCGGTGAACCGCGCGCGGTCGCACAGATTCTCG
>CAVTFD010000044.1:0-13404 GCA_963733945.1 uncultured Alphaproteobacteria bacterium | reverse complement strand
GCGAGCGAAAGGCCGAGCCCTCCTTGTGCATGTCGATAAAGAGTTCGGCCAGCCGGCCGTCCTCGTGCTCGCCGGTGCGCAGATAGACCTTGTGGCCGCCGACCGTGGCCTTTTGCGTGTAGCCCTTGCGCCGGTTGGGCAGCCTGCGGCGCTCGCCGCGCTGCACCACGCGTTCGACCACGCGCTCGACGAACCGTTCGACGATCCGCTCGGCGACCAACGGCGCGCGCTGGGCCGGCGATTGCGCGAACAGCTCGGCTGCGCGGTCCTCGGCCTCCTCATCGGCGCCCAACAGGCTCGCGGCCAAGGGCTGTGAGAGTTTCGAGCCGTCGCGATAAAGCGCGGTCGCCTTCAAGCCGAGCCGCCAGGACAGCAGGTAGGCGGCCTTGCAATCCTCGACCGTCGCCGCGTTCGGCATGTTGATCGTCTTCGAGATCGCCCCCGAGATGAAAGGCTGCGCCGCCGCCATCATGCGGATGTGGCTTTCGGCCGACAGCGCGCGAGTGCCGGTGCGCCCGCACGGGCTGGCGCAATCGAACACCGGCAGATGCTCGGGCTTCAGGTGCGGCGCGCCTTCGAGGGTCATCGCCCCGCAGCACCAGGTATTGGCGGCCTCGATCTCGGCTCGGCTGAAGCCGAGCGCGGCCAGCAGGTCGAAACCGGGATCATCCAGTGCGGCCGGCAAGATCCCGAGACGCTCCGTGCAGAAGGCTTCGCCCAGGGTCCATTTGTTGAATGCGAATTTGATGTCGAAGGCGGTGGCGAGCGCGGCTTCGGCCGCGGCCAGCGCGCGGTCGTCGAACCTCTTGGACCGCAGGCTCTGATGGTTGATCGCGGGCGCTCCGGCCAAGATGCCGCGGCCCAGCGCATAGCGTTCGATCGCGGCGATCTCGGCGGCGTCGTAGCCGAGTGCGGCAAGCGCCTGCGGCACCGCGCGGTTGATGATCTTGAAATAGCCGCCGCCAGCGAGCTTCTTGAATTTAACCAGCGCAAAATCGGGCTCGATCCCGGTCGTGTCGCAATCCATGACCAGGCCGATCGTGCCGGTGGGTGCTATGACCGTCGCCTGGGCGTTGCGGAAGCCGTGCTTCTCGCCGAGCGCCAGCGCCGCGTCCCAGCTCTTGCCCGCCGCCGCGACCAGCTTCGGGTCGGGGCAATTCGCGGCGTCGAGCGGGACCGGCGGGATCGCCAGCCCCTCATATCCGGCACTGTCGCCATAACAGGCGCGTCGGTGGTTGCGGACGACGCGCAGCATCGCCGCGCGGTTCAGCGCAAAGCCTGGAAAGGCGCCGCGTGGCTTTAATCCCGGATCGCCGGCCATCTCGGCCGAGGCGGCATAGCTGGCGCCGGTCAACAGCGCGGTGATCGCCGCGGCGAGCGCGCGCCCGGCGGTGCTGTCATAGGCGATGCCCATTCCCATCAACAGGCCGCCGAGATTGGCGTAGCCGAGCCCGAGGGTGCGGAAGGCAAACGACCGGCGGGCGATCTCGGGCGACGGGAACTGCGCCATCATCACCGAGATTTCGAGCACCAACGTCCACAGCCGCACCGCATGAGCAAAGGCCTCGGCGTCGAAGCCGGCGTCTCGTCCGGGCTCTCCATCGACGGCCGGCCCAGGGCCGCCCTCTTTCGCGTCGTCGCGGCGGAACGCCATCAGGTTCAACGAAGCGAGATTGCACGCGGTGTCGTCGAGGAAATTGTATTCCGAGCATGGGTTCGAGGCGTTGATCCGGCCGCTCTCGGGGCAGGTGTGCCAGTCGTTGATCGTCGTGTCGAATTGCAGCCCGGGGTCGGCCGAGGCCCAGGCGGCGTGCCCGATCCGGTCCCACAATTCGCGCGCCGGCAACGTCTTGGCAACCCTGCCGTCGGTGCGCCGAATCAATTCCCAGGGGCCGTCGGCCGCGACGCGGTCGAGGAACTCGTTCGAGACCCGGACCGAATTGTTCGAATTCTGTCCGGCGACCGTCAGATACGCTTCGGAATCCCAATCGGTGTCGTAAGTGCGAAGGTCGATCGCGGTATAGCCCTGACGGGCGAACTGGATCACCCGCTGGATGCAGTTTTCCGGGATCATCGCACGGCGGGCGGCGCGGATCTCGCTTTTCAGTGCCGGGTTCTGCGCCGGGTCGCAGGGGTCGGCTGGGCCCTGCGGCTGCTGATGACAGGCGGCCATGACCAGGTTCAGATGCCGGGCGGCGAGCTTGGAGCCGGCGACCAAGGCAGCGACCTTCTGCTCCTCGACGACCTTCCAGTCGATGAACGCCTCGATGTCGGGGTGGTCGATGTCGACGATCACCATCTTGGCCGCACGCCTCGTCGTGCCGCCCGATTTGATCGCGCCGGCCGCGCGGTCGCCGATGCGCAGAAAGCTCATCAGCCCGGACGACCGCCCACCGCCCGACAGGCGCTCGCCGTCGCCGCGCAGTTTCGAGAAGTTCGAGCCCGAGCCCGAGCCGTATTTGAAGATCCGCGCCTCGCGCACCCACAAATCCATGATCCCGCCCTCGTTGACGAGATCGTCGGCGACCGACTGGATAAAGCAGGCATGCGGCTGCGGGTGCTCATAGGCGCTGGTCGACGCCGTCAGCTCGCCGCTGCGGGAGTCGACGTAGTAATGGCCCTGCGCCGGGCCGTCGATGCCATAGGCCCAGTGGAGCCCGGTGTTGAACCATTGCGGCGAGTTCGGGGCGCCCATCTGCCGCGCCAGCATCAGCCTGATCTCGTCGTAAAAGGCGCGGGCGTCCTCTTCGGCGTCGAAATAGCCGCCCTTCCATCCCCAATAGGTCCAGGTCCCGGCCATCCGGTCGAAAACCTCGCGGGCATCGGTCTCGCCGCCGTAGCGTTGATCCTCGGGCAATGCCGCCATCGCCACGGCATCGGCCTTGCGCGGCCACAGCCAGGGCGGAACCCCGTCTTCTTCCACCGCCGCCAAGCGCGCCGGCACCCCGGCTTTGCGGAAATATTTCTGGGCAATGATGTCGCAAGCGACCTGGCTCCATTCGGCCGGCACCTCGATTCCCTCGGCCTGGAAGACGACCGAGCCGTCGGGATTGCGAATCTCGCTGGTCGCATTCCGAAACGGAACCGACCCATAGGGATCCTGGCCTGCCGTGGTAAACCGCCGCGCTATATGCATCCTTACTCCCCCCTTGCAACAACGCCGTGTGCGACGCCGCCAACAACGCGGGAGACTCAAATTTCCACCAAAGGGAGTCAACAAGATTTTGTGGCTGAGACACCGCTTCTGCATAGATAGTGTGTTGTTTCAGCCGCTGCCTATTGACGACGCAATCCGATCCGCCAGGCTAGTATCCTAGGTAGCCGTTTAATGTGAGAAAGAGGGCGCCCCTCTCGTTGGGTGATAGACGGGCGCCCTCTCCCGGGCTTAGAGCCTTACGGTGCCGGCGGAATCTCCGCGAAGCGCTGCCCTGTCTTTATTTCAGAGATCCGACCAGGGTTGACGTCGTAGTCGGCGGCAATCCGGTTGAGAAACTCACCCCTAAGGATTCGCCTCTTGGTCTCCGGGATGAACGGCCGGAGTCGGCCGATCGACAGGCTAGGCTTCCTCATACTGCACATATCAAACTCCTTTCATTGCGCAGGAGGGCCGCCTGAATTCAGAGTTGCGAATCGCAAAGGCTGACGCTACCGTCGGTCTTTGCGGGGTCGAACTCCTTCGTCCTGCGGCGGTCCCCAGCCAAGGCAGGACTGCCCCGCTCGCTGCGGACCCAGGGCTGGCACCCTGGGTCCTGGCTTTTAGTGCGGGACCCTCAACTTCGAATTTTACAAAATCGGCCCCACCCCCATTCTCGTTGAGGCTTGTCCACCTGTAGCCCACACTCGCGGTGGTAGAGCGACGCGCGATATGCGTGATGCCCCCCGAACCTAGTCTCCTGACCGCGGGATTCGCAGCAAGATGTAGCTACTGGGCTTGCCCAGGCGACTATATTTAGGCCGCTCGACCGAGGCCGGCAATTTGTTTTGGGGCAAATGCGCGCAACGCACACCATATGTTGCCGGCGAGCAACATTAAGCCGGATGTTGCCGGATTAAGCCGGCTATTGCCGTCGGGGCGAGGGCGGTGCGATAAACCGGCGGCCGCGGGGTCCAGCCGGCCGCGGCATCGGGCACTGGATGGAGCGATGACCCTCGGCACGCGTTTGTTGACCTGGCTGCGCGGCGATTATGTCGGGATCGACAGCCTAGGCAACCGCTACTACCGCGAGAAGGGTCGACGGGCTCTCCCTCGCGGCGGCGGGCGGGCGAGCCGCGAAAAGCGCTGGGTCATCTATGCCGGCGAGCCGGAAGGGTCAAAGGTGCCCTCGGAATGGCATGCATGGCTACACCACACGATCGACGAGGTGCCGCCGCCGCCGGAATCGCGCGTCCGCCATCCGTGGGAAAAGGAACACCTGCCGAACATGACCGGCACGCCCTATGCCTATCGCCCGCCGGGCTCGATCCTGCGCGGCGGCCGTCGCGCGCCGTCGACCGGTGATTACGAGCCGTGGACGCCGGAATAGCGCGGAGATGCGGATGCCGGCAGGAGCTGATCCAGCGCTGATCCCGGGAAAGCGCCGATGAGCGGCAACGTGATCGAAACGGTGATGGGCGCGGTCGTGCTGGTGGTCGCCGCGTTCTTCCTGTTTTTCGCGTACACGACGAGCCAGGTGCGGGCGGTGGACGGCTATACGGTGACGGCGCAATTTACCCGCGTCGATGGCATCCGCGACGGCAGCGACGTGCGCATCGCCGGGGTCAAAGTCGGCTCGATCACCGCCGAAAATCTCGACCCGAAGACCTATCTCGCCACCCTCAAGATGAGCATCAACCCCGAATACAAATTGCCTGAAGACACGGTTGCCGAGGTCATCTCGTCGAGCCTGCTCGGCGACAAATACCTCGCGCTGGTTCCGGGCGGCTCGGACAAGAACATCCCACCGGGCGGTCAGATCAAATACACCCAGGCTACGGCCAGTCTCGAAGACTTGATCGGCCAGATGATCTTTTCGCAGGCGGGGGCAGGCGCGCAGAAAAAGCCGGGCGAAGGCGCCCAAGGCGGCGCGCCCCAAAGCGGAGCGCCGCCTAGTGCGGCGCCGCCCAGCGTTCTCAAATGAACCGCTGTGGCGGGTAGGGGCAAGACAATGAGTGAAGCGAACGACTTCCCGGTTTGGCTGACGCCGGAGGGTGAACCCGTCTCCTGCGTCGAAAAGATCAAGGTGTTGAACGAGAACCTTGCCGAACTGCGCGAGCTGGCGCAAGAGGCGCTGGAAGACGCGGTCTTAATGGGCTGCGACGAGCGCCAGCTGCGCGAAGTCCTGGCCGATATCGTCGCCGGTCTTGTCAACCCCTACGCCAAATAGCCGGGTCCCAAACCTCACACCTACTGCGGCCTGGATCACGCCATCGCCGGCTTTGTCACCTGGAAGCTCTGCCTGGTCTCCATGTGCCGGATCCATTCCTGCAGCTTGGGATGCTCGGCAACGGGCGCATGGCCGTCGGGCACGTTGGCGAAAAAATAGAGCAGCGGTATTACCATCAAATCCGCAAGGCTCACATGCTCGGCGGCAAGAAACCGGTTGTCTTCCATCAGCCGGTCGATCTCCGCGAGGCACAGCAGGGCGCGCGGCAATGCCGCGGTGATTGCCGCCTCATCCGGCTCGCGCCCGAGCAAGCGCGGCGCCAATACGCGGTTGAACAGTATCGTGCCGGCGATGCTCGGCCACGCATAGGCGTCGACGATGCCGATGATCTGGTTCATCCGCGACCATTGGTGCACGTCCTCGGGCTGCAGTGGCGTTCCCGGAAAGCGCTCGTCGACATAGCGCATGATCGCCTGGGTTTCGTAGAGCGCGAAATCGTCATGCGCGAAGGCGGGGACCTTGGCGAAGGGCTGCCGCGACAGATGCGGCCCTTCGCGGTGGGCGCCGAACGGCACCTCGACAAGCTCGTGAGTGACGCCCTTTTCGGCGAGCGTCAGCCGCACGCTCCATACGTAAGTGCTGAGGGCCGGGCCGTAGACGATCGGATGTGCCATCGCCAATTCACTCGCCTGTTTTAAAAGCTGATTCACCACGTTGGTGCCGCAAAGCCGCCGCCGGAGACGGTGGCCCGTACCATCTGCTTATACTCGAAGCTGTCACGGGCAAAGTCGCCTTGGGTGACGCCATCCCGGGTCCACATCGCGCGGCGCGGGACACAGGCTGACAGCCTATGGCAAGCGCCGCTGCGATGGCAGGGGTTTAAGCATCGAATTAGTCCTTCTAGTTGAAGGCGGCGTTCCAGCGCCGCCGGTGGCCTCTAGCGCTGGGCCTTGTCAGAGCGGATTAGGCCTTGCTCAACAGAGTCTTCCAGGTAGGGTCTGGCGCTGGAGCGTCATGCTCGAGGAAATGCTCGAGCATATGGACGATCGCAGCGGATCGGCTTGGAGGCACTCGCTGCCGGGCGCGCCAGGCGTCGATTTTTTCAACCAACACAGGTTCGACCCGCACGTCGATATTCGCGGTTTTCCTTTGCATGGTGATGAGGTAGGGCGTTGTAGGGCATGGCCGCTTGATAATCCCGGCCAAAAATTTGATCGCCAGATTGGATCCCGCGCTCTCGCCAGTCGCAGTGTCAGCCGGTGCCGAGCGGGGTGGACAAGCCGCCGATTAGGCAGACGGGATTGAGGCCGGCCGATTTCTCGCTCTGCTTGGCGACGTGCCAAACCACCGTTTGAACGCATGATTGAACGCGGCAAGCTCCGAATAGCCGAGCAGCCAGGCGATCTGCTGAAGTGCGATGCGCTGGTCTTCGAGGTAACGAACAGCAAGGCGGTTGCGCAGATGGTCGAGGATCTCGCCGAAACTTACGCCCTCTGCCGCGAGCTGCCGCGTCAGCGACCGCAGGCTCATGCCGAGCTGCTGGGCGACCACCGCCGCCTGTACCTTACCGCTGGGAAGCAGGCTCAAGAGGTGGTTTTCCACCATGCCCCGCAGGCCGGCCGTCTTGCGCCGCTTCGAGAGGAGGTCGTTCGCGTGCGTCTCCAGAATATGCAGCAGGTGACTGTCCGCGGAAACTATCGGCAGTTGCACAATGCTTTCTGGGAACGCCCAACTGTTGTCGGAATGGGCGAACTCGACCGGACATCGCAGAATGCGATGGATTTCCCTCAACTCGGTGTTGCGAGCGTGCGCAAAGGTTACACGCGACGGGGCGAGGTCGCGGTTCGTCAGCTTGCACAGCACTCTCATCAGCGCCAGCGAGATGAACTCGGAAAATTGGCGGCGTGGCTCGTCAAATGCGAGCGTCGGCCGGTGCGTCAGGACCGTCTCGCTCCTGAGCAGTGACACCGCGGGGCGAACTTCTTCGCTCGTCGTTGCCGCATATCGCACCAGGTGTTCAAGGGCTGTCGCGACCGTCGCCGAGGAGGCCGCGAGGTAAAAGAGGACGCCGACCTCTCGCATGTCCATCTCTGCCGCGACGCGCAGCCCGAGCAGCGATTCGTCCGTCTCGGTCGCCGCAAGCTCGAGGAACCGGTACTGGGAAGCAGCTGAGATGCCGCTATCGTCCCGCGACAACTGATCGCGCGAAAGCTCAGCGTTCGCCAACAGCGGCTCGGCCGCGATCCGCTTCCGGTCCAAGTAGCGCAAAGTTTCGCGGGCGGCGGTCCCGCGGGTCCACAGGAACGGGCTCTCCGGAATATCGCTTTGGCAGGCGCTCCTCATCTCCGAACCCCTCCCAGAACGATTATCGAGAGATTGGCTCTAATTATCAAATTCGGCCAGGAAGGGTTCGCGGCCTATCTGGCGTCAGCCATCTCACAGATCACTTCTTGGCCGATGATCCGGCCAAAGCCGGCGTGGCCGCGCCGCCGTTGCTCAGCAATGCTCCAAAGATTGCCGCGGCGCTGTCGAGCCCGGTTCCTTGGCTGCCTGTCGACACCACGGTCTGGGGCACCAGCCGCCCGACCAGGGAGACGATTTCCGGCTTTTCCTGGACGGCTTTGAGGAATTGCTGAACGAGGTTGATCGTCAGCACCCGGTCCTGGCCAAGCACGTCGGCCTGCGCCTTTTGCCCCTGCGCGGTTTCTTCGAGTTCGAGCTTTTGCCCCTCTCCGCGCAACTTGGCCGCGTTCTTGTTCTGCTCGGCGACCTGCACGCCGATTAATGCCTCGACCAGCTGGTGTTGCTGTTCGGCGGTCGCCCGCGCCTTTTCGGTTTCGATCCGTTGGGTCTGCGCCTTCTGCTCCTGCTGGTAGGTCAGTTGGAGCTGATCGGCCAGTTGCTGGCGCAACCGCGAGATCAGCAATTCCGGCGGCAACGCTACGTCGCCGAACTTGACCTCCTTGATCACAATCCCGGCGCGCAGCCCTTCGGGCCGGATTGCGTCCTCGACCGCGCGTTCGAGCGTAGCGCGATTGTCCGCAAGATCGAGCACGTGGCGCCCGGTGGCGCCGACCACGTTGCGCACGATCGAGCGGATGGTCGGCACCATGATGTTGTTTTCGATTTCCGGAAGGCCGCCCACCGCGGCAACGACAAAGGGCGCATTGTCGGGGGTGACCTGGGCGAGAACCCGCAGCTCGAGCGGCACCTGCCAACCCTCGACAAAGGGCGTGATCGCGGGATCGGCTGCCCCCTCAGGCACCGGAACATCCTGCGAGCGTTGCGATTGCGTCAGATTGCCGGCCTGATCGAGGCTGAGATCGATATATCGCCGCTTATAGCCGCCCTTGAACTCCCAGGTTTGCACCCGGGTACTGATCATCGTGACCTTGTACGCGGCCTCGTTGACATAATAGCGGCCGGGTTGGAGGGCCTTTTCCCACACCCCGATGCAGCCGACCGGGACCAGGATTGCCGTCAGAATGCCTTGGTCGCCCTTTGTTTGGTTGGCGATGACGGCTTCGCCGCTCGAATTGGTAAACACGGTTTTCTGCCGGCAGGAGGTTGGCTTTTCGGCGACCAGATTGCCGAAATTCACCGCCGCGACGACATTGGATTTGACGGCGCCGACAAAGCCTTTGGCCACGTCGACGGCATCCCGGATGTCGACATCCCAGAGGTAGGTGTTGAGGCGGTAATTGCCCGGCGTCAGGATCGTCGTCTGCGGTCCCCGCTGCCCGCCATGCCCGAGAAAGTATTCGGCGTCGAGCATGTCCAGCTCGCGCCCCGCGGGAAAGGTGTCGGCCAGATACTGATCGGGCTGCAGCGGGGCGCCGTCCTTGGCGTTCAGAAATCCGTATTTGCCCGACGGAATCGACACCACCTTTCGGGTTTCGACCTGATAGATCACGTTGACCAGAAACCAGGGGTGCCAGCCCGGGGTCAGAATTTCCGCTTGCGGGCCTTTTTCGCCGTTCGTCGCGATGATGTGCTCGCCGGGCAGCGAGGTGGTGCCGTAAATCTTGTTGAGCACGGCGATTTCATCGGAATCGACATGCACATAGGAGGTCGCCGCGAGACAGAGCAGTGCTATCGCCACAAACACGAAGCGCAAGGACAGCGACAATGTCCCAAAGTCGGGGCGCGTGCGACTGACGAAGAGGCCGAGAATGCTCGGCGCCACCGCCGCGAGCACGAAATACAAAACTGCGACGACGACCCAAAACATCGGAACCTCCCGTCAGATCGGGCGAGGAGGATGAGATCCCCGGCCTCGCTTCGCCCTCCGATCCGGTGAGGCAATGGCCGATGGATCGGATGGGACGATCGAGCCGGCAGCCGACATGAGCCCGTCAACCGGTGATCGATTCAATGCGTTACCGGCCGGCCTGTCGCGGCCCGTTTCCTCCCTTTCCTGCTTGATGCTACTCCCTCCGGGCCCGCAAGCGCGAGGCTTGTCGTGGCGGTGGTGCGGGGTCGAAGGCCTTCGACCCCTTCGAAAATCGAAGCTGACCAGGCGAATTCGATAGGCTAGCGTCGCAAAGACAGGCGCAGCGCCACCCGGACGCCGCACGATCTCCCCGGCCGCATTATCTCTGAGAGCTGCCGCATGGACGCCGAAGCCCGAGCGACGAAGGCAAAGATCGCGCCGATTTTCCGCTGGGCCGGGGTCTGGGGACCCGGCCTGCTGGTCATGCTCGCCGACACCGACGCGGGAAACGTGGTGACCGCCGCGCAGAGCGGGGCGCGATGGGGCTACCGGCTGCTGCCGTTGCTGCTGCTGCTGATACCCATGCTCTACATGGTGCAGGAGCTGACGGTGCGGCTCGGCATCTACACCGGACGCGGTCACGGCGAACTAATCCGCGAGCGGTTTGGCGCCGGATGGGCCTGGCTGTCGATGGTGGGCCTGGCGGTGGCGACGATCGGCTCGCTGGTTACCGAATTCACCGGCGTCGCCGGCATCGGAGAACTTTACGGCGTCTCGCGCAGCCTAACCTTGCCCCTTGCCACCGGCGCGCTGCTGATCATCGTGACGACTGGCTCCTACCGGCGCGTCGAGCGGACTGCACTCGTTATCGGCCTGTTCGAACTTGCCTTCTTTGCCGTCGCCTGGGATGCCCATCCGAACCTTGCGACGTTGCTGAGGGACGCTGTCGACTTGCCGTTTGGCAACCGCGAATTCGCGTTTCTGACTGCGGCGATTATCGGCGCAACATTCAACCCATGGATGATCTTTTATCAGCAATCCGCCACCGTCGATAAAAAGCTGAAGCCAGGCGACATCAGGGCTGCGCGTTGGGATACGGGTGTCGGCGCCGTTCTTACCCAATGCTTGACCGGAGCCGTCCTTGTCGCCGCCGCGGCGGTCCTGACGTCGGGAGGGGCCCCGGTAAATCTGACCAGCGTCGGCCACATCGGCGATGCGCTGACGCCGATCCTGGGGGAGGCCATGGGCCACCTGGTCTTTGGCGTGGGCGTGCTCGGAGCCTCGCTGATAGCGGCAATCGTGTCCTCGCTGGCGCTGGCCTGGGGGGTGGGCGAGGTCACCGGACACCGGCGTTCGCTCGAATACCGCCCGCTTGAGGCGCGATGGTTCTATGGCGTCTACGTGGCCTGCGCGGCGGGCGCGGCTGCCCTTGTCTGGCTCGTCCCCGACCTCGTTGCGCTCAACATTGCCGCACAGGTCCTGAACGCTTTCCTATTGCCGCTGGTGTTTGGCCTCCTGGTGACTCTGGCCGTGACCGCATTGCCGGAGCCGTTGCGACTGCGCGGATGGTATCTCGGGTTGATAATCGGCGTCTCGTCAATCGTCTGCGCGATTGCTCTATTCGGGGGTATTTCGGGATTTCTGTAGGCATTTTGCCGATCGCGCTGACCCCTTATCGTGAAGCGTTTGATTTCCCAGATTAACACGGTCAGCCGATCGCGAGCGCCGCCCGCAATGTCCTCGTTCTTTTCTCCCTACCGGCATCAATTCATTCGTGTCGGCGCCTGCGTGCCCCATGTTGCAGTGGCTGAGCCCGCCCATAATGCCGAGGCGGTCGAGGCGCTGCTCGCCGAGGGCGACGCGGCGCGGGTCGGACTGATGGTGTTCCCCGAGCTGTGCCTCTCGGCCTATGCGATCGACGATCTGCTGTTTCAGGATGCGCTGCTCGACGCGGTCGAGACCCAACTCGGTCGTCTGGTCCAGGCCAGCCGGGACCGGTTCCCGGTGTTTGTCGTCGGCGCGCCGCTGCGCTCGCATGGGCAGCTTTACAACTGCGCGGTCGCGATCCATCGCGGGCAGTTGCTCGGCATCGTCCCGAAGATCTTCCTGCCGAATTACCGCGAGTTCTACGAGCGCCGCCATTTCACCTCGGGCATCGGCGTCGTCGGCCGATCGATCGCCGTCGCCGGGCATACCGTCCCGTTCGGCGCGGACCTGCTGTTCGCCGCCGCCGGTGCTGCGGGTTTCATCTTTCACGCCGAGATCTGCGAGGATTTGTGGGTGCCGCAGCCGCCGAGCAGCGCGGCGGCGTTGGCCGGCGCCGAGATCCTGATCAACCTGTCGGCCAGCAACATTACGATTGGCAAGGCGCAAATGCGCCGGCTGTTGTGCGCCTCGCAATCGGCGCGCTGCCTAGCCGCCTACGCCTATTCCGCCGCCGGCGCCGGCAAGTCGACGACCGACCTCGCCTGGGACGGCCAGGCCGGGATCTTCGAGCTGGGTCAAGAGCTGGCCGAGACCGAGCGTTTCTCGGCGACGCCTGAGATGGCGATCGCCGATGTCGATCTCGGGCGCATTCGCCAGGAGCGGATGCGCACCAACACCTTCGGCGACTGCGCGCGTGCCGCGGCCGGGACGGACACGCCGTTTCGCACCGTCGGTTTCGACTTCGAAGCGCCCGCGGAAAATCTGGCGCTGCGCCGCAATGTCGAGCGCTTTCCCTATGTGCCGGCCGACCCGGCGATGCTCGCCGACAACTGCTACGAGGCCTACAACATCCAGGTCCAAGGCCTGGCGCAGCGGCTCAAGGCGACCGGCCTCCAAAAACTGGTGATCGGCGTCTCCGGCGGGCTCAATTCGACCCAGGCATTGATCGTCTCGGCGCGTGTGATGGACCGGCTCGGGCTGCCGCGCACCGACATCCTCGCCTACACCCTGCCGGGTTTTGCGACCGGCGAGGCGACCAAGGCCAATGCCTGGCGGCTGATGAAGGCGCTCAAGGTCAGCGGCGCCGAGATCGACATCCGCCCGGCGGCCCGGCAGATGCTGCAGGACATCGGCCACGCCACGGCCAAGGGCGAGGCCGATTACGATGTGACCTTCGAGAACGTCCAGGCCGGCCTGCGCACCGACTACCTGTTTCGGCTGGCGAACCACAATGGCGGGTTGGTGGTCGGCACCGGCGATCTGTCCGAACTGGGCCTCGGCTGGTGCACCTATGGGGTCGGCGATCAGATGTCGCATTACAACCCCAACGCCTCGGTCGCCAAAACCCTGATCCAGCATTTGATCCGCTTTGTCGCGGCGACCGGCGACCTCGGCCCGCACACAGCACCAATCCTTTACGACATCCTGGCGACCGAGATTTCGCCGGAGCTGGTGCCGCCTGGCGCCGACGGCCTGATCCAGTCGACCGAGAGCATCGTCGGCCCCTATGCATTGCAGGACTTCAACCTTTATTACGCGACCCGCTACGGCTTCAGCCCGTCGAAAATCGCCTATCTGTCATGGAACGCGTGGAATGACATCGAGCGCGGCGCGTGGCCGGCCAACACCCCTGATGCCGCGCGGCATGCCTACGATCTGCCCGAAATCAAGCATTGGCTGCGGGTCTTCCTCCACCGCTTCTTCCAACTGAGCCAGTTCAAGCGCTCGGCCCTGCCCAACGGCCCGAAAATCTCGTCGGGCGGCTCGCTCTCCCCGCGCGGCGACTGGCGCGCCCCCTCCGACGCCACCGCCACCGTCTGGCTCGAAGAACTCGAAGCCGGCGTTCCCGACAAGGAATAACCGCGAGCCCGCCGCCCGCCGCCAACGCCGCCGATATTGCCC
>CAVTFD010000043.1:0-33252 GCA_963733945.1 uncultured Alphaproteobacteria bacterium | reverse complement strand
TGTGTCGGTCCCGACGCCGATGGCCGGAGCGCCTTTATTTACAGCCGTGCGTCGGAGTTCCGCGAAATTTTGTATAGGCCGGAAGGCGTTGCCGAATCCAGTTGACTCGGCAACGGCGGGCGTCTTTTGTGCGGCGCAACAAGCTCGCACCGCGGTCGTCTGTCCTTTGATTTAAATCAAGGACCCGGCGCGCGAGGCCGGTTACTCTCCATAGTGCGGGCGGCGAGTTCACAAAACTGAAAAATAAAAGGGAGATTCTATCGACTATGGCTTATGAGCTGAGAGGCTGACATGAAAGGTGATCCTGGATCTCAGGTCGCGGAGAAGTCCGCGAACCTACCATCGCCGTGGCAGATGTCCGGCACGAATGACCTGTTTGATTATTGGGTCGACGCGTGGCAGCGCTCAATTCTACTGTTGGATGTGTTGCGGCAGCGCGGCAACGACAGTATCGAACACAACGCCCGCAAGGCGCCGAACGTGCTGAGCTTTGAAGCCGAGCTGGTGCTTGATGGCCGCTCGTTGCCGCGGCCGGTGAATTACGGGTTGGTGCGGATCATCCCGCCTACGGGCACATCCACCGACCAGAACAAGCGGCCGTTCATCGTGTTCGACCCGCGCGCCGGACATGGCCCGGGGATTGGCGGCATGAAGCACGACAGCGAGATCGGCGTCGCGCTCGCCGCCGGCCATCCCTGCTATTTCGTCGGCTTTCTGCCGGACCCGCTGCCTGGTCAGACGATCGAGGATGTGTGCGAGGCAGAAGCTTGGTTTGTTGAGGAGGTTGTCAAGCGCCACCCGAACGCCGAGAGCAAGCCTTGTCTGATCGGCAATTGCCAGGCTGGCTGGCAGATCATGATGATGGCCGCAATTCACCCGGAACATGTTGGCCCGCTCATGCTCGCTGGATCGCCGCTCTCCTACTGGGCCGGCGTGCACGGCAAGAACCCGATGCGTTATCTCGGTGGCCTGCTGGGCGGGACCTGGCTGACTTCGCTTGCCGGAGATCTCGGCAACGGCATCTTCGACGGCGCCAACCTGGTCGCGAACTTCGAGTCACTGCACCCCGACAACACCTATTGGAAGAAAATCTACAACGTCTATTCGAAGGTCGACACCGAGCCGCCGCGGTTTCTCGAATTCGAAAAATGGTGGGGCAGCCCGGTGCTGCTAAATGCTGAGGAAATGCAGGCGATCGCCGACCAATTGTTCGTCGGCAACAAGCTCGTATCGGGCGAACTGCACAGCTCCAACGGTACGCGTATCGACCTACGCAACATCAAATCGCCGATCATCGTGTTCTGCTCTTGGGGCGACGACATCACACCACCGCAGCAGGCACTCGACTGGATTGTCGACCTCTACGATCATGAGGACGAGATCGTCAAAGCCGGGCAGACGATCATCTACTGCCTGCATCAGAGCATCGGGCATCTCGGCATCTTCGTCTCCGGGAAGGTGGCGACGAAGGAGCACGAGGAATTTGCCAATGCGATGGACATGATCGATTTGATGCCGCCCGGGCTTTACGAGGCGGTGATCACGGGTGTCGACGAAACGGTCGAAAATCCCGAGCTGGTGCAGGGCAACTACCTGTTCACTCTCGAGACCCGCAAACTCGACGACATTCGCCAGATCGGTGGCAACAGCGCCGAAGACGACCGCGCATTCGCGACGGTTGCCCAAGTTTCCGAAATCACTCAAGGCGTCTATAGCACCGTGATGCGGCCGGCAGTGCGCGCGATGGTGACGGAGACGAGCGCCGAGCTCATGCGGCGCAGTCATCCGAACCGCCTTCGCTTCGAGATGTTTGCCGATGAGAACCCCTTCATGCGGCCCGTCGCGGATTGGGCCAAGGCGGTGCGCGAGAATCGGCGTCCGGTGAACACGGGCAATCCGTTCCTCGCCTTCGAGCACATGATGTCGGACATGATCGCGAGTGGGCTCGAAATGTGGGGGGAGGCCCGTGACGCCGCGACCGAGGCGTTCTTCTTCAACACCTACGGCTCTCCGGTTGTGCAGGCGATGGTCGGTCTGCGCGCCGACGAAAAGTCGGTGAGCCGCCGCATCGGGCGCGATGTAGCGCGAGAGGCCGCCGCCCAACAAGCGGCCGCCTATCTCGAGCGGCAGATCGATCACGGCGGGTTGATCGAGGCCGCAGTGCGCGCCCTGATCTACGTGCGCCTGCCGGAGGGCAAAGTCGACGAGCGCGGCTTTGCCGCCTTGAAGCAGATTAGCGCCGAGCTGCCGGCGGCCAAGCGGGTCGGCTTCGCCCGGTTCAAGGAGATCGTAAAGGAGCAGTACCTGACCCTGCTATTGGATCCAGAGCGAGCGATTGCAGCACTTCCGAAGCTGTTGCCAAACAATCGCCGACAGTGCGACGAGGCACTGGCATTGGTGCGTCGCGTCCTCGCAGCGCGTGGCGCGCTGCCCGAGGAGGGCCGCCGCAGGCTTGAGCGCATCGAGGCGATGTTCGGTGGTCCGCCCCCCGAGGTCGGCCAAGACAAGGCGGCGTAGGCCGGGAGGGATGGGGCAACCAATGGAAATCAAAGCTGACGGGCCACGTGAGCGATACGACCGGCTGGTGCACGCCGCGCGGCAACTGCCACCGGTGACGACGGCGGTTGCGCATCCTTGCGACAAGATCTCGATCGAGGGCGTGGTCGAGGCGGCCAAATTGGGACTGATCGCCCCGATCCTGGTCGGGCCGCCCGCGCGCATTCGGGAGGCGGCAAAACAGGCGGAAGCCGACATATCGAGCTTCCCGCTGGTGGAGGCGGCGCACAGCCATGATTCGGCGGCCAAGGCGGTCGAACTCATCCGCCAAGGGAAGGCGGAAGCCCTGATGAAGGGCAGCCTTCATACCGACGAGCTGATGGGCGCCGTGGTCGCGCGGGAGACCGGCATTCGCACGGCGCGGCGGATCAGCCACTGCTTTGTGATGGATGTCCCCGGCCACAAGGATCCGCTGATCATCACCGATGCCGCGGTCAACATCGCCCCCAGCCTCGCCGACAAGGTCGACATCGTGCAGAACGCGATCGACCTCGGCCATGCGCTGGGATTTCCGGAAGTGCGGGTGGCGGTCATGTCGGCGATGGAGACGGTCAACCCCACCGTCCCGTCGACGATCGAAGCGGCGGCGCTGTGCAAGATGGCGGAGCGGGGCCAGATCACCGGCGGGACCCTCGATGGCCCGCTGGCGCTCGATAACGCGATCAACGAAGAAGCCGCGGCCATCAAGCACATTGTCTCCTCGGTGGCCGGGCGCGCCAACGTGCTGGTTGTGCCGGACCTCGAATCCGGCAACATGCTTGCCAAGAGCCTTTCCTTTCTCGCCGGCGCAGCAGCAGCCGGCATTGTCCTCGGCGCCCGCGTCCCGATCATCCTGACCAGCCGAGCCGACAGCGTCATTACCCGGCTCGCGTCGTGCGCGGTCGCGAGCCTGGTGGCGGAGGCGCGACGCCGCGATGCGACAGCAGCAGTAAGATGAGGGAGACGAATAGCGTGCCTCCCGAGCTTACCCGCTCCTCGATACTGAAAGGCAAAAACGCACTGATCGTCGGCGTCGCCAATGATCGCTCGATCGCCTGGGGATGCGCCGAGGCGATGCACCGGTCCGGCGCCGAAATCGCGATGACCTATCTCAACGACAAGGCGCGGCCTTATGTCGAGCCGTTGGCATCGGCGGTTGAGGCGTCTCTCCTGCTGCCGTTGGAGGTTCGTGAGCCGGCGCAGGTCGATGCATTATTCGAGGCGATCGCCACAGAGTGGGGACGGCTCGACATTCTCGTCCACTCGATCGCGTTTGCTCCGCGGGAGGCGCTGGAGGGGCGGGTTACCGATTGTCCTCGTGATGGTTTCTTGACCGCGATGGATGTCTCGTGCTGGTCACTGCTCGACCTGACGTGCCGCGCGGAAAAGCTGATGACCGGGGGCGGAGCGGTCTTCGCGATGAGCTATCACGGCGCCAACGAGGTCATCGAGAATTACGGGATCATGGGTCCGGTCAAGGCGGCGCTCGAATCCGCGGTGCGCTACCTGGCCGCCGAGCTCGGCCCCAAGGGCATTCGCGTACATTCCATCAGCCCAGGCCCCTTGGCTACCCGCGCCGCGTCCGGCATTCCCGATTTCGACGCGCTGATGGAGCGGGTGGCCGAGCGTGCGCCAGCGCGCCGTCTGGTGACGATCGAGGAGGTGGGTGCGGCCTGCGTTTTTCTGGCGAGCCAATATGCCGGCGCGATGACCGGCAACACCATCTATATCGACGGCGGCTATAACATCCTCGGCTGAGGAAGGGGGCTCGCAAACAATGAGCGCAGCAAACGCCGAGCCGCTCGTCGGCGTGATCAACGCCGGTTCCTCCTCGCTCAAGTTCAGCTTTTACGAGGGTGAGCAGCGAATTCTTACCGGTCAGGTCGACGGGATCGGAGCGCGTCCGTCGGCGAGCGCCACCGGGCAAGATGGCGAAAAGCTCGACCCGCCGGACCTGGGTTCGAAGCCGCCAACCGTCCCGAGCGAAGTGCTGCCGGCGATTTTGCCCTGGGCGAGGGATAGGCTCGGCAACCGGCGGCTGGCGGCTCTCGGGCATCGGGTCGTTCATGGCGGGATGCGTTACTCGCGGCCGGCGCGCGTCACCCCGGAATTGTTAGCCGAGCTGGAGACGCTGGTACCGCTGGCACCACTGCACGAGCCCTTCAATCTGGCGCCGATCAAGATGGCGCAGCAGCTCAACCCCGGGCTGCCGCAGGTCGCATGTTTCGACACCGCGTTCCACCGCACTGCGCCCGAAGTCGAGCAGGCTTTCGCCTTGCCCTATTCGTTCTTTGAAGAGGGTATTCGGCGCTACGGTTTTCATGGGCTGTCTTATGAGTACATCGCCTCGGTATTGCCGGCGCGGGCGCCTGAAATTGCCAACGGCCGGGTCGTCGTGGCGCATCTCGGGAACGGCTGCTCGGCCTGCGCCCTGCGCGACCGCGTGTCGATCGCGTCGACGATGGGGTTCACCGCGCTCGACGGGTTACCGATGGGGACCCGGTGTGGCGAACTCGATGCCGGTGTCATCTTGCACCTGATCCAGCAAAAAAACATGCAGCCTGAGGCGCTGGTCGATCTACTGTATCGCCGCTCCGGCATGCTCGGACTGTCCGGGATTTCGTCGGACTTTCGCGAATTGCTCGAGAGCCAGGAGCCACGGGCGCGTTTCGCGATAGAGGTGTTCTGCTACCGCGTGGCGGGTCATATTGCCTCGCTTGCCGCTGCGCTCGGGGGCATCGACGGCGTCGTGTTCACCGCCGGCGTGGGGGAGAACGCGGCATCGGTGCGTGGCGCCATCTGCCGGGCGTGCAGCTGGCTCGGGCTGGGGTTGGACGAAGTGGCCAATCGCGAGCATAAGGAGCGGATCAGCACGCCGGGCAGCCGCGTCGCGGCTTTTGTCATCAAGACCGACGAGAATATGATGATCGCGCGCCACGCTCGCGCGCTGCTGCGTAGCAGAGATCGGAGGGAATAAGCCATGTCTGGAGATCGCGGCACGACGCAACCGGCCGCCGCCGGGGTCTTTTCCGCCACCGATATCAAGCGTCGCATGGCCGAACGCGAGGCGGCGAAGGCGGCCGAAGAGGTGCGCCGCATGCAGGAGCAAGAAGAGCGACAAAAGGCGGTGATGGCGGAATTCCACAAACCGCCCGAGCGGACCGCCGATCAGTTACTGCAGCAGGTAATGCAACTGGTCAGCCGAGCGGCCGAACGCGGCCAGAGCGAGGTCCAGGTCTATCGATTCCCCAATACCATGTGCACCGATCGCGGCCGCCGCATCAACAATTCCGAAGCCGGCTGGGAAACCACCTTGGAAGGCCGCCCCAAGGCCGGATACGAATTCTGGCGCGGCCATCTGCAGCCGCTCGGCTTTGGGCTTAAGGCGGAGGTGGTTGAATACCCAGGCGGCATGCCCGGCGACATCGGCTTCTTCCTGACCTGGAAATAAACATTTTCAGGGTCATCATTTACAATCCGCCGGCTTTAGACGAAGCAATGGGCGGGCCATACGGTTTCCACGGTTTGCCGAAAGGCTCGCAGCCGCAGCGCGTTTGTACCTTCTCGCTATCGGCTCGCTGGCGCAAGGCGTGAGGTGCCCGTTCCAGATAGTTGACCCCTGCTCTTCGACATAACGCAGCAGTGCAGAAGAAGGGCAGCCGGTTTTATACGGCGAGCGCGACCGAACACCTCGGATGGCGGAAAGATACTGCTCGCCTTGTTGCGTTGAACCGGCGCGATCGGGTAGCGTCCGCTGAGTTCGGGGAGAATTGCCGTGCTGAAATTAACTTGGTTATGGACTGCCGGTGCCCTGGCGCTCGGCGTTGCCGGGTGCGTCAGCCCGCAACAGCAGGTGGCGCAGAAGGAGGATCTGCTCGCGGCGGCTGGGTTTCAGGTCAGGCCTGCGGATTTGCCGCATCGTATCGAGGCGATGAAGAGGCTGCCGCCCAACAAATTTCTCACCAAGGTGGTGAACGGCAATCCGGTCTATTTGTATGCCGACCCACTCGACTGCAATTGCGTCTATTTCGGCACCCAGCAGAACTGGGACGCCTACAAGCGGGAAATGTTTGCCAAGCAACTTGCCGACGAGGCCCAGATGACCGCGATCATGACCCAGGGGGATTGGGACGGAGACCCTTGGGGCTGGCCGTAATCGTTGCTGCGTAAGCGACGTCGGCGATCAAAAAACCGCATTTGGAACCTTTGGTGTCTCCGGCGTAGTGTCGATCGCGGCATTTTAGCGGGAGGAAGCTGTACGATGCGGTTCGGCCTGTTCGGCAGTGCGGCGGCAAGGCGTGGCGGTCCCGAATTCGACAGCGCAGAGGGTTTTCGCGACTTTATCGAGTACAATATCGAGGCCGAGGCGCTCGGCTTTCATAGCACCTTTGTCGTCGAGCACCACTTCACCGGGTATGGCCAGGTCTCGGCGACGATCAATCTGTTGACTTGGCTCGGTGCCCGCACGCGGCACCTGCGACTCGGCACGGCGGTCATGGTTTTGCCGTGGCATAACCCGGTGCTGCTGGCCGAGCAGGCGGCGACCCTCGATCTGTTGTCCGGCGGAAGGCTCGATTTCGGCATAGGCAAGGGCTATCGCTACAACGAGTTCGCCGGGTTCTGCATACCGATGGCCGAGGCCGATGAGCGCTTCGACGAGTTGCTCGACGTGATCATCAGGGCATGGACCGCCGACGAGCCGTTCTCGCACCGGGGCAAGCATTGGCAATTCGACAACATCGTTGTCGAGCCACCGACCGCGCAAAAGCCGCATCCGCCGATTTGGATGGGTGCCGGCAGCGAGCGCTCGATCCGCCGGGTCGCCGCGCAGGGCTACAATCTGTTGCTCGGCCAATACGCCTCGCCCACCGACGTCGCCGCCAACGTCGCGATCTACAGATCCGAAGTCGAGGCTCGCGGGCGCAGCTTCGACCCAACACAGGTGGCGGTAACCCGCGCCTTCTTTGTCTGCGACAGCGCCGCCGAACGGGAAGCGGCGATGGAGCGCCGGTTAGCTAACCGTGTGCGGCAATTAAAGCTTGCGACCACGCCCGACGGCACCGTGCATGGCGGTCCCGACCGCGCCACCGGCGATCCGCGCGCGGTCAACGAAATCAGCGCAATGTACGGCAATCCTGACCACATCGCCGAGCGGCTCGAAGAGCTGCGTGAGGCGGGCGCCGGCTATGTGCTGATCAATGGCGGCGGCTCGGGTGGCGGAGCACGGGGTCGCGCCAGCCTGCGGCGCTTCGCCCGCGAGGTCATGCCACACTTCGTCGACGCACCGGTCAAACGCGTCGCTGTGTAGCTCTTGTCGGAGAGGTTTGACCGGCGAGCGGATGGATTTTCTAACCCTCGTCCTCCTGTTGTCGCGCTGCAGCGGAATTTAACTGTAAGTTTAGCCTATCTCCCCATTTTGATTGGCGTCCGGCTGCCCGACGCCGGAGATCTCGGCAGACGGGAAGATGCGGCAATACCTTCAATATGCCTTGGGCACCGTCAAATGGGCGCGCTGGCTCACCAGAGAACGCCTGATGCGCTGGGGGGCATTCTGGGCATTGCTGTCGGTCGTCCTGCTCGCGCACAATGCTATCGTTAATCCCCCGAGCGGTGTCACCAGGGGTGGAGATTTCATTAATTATTGGTCCGGCGCCCTTTTGGTCGCCACAGAAAACCCCGGAATAGCCTACCATTTCGGACCTTATCACGCGTTTCAGCAGTCGCTGGTTGGGACCGCATTCGGATGGAGGATCTACTCCTATCCGCCGATTATGATGTTGCTGTGTTGGCCGCTTGCCGGTCTGTCGCTTGTTCACGCTTTGCTGGTGTGGATTTTGTTGGGCATAGGCCTCTGCACTTGGTCTCTGTCGCGGCTGGTCGGGTGGCCGGTGGCGGCTCTGGCGACGATCGGCGCGCCTGCGGCCTTCTTTAACCTCCTCGACGGACAGAACGGATATTTCACTGCGGTGCTGCTGGTCTGGGGTCTGATGCTCATCGACCGACGTCCGGTATTCGCCGGCTTGCTATTAGGGATGCTGTGCTACAAGCCGCACTTGGGCATCCTGCTGCCGGTCGCCCTGGTCGCCGGCGCGCAGTGGAGGGCACTCGGCGCGGCGGCGGCATGTGTAATCTTTCTGGTGGGGGCGAGCGTGATCTCGCTCGGCCCGAACGCCTGGATCGGTTTTATCGATCAGATGGCCCTGGAGCGCATGCTGTTGCCGTTCGCTCGCTCAACTTGGGCCGGGATGCCGACGGTGTTCGTCATGATGAGGATGGCTGGCGCAGGCCTCCCGGCGGCATATCTGATGCAGGGAGTCTCAGCCATTTCTGCCGCTGCAGCAATTGCCGCTCTGTGGCATGGCCGAAGTCCGCTCGGCATCAAATCTGCGGCGTTGACGATAGGGATTTTCCTGGCAACTCCGTACACCTTTTATTACGACATGATCGTACTGATCTTCGCTGCGGCATGGCTAACCAATGAAGCCGTTAAGACGGGTTTCCTGCCATGGGAAAAAGTCACCATTTTAATCTTATTGGTTCTCCCAGCTCTTTCACTTCTGCCCGCATTGTCCGGTTTCCAAATCGGACCGATTCTATTGTGGCTAACTATGGTCGTGATCCTCCGTCGCGGCCTGGCTTGCCCGAGCCGGGGCTTCCCAAAGGCCGCCTCGTTCGCACCCATCGCGACGGCTGATTTCCGATCTAGCCCCCACCCACCCTTTGCTTGAAAGCGGCAAGCGCTTCGGGGGTATCGATATCGACGAGGATCGCGTCGTCGTCCATTTCGACTTCGGCGACCAGCTCGGCATGCTCGCCGATCAGATACCTGGCGCCGACATCGCCGGCGATCTGGTCATTTCTGAAAAGAAATGCTTTGCCCGCAGCACCGGGTTGCCGCGTTTCCCTGAGGCCAGCCCAAAACGCGTCGCGATGGAGTTCGCCTCTGTCAGTCGGGTGCTGTTCTCCGGCCCGCCGACGCGCTGACGAAAATTAACCGCGACTTCACCCGACCATGCCCAATCTGATAATTGGCTACCGGCGGAAGTCCAGATCGTGGCAGCAGTTCGGGCGGAGCATGCGGCATCATCTCCAATTGGCTGAACGCATCGTTAGGGATGCGACGTGGCTCACTCGAACCTGCTTGATGCGTTGGGGAACGTTCTGTGCGTTGCTGTCGATTGTCCTGCTTGCCCATGATTCGGTGGCCTATCCCGACGCCCGTGACCAAGCAGACCTCGTAAATTATTGGACCGGAGCCATCTTGGCTGCTGGTGGGCGACCTGAAATCGCATACGACGTCGCAGCTTATCACGCTTTCCAGCAATCTCTGGTCGGGCCGGGTATGAGATGGGCTATTTATTCCTATCCACCGATCATGATGCTGCTGTGCTGGCCGCTCGCTGGGCTGTCGATTGCTCATGCGTGGCTGATATGGGTCCTCTTAGGAAGTGCCCTGTGTGCCTGGTCGCTGTCGCGGCTAGTCGGTTGGCCAATGGCAGCGCTCGCGACCTTAGGCACACCCGCCGCGTTTCTCAATCTGATCTGCGGTCAAAACGGATATTTCACGGCAGTGCTATTCGTCTGGGGGCTTACGCTCGTCGAAACGTACCCAGCAGCGGCCGGCATTCTTTTAGGGGTCCTGTGCTACAAACCCCATTTGGGCATCTTGGTGCCTGTTGCCCTGGTCGCCAGCAGACATTGGCGGGCGTTCACCGTAGCGGCAGCAATGGTGATCCTCTTGGTTGCAACGTGCACGATCGTACTCGGCTCGGGTATCTGGAGTGGCTTTGTCAATCGTATGGTATTAGAGCACCAGTTGCTGCAGTTTGCGCCTTCTACCTGGGCCGGGATGCCGACCGTGTTTGTGCTCATGCGGCTGCTTGGGGCAAACTTGCCAAGCGCGTACCTGGCCCAAGGGATTTCCGCAATCTGCGCCATCGTGGCGGTTAGCATCTTATGGTATCATCGATGCCCAATCGGCATCAAATCGGCTGCGCTGGTGGTTGGGATTTTCCTAGTCACCCCATACGCTTATTATTACGACATGGTTGTGTTGATATTTGCTGCGGCATGGCTCGGCAACGAGGCCGTTAGAAACGGTTTCGCGCCTTGGGAAAAAATCACCGTGTTCACTCTGTTGATGCTGCCAGCGCTCTCACTCCCTGCAGCAAGGCTGCTGGGGCTTCAGATCGCACCGATCCTGTTGTGGCTGACGATGGCCGTAATCTTGCGCCGGGGTCTGGCCGGTGCAAGGTCGACCCTCTTCCGGTCAGCCTCGCTCTCACCTTCCCATGGCGGCGATTTCCGATCTAATCGCCACCTGCCGCCTGAGCGGTTGTCTTCCGCCTGAAGGCGGCGAGCGCTTCGGGGGTGTCGATATCGACGAGGATCGCGTCGTCGTCCATTTCGACTTCGGCGACCAGCTCGGCATGCTCGCCAATGAGGTGCCTGGCACCGACATCGCCGGCGATCTGGGTCATTTCGGGAAAGAAATGCTTTGCCCAGAGCACCGGGTTGCCGCGTTTGCCGCGCCGGGTCGGCACAACGATCGCGCGGCCTTCGAGAGGGTTGAACGCCGCGAGCAGGCGATCGATATGCCGCCCGGTGACGAGCGGCATATCTCCTAGGCAGACCAGCGCGCCGTCGAGATCAGGAGGCAGCGTGGCTATCCCGCGCCTCAGCGAGGTCGAGAGCCCGTCGGCGAAGTCGGGGTTGCGAACCCGCTCGACCGGCAGCTTGCCGAGCGCCTGGTCGACCTCGTCGGCCTTGTTGCCCAAAACGGCGATGATCGGGCGCGCTCGCGAGGCAAGGAGCCGCTGCGCCACCCGCGCCACCATCGGCACGCCCTCGATTTCAGCGAGCAACTTGTTCGGGCCGCCCATTCGCCGCGACTGACCGGCGGCGAGCAGCACGGCGCCGATCCGCGGTCCCTGCGGCTTTTCTTGTGGCGTCGGCGGCTTCGCTTCGGCGCGGGGCAGCGGTCGCGACGGAATCTCGGCTAACAGGCCACCGCTGCCCATGCGCATAATCTCGGCCGCGCCGACCGGCAGCCCGGCGACCAATCGTTCGAGTACCCAGTCAAAGCCGTTGACCTTCGGCGAGCGAGCGCAGCCGGGAAGCCCCAGCACAACGCGCTCGCCGACGTGACCGAGCAGCAGGAGATTGCCGGGATCGACCGGCATGCCGAAATGATCGATCCTGCCGCCGGCAGCCACAATCCCCGACGGGATCACATCGCGCCGGTCGAGGATCGCCGAGGCGCCGTGGATTAGCAAAATATCGATCCCGTGGCCGAGTGCGTCGCGAATCCTTGCGCCAAGCTCGCCAATCGCGTGGCCACAGCGCTCCTCAAGAACGAGCTTGCAGCCGAGCGCCGCGAGCCTGCGCTCGCTTACCTCGCGGGTCTTGTCGAGGATGCTTTCTTTCAGCCCGGGCAGACGAGTCTGGATCAGCCCGACCGAGCGCGGCAGGAAAGGTGCGACGCGCAGCAGCGGACCGCCCGCCGCCGCGGCCTCGACGCAACGCTGGACCGCCGCCGCCGGCGCGGCGAATGGGATGATCTTGACCGTGGCGACCATCTGCCGCCGCTCGACGACCGTGAACGGCGACAACGTGCCGAGCGTGATCGCCTCATCGACGAGATTGAGCCGATCAACTCGCTCGCGCTCGAAAACCAACACCCCGCGCGCCTTGGCAAAAAGGTTGGCGCGGCCGGTGAACGGTGCCGCCGCCTCGATTTCGGCTCCCGCTGCCGCCGCGGCGACTCGCCGCGCCGCTTCGTCTTCGCCGATATCGTCGGGCTCGAGCCGGGCGACGACAATCCGCGACAAGCCGGCCGCGGCGATCAGCTCGAGGTCGTCCGCCGACAGAACGCGCGCTTTTTTGAGCGCAGTCGTCCCAAGCTTCAGGCTGTGTGCGAGGATCGCACCTTCCGCCTCGGCGACCGGGACCTCTCCGAACCTCATGCCGCCTCAGCTTCCTTGCCGCGGCGGAGGATCTGGGTCATCTGGGCGACAATCGAGATCGCGACCTCGGCCGGCGATATCGCCCCGATCGCGAGGCCGACGGGCCCGTGAATGCGGGCGACATCTTCGTCGGTGAAGCCTTGCTCCTTCAATCGCGCACAGCGCCCCGCGTGGTTACGCCGCGAGCCGAGCGCGCCGATGTAAAAGCTTTCCGATCGCAACGCAGCCGCCAGCGCCGGGTCGTCGAGTTTTGGGTCGTGGGTCAAGGCCACGACCGCCGAACCACGGTCCGGCCTGAGCCGTTCAAGGGCTTCGTCCGGCCACTCCGAGGTCATTTCGATTCCCGGAAAACGTGACTCGGTGGCGAATGATTCACGCGGGTCGATGACCGTCACGGCATAATCGGTCATCGCCAACATCTTCGCCAAGGGCTGGGCTATATGCACCGCGCCGATGATGAAGCAGCGATGCGGCGGCGTGAGCACCTCGACAAACACGGGACCGGCCGCCGTCTCGATGCTTCGGTTGCGGCCGCTGCGCCAAGTCTCACGTACTCTGTCGAGCACCGCGTCGTCGAGCGCCAGATCACCCTCGGCGTGTTCGCCGTCGAGCAGCAATTGCCGACCCGTAGCAAGGTTGGTTGCGAGAGCGACCGAGCGGTGCTCTCGCTCTGCCGCCACGACACGGTCGAGAATGCGTCCCTTCATTCGACGCGCTCGACAAATATCTGGATCTTGCCGCCGCAAGCGAGGCCGACTTCCCAGGCCTGGTCGTTGCTGACACCAAAATCGAGGAGCCGCGGTTTGCCGTCCCGGATCACTTCAAGCGCCTCGCCGACGACCGCGCCCTCGACGCAGCCACCCGAGACCGAGCCGACCATCGCGCCTTTTTCATCGACCGCGAGCTTGGCGCCGACGGGCCGCGGCGAGGAGCCCCAAGTGGTGACGACGGTCGCCAAGGCCACCCCCGATCCTGCCTCGCGCCAGCGCGCCGCCTGCTCCAGAATTTCTGCCGTATCGCTCATGCTGCCCTCTCTTCATTATGCTGCCATGCTGCGGCTGTGGTGCCGCGGCGCGCGATCGGGGCGCTCAGCACCGCGATCAGGGTTTCGAGGCTTTCGAGATTGTGCACCGGCCGGAACTCGTCGACATAGGGCATCATCGCCTTCATGCCGAGAGATTTTGGCTCGAACCCTTCGTAGCGCAACAGCGGGTTCAGCCAAATCAGCCTTCGGCACGAGCGATGCAGCCGATCCATCTCGTGAGCGAGACCGGTGCCGGCATCGCGATCGAGCCCGTCGGTGATCAACAGAACGATCGCCCCCTGGCCTAGCAGGCGCCGCGACCACAGCCGGTTGAACTCGGCGATCGAATAGCCGATGCGGGTCCCGCCCGACCAATCGGCGACCGCATCGCCGACCCGCTCCAACGCTAGGTCCACGTCGCGGTGGCGCAGATAGCGCGTGATGTTGGTCAATCGCGTGCCAAAGACAAACGTGTAGACCCGATCGCGGTCGTTGGTGACGGTGTGCATGAAATGCAGGAAGACGCGGCTGTAGCGGCTCATCGAGCCAGAGATGTCGCATAGGACAACGAGCGGCGGCGGGCGTCGGCGCGGGCTCTTGCGCTTCAACTCGATCAGCCCGCCCGAGCGTAGCGCCGCGCGCATTGTCGCCCGCAGATCGGCGCGGGCGCCGTGTCGGTCGGGGGCGAAGCGGCGGGTTGGGACGTCCTGCACCGGCAGGCGCAACCGCGCGATCGCGGCCTTGGCGCGCGCCAGCTCCTCCAAAGACATTTTCTCGAAATCCATGCTGCGTAGTTGCTCGCGGTCGGAAAAAGTCATGACCGCGTCGATCTCGGTTTCGGTCTCCTCGCTTTCGCCGGGAGGTTCCTGCTGCTGGTTCGGGTGGAGCGCTTCGGCGAGGCGCCGTACCATCTCGGCGCCCCGATCCACTTCGGCCTCGACCCGAATTTCAGGCAGCACCAGCCCCATCATCTTCTTCAGCAGATCGGGGTTGCGCCAGAAAATGTGAAAGGCCTGGTCGAAAATCAGCCGCTGGTCAGGCCGATTGACGAAGACCGCATGCAATGTCCAATAAAAGTCGCGCCGGTCGGTGATTCCAATGGTCTTGACCGCCTCGACCGCGTCGATGACCTTGCCGGGGCCGACCGGCAGACCGGCCGCGCGCAAGGTACGCGCAAAATGCATCAGATTGGCGAGCAGCCGACCCTCGTGTTTCCCCTCTTCGCCCTTCAGGGGGGAGAGGGAGGGGCCCGTGCAGCGGGAGGGTGAGATGGGCTGCAGTGGTCGGGAGGAGTCCGCCACCTCACCCCGACCCTCTCCGCCCCCAGGGGCAGAGAGGGGGGATTTTTCGCTGTTTCGAGATTTGCTGCTCACGACTCCACTACGCCGCCGCGGCGGCTTCGGCCTTGATCTGGTCCAGGAGCCGAGCGGCTTCGCTCCCTTGAATGCGTGCGATGTCGTCCTGGTATTTGAGCAAAACGCCCAAGGTGTCGTTGATCGCATCCGGGGATAGCTCGAGAACATCCAATTGCATCAGCGCCTCGGTCCAGTCGATTGTCTCGGCGATACCGGGAAGTTTGAACAGGTCCATCGTGCGCAGTTTTTGGACGAAGGCAACGACTTGATGCGACAGATGTTCGCTGGCGCCCGGCGCCTTACGCTTCAGTATCTCCAATTCACGCGCCGCAGTCGGATAATCGACCCAATAGTAGAAACAGCGCCGCTTTAGCGCGTCGTGGATCTCGCGCGTTCGGTTTGAGGTGATGATCACGATCGGCGGGTCGGCGGCGTGGATCGTGCCGATTTCCGGGATCGTCACCTGGAAGTCCGAGAGCAGCTCGAGAAGATAGGCCTCGAATGGCTCGTCGGTGCGGTCGAGCTCGTCGATCAATAATACCGGCGCGCCCCCGAGGTTGGGCTCCAACGCCTGCAACAGCGGACGTTTGATCAGAAACCGGTCGGAGAAGATTGTGCTCTCGATCTCCGAGCGGTCCTCCTCGGCCGCCTCGGCCAGTCGGATCTCGATCATCTGGCGTGCGTAGTCCCATTCGTAGACCGCCGAGGCGACGTCGAGACCCTCGTAGCATTGCAAGCGGATCAACCGGCGCGTCAGCGCGCTCGCCAGCACCTTGGCAATCTCGGTCTTGCCGACCCCAGCCTCGCCTTCGAGAAAGAGCGGTCGCTTCAGATGCAACGCGAGATGCACCGCCGTCGCTAAGCTGCGGTCGGCGATGTAATCGACGCTGCCCAGCATGGCGAGCGTGTCGTCGACAGAGGCGGGGAGTTTGGCGGCAGCGGCAACGTCCATCGACAATGATCCAGATCAACAAGATCCTCTCTCTACCGGGAGAGGGCAGAGCTATGCGAGCCCCGTCAATCGCGTGGGACTCTGGTGAGGCGGCCTATAGACCGCTCCGCCTCACCCCCCTTCGAGTTTGGGGATGAAGAAGACTTCGCTGCCTTGGCGCAGCGGCTGGAGGTAGCCGACCTCGTGAATCTCGCCGTCGATGGCGACGGTGGTTTCTCCTTCGAGGTGCTCGCCAAGGCCGGGGTAGAGATGGTTCAACGCCTTGATCACGCCGCGCAGGCTTTTTGCCTCGATCTGGAATTCGCGTACTCCGCCGGTGTAGCGGCGACTGAACCCGCTCGACAAAACCACCCGCGCGGTCGGCTCAGCCATCGCCGCGGTTCCTAATCCCCCGCGCCGGCATCGAGGGCGGCGCGTACTTTGGGCGGAGACATCGGCAATTCGGTCAAGCGTCTGCCGATCGCATTGTCGATGGCGTTGGCGATCGCCGCCATTGGCGGGCAGATGTTTACCTCCCCGACCCCCTTGGCGCCGAAAGGATGGGCCGGGTTCGGCACCTCGACCAGCACCGCATCGATCATCGGCACGTCCGAGGCGACCGGACACCGGTAGTCGAGGAAGCCGGCATTATCAAGGCGGCCGGACTTGTCGTAGATGTATTCCTCGTTCAAGGCCCAGCCGATGCCTTGGGTGACGCCGCCTTGGATCTGTCCTTCGACATAAGAGGGATGGATTGCTTTGCCGACATCCTGTGCGGCGACAAAGCGCAACACCGTGACTTTACCGGTCTCGGGATCGACCTCGACATCGCAGAAATGAGCGGCGAAGCCAGGCGCCATACCGCCGGCATTGACCGATGCCTGAGCGCCGATCGGACCCCCGGTCAGCGCCTTCTTCGCAGCGAGCTCTTTCAAGGGCAGTGGCTCGAAATCGCCGACATTGCTGCTGGCGGGCTTGGCTTTGCCATCCTCCCAGACGACACCGTCGACGTCGACGTCCCACATCACCGCCGCCCGCTTGCGCAACTCGTCTACGACCTTTTTGCTGGCGTCTACGACCGCCATGCCGGTGGCGAAGGTGACGCGCGAGCCGCCGGTCACATGGGTGTAGCCGATCGACGCGGTGTCGGCGACGATCGCCCGAACCTGGCTATAATCGACACCCAAGGTTTCCGCCGCCATCAGCGCCATCGAGGCGCGCGAGCCGCCGATGTCGGGGCTGCCGGTGGCGACGACGACGGTGCCGTCCTCGTTGACCTGTACCGTGGCGCTCAACTCGCCGCCGCCGTTGAACCAATAGCCCGAGGCCACACCCCGGCCCTGGTTCGGCCCCAACGGCGCCTTGTATTGCGGATGGTTGATCAACGCCTCGAGGGTTTCGATATAGCCGCCGTGGGCCATTTTCGGCCCATAGATCATCGTCGTGCCAGGCCGTGCAGCGTTCTTCAGCCTTAACTGCAGCGGATCCATGCCGATCTTTTTGGCCAATATGTCGAGCACGCTTTCGACCGCGAAGGCCGAGATCGGCGAGCCCGGTGCGCGGTAAGCGGCCGATTTCGGCCGGTTGCTGACGACATCGTAGCCGACGGTGCGCGCATTCGGGATGTTGTAAGGAGCAAAGGCGCACAGGCACGCATTCATCACCGGCGAGCCCGGGAAGGCGCCGGCTTGGAATTTGAAGATACCGTCGGCAGCGACCAAGGTGCCATCCTTTTTGATGCCGATCTTGACCCACATCGAGGCGCCCGAGGTCGGGCCGGAGGCCTTGAACACCTCGTCGCGGCTCATCACGATTTTGACCGGAAGCCCTGCTTTCCTCGACAGCGCAGCCGCAACCGGTTCGAGATAGACGACGGTCTTGCCGCCAAATCCGCCACCGATCTCGGCCGGGTTGACGCGTATGTCGCCTACCGGCAGATCAAGCAATTTCGCGGTCAAGGCGCGGACGACGAAATGGCCCTGGCTCGACGCCCAGATCTCGGCTTGGCCGTCGGCTTCGACTCGGGCGACAGTGGCGTGCGGCTCGATATAGGCTTGGTGCACCGCCGCAGTTTTGAATTCCTTCTCGACGACGAAATCGGCCTCGGCAAAGCCGGCGTCGATGTCGCCGATTTCGAATTCGAGGCGCTTCGAGACATTCGAGGGCTTGGTCGGAGTCGGCTCGACTCCGCGGGTGATCATATCCTCGAACAGCAGCGGCGCGTCCGGGGCCATCGCCTCGTCGACGTCGATGACATGCGGCAGAACCTCATAGTCGATTGCGATCAACGCGGCAGCCTCTTCGGCGACGGATTTGCTGGCCGCGGCGACGGCTGCGACCGCGTGGCCTTCATAAAGCGCCTTTTCGCGAGCCATCACGTTGCGGGTGATGTGCCAGAAATTTTGCGCGACCCGCTCCGGCCCAACATATTCGAATTTATGGTCGGGAAAATCGGCCGCGGTCACCACCGCCTTGACCCCGGGCAGCGCCAGCGCCTTTGACGCGTCGATCGACCGGATCCGCGCATGGGCGTGCGGCGAGCGAATGATCTTGCCGTAAAGCGCCCCGGCCATGGCCAAATCGGCGCCGTAGAGCGCCCGGCCAGTGACTTTGGGCACGCCATCCGGACGGACCGGCCGAGTTCCCACCCATTTGTAGCGCGACGGTGCGATATCGTTCACGGCTCTGTCTCCTGATCGCCCGATTGAATTCGATTTATCTCTGAGGGTCGCGCGGCGGAGGCGGAAATGCAAGCGTGCGGCGAGGCCTCGTCCGTCACAGATGAGGGTTCCGGTTTTGCGGCAGACGAGCGGTGTGGATGGGAAGCCCACCAGGCCCGGGATTCGGGGTGCAGGCCCGCGGCGCGGATGGCAAGGTTTTTGGCGCTGGAGCGTGATCGGAGCGGGCGGCCCAGCGCGGCGATTGTCCGCTCTGCGACAGTAAAAAAGCCGCTGGCGCGAAGCGACTGGCGGCGGATGATCGCCCGACGTAGCTTTGGCTGATGCCAGGCCGAGGATCACAAATGACCGACAACGACGCCGTACTCGCCGCCAACCTCGAATTCTACCGCGCCTTTACGGCGCGCGACGTCGCCGCCATGGACGCGTTGTGGGCGCGCCGCGCGCCCGTTGCCTGCCTCCATCCAGGATGGACGGTGCTGACCGACCGGGAGGAGATCATTTCGAGCTGGATCGCGATTCTGACGAGCCCAGACGCGCCCCGCATCGCCTGTTACGACGAGCGCGTACTGCTTTACGGCGACACGGCCTTGGTACTGTGCGAGGAGGAGTTAGGTGGCGGCACCCTCGCCGCTAGCAACCTGTTTGTCCGCGAGGACGGTGGGTGGCGAATAGCCCACCACCATGCCGGCCAGATCGTCCGCCGTCAGGCGGAGCGGCGTCCCCCGTCACGGCTCAATTGAGCCCCGCGCCGCGTTCGTTTCCCGATCGACGCAAGAATGCCACGCGCTGCGGCCGGCGGACCATGTTGTACGCGATCGCATAAAGGCTGCTTGCACATCGGCGAGGCGCGCCGCGGTCTCGGCGTCGATCACGCCGTCGACGCGGGTAGGGCGAAAGCGCCGCTGGAAGGCGGCAACGGTCGCCTTCTCGATGGCCGGAGCCACGCAATAGCCGATTAAGCCGAAGTTGGCGACGGCGCTCGGGCGGTCGAGCACAACGTCGGGCCGCTGCCGGGACGGTTCCGGCCAGATCCCGATGCCGGCACGAGCGAGACGCGGCCAGTCAAAGGCCTCGCCGGGATCGGTCTTGCGATCGGGCGCTATATCCGAATGACCCACCACGCGATGCGGCGGGATCGGGCGTCGCGAAAGGATATCGCGGCAAAGATATTCAACCGCGGCCATCTGCTTCTCGGGAAAGGCGCGATAACCCCATTCGTGGCCAGGGTTGACGATTTCGATCCCGATCGAGACAAAATTGAGGTCGTGCTCGCCCTCCCAGCACGACCGCCCGGCGTGAAACGCCCGCCGTGCTTCGGGCACGAGCCGCCAGATGGCGCCGTCCTCCTCGACGACATAATGGGCACTGACACGCGCCGCCGGATCGCACAGCCGGTTCAACGCCGCTTCGGCGCCCTGCATTCCGGTGTAATGCAACACCAGCATGTCGATCCGCGGCGGCTTGCCGCGACTTTCGTGATTGGGCGAGAGCCGTTCGCTAATAGAGTACGGGATCATCAGGCGGCGGACGCGTCGGCTTCGACCTTCGCCAACGGGTCGTAAGCAGCGTGGATGCGCACTGGCCTCGGACTGCAACGCCCCAACAGTGCCCGGGAATAGAGAGACTCAGATGTCATGTACGTCGACGATCCCGGGCAGCGACTTGACCGCGGCGCGGATCTTGGGATCGACGCGGAAGCCACCGGGGATCGCTATTTCGACCTCGCGTTCCGCCAGGTCGAGCACCACCGAAACACGACCGCGGCCGCCGGCCGCCTCGCGGCCCATCAGGCTCTTCAGAGTGGCGAGCGCACGCTGCTCGCCGAGAAACACGCGCAGCCCGGCCGCGGCGTGGGCCACGACATCGTCGAGCGGCTCGACCTTCTGCGCGGTCAGCCGCAAATTATCCTCCTCGCTGCGGACATCGACAGTGACCGCAAGCGGCTGGCCGGCGTCGAACAGAGCCCGAAACTGGGTCAGCATCTCGGCGAACAGGGTCACTTCGAAGATACCGCTCGTGTCTGACATCTGAACAAAAGCAAATCGGTTGCCGCGCGCCGAGGTTCGCTCTTTGCGCCCCACGACGATCCCGGCGAGCCGGAACCGGGTCGTCCCGTTCGCAGCCAGGGCCTTCGGCAACTCGGCCCAGCGCAGAATGCCGGCGCGTTCGAGGCTCTTGCCGTAAGCGTCGAGCGGATGGCTCGACAAGTAAAAGCCGATGGCCGCGAATTCGTGCTGCAATTTCTCAACCGGCGGCCAGTCTTCGACCAGCGGCAATGACGGGCGGTCGTTGAGGCCGAGACCGAACAGGCTGCCCTGGCCGTCCTGTCGCTCGCTCGCTGATCGGCTTGCCTGCCGCAACAACAATTCGGCGGCGGCGAAGGTTTGCGCGCGGTTCGGATCGAGCGGATCGAATGCTCCGGCTTTCGCTAGGCTCTCGAATTGTCCTCGGTTGAAGGTCTTGGCATCGAGCCGCTGAGCCAGATCGAAGAGGTCCTTGAACCGGCCGTTCCGCTCGCGCTCGGCCACCAGTAAGTCCATCGCCAGCGCACCCACACCCTTGACCGCGGCTAGCGCATAGCGGATTGCGGGCTTGCCGCTCCTGGGGTCAATCTCGACCGAAAAAGTCGGCTGCGAGCGATTGATGTCCGGCGGCAACAGCCGGATCCCGAGCCGGTCCAATTCCTGGCGAAAATGGTTCAGCTTATCGGTGTTGCCGAGATCGAGCGTCATCGATGCGGCGAGAAACTCGACCGGATAGTTCGCCTTCAGATAAGCGGTTTGATAGGTGATCAGCGCATAAGCCGCGGCGTGCGGCTTGTTGAAGCCATAGCCGGCAAATTTTGCCATCTGGTCGAAGATCAGCTCGGCCCGACCCTTTTCGACACCGTGCGCCACGGCTCCGTTGACGAACTGCTGGCGCTGCGCGTCCATTTCCGACTGGATCTTCTTGCCCATCGCGCGGCGCAACAGGTCGGCGCTGCCAAGCGTGTAGCCGGCCAAGACCTGGGCGATCTGCATGACCTGCTCTTGGTAGGTCATGACGCCGTAGGTTGCGTTCAGGATCGGTTCGAGCGTCGGGTGCAGGTAATCGGGCGCCTCCTCGCCGTGCTTGACCGCGATGTAGCGCGGGATGTTCTCCATCGGGCCCGGCCGGTACAGCGCATTGGCGGCGATGATGTCTTCGAAGCGGTCCGGGCGCAGCCGTCTGAGCATGTCGCGCACGCCCGCGCCTTCGACCTGGAACACCCCGACCGTCTCGCCGCTGGCCAGCAATTCGTAAGTCGCGCGATCGTCGAGCGGCAGGCCTTCGAGATCGAGCTCGATCCCGCGCTCCGCGAGCAACTCGTGGGCGCGCGCCAAAACTGTCAGGGTCTTGAGCCCGAGAAAGTCGAATTTGACGAGGCCGGCAAGTTCGACCCATTTCATATTGAACTGGGTGGCCGGCATGTCGGAGCGCGGGTCGCGATATAACGGGACTAGTTCGACCAACGGCCGGTCGCCGATCACGACACCTGCGGCGTGGGTCGATGCGTGGCGATAGAGCCCCTCCAGTTTCAGCGAAATTTCGATGAGCCGGGCGACCAACTCGTCGCCATCGCGGGCCTGCTGCAGGGCGGGCTCGCCGGCAATCGCCTTTTCCAATGTGACCGGATGCGCCGGGTTGTTGGGCACCAATTTGCACAGCCGGTCAATCTGGCCATAGGGCATCGCCAAGACCCGGCCAACATCGCGCAGCACTGCGCGCGCCTGCAACTTGCCAAAGGTGATGATCTGGGCGACCCGGTCGCGACCGTATTTTTTCTGGACGTAGCGGATCACCTCGTCGCGCCGATCCTGACAGAAATCGATGTCAAAATCGGGCATCGACACGCGCTCGGGGTTCAAGAACCGCTCGAACAGCAGGCCAAAGCGCAGCGGGTCGAGGTCAGTGATGGTCAGCGCCCAGGCGACGACCGAACCCGCTCCGGAGCCACGTCCGGGCCCGACCGGGATGCCCTCGCGCTTGGCCCATTGGATGAAGTCAGCGACGATCAGGAAATAACCGGCAAACCCCATCGCGATGATCGTGCCGAGCTCGAATTCGAGCCGTTCGTGATAGGGCTTTGCCTTGGCTTCGCCGATGCCCAACCGAGCGAGGCGCGCGTCGAGCCCAGCCTGCGCCGCGCGCCGCAACGTCGTTTCCTCGGTGTCGCCTTCTTCGGTCGGGAAGGCGGGCAAGATCGGCTGGCGCGGCTGAGGCATAAAGGCGCAGCGCCGCGCGATGACCAGGGTGTTGTCGCAGGCCTCGGGCAGATCGGCGAACACATCCCGCATCTCCGCCGCAGACCGAAAATAATGGAACGGGGTCAAACGCCGGCGATCATTGTCGGCAATGACCGTGCTCTGCGCGATGCACAGCAGCGCATCATGCGCCTCGTAAAACGCGCAATCAGGAAAATAGGCGTCGTTGGTGGCAACCAGTGGCAGATCGTGGCGATAGGCGAGCTCGATCAGCGCGGGTTCGCTGCGCGCTTCTTCCGGTTCATTGTGGCGCATCAGCTCGATATAGAGTCGGCCCGGAAAGGCCATCGTCAGCTCGCCCAGCAGCGCCTCGGCGGCATCCCCTTGCCCTTCGGTCAGCAGCCTTCCGAGCGGCCCTTTGGGTCCGCCCGAGAGGCAGATCAGCCCCTCGCTCGCTGCAGCGATATCGGCGAGGCTCACGGCCGGCTCCGCGGCCCCGTCGCTAGCCAGGTAGGAGCGGCTGACCAAGGCGAGCAGGTTCCGATACCCGGCCTCGCTCTGCACCAGCAGCACGATCCGGTCCGGCTCTACGCTGTGCCCCGGCGGTCCATTGCTTCGCGCCGCCTCGTCCCGCCCGGCGAGCGCCACTTCACAGCCGATGATCGGCTGTACCCCCGCCGACGCGCACGCGATGGCGAATTCGAGCGCGCCGAACAGATTCCCCGTATCGGTGATCGCCACCGCCGGCATGCGCTCGACCTTACACAGCCGCACCGCTTCCTTGACCGGGATTGCACCGGCCGACAGCGAATAAGCGGTGTGAACGCGCAAATGAATAAAATCAGCGAGCGGCATGTCGGCAATATCGCACCCCCCGGCGCCAAATTCACTCGCGGTCGCGCCGCCTGCGAGCAGTCCGATGTTTTCCAACGGTTTGCCCGAAATCCTCTCGGCAACGCACGTCCTGATCTGCACGTCGGGCAACCCTGGGCCGATGCTCGCCCATCGCCAGGTGCGGATTACCGCGTTGAATTAGGACGACTATCCCGACCGCGCAGTCCGGCGAATCACGCGATCGCTCGCGCGTCTGCACGGGATGCTCCGCCGGCGGCGAAAGCGAGAACATCGACCGGCGGTGGCCGGTGTCGCTTAATGATGGAACAGGTTCAAGGCGGACCCTTTACGGAACCATTCGAGTTGGGAAGCGCTGAACGTATGGTTGAGGCGGAGCGTGTCGCTGCTCCCATCGGCATGCCTGATCCGGCATTCGACCGGTTGGCCCGGTGCCATCTCCTCCAATCCGACCAGGCTCAGCCGATCATCGGCGCGGACGCGATCGTAATCCGCCGGGGCCTGAAAGGTCAGCGCCAGCAGACCCTGCTTTTTGAGGTTCGAACTCGTGGATCCGGGCAAAGCTGCGCGCGATCACGGCGCAACCGCCCAACAGTCGCGGCGACAGCGCTGCATGTTCGCGGCTACTGCCCTCGCCGTAATTGTGGTCGCCGATCGCCACCCATTTGATCCCATGGTCCTTGTAGTCGCGGGCGACCTTCGAGATCATGACCCCCTTCTCGCCGCTGAGGACATTGACGCCGGTTCCTGCCTCGCCGGTAAAGGCATTGATCGCACCCATGAACATATTGTCGCTAAACTTGTCGAGATGGCCGCGATAACGCAGCCACGGACCAGCCGGCGAGATATGGTCGGTCGTGGTCTTGCCCTGGGTCTTGATCAATACCGGGCAGTCGACGAAATCCTTATGGTCCCAGGCGAGCCACGGCTCCATCAATTGCAGCCGCTCGCTGTTCGGATCGACCGCCAATGTTATACCGCTGCCATCGGCCGGCGGGGCGATATAGGTCGCATGCCCAGCGTCGAAACCGTGGGCCGGCACCTCGGGCGCCTGCTTCGGCGGGTCCAGCCGAAACGGCTTGCCTTGGGCGTCGTTGAGCGTGTCGGTTATCGGGTTGAAAGACAGCCGTCCAGCGAGCGCCATTGCGGTGACGATCTCCGCGCTGCCGATGAAATTCATCGTCGTCGGCTGGCCATCATTACGTCGCGGAAAATTGCGGTTATAGGAAGTGACGATCGTGTTCGGCACAGCACCTTCCGCAGCAGAGCGACGCCATTGGCCGATACACGGGCCGCAAGCGTTGGCCAGCACAGTGCCGTCGACGTCCTTCAGCGACTGCATCTGGCCATCTCGTTCGATCGTCGCGCGCACCGCCTCCGACCCCGGCGTGACCAGAAACGGCACCCCGGCTTTGATGCCGTGCGCCTTCGCCTGTTCGGCAACATCGGCGGCGCGGCTCATATCCTCATAGGAGGAATTAGTGCAGCTGCCGATCAGCGCGGTTGAGATTTGGTCGATGAACCCGTTCTTCGAATCGCCGACCTCGGCGGCGAGCCGCGATATCGGACGCGCCCGGTCGGGCGAGTGCGGACCGACGATATGGGGTTCGAGCTTCGACAGGTCGAGCTCGACGACCTGGTCGTAGTATTTGGCTGGGTCGGCTTCGACCTCCTTGTCGGGTTCCAGCAGATGCTGGTGCTGCTGGAACAGCGGGACCAGGTCGGGTTTGCCGGTCGCGCGGAGATATCGAGCCATGTGCTCGTCGGCTGGGAACATCGACGTGGTGGCGCCGAGCTCGGCTCCCATATTGGCGATCGTCGCCTTGCCGGTGGCGCTGATTGTGCGCGCGCCGGGTCCGATATATTCGACGATCGCGTTGGTGCCACCGGAGACTGTCAACTGCCCGGCAACGTAAAGAATCACGTCTTTCGGCGCCGTCCAACCGTTGAGCTCGCCGGTCAGGTACACCGCGATGTGCCGCGGATAGAGCACCTCCCACGGCAGCCCGGCGATTACCTCGACCGCATCCGCGCCGCCCACGCCGACCGAACAAGCGCCGAGACCACCGGCATTCGGCGTATGCGAGTCGGTACCGATGATCAGTTCGCCGGGAAAGGCGTAATTTTCCAGCACCACCTGATGGATGATGCCGGCGCCCGGCCCCCAGAACCCCAAGCCGAATTTGGCCGCGGCCGAGCGCAGGAAGTCATAGACTTCCTTGTTCTCGGCGAGCGATTCACGCAGATCCGCGGCGCCCTCGACCCGCGCCTGGATCAAATGGTCGCAATGGATCGTCGCCGCGACCGCGACCTTGTCGCGCCGGGTCTGCATGAATTGGAGCAAGCCGGTCTGCCCCAGCACATCCTGAAAGACGACGCGGTCGGGGCGCAGCAGCAGATAACTATGCCCGGGCTCCAGCTCCTGGTTCTCCGGATCGTCGAGATGCCCAAGCAGAACCTTGTCCGCCAAGGTCAACGGTTTATCGAGCCGGCGGCGGACCACTGCAAGATTGCGCGCCATTGTCGCGTAGACGGCAGCCGCCATTTCCGGGGTCGATTCGATAGCAACCATTGTCTAGCCTTTCTTGGCGATACTTAAGGGGGCCAGCACGAGCACGATCTCGTCCACATCCCGAAAAGTCGAAACCGGAGGTCTTGCTGAAAATCAGCAACAGGCCGCGATGATGCCCGATGCTGCCGAAACCGTCTAGGAAATCTTCGGTCTCGTGGCGCTCGGCGAGCCGCTCAGCGCGCCGTCTCAAATCGCGTTGCCGCGGCAGCTTCCGCCGCCAACACGGTGGGAAAGCGGATCGCGAACACGGCCCCGCCCGCCGGCCGCTCGTCGAAGTCGACTGTGGCGCCGTGCATCTGGGCGATGCGCGCGACGATAGCCAGGCCGAGACCGGCATTCCCGCCGCGGCGCCGGTCGCGGCGCCAGAAGCGTTGAAATATGTGCTCGCGATCCGCTTTTGGTATGCCAGGCCCGCGATCCATGACCCGGATCACACCGTCCTTCGCTACCGCGATCTCGACAGTCGTTCCGGGAGCGGTGTGCGCGAGCGCGTTTTCGGCGAGGTTTCTCACGGCGCGGACGAGCGCGTCGCTGTTGCCGCGAACCCGTACCGGGCGCCGCGCGCCAGTCACAGCTAGGGTCTTGCGCTGCGACAGAGCCAACGGGGCTAGAAACGCCGCCACTTCGGCCGCGATTGCAACGATGTCCGCGATCTCGTCCTCGGCAACAACGAGGGTCTCGAGTTCTGAGATTTCGAGCAGCTGGTTAACCAACCGGCTCATGTTCTCGACATCGTGGCGCAGGGGCGCGGCCACTTCGCGGTCATCGAGCATGTCGATTTGCGTCCGAAGGATCGCCAATGGCGTGCGTAGCTCGTGGGCGGCGTCGGCGGTGAATTCGCGCTGAGCCCGGAACCCGGCATCGAGCCGATCGAGTGCGTCGTTGACGGCGCGAACCAGCGGCAATACCTCGCGCGGCATACCGGCCTCAGGCAATCTGAGGTCGGTATGGTCGGGTCCGATTTCTTCGGCCAAAGCCGAGGCCGCGACGATCGGCTTCACGGCGCGCCGGAAGATGACAACGTCGATGAACAGCAACGCCACCAGCAGCGGCACGGTGATCCAGCCGACGCGGGTAAAGAACTCGGCGACGATATCGTCGATCAGCACATCGCGATGCGCGAGGTCTTCGGAGACTTGGACGAAGAGCGGTCGGCCCCCAGTTTCGGCCGCCACCGTTACTCCATCGTAATCGTCGCCGTCGCGGCGCTGCGAGAAGAATTGGAACGACATTGCCTTTGGCGGGATCGGTGCAATCGGGCCATTTCCGGACGATGAGGAAAACAGCACCCGGCCGTCGCCATCGAGCACGGCAAAGGCGGCGCGTCCATAGCCTGCGGAATAGAACGCGGCGAGGCCCGGTGGCAGCGACAGTCGAACAGCCCCATCCGGTCCCTTGCCGAGATAGCGTAGGATCTCGGCCACCTGGTCGCGCAAGGCCCGTTGGTGCAACTCTTGCGCGGCATGGTTCAGCATCAGGAACAACGCTAGCGGCATGCAAATCGAGGTTGCGATGATCGCCAGCAGATGAAACCCGATGATCCTCGAGACGACCGAGTGAAACCGAATCACCTCATTTTCTCTCGGAGATCAGATAACCGACCCCGCGCAGAGTGTGGATCTGGACCGAGGCATCGACTTCGGTGAGGCGCTTGCGCAGTCGGTGAATGTAAACTTCGACCGCGTTCGATCCGATCTCCTGTGACAGACCGTACAAGTTGTTTTCGAGCAGGTTCTTACCTACCACGCGTCCGCTGCGACGCAGCAGATGCTCGAGCACGGCGATCTCTCGGGGTGAAAAGAAGATCGGCTCCTCACTCACAAAAACTTGGCGGGCTACGGTGTCGAGCGTGACGTTGCCCAGCTCGAGTGGGACGCCCAACAGATTGCCGGGGCGGCGCAGCAGCGCGCGAAGGCGGGCGATTAGTTCCTCGAGCGCGAAAGGTTTGACGAGATAATCGTCGGCGCCGTCGCCTAAGCCGGTAACGCGATCTTTGAGGCTGCCGCGCGCGGTCAGGATCAACACCGGCGTCGCATCGCGGCGTCGGCGCATCTCGCCCAGCACCTCGAGCCCATCGGCGTCGGGTAGCCCGAGATCGAGCACGACGATCTCAACGCGGCTCGCCTGCAAGGCTGCAGTCGCGTCTGCCGCCGTCGCCAGGACGTCGACGACGAACCCGGCAGCGGTGAGGCCGCGCTTGAGCAGCTCGGCAAAGCGCTCGTTATCCTCGATAAGCAGCAACCGCATCGGGTCTTTCCTATCGGGCTCGGCCCCTCCTATGGATTCCGGCCGTATCGCCGTAGACGTACATCGCGCTGCGACCCGAGAACCCTCCGAGCCCGAGGGAACGGCTCAGGAGGCCGATGCTCCGCTTGTCGCCCCCGATAACGGGCTACCTCGGCTTCAGATCGCGTCGAGCTGCCAGGCGACGTCGTTACCTATTCCCCACAGATAGCCGATATTGGCCTGGCCGACGAGGGCGTAGGCGCGCCCTTGGTGCCGCCAATAGATTAGGTTTACGTCCTGGCGGTGATCAAAAGTCGGCGGTATATCCGGCTGATTCGATGATCCGACGATCAAGGCAAGGGGGCCGATCGCCTTGTTGTCGGTGGTGTAGACGAGCTGAGCTGCCGGACGGCCGTCAACGACGATCAGTCTGGCGCCGTGGAAATTGAGGCCCCACGGTTTGAGGTCCGGCAGTCGGACCTGCTGCGGCAAACTTTGGCTGATCTTTTGCAGCGCTTCACGGGTGTCGCCGGTCGCGGGAATGTCGACAGGCGTGTTGTTGCCGGCGCTGACGAATAGCTTGAAATAGCCGGCGGCGTTGTCGAGCCAGAGATTGTTGGCGACCGTCGCCTCTAGCGCAGGTTGCGCGAGGGCGATGGCGGCGGCGCCAGAGGTAAATTTGTTGACGCCGAAATAGGCGCCGCTCCCGCCGACAACAAGACCGAGCAGCGAGGCGGCGATCGGCAATCCCAGGCGGGACCATTGCGATCGAGCAAATCGTGCCGCACCCGTCCGCGGCGCGAAGGGCAAGATCTGGGGACCATCCTGCGCTTGGACCCTCTCTGCACGCGCAGCAGCGATCAACCGTTCTGGCACCGGTTCGTGAAGGACCTCGTCGAAGGCGCGACGCACCAGCTTTGCCGAGATCGCGAGAGCAGCCAGCTGATCGCGCGCGGCCGAATCGCTGTCGAGCCAAGCTTCGACCCCGCGCCGGTCCACCAGCTCGAGCTCGCCTTCGAGATAGGCGACGAGCAGGTCGTCACTGCGCTTCTGCATCCTTCCTACTCCTGGGCATCCCGCCGCCAGCTTCGAGCTGAAGCTGCAGCGCGATCCGAGCACGGGCGAGGCGGCTCATGATCGTCCCGACCGGCACATCCACGACCTCGGCTGCTTCCTTGTAGCTGAGCCCCTCGACCGTCACCAACAGCAGCGCCGCGCGCTGATCCGGCGATAGGCGGTCAACGGCCCGGCGCACCTCGGCGAGCGTCAAGCGCGCCTCGACGCGGCGCACCGGTTCGTCCGATCCGAGACGGTCTTCGCCGATATCGCCGTCCGCTTTGCGCACCTCGCGCGAGCGAATCTGATCAATCCAAATCGTCTGCACGATGCGGAACATCCAGCTATCGAACCGGGTACCCTCCTGAAATTGATGTCGGCGCGCAAGCGCGCGCTCGCAGGCCGCTTGGACAAGATCGTCAGCCTCGACGCTAGACCCCGTCAGCCCGCGCGCGAAGCGGCGAAGCCGCGGAAGTACCGCTACCAGCTGGTCGCCGAACCGCTCGCTGGCCGGATCCTGGTCCGCAACTCGGCGCGCCGGCGATCCCGCCATTCTATGCCCGAACGACAACGCACCTCCTGAAAGGTTATTCCCGGCGGTATTGCACCACCGGCTGATGCCGGCCTGTCATTCTTCCGTCCGGAGCAGCCGCAGCGTTTGATGTCTGTAGGGTCGCATCGGATCGGCTCTCCGTTCCGCAAGCTACCACGGCGGCGAAATGAGGCGAAAGCGCGGCGATTTCGAATAACTGCGGCGTTTGGTCGAAGGACTGCGGAACGAGTGATCTGCGGGGCGTCGAGAAGATCGCACCAGCACGACCGGCCGGGGCTTCGCTCTTCACAAATCGAGCCCTTGGCGGCATTGTGCGGACTTGCCGGCTTGAGCATTCAGGAAAATCCGCTCGATGAAGGTTGCCGTCGTCAAGGAAAGACGGGCGCATGAGCGCCGTGTCGCAGCCTCGCCCGACACCATCAAGCGGATGATCGCGATGGGGCTCGAAGTCATCGCGGAAGGTGGCGCCGGCGAAGGAGCCGGCTTTACCGATGCGGCCTTTGCAGCGGCGGGCGCCACGATCGTGGCGGATCCGGCGTCGGTGCTCGGCGATGCCGATATCGTCCTCAAGGTGCAGCGCCCCCAGACATCCGGCGAGGGCACGGTCGACGAGCTCAAAATCCTGAAACGCGACGCGGTGCTGATCGGCCTGTTGCAGCCGTTGCAGAACCCCGCCGAGATCCAGGCCTATGCCGGCGCCGGGATCACGGCTTTCGCCATGGAACTGTTGCCGCGGATCACCCGCGCGCAGGCGATGGATGTGTTGTCCTCGCAAGGGAACCTGGCCGGCTACAAGGCGACCATAGACGCCGCCGACGAGTTCGGCCGCGCCTTTCCGATGATGATGACCGCAGCCGGGACGATAAAGGCGGCGCGGGTGCTGGTGATGGGGGCCGGCGTCGCCGGCTTACAGGCGATCGCCACCGCGCGGCGGCTCGGCGCCATCGTTTCCGCGACCGATGTGCGCGCCGCCGCCAAGGAGCAGGTCGAGAGCCTCGGTGCGACCTTCGTCACCGTCGATGACGAGGCCGCCCGCTCGGCGGAGACCGCTCAAGGCTATGCTCGCGAGATGAGCGAGGACTACCAGCGCCGGCAACGCGAGAAGATTACCGAGGCGCTGAAGCGCACGGATGTGGTCATCTGTACGGCCCTTATCCCCGGTCGCCGCGCGCCGATATTGCTGACCGAAGCAATGGTGGCCGAGCTGGCCCCAGGGTCAGTCGTGGTCGACCTGGCGATCGAGGCCGGCGGCAATGTCGAGGGCAGCCGCCCCGGCGAGATCGTCACCACCGCGAACGGCGTCAAGATCATCGGCCATGTCAATATGCCCTCCCGGATCGCTGCCGACGCGAGCCAGCTCTATGCTCGCAACTTGTTGTCTTTTTTGACACTTCTCGTCGATAAGGACGGCCGGCTCGCAATCGATGCGAACGACGAGATCATCAAGGCAACCCTGCTGACCCAGGATGGTGCGGTGGTCAATCCGGCGCTCGCGCATTCGCATGAGGCTGAGGTCGCGAGCCCGGCCTCAGCCCCCGACGATTGACGGAGAAAGTAATGGCAGACCCCGTCTCTCTGGCCGAGCGCGCCAGGGAGCTAGCCGGCGATGCCGGCGCGCTAGCCCACAACTTCGAAGCTCTGGCCCGGCAATTGGCAGTGCAGGGGCCGCCGGCGGCAGCGGGCGGCACGCCCTTTGTCTTTGAGCTGACGATCTTCGTGCTCGCGGTTTTTGTCGGCTACCATGTGGTATGGCGGGTCACTCCGGCGCTGCACTCGCCGCTGATGAGCGTGACCAACGCGATTTCGAGCGTGATTATTGTCGGCGCGCTGATTGCCGCCGGTCCGCTCGGCCTCGGCTTTGCCAAGCTCGCGGGATTTTTCGCCGTCACCTTGGCCGCGGTCAATATCTTCGGTGGCTTTATCGTTACCCAGCGCATGCTCCAGATGTTCCAGAGAAAGAAATAGTGGGGCCGCGGTGAGCGATAATCTATCGGCCTTTTTTTATCTGATCGCTTCGGTTTGTTTCATCTTGGCGCTGCGCGGGCTGTCGTCGCCGCAGACGGCGCGCGTAGGCAATTTCTACGGCATCGCCGGCATGGTGATTGCGGTGGCCACGACCTTGCTGACCCCGCATGTGGTCAGCTTTTGGCTGATCGTCATCGGCATTCTAATTGGCGGCGCAATCGGCACCTATATCGCGTTGCGCATCCATATGACGGCGCTGCCGCAGCTGGTGGCGGCGTTTCACAGTCTGGTCGGTCTTGCCGCCGTGTGCGTCGCCGCCGCCGCTTTCAGCGCTCCGGCGGAATTCGGGATCGGGATCCCCGGCGCGATCGAGCGCGCCAGCCTCGTCGAGATGTCGATCGGTATGGCGATCGGGGCGATCACCTTTACCGGCTCGATCGTCGCCTTCGCAAAATTGCAGGGTCTCGTCAGCGGCAGGCCGCTCTCGTTCAGCGGCCAGCATCTGGTGAATGCCGGTCTGGGGATTTTGCTGGCCCTGCTGATCGTGATCTTTGTCGCCAACGGGGCGGCGGCAATGTTCTGGCTGATCCTGCTGGTGTCGTTGGCGCTGGGCTTTTTGCTGATCTTGCCGATCGGCGGAGCCGACATGCCGGTAGTGATCTCGATGCTGAACTCTTACTCGGGGTGGGCCGCTTGCGGCATCGGCTTCACCCTGTCGAATAGCCTGCTGATCATCACTGGTGCGCTCGTCGGCTCGTCGGGCGCCATCCTCAGCTACATCATGTGCAAGGGGATGAACCGCTCGATCATCAACGTGATCCTCGGTGGGTTCGGCACCGAGGGCGGGGTGGTCGCCGCCGGCCCCGGGACCGGCGACCGCTCGGTCAAGTCGGGCAGCGCCGAGGACGCCGCCTTCATCCTGAAGAATGCCGGCTCGGTCGTCATCGTGCCTGGCTATGGCATGGCGGTGGCCCAGGCGCAGCACGCGCTGCGCGAGATGGCCGACCAGTTAAAGAAGGAGGGGGTCAAGGTCCGCTACGCGATTCATCCGGTCGCCGGGCCGCATGCCGGGCCACATGAACGTGCTGCTCGCCGAAGCGAACGTCCCGTATGACGAGGTGTTTGAACTCGACGAAATCAACCGCGACTTCCCGTCGACCGACGTCGCCTTCGTTATAGGCGCCAACGATGTGACCAACCCGGCGGCCAAGACGGATCCCTCCTCGCCGATCTACGGCATGCCGATCCTCGATGTCGAGCGGGCCAAGACGGTGCTGTTCGTCAAGCGTTCGATGGCGTCGGGCTATGCCGGGG
>CAVTFD010000042.1:0-26090 GCA_963733945.1 uncultured Alphaproteobacteria bacterium | reverse complement strand
GTCGGCAATGACCGTGCTCTGCGCGATGCACAGCAGCGCATCATGTGCCTTGTAAAACGCGTATCAGGGAAATAGGCGTTGTTGGTGGCAACCAGTGGCAGATCGTGGCGATAGGCTAGCTCGATCAGCGCGGGTTCGCTGCGCGCTTCTTCCGGTTCATTGTGGCGCATCAGCTCGATATAGAGTCGGCCCGGAAAGGCCATCGTCAGCTCGCCCAGCAGCGCCTCGGCGGCATCCCCTTGCCCTTCGGTCAGCAGCCTTCCGAGCGGCCCTTTGGGTCCGCCCGAGAGGCAGATCAGCCCCTCGCTCGCTGCAGCGATATCGGCGAGGCTCACGGCCGGCTCCGCGGCCCCGTCGCTAGCCAGATAAGAGCGGCTGACCAAGGCCAGCAGGTTCCGATACCCGGCCTCGCTCTGCACCAGCAGCACGATCCGGTCGGGCTCTACGCTGCGCCCCGGCGGTCCATTGCTTCGCGCCGCCTCGTCGCGCCCGGCGAGCGCCACTTCACAGCCGATGATCGGCTGTACCCCCGCCGACGCGCACGCGATGGCGAATTCGAGCGCGCCGAACAGATTCCCCGTATCGGTGATCGCCACCGCCGGCATGCGCTCGACCTTACACAGCCGCACCGCTTCCTTGACCGGGATTGCACCGGCCGACAGCGAATAAGCGGTGTGAACGCGCAAATGAATAAAATCGGCGAGCGGCATGTCGGCAATATCGCACCCCCAGGCGCCAAATTCACCCGCGGTCGCGCCGCCTGCGAGCAGTCCGATGTTTTCCAACGGCTTGCCCGAAATCCTCCCGGCAACCCACGCTGCGATCTCAACGTCGGGCAACCCTGGGCCGATGCTCGGACATCGTCAGGTGCGGATTACCGCGTTGAATTAGGGCGACTTATCCTGACTCGCGCAGTTCGGCGAATCACTCGATCGCTCGCGCGTCTGCACAGGGATGCTCCGCCGGCGGCGAAAGCGAAGACATCGACCGGGCGGTGGCCGGTGTCGCTTAATGATGGAACAGGTTCAGGGCGGAGCCTTTGCGGAACCATTCGAGTTGGGAAGCGCTGAACGTATGGTTGAGGCGGAGCGTCTCGCTGCTCCCATCGGCATGCCTGATCCGGCATTCGACCGGTTGGCCCGGCGCCATCTCCTCTAATCCGACCAGGCTCAGCCGATCATCGGCGCGCACGCGATCGTAATCCGCCGGATCCTGAAAGGTCAGCGCCAGCAAACCCTGCTTTTTGAGGTTCGAACTCGTGGATGCGGGCAAAGCTGCGCGCGATCACCGCGCAACCGCCCAATAGTCGCGGCGACAGCGCGGCATGTTCGCGGCTGCTGCCCTCGCCGTAATTGTGGTCGCCGATCGCCACCCATTTGATCCCACGAGCCTTGTAGTCGCGGGCGACCTTCGAGACCATGACCCCTTTCTCGCCGGAGAGGACATTGACGCTGGTTCCTGCCTCGCCGGTAAAGGCATTGATCGCACCCATGAACATATTGTCGCTGAACTTGTCGAGATGGCCGCGATAACGCAGCCACGGACCAGCCGGCGAGATATGGTCGGTCGTGGTCTTGCCCTGGGTCTTGATCAATACCGGGCAGTCGACGAAATCCTTATGGTCCCAGGCGAGCCACGGCTCCATCAATTGCAGCCGCTCGCTGTTCGGATCGACCGCCAATGTTATACCGCTGCCATCGGCCGGCGGGGCGACGTAGGTCGCATGCCCAGCGTCGAAACCGTGGGCCGGCACCTCGGGCGCCTGCTTCGGCGGGTCCAGCCGAAACGGCTTGCCTTGGGCGTCGTTGAGCGTGTCGGTCATCGGGTTGAAAGACAGCCGTCCAGCGAGCGCCATTGCGGTGACGATCTCCGCGCTGCCGATGAAATTCATCGTCGTCGGCTGGCCATCGTTACGTCGCGGAAAATTGCGGTTATAGGAGGTGACGATCGTGTTCGGCACAGCACCTTCCGCAGCAGAGCGACGCCATTGGCCGATACACGGGCCGCAAGCATTGGCCAGCACAGTGCCGTCGACGTCCTTCAGCGACTGCATCTGGCCATCTCGCTCGATCGTCGCGCGCACCGCCTCCGACCCCGGCGTGACCAGAAACGGCACCCCGGCTTTGATGCCGTGCGCCTTCGCCTGTTCGGCGACATCGGCGGCGCGGCTCATATCCTCATAGGAGGAATTAGTGCAGCTGCCGATCAGCGCGGTTGAGATCTGGTCGATGAACCCGTTCTTCGAATCGGCGACCTCGGCGGCGAGCCGCGATATCGGGCGCGCCCGGTCGGGCGAATGCGGACCGACGATATGGGGTTCGAGCTTCGACAGGTCGAGCTCGACGACCTGGTCGTAGTATTTGGCTGGGTCAGCTTCGACCTCCTTGTCGGGTTCCAGCAGATGCTGGTGCTGCTGGAACAGCGGCACCAGGTCGGGTTTGCCGGTCGCGCGGAGATATCGAGCCATGTGCTCGTCGGCTGGGAACATCGACGTGGTGGCGCCGAGCTCGGCTCCCATATTGGCGATCGTCGCCTTGCCGGTGGCGCTGATCGTGCGCGCGCCGGGTCCGATATATTCGACGATCGCGTTAGTGCCACCGGAGACTGTCAACCGCCCGGCGACGTAAAGGATCACGTCCTTCGGCGCCGTCCAACCGTTGAGCTTGCCGGTCAGGTACACCGCGATGTGCCGCGGATAGAGCACCTCCCAGGGCAGCCCGGCGATTACCTCGACCGCGTCCGCGCCGCCGACGCCGACCGAACAAGCGCCGAGACCGCCGGCATTCGGCGTGTGCGAGTCGGTACCGATGATCAGTTCGCCGGGAAAGGCGTAATTTTCCAGCACCACCTGATGGATGATGCCGGCGCCCGGCCCCCAGAACCCCAAGCCGTATTTGGCCGCGGCCGAGCGCAGGAAGTCATAGACCTCCTTGTTCTCGGCGAGCGATTCACGCAGATCCGCGGCACCCTCGACCCGCGCCTGGATCAAATGGTCGCAATGGATCGTCGCCGCGACCGCGACCTTGTCGCGCCTGGTCTGCATGAACTGGAGCAAACCGGTCTGCCCCAGCACATCCTGAAAGACGACGCGGTCGGGGCGCAACAGCAGATAACTATGGCCGGGCTCCAGCTCCTGGTTCTCCGGATCGTCGAGATGCCCGAGCAGGACCTTGTCCGCCAAGGTCAACGGTTTATCGAGCCGGCGGCGGACCACTGCAAGATTGCGCCCCATTGTCGCGTAGACGGCAGCCGCCATTTCCGGGGTCGATTCGATTGCAACCATTGTCTAGCCTTTCTTGGCGATACTTAAAGGGGCCAGCACGAGCACGATCTCGTCCACATCCCGAAAAGTGGAAACCGGAAGTCTGGCTAATCAGCAACAGGCCGCGATGATGCCCGATGCTGCCGAAACCGTCTAGGAAATCTTCGGTCTCGCGGCGCTCGGCGAGCCGCTCAGCGCGCCGTCTCAAATCGCGTTTCCGCGGCAGTTTCCGGCGCCAGCACGGTGGGAAAGCGGATCGCGAACACGGCCCCGCCGCCCGGCCGCTCGTCGACAGTCGACTGTGGCCCCGTGCATCTGGGCGATGCGCGCGACGATAGCCAGGCCGAGACCGGCATTCCCGCCGCGGCGACGGTCTCGGCGCCAGAAGCGTTGAAATATGTGCTCGTAATCGGCTTTTGGTATGCCGTGCCCGCGATCCATGACTCGGATCACGCCCTCGGTCGCTACGGCGATCTCGACCGTTGTTGCGGGCGAAGTGTGGGCGAGCGCGTTTTCGGCGAGGTTTCTCACGGCGCGGACGATTGCGTCGCTGTTGCCGCGGACCCGTACCGGGCGCCGCGCGCCAGTCACCGCTATGGTCTTGCGCTGTGACAGGGCCAACGGGGCAAGAAACGCCGCCACTTCAGCCGCGATTGCAACGATGTCCGCGATCTCGTCCTCGGCAACAACGAGGGTCTCGAGTTCTGAGATTTCGAGCAGCTGGTTAACCAACCGGCTCATGTTCTCGACATCGTGGCGCAGGGGCGCGGCCACTTCGCGGTCATCGAGCATGTCGATTTGCGTCCGAAGGATCGCCAATGGCGTGCGTAGCTCGTGGGCGGCGTCGGCGGTGAATTCGCGCTGAGCCCGGAACCCGGCATCGAGCCGATCGAGTGCGTCGTTGACGGCGCGAACCAGCGGCAATACCTCGCGCGGCATACCGGCCTCAGGCAATCTGAGGTCGGTATGGTCGGGTCCGATTTCTTCGGCCAAAGCCGAGGCCGCGACGATCGGCTTCACGGCGCGCCGGAAGATGACAACGTCGATGAACAGCAACGCCACCAGCAGCGGCACGGTGATCCAGCCGACGCGGGTAAAGAACTCGGCGACGATATCGTCGATCAGCACATCGCGATGCGCGAGGTCTTCGGAGACTTGGACGAAGAGCGGTCGGCCCCCAGTTTCGGCCGCCACCGTTACTCCATCGTAATCGTCGCCGTCGCGGCGCTGCGAGAAGAATTGGAACGGCATTGCCTTTGGCGGGATCGGTGCAATCGGGCCATTTCCGGACGATGAGGAAAACAGCACCCGGCCGTCGCCATCGAGCACGGCAAAGGCGGCGCGTCCATAGCCTGCGGAATAGAACGCGGCGAGGCCCGGTGGCAGCGACAGTCGAACAGCCCCATCCGGTCCCTTGTCGAGATAGCGTAGGATCTCGGCCACCTGGTCGCGCAAGGCCCGTTGGTGCAACTCTTGCGCGGCATGGTTCAGCATCAGGAACAACGCTAGCGGCATGCAAATCGAGGTTGCGATGATCGCCAGCAGATGAAACCCGATGATCCTCGAGACGACCGAGTGAAACCGAATCACCTCATTTTCTCTCGGAGATCAGATAACCGACCCCGCGCAGAGTGTGGATCTGGACCGAGGCATCGACTTCGGTGAGGCGCTTGCGCAGTCGGTGAATGTAAACTTCGACCGCGTTCGATCCGATCTCCTGTGACAGACCGTACAAGTTGTTTTCGAGCAGGTTCTTACCTACCACGCGTCCGCTGCGACGCAGCAGATGCTCGAGCACGGCGATCTCTCGGGGTGAAAAGAAGATCGGCTCCTCACTCACAAAAACTTGGCGGGCTACGGTGTCGAGCGTGACGTTGCCCAGCTCGAGTGGGACGCCCAACAGATTGCCGGGGCGGCGCAGCAGCGCGCGAAGGCGGGCGATTAGTTCCTCGAGCGCGAAAGGTTTGACGAGATAATCGTCGGCGCCGTCGCCTAAGCCGGTAACGCGATCTTTGAGGCTGCCGCGCGCGGTCAGGATCAACACCGGCGTCGCATCGCGGCGTCGGCGCATCTCGCCCAGCACCTCGAGCCCATCGGCGTCGGGTAGCCCGAGATCGAGCACGACGATCTCAACGCGGCTCGCCTGCAAGGCTGCAGTCGCGTCTGCCGCCGTCGCCAGGACGTCGACGACGAACCCGGCAGCGGTGAGGCCGCGCTTGAGCAGCTCGGCAAAGCGCTCGTTATCCTCGATAAGCAGCAACCGCATCGGGTCTTTCCTATCGGGCTCGGCCCCTCCTATGGATTCCGGCCGTATCGCCGTAGACGTACATCGCGCTGCGACCCGAGAACCCTCCGAGCCCGAGGGAACGGCTCAGGAGGCCGATGCTCCGCTTGTCGCCCCCGATAACGGGCTACCTCGGCTTCAGATCGCGTCGAGCTGCCAGGCGACGTCGTTACCTATTCCCCACAGATAGCCGATATTGGCCTGGCCGACGAGGGCGTAGGCGCGCCCTTGGTGCCGCCAATAGATTAGGTTTACGTCCTGGCGGTGATCAAAAGTCGGCGGTATATCCGGCTGATTCGATGATCCGACGATCAAGGCAAGGGGGCCGATCGCCTTGTTGTCGGTGGTGTAGACGAGCTGAGCTGCCGGACGGCCGTCAACGACGATCAGTCTGGCGCCGTGGAAATTGAGGCCCCACGGTTTGAGGTCCGGCAGTCGGACCTGCTGCGGCAAACTTTGGCTGATCTTTTGCAGCGCTTCACGGGTGTCGCCGGTCGCGGGAATGTCGACAGGCGTGTTGTTGCCGGCGCTGACGAATAGCTTGAAATAGCCGGCGGCGTTGTCGAGCCAGAGATTGTTGGCGACCGTCGCCTCTAGCGCAGGTTGCGCGAGGGCGATGGCGGCGGCGCCAGAGGTAAATTTGTTGACGCCGAAATAGGCGCCGCTCCCGCCGACAACAAGACCGAGCAGCGAGGCGGCGATCGGCAATCCCAGGCGGGACCATTGCGATCGAGCAAATCGTGCCGCACCCGTCCGCGGCGCGAAGGGCAAGATCTGGGGACCATCCTGCGCTTGGACCCTCTCTGCACGCGCAGCAGCGATCAACCGTTCTGGCACCGGTTCGTGAAGGACCTCGTCGAAGGCGCGACGCACCAGCTTTGCCGAGATCGCGAGAGCAGCCAGCTGATCGCGCGCGGCCGAATCGCTGTCGAGCCAAGCTTCGACCCCGCGCCGGTCCACCAGCTCGAGCTCGCCTTCGAGATAGGCGACGAGCAGGTCGTCACTGCGCTTCTGCATCCTTCCTACTCCTGGGCATCCCGCCGCCAGCTTCGAGCTGAAGCTGCAGCGCGATCCGAGCACGGGCGAGGCGGCTCATGATCGTCCCGACCGGCACATCCACGACCTCGGCTGCTTCCTTGTAGCTGAGCCCCTCGACCGTCACCAACAGCAGCGCCGCGCGCTGATCCGGCGATAGGCGGTCAACGGCCCGGCGCACCTCGGCGAGCGTCAAGCGCGCCTCGACGCGGCGCACCGGTTCGTCCGATCCGAGACGGTCTTCGCCGATATCGCCGTCCGCTTTGCGCACCTCGCGCGAGCGAATCTGATCAATCCAAATCGTCTGCACGATGCGGAACATCCAGCTATCGAACCGGGTGCCCTCCTGAAATTGATGTCGGCGCGCAAGCGCGCGCTCGCAGGCCGCTTGGACAAGATCGTCAGCCTCGACGCTAGACCCCGTCAGCCCGCGCGCGAAGCGGCGAAGCCGCGGAAGTACCGCTACCAGCTGGTCGCCGAACCGCTCGCTGGCCGGATCCTGGTCCGCAACTCGGCGCGCCGGCGATCCCGCCATTCTATGCCCGAACGACAACGCACCTCCTGAAAGGTTATTCCCGGCGGTATTGCACCACCGGCTGATGCCGGCCTGTCATTCTTCCGTCCGGAGCAGCCGCAGCGTTCGGTGTCTCTAGGGCCGCATCGGATCGGCTCTCCGTTCCGCAAGCTACCACGGCGGCGAAATGAGGCGAAAGCGCGACGACTTCGAATAACTGCGGCGCTCGGTAGAAGAACTGCGGAATGGGTGATCTGCGGGGCGTGGACAAATTCGCGCCAGCACGACCGGCCGGGGCTTCACTCTTCACAAATCGAGCCCTTGGCGGCATTGTGCGGACTTGCCGGCTTGAGCATTCAGGAAAATCCGCTCGATGAAGGTTGCCGTCGTCAAGGAAAGACGGGCGCATGAGCGCCGTGTCGCAGCCTCGCCCGACTCCATCAAGCGGATGATCGCGATGGGGCTCGAAGTCATCGCGGAAGGCGGCGCCGGCGAAGGAGCCGGCTTTACCGATGCGGCCTTTGCAGCGGCGGGCGCCACGATCGTGGCGGATCCGGCGTCGGTGCTCGGCGATGCCGATATCGTCCTCAAGGTGCAGCGCCCCCAGACATCCGGCGAAGGCACGGTCGACGAGCTCAAAATCCTGAAACGCGACGCGGTGCTGATCGGCCTGTTGCAGCCGTTGCAGAACCCCGCCGAGATCCAGGCTTATGCCGGCGCCGGGATCACGGCCTTCGCCATGGAACTGTTGCCGCGGATCACCCGCGCGCAGGCGATGGATGTGTTGTCCTCGCAAGGGAACCTGGCAGGCTACAAGGCGACCATAGACGCCGCCGACGAGTTCGGCCGCGCCTTTCCGATGATGATGACCGCAGCCGGGACGATAAAGGCGGCGCGGGTGCTGGTGATGGGGGCCGGCGTCGCCGGCTTGCAGGCGATCGCCACCGCGCGGCGGCTCGGCGCCATCGTTTCCGCGACCGATGTGCGCGCCGCCGCCAAGGAGCAGGTCGAGAGCCTCGGTGCGACCTTCGTCACCGTCGATGACGAGGCCGCCCGCTCGGCGGAGACCGCTCAAGGCTATGCTCGCGAGATGAGCGAGGACTACCAGCGCCGGCAACGCGAGAAGATTACCGAGGCGCTGAAGCGCACGGATGTGGTCATCTGTACGGCCCTTATCCCCGGTCGCCGCGCGCCAATATTGCTGACCGAAGCAATGGTGGCCGAGCTGGCCCCAGGGTCAGTCGTCGTCGACCTGGCGATCGAGGCCGGCGGCAATGTCGAGGGCAGCCGCCCCGGCGAGGTCGTCACCACCGCGAACGGCGTCAAGATCATCGGCCATGTCAATATGCCCTCCCGGATCGCTGCCGACGCGAGCCAGCTCTATGCTCGCAACTTGTTGTCTTTTCTAACACTTCTCGTGGATAAGGACGGCCGGCTCGCAATCGATGCGGACGACGAGATTATCAAGGCAACCCTGCTGACCAAGGATGGCGCGGTGGTCAATCCGGCGCTCGCGCATTCGCATGGGGCTGAGGCCGCGAGCCCGGCCTCAGCCCCCGACGACTGACGGAGAAAGTAATGGCAGACCCCGTCTCTCTGGCCGAGCGCGCCAGGGAGCTAGCCGGCGATGCCGGCGCGCTAGCCCACAACTTCGAAGCTCTGGCCCGGCAATTGGCAGTGCAGGGGCCGCCGGCGGCAGCGGGCGGCACGCCCTTTGTCTTTGAGCTGACGATCTTCGTGCTCGCGGTTTTTGTCGGCTACCATGTGGTATGGCGGGTCACTCCGGCGCTGCACTCGCCGCTGATGAGCGTGACCAACGCGATTTCGAGCGTGATTATTGTCGGCGCGCTGATTGCGGCCGGTCCACTCGGCCTCAGCTTTGCAAAACTCGCCGGGATTTTTCGCCGTCACCTTGGCCGCGGTCAATATCTTCGGTGGCTTTATCGTTACCCAGCGCATGCTCCAGATGTTCCAGAGAAAGAAATAGTGGGGCCGCGGTGAGCGATAACCTATCGGCCTTTTTTTATCTGATCGCCTCGGTTTGTTTCATCTTGGCGCTGCGCGGCCTGTCGTCGCCGCAGACGGCGCGCGTAGGCAATTTCTACGGCATCGCCGGCATGGTGATTGCGGTCGCTACGACCTTGCTGACCCCGCATGTGGTCAGCTTTTGGCTGATCGTCATTGGCATTCTGATTGGCGGCGCAATCGGCACCTATATCGCGTTGCGCATCCATATGACGGCGCTGCCGCAGCTGGTGGCGGCGTTTCACAGTCTGGTCGGCCTTGCCGCCGTGTGCGTCGCCGCCGCCGCTTTCAGCGCTCCGGCGGAATTCGGGATCGGGATCCCCGGCGCGATCGAGCGCGCAAGCCTCGTCGAGATGTCGATCGGTATGGCGATCGGGGCGATCACCTTTACCGGCTCGATCGTCGCCTTCTCAAAATTGCAGGGTCTCGTCAGCGGCAGGCCGCTCTCGTTCACCGGCCAGCATCTGGTGAATGCCGGGCTTGGGATTTTGCTGGTCCTGCTGATTGTGATCTTTGTCGCCAACGGGGCGGCGGCGATGTTCTGGCTGATCCTGCTGGTGTCGTTGGCGCTGGGCTTTTTGCTGATCTTGCCGATCGGCGGAGCCGATATGCCGGTAGTGATCTCGATGCTGAACTCTTACTCGGGGTGGGCCGCTTGCGGCATCGGCTTCACCCTGTCGAATAGTCTGCTGATCATCACTGGTGCGCTCGTCGGCTCGTCGGGCGCCATCCTCAGCTACATCATGTGCAAGGGGATGAACCGCTCGATCATCAACGTGATCCTCGGTGGGTTCGGCACCGAGGGCGGGGTGGTCGCCGCCGGCGCCGGGACTGGCGACCGCTCGGTCAAGTCGGGCAGCGCCGAGGACGCCGCCTTCATCCTGAAGAATGCCGGCTCGGTTGTCATCGTGCCTGGCTATGGCATGGCGGTGGCCCAGGCGCAGCACGCGCTGCGCGAGATGGCCGACCAGTTAAAGAAGGAGGGGGTCAAGGTCCGCTATGCGATTCATCCGGTCGCGGGCCGCATGCCGGGCCACATGAACGTGCTGCTCGCCGAAGCGAACGTCCCGTATGACGAAGTGTTTGAACTCGACGAAATCAACCGCGATTTCCCGTCGACCGACGTTGCCTTCGTTATAGGCGCCAACGATGTGACCAACCCGGCGGCCAAGACGGACCCCTCCTCGCCGATCTACGGCATGCCGATCCTCGATGTCGAGCGGGCCAAGACGGTGCTGTTCGTCAAGCGTTCGATGGCGTCGGGCTATGCCGGGGTCGAGAACGAGTTGTTCTACCGCAACAACACGATGATGCTGTTTGGCGACGCCAAGAAAATGTCCGAGGAAATCGTCAAGGCGATGGAGTGAGCGGCCTCACGCTTGCGCTGCCTTTTAGCCCAGCGTGCTGGCGCTGTGGCGGGCTCTGATCTCAGGCTTCCTGCTTGCCGTTCGCGCTCCGGCTTCAGTAGCCTTCGCGCTCCATGCGCTTGCGCAACAATTTGCGGTAGCGGCGCACCGCCTCGGCCTTTTCCCGCGCCCGCCGCTCGGAGGGCTTCTCGTAGCTGCGCCGCAGCTTCATCTCACGGAACACACCCTCCCGCTGCATCTTCTTCTTTAAGGCTCTTAGGGCCTGGTCGACGTTGTTGTCGCGAACGAGGACTTGCACGGGGGTTCTTCTCCAGTAAGGGCATCGGGCAACGTAGCGCTAGAATGCACGTTTAGCATTTCGGCCGCCGGCTGTGAAGGCCGACCCTCGCGATCAATGGGGCCGAGCTTTACCGGGATAACGGTCGGTCACATATTCCGATCATGGCTCTGTTGAAAATCGCTCGTATGGGCAACCCTGTGCTGCGCGCTCCCGCCGCCGTAGTCCAAGATCCCTCCGCTCCCTGGGTGCGCCGGCTTGTCGACGACATGATCGAGACGATGGAGGACGCCGGCGGCACCGGGCTGGCCGCGCCGCAGGTCCACCAGCCTTGGCGGATCGTTGTCTTCTTCGTCTCCGGGGAGCGCCTTACTGAGATGCCGGGAGACGTCGCCCAGGATTTGACCGTGCTGATCAACCCCGTGGTCGAGTTGTTGGGCCGCGAGCGGGCATTCGGATGGGAGGGCTGTCTGTCGGTCCCGGGTCTGCGCGGCGTCGTCCCACGTCACCTGCGCATTCGTTACCGCGCCACCGGCCTCGATGGCGAAACCATCGAGCGCGAGGCCGAGGGCTTTCATGCGCGCGTCGTCCAGCACGAATGCGATCACCTCGACGGGATCCTCTATCCCCAGCGCATGACCGATCTTCGGTTGTTGGTCTTTCTCGAAGAGCTGCAGCGCCACCCGATCGATCTTGCCGATCTTCTCGCCGAGACGCGGCCGGAATGAAAAGCCCGCTTGCCGAAGCACGGCGCGAGGCATTGATCGAGGCGATGCTGCCCGATGCGCCGTTCGACGGTTGGACCCGCGCCGGGCTGCGCAAGGCCGCGCGGCGACTCGCCGTGCCGGTCGGGGAGGCGCTGGCTTTGTTCCCGGGCGGGCCCGCCGATCTTGTCGCCGGCTTCAGCCGCTGGGCCGACCGGCGCATGCTCGACCGCCTGGAAATCCTCCCGCTCGATCCGCTGCGCGTTTCCGAACGCATTGCATTGGCGATCGGCGCCCGGCTCGACATTGTCGCGCCGTGGCGCGAGGCGGTGCGCCGGGCGCTTACGGTCCTGGCGCTGCCGCAGCATGCTCCGCTTGCCATGCGTCTGACTTATGAGACGATCGACGGGATCTGGTACGCCGCCGGCGACAACGCTACCGACTTCAGTTTCTACACAAAGCGCCTAACCTTGGCCGCGATCTATGGCGCCACCGTGCTCTATTGGCTCGACGACCACTCCGAGGGCTCAGCCGATACCCGCGCCTTTCTTGATCGTCGCCTCGGCGATGCCGCCCGCATCGGCCGCGCCCGCCGCGACTTCGGGACGCTCGTCGAACGCCTGCCGAACCCGTTTCGCTTGCTGCGCCCGCTACACTAAAGCCACGCTTTCAGCGGTGCGGGATGAGCCGCGTAACATGGCCCATTTTGCGGCCGGGCTGGATTTCGGTCTTGCCGTAAAGGTGGAGCTTGGCCAGCGGGTCGCCAAGCGCCTCGCGCCACTTCTCGACATCGCGGCCGATCAGGTTCTTCATAACTGCGTCGGAATGGTGCACGACCGAGCCGAGCGGCAGTCCGCATAACGCGCGCACCAGCTGCTCGAACTGGCTGGTGACACAAGCATCAATCGTCCAGTGTCCTGAATTGTGCGGCCGTGGCGCCAGCTCGTTGACCAGAACCTCACCAGCTTGGGTCACAAACATTTCGACCGCCAACACCCCGACGAGATCGAGCTTTTCGGCAATATGGCGGGCGATCGCCTCCGCCCGCATCGCGGTCTCGGCCCCGATCCGAGCCGGGGCGATGGTAGTGTCGAGGATATGTGCGGTATGCTGATTTTCGACCGGAGGATAGGTTGCCCAGGTGCCGTTGCGGCCCCGCGCGACGATGACCGAGATCTCGCAGGTGAAATCGACGAAGCTTTCGAGAATGCCGATCTCGCCGCCCATATTGCGCCACGCCTCTTCCGGCTTGGTCTCGGGGGTGAGCATCGTTTGGCCCTTGCCGTCATAGCCCATGCGCACGCTCTTCAGCACGGCGGGGTAGCCGAAATCGTGCATCGCGCGGACCAGCGCGGCCGCGTTGGACACCTCACGGTAAGCGGTGGTCGCGATATCGATCGAACGCAGAAAATCCTTCTCGCGCAAACGGTCCTGCGTGATTTCGAGAATTTCGGCGCGGGGCAGGACCAGCTTCGACGCCGCTACAAATCGTACCGCGTCGGCAGGTATGTTTTCGAACTCGAAGGTGACCACGTCGACCGCAGCGGCGAAGCGGTCCAGCGCCGCCAGATCGGAGAATTCGGCGACGGTCGCGGTGCGACACACCTGCTCGGTCGGGCTATCCGGTTCGGTCGCGAAGACATGACAGCGATAGCCGAGCCGTGCAGCAGCGAGCGCCGTCATCCGCCCGAGCTGACCGCCGCCCAAAATCCCGATCGTCGACCCTGGAGCCAGCACCGGCTCGGGCATCACAGAGGATCCGGGTGGTCGGCCACGCGCTCGGTCTGAACTTGCCGCCAGCCGTCGACAGCCTGTGCGGCGGCGACGTCCGAAAGCCCGAGAACCGCTGCCGCAAAAAGGGCTGCGTTGACGGCGCCGGCCTCGCCGATGGCAAAGGTCGCCACCGGGATCCCGGCCGGCATCTGCACGATCGACAGCAGGCTGTCGACGCCTTTGAGAACGCGGCTTTCGATCGGCACGCCGAGCACCGGCAGCGGCGATAGGGCAGCGGCCATGCCGGGCAGGTGGGCAGCACCCCCGGCGCCGGCGATGATCACGCGCACGCCGCGCGAACGCGCCGTGCGGGCGTAGTCGTAAAGCCGGTCGGGCGTGCGATGTGCCGAGACGATCCGCGTCTCATAAGCGATACCCAGCCGATCGAGCGTTCCGGCAGCGTGGTGCATCGTGCGCCAATCGGATTGGCTGCCCATGATGATGCCCACTGCCGGGCCGGCCTCGCTCATTCGGCTCTTTCCGTAATTCGGGGGGTATTATAGATGGAGGACAGGAGCGCACAACCACCCGGAACCGCGGCGTTTAGGCAATGATGTCGGGTAGCAGCTCGCTTTCGATTCTCAGTATCTCGTCTTTCAACAGCAGCTTGCGCTTTTTGAGGCGCTGCAGCCGGAGCTGGTCGAACGGGGCGTGCTCGGAGAGGCGGGCGATCACATCGTCGAGGTCGCGGTGCTCGCTTTTCAGCACGGCGAGCCTCGCCTTCAATGCTTCGGTATCGAGGTCCATGGCCGTTGGCGCGAAATTTCGAGCATCATATCACTTTCGATGAACCGGGTCGCTGACATACCGATCGCCGGTGCGGCGCCCGAGCTTTGGGAATTTTCGCTCGACTTCTATGCCCGGCCCGGCGTCTCGGCGGCGCTGATCGAGTTGCAGGACCGCGCCGGGCTCGACGTCAACCTGATCCTGTTCGCGCTGTGGCACGGCCTGACGGGGCGGGGTCGGCTCGATGACGAGAGGTTGGCAGCCGCCGACCAGGCCGCCCGCGCAATCCAGACAGAAATCATCATGCCGTTGCGGGCATTGCGGCGGCGGTTAAGAACCGATACCGATGCGGATATCCAACGCCTGCGGGAGTTGATCAAGGCGCTCGAGCTCGATGCTGAAAAGATCGCGCAGGCCCGCCTCGCCGGCTGCGCGGCGCCGCCCGCCACCGACGTCGATCCGGTCGAGCGCCTTGCCGCCGCCGGGGCAAATCTGACCCTATCCCTCGGCGCCGATCGGGCGCACAGCGCGGCGGCGGGTGTCATCCGCCGAGTCCTCGAAGAACTGGGGCGATAATTCAGCTCTCGCCCCAACGGCGAACCGTCCCGCTGTCGAGCTCGAATAAATCGAGCACGCGGCCGAGGGTCTGATCGATCATTTCCGCTATCGTGGCGGGCTTTGCGTAAAAGGCCGGGACCGGCGGGGCGATGACCGCGCCCATTTCCGACAGCGCGGTCATCGTCCGCAGATGGCCTGTATGCAATGGGGTTTCGCGTACGAGGAGCACGAGACGCCGCCGCTCCTTTAGCACCACATCCGCCGCTCGGGTCAGCAATGTCGTTGTGGCCCCGCTGGCGATCTCGGCCATGCTGCGGATCGAGCAAGGGGCGACGACCATTCCCATCGTCCGGAACGAGCCGGACGAGATTGGCGCGGCCATGTCGCCAATCGCATGCACGACATCGGCGCGGGCGCGCACCACAGCCGGCTTCAGATCGGTTTCGAGCGCCAAGGTCATTTCGGCCGCCCGGCTCATGACAAGATGCGTCTCGACCGCCAACGGCCGCAACAGCTCGAGCAGCCGCGCGCCGTAGATCACGCCGGAGGCACCGCTGATCCCGACGATCATGCGCGGATTCGCGGATGTTTCTCTCATCGGGACCTCTTTGAAATTTGCGGTCTTGACATATTTTCGTCATCGAGGGGTGCATCGCCCCTGGCCGGACCCCCGACCCGGCGTTACCATCGGGGGCGGTGATCGTCTATCAGGAGGATTGTGCATGTCGCTGCAGGATCGCATCGAAGCGCTGAGAGAAAAGCATGCGGCACTCGAACGCGCCATCGATGAGGAGAACAACCGTCCGCTGCCAAACGACGACGCGATCTCCGATCTGAAGCGCCAGAAACTCCGCATCAAGGACGAAATTTTTCAATTGGAGAGCCACTAACGCGCCGCAATCGGCCATTTCGGTCTCCGGCTGAAACCGGGAAGGGAAGAGCATCCTTCCCGGTTTTTTGTGCCCGGAGCGCGGCGGGTGGCTGCCATTGCGGGCGCAGCTCGTACCACTCTCACCTTGAGCCGACTACCTCCTTCACAAGCTGCCTTAGGTAATCGAAGAATGACTCCGGCGAGTCACGCCGCCAGTTTCTGCCGCGCGTCGGCCAGAATCATCGCGGCGCCCTTTTCGGCGACCATGATGGTCGGGGCGTTGGTGTTGGTCGAGGTCACCGCCGGCATCACCGAAGCGTCGATCACCCGCAGCCCGTTGAGGCCATGAACGCGCAGCTGGTCGTCGACCACCGCCAACTGGTCGCGGCCCATCTTGCAGCTGCATGTCGCGTGAAACACGGTCGAGCCATATTGCCGCGCATAGTCGAGCAATTCGTCGTCGGTCTGGACACCCTTGCCGGGGATGGTCTCGCCAACGACGTATTTGGCGATAGCTGGCGCGGCGAACAGCCGGCGCGCCATCTTCAGCCCGCCAATCACCGCCCGCCGATCGGTGTCCTCGGCGAGATAGCGCGGGTTGATCGCCGGCTGCTCGGCCGAGTTTGGCGATTTCGCTTCGACATAGCCGCGGCTCAGCGGGCGCATCTGCCACATGCCGATGGTCATGCCGGGCTTGTCATCGAGCCGCCGCACCGCCCCTGGGGCGAAGCTGCCGGGCGAGAACAGGCATTGGACGTCCGGGGTGGCCGATTCTTCGAGCACCTTGACCGAGGCGCAGACCAGTGACGAGGCATAGGTGAGCATGCCGGTCCCGCTGAACAGGTAACGCAATATCTCGCCGGCAAATGGCAAGCCGCGCGATTTCTCGTTCAATGTCCGGGCGCCGGCGACAGAGCAGGCGACCCGCGCGATGTAATGGTCCTGAAAATTCTTGCCGACCCCCGGCAAGCTATGCTGGACCGGGATGCCGACGCGGCCGAGATGGTCGGGATCCCCGACCCCGGATAGTTGCAGGATGTGCGGCGAGCCGATGGCGCCGGCGGACAAAATCACCTCGCGCGACGCATCGACCCGCTCGACGGCCCCGCCGCGCCCGTATTCGACGCCGACCGCGCGGCTGCCGTCGAACAGCACGCGGCGCACCAGCGCGCCGGTGATGATTTGCAGGTTCGGCCGCTTTTTTGCGGCCCGCAGATAGGTGCGCGCGGCACTCTGCCGCCGCCGCCCGCGGCGGGTTTGTTGGACCCAGCCGATATTGTCGCCGGAGCCAGGCGGCAAATGGTTGACGTCCTGGTGATATTCGAGCCCGACCTGTTGGCCGGCCTCGATCATCGTGTGGCACAAGAGCGGCCGGTCGGAGGCGTTCGAGGTCAACAGCGGGCCGCCTTCGCCGTGAAACTCGTCCTGCCCGCGCTCCCAGCTCTCGGCCTTTTTGAAATAGGGCAGCACGTCATCCCACGACCAGCCGCGATTGCCGAGCTGCCCCCAATGATCGAAATCCTCGGGCTGCCCGCGGACATAGATCATGCCGTTGATCGAGCTGGAACCGCCCAGCACGCGGCCGCGCGGATAGGGGATGGCGCGTCCATTGGTGCCGGGGTCCGGCTCGGCCGTGTATCCCCAGGTGATAGTCGGATGATCCAGCAGCCTCATATAGCCGGCCGGGATGTGGATCAGCGGGTTGCAGTCCGGCCCGCCGGCCTCGATCAGAACGACGCGCGTACCGGGATCTTTGCTCAGCCGATTGGCCAGCACGCACCCGGCCGAGCCGGCGCCGACAATGACATAATCCGCCTTCATTCGTTCCTCCGTCGCACCTCCCGGCACTTCCGGTCCGTATCATTCCACCGCATCCGGCCCAAGGTGCGTTCTGTCGCTGCTCGCCGAGATGGATCACCTGTGCCCTATATTATATCGAGCGCTCGGCCATCGCGGCCGCGAAGCGCCGGCGGAACCGATCGCCGCGGCGAACGGTTTGGCCCATCTTTTCTCATCCCTCGGGGAAGCCAGCGCGGCGCAGCCCGACATTCAGCGTGTTCTCGCGCAACGCCCAATATTGCTGAACCGCAATCCAGGGCTGATACGCGCGCCATCGCGCCAGCGAGTCGATTTCAGGTTTGAGCCGACTTGCTTCCGCTAACTCGGCCTTCGCCGTGTCGAGATCACCCTTGAGGCCAAGCGCGGCGGCCAGCCACATATGGACGTCCCAATACCCAGGGCTCGCTGCACGCACCCGATAGAACAGCTCAATCGCCTGATCGAGGTGGCAAAGTAGCATATGACATCTCCCCAACCCGTACTGCATCGCGGACACGCGCGGATCGCGACGGCTGAGCCGGATCGCCTTTTCGATATGAGGAATGCCCACCTCCGGCTGGCCGAGATACATACGGGTGACACCGAGCTCGTAAAGTGCCGCCGAATTATTGTGGTCGAGCGCGACTGATCGCTCCGCCGCGATACGGGCTTCAGTCAAACGGTTCTGACTGCGGCGTAGCATCGCCATTGCGTGGTATGCCGTCGGATCGTTCGCGCCATGTGCGAATACTTCGGCGAGCAGTCCTTCGATCCGCGCCTGATCATCCGGTAGAGAGGCGCTCCACCCTTCGATTATCGACGCAGCAAGAACCGTTGCGAGGCCGATCCTCGCTTCGACGGATTGTGGATCGAGTTCGAAAGCCCGCTCGAAGGCCCGTTGTGCATCCTGCAAGGTCGCTGCTGACAGCGGTCGATAGAACAACGCCCACCCGCGCATGGCAAGATCGTGTGTATCGGGATCCAATGCCCTTTCCTGGTCGATGCGCCGCCCCACCGCCTCGACGAGCTCGAGGTTCAAGGTCCAGGCGAGACAGCCGGTGATCTCGTCGGCAGCTTCCGGCAGGTTTCGCCGATCGGCATCGAACCGCTCCGCCCACAGATGCCCGCCGGTTTCGGCGTCGATCAATTGCACATTCATCCGGACACGGTGACCCGATTGCCGCACGCTGCCTTCGAGCACGTAGCGGACGCCGAGCTCGCGGCCGACCTGCTTCGCATCGACCGGCTTGCCCTTGTAGGTAAAGGCAGTGCTGGAGGCGATCACAAAGCTCCCGGCAATCCGTGACAGATCGGTCGTCAGATCGTCGGTGATGCCGTCGGCGAAATATTCCTGCTCGGTGTCGCTGGAGAGGTTCGTAAACGGCAGCACCACGATCGACAGGCGGGGCAGCGAGCGCGCGCCGCCCGGGGGTATCGCCACGGCCGGCCGGCTCGCCTCCACCTCGACCGGGGTCACCGCCGCTACCTCGCTCGCCGCCGCCTCGACCCGCGTCGCCACCGCAGCGAAACGATAGCCGCGTCGCGCCACCGTCTGGATGCAGCTACCCTCCGCTCGCCCGCGGTCGAGGATGCGCCGAAGCGCCGATATCTGAAGCGTAAGGTTGCCGTCCTCGACGGCGGCTTTGGGCCAGACGGCGGCCATGATTTCCGCCTTCGACAGAACCTCTCCGTGGTGCTCGACCAACACGCCGAGCAGGTCGAGTGCGCGCCCGCCAATCGCGACCGGCGCCAAATTCCCTAGCTCGTCTCGCCGGAACAGCCCATGCCGGTCGAGATGAAATCCCTCGAACAGGAAAGTGCTGTCCCGGCCGAGCGCGCCCATGCTTCAATGTCCTGCAGCCGAGTGCCGCGCGATTAGCCAGACCCCCCGCCTGATCAAAGAATGTTAACCAAGTCCGTAAATTAACCAAGCCCAAATTTAGTAACGTTTTGCAACAATTTGGAAGATTTAATCCGCGGCTCGTTGCGCGCCTTAGCTCCATCGCTGCTTGATAGCCTCCACAGCACATTCTGCGCGTTGAGCGTCGCCAGCCGGGAACCTCTTTCGCAACGCGATTGCCCGAGAGCCACCCGGCCGCAGCGCTTGTCTGCGCCCACGGCAAGCCCTGAACATTGTGGGTTCTACAACGGCAAATGCCCAGCGCAAAGGTTGATCCAGGGCTGAAGACCCCAGCGGTCACCGTTTGGCCATCGAGATTCAAGGAGAGGGATATCCCCATGCCAACATGGACACGTGTATTTTTCGATGACTTTCCCGCGGGTCCTGACGTGGATCGCCGCAAATGGGCGTCGCCCTTCTGGACGCAGCATGGTAATCCAGCCTTTTACGGCCGTACCGGGATTCGCAATCCTAAGGATTTCGCTGGCCCAATTGGCCTCATTCCCTGTACCGCGGAAAACGGTGCCGATTTACGACTATCGACATACAACCCGAAGGCGGTGCCCGCCAACGGTGCGTTTCTCGGTTCCGAGATCTTCACCATTTCAGGTGGGGAGTCGAGGAAGTTTGGAGGAGAGGGGCAAACGGTCAAGTTCGAGGCGGTCGTCAAGTGCCCCGCTATGCCACCTGGCGGCGTGACCTCGGTGTTCGCCTATGCTCTGACCGGGTTCCAAGAAAACCACAACGAAATCGACTTTGAATTCGCATCCAAGCACTGGGCTCCTCCTACTACCGACAACGCGGTCAACCTCAACGTCTACGTTAACTCGAGCGGCGGCGGCTTCGGACCGGGCCCTAAGGAAACCACGGTTAATTTTCTCGAATGGAACACATTTACTTTTATCTGGACCCAAGCCACTCCTCAATCGGTGGAATGGCAGATAAATGGCGTTTCGTTCTGGAAGGAAACCCAGAACATCCCCGACGCCTCTAGTGCTGGAATGCGCCTGGACCTAAACTTTTGGGCACCCGCCCGCGATTGGGCTTGGGCCTTTAGTGACGGGATTAACCCGACGGGTGGGCCCGGTACGGAATGGCATTACCATGTGAAAAGCGCCGCGGTGTACTACGCAACGTGATACCGATATTGCTTATATGTGGCGAGCGAACTTCGGGGAAGTCAACGGTTTCCCGGTTCGCCCGCTACTTTCCAATCACAGAATATTATCGATACAATAATAGACCACCTGACGGTATTGACCACAAGTAACCCCGCTGCCTCCGCCGTGGGCTCATGGAGCCGGAAATGACAGGGATCTGGCCGCTCATGCTGCAGACGGCAGGACAGGATGCACTCAATGCGGCGATGCTCATCGCGCCGGACGAACCCTTCTCTTGCTGAAGACCCATAGCAGCGGCGCGCCCCTGCAACTACGCGAAGACTGGTATCATGAACGACAAGTTCGCTTGACCCACTTGGACTGTAGTTGAAGCGAACTCACCGAACCTACTCTCTGCAACGCTAGCGGAGCGTTTGATCACATCGCGGACGTCCCTCGAGCCTCCCTCCGCAACACAAACGAGGATTATGCCATGCCTGCAACCGCGCTAACCAATGATTACCGCCAAGCTGCAACAAAAATATTCGAATGGTTGATGCAGAACTACGATTCCTCATATTGGATACTGGGGCATTCCTTCGATACGATAATCGACTACCTCGACAACGTTGACCACAGCAAAGCCGCTGACGTGGGCAACATGGTGGTGAAGCAGTACCAGATCGCCCTGAACAAAACGGGGGGCTACGACAGTGCCTGGTTTGATGATTTCGGCTGGTGGACCGTCGCCACGCAACGCGCGGTGGGGAAGCCCTTCTTCAAGCCGGATGTCAAGAACCAGTTCCGTGGTATCATGTCGGAGTGCTGGAAACGTTTCACCGGGAATGCGCCATATGTATGGGATCGGCGCGCGCCTGGCACGTTCAACGATTACCGCTCGGCGGTTGATGGCGGTGCGTGGAATGAGTATTGGGTAGGGACATCGTCAACCTTTCCCGGGCCGAAGGACGGGGACCCGAGTAGCGGCACACTGCAAGGGATCCAGAATACCGTCACCAACGCGCTCTATCTCGTCGCGGCGCAGCGCCTTGGCAGCACCGATCCTGACGCGAAGACCGCTGCCGAGCGGGAGTACAACTTTCTTAGCAACTGGTTTTGGCAGCAGCAGCAGGATCCCCTTTGGTGGTTGCCGCAGCCTAAGGACCACCCGAATGCGGCTTTGGTCCGCGAGCGGGTGAGCCACTTCTACAATGGGCGCGAGGCCGGGGGGTTCCTAAAGGACTGGACCTGGACCGGCGATCAGGGGCTGGTTCTTGGTGCGCTGACCGACCGCATGCGCGTAGATCCGGGGAATTACCAGTGGCTACTGGATCGGGCCAAGCAACTCCTCATCGGCGCGCGGATCCTTCTGGTCAACGAAAGCGGGGTGCTGACAAGCTGGACCGGCTTTCCCGAAAATAATGCCCCCGATGGAGACGCCCGTGACTATTCGACCGGCGCGGGGGTGTTCTGGCGTAACGTGCTGTACGCATGGAAAGGCAACCAGGATTTGCGCGCCTTTCTCAATGATCCGGCGTACCGCCAATTTGTACGGACAAGCGCTGACGTTGTGAAGGCCCCGACGAACGAGACGGATCTGGTCGCATTGACCAACGAGCTCGCCGTCCTCGTTGCCGCAGCGGTGATTTTGGCGTGATTTCGAGGCGCGACCAAACGTTGCCGGGGCTCCCGGCTGCCAACGGGTGAAGCGCTTCGCCGCCGGCTGTCAACCGTCTATGTTGGAGACGCCATTGCACGCCAGCATCGAAAATCAAGCCGTGGAACTTCGCGACGCCGGCGGCAGGCTTTGCGGCAGCTACCACTATGATGACCCCTACAAGTCGTTCTTGCGTGGCCTCTACACGCCCAAAGGCTACGACGTCGTGGCCCCGCCGCCGCCGGATCATCCGCATCATAAGGGGCTGCAATACGGATTGTGCGCGGAGGACGTAAACTTCTGGGAAGAGGACAAAGATACCGAACCCGGCCATCGGCGCATCGGAAGACAGGTCACGGAGAAGCTGGATTTGCTAACGGGTGGCGAGATCGGGTTTTCGCAGGAGATCGTCTGGCGGGACGACATATGCGTGAGTTTCCACGAGACGCGTAGGATCTCGGCACGGCCGACGATTTCGGGCTATGTGTGGAGTTGGCAGACAATTCTGACCGCCGCGCGCGATGTCCGGCTGGTTCTCAGCGCGTGGCCGCAGAACGGTGGTTACTGTGGCCTTGGACTGCGTCTTGCCCCGGAACTGTTTCTGAAGAAGAGCACAGTAGTGCTCGTCCCTAATCAACAGAGAGCATCGGGCAGCATTCCCGAGAGCCTCATGGTTCGAGGCACGCAGGCCGAGGTGAGATTCGAGCAGGACTTACGCCTGCAACAGGATGTGCTGTACCTCCAAGGCTGTGATGCAAGCAGCGGGGATGATTTCGCTTTCGTCAGCCTTGGACCGACCAATCGCGAGCCTCGCACCATCAACAAGGGAGAGAGTCTCAAAGATAGCTACGTGATCGCCGTGGCCGATCGCTGAAGCGAAGCGACGAACAACGTTGGCTACTGCCGTAAGCACATCCCTGCTCGGCGAGGTCAATCTTTCTTGGGCGGAGATGGGTGATCCCCGCTGAAGGGCCTCGATCATTCTCCCCAGGTCGCCCCTCACGCAGTATTTGCTCCGCAGGCGGAAACAGAACGACCGCAAGCCGTTTGGGATTTCTCTAGAAATCGATGCCGAGCAGTTTGGCGGCGGTGCCGCCAAGGATTGCGATCTTGTCGTCGTCGGGGAGGCCCGGGGGTCGACAAGATGTCAGCTACGGCACTTCGCAACCGTGGTAGTGAAGATGGCTTGATCCCGCAACCGCCAATCCGATGCCGACTCCCGGCGAGTACCCATAGCAACTAGCAACGAACTGGCCCTCGCAATGACTAACGTTCGCCCGGCTGTGATCTCGCTGCTGTTCCTGGCGCTCCTGCTGTTGCCGCCGCCCGGAGACGCCACAGCGCGGGCGCAGGCTCTGGGTCCGCAAGGCGCGCTGGTGCGGGTCGTAATCTTGAGCCGGCATGGGGTGCGGTCGCCGACCCAGAGCACGGAGGTTCTGAACAGTTGGCGCAACACAAAGACCCCCGGCTGGCCGGATTTCGGCGTGCCGCCCAGTTATCTGACCCCGAAAGGGGGGAGCTGGTCGAACAGATGGGGGAATATTACCGGGCTTTTCTCCACCAGCACGGTCTGGCGGACCCGGCGCACTGCCCCAACGGCGTCTTAATCCGTGCGGACAGTGACGAGCGCACGGTTATGACCGCGCACGGTCTCGGACCGGCTTGGTGGCAAACACCGCAAGCACCACCAACAAGGCGTTGCGCTGCCCCTTTGCGATCCAGGAGTTGGCAAACGGGGTCGATCCGCTGTTTCATCCCAGCGAGGCGCTACCCGGCTGCAAGCTGGAGCCGGAGAGGGTCAAAAATGCGGTGGGGGACCTCAACCCGCTGGCTAAGCAGTACAACCATCAGATCGTCGCCGAGCAAAACGTCCTGCAGTACTGCTCTCGGCAACTGTGTGAGAAGCCGGGGTGTGTCGGGTCAACGCCCCCGCCCTCGTCCTGCACACTCCCGATGTTGCCCTCCTGCACCGATGCGGCAAAGGGTCAGGCGTCGATCAAGGGCGGGCTGGGGGTGGCCCAATCCTTTGCCGAAATCTTGTTCCTACAATACGCGCAAGGGGTCCACGGCAGCGAGTTCGGCTTCGGCAAAGCAGACAAAGAAAAAATGCTCGATATCCTTCGGCTCCACACTGCGGTCTTCGACAAGGTGCAGCGCGCCAAATACGTGGCTGAGCGACAGGGCTCTAATCTGCTGCACCATATTGTGTACGCACTCGAAAACGGTCGCGACCCGGGCGCGCCGGGCGGCCCGTATAAGTTCATCGCTTATGTCGGGCATGACACCAATATTGCCAACCTCGCCGCACTTCTCGATCTTCATTGGCAATTGCCCGAATATCCGCAGGACGACATGCCGCCCGGCGGCGCCCTTGTCTTCGAGCTACGGCAGCGGCCAAACCAGCCGCCGAGCGTTGACGCGTTCTTTGCCGCCCAGTCGCCCGACGCGATGCGGAACTACACGGGTCCGGCACCGGGTCATGTGCCCGTCAAAACGGATGACGTGCCCGTCAAGATACGGCGTTGTCCTCCGGGCGGCGATATTTGCGCGATGGACGATTTTGTCGTGCCGCTCGCACAATTCATCGCCATGACAAGACCGATCCTCGAGCGAAATCCAGGATGCCTGACCGATTGACGACGGTCCTCGCAGTCAAGGCGGTGAACCGCATGTCCGTCGCGTGCATTCAATGCTTCCGCGAGCGCGCTCGGCCGGATCGGGACAGGTTTCGGGGGGATTAATGAGCTTTAACGCCAGCTTCATTAAGTTCAGCTTCATTCCTTGGCAGCCCCGGAGTTGGGCGACGTCTGTGCTAGATCGACGCACCCTCTGGGCCGCATTCCTATTCATTTGCTCCGGGATAGCGGCATCAGATGCGGCGGCGCAGAACAGCCTATCGGCGGCATATGTCGTGATGGGCCCGCAGGGCGCTGTAGCGCGCGCGGTTTTTGAGGGAACCGCGACCTGTCCTGAGATCGTTTTCGGGGTGGACCACCCGTGGATGGATGTGCGGGCACAACCGAGCCCCGGATTCCCGATAACGGTCTGCGAAAAAATTATGCCGCTCGGGACGAAGTCTGCGTCGATTTTGGGAAGGCCGCTGCCGGTCCCGAAAAATTCGCTCGGGAACATCGTGGTTCTCGGAGACACCGGGTGTCGGCGCGCGCTTCAACAAAATTGCGATCCGAACGGATGGCCTTTTCAAAAGTTAAGTGATAATGCGGCCGCGTCCCATCCAGATCTCGTCATTCACGTCGGCGATTACCTTTATCGCGGCAAGGATACCTGGGAGAATTGGAAAGCCGACTTCTTCGCTCCGGCGCGCAACCTTCTCGCCGCCGCTCCGTGGATTGTAGCGAGGGGGAATCACGAGATCTGTAGCCGCGGCGGTAGAGGCTACTTCTGGCTGCTCGCCGATCAGAAAGAGCCGAAGCAGTGCAAAGACGACTACTACGACATCTCACCCTACGCCGTCATGATCGGCGACAGGCAATTTATCGTGTTCAATTCGAGCGGGGTTCCACACCAAAAAAGTCCTGATGTCGAGCGTTATACCGAGCAGTTCAAAGCAGCGGTGAAGCTGGTGAAACCCCATTCCTGGTTCATTACCCACGTTCCGACCTGGGGTGTAGAACCTGGTCCAGGCTTTATAGACCCCACTCTGCAACAGGCGCTTGAAAAGGGAGATCCTGACCACGCTCTGCTAACAAGCGGCGAGCTTTTCTTAAGCGGGCATATTCATCTCTGGGAAGCAATAGGATTTGAGAAAGGGCCGCCGCAATTCGTCCTCGGTGATGGCGGCGCGAACCAGCCGCCGAAAGCTATTAACGGCGAGATTCGCGGCCGAGAATTCGGAGGAAGAAAGGTAGATTTTTGGCAATGGCAATCGCCGCCGTCATGGGGATTCACCCGGTTTACGCCCACTGGGGAGGGCGGGTGGACCGCCACTCTCGAACCCGGTCCGAGAACGTCATGCACCATCACGCAGGGCAAGGTCCGGTGCGGCACTCATCAGGCTGCCAAGACGATGGGCGCAAGGTAGGGTAACAAGCCGGGCCGAGGATTGGGATCTTGTCGTCGTCGGTCGAGCCGGCATTCGCCGCCCCTAACGATCAAACGCAGCGTCGGGTGGCAGCCGCCCTTCGCCGAGCGTGCGCTGCGGCGGCCGGGTGCCGAAGCCCCGACCACCGCAACTTTGCTCAGTTGATGCCGAGGAGCT
>CAVTFD010000041.1:0-81224 GCA_963733945.1 uncultured Alphaproteobacteria bacterium | reverse complement strand
CGCGTGCGTAGAAGCGGGTGGCATTGTCCCATAGCAGCTTCCGCTTTCGCTCCCTGTCCATCACCCAGTCCGCCACCAGCGAGACCGACTCGGGAAAGTGGCTTTCGCCGTGCGGATAGTCCGACGCGTACATCAGCACGTGATCGCCGACCAGATCGATGACGGCGTTGGTCAGCCTGGCGCCCTCCGGGATCTCGATGCTCTGGAAATAACGCCCGCCGGTGACGTACTCGCTCGGCTTGTGATCGAGTTCGGGGAGTGCGGCTTTGATCGTCTCGGCGTGCTCGTCGAGCCGCGCCATCCAGAACGGCAGCCAGCCGTGCCCGGCCTCCAATGTGCCCACCCGCAAGGTCGGATAGCGGTCCATCACTCCGCTGCCGATCATCGCCGCCATGTTGCGCATCCCGCACCAGGGGTGGGCGGCTGAGCGCTGCAGCCACAGATTGTCCCAGGTATCCTGCCCGCCCGGCGCATAAGGCGGCATCACCGTGAAGGTATGAAGCACAACGGCAAGGTCGAGCTCGGCGGCTTTGGCGTAGAGCGGCTCCAGCGCCGGGTGGTCGAGCGGCATGCCGACCGGCGCGTAGACCATTATCCCCCAGGCCCAAGCGGATTGACCCCAGCGGCGGATCTCGCCGAGCGCTCCCTCGATATCGCGCGCCCCGGCCAGGATCACGCCGCCGAGCCGGCTCGGGTAGGCGCCGCAATAATCTGCCATCCAGCGGTGATAGGCGCGATACATCGCCATTTCGAGCACCACATCGTCGCCGGCCGTCCAGGTGCCGAACCAGCCCGAGGGGAGCGTCAGGTTCACATCGACGCCCTCATGATCCATGTCCTTGATGCGCTCCCCGGGGTCGGCATCGACCAGCGGCGAGGGCTCGCGCGACCGCTTCACGCCGGTGAAGCCGGCCATGTATCCGCTGGGTGCTTGGTCGGGTTCGGCCATCCCTAGCCGGCGGCGATAGCGACGCTGGCCCTTGGTGTAAGTCACCTGGCCGGAGCGGCCCTGGGATTTATACGCGTCCCAGTCTTGCAGCCGGTCCTTTTCGGATTGGCTCAGATAGCCGGCAAGAATGCGCGCGTCCGGGCCGACATGCGTGTCGGAGTTGAAGATCCTGAAACCGTCGCGCGCCATGGCTCACCTCGCTTCGAATGGACCTTGAGATCTATCGTCGGCGATCGCCCGACAAAAAATAGCGTTGCTCGAGCTCCTGCTGCTTTGCTCCGCTTTCGCCATCCTCCGGCGCCTCGGGAGTGGGATAGGGCTTGTCGCGGCGGCTCTCGACAAAGGCATCCCAGGCCTTCACGCCGCTCGTCTGGAATGCGGTCATGAAGTCCCACAACGCCGCCCAGGTGACGTTATGGGTGAAACCGGGATACCAGGCGATGGTGACGCCGAGCGCCAGATGCTCGTCGAGATCGAGATAGCGGCCAAGCTTGCCCTTCATGAACGAAAACGGCCCCGTCACCGCCGCGCGCGCCGCTTTGATTTCGCCGGTCGAATGGGGTGATTCGAACTGCACCCAGTCGACACCGGCTTCCTCGCGGTAAGCCCGTAATCGCGCAATCGTGTCTTGCAACGTGCCGCCGGTGGCGTCGCGGGCGTAGCACTGCGCCATCACCACAAAATTAGGGTCTAGCTCGTTCTTCATGTCGACCGCTGCACGGTAACGCGCGATCGCCTGGTCGAGCGGCACGACCTCCACGCCGGCGCTCTGCGTCTTGCGCTTGCCTTCGATCGGCTGATCGTCGATGCGTATTCCGGCAACGCCGGCGCGGATGCATTCGCGTATCATCCGGCGCACTGCCATGATCCCGCCGTGACCGGTGTCGCCGTCCATGATCACCGGGATCGACACACTCTCGGCGATCCAGCCCGCGATCGTCACGCATTCGGTCATCGTCGCGGTGCCGACATCGGCCAGACCGGTATAGGCGCCGACGACCCCGCCGGTGCCGACAAACAACGCCTCGCAACCGGCCTTCTCCATGATCCGGGCATGCGCCGCGGTCGGCGGATGGAGGACCGCCAAAACCTTGTCCCGGCGATGGATCAGTTCCTGCAAGCGAGCCGATTTAGTCTGTGGCTCTTCGCTCATGTCGGTCGCCCCCTCAATTTCGCGCCTGGTCGACGAGAATATCGGCGCAACGCTGCTCGACGCTCTCCGCCGTGGCGAAGAAATCGGCGCTGAGGTCTAGCACTGCGGCCGGACGAGTGGTTTCGAGCCGCACACCGTGTTGTCGGGCGATATCGGCGAGGCGGCTCGCGACGTCCGCCCGGCCGGTGAAGATCACGCGCTCGATTTGCGCGCGGATCGCCGCCAGTGCGGCGCCGGCCTGGTCGCCGCAATCGAGAATGGCCGAGAAGCGGGCGTCAGGGACGGCCTGGCGCACCGCCTCGACCAGCGCCCGAAACCAACCGGGGCCGGTGTAGACGCCAGCTTCCGGCGCACTCAAGAGGATGATCGGGCGGCCGCTGCGGGCGCCGGCCTTTAGCGCGCCGATCGCATGCCCGAGCGAGTGGACGATGATGACGGCGGGAGGGATCGGCCTTTCAGCCCCCGCCTCTGCCTCCGTGCGGCAATCGGGGGCGGCAGGCTCGGTCAGGCGAGCCCGCCGAAATAGGCGGCGACCTCGACCATGCGGTTCGAGAAACCCCATTCGTTGTCGTACCACGACAGGACGCGAACAAAGCGCTTGTCGAGCACCTGGGTCTGGGTCACGTCGAATACCGAACTATGCGGGTCGTGGTTGAAATCGACCGAGACCGTCGGCGCCTTGTTGATGCCGACGATGCCCCTGAGCCGGTTCGATTTCGCCGCATCTTCCATCAGCGCATTGACCTCGTCGGCGGAGGTTTCGCGGGCCGAGTCGAATGTGAAGTCGATCAGCGACACGTTGGCGGTCGGCACCCGTATCGCGGTGCCATCGAGTTTGCCTTTGAGCGCCGGCAATACCAGCCCGACCGCCTTGGCCGCGCCGGTCGAGGTCGGGATCAAGGAGAGGGCCGCCGCCCGCGCCCGGCGCAGATCCGAATGCAGGGTGTCGACCGGGTTCTGGTCGCCGGTATAGGAGTGGATCGTCGTCATATAGCCGCGTTCGATGCCGATCCCTTTGTGGAGCACATAGGCGACCGGGGCCAGGCAATTGGTCGTGCACGACGCGTTGGAAATGATCTCGTGTTCGGGCTTCAGATCGTCGTGGTTGACCCCCATCACGACGGTCAAGTCGGCGCCGTCGGCCGGGGCCGAGATGATGACGCGCTTGGCGCCGGCTTCGAGGTGCTTGGCGGCTGCCTCGCGCTTGGTAAAGATCCCGGTGCATTCGAGCGCCACATCGACCCCGAGCCGGCGCCAGGGCAATTTGGCCGGGTCGCGCTCGGCGGTCACCGTAATCTTGCCGCGGCCGATGTCCATCCAGCCTTCACCGGTGGCGACTTCGCCCGGAAAGCGACCGTGAACACTGTCGTAGCGCAGCAAATGGGCATTGGTTTCGACTGGGCCGAGATCGTTGATGCCGACGATTTCGATGTCGTCGCGCCGGCTCTCGCAAGCCGCCCGCATCACCAGCCGGCCAATGCGGCCAAAACCGTTGATCGCTACCCGTACCGTCATGGCCCGCTCCTCCCGAAGGCTTTCGCCAATCTATAGGAGCGAGCGGGCGGCCTGCGCAACCCCCTCGGCAGTAATGCCGAAATGCGGGAAAAGCGCCTCGCCCGGGGCCGAAGCGCCAAAGCCGTGCCGAGAACCCGGTCGCAGAGCCACCCGGGCGGGGGCAAGCGCGATCCGGGCCTGGTCGTAAGGATTGTTTCACCGCGATGGCTTCGCTAACCTCGGCAAAGCCGGGCTTTCCGCGGCCGCATCGACCGCACGAGAGGGGACGCGAGCAATGGCGATTATCGTTGGCCAGGGTGAGTACAAATACGAGATCCAGGAAAATTGGGCCAAGCTTCCCGACGGCTGGTCGTTTAAGGAGGTCGCCGCGGTCGGGGTCGACAAGAACGACAATGTCTACGCCTTTGGGCGCGGCGAGCACCCGATCATGGTGTTCGACCGCAACGGCAATTTCCTGCGGTCGTGGGGCGAGGGGCAGTACCCGCGCGCCCATGGCGTCCATATGGGGCCCGACGATTCGATCTATCTGACCGACGATGGCGGCCATTTCGTGCGTAAATGTCGGCTCGAAGACGGCAGGGTGTTGCTGGAGCTGGGTGTGCCCGGCACGCCGGCGCCCTATCTCAGCGGCGAGCCGTTTAACCGTTGCACCCATACAGCGCTATCGCCAAAGGGCGAGGTCTATGTCTCGGACGGCTACGGCAACGCCCGCGTCCACAAATATTCGCCGGACGGCAAGCTCTTGATGTCGTGGGGCGAGCCCGGCAGCGATGCCGGCCAGTTCAATCTGGTCCACAACATCTGCGCTGACGCCGATGGCTGGGTCTATGTCGCCGATCGCGAGAATCACCGGGTCCAGGTGTTCGACGGCAACGGCAAATACGAGACGCAGTGGAACAATCTGCACCGCCCGTGTGGGCTTTACATGCCATACACGCATCACCCGGTCTGCTATATCGGCGAGCTTTCGGTCAACCGCCTCAACGCCAATCTCGGTCCGCGGGTCAGCATCGTCGACAATCAGGGCAAGCTGTTGTCGCGGCTCGGCGATCCGTTTGCCGGGACGGCGCCGACCTCGTTTATCGGGCCGCACGGCCTCGCGGTCGACTCGCGCGGCGATCTCTATGTCGGTGAGGTGTGCTGGACCTTGTGGCCCGGGCTGTTCCCGGGAGAGCCGCATCCGCCAGGGTTACGGGCCCTGCAAAAATACGAACGCGTCCATTGAGGAGAATGGCATGGCGATCATCGTTGGCGATGGCGACTACAAATATCGGATTATCGAGGACTGGGCGAAACTCCCCGACAAATGGTCGTTCAAGGAAGTCGGCGCGGTTGGCGTCGACGCCAAGGACAACGTCTATGTCTTCAACCGCGGCGACCATCCGGTCATGGTGTTCGACCGCGACGGCAACTTTCTGCGCTCCTGGGGCGAAGGCCAATTCCCGCGCGCCCACGGCGTCCATATGGGGCCGGACGATTCGATCTACCTGACCGACGATGGCGGCCATTTCGTCCGCAAATGCTCTCTTGACGGCAAGGTGCTGCTCGAGATCGGCGTCCCCGGCAAGCCCGCGCCCTATATGAGCGGCGAGCCGTTTCACCGCTGCACCCACACCGCGCTGTCGCCGAAGGGCGAGATCTATGTGTCCGACGGTTACGGCAACGCCAAAGTTCACAAATATTCGCCCGCCGGCAAATTGCTGATGTCGTGGGGCGAACCCGGCACCAACCCCGGCGAGTTCAACATCGTGCACAACATCTGCACCGATTCTGACGGCTGGGTCTATGTCGCCGATCGTGAGAACCACCGCGTCCAGGTGTTCGACGGCAACGGCAAATACGAGACTCAGTGGAACAATCTTCACCGGCCCTGCGGTCTCTACATGGATTATGCCCGCCACCCGGTCTGCTACATCGGCGAGCTCGGGCCGGTCCAACCGGTCAACCGCAACAGTCCGAATCTCGGCCCACGGGTCAGCATCGTCGACAACCAGGGCAAGCTGTTGTCGCGCTTCGGCGACATGCATGCGGGAACCGCGCCGACCGCGTTTCTCGGGCCGCACGGGCTCACCGTCGACAGCCGCGGCGATCTCTATGTCGGCGAGGTGTCGTGGACGCAGTGGCCGCAATTCTTCCCGGATAAGCCGCGTCCCGATTACATCCGCTCATTGCAGAAGTACGAACGGGTTCACTGACGAACGCGATGAGCAGGCTCGACGAGGCGATCGAGCGGCTCGAACGGGCCGTTGCCCGCCTCGAAGCCGCGAGCGTCGGTGGCGCAGGGATTAAAACTGGCCGACGCGCGCCCGAGGCCGAAATTGCACAGCTGCGCGCGGCCGCCGGCGAGATCGGTGCTCGGGTCGATGGCGCTCTCGCCCGGATCGACCGGGTGCTTGGGGGGGAGGGGTGAGATGAGTGAAGTCGCGGTTACGGTCAACGGCCGCCCTTACAAGATCACCTGCGACGACGGGCAGGAGCCGCGCATTCGGCGGCTCGCGCAATACGTCGACGCGCGGGTCGGTGAGTTCGCAAAAAGCATCGGCCAGGTCGGGGAAGGCCGTTTGCTGCTGCTCGCGGCTCTCGTCATTGCCGACGAATTGTCCGACGCCAACGAAGCGTTGCAGCAAGAACAAAGCCGTGTGCGCTCCGCCGAAACCGAAGCTGCCGACGACGCCGATGCGGCGGCGAGCAGTGTCCACGGCATCGCCCAGCGGATCGAGGCTATTGCGGCGCGGCTGGAGAGCCCCTAGCTTTGCCGTTGCGGGGTGGGGCTGCGCGGTACGTCAGGCCGCATGTTACCCCGGGGCCGATACCTACCTCTTGGGAGCTATCTCTGTCGGAGTCGTGGCTTCGACACGTGGCGCCCACCTGCTACGGCGGGCCACGGTGGGATTGCGCGCCAACGGCCGAGGCGGCTCCACTCCGCAGCTCTGATCCAGGGGCCAGGCGCGCGGTGCGATCATCGTGAAAATCTTGTTCTGCGGCGACGTGATGGGGCGGCCGGGCCGCGATGTGGTCAAACAGCTTGTGCCGGCGCTGCGGCGCGAACTCGCCCTCGATCTCGTCGTCGTCAATGCCGAGAACGCAGCCGGTGGTTTCGGCCTGACCGAGCGCATCAGCGGCGAATTCTACGATTGCGGCGTCGACATTCTGACGACCGGCAATCACGTCTGGGACCAGCGCGAGCTGATCCCCTATATCGACCGCGACCCGTGTGTGCTGCGTCCGGCGAATTTTCCTCCCGGAACGCCCGGTGCGGGCTGGCGGCTGCACCCGGTCGGCGGCGGTCGAACCGTGCTGGTGATCAACTTGATGGGCCGGTTGTTCATGGACGCGCTCGACGACCCCTTTGCCCGGCTCGATTCGATCCTCGCCAATCATCCGCTCGGTGCCGGCGTGGCGGCGATCCTCGTCGATTTTCATGCCGAGGCGTCGAGCGAGAAGATGGCGCTCGGCCATTTTGCCGACGGCCGCGTCTCGGCCGTGTTCGGCACGCACTGCCACGTCCCGACAGCCGACGCTCAGATCCTGCCGGGCGGCACCGCTTATCAGACTGATGCCGGGATGTGCGGTGACTATGATTCGGTGATCGGGCTGCAAAAAGGCCCGGTGGTGCGCCGCTTTGTCACCAAGATGCCGGGCGAGCGACCGCAAGTCGCCGAGGGCGAGGGCACTTTGTGCGGGATTCTGCTCGAGACCGACGACGATAACGGCCTCGCCCGACGGGTAGAGCCGGTACGAATTGGCGGGCGCCTGATGCAACAGCTGCCGCGCAGCTGAGCCCGAACTACCAGGAATTGGGCGGTTAGCAAGGCCGCTCGGATCGCGCCCAGATGCCCCAATCCTGCCATATTAGGTTGTTAGCCCGGTTGACAGCCCCTATGAAGGGTTTCACACCCGAGGCCGACGGGGAGCCGCGCGGAGATCGATGGCAGGCCACTCGCAATTCAAAAATATCATGTACCGGAAAGGCGCGCAGGACAAAAAGCGCGGCAAGGTCTTCACCAAGATCATCCGGGAATTGACGACTGCGGCCCGTACTGGGCTGCCCGATCCCGCTGCGAACCCGCGGCTGCGCGCTGCGGTGCTGGCCGCCCGCCAAGCCAATATGCCGAAGGATACGGTCGATCGAGCGATCCGGCGCGGCGCGGGCGGCGAGGCCGATTCGGCCTATGACGAAGTGCGCTACGAAGGCTACGGGCCAGGTGGGACCGCGGTCATCGTCGAGGCGCTGACCGATAACCGGAACCGCACCGCCAGCGAAATTCGCGCCGCCTTCACCAAGGCCGGGGGTGCGCTTGGCGAGACCAACAGCGTTGGCTTCCTGTTCGATCGCGTCGGCGAGATCGTCTATCCGGCGGGAGCGGCGAGCGCCGAGGACATGTTCGAGGCGGTCATCGAGGCCGGCGCCGACAATGTCGAAAGCGATTCCGAGCAGCATCTGGTGACCAGCGCCACGGACGATTTCAACACTGTGCGCGATGCGCTCGAACAGCGCTTCGGCCCGGTTAGTTCGGCCCGGCTCGCCTGGCGGCCAAAGACGACGGCGGCGATCGACGAGGACAACGCGATAGCCCTCTTCAAGCTGCTCGAGACGCTCGAGGACAGCGACGATGTCCAGAACGTCTACGCTAATTTCGAAGTCGCTGAGGACGTAATGGCGCGGCTTGGCGCCTGAGAATGACCGATCGAGCCGAGCCGACTGCTTGCTCCCTTTCCCCCCGGTCCGGGGGGGAGGGGTTCTAGGCGATGCGCGTCTTGGGGCTCGATCCCGGGCTGAGGCATACCGGCTGGGGAGTTATCGACGTCGACGGCAATCGTCTTACTCATGTCGCGAACGGGGTGTCGCACGCCGCGACCGATCAGCCGCTGGCAATGCGACTGGTGTCGCTGTTTCGCCAGATCGGCGATGTGCTCGAACGCTTTCACCCTGACGAGGCCGCGGTAGAGGAGACCTTCGTCAATCGCAACCCGGCTTCGACCTTGAAGCTCGGCGTCGCCCGCGGCGTCGTGCTGCTGGCTCCGGCCGAGCGCGGGCTGCCGGTCGCCGAATATTCGGCGAATTTGATCAAAAAGGCGGTCGTCGGGGCCGGACATGCCGAGAAGTCGCAAGTGCAGATGATGGTTCGGCGGATCTTGCCCGGCTGTGAGACCGGTGCGGCCGACGCCGCCGATGCGCTTGCTGTGGCGATTTGTCATGCCCACCTAGCGCTGACCCGCCGCGCCTGGGAAGCAATCCGATGATCGCCCAGCTCGCCGGGATCGTCGATTCGGTCGGTGAGGACAGCGCGGTCATCGACGTCGGCGGTGTTGGTTATCTCGCCTTCTGCTCGACCCGGACGATTGGCCGCCTGCCGCCGGCGGGCACGCCCGCGCGTCTGTTGATCGAAACGCATGTGCGCGAGGACCACATCCACCTCTACGGCTTTATTGACGCGGCTGAACGCGACTGGTTCCGGCTGCTGACGACGGTTCAGGGGGTGGGCGCGCGACTGGCCCTTTCCATCCTCTCAGCGGTGCCTGCCGAGGAACTCGGTCTCGCCATTTTCGCCCAAGATCGCGCGGTACTGGCGCGTGCTGACGGAGTCGGACCCAGGCTTGCCGCGCGCATCGTCAACGAGCTCAAGGACAAGGTTAGCGGGCTCGCCCCCGCGCCTTCTTTGTCCACGCCGTTGGGATCCTCAGCCGGTGCCGAAAGCGGCCCAGCCGCTGACGCCGTTTCGGCGCTGGTCAATCTCCAATGGGGACGCGCCGAGGCCTTTGCCGCGGTAGGGATGGCAATGAACCGGCTCGGCAGCGGCGCCGGGGTCGACGCGCTGATCCGCGCGGCGCTTCAGGAGCGCGCCCCGTGAGAGCTGTCGGGTCATGAGCGAGGCCGGATCACGCATCATCGCCCCCGAACGCGCCGAGCAGGATGCCGCCGAGGCTTCGCTACGGCCGCTGACCTTGGCCGACTTCGTCGGCCAGCGCCAGCTGCGGGACAATCTGGGCGTCTTTATCGAGGCCGCCAAAGCGCGCGGCGAAGCGCTCGACCACGTGCTGTTGTTCGGGCCGCCGGGGCTCGGCAAAACCACCTTGGCGCAGATCGTTGCGCGCGAGATGGGAGTGGGCTTTCGCGCTACTTCGGGCCCGGTCATTCAACGCGCCGGCGATCTCGCCGCGCTTTTGACCAATCTCCAGCCGCGCGACGTCCTGTTTATCGACGAAATCCATCGGCTGGCCCCCTCGGTCGAGGAAATCCTCTATCCGGCGATGGAGGATTTTCACCTCGATCTGATCATTGGCGAGGGGCCGGGCGCTCATTCCATTCGCTATCCGTTGCCGCCCTTCACGTTGGTCGGAGCCACGACCCGGTCGGGGCTGATCACCCGACCTTTGCGCGAGCGCTTTGGCATCCCGCTGCGGCTGTTGTTTTACGAGCCGGCCGAGCTCGCGATGATCGTCGGCCGCGGCGCCCGGGTGCTCGCATTTAATTTGCGGGCGGACGGCGCCGCGGAGGTCGCCCGCCGCGCCCGCGGCACGCCGCGCGTGGCGATGCGTCTGCTGCGGCGGATTCGCGACTTTGCCGCGGTCGAGGGCCTGGCGATGGTCGACCTCGCCGCGGCTGACGCGGCGCTATTGCGGCTCGAAGTCGACGGATGCGGGCTCGACGGCATGGACCGGCGCTATCTGCGCTGCATCGCCGAGAACTACGGCGGCGGTCCGGTCGGGGTCGAGACCATGGCGGCGGCTCTCGGCGACGAGCGCGACGTCGTCGAAGAGGTCATCGAGCCTTACCTGATCCAGGAAGGGTTTGTGCAGCGCACGCCGCGCGGCCGCATGCTGACCCAGCTCGCCTTTCGCCATCTTGGTCTGCCGATGCCGTCGGTGTTGCCGGCCCAGCTCGACCTTCTGGGGCGCTTGCCGGCCGCCGACGAGGCCGAGGAGGTGCCGTGACGCCGCTGCGGACACCGATGCCGACGCCCATACCGTCGATCGTCCAAAAGACGCCATAAAAGGTTCAAAGAATGCCGCCTTCCGCTGTCGACACCCTGCCGCTCGCCGGTGCGGTTCCCCATGACCTTTCGATCATTGCGTTGTTTCTGCAATCAGATGCCATCGTCAAAATCGTCATGCTGATCTTGTTGCTCGCATCGTTCTGGTCGTGGGCGGTTATATTCGACAAGGTGATCCGGCTGCGCCGCCTGCGCCATGCGGCGTCGAGCTTCGAGGAAAGTTTCTGGTCGGGGGGCTCGCTCGACGATCTTTACGAGCGTGTCGGCCAGCGTCCGCCCGATCCGATGACCGCGGTGTTTTCGGCGGCGATGCGCGAGTGGCGGCGCAGCGCCGCCAAGGGCCTGCTCGGCACCGCGATCATGCGCGCGAGCCTGCAGCAGCGTATCGAGCGGGTCATGAACGTCACCGTCGGCCGCGAGATGGAGAGGGTCGAGCGCTTCATGGCGTTTCTCGCGACGGTCGGCGCGACCGCGCCGTTTGTCGGGCTGTTCGGCACGGTCTGGGGCATCATGGACAGCTTTCAGTCGATCGCCGCCTCCAAGAACACCAGCCTCGCAGTCGTCGCCCCCGGCATCGCCGAATCGCTGTTCGCCACCGCGCTCGGTCTTGTCGCTGCGATCCCTGCGGTCATCGCCTACAACAAACTGGCAACCGATTTCGGGCGCTACGCCGGTCGCCTCGAAGCCTTTTCCTCGGAATTCAGTGCGATCTTATCGCGCCAGCTCGACGAGAGGCCCTGACCAGTGGCGCTGTCGAGCCTCAGCGGCAACGGCCGCGTCATCCGCGCCGGGCGCTATCGGCCGATGGCCGAAATCAATGTGACGCCGCTCGTCGATGTCATGCTGGTGCTGCTCGTCGTGTTCATGGTCGCGGCCCCGCTGCTGACCGTGGGGGTGCCGGTCGACTTGCCTCAGACCCAGGCGCCGCCGATCACCGAGCCGAAAGAGCCGCTGGTCATTACCGTTAACAATGAGGGCAAGATCTTTATTCAGGACACCGAGCTGCCGACCGAAGCCCTTGTGCCTCGCCTGCAGGCGATCACCGGGGCCAACCCCGACGCACTTGTTTATGTCAGGGCCGACAAGTCGATCGATTACGGCCGCGTGCTCGAGGTCATGAGCCTGATCAGCGCGGCGGGCTTTCACAAGGTTTCGCTGATCGCGCAGACGCCGAGAGGAGTGGCGGACACGACCGCCCATGAGGCGGCCACCGCCGCGACCCCGGCACGGACTGCAAAGCACTGAGAACCGGGCCGCGGGCGCGCAAGGATGAGCCTGGCCATTGCCGAACCGGCCCTCCCGCCGGAACCCCAGCTCCCGGAGGCGATGCCCGACGGCGTCGGTCGGCGCGGTCTGGCCTTGTCGGGAGCATTGCATCTCGTCCTCGGCAGCCTTTTCATCTTTGGTCTACCGACCCTGTTTCACCCGCCGACGCCGCAGGAAATGCCGATCGCTGTTCAGCTGGTGACGATGGGGCCGGAGACCCGGGCAACGCATCCCAACCCGAATATGCCCGAACGCGAGGCCAAGCCGGATGTGCCGGTGCCGGGTCCGCCGGGGCCAAAGCCCGAACCCGAGCCGACCCCACCCCAACCGGCGCCGCCGCCCTCCGCCGCCGCGGCCCCCCCAGCGCCGCCGGCGCCAGCGCCGCCGGAGCAGAAGCCGGCGCCACCCCCTCCCCCGCCTCCGCTGCCCGAGCCCAAGCCGGCGCCGCCGCCACCGCCGCCGAAGCCGGTCGAGAAAGTCGAAGCGCCTCAACCGACACCCGAAAAGCCACAGCAGATCGCGCGGGCCGAGGCAAAGGCCGAAGCCAGGAAATACGATCCCGGACAGTTCGACGCGCTGTTGAAAAATCTGGCCGCGCAGGACACCGCGCCATCGCCGGACGAGCCGCCGCAGCGAATGCGGACCGCTTCGGGAACCGCGTCGTCTCAGCCCCGCGCGCCTTTGGGCAGCCAGCTGAGCGCGAGCGAGGTCGACATGATCCGTGAGCAGATCTCGCGCTGCTGGAACATCCCGGCGGGCGCACGTGACGCCAAGGATCTGGTCGTCGAACTCCGGGTCGAAGTCGGACCCGACGGCATGGTCCAACAGGCGACGATCGTCGATCAGGGGCGGGCCAATGCCGATCCGTTCTTCCGCGCCGCCGCGGAAAGCGCCCGGCGCGCCTTTTTCAACCCGCTATGCCGGCCCCTCCGCCTCCCACCAGACAAATACGATGTCTGGAAGGACATGGTTGTCGATTTCAGCCCAAAGGATTTGTTATGAACCAACGCCGCCTCGCTCCTTACGGCGCGCTGACCATCTTGCTCGCGGCCCTGCTGTGGACCGGCGCGCCGGCGCGCGCCGAGCTGCGGATCGACATTACCAGCGGCCAAGTCCAGCCGATGCCGATCGCGATTCCGGCCTTTGCCGGTGCGGGCGGCGGTGAAGCGCAGGCCGGAAGCAACATCGCCGGCGTGATTTCGGCCGATCTCGAACGCTCCGGACTGTTTCGGCCGATCGATCCGCGAAGCTTTATCCAGAACGTATCGGCGACCGACAGCACCGCGCCCCGATTTGGCGACTGGCGGCAGCTCAACGCCCAGGCGCTGGTTACCGGCACGGTCCAAACCCAAGGAGACGGAAGGCTTGGGGTCCAATTCCGGCTTTGGGATGTCTTTGCCGAGCAGCAGCTGACCGGCTTTGGTTATACGACGACGCCGCAGAATTGGCGCCGCATCGCCCACATCATCGCCGACGAGATCTATAAGCGGATCACCGGGGAAGAGGGATATTTCGACACGCGCATCGTCTATGTCGCCGAGTCCGGCCCGGCTCAGGACCGGATCAAGCGTCTGGCGATCATGGATCAGGATGGCGCCAACAACAAATATCTGACCGACGGGCGGGCGCTGGTGCTGACCCCGCGCTTCTCGCCGACGGCGCAGGAGATCACCTACCTGTCCTATGCCACTAAAATCCCGCGCGTCTATCTGCTGAACATCGACACCGGGCAGCAGGAAGTGATCGGCGACTTTCCCGGCATGACCTTCGCGCCGCGGTTTTCGCCTGACGGTAACCGGGTCGTCCTGAGCCGCGCCGAAAACGGCGCCACCAACATCTACACTTTTGATCTGCGCACGCACCGGGCAACTCGCTTAACTGACAGCCAGGCGATCGACACCTCGCCGTGCTACTCGCCGGACGGCAGCCAGATCGTGTTCAATTCCGATCGCGGCGGTTCACAGCAGCTCTACGTGATGAGCGCCGGCGGCGGCGGCGCGAGGCGGATCAGCTTTGGGTCTGGCAAATACGGCACACCGGTGTGGTCGCCGCGCGGCGATTTGATCGCCTTCACCAAGATCGGCGGCGGCTCGTTCTATATCGGGGTGATGCATCCGGACGGCTCGGGCGAAAGACTGTTAACGCAGGGCTTTCTTGTCGAGGGGCCGACTTGGGCGCCCAATGGCCGGGTGTTGATGTATTTCAGTCAAGGGCCATCCGATTCGCGCGGCTACGGCGGTTCGCCGCACCTGCAAACAATCGACTTGACTGGATACAACCAGCGTGACGTGCCTACTCCGGGAGCTGCGTCGGATCCGGCATGGTCTCCCTTGCTGCGCTGAGCAGCCACAGGGCATTGTCCGCGCCGTTTCGCAGGGGTTTAACGATATGCGTATGAAAGTCATTGGCTTAGTGGGAGTTATTTTGTTGCTCGCCGCCTGCAGCAGCACGCCACCGGCGCCGCCGCCCGGTCCGCCCGGCCCAAGCGGTCCGCCCAGCGGCGTCGGCTCGGTGGTCCCGGGCTCGCAGCAGGATCTGGCGCAAACCGCCGGCGACCGCGTCTTTTTCGAGTTCGATAGGTCGGATATCACCTCCGAAGCTCAGCAGATTCTGCAGCGCCAGGCTAGTTGGTTGCAGCACTACCCGAACGTCTCCGTCACGATCGAGGGTCATTGCGACGAACGCGGCACGCGCGAGTACAACCTCGCCCTTGGCGAGCGCCGCGCCGCGGCGGTCAAGAATGTGCTGGTCGCTGCGGGCATTCCGGCATCACGCATTTCGACGATCAGCTACGGCAAGGAGCGTCCGATCGTGGTGGGCTCGAACGAGGAAGCCTGGGCGCAGAATCGCGTCGCCATCACTACAGTGAACTGAACAAGGCATCCTGGCCGGGCCCATCCCGGCCATCTTCATTCTGTTTCGCGGCGAGCCCGACGTTGTCTGGAGCGTAAATCGGCAGATCGAATCTGGCCCCGATTGCGAGGTTCTGTTGATCTTGCGCCGTCGGCCCGACCTGCCGGACCGCCTCGTCGCTGCATCCAGTCCTGCGCCACGAGCCCCGGCGCACGTTATACCCGCTGTTTCGGGTGGACGAGGCTCGCGGCGCGCCCTTTTTTTGCCTAAAACCACCCCTAACATCCATGGTAGATGCGCATCGCTCGATCCCGCACGTCGCGCCACCCCCAGGCCGCAGCGCGCATCCAAGAGGCCTACCTGATGATCCGGCGCTCGTTCCTGCCGCAAGCCCGTCCGGCCCTGCTGCTGGTGATGCTTTCGATGGCGCCGGCGGTGATGGCTTTTGCCCAGGATGCCGCGGCGCAGGATGCCGCGACGCAGGAGCGGCTCGATCGTATCGAGCGGGATCTCAGCATGCTGCAGCGGCAGGTTTATCGCGACAGCGGCGACACAGCGCCGGCCGGCGTTGCCGGCACCAGCACCGCCGTCAATCTTCAGGTCCGGATGGATCGGCTAGAGCAGCAGATGCGCGACCTGACCGGCCGCGTGGAGAATATGACAAACGAGGTCGAGCAGCTGCGCCAGCGCCTCGAGCAGGTAAACAGCGACATCGACGTGCGGCTCGGTCAAGGCCAGGCCCAATCATCGGGATCGGCAGGGCCCCCGCCGCCGCGGCGCCCACCTGGCAGTCATGAGATGGCGGCGGGCGAGTCTGCACCGGTGACCGACGCAACGGCGATGCCCTATGGCCAACCTCCGCCGCCCAGCACTTTGCCGCCGCCAGATCAATCGGCGAGCTTTGGTACGCTGACCCCTCCTGGCACGGCTGGGCCGACGCGGGACCGGCCTTACCCGAAGCCGACCGAATTGACGCCGCAGATTGCGAGCGCTGCAAGCGGCGGCACCTTGCGTCCGCCCGGCGAGGGGACGCTGCCTGCTGCCTCGACCTCCGCGCAATACAATGCAGCGTTTGGTCTGCTGCGGCGAGCAGACTATCCGGCCGCAGAAGATGCGTTGCGCAGCTTTATTCAGCAGCATCCCAAGGATCCGTTGGCCGGCAACGCCCAGTATTGGCTGGGCGAAAGCTTTTATGCGCGCGGCAAATACTCTGAGGCGGCGGCCGCCTTTGCCGAGGGATACCAGCGCTATCCGAAAGGGCCGAAGGCGCCTGACGGTCTGCTGAAGCTTGGAATGTCGCTCGAACGCGCCAACCAAAAGCACAATGCCTGCATCGCGCTAATGCAACTCGACCACGCATTTCCGCACTCGGGCAGCGCCATCAAAGACCGGGCAGCGCAGGAGAAGAAGCGGCTCGGGTGCTGAGCCCGGGAGCCTCTGCGCAACCGCTGTTCGTCGCCGAGTTTGGTGGCGCGCTCGATCGTCTTGCCTGCTTTGAGAGCGCTCCGTTTGTCGCCGTCGCCGTCTCGGGCGGCCCGGACAGCCTCGCGCTCGCGATTCTGGCGGATCGCTGGGCGCGCTCGCGCCGGGGCGAGGTCTGCGCGCTGAGCGTCGATCACCGGCTGCGGCCGGAGAGCGGCGCCGAGATCTGCCGGCTCGGTGCCTGGCTGTCGGCCCGGAAAATCCGACACGAAGTTCTGATCTGGGAGGGAAAAAAGCCGGCGACCGGAATTCAGGAGGCGGCGCGGGAGGCCCGCTATCGATTGCTCGCCCACTGGTGCCGCGAGCATGGCTGCCTGCATCTATTGACCGCGCATCACCGCGAGGATCAAGCCGAGACCCACCTGATCCGCCGCGCCGCGCACAGCGGCGACGCCGGTCTTGCCGGGATGTCGGCGGTCCGCGAAATCGATTGTTGCCATATTTTGCGCCCGCTGCTCGGCCTTCCAAAGGCGCGCCTGGCCGCGACGCTTGCCGCCGAGAGCCAGCCCTACATCACCGATCCGAGCAATAGCGACCTCGCTTTCGCCCGCGCACGCTTGCGTGCCGGCGCCGCGGCGGCGCCAGACGGCGATCTCTCGGCGGTGCTCGACATGGTCGGCAGGCTCGGCCGCGAGCGAAGGTCTCGAGAACGTGCGCGCGATGCCTTGTTGGCGCGCGCGGTGAGCGTGCACCCGGCTGGGTTCGCGGCGCTCGATTGTGCCCCGCTGCTGGCTGCGCCGACGGACATTGCCGAGCAGGCGCTGAGCGCGATCGTCGCCATGCTCGGCGGTAGCCTTTATCCGCCACGACGCCGGCGGGTCTCCCGAATGCTTCGTGTGCTCGCCGGCGATGCCGACGGTGGATATACCCTCGCCGGCTGCCGATTCGTCGCGTGGCGCGGCCGGTATCTTGTCTTACGCGAACTCGCCGCAGCCGCGAGCCCGGCCCGAATCTCGCCCGGGACGAGCCTTGTCTGGGACCGGCGCTTCGAGGTCGCGTTGCCCGCGACCGCGGCGGGCCCTGTCACCCTCGATTATCTCCATGAAACCGGGGTTCCCGAGCTCGATGGCCGGGCTACGGAGCTGCCACGCACTGGGTTGCCGCTCTTGGTTCGGCCTATTTTGCCCGCGCTGTGGGACGAAGACGGCATCGCCGGCGTTCCCCATCTTGGGTATCGACGCGAGGGGGTCTCTTTGTTGCCGGAGCTCGTTTTCCGACCCGTCAAATCTCTGTCCGATGCCGGCTTCGCGGTTGTTAAACCCGGCGCGCTGCTTATGTCATGACTGGCTAAAAATGGTCGCGGGCGGGCCTTGATTGGCGTAGGTTGTCTATCGCGTGCTGCCTGGTTCGGCATGGAAGGGCGTTCATCGTGAACAATTTCGGCAAGAATCTCGCCCTATGGATCGTGATCGGGCTGCTTCTCGTCGCGCTTTTCAACCTGTTTCAGACTTCGTCTAATCGGGGACCGCAATCGACTCTCGCCTTTTCGGACTTTCTTAACGACGTCAAACGCGGCCAAGTCTCCGATGTGACAATCCAGGGCAACACGATAAACGGGCATTTCACCGATAGTCGGGCCTTTTCGACCTACGCGCCGAATGACCCCAACCTGGTCAGCGAACTGACCGAAAAGGGGGTCAGGATCTCCGCCGCACCGGTCGACGACAACGTGCCCTCGCTGTTCGGCGTGCTGATCTCGTGGTTTCCGATGCTGCTGCTGATCGGCGTGTGGATCTTCTTCATGCGGCAGATGCAGGGCGGCGGCGGTCGGGCGATGGGCTTCGGCAAGAGCAGGGCGCGGCTTTTGACCGAAAAAGTCGGACGCATCACCTTTGAAGACGTAGCTGGGATTGACGAGGCCAAGCAGGAACTCGAGGAGATCGTCGAGTACCTCAAGGACCCGCAAAAATTTCAGCGCCTCGGCGGCAAGATCCCGAAGGGCGTGCTGCTGGTCGGGCCGCCTGGGACCGGCAAGACCTTGCTGGCGCGGGCGATCGCCGGTGAGGCGAACGTGCCGTTCTTCACGATTTCTGGGTCCGACTTTGTCGAGATGTTCGTCGGCGTCGGCGCGAGCCGGGTGCGTGACATGTTCGAGCAGGGCAAGAAAAACGCGCCCTGCATCATCTTTATCGATGAAATCGACGCGGTCGGTCGTCATCGCGGCGCCGGTCTCGGCGGCGGCAACGACGAGCGCGAGCAGACCCTGAACCAGCTGCTCGTCGAAATGGACGGTTTCGAAGCCAACGAGGGTGTGATCCTGATCGCCGCGACCAACCGGCCCGACGTGCTCGATCCCGCATTGCTGCGGCCGGGCCGCTTCGACCGCCAGGTCGTGGTGCCGAACCCGGACGTGGTCGGCCGCGAGAAGATCCTCAAAGTGCACATGCGCAAAGTGCCGCTTGCCCCAGATGTCGATGCCAAGATCATCGCCCGCGGCACGCCTGGTTTCTCCGGCGCCGATCTCGCTAACCTGGTCAACGAGGCGGCGCTGATGGCAGCGCGCCGCGGCAAGCGCTCGGTGGCGATGAGCGAGTTCGAGCATGCCAAGGACAAGGTCATGATGGGCGCCGAGCGGCGCTCCATGGTGATGACCGAGGATGAGAAGAAGCTGACCGCCTATCACGAGGCTGGGCATGCGCTGTGCATGCTCTACGCCGAGGGGCACGAGCCCTTGCACAAGGTCACGATTATCCCGCGCGGCCGGGCGCTCGGGATCACGATGTATTTGCCGGAGCGGGACAAGTACAGCCAGTCGAAGCTCGAGATCAAAGCGATGGTGGCGAGCCTATTTGGCGGCCGGGTCGCCGAAGAGCTGATCTTTGGGACTGACAAAGTGACGACCGGCGCCGCCGACGATATCCGGCGGGCGACTTATCTGGCCCGGCGGATGGTCACCGAGTTCGGGTTTAGCGAAAAGCTCGGACCGCTACGCTACAGCGACAACGAGGAGGAGGTTTTCCTCGGCCACTCGGTCACCCAGCGCAAAAACGTATCCGACGCGACGGCCAAGGTTATCGACGAGGAGATCCGCCGCCTCGTAGATGAGGGTGAGCAGACAGCTCGCGACATCCTGACCGCGCGCATCGACGAATTGCATGCACTGGCCAAAGGCCTGCTCGAATACGAGACATTGTCGGCCGATGAGATCCGTCGCATCATCAAGGGCGAGCGAATTTTGCGCGAAACCTCGGTGGCGCAGGCGCCGCAGACCGATGACGCGCGGTCAGGCAGGCGCAGTTCGGTGCCGCCGGCCGGCCGCCCGACTGGCCTCGAGCCCGAGCCGCAGCCCGGGGGCTGATCGGCTTTTCGGCTACTTTCGCCGTCCTCGCGTGGTTCCTTCCCGAATGTGGGGGAACCGCACGAGTCTCGTTTATTTAACATTAACGAAATTGTCGTTTGACTCTGCTGTGGGTTTGTCGTGAATTTATATTGTCGCGGGGACACATTTACAGCTCTGGGGAAGCCATGACGCGGAAGCTCTTCGGCACTGACGGGATCCGCGGAACTGCAAACATCGAGCCGATGACACCGGAAACGGCGCTGAAAGTAGCAATGGCCGTCGGTGAATGCTTTAAGAACGGCGCGCACAAGCATCTCGTCGTCATCGGCAAGGACACTAGGCTTTCGGGATACATGCTCGAACCGGCGCTGACCGCCGGATTTGTCACGATGGGCATGGACGTCGTGCTGGTCGGCCCGCTGCCGACCCCGGCGATCGCCATGCTGACGCGCAGCCTGCGTGCAGATATCGGCGTTGTTCTGTCGGCCTCGCACAATCCGTACGTTGATAACGGTATCAAGCTCTTCGGCCGCGACGGCTACAAGCTCTCAGACGAGCTCGAGGGGAAGATCGAAGCCAGTCTCTCCAGAGGCCCGAGCCGGCGCGCCATCCCGGCGGAGCTCGGTCGGGTCAAGCGCCTCGATGACGCCGGCGGTCGCTACATCGAATTCGTCAAACAGAGTTTTCCGCGTGGGCTGCGGCTCGACGGCCTGCGCATCGTCGTCGATTGCGCCCATGGTGCGGCCTACAAGGTCGCGCCGACGGTGTTCTGGGAATTGGGGGCGGAGGTCTTCGCCCTCGGGGTGTCGCCCGACGGGCTCAACATCAACCGCGAATGCGGGGCGCTGTCCCCCGAGCAGATGCGGCGTGAGGTGCTGGCGCGCCGTGCCGATATCGGGATCGCGCTCGACGGCGACGCCGATCGGCTGATCATCGCTGACGAGCGCGGCGTCATTCTCGATGGCGACCAGTTGATGGCGCTGATCGCGACCGGGCTGGCCCGCACCGGGCGGCTCGTGGGTGGGGCGCTGGTGGCGACCGTGATGTCCAACCTCGGTCTCGAGCGGTTTCTCGCCGGTCAAGACATCAAGCTGCACAGGGCAGCGGTCGGCGACCGGTATGTCGTCGAAAAAATGCGCAGCCTCGGCTGCAACCTCGGCGGCGAGCAGTCGGGCCATATCATCCTCGCCGATTATGCGACAACCGGTGACGGCTTGATCGCTGCGCTTCAGGTTCTGGCCTCGATCGTCGAAACCGGCCGGCCCGCGAGCGAAATCTGCCGGCTGTTTACGCCGGTGCCGCAACATTCGAGCAGCGTGCGACACGGTCAGGTTCTGCCGCTCGGCCGACGCATCGTTAAGGAAGCGATCGCCGGCGGCGAGGCCCGGCTCGGTAGTGCTGGCCGGCTCGTGATCCGGCCATCGGGGACCGAGCCGGTCATTCGGGTCATGGCCGAGGGAGAGGACGAGGAATTGGTGGCGGCCGTGGTCGAGGAGATCTGCGCAGCGATCCGAAAGGCTGCCGGCGATGATTCGCCGGAGCGGACGACCGCGCATTAGGTCACGGCGCAGGCGGGAAAGTTGTGCGCGGCCGGGTTCTGATCATCGCCGGTTCCGATTCCGGGGGCGGCGCCGGCATTCAGGCCGACATCAAAACGGTGACGATGCTCGATGGCTACGCGGCGACGGCGATCACCGCGCTGACCGCGCAGAACACCGAGGGCGTCTTCGGCGTCCTGCCGATCCCGCCGGAGTTCATCCGCCGTCAGATCGAGGTGGTACTCGACGACATCGGCGCCGATGCGATCAAGACCGGTATGCTGCACGATGCCGCGGTGATCGAAACGGTTGCCGCGGTATTGCAGCAGCGTGCATCGGCAGTCCCGCTGGTCGTGGATCCGGTCATGGTCGCCAAGGGCGGCGCCCGGTTGATCGACCCCGGTGCGGTTGAAGCGCTGAAGCGGCTGCTGATCGGGCGCGCCACGGTACTGACGCCGAACCTGCCCGAAGCCGAAACGCTATACGGCAAGACGATCGGTGACATCCCGGCGATGCGCGGGGCCGGCGAGACTCTGCTTGCGCTCGGCTGCAAGGCCGTCTTGGTCAAGGGCGGGCACCTTGCCTCAGACACCGTGTCCGACGTCCTCGTCGCCGCATCGGGGACGCGGATCTGGGAGAGCCCGCGCATCGACACCCGCCACACCCACGGTACCGGCTGCACCCTCGCCTCAGCGATTGCCGCCGGCCTCGCCCAAGGCCTCGATATCGAACACGCTATCGACCGCGCCCGCGCCTATGTCCAGCGCGCGATCGCGAGCGCTCCCGGATTGGGCCGCGGCCACGGCCCCCTCGACCACGCCCACCCATTACAGCGCTAACCGAGGCTGTGCGCATCCCGCTGTACCAGATCGACGCGTTTGCCGATAGGCCGTTCACCGGCAATCCGGCGGCGGTGTGCCCGCTCGACGCGTGGCTGCCCGACAGCGTCATGCAGGCGATCGCGGCGGAGAACAACTTGTCGGAGACAGCGTTCTTCGTGCCCGAGGGGGAGGGTTGGCGGCTGCGCTGGTTTACGCCGACCACCGAGGTTGATCTGTGCGGCCATGCGACGCTCGCCGCGGCCTATGTTATCTTCAATCTGCTGCGGTCCGATCGGCAGCGCGTCGTCTTTCGGACCGAAAGAGCGGGCGATCTCGTCGTCACTCACGACGGCGAATTGTTGGCACTCGATTTCCCAGCACGGCCGCCTGCCACCCCCTGCCCCCCACCGCCGAGCCTCGGCCCGGCACTCGGCCGTCAGCCCACAGCGGTGCTTGCGGCACGAGACTATCTCGCGGTCTACGAGCATTCAGACGACATCGTGGCACTCGCCCCGGATTTTGCTGCACTCGCGGCGCTCGACCGCTTCGCGGTGATCGTCACCGCGCCGGGACATGGCGAAATCGATTTCGTCTCGCGCTTCTTCGCCCCTGCGCAAGGGGTCGACGAGGATCCGGTGACGGGCTCGGCGCACTGCACTCTGATCCCCTATTGGGCAGCTCGGCTCGGCAAGACACGGCTCGCGGCGCGCCAATTGTCGCGGCGCGGCGGCAGCCTTTCCTGCGCGCTCGACGGCGACCGCGTTACGATCGCCGGTCGCGCGGTGCTCTACCTGACCGGCACCATCGAAATCTGACGATTGCTCCGGACCGCAAACCGGGTGAGTATCCCCGCAAACCACGGGGGGATAGTTATGCCACGGATTGCGATGCTTGCCTTGTGCCTAGGTGTCTCATTCGCCGCGCCGGCGATGGCGCAGAGCAAGACCGCGATCCAGAAATTGGAGGACGGATGGGGCGCCGCCTTCAACAAGGGCGACGCTGCCGCCGTTGCCGCCATGTATACGGACGACGCCGATGTGCTGCCGCCAGGCAGCGACATGGTTAAGGGCCGCGCCGCGATCGAGGCGCTGTGGCGTCAGGAAATGGCGCAGATCGGCGACGTTAAATGCACTGCCCTCGATGTCAAACCGCTCGGCGGCAGGGCGGCGCGCGAAATCGGCACCTGTACATTTAAGACGAAGGGGCAGCCGCCGCAGGAAGGCGCACTCAAATATGCCGTCGTGTGGGAAAAGAGCGGCCGCACCTGGAAGCTCCTGACGGATATCTGGAACACCAATAAGTAGGCCGGATCGCATATCCAGTGCCCGCAAGCCCCGGTCGCGCACATCGCGAAGGCGATCTGCGCTATGGTGCGGCACGAGAGCCTGGAGGTGCGGGGCATGGCAAAGAGTTATCGGGTGGCGGTGATCGCCGGCGACGGCATCGGGCACGAGGTCATGCCCGAGGGCATCGCCGCAATGGAGCGGGCGGCCCGCGCCTACGGTTTTGAGCTAAGCTGGAACGAATTCGACTGGAGCTGCGAGCGCTATGCCCAGACCGGTCGGATGATGCCCGAGGACGGGCTCGACCGGCTGCGGCTTTACGACGCCGTCTACCTTGGCGCCGTCGGCCATCCCGACGTGCCCGACCACGTGTCCTTATGGGGCCTTTTGATCCCGTTGCGCCGCGGCTTTCATCAATACGTCAATCTGCGCCCGGTGCGGCTATTGGCCGGGGTGCAGTCGCCGTTACGCGACCGCGCGCCTGGCGACATTGATTTCTACGTCGTGCGCGAGAACAACGAGGGCGAATACTCGGAAATCGGCGGCCGGCTTTACGCCGACAGCGAGCATGAAATGGCGATGCAGCAATCGGTCTTCACCCGCCGCGGCTGCGACCGGATCATGCGCTACGCCTTCGATCTCGCCCGCACCCGTAAAAAGCACGTGACCTCGGCAACCAAGTCGAACGGTATCATCCACACCATGCCGTTCTGGGACGAGCGCTTTGCCGCCGTCGCCCGCGACTATCCCGATGTCAAGACCGACCAATACCACATCGATATTCTGACCGCGCATTTCGTCCGCCATCCCGACTGGTTCGACGTCGTCGTCGGCTCGAATTTGTTTGGCGACATCCTGTCCGATCTCGGGCCAGCGGTAGTCGGCTCGATCGGCATCGCCCCCTCCGGGAATATCAACCCCGAGCGCGAATACCCCTCGATGTTCGAGCCGGTACACGGCTCCGCCCCCGACATCGCCGGCCGCGGCATCGCCAACCCGATCGGCCAGATCTGGTCCGGGGCGATGATGCTGGCGCATTTCGGCGAGGCCACCGCCGCCGCCGCGATGGAGCGCGCCATCGCCGACGTATTGGCCGAGGGCGGCACCCGCACGCCGGATCTCGGCGGCAATGCCGGAACCAAGGACCTCGGCGCCGCGGTCGCCGCCGCGATCCGCTGACAGCGGATGTGGCGCGATACCGGGGGAACCGGCTGAGCCCTAGACCGCGCCGCGGATGGCGATTTCTTTAACCTCGTCGCCGACGAAGGGCTCGAACTCCTTGAAGTTGGCCTCGAAGCGGCGGGTCAGCTCGCGCGCGGTGTCGTCGTAGGCGTCTTTGTCGGACCAGGTGCCGCGCGGATCGAGTACCTCGTTAGGGACCTCGGGGCAACTCTCGGGTACGAGCAGCCCGAAATTCGGCTCGCGGCGCAACGGCGCGTCCGCGAGCCGGCCGTCGAGCGCAGCGCGCAGCAGGGCTCGCGTATGGGCGATCGGCATGCGCTTGCCGACGCCATAGGTGCCGCCCGACCAGCCGGTGTTGACGAGCCAGCACTGTGCACCGTGCTCCTTGATGCGCGCACCCAGCATCTCGGCGTAGACGGAGGGATGACGAGGCATGAAGGGCGCGCCGAAACAGGTCGAAAAGGTCGCCTCGGGCGCGTTGCTGAGCCCTTTCTCGGTGCCCGCGACACGCGCTGTGTAGCCTGACAGAAAGTGGTACATCGCCTGCTCGGCGGTCAATCTGGCGATCGGCGGCATGACCCCGAAAGCATCCGCGGTCAGCATCACGACATTCGCCGGATGCGGCCCCAGCCCATGCGGGTCGGCATTGGGGATAAAATCCAGCGGATAGCAGGCTCGCGTGTTCTCGGTCAGGCTCTGATCGTCGACATCGGGCTTCCGCGTCGCCGGATCGAGCACGACGTTTTCGAGCACCGTCCCGAACCGGCCGAGCGTGGCGTAGATCTCCGGCTCCGCGGTCGGCGACAGATTGATCACCTTGGCGTAACAGCCGCCTTCGAAGTTAAAGATGCCCTTGGGGCTCCAGCCGTGTTCGTCGTCGCCGATCAGTGTGCGCGAATTATCCGCCGACAAGGTCGTTTTGCCGGTGCCCGAGAGCCCGAAAAAGATCGCGCAGTCGCCCATCGGGCCGACATTGGCCGAAGCGTGCATTGGCAGCACATCACGCGCCGGCAAGACGAAATTCAAATAGCCGAAGACCGATTTCTTGATCTCCCCGGCATAGGCGGTGCCGCCGATCAGCACCAAGCCGCTCGGCGAAATTGACGAAGATGAACGTTTCCGAGTTGATCCGGTCGAATTCGGGGATCGCCAGGAAATTTGGCGCGTGCACGATCGTAAAGGCGGGCTCGAACCCGGCCAGCTCGTCGATCGGCGGGCGAATGAACATGTTGCGCGAAAACAGGCTGTGCCAGGCGCTGTCGGTGACGACCCGCACCGGCAGGCGATAGGCCGGATCGGCGCCGGCGTAAAGATCCTGGACGAACAGCTCATGCCCTTGAAGATAGGCGAGCATGCGCTGGCGGAGGCTCTCAAAGCGCTCGGGCGCGATCGGCTGGTTGATTTTGCCCCACCACACCGTTTCCTTGGTTCCCGGCTCGTCGACGATGTACTTGTCGCGCGGCGTGCGGCCGGTAAATGCGCCGGTATTGACCGAGAAGCTGCCGCCTGAAGCGACCTCGCCCTCGCCCCGCCGAACCGCATGCTCGTAGAGCACCGGCATCGACTGGTTCCAATGCACTGCTCCCAGATGGCGCATGCCCTGCCGTTCGAGCCCGAACCGACTCTTCGCTCCGGTCATCGGATCGTCCCTTTCATCAGACGCTTCCCCCGATTGTGGCGCGGCCCAAAAACCTGGGCAACCGGCGCCCGCTTCTGCCTGGCGCCGTACCATAGCCGGGCGAGCATGTCAAAGTCTGCGCAACACTGGGTGCTCGCCTGATTTGCCCACCCTGAGCGAAAAATAGCCCGCCTCAACGTTGACCGGCGGATGGCGCCTGTTCCTGGTGCTTGGTGGCTAAGTTTGGCTCAAAAAACGCGCGAAGGCGCGACTCAAGACCCGCGCTTTTAGTCTCGCATTCCCAAATCGTAAAGACCGACCACCCCATCTCGCGAAGCCGGTCACAATCCTTGGCCTCACGCGTTTTGTTGCGGGCGATTTTGGCTATCCAATATTCTCGGTTGTTCTTTGGGACCCGCGCTCCGCGCGCGCAATCGTGGCCGTGCCAGAAGCACCCGTGGACGAACACGACCTTGCGACGACTGGGAAATGTCAGATCGGGCTTTCCGGGCAGGTCCGGCCGATGCAGCCGGTAGCGATACCCGAGTCCATGCACCAGCCGGCGGACAATCATTTCGGGCTTGGTGTCTCTCGACTTGACCGCCCGCATGATCTCGGAACGATCGATCACCCTTCTCCGGTGTCGTCTTCAATCTCGGTTGCTAGCCCAAGCAGCTCACGATGGTATTTTTGCAGGCGCTCAAAGTGGGCCTGAATTGCGCCAGCTATCTCTCTTGAGTTCTTCACCGCGAGGAAGTGGCCAACGATTTGCGAATAATGCTCGGCTTGCCGCGGGAGGCGGAGCGCCGGATCTTTCTTTTCCGTGATCTCAGCGTTCGCCATGACCTGTACGATCTGATACGGCTTTGGGACCCCAATCTTGCGCGCTGGCTTGCGTGGAATCTTGCCGTTCATAAGGGCGGATTTCGGATGAAACTGGTGGAAAAGCGCGTCTTCCAAAGCAGGAATACCCGCAGCCTCAGCCGGGTACGCCCAAACCCAGGCGATCTCCCATACGTCCACTTGGCGGTTTGCGATAATGTCAGATCGCGCGGAGGTCAGATGACGGTTCACCCGTGCACGAATGCCATCGACGGATTGCCCGACGTAAATCGGAACGCCGTCAAGGTCGCACAGTACATAGCAGCCAATCTCGTTGGTTAGCGTTCGGACTGCTCTACGCCGAAACGCAAGATCAATCGCCAATGGGTCTGTCCCGCCCTACGCCGCGATCGAAGTGGTGTCCATCTTATTTGCTTCGATGATCGGATCAAACATGGAGTTCGCGAGATGCCGAACGACCGGTACACAAACACCATCCCCTGCTATGTGATAGGCGTCGTTGTAACGCTTCGGCAACTTATAGCTATCGTGAAGCCCCATAAGCCGCGCCGCCTCGCGTGGAGACAGGAGCCGTGACCGAACCTTGTCGCCCTCTATGACAAGGATGGTCTGGCGGCTGGATCCGCCCGCTGGTGTTCTCAAGCATCCGGCGATATCATCGAACCGCACCTCGGCACGCTGGCGCTTCACGCCCTTTCTGTCCGGTCTGGTGCGTCTGTAGACGCTCCCGACGATCTTTCGGTTGGTCTTGATCGCCGCTGCAACCTTCGCCCTGTTCACCGGCGACATCATGTCGAGGATATACTCTGTCTCTGGCGGGGAGTGCCAATCCACACCGGTTGGAGTCTCTTCAATCAGATCAGCAAAAACGGTATCACTGATAAGCGGAGTTCGGATGTTCCACCACACCCACTTCTTGCGCGCCTCAACGGTCAAACCGGAATGAGCTGCCCTAAGCGCCGCTGGGTGCCAAAGGGGGTGCGGCCCGTCGGCCAACAATTCCGCAGGGATGCCTTCACCGTGGCGCACGGCGATGATGAACACGCGGGCCCGCGATTGCGGGACAAATAGACGGGCGTTGATTACGATTGCGCCGAACCGGTATTCCGAACCCGACACAGCCGAAGATATCGCGGCGAAGTCCTTGCCTCCGTGAGAGGTCAATGTCCCATAAACGTTTTCAAGAACAATGAGCCGCGGCGCACGTCCCTCTTGGACCAGTTCTCGCATGAGCTTCCAAAAGGGCCAGAATGTCCCGGATCGCGTCATGGCCGCCGAATCGGCGCGTCCGAGGCCGCGATAATCGCCGGCGAGTGAAAGGTCCTGGCACGGAAAGGATGCCCACGCTAGATCGGCGGTGCCTGGCAGATCCTCTACCTTCACTCTCGCTACGTCGCCACAGACAAGATGATTCCCACCCCAGTTCTCTCGGTAGGTTGCTGCTTTCATTTCATCGAAATCGTTTGCGAACGTACAGTGCCAGCCCTCTCCGAGGCCCGCATTCGCCATACCGCCGCCGGCGAAGAACTCATAGAACGTCGGCATAGGGCTTTCCCCCGAGCGGGACCTGTTTCCGTGAGCAATCTGCGCGAACAAATCTGGAGGGTCTAGCGAGGGCGTCTGTTCTGCGTCTGGGATAGGAGAGTGCTTGTCTTCGCCGCTTTGGTTCTGCCGTTTCTCCAGGGCGGACAGAACGCGTCTGCCGCGCTCGATTGCCATTTCGCAGCCACGCCGTCCGAGAAAATCCGAATCGACCGTCGGGCCAAGCGCTCTCGGGCCGCCTGCCTGATACGACGAGGTAGGCGTTACAGGTATCAAGGCCGTTCCCTACGCTTTAAGGTTGCAAAACACAAACGTAGAACACAATGCGAACAGAGTCAATACTGGATGCCTAATTTTGCCAGCACTTAAATCAAGCGCTACCGGCGCTCCTCTGCGACGAGCCGGGCGAGGGCAGCTCGCGCCGCCTCAGGGGTGAGCGCCGGGCTGGGAAAATCGAGCCGGGCGGTGTCGCCGGCGCAGCGCAGGTCGACGCCCTCGGGATCGATGCCGGTCATCCGCCAGCCACTGCCGGCGCGGCCGAGCACTCGCTGTGCATAAGATGCGATCGCGGTCGGCATCGACCTCGTTGATTTGCGTGAGGATCGCCGGCTCAATCGCCGCGAGAGCGCGCGTGTCGGGGGCGAACAGCAATTCGCTGGCCTCGATCCACTCGATCCGGCCGAACCCGGCGACCAGATGACGCGCGCTCGACCTCAACTCGGTAGAGGCGGAAATCAGCGAAACCGGCGTACAGCGAGGCCGATGGGTGGCGCGCGGTAAAGCGCGCGAGCAGACGCCCTTCATCCGCCGCCTTGGCCCATCCGAGCACGGTCAAACGCGGTCCGGCGAGCGAATCAGGGTGGCCCTCGGTCGCATCGAAAAGCAAAGAAACCCGCGGCTCAAAGGCGATGTTACGGCTGTGCTGGGCGAGGTCGGAGAGCAGCAATAGCGGGGTTGCGTCGAGATCGGCGGCGACGAGCACAAGCGAGGCATAAGGCGCGCCGCGCAGACTGGTGGCAAGCGCCGCCCGGTCGCGGCTGCGCAACAGTCGCCGGGCGAACCCCGCGGGATCCCGGCTCGGGCCGGTTTCGCTCATGCAGCAGGTGAACAAATACGGCGGCGGCGGGTAAAGCGCGGCGACCAACCGCGGATGGGCCACCGCCAAAGCCGTGTAACAAAACCGCGCGCCCGGGTTTGTCTTTGCCGGGAAATGGCCATATTTAAACGCGACAGCATCCGCACTACGGCCGTTCCGTCTTGCTGCAAGATTAATGGGGGTGCACCAAGTGGCGAACACTATTGCTCTTGTCGATGACGACCGCAACATCCTGACCTCGGTATCGATTGCGCTCGAGGCCGAGGGCTTTTTGGTGCGCTGCTACAGCGACGGGGCTGAGGCGCTGAAGGGCATGACCGCCCAGCCGGTCGATCTCGCTGTGCTCGACATCAAGATGCCGCGCATGGACGGAATGGAGCTGCTCGAGCACCTGCGCCGACTAAGTCACATCCCGGTGATCTTCCTGACCTCGAAGGACGATGAGGTGGACGAATTGCTGGGCCTGCGCATGGGGGCCGACGACTACATCAGAAAACCGTTCTCCCAGCGCCTCTTGGTCGAGAGGATCCGTGCGCTGATCCGCCGCGGCGAGCTGGCGCGCGAGCGTGGGGATGCGCATGGCGAGCCGGTAGTGGTACGGGGGCAGCTAATTCTCGATCCGGCGCGGCATTTGTGCACCTGGGGCTCCGAGCCGGTCGAACTGACCGTGACTGAGTTTCTGATCCTCAAATCGCTGGCGCACCGCCCGGGGCACGTCAAGAACCGTGACCAGCTGATGGACGCGGCCTATGGCGAGCACATTTATGTCGATGACCGCACGATCGACAGCCACATCAAACGGCTGCGCAAGAAGTTCAAGGCGGTCGACAGCGATTTCGCCCAGATCGAAACCCTCTATGGCGTTGGGTATCGATACCGCGACCGCTGAACCGGCCTCGGCGCCGCCGTTGACGACGGTTGCCGATGACGAGGTCGCTGCCGACCCGGTCCCACGGTCCGCCTCCTCGCCAGACCGCGGCCGGCCTGCTGCCCAGCGATCGCGACGCCGTGGCTGGCGCTGGCCGATCTCGCCGCTTACCCGGCGAATCCTCGCGGTCAATGTGCTGGCGCTGGCGCTGCTCGCCGGCGGGTTCCTCTACCTCGGCAAATATCAGACGAGCCTGATGGGCCAGCAGATCGAATTGCTGAAGATGCAGGGCGAAATTTTCGGCGCGGCGCTCGGCGAGGGCGCCGTCCTCGATTCTGCCGACGAGGGTGAAGTTCTGCTCCCGGATCTCGCCCGCCAGATGATGCGCCGCCTGGTCGCGCCGACCAAGACGCGGGCGCGGCTGTTCGACATCAAGGGCGATATCATCGCCGACAGTCGCGTCTTGCGCGGGCCGGGCGGGGCAGTCCAGGTGCTCGAATTGCCGCCTCTCGATAGCGAAGGGCCGATCCTCGACTTTGCCGAGAATGCCTACGACTGGGTCGTCGGCAAGCTGCCGCGCCGAAAACGCTTCCCCGTCTATCGCGAAAGCGCTTCGCCGCGGGCTTCGAATTACGCCGAGGTCGCTGCTGCGTTGCGGGGCGAGACTGGGGACGCGATCCGCAGCGATCCGGCGACCGGTGGCTTGGTCTTCAGCGTCGCGATCCCGGTCCAGCGTTACAAGCAGGTGCTGGGCGCGCTGATGCTGTCGACCGGCAGCAGCGAAATCGAGGAGGAGCTGCGCACTGTGCGGCTCGAGCTGTTGCGCATCTTCGGGGTGGCGCTCCTCGTCACGGTGCTGATGTCGTTCTATCTCGCCGGTACGATCGTCCGTCCGATACGCCGACTGGCCGCTGCGGCCGAGCGCGCGCGCGGCCGCCGCGCCCGGGTCGAGATCCCGGATTTCACCCGGCGGGGCGACGAAATCGGCGATCTTTCCGGCTCATTGCGCGAAATGACCGACGCCCTATGGCAGCGGATGAGCGCCATCGAGCGGTTCGCCGCCGATGTCGCGCATGAGATCAAAAATCCGTTGAGCTCGCTCAAGAGTGCGGTCGAGACCGCCGTCCGGATCGAGGATCCGACAAACCAGCGGCGGCTGATGGCCATTATCCTCGACGATGTCGAGCGGCTCGACCGGCTGATCACCGACATTTCCGACGCCTCGCGCCTCGATGCCGAACTGAGCCGGCTCGAACTGGCGCCGGTCGACATTGCGGCGATGCTGCGCGCGCTCGTCGACGTGCACGACGCTACGCACGCGGAAGACGGGCCGCGCCTCGTTCTCGATCTTCCCGAACGTGCCCGCCCGCTGGTCGTGCCGGGGATCGAGACGCGTCTGTCGCAGGTGTTCCGCAACGTGATTGCAAACGCAGTGTCGTTCAGCCCGCCGCGGCGGCGGATCCGCCTGACCGCGCGGCTCGACGGGCGGGCGGTCCTGATCACTGTCGAGGATGAGGGCCCGGGCGTTCCGGACGACAAGCTCACCGCGATTTTCGACCGCTTCTACACCGAGCGTCCCGTGGGCGAGAAATTTGGCACGCATTCCGGACTCGGTCTGGCGATCTCCAAGCAAATCGTCGAAGCCCATCGCGGCATGATCTGGGCCGAGAACCGCAAGGATGGGGCCGGCGGTGTCATCGGCGCCAGCTTTTCCATCCGCCTGCCGGCGCAATCATGACCGACGCGCTGCTGGTTCACGGAACAGCGGTTGCGATCGACGGCGAGGCGGTCTTGCTGCGCGGCCCGTCCGGCGCCGGAAAATCGGATTTGGGCCTGCGCCTGATTGATGGCGGCGCCGATCTCGTCGCCGATGACCAAGCGCTGCTCCAGCGCAGCGGCGCGCAGGTTATGGTACGCGCTCCAGAGACAATCGCAGGAATGATCGAAGTCCGTGGGGTCGGCATCGTGCGGGTCGACGCGGTGGCCGCGGCGCCGCTGGCGTTGATCGTCGACCTCCTCCCTTCGGACGAGATCGAACGGCTGCCGGAACCGCGGTACGAGACGGTGCTGGGCGTTGCCGTGCCACTGGTCGCATTGGCGGCGTTCGAGGTCACCGCAGCGGCAAAGCTGCGCCTAATCCTGCGCGCGTTGGCGGCAGGACCGTTTCCCGCTATAATCGGGCGATGAGGACCAAGGGTGGTCGAAGGGGTTCCGGGGCGGCCAAAAGCACGGTGCCGGCTCGCGTCCTGCTGGTGACGGGAATGTCAGGGGCAGGGCGGTCGACCGCGCTCAAGACCCTCGAAGATCTGGGCTACGAAACCTTCGATAATCTGCCGGCCTCGCTGGTCCCGGAGCTGATCGAGAGTAGCGCTGCCGACGGCCCGGCGATTGCGGTCGGCGCCGATACGCGCACCCGCGGCTTTGCCGCCGAGACCATGCTGGAGACCCTGGGCGAAATCATCGGCCGCACCGGGCGGACTTTGGGCGTGCTGTTTATCGACTGTGATGACGAACGGCTCGAGCGGCGCTATACCGACACGCGACGGCCTCATCCCCTGGCCGGAGACCGCTCGATCATGGAGGGCATCCGCCGTGAGCGCCAAGTGGTTTCTGCCCTGCGGGACCGCGCCGATCTGGTGATCGATACCTCGGCCTTGACCCCCGCCGATTTGAAGCGCGTGCTGACCGGACATTTCGCTCTCGATGCGCGCGGTATGCACGTTTTCGTTACCTCGTTTGCTTATCATAATGGCGTGCCGCGCGATGCCGATCTGATCTTCGATGTGCGCTTTCTCGACAATCCATATTATGTTGACGATCTCCGGACGCTGACCGGACACCACCCGGCGGTTGCCGCGCACATTGAGAGAGACGTCGATTTCGCACCATTCTTCGACCGGCTGTGGCGCCTGCTGCGCCCCCTGCTGCCGCGTTACGAAGTCGGCGGCAAGACCTATCTTACGATTGGAATCGGCTGTACCGGCGGCCGGCATCGCTCGGTCTACGTCGCAGAGCGGCTGGCCGCGCGGCTGTGCGAAGCGGGATGGCGCGTCGAGGTCGCGCATCGCGACCTTCCGTCGCATGGCCCGGATGCGCCGCTCCGGATGGGCGCCTCCGCCGCCGCGGGTTGAACGGCGGCGCCTGGGCTCAGCAGAGGTATCTCGATGATCGGCATGGTTTTGGTGACGCATGGACGGCTCGCGGCAGAATTTGTCGCTGCGCTCGAGCACGTCGTCGGCGCGCAGACCCAGATCGCCGCCGTCTGCATCGGTCCCGATGACGACATGGAACAGCGCCGCCAGGAAATCCTGCGCCGGATCGCCGAGGTCGACAGCGGCGACGGTGCCGTGCTGCTGACCGACATGTTCGGCGGCACGCCGTCGAACCTGGCGATCTCGGTGATGGACCGCGCCAAGATCGAGGTCGTTGCCGGGGTCAATCTGCCGATGCTGATCAAGCTCGCCAGCCTGCGGCAAAGCGAGAGCCTGGAGCGCACCGTGCTCGGCGCCCAGGAGGCCGGCCGCAAATACATCAACGTCGCCTCGCAATTGCTGACCGACGCCCGGCGATGAGCGATGGCCAACCGAGCGGCGTCGATGTGGCGCCCGCAACCGTTCGCCGGATCGCGACGATCTGCAACCAGCGCGGGTTGCACGCGCGCGCCTCGGCCCGTTTCGTCAAGACCGCCGCGCAATTCGACGCCGATGTGCGGGTGCGCAAGAACGGCACCGAAGTCTCGGGCCGCTCGATCATGGGGCTGATGATGCTGGCGGCGGCGCCGGGCGCGGTCGTCGAGCTTTCCGCCAGCGGACCGCAGGCCGCCGAGGCGGTCAGCGCACTGGCCGACCTGATCGAATGCAAATTCAATGAGGATTGACGAGGCGACCGACCTGACCGCGGAAGCCACCGCCGCCGAGCAGCGATTGTCTGGGCTCGGCGTGTCGCCGGGCATCGCCATCGGCCCAGCCTATCTGAGCGAGGGCGGCGACCTTCAGGTCCATGAGAGCCACATCCCCGAAACCGAAATCGATGCCGAGCGCGGCCGCTTCAGTGAGGCTGTGACGGTTTCGCTGCGCCAGCTCCGCAAGCTCAAGACCAAAGCCTCCGGCCTTCCCGAATCCGCCGCCGAGGAGATCGGCTACCTGCTCGACGCCCATCTGGCGATGCTCTCCAACTCGCGCCTGGTGCGCGGCGTCGGCGAGCGCATCGGCCGCACCCGGATCAACGCCGAGCGCGCCGTCGAGATCGAAATCGACGAAATCGCCAAGAGTTTTGCGGCGATGCGCGATCCTTACTTGGCTGCGCGGATTGAGGACATCCGCGTCGTCGGCACCAGGCTGATCCGAAACCTGATCAAAAAACCCTATGTCCCCTATTCGGCCATGTGCGAGGGGGCGGTGATCCTCGCCGACGAGCTGACCCCGGCCGACACCGCGCTGATGGATCCGCAGCGCGTCGCCGGCTTTGCCACCCAGTTCGGCGGCGCCGAGAGCCACACCGCGATTGTCGCCCGCGCCCTCGGCCTGCCGGCGGTGCTCGCGGTTCCGGCATTGACCGAATATGCGCGTTCCGACGCGACGGTGGTGATCGACGGCGCCGTGGGGACCGTGATCCTCGACCCGACGCCGGAAACGATCGCCGAGTACGAGGCGCGGCGCGATGCCTTGGTAGTCGAGCGGCGCCATCTGGCGCGCTTGCGCCGGTTGCCGGCGGCGACCCGCGACGGGGTCGAGATCAAGCTCGAAGCCAATCTCGAATTACCGGTCGAGCTTGATCTGGCGGTGGCCAACGGCGCCATGGGGCTGGGGCTCGTCCGCTCCGAATTTCTCTATATGAACCGCGACGACCTGCCGGACGAGGACGAGCAGTACGCCGTGTTCTCGGCGCTGGTCCGCGGCATGGAAGGCAAGCCGGTCACGGTGCGCACCTTCGATCTCGGCGGCGAAAAGCTCGCGCGCTCATTGGCCGACCAATATCCACGAGCCCGACAACCCGGCGCTCGGCCTGCGCGCGATCCGGCTGTCGTTGCAGGACCGCCGATTGTTGGACCCGCAACTCGCGGCGATGCTGCGCGCCGCCGCCGAGGGGCCGTTGCGCATCCTGTTGCCGATGATCTCGACCGCGAGCGAGATCCGCCGCGTGCGCGAGGCGATGGAGCAGGTCGCCCGCCGGCTGCGGCGGCGCGGCATGGCGCTGCCCAAGCCGTTGCCGCCATTGGGTGCGATGATCGAGGTGCCGGGCGCGGCGCTGGCCGCCGACTCGCTCGCCGCCGAGGCCGATTTTTTCGCCATCGGCACCAACGACCTCATTCAATACACCTTGGCGATCGACCGCAGCGACGAGCAGGTGGCGCATCTCTACAACCCGCTGCACCCCGCCGTGCTGCGCCTGATCCAGTTCGCGATCGAGGCGGCATTGCGCCGCGGCATGCCGATCAGCATCTGCGGCGAGATGGCCGGCGAGCCGCGTTTTACCGCGCTGCTGCTCGGGCTCGGGCTGCGCAACCTGTCGATGGCGCCGCGCAACATCCCGCGGCGTCAAGCAGCGCATCCGCGGCCTCGACATGGTCGCCGCCACCCGCCGCGCCCGCGCGATCATGGACCAGTCCGATTCAGGCCGTATCGCCGCCCTGCTCGACGACTTCAACACCGTCGCCTGGCCCCATTAGCCACCTTCCACCCCGACGCCGGAACGCCTGCCCGGTCGTCCTCCCGGCGCAGGAGCGTTGAGGGAATTGAAGGATGGCTGGGTCGGCACGGTGCGTCCTTCGAGACAGCCGCGTTGCGGCTTCCTCAGAGCCTGCCCCGGCGCAGGCCGGGGATGAGGCGGTTTCTCAATGCTATCAATAACGTACGTCATGGTGAGGAGCGCCGAAGGCGCGTCTCGAGCCACGCACGGCGGCCGTGCCGCACCCGGCTTTCGTTTCGAGACCAATTCCTTCACACGCTCGCAGGCCGGGACCCAGGCCCGCCGCCGGCACGGGCTTCACCCGGTGACGAAAGACCCACGAAGCAATCGAACCCGTCTTGCGCGGATCTGTTCCGCGTATCCACTTCTTCGTTTCGGCCCTGGTCAGCGAATTTTAGGTCGCATGGCCCGCAGGGACCGTCCCGGTCACGCCAATCCCAGAAATACCGCGAGGGCCCGGTTGACGGCGGTCAGGGTCGCATTGTCCACCCGGCCGATAACCGCGCCGATCCGTTCGCGGCGCGGGGTTTGCGCCTTGTCGATCTGGATCTGTGACTCCCGTTCCACGCCGCTGTCAGGGCCGATCCCGATACGCAGCAGCGGCGCGTCGACCAGATGGCTGGTGATCGGCAGGACGGTGACCGAGGGATGCTCGGCGAACAGATCCGACTGGATAACCATAGCGGGCCGCGGCTTGCCGTAATCGCCGGGCAAGGAGACCACGACGAGATCACCCCGCGTCATTCGCGGCCGCTTCCCAGGAAGCGGCGGCCCAGGCCTCCTCCTCGACCCGGCTCGCATCGGTCTCGCTGTCGCGCACCAGGCGAGACTGTCGGCGGCACTCCTCGGCAAATCCCGGCACGCGGGTATCCGGGACCCAGATCTGGACCGGCCGCAGCCCGGCTGCCCGCAATTTGGCGCGGCGGCGCTCGACCCGCTCGGCGCTCGACATCGGCTTAGCCATCCTCACCTCTCAGCGCTACATGTAGCGCGCGATAGCAAAGCTTGCAATAACGCACCCCCACAAACCGGGGCGCCCGCCCCTGTCGCCGTCCCGGCGCAGGAGCGTGTGAGGGAATTGAAGGATGGCTGGGTCGGCACGGTGCGTCCTTCGAGACAGCCGCGTTGCGGCTTCCTCAGAGCCTGCCCCGGCGCAGGCCGGGGATGAGGCGGTTTCTCAATGCTATCAATAATGTACGTCATGGTGAGGAGCGCCGAAGGCGCGTCTCGAACCACGCACGGCGGCCTGCCGCACCCGGCTTTCGTTTCGAGACCAATTCCTTCACACGCTCGCAGGCCGGGACCCACCCCGGCCCTGGCGCGAGCTTCCGCCCGAGCGACAAAGGACCCATGAAACAATTGATGCGGTCTTGCGCGGACGTGTTCCGCCTATCCACGGCTCCTAACCGGTTCGCTCCGTTTCTCTCCGCCCGTTCTAGACGACCGCCCAGGACAAAAGCGAAAAGGAAGAGGCTCGGACGGACCCGCGCGATCATGGACCAGTCCGATTCGGGCCGCATCGCCGCCCTGCTCGACGACTTCAACACCGTCGCCTGGCCCCGTTAGCCGCCTTCCACCCCGACGCCGGAACGCCTGCCCGGTCGTCGTCCCGGCGCAGGCCGGGACCCATTCCCATCGCCAACACGGGCTTCCGCCCGCCCAAAAAGGGCACGCACGGAATAATTGAAACGGTCTTGCGGACATGTTCCGCGTATCCACGCCTTCCTAACCGGCTCGCTTCGTTCTCTCCGCCCGTCTAGAGCGGTTTCCGATCAAATTGAACGGCGCTCACCCCTCCCAAACCCTCCCCCATCAAGGGGGAGGGCCTGTGTCAGCACCCCCATCTTTACTCCCGCCCCCTCGATGGGGGCGGGTCGGGGTGGGGGTGAGCGTGCCGGGTGCATCAACTCGGTCGAAAACCGCTCTAATCGGCCGCCTCGGACAAGAGCGAAAAGGAAGAGGCTCGGCCGGCCCGCGCGATCATGGACCAGTCCAACTCAGGCCGCATCGCCGCCCTGCTCGACGGCTTCAACCTCATCGCCTGGCCCCATTAGCCACCTTCCACCCCGACGCTGGAACGCCTGCCCGGTCGTCGTCCCAGCGCAGGCCGGGACCTAGGCCGGCTCTGGCGCGAGCTTCCGCCCAAATGACAAGGGACGCATGAAACAATTGAAACGATCTTGCGCGGACGTGTTCCGCGTATCCACGCCTTCCTAACCGGCTCGCTTCGTTCTCTCCGCCCGTCTCGAGCGGTTTCCGATCAAATTGAACCGCACTCACCCCCTCCCAAACCCTCCCCCATCAAGTGGGAGGGCCTGTGTCAGCACCTCCATTTGTACTCCCGCCCCCTCGATGGGGGCGGGTCGGGGTGGGGGTGAAGCGTGCCGGGTGCATCAACTCGGTCGAAAACCGCTCTAATCGGCCGCCCAGGACAAGAGCGAAAAGAAAGAGGCTCGTCCGCCCCGCGCGATCATGGACCAGTCCGATTGAGGCCGTATCGCCGCCCTGCTCGACGACTTCAACACCGTCGCCTGGCCCCATTAGCCACCTTCCACCCCGACGCCGGAACGCCTGCCCGGTCGTCGTCCCGGCCCAGGCCGGGACCCATTCCCATCGCCAACACGGGCTTCCGCCCGCCAAAAAAGGGGCACGCACCGAATAATTGAAACGGTCTTGCGCGGACTTGTTCCGCGTATCCACGCCTTCCCAACGGGCTCGCTCCGTTCTCTCCGCTCGTCTAACCGGCCGCCTCGGACAAGAGGGAAAAAGAAAGAGGCTTGTCCGACCCGCGCGGACAGTTCGACGGGGATGGCAATCGCGGATCAGTGCCGCCTCAGGCAAATAAGTTCAGGCAAGCATGTGACAGCCTGCGGCACCTCCGGCTGCTAACCGGAGCTGCTGCACCCAAGCGCTGGTCGAAGCTGACAAACGCTTTGCAGCCTTTCGCCGTCGCTCAGGCACGAAATCATGGACTTCGACAAACCGCGATGAAGGGCCGGTTGTCTAGGGATGACTTAAGCTCCGTGGGACGAGACGCCCGCTTTCTCCAGTTGAGGTTGCTGCGCGACGCGGACAAGCGTAACGCCGCGTTTGTCCGCCTCTGTCTGCAGAGCGGCCAGCAGGATGGCACGTTCGATCGGATCATCATTGGCGAAAAGCCATAATGCTTTGAGGTCGGCGGCCGAGGTCAGCAATGGTGCAACGAACCCCCAAAGCTCTTCCTGGTCGCGCCGATTGAGACCGAATGCGCCGGCATCGGCCGCGGTTTTCTGCAAGGCCGGCAACGTCGGTGTTTCCTCAACCAGCCAAAGGGCGGCGAGAAAAGCTCGCATCTGGTCATGTCGGAACTCGTGTTCAGCGCCTATCGATCGAACGATACGCACGCCCTCTCTCTCCAACGCGTGCAACGTACCGACGCCTAGCGCTTTTTCGTCATCCAGAACAATTCTGCGCCGCCGCTGTATCATCATCGTCCAAGCGAGCTGCTCCAGCCCTTCGAGGCGGAGAGGTTGCCCGTCGGATCCGCTGGCACGCGCCAGCATCGCCCGGTACAGCGCTACGCGATCGCCCGGCAACGTCGCGTGCTCGGGATCGAGGGCGGCGAGATCGGCGAGAAGCCGCAGGTCGTAGCCGGAGACAACAGTTCGCGACAGGCCCTCCGCCGCGATGCGGCGGGACAATATCGGACCCTTCTCCGCGCCGAGCCACAGAGCGAGCAGGCCGCCTCGCAACCTGTCAATATCCTCGGGAAGCTCCCATACATCCCACCGTTCGTCGCCCGCTAAGCTTCGGGGGATGGCCTGCGACGTAACCAGCAATCGAGCTTGTGGGAATTGGCTCGCGAAAGCAGCCAGGGCGAGGTCGCGATCGACCTCGTTGGTTCCATCGAGCGCGACAGCAATATGTCCGGCCTTCAGCACGGCATCGACCAGTCCAAGGTCGCGCGTGGTGAAGCCGTGCTGCTCAAGTTGCCGTCGCACGATTTCAAGTATCCAGGACTCCGGCCGGTTGGCGTCCGGCACCGGCAAGTCGGCGTAGCGACGCAACGGTAACGCGATCAGGATAAAGCCGTACCGGCGGGCAGCGGCGCTGATGTTTGGGATTGGGATTGACCCGGTTTGGTGGACACCCTGAAGCTTTTGCCAGAGGTGCTGCCGATGCCCAGAACACGCCCAGCGTATTCGCCGGAATTTCGCCGACAGATGGTCGAGCTGGTCCGTGCTGGCCGTAATCCTGACGATCTTGCCCGCGAGTTTGAGCCGAGCGGCCACTCCATTCGCGCGTGGGTCGCCCAGGCTGACCGAAACGAGGGCCGCCGGGAGGAAATGGCTCCCGGTCTGACCGCGGCCGAGCGTGATGAGTTGACCCGGCTTCGGCGTGAGAACAAGCAGTTGCGGCTGGAGCGCGACATTCTGTCAAAAGCCGCGGCCTGGTTCGCTCGGGAGACCGGCACGCTGCCGTCGGGCTCTTCCGGTTCATGAGCGCGAACCAGGCCTCTTTCCCGATTGCCGCAATGGCACGCGTGCTCGGCGTGTCCAAGGCGGGCTATTACGCGTGGCTGCAACGGCCACCGTCCGCCCACGCCACGGCCGACGCGGCCTTGCTGAAGCGCATCAAGACGGTACATGCCAGTTCGAGGCAGACCTACGGGGGGCCTCGCGTCCATGCCGATCTGCGTGGGCGTGGAGAGAGGCACAGCCGCAAGCGGATCGCCCGTCTGATGCGTGAGGCGGGCCTGGTGGGCGCCAGCCATCGGCACGGCGGCCCGACAACAACCCGGCGGAACAGGGATGACCGGCCTGCGCCCGACCTGGTCGACCGCGACTTCAGCGCCACCAGACCGAACCAGCTGTGGGTTGCCGACATCACTTATGTGCCGACGATGGCGGGCTTCCTCTATCTCGCCGTCGTGCTCGACGCCTGGAGCCGCAAGATCGTCGGCTGGGCGATGGCGAACCACCTGCGTGCCGAACTGGTGCTGGACGCGATGGAGATGGCGGTTGGCCAACGGCGGCCCAAGGACGTCATCCACCACAGCGACCAAGGCAGCCAGTATACGTCGGTGGCATTTGGCAAGCGGTGTGGCGAGGCAGGTGTTCGACCATCGATGGGTCGGTCGGTGACGCCTACGACAACGCCATGGCCGAGAGTTTCTTCTCCACCCTCGAGGCCGAGCTGCTCAGCCGTCGCCGGTTCGCATCTCAGGCCGAGGCGAAGATGGCCTGCTTTAGCTACATCGAGGGTTGGTATAACCCCGTGCGACTGCATTCGGGCCTGGGATACCGCTCGCCGATAACCTACGAAGCCGACATGCAGGCCACCATGACCACGACGTAACCCACAAGCCGACTAACCGTCCACTGAAACGGGGCAACCTCAGACACCGGTTACCGCTGCAACAACAATCGGCCAGGCCGCGACCAAGGTGTCCCAAAGGGAGTTCGGCTTAGGCAAGGCCACTTTAAAGTTGATGTCTTTCGGCTCGCTGCGGTTGCCATAGCGATCAATTGCGACGACGCGAAGCTGGTACACGCCATCATGTGGAAAAACTGCCCTGTAGACGGACGATCTCGTCTTGATATCCGGCCCCCGCGTAGTCCTAAGCACGCTGATTTCACTCAGACGCCAGATGTAATGGAACATCCCGGGCTGTGTGAGATAGCTATCATCAAACACCGTAACCGCAATAGTCTGCTCTGGTTCAGACACCTTATTCAGCTCATCGACTTTGCCGCCGATCACCTCCGCGATCCTGGGTGGCCCGGGTCGGTTGAAATTGCCAAGGCCGCCGGAGGTACCAACCCACAGCGACCCGTTAGGGTCGAGCGCCAACGCGTCGACGTTATCGCTCGGCAGGCCGCCCTTGGTATTCGCCTTGTTGTAGGTCTGCCAGCGGCCGTCCTTGTCGAGCCGGGCCAGGCCGGGGAGGTTCCGGCCCAGGGCGCCGTCCGGGCCGAGCGCCAATGCCACGACGCCATCGTTCGGCAGGCCGCCACTGGTGCTAGTCCTAGTGTAGGTCTGCCAGTGCCCGTCGTCGTAGAGGCGGGCCAGGCCGCCGAGGCCGGTTCCAACCCAGAGCCCGTCGTCCGGGCCGAGCCCCAATGCCAGGACGTCATCGCTCGGCAGGCCGCCCTTGGTGTTGGCCTGGCTGTAGGTCTGCCAGTGGCCGTCCTTGTCGAGCCGGGACAGACCGTAGCCGGTTCCAACCCAGAGGGCGCCGTCCGGACCATGCGCCAACGCGTTGACGCTATCGCTCGGCAGACCGCCACTGGTGCTAATCCTCTGTAGGTCTGCCAGCGGCCGTCCTTGTCGAGCCGCGCCAGGCCGCCGACGGTTCCGACCCACAGCGCGCCGTCGGGGCCGAGCGCTAACGCCACGACGCGATCGTCCGGCAGGCTGCCCTTGGTGTTGGCCTCGTTATAGGTATGCCAGTGACCGTCCTTGTCGAGCCGGGCCAGGCCGCCGTCTCCGGTTCCAACCCAGACCGGGCCGTCAGGGTTGAGCGTCACCGCGCGGACGGTATCGCTCGGCAGGCCGCCATTGGTGCTAATCCTACTGTAGGTCTGCCAGTGCCCGTCCTTGTCGAGCCGCGCCATGCCGCCGACGGTTCCGACCCACAGCGAGCCGTCGGGGCCGAGCGCTAACGCCAGGACGGCTCGCTCGGCAGGCCGCCATTGGTGTTGGCCTTGCTGTAGGTCTGCCAGTAGCCGTCCTTGTCGAGCCGGGCCAGGCCGCCGAAGGTTCCCGCCCACAGCGCGCCGTCGGGGCCGAGCGCTAACGCCACGACGCCATCGTTCGGCAGGCCGCCATTATTGTAGGTCTGCCAGTGACCGTCCTTGTCGAGCCGGGCCAGGCCGCGGCTGGTCCCAACCCAGAGCGCGCCGTCGGGGCCAAGCGCCAACGCGCTGACGTAATCGTTCGGTAGGCCGCCATTGGTGCCGGCCTGGCTGTAGGTCTGCCAGTGGCCATCCTTGTCGAGCCGGGACAGGCCGCCGCCGCTGGTTCCGACCCAAAGCCCGCCGTCAGGGTCGAGCGACAATGCCAGGACGGTAGCGCTCAGCAGGCCGCCCTTGGTATTCTCCTTGCTATAGGTCTGCCAGTGGCCGTCCTTGTCGAGCCGAGCCAGGTCGTAGTCGGTTCCAACCCAGAGGGCGCCGTCCGGACCATGCGCCAACGCGTTGACGCTATCGCTCAGCAGGCCGCCCTTGGTATTCGCCTTGCTGTAGGTCTGCCAGTGACCACCCTTGTCGAGCCGCGCCAGGCCGCCGACGGTTCCGACCCACAGCGCGCCGTCGGGGCCGAGCGCTAACGCCACGATGCGATCATTCGGCAGGCTGCCCTTGGTGTTGGCCTCGTTATAGGTCTGCCAGTGCCCCTCCTTGTCGAGCCGGGCCAGGCCGCCGTCTCCGGTTCCAACCCAGACCGCGCCGCCAGGGTCGAGCGCCAACGCGCGGACGGTATCGTCCGGCAGGCCGCCATTGGTGCTAATCCTACTGTAGGTCTGCCAGTGCCCGTCCTTGTCGAGCCGCGCCAGGCCGCCGCCATCCGTACCGGACCACAGCGAGCCGTCCGCGCCGAGCGCCAACGCCAAGACGCGATCGGACGGCAAGTCGCTGTCTTCCGTCGTAAAGGTCGCCCAGATTGAGACCGATTTGGATATCGCGGGTTGCGAGAACACGGTGCAACAGATGGCCACCGCGAAAAGAAGCCCCCAGGCCGCGAGAGCGCCGATCGGAGATCTGCTAAAGGCCGCTCGCCGCTTCGGGTCTGTTACCGCGCCAAACACCTTCCCGGTCCGCCCACCCCCGCCAGTGGCGCCTATCGATGGTGACGGCGACCGACGCGACTATAGCTGCTCGCAATCTATGCGGCACGACGTTTGACGTGGTCTGAGTCGGAAGTGAACGTCCGATGTTGCTGGCTTCTCATACCAAATGGCAAGGCCAAGGCGTTCACGCCGGCCTACGGCTTTCTCGCCACAATCCTGTGCCAAACTCGCAAGCGACCAGAGGAAATAATGGAGGATTGAGTGCGGCACGAGATTTATCGGCAGCCCCTGCTTTGCTGACCCAGCTTCGGATTTCCCTTCAATTCCCGGTTCGGGCAAAATAATTCCCGGTTATGTCCAAATAATTCCCGGTTACTCTGGCACGGGAATTCGCCCTCAGACTGTTGATTTTACAGTTACTTTTGGAGGTCGACCCGCCATTTTGGGGCCGCGGCGGGGGAAAGTCCCGGTTATTTTCCCGGTTGAACGGGAATTGGGCAAAATGGCGCGCGCGGCCTTGCCGATCGCCGATTGCGCGGTGGTAGCGGGAGAGGGATTTGAACCCCCGACCTTGGGATTATGATTCCCCTGCTCTAACCAGCTGAGCTATCCCGCCGCGCGGCGCCGCATATAGGAGATCGGATGCCAGCGGTCAAGCCGCGGGCCGCCGGCGGATCCAGCCGCCGCCCAGCACCCGCTCGCCATCGTAAAGAACCGCGGCCTGCCCCGGCGCCACCGCATCGGCCGGGGCGTCGAGAACCAGCTCGGCTTCGCCAGCCGTAGCGCCGGGGTAGAGCGTCGCCGGCGCCGGCAGCTGCGCCGAGCGCAGCTTTGCGGCAACCCTGACGCCCGCGGGGTTCAGGGGCAGCCGGTCCAGCCAGTTCAGCTCGCCCAGCGAAATCCGGGCTTCGGCCAGCGCCGCCCGCGGTCCGACGACAATCCGCTGCCGCTCGGGCTCGATCGCCAGCACATGGAGCGGCTCGCCGGCGGCGGCGATCCCGAGCCCCTTTCTCTGACCCACGGTGAAATGGGCGATGCCGCGATGACGGCCGAGCACGCGGCCTTGTTCGTCGACCATGTCGCCGGGCTCGCCGGCTTCGGGGCGCAACCGCTCGACCAGCTCCGCATAGGAGCCCCGCGGGACAAAGCAAATGTCCTGGCTGTCGGGCTTGTCTGCGACCGCCAGGCCGAAGCGCCGAGCCAGCGCGCGGGTCTCGTCCTTGGCCAGCCCGCCCAATGGAAAACGCAGGAAATCGAGTTCGGCGCGCGTCGTCGCGAATAGAAAATAGCTCTGGTCGCGCGAGGCGTCGCGGGCGCGGTGCAGCTCGGGTCCGTCGGGGCCGGCCATCCGGCGCACATAGTGTCCGGTGGCTAGCGCCGAAGCGCCGAGGTCGCGCGCGGTGGCAAGAAGATCGCGGAACTTGATCCGTTGGTTACAGCGGATGCACGGCACCGGCGTCTCGCCCCGGCGGTACGACTCGGCGAAATCCTCGATCACCTCCGCGCGAAAGCGGCTCTCGTAATCGAGCACGTAATGGGCGATGCCGAGCCGTTCGGCGACGCGCGCGGCGTCGTGGATGTCCTGCCCGGCGCAGCACGCTCCCTTGCGCCGCAGCGCCGCACCATGGTCGTAAAGCTGCAAGGTGATGCCGACGACCTCGAAGCCGCGCTCGGCCAACAGCGCCGCCGTCACCGATGAATTGACCCCACCCGACATGGCAACGACGATCCGATGGTCGGCGGGATTCCCGGCGATGTCAAAATCCGGGGGCGTCATGGCTGCGCGTCGAGCCCCATCTGCCAGAAATCGGCTTCAAGCCGGGTGGCGGTGGCGAAACCGACTGCGAGAGACGAAAAGCGCCCTTCGCCGCCGCGGCGGGCGAATTGCTCGTCGAGCGCCGCTTCGGCTTCCCGGGCGAGGTCTCGGTACTCCGAGCCGGCATACATTTCGAGCCAGTCGCGGTAGCGGTTGCCATCGAGCCGCGTCGCCGGATCGGCCATGCGCTCGGCCGCGATCACGGCATAGCCGATGATACAGGGCGCCAGCGCGGTCTCGAGGTCGAGCCGATCGCCCGCCAAGCCGCGGTCGAGCACAAAGCGGGTATAGGCAATCGTCTCCATCGCTTCCGGCTCAGCGATCATCGCCGCTTCCGACAGGCCCCAACCGCGGCAATATTCGACATGGAGGCCGATCTCGATGTCGAGTGTCGCGGCGACCAGCCGTTGTGCACGGCGCATCTCGCCGAGACTGTCTGATTTATAGATCGCCAGGCCCCACGCGCGCGCGAAATGGATCAGAAACAGATAGTCCTGGATTAAATAGCGCCGGAAGCATGCTTCCGGCAGCTCGCCCCGGGCGAGCAGCAGAACAAAATCGTGTTTGGTATAGGCGCTCCACGCCTCGGAAGAAGCCGCGACCAGCCGTGAAAAGAGCCCGTCCACCATGCGCCAAGCGGCAGCGTCAGCCGCGCAACAGGTTGCGAGTTGACGCCGGCAACCGCACCGTCAAACCGTCGAGCTCCTCGGTAATGATGACCTGGCAGCCGAGCCGGGACGTCTTGCTAAGGTTGAAGGCGAGATCGAGCATGTCCTCCTCGTCCTCGCTTGCCTCTTTGAGCAGGTCGTACCACTCAGGGTCGATGATGACGTGGCAGGTCGAGCAGGCTAGCGAGCCTTCGCACGCCCCCTCGATATCGATATCGTGGCGATGGGCGACTTCGAGCACCGACAACCCAAGGGGGGCATCAACCTCGCGATGCGTCCCATCGCGCTCGATAAAGACCATTTTTGGCATCAGGTGAAATCCGCGCCCAATGCGGCGCCTGGGTCCGGCCGCGGCGCCAAGTCCTCAGCGAGGACCGCCGCCACCGAGGCCGGCGCCACCTCGGATGGTAGCTCGGTAGCGGCGGCGAGACGTAGAACCACGAGCCCGGCTCTTACCGCCGCCTCCTCGATGCGTGCAGCCGCGGCTGTATCTCGTAACATGCAACTGACAATCACGGCATGCGTCACCGGCCGGCCCAGCGCGCGCTCGGCCCGCAACCGCGCTCCTTCGAACAGCTGCTGCCATCGCGCCACTGTGCCGTCTGCGGCCGGCACCGGGAGAGATTGCTCAAAGCCCTCGCGATCGGCAAGCACCACCGCGTTGCCGCCGACCGACATCGCGACCTCGATGTCGGCGCCACTCGCATCGATGCCGATCGCCGCACCCGGGGCGCTCGGATCGATCGGCCCGCCCTCAGGCTCCTCTATCTGAAACAGCTTCACGCACTGGCCTCGCTCGGCTTCCAGCGATTATAGGCCTCGGCCCGGACCGGTCATCCACATCCCGCGAACGGGCCCGGTAAGATTGTAAGCTCAGACGTGAAAGGATTCGCCGCAGCCGCAACGGCCTTTTTCGTTCGGGTTGCGAAAGGTGAAGCCGTTCTGCAGCTTTTCCTCGACGTAATCCATCTCAGTGCCAAGGATGAACATCACCGCCTTCGGGTCGATCAGGACTGTGACGCCCTTGTCCTCGACAACCTCGTCGAACTTGCCCTTTTCATCGGCATATTCGAGCGTGTAGCTGAGGCCGGAGCAACCGCGCGACCGTACCCCGATCCTGATCCCGGCCGACGGCTTGCCGCGTTTGGCGAGCAGCGCCTGTATCCGCTGCGCTGCAGCGTCGGTCACCTTCAAGGCCTGCTGTCTCGCCCTCATCCGCTTCTCCAACGCGTGATCTCGGTGGTTATGTAGGTACGCCGCTCCGCTGCCGCACCCCATTCTCGCCCGCGAGCCTGGCCGCAGCGTCGGCCAGCGCATCGATCGCGAAATCGACCTCCGCTGCGGTGTTGAACCGGCCGAGGCCGATCCGGATCGCGGTGCTGGCGAGCGTGTCGGGAAGGCCGAGCTCGCGAAGCACGTAGGACGGCTCGATCGTTGCCGAGGTGCAGGCAGAGCCAGTCGAGATCGCGATCGCCGGGCAGGCCTCGATCAGCATCGGCGCTTCGATCCCCGGAAAAGTCAAGTTGAGGTTGCCGGCAAGGCGGCTCTCGGCGTTCCCGTTGAGACCCAGCCCGGGAACGCGACGCGCCAAGCCCTGATACAGCCGGTCGCGCAGGCCGCGCAGCCGCGCCGTTTCCTCCGACATTTCGGCGGCCGCAATCGCCGCCGCCCGACCAAGTGCGACGCAAAGCGGCGTCGGCAAGGTGCCGGAGCGCAGCCCGCGCTCCTGCCCGCCGCCATCGATCAGCGGCAGCAGCCGCACGCGCGGCCGGCGGCGGACATACAGGACGCCGACGCCCTTCGGGCCATACATCTTGTGGCCGGAGATCGACATGAGGTCGATATGCATCGCCTCGACATCGAGCGGGATCTTGCCCGCGGCCTGCGCCGCGTCGCTGTGGAACAATACGCCCTTTCCGTGGCACAACGCGCCGATGTCGGCGAGCGGCTGGATCACCCCAATCTCATTGTGCGCGGCCATGATCGAGACCAGCAAGGTGCGCTCGGACAGTGCCGCCGCCAACTTATCGAGCGCGAGGAGACCGTCGGGCTCGACCGGTAGATAGGTCACCGCGAACCCCTCGCGTTCGAGCTGCGCGCAGCTTTCGAGCACGCATTTGTGCTCGGTCGCCAGGGTGATGATGTGGTCGCGGAGTTGGGCACCTTGGGGATGGGCACGGGCAAAGTGCGCCGCACCCTTGATCGCGAGGTTGTTCGATTCGGTGGCGCCCGAGGTGAACACAATCTCGCGCGGATCGGCGTGGATCACCGCCGCGACCGCCGCCCGCGCTCGCTCGATGGCCTCGGCCGCAACATGACCGTAGGCGTGACTGGTGCTGTGCGGGTTGCCGAAATGCTCGGTAAAATAGGGCAGCATCGCTTCGAGCACGCGCGGATCGACCCGTGTCGACGATTGATTGTCGAGGTAGATCGGCGGCGTGTTGGCACCGTCGCGTCCCAGTGTCTGGACGCGGGGCTGGGTTCATGCTGCGCATGCCTTTTCCGTGGAACCGCGCCGGCGCCGGTAAAGTGCAGTCCAGGATTGCAGGAAACGACTCACATCGCGCTCGGTCGTTGCCCAACCGAGACTGACCCGGATCGTCGTGGCGGCGATATCGGGCGCTAACCCCATCGCTTTCAGCACATGGCTCGGACCGACCTTGCCCGATGAACAGGCGGCGCCGGCGCTGACCATGACGCCGTCGAGATCGAGGGCGATGATCTGCGTCTCGGCCGCGGTGCCGGGCATCGCAATCGCCGTGGTGTTGGGTAGTCGAGGCGCCGCGTTGCCGAGCACCACCGCGTCCGGCGCTACGGCCAAAATCTCGGCCTCCAAAGCATCGCGCGATGCACGGACGCGATCGTATACCGCGATTTCGGCCGCGGCGGCGGCGGCCGCGGCGGCAAACCCGACGATCCCCGGCAGGTTTTCGGTACCAGCACGACGACCGCGCTCCTGCCCGCCGCCACGCAGAAGAGGCATCAGGTCGAGCCCACGGAGCGCGAGCAGCGCCCCGATGCCCGGCGGGCCGCCGATCTTGTGCGCAGACAGGGTAACGAGATCGGCGCCAATGGCTGAACCATCAAGTGGAATCTTACCGGCAGCCTGCACCGCGTCACAATGAAAGAGGGCGCCGCGGGAGTGCGCCACCGCCGCGATTTCGGCCACCGGCTGGATCACGCCCGTTTCGTTGTTGGCGAACATGACCGATACCAGCGCCGGCGTTGGCTCTTTGCCAAGAATAAGATCGAGCAGGTCGAGCCTGACGACGCCGTCTCGGTCGACTGGGATTAGTTCGGCCGCAGGAGCCGCTTGCAATACCGAACCGTGCTCGACCGCCGAGACCAACACACGCTGCCGCCCTGCGCCGAGAATGGCCAGATGATTGGCCTCGGTGCCGCCGCTGACAAAAATCACAGCTTCGGCCGGTGCGCCGACCAGCGCCGCAACTGCGATCCGGGCGCGCTCCACCATTGCCCGGGCGGCACGGCCCCAGCGATGTACCGAGGAAGGGTTGCCGCAATGCCTCAGCGCCGCGGTCATTGCAGCCGCCGCCTCAGGCCGGAGCGGCGCCGTGGCATTCCAATCGAGATAGGTCTCGGGGCCTGGCACAGCGCTTCTCGTCAGGATCCCATGGTAACGGCAGCGCCGCGAAAGGCTTCGCAATGGATGCGGCCGCTGGTTCCCAGCACGCGGTGCTCGCAGACGTCGGCGAGCGAGACCGAGCTCAGGAAGAGATGGATCTGATTGCCCAGTTCTTCCCACAAATCGTGGGTCAAGCAGCGCGTGCGGTTGCCGCGGCAGCCGACCGGTGCACCGGGGGCACAGCGTGTCGCGCGGATCGGCTCGTCGACCGCCAGGATGATGTCGGCAACGCGAGTCTCGCTGCGGTTGTTGGCGAGGAGATAGCCCCCGCCGGGTCCGCGTACGCTCTTTACCAGCCCGCTCTTGCGCAGCATCGCAAAGAGTTGTTCGAGATAGGACAGCGAAATCTCCTGGCGCTCGGCGATCTCGGCGAGCGGGACCGGGTCGCCGCCGCCGTGCTGGGCGAGATCCACCATCGCCATCACCGCATAGCGCCCCTTGGTGCTGAGCCTCATGATACGGTCCTCAGGAAACACGCTCGTTCTCGATGGCGCCGTTCCCGAGATGAGGTTTTGACGCTTCGACACCCGCAAAGCTATCGGGGTCAGTCCGCGACCGGTTGCCCTCGATTTCTGCCAATCGCCCGCGCAGGTTCGTGACCTCGTCGAGCAGGCTATTGAGCGTGCGAGCAATCGGATCGGGAATGTTCTCGCAAATGCCGTAGGGTTGAAACACCGGTTCGGCCGGCGGTTGCGGCGAGCTGGCGCCCAGCGGACGCGCCCGGACACCGACCATCCTGGCCCCGTCCGGAACTTCTGCCTGAACCAACGCGTGCGCCCCGATCCGCGCACCATCCCCGACGCGGAATGGGCCGAGGATCTGCGCATGCGAGCCGACGATCACGTCGTTACCGAGCGTCGGGTGCCGCTTTGCGCCGCGTGTCAACGAGGTGCCGCCGAGGGTGACACCTTGATAGAAGGTGCAATCGTCGCCGATCTCGGCGGTCTCGCCGATCACCACTCCCATACCGTGATCGATAAACAGCCGCCTGCCAATACGGGCCCCGGGGTGAATCTCGATGCCAGTCAGCATCCGCCCGAGATGCGATACGAATCGCCCTGCGAGCAGCCAGCCACGCACCCACAGCCAGCGCGCTAGACGATGAAAGACGATCGCATGAAATCCCGGGTAGCACAAAGCCACCTCCATCCGCGATCGCGCCGCGGGATCGCGGGCGAGCGTCGCATCGATTTCGTCGCGCAGGTTTTTCAGCACCATCGATATCACTATATTAACGTCTCTGCAGAGTGACCGCTCCGGATTTTGCCGCGCGGACGCCCTGAGCGAGCATATAATTGTCCGACAAAATTGATCAAGAATTGCGGCCGCGCAGAGCAACCCCAAATGTGCTGGTCACCGGCCTGCATCCTCGGATATCGGTTGGCAGATTTCAGCTGGAACGCCCATGCCTGACGTAATCATAAACGGGCCGGAGGGCCGGATCGAGGCGCGCTATCATCATAGCCGCGGACCGACCTCGGCGATGGCGCTCGTGCTGCACCCGCATCCGCAGCATGGCGGGACGATGCACAACAAACTCGTCTATGCGCTCTATCAGTCCTTCGTGCGCCAAGGCTTCTCCACACTGCGCTTCAACTTTCGCGGCGTGGGACGCAGCCAGGGGAGCTTTGATCGAGGTGAAGGAGAATTGTCCGACGCCGCGTCCGCGCTCGATTGGCTACAGACCTACAACCCCAATGCTGGAACCTGCTGGGTAGCCGGCTTTTCGTTCGGGGCTTGGATCGGCATGCAGCTGTTGATGCGACGGCCCGAGATCGAGAGCTTTATCGCGGTCGCTCCGCCTGCGAACATCTACGACTTTACCTTTCTTGCCCCATGCCCGTCGTCGGGCCTGATCCTGCAGGGCGACCAGGATACAGTGGTGCCGATCGACTCGGTGCAGAAGCTCGTCACCAAGCTGTCGCACCAACGCGACATCAAGATCGATTTTCGTAAGGTCCCCGGCGCCGATCATTATTTCGCTGACAGCCTCGACACGATCACTAGCCATGTCGACGGCTATATCCGTGACCATGTTCGGCGCGCGGACAGGGTTCCAGCTGCCTCCCCGGGACGCGGTGCGCGCTGACCGGAAAGCCCGCTCACTCAATCGGCGAAAGGGTCGCGCACCAGCACCGTGTCGTCACGCTCCGGGCTGGTCGAGAGCAGCGCCACCGGCGCGCCGATCAGCTGTTCCAGTCGGCGGATGTATTTGATCGCGGTCGCTGGCAAATCTGCCCAGGAGCGCCCTCCGCGGGTACTCTCGCGCCAACCTTCGGCGGTTTCATAGACCGGTTCGAGCCCTGCCTGCGTGGTCATTCCAGCCGGGACAAAGTCGTAGGTCTCGCCGCCGCATCGATAGGCGGTGCAGAACTTGACCTCGTCGAAGCCGTCGAGCACGTCGAGCTTGGTCAGCGCGATGCCGTCGATGCCGCCGGTCTTGACCGCTTGCCGCACCGCGACCGCGTCGAACCAGCCGCAGCGCCGTTTGCGCCCGGTGACGACGCCGAATTCGCGGCCCCGCTCGCCAAGCGCCTCACCAATCGCGTCCTTGAGCTCGGTTGGGAACGGCCCGGCGCCGACTCGCGTCGTATAGGCCTTGGTAATACCGAGGACGAAGCCGATCCCTGAGGGCGCGATTCCCGAGCCGGCCGCGGCCTGACCGGCCACCGTGTTCGACGAGGTGACGTAGGGATAGGTGCCGTGATCGACATCGAGCATCGCGCCCTGCGCCCCCTCGAACAGGATGCGGCGGCCGACGCGACGGGCCTCGTCGAGCAGCCGCCACACCGGCGCCGCATACGGCAGGATTTTGGGCGCGATCTCGCGCAGCCGGGCGAGCAGCTCGGTGCGGTCGAATTCCGGCGCGTCGAGGCCGCGCAACAGCGCGTTGTGGGTCAACAACAAATCATCGACCCGGTCTTCGAGCGCCGCCAGGTCGGCAAGATCACACACCCGCACCGCACGCCGCCCGACCTTGTCCTCGTAGGCCGGGCCGATGCCGCGCCCGGTCGTGCCGAGCCGCTTTTCGCCGCGCCGTTCCTCGCGGGCGCGCTCAAGCGCGCTGTGCGATGGCAGGATCAGTGCGGCGTTGTCGGCGACCCGCAGCGTTTCCGGCGAAATCGTCAGCCCCTTCTTTCGCATCACATCGATTTCGGCGATGAGGGCCCAGGGATCGACGACGACGCCGTTGCCGATGATCGATAATTTGCCCGGACGCACTACGCCCGACGGCAACAGGCTCAGCTTGTATTCGACATTGCCGACGACGAGGGTGTGGCCGGCATTGGCGCCGCCCTGAAAGCGCACCACGACATCGGCGCGCTCCGACAGCCAGTCGACAATCTTGCCCTTGCCCTCGTCGCCCCATTGAGCGCCGACGACGGCGACATTGCCCATCGCGCACCTCCCTTTAGCCGAGCCCTTGCGGCTCACCGTCCACAAGGACATGAGTGCAGCCGAGACGGCGCGCCTCGGCCCGCCAATCAGCGGCCGGCTCGAGGCTGGAGACGGTGATCCATCCCCGCTCGCGCAACATACGGGCATGGCCGCGGTCGGTGCCGAGCGGCAGCAACAGGCGACGCGATAACGGGCCATCGGGCAAAGTCCGAAGGATCGTATCGGTATAAAGCGTGAAGCCGGTAGCAGGCTCCGGCGCGGCCGGATCGCCGGCCTGGTAGCGGCCGCCGCGACCCAGCTCTCCGCCCGAGCCACACGCCGCGACACCACCGGCGAAGAACGTAAAGCTGATCCCCGTATGGTACTCGAACCCGCGGTTCTCGACCGGATCGACAGTCACCTTGAGCCCGGGTGCTGCGGCCGCGAGCCCGTCGAGCACGGCCCCGAGCCGCAACTGTTCGGCCTTCGCCCGCGTCGGAAGCTTCAGATGATCGAGGGCGGCAAGCGCGGCCGCTGCCGGACCGGCAGCCGCGAGGAGCTGACCCAGCAGCTCTCCCGCTTCCCCGGCCGTCGCCGCGACTGCAGCCGCGTCCTTATGGTCGAGCGCGGCACGCAATGCCCCCGCTTGCTGGTCGGGAATCGCAAAGGCCTCGGTCACCGCGGCCACCAATGTCGGCAAGGTAATGTCTACCGAAAGATGGGGCACGCCGAGCGCCTCGAGCGCCTCGCCGGCGATCGCAATCGCCTCGACATCGGCAATCGGGCCCGCGGCCCCGATCAGTTCGGCCCCGACTTGGCCGATCTGCCGCTCAGGTCGAATCTCCGAGCCTTTGACCCGCAATACCTGGCCGGCGTAGCTCAGTCTCAAGGGCCGCGGCGCGTTGCCGAGCCGGGTGACGGCGATGCGGGCGATCTGCGGTGTCATATCGGCGCGCATCGCGACCATGCGGTGCGAGCCCGGGTCCATCGTGCGGAAGGTCGCGGTCCCCATCGCCGCGCCGGCGCCGGAGAGCAGCGTCTCTTCGAATTCGACGAGCGGCGGCTTGACCCGCTGGTAGCCATGCCCGGCGAGCGTTGCCATGAGCTTGGAGACGACCTGCGCCTCGATCTCGGCCTCGGGAGGCAGTAGATCGTGCATGCCGGCCGGCAGCAAAGCCGGGTGCGGAGCGTCATTCATCCCATGAGTTTGCACTACCCCGGTGCGCAGCACACGGAGAAACGAGAGAGGCCTGGCCTAGAACCGCAGCGATTTGACCTGGATCACATTGGGCAGGCCGCGCACGGTATCCAGGACCGCTGCCGAAATCGGCTGATCGACCTCGACAAGGCAGATCGCGTCCTGGCCCGGAGCGGTGCGGCCGAGGTGGAAGGTCGCGATATTGACCGACGCGGCGCCCATGGTCTGGCCCAGCGCACCAATAAAGCCCGGCTTGTCGAGATTGCGCACAAACAGCATGTTGCCGCCGAGCTCAGCTTCGAGTGGGATGTCCTCGACTGAGACGAGGCGCGGCTTGTCGCCGCCGAACAACGTGCCGGAAACCTCACGCGGCCGACGTTCGGCGAGCGGTCCGTTCGGCGTCACCACGACGCGGATCAGGGTCTGGTAATCGCCGGGCTCGGCGCGGCGGGTTTCGCTGACGCGAATATCGCGGTCGCGGCAAATGACCGGCGCGCTGACCATGTTGACGCTGGCGAGCTGAGGCGCCAGCAGCGCGGTCAGCGCGATCGCGGTCAACGGCTTGACATTGAGCTCGGCGATCGCCCCTTCGTATTCGACCGAGACCGCGGTAATGCCGCTTTCAGTCAGCTGGCCGGCAAAGCTGCCGAGCTGCTCGGCAAGGGTGATGTAAGGCCTGATCCGGTTGGCTTCCTCGGCGGTCAGCGAGGGCGTATTGACCGCGTTGGCGACAGCGCCGGTCAGCAGAAAATCCGCCAACTGCTCGGCGATCTGAACCGCGACGTTCTCCTGCGCCTCGGTCGTGGCGGCGCCCAGATGCGGGGTGGCGACGACGTTGTCGCGGCCAAAGAGCGGGTTCTTGCGCGCCGGCTCCTCGACAAAAACGTCGATCGCGGCACCGGCGACATGGCCGCTGTCGAGAGCGGCGGCAAGATCCTCCTCGACGACGAGACCGCCGCGCGCGCAATTGACCAGCCGCACCCCCCGCCTCATCTTGGCGAGTGCTGCGGCGTCGATCATGTTTTTCGTCGCGTCGGTCAAGGGCGTGTGCAAGGTCACGAAATCCGCGCGCGACAGCAATTCGTCCAATGACACCTTTTCGACCCCGAGGTCGATCGCGCGCTCGGCGGAAAGGAATGGGTCGTAGGCGACCACTTTCATGCGCAACCCGAGAGCGCGCACCGCGACGCTGGCGCCGACATTGCCGCAGCCGACGACGCCGAGTGTCTTGCTCGTCAACTCGACGCCCATAAAGCGCGATTTCTCCCATTTTCCGGCTTGGGTCGAACGGTCGGCGGCCGGGATTTGGCGGCACAGCGCGAACAGCATCGCAATCGCATGCTCGGCAGCGGTCGTGGAGTTGCCGTAAGGGGTGTTCATGACAACGACGCCCCGCTGCGTCGCGGCGGGTACGTCGATGTTGTCGACACCGATACCGGCGCGGCCGATGATCTTAAGCTCGGGCGCGCGGCCGAGCAGTTCGGCGGTGACTTTGGTCGCCGAACGCACCGCGAGCCCGTCATATCCGGCAATCCGGGTTTTCAACTCCTCGGCGGTAATACCCGGCAGCATGTCGACTTCGATCCCGCGCGCGGCCAGGATCTCCGCCGCACGCGGGCTCAAATCATCGGAAATCAAAACCTTTGGCATTTACGATGCTCCAACTGAAATTCGTTTTAGATTAAGCTGCTTTTGCTGCTTGGCGCTGCTCCTCCCAGGCCCAATCGAGCCAGGGCATCAGGGCTTCGACGTCAGCGGCCTCGACCGTGGCCCCGGTCCAGATGCGGATCCCCGGCGGCGAGGCGCGATGGCTGGCGATGTCGTAGGCGGCGTGCTCTTTTTCGAGCCGCGCCGTCATCGCCCGCACGGTCTGAAACCGGTCATCGGGCGACAGTGCGGTAAACCACGGCTCGACGATTTTGAGCTGGGGCGAGGTGCAGGAGATTGTGGCCGGGTCCTCCGCCAGGAACTCGATCCAGGGCGTGCCCTCGGCCCAGGCGCCAACGACCGAGAGGTTTTTTTCCGAGCGGGCGATCAGCCCGTCTAATCCGCCAACCGATTCCGCCCACGCGAGCGAGTCGATCGCGTCTTCGACGCACAGCATCGACGGCGTGTTGATCGTCTCTCCTTGGAAGACACCCTTGATTAATTTTCCCTTCGAGGTCAGCCGGAAGAGTTTCGGCAATGGCCACGGTGGGGCGTAGCTCTCGAGCCGCTCGACCGCGCGCGGCGACAGCGCCAGCATGCCGTGCGCCGCCTCGCCGCCCAGCGCCTTCTGCCAAGACCATGTCACGACATCGAGCTTGTCCCAAGGGAGCCGCATCGCAAAGACCGCTGAGGTCGCGTCGCAGATCGTCAGCCCCTTGCGGTCCTCAGCGATCCAATCCCCGTTCGGTATTCGCACTCCCGAGGTCGTACCGTTCCAGGGAAAGACGACATCACGCTCCGGATCGACCGCGTGAAGATCGGGAAGCTTGCCGTAAGGCGCGTGCAGGACGCGCACATCAGCAAGTTTCAGCTGTCTGACGTCCTCGACCCAGCCTTCTCCGAAATTCTCCCAAGCCAACATGTCGACACCGCGAGCGCCCAGCAGCGACCACATCGCGATCTCGACGGCACCGGTATCAGAGGCCGCCACAACGCCAACCTGCCAGTCGGCGGGGACGCCGAGGATCGCGCGCGAGCGATCGACCACCTCAACGATCCGGGCCTTGCCAATACCGGAGCGGTGCGAGCGGCCGACCAGGGCCGCCTCCAACGCCGCCGGGGACCATCCCGGACGCTTGGCGCAGGGACCGGATGAAAAACAGGGGTTGCGCGGGCGCCGCGTCGGCTTCATCACGCCTATCCTCATAGTCCTTAATTAATCGAGATGGCCCATCAGGGGGGCCGGATCTCGCGCCGGAATTTATGGACGACTTGGGGCCGCGTCAATGTGGCGGTGCAGCACTTTACCTTGAATCCCGCGAGCTGAACGCGCGTGGCAGATCGACCGTCCTGCCTTAGGCGGCCCGACAGCAGTTCGCCACGTTTTTCAACAACCGGATAGGCAGCGGCCGCGATGTGCGAGTTGATCCGCTTCAGGTCTCGCAGCATGTCGCCTGCGGGGCGGCAAAGCCCTCCCAACCCGCCTGCCGCAACACGCAGGCCGGGCACTGACCGCAGCCATGGCCCCAATCGTGGCGATGCGCGCGGTCGCCGAGATAGCAGCTGTGGGTCTCGTCGCGGATCAGGGTTACGAGCGCGTCGCCGCCGAGATCATGGGCGAGCGTCCAGGTCGCTTTCTTGTCGAGCCACATCAGCGGTGTGTGGATCACAAAGCGATGATCCATGCCGAGCGACAGGGTTGCCTGCAATGCTTTCAACGTGTCGTCGCGGCAGTCGGGATAGCCCGAGTAATCGGTCTCGCACATGCCGCCGACGAGGTGTCGCGCGCCGCGGCGATACCCGACCGCCGCGGCCAACACAAAAAACATCAGGTTGCGGCCGGGGACAAAGGTGTTCGGCAGCCCGGTTTTGTCGAAGGCGATCGCGGTGTCGCGGGTTAGCGCGGTGTCGCTGATTTGCCCAAACACACCGCAGTCGACGAGATGATCCTGCCCGAGCCGCGCGGCCCAGTCAAGAAATTCGCGGCGCAGACGCGCCATCACCGCGATGCGACATTCGAGCTCGACGCGGTGGCGCTGCCCATAATCAAAGCCGATCGTTTCGACCTCGGCAAAGCGCTCAAGCGCCCAGGCGAGGCAGGTGGCCGAGTCCTGGCCCCCCGATAAGAGGACGAGCCCTTTTTCCGTGCGCATATCTGGCGCTTGGCGCGAGGCGGCGGTCACGCGCCACGAAATAAGGGCTAGCTGCGTCTAGATCAACAAAGCCAGCAACCCGCCGTTACCCCGCTCAGCGGCGGACCAAGCTCGCGACCAGAAAGCCCACCGCAAAAGCAACCGCCAAACTGGCCAGCGGGTTATGCTCGACCTGCTGCGAGACGGTGCCGACCGCACGCTCGCCTTGCGTGCGCAGCTCCTTCGCCATCTCGGACGCGCGCTCCTGAGCCGTCTGTGCCCACTGTTCGCTTGCCTGCGTCAGGTCGCGGATAGACCGCGACGCTTGGTCGACGACCGAACGCAGTTTTTCCACCGCATCGCTCGCTTGGCCAAAGCCGAGCCCGCTCTTGCCGCCATCGCCGCCCGAGTGTTCGCCTGCTTCCTGTTTTTCCGCCATAACCGTTGCTTCCCTCGAAATGAAATGTGCGCCGGAGCGAATCATCGGAGAGAACGCCTGGAATGGCGAATCACTCCGCATCCTTCGCCGCATCGGTCGTTATAGTGGGGACCGATCGTTGTCGGAGGCGTCATGATCAGCAACGTCAATCCGTATCTCGCGCTTGGCGTGCGGCCGTTCATCAATTGCTGCAGCGTCCGCACGCTGCATGGCGGCAGCCTGATGCTGCCTCAGGTCCGCGACGCGATGGCCGCGGCATCACACCGGTTCGTCAATCTCGACGAGTTGATGGAGGCGGCCGGACGGCGGCTGGCCGAGCTGACCGGGGCCGAATGGGGCATCGTCACCTGCGGCAGCGCTGCCGCGGTGGCACTAGGCACGGCGGCGTGCGTGGCCGGCAACGATCCGGTCAAGATGCTTCGCCTGCCCTTCACCGAAGGCATGGTCAACCGCGTGATCATCCCGAGCAGGCAACGTTTTGCCTATGACCAAGCGGTGCGGATGATCGGCTGCCACATTGTCGAAATCGACACCCGCGAGGATCTTGACCGCGTGCTGGAAGAGCCGGTGGCGATGGTCGTGTTGCTCGGCAAACAGGAGCATCTGACGGGCGTCCGGCTCGAGGAGATCGCCGCGGTAGTCAAGCCGCGCGGTATTCCGATCATGGTCGACGCCGCCTCGGAGCATCTCGAACGGCCGAGCCCGTGGCTGGTGCGCGGCGCCGATCTGGTCGTCTACAGCGGCGGCAAGTTTTTACGCGGCCCGCAGACCAGCGGGCTGTTGCTCGGGACCAAGCCTTTGGTCGAGGCGGCCTGGCGCAATGCCTCGCCGCACCAAGCGCTAGGCCGCCCTATGAAAGTTTCGAAGGAGGACATTATCGGCGTGCTGACCGCAGTCGAGTACTGGTTCGAAGCGCGCGACAGCGCGGCTGAGCGGCAGCGATGGTACGATGATTGCGCGGTCATCGCTGAGCGGGTCGGACGGGTACCTAGGGTTCGGGCCGAGGTCATCGAGCCCGTCGGCGTCGACTTCGTGCCGCAATTGTCGATATCCTGGGACCGCTGGCATTACCCGGTCGACGGGCTCGGGCTGCGTCAGCGTGTGCTAGACGGCGAGCCCCGCATCATGCTCGATGATAATTCGGCGACCGAGGACGGGATCGCGATCGACCCGTTCCAACTGCAGCCTGGCGAGGCAGAGCAGGTCGGCGAGACTATCGCCGCGGCTTTACGCGCGGCCAGCGCGGCCGAGCCACTGATCGTGCGTGGTCCGGCGGTCGAATTGGCCGGCGAATGGGAATTGCGTGTCGATTTCTTGCAGGGCGGGCGAGTCCACCGACTCGCGATCGAGCAACATGGCTCCGTGCTTGCCGGCCATCACCGCTCGGCCCAGTTCGAAGGTCCGGTCCAGGGCTGGCTCGACGGCACTCTCGTGCAATTCTCACTCACTTCACGCTACGAGGGGAGTACGATCTCTTACCTTTTCGAAGGTGAGGTTCTGGACGGCCAGATGAGCGGCGCCGCCGTACTCGGCGCCGCCAGCGACCAGAACTACGGCATCGTCAACCGCAGCCAATTCGGCGCAGGCCGTTGGCGGGCCACCCGGACCGCATGAGCAATACGATGCCAACCCGCCACGAGCGGTACGGCGGATCATACACCCGTGATAGCCGTCAAGGGTCAGCGTGGCTGGGAGGACGGGTGGGCGGCGGCGACTTCGGCACGCATACCGCTGCCGGCCATCAGCATTTCCGCCGCGAAAGCGCCGATTGCACCGATCGTGCAAATCACGGCGAGCCCAAATGTTGTGAACAGCACCGAGGCGACAGTCGCTTCTTTCAAGGCACCGACGAAGAGGGTGAGCACCGAGGCGCAGGTAAGACCGCCCGCGACAGCGCCGAGTACTACGGCCACATCGAGCGCGAGAGATCGCCGGCGCAGATGCGATAGGTACACGCCCAGTTGCGCGATGTCGGCCACGTCGCCCCCGTCCGTCGCCTTCGCGATCAGATCGGCGACGCGCGCGAGCCTGGTCGAGAATACGTTCAGCAGGGTTGCGATGCCGGACAACAGGAAAACCGGCGTCAGCGCCACCTGTATGACGTGCGCGACGAGGTCGAGTGGTGAGATCGGTGTTGAGAGGCCGGGCATGTTCGTCGCGTGGCTGGGCTGTAATGCGGTCACCATATACCGCTGAGTGCCGCGTGTGGGAGGAGACGCCGAAATCTCGTTTTGTGCTTAAACCGGCGTTGCCGGTGTGCGATGCTGCGAAATCACGTCAGGGATAGGAGGACGCCGTGCCAAAATACATGCTGGTCAGCTTCAAGACCTGCCCGTGGGTGCAACGCTCGGCCATCGTGTTTCGCGAAAAGAACACCGAATTCGAGCTGCGCCATATCGAGCCCGACAATCGGCCCGATTGGTTCCTCGCCATCTCGCCGCACAAGAAAGTGCCGGCGCTGAGTATCGACAATCGGGTGTCGCTGTTCGAATCGAACGCCATCAACGAGTATTTGGACGAAACCATCACGCCGCGGCTGCATCCCGAGGACCCGATCGAGCGCGCGCTGAACCGGGCCTGGACCGATTATGTGCCGACCTTCGCCAGCATCGTGACCGCAACCGCCTACGCCGATACCGAAGACGAGTACAACAAGGCAGCTGCCGGCATCCCGGTCGCGTTCGAGCGGCTCGAGAAGGCGCTCGAAAAGCAGGGCCGCGGCCCGTTTTTTAACGGCGCGAAATACTCGCTGGTGGATGCCGCCTACACGCCGTTTCTGCAGCGCTATTTCTTCCTGGACCGGGTCAAAAAGCTCGGCCATATCGAGAAGTTTCCGCGCCTCAAGGCATGGGGCGAAGCGTTAATGAACCGGCCTTCTACCCATTCCTTCGAGCCGGCCGAATTCGAGGCTATGTACCGCGACGGCCTGAGGCGCCGAAACAAATGGGTCTCGCAGTTCGTCGAGCCGGCGAGGGCCGCGGCCGAGTAGCCGGACCGAAATTGGCACGGCGCAGGCGACGCGAACCTGGTCGTGCCTTCGGCACCCTTCCGCTTCATTGCCGTAATCGGGTCCGTCAATCTTCCTGTCGTCGCGCGGCCAGGCCCATAAGCTCGGCGATTTGGTCCGGGATGGCGAGGAGGCCGCTGTCGGCGCCGGCAAAGACGGCGAAGCGCGGTCGAGAACGATCGCATTCTACGAGCGCGCGGCAGGCGCGCTGTTCGACCGGCAACAGCGCCAGATCGAAGGCCTCGCGGCCGTCATCGTCGACGCGTTACTCGCCGGGCTCGACCGCCTCACGTCTCGGCCGACCAAGGATCGACTGCCAAGCCCGAGGTCGCGCAGATCGATCAGCGGGCGAGATCGCTGACCAGTGAAAACGCCGAGTTGCGGCCGACTTGCCCGCGATAGACCTGCAAGATGCTGACCAGCGAAAATGCCGAATTGTGGCCAACTTGCCCCCGATAAACCTGCAAGTTTTCCAGCACGCGCTGCACGTAAAGCCGTGTCTCGTCGATCGGGATGGTTTCGATCCAGTCGACCATGTTGATCTTGCCGCCGCGCGGGTCGCCATACTCGGCAAGCCACTGCCGAACCCGACCGGGTCCGGCATTGTAGGAAGCGATCGCGAGCGCGTAGGACCCACCGAAATCATCGATCAAGTGTTCTAGGTACCCACGTCCGAGGGTGACATTGTAAAGGCCGTCCATGGTCAGCCTGGGGATCGATAACGGCAATTGGAGATTGTCGGCGATGAAGCTCGCCGTCGCAGGCATCAATTGCATCAGTCCGCGCGCCCCGGCGGGGCTCATCGCATCAGGCTCGAACGCGCTTTCCTGACGCACGATCGCGAAGAGAAGCGCGGGTTCGGTATTGCCGCCGCTGGGCAGCGCGACCGTCGGATAGCCGTGGATCATCAGCGGCGTGCCGGCCGTAATCGCGCGCTTGGCCACCGCGATCGCCAGATCGATGCGCCCATTCTGCTCGGCCAAAGAGGCGAGCAGGGCGAATTGGGTCGGGGTTTTAGCGCCGTCGGCCAAATGCAGCAGGAATGCCTTGCTATGTGCACGATCGCCGAGCACAAAAAAGATCTGCGTGGCGCGCACGATCTCGTCGCTGTCGAAATCGGCACGCTCTGCTGTTGTCGGGACGGGTTCGGGGACCGGGTGCGGCGGCGCGTCGTCGCCGAGCTGATGGGCGGCGAGCTGGCCGTAAAATGTGGCCATATGCTCGGCTCCGGCGGCGTACCATTTCTGCGCGAGATCGGATTTCGCCTCGGCTTCGGCCGCGCGCCCTCCCCAATACCCGGCGCGCGCCTTGGCATAGGGCGTGTCCGTGCGGGTCAGGATGTGCGCGAAGTGGTCAAAGGCGAGTGACGGCTGCTTCATATAACGCAGCGCGATATAGCCCAGCAGAAACTCGGCGTCGGAGTACGCGTTGCCTTCGAGCACACCATGCTGCCCGGCGATGCGGTAGGCGAGATCGGCGTTTCCCGAGGAGAGCAGCCGCCGGGCGACGATCTGGCGCTCGTGCCACCACGCCGCGGGCCGCACCGGGTCGCCCGGTTTGGCCTGGAGAATCGCGACCGCGGCCTCGGTCATATCCCGCTCCCGCTGCCAGCGCACTTCCGCGTAGAGGAGCCCGGAATCCGTGCGCAACGGCGCCGGAACGCGGGCGACGAACATGCCGGCGGCAGGGACTTGCAGGTTAAGCGCCAGTCGCGCTTCGGCCAAAGCCCGGTAGTCCGGCGGCACGCGTACCAGCATGCGCCGAGCCGCCTCGGTCCTTTCATCCCACAACAATCTGTCGAGCCGCCTTTCGTCGTCCTCCGTGCGGATTACGGCGGAATGCCCGGCGAGAAAGCTTTTCTCGTCGAGTGCGTTGAAATCGGCGTCGACCCAGGCCCTGCGCAGTGCCGCCGTGCCGCCGGCGAGATCGCCCGCCTTCAGCAGAATTTCGGCCGCGCGCGCCTGACCAGTGGCGCTTAGCGGCGGATAGCGCTTTAGCCAGTCAGCAGCGACCGCGTCGGTTTCGCCGGATAGTGCTTCTTCGGCGTGCTTTCGAAGCGCTTTCTGGTGCGGCCAATCCGAGTTTTTTTCGATAAAATCGGCGATGTCGACAAACCGCCCAGGGGCGCCGGGGCTGGCGTAATCGAGCCAGCGCAGCATCTTGAGCGGGAGCGGGTCTTTAATCGAAGCGGCATCGGCGTAGGCCCGGTTCCAATCGCCTACTTGCGCAGCGGCGAGCGCTGCACGGGTCACGCCGAGATCGGCATCGGAGAGCCCTTGAGCCCGCGCCGCGGCGGCGGCGGCGAGCGTCAGGACGAAGAACAGAACGAAGCGACTTAACGAGGGCAAGGTTGGCCCCCCTTCCTTGCCGGGTCATAGATCAGTCAAAAGTCATTACGGGGTTTCGTCAGGAGGGGCAAGCGTCGACGGCGATGCACGGTGGGCTCGGTCCGCCACCGGCAATGTTGAAGCCCGCGCTGACGAAGACTATCGTGGTTTGCCGAGGCTGCCATCCGGGAGGAAACGATGTTCAAGGGATCGCTCGTTGCGCTGATCACGCCGTTCCAAAATGGAGGCGTCGACGAGAGCGCATTTCAAGAGCTGGTATCGTGGCAGGTCGGACAGGGCACGCAAGGCTTGGTCCCGTGCGGCACCACTGGCGAATCACCGGCGCTTCACGATAACGAGCATGGGCGAGTGGTTGCGCTGTGCGTCGAGGCTGCGAACGGCAAGGTTCCGGTGATCGCCGGAACGGGCACAAATTCGACCGATCACACGATCGCGCTGACGCGGCAGGCCAAGGCCGCCGGCGCCGATGCTGCGCTAATCGTCTGCCCCTATTACAACAAGCCGACACAAGAAGGGCTCTATCAGCATTTCAAGGCGGTGCACGACGCGGTAGATTTGCCGATCGTGATTTACAACATTCCCGGCCGTTCGGCGGTTGACATGAGCAATGCGACGATGGCGAGGTTGGCCAAACTGCCCAACGTCGTCGGCGTCAAGGATGCGACCAACGACCTTGCCCGGCCTTTGCGCATGCGGGTCGAGATCGGCGGGGATTTCTCTCTGCTGTCAGGCGAGGACGCGACCGCCGTAGCCTATCTCGCGCAAGGCGGCGACGGGTGCATCTCGGTGACCGCCAACGTCGCGCCGCGGCTGCTCGCTGAAATGCACGGGGCGTGGCAGAAGGGAGACTTCGAAACCGTTCGCCGCATCAACGAGCGCCTGATCCCCTTGCACGACGCACTGTTTGCTGAGACCAGCCCTGCCCCGGTCAAATACGCCGCGTCGCTACTTGGCAAGTGCGAGCCGACCGTACGCCAGCCGCTGTGGCAGACTATGCCCGAGACGCAAGAGCGGGTAGCGCGGGCGATGCGCGGCGCCGGCCTCCTGAACTAAGGCGCCGGCAAGCGCGGTGAGGTCGGCCGACCGCTACGTCGCGCAGAACCGGCGCGCTCGCCACGATTATATCATCGAGGATACGCTCGAAGCGGGGCTCGTTCTGAGCGGCACCGAGGTCAAGGTATTGCGTAAGGGCCAGGCCAGCATCGCCGAGGCTTATGCAGACGAAAGCGGCGGCGAGCTGTTTCTCGTAAATGCCAATATTCCGGAATACGCCTCCTCGGCGCACTTCAACCATGAGCCCCGGCGGCCGCGAAAGCTGTTGCTGCATCGCAAGGAGGTGAACCGGCTGCTGGGCGCGATTCGCCGTGAGGGGGTGACGGTGGTTCCCCTGTCGATCTATTTCAACGAGCGAGGCCGGGCCAAGATCGCGCTCGGCCTCGCCCGCGGCAAGCGCAAAGCCGACAAGCGTGAGGCCGAAAAGGCGCGCGACTGGCAGCGCAGCCGCGCCCGCATCCTGCGCGAGCGTAATGCCTGATTTCCAGTTTAAAAATGGATCTCATATTCGGTCTGCCACCGCCAAGTAACAAGCGGCGCCCATGGTCTTATCCCGAATAGGACGCCGCCATTCCATTTGAGGGTGCCGGGACCGATGTTGTTGATGGTGCCGAACAACTGCGGACCGATACGGTTGTCTTGCGGCCAGCCGGAGTTGAACTCCTCGAAGCTGCTCGGTTGGCCGTAAGCCTGAAACCCGGGTTCGATCGGCGTGCCAAGTGCAATGCGGGTCTCCCAGGCATAGAGAAAGCCGGGTCTTCCCGAGGCGAACTCACCGCCGACGTCCTTCTGTATGAACAGGTTAACGGTATTAATCGTGTGGAAGAATTCCTTGCGGAAAATCGGTCCAAACGTGACTTCGTTCGGCGTATCAGCCAGCGTAGTTTTTCCAAACTCGAAAAAAAAGCCGCTATCTGCCCAATGTTGGCCGCGTTCGGTGAATTGAAAAATGTTCTCCCAGGTCACCTGACTGAAATGAATTGACTGGCCAGGCCCAGCATCGCGCTCCTGCTCCAATTCGAGTTCGGTTCGCCAGAAACTGTTGACCCCGTATTCAAACTCCTGGACCGAGCTCAATTCGCCGCTATGAGCCGCAAGCGGATCGTGACCTATGTCGCCGAGCGGTTCGATCGCGAACTCACCGGTTTCAGCGTCGGGATATTGCACCTTAAAATCTGCGACGGCCGGCATCGCGAGGGCCAGCCCGAGGGCAGCGGCGGTGAAAATGGACCAATAGTGAACGCGACGCATTCGCATCTCCGAACAAGGTTCATGCGCACGGAATGAATTGAAGCTGCGCGCTGCTGGGAAAGGGCTAGGTCAAACGGAGGCGGTGGCAGCCGGTCGGCCTGCCGAACTCGTCGGGCCGCGGCTCAGTACTCGCATCAAGGTGCCAATGACAAGAAGGGTGCCCAGATAAAACACCACCTGAATGCCCGCCGGTTGTGACGAATAACCGATCAGAACATGCAGCAGCAGGCCGAGCACACTGTTCTCGCTCAGGATCGATGATGTGTCCCAGAGGTCGTTGCCAAGCGATGGCAGCAAGTTCGCTTGCATCAAAAAGGCTGCGCCCTGCGACGCCATTCCGGCGGCCAATAGCAGAATGAGCCAGCTCGTGACCGTGAACAGCCGGCGTAACGGGATAGCTAGAAGACCGAAATAAATGACCGCGCCGAGCGCCACGCCGCCGGCGAGCCCAAGAATTCCGCCCGCCAACATGCTAAGCCCGCCTGATCCCGAGCTGATCGCAATGCCGTACAGAAAAAGAACGATCTCGGAGCCTTCGCGCAAAACCGCGATCCCGACGACCAGCGCCAGCGCATAAAGCGGCCGGCTTCCGCCCAGCACTGCCTTCCCGAGGGTCGCCGCGGCCGAGGCCAACTCGCGCCCGTGCCGGTTCATCCAGATATTGTGCCAGCCGAGCATTGCCACGGCGGCGAACAAGATCGTCGCGTTGAACAGCTCCTGGCCGATGCCGTTGACTGCCGCGGCGATGGCGCCGGCGCAGACTGCGACGATTGCCGCGCCGATGACGCCTGCGGCTACTCCGCCGGTTACCCACGCGCCGCGCCGCAGCACGCCCTGGCTCGCAGCTAACACAATGCCGACGACAAGCGACGCCTCGAGGACCTCGCGAAAGACGATGATTGCGGCCGCCAGCATGTCAGCACTCGCTATTTTACGTTCAGATGGCCGCGGGTCTGCGGGTGGAGATCGTCGAAGAACTCATAGCTGCCCGGATCGAGGGGTCCGACAAAAACAAAGATTTCCTGACCGGGGGTCACAACCTTTTCGCGGTGAAATTGAGTGCTTTCAAATTCCGAGGTGGTCGGGTTCTCGTTGCGCACAACCAGCTTGACCTTGACCCCGGCGGGAATCTGAAGCTTGCTTGGCACGAACTGATTGTTCTTCAGCGTGATCGCGAAACTGGGATCGTCAGCGAGGGCGGAAGCCGTGGTCAGAGCGAACAGTGTTGTAACCCAGGCGATACGGCGCATCGAGGACTCCGAGGGGAATTGCAAATGCGAACTCTTCGCAGTATCGCCAACTCGGATTTGCGAATCAATCTCATAATACCAGCGCGTTTTGCCACCGAGGTATGCGCCCCACGCAACCCCTCGAATTCTCAGGGGTCCAGTTGACGGAGGAGCGCGGCAAATACCGCCTGGAACATCGTCGGGGTCAGCTTTCCGGTATTGGTGTTGAGGCGCGAACAATGGTAGCTGTCGGCTAGGAGTCTGTCGTCCGGGAGCACATGGAGCGCACCGTGCGCGAAGCGAAACAGCGCGCGGCGCAGGCCGAGTGCGGCTAGGGCGGCGTCGTGCGCGATCGCGCCGAGCGCCAGCATCGCCCGGAGCCGCGGCATGGCCGCGATCTCAGCCGATAAAAAGCTGCGGCACGCGGCGATTTCGCCGGGTTCGGGCCGGTTTTGCGGCGGCACGCAGCGCACCGCATTGGTGATCCGCGCCCGGCACAGCATGAGAGTGTCATCGGGCCGGGCATCGTAATCGCCCTCGGCCATGCCGAATTTTCGCAGCGTTGAATAGAGCAGTTCGCCGGCGTGGTCGCCGGTAAATGGGCGCCCCGTGCGGTTTGCTCCTCTCAGACCCGGGGCCAGACCGATGATCAGCAGTTCCGCCCGGTCGTCGCCAAAAGGCGGGACCGGCGCGTTGAACCATTCCGGATGAGCCGCCCGCTGCGCTTCGCGAAAGGCGGCAAGGCGCGGACAGAGCGGGCAATCGGGCGACGGCAGCGCCACCGGCGACGGGCCGCTCACGCCTCGTCGACGGGTTCGGCGCGCGGACGTTGTGCGTCCTCTCGCACGTGATGGTTTCGCATGATGTTTGGCGCCAGATCCTGTAGCTCGATGAAATTATCAGCCTGTCGACGTAGATCGTCCGATACCATCGGCGGCGAAGAACGGATTGTCGACACGACCGACACGCGCACGCCGCGGCGCTGCACCGCCTCGACCAGCCGACGAAAATCGCCGTCGCCGGAAAACAGGATCGCATGGTCGATGTATTGCGCCATTTCGAGCATGTCGATGGCCAGTTCGATATCCATGTTCCCCTTGATCCGGCGCCGTCCCATCGCGTCGGTAAATTCCTTGGTCGGCTTCGTCACCATCGCGTAACCGTTATAGTCGAGCCAATCGACGAGCGGCCGAATCGGCGAATATTCCTGGTCCTCGACTAGAGCAGTATAATAAAAAGCTCTAATTAGCCGTCCTTTGGTGCTGAACAGATCAAGAAGTCGTCTATAATCGATGTCGAAAGCAAGGCCTCGCGCTGCGGAATAGAGGTTGGCACCATCGATGAATATCGCAATCCTCTCTTCTGGATAGAAAATCATCGCGCATAATGCTCCATGGAGTGTGATAATAAAAGTGTCGTACAGGGCGCTGCGCCGGTCAAGGGCAACGTGCCCCCGCTTTGCGGCTGCGGCCAGCCATCAAACATCGGATTTCTAAATTGCGGCAACTCTGTTGCCCTTGACCACCGGGCGCCAACCCCGTTCCGGGTTAGGCTCACCAGTGCGGGTCGAGCCGATCGCGGCGGTCGTAGCTGCCAACTTTGATAGCCGTCGCGAAATGCATGCCCAATCTCCAGTCTCGACACCTAACTGGGCTCGCTCCGGCTGAGAATCCCTAAATTACTCTAAGGCTCATGCTTTACCCAATCTGCGGATGCGCAAAACTGCCGAGAAGCCGTTAGGCACAGCAGTCTAGTTCTGCAGAACAAACGACAGGAGGGTCCGCGGCGCGGATGCAGCGGCTCGGCAAAATATAGACGGCCGCGAGTTAGAGATGGTTGAGAGGCGGCACGGGACACGAGACCGAACAGCGAGCGTCACGTCGACAGCCGCTAGCCGGCCCACTATGTTCTGTGCGCCACTTTCCGAGCGCGGATAGGATGGCCGGAGAAAATGAGTATGCAACCCTTGCAGCCGGTTCGCGGTACCCAGGATCTACTGCCCGAGGCGGTGCGGCGCCACCGGCTGGTCAGTGAGACGGCACGCGCGGTTGCCGAGCTGTACGGTTTTGCTGAGATTGCAACGCCGATCTTTGAGTTTACTGAGGTCTTCGCCCGCCCGATTGGAGAAACCACCGACATCGTCGCGAAGGAGATGTACACCTTCAAGGATCGCGGCGGCGAGGACGTTACCCTGCGCCCCGAGAACACTGCCGGGGTCGTGCGCGCGGTCCTCTCGAACGGCCTGATCCAAAGCACACCATTGAAGTTTTTCTACGGTGGTCCGATGTTTCGTTACGAGCGGCCGCAAAAAGGTCGGTTTCGCCAGTTTCACCAGATCGGTGTCGAACTGATCGGGGTCGCACAGGCCCAAGGTGACATCGAGGTCATTGCGCTTGGGAGCCGTATCCTCGACGCGCTAGGCGTCCGGCAACGCACCGTACTAGAACTTAACACGCTCGGTGATACAGCGAGTCGAGCTGCCTATCGAGACGCATTAGTTTCCTACTTTTCCGCGCACACCTCGCAACTGTCTGAGGACAGCCTCCGGCGTCTCGATCGCAACCCATTGCGAATTTTCGATTCCAAGGACGCCGCCGACCAAAGGATCAGCGCTGAGGCACCGCCCTTCGCAGAATATCTGAACGCGGCTTCGCGAGATTTTTTCGCTCGAGTGTGCGATGGGCTCAATCGGCTGGGCATCGGCTATAGCCTCAATCCACGTCTCGTACGAGGCCTTGATTACTACACCCATACAGCCTTCGAATTCGTCACGGTAGAGCTGGGCGCCCAGGGAACGGTGATGGGCGGCGGACGTTATGACGGGCTGGTCGAGATGATGGGCGGCCCGGTGATGCCGGGCGTCGGCTGGGCGGCAGGCATCGAGCGGCTCGCCATGCTGATCGCGGAACCCCCCCAGCCTCCGCGCCCGATCGCGGTTGTTCCGATCGGCGATGCGGGGGAGGCAATGGCGCTTAATGTAGCCGAGACGTTGCGCAGCGCTGGCTGCAATGTCGATCTCAGTTATTCCGGCAATCTTCAGCGCCGCATGCGACGGGCAAACCGAATTAACGCTCGTGCAGCAGTCCTGATCGGCGAAGATGAGGCCGCCCGCAATGTGGTCACTCTGCGGGATTTCGACAGTGGTGAACAGAGCGAGGTGCCGATGGATCTGTCCTTACACGATTTGCGTGCGCGACTGCAGGCTTTCTATAGCTGAATCGAAGCCACATGGAAACTGGTCTCGAATTTCGCTTGCAGCAATTGCTGCGCCGGCATGCGGAGCTGAGCGACACGCTGAGTGGAAAGGGCCTGGGCGGCGCCGAATTTGCTCAATTGTCCAAGGAATACAGCGAGCTCACCCCGATCGTCGAGGAGGTCAGTGCACTAGGCCAAGCGCGTCAGGAGATGATTTCACTTGCTGAAATGGCTCGATCGGCCGAGGACGCGGAATTGAAAGCCTTGGCCATGGAAGAGCTGCAATCTTTACGGGAGCAGCTGCCGGATCTGGAAAATCGGATCAAACTGGCCTTGCTGCCGAAGGATGCCGACGATGTGCGCAACGCAATCCTTGAAGTCCGTGCCGGCACCGGCGGCGAGGAAGCTGCGCTGTTTGCAGCCGAGCTCTTTCGCATGTATCAGCGTTATGCCGGGTTGCGCGGCTGGCGGTTCGAAATCCTTGACCTCTCCGAGACCGGCCTTGGCGGGTTCAAGGAGGCGACTGCTGCTATCAGCGGACGTAACGTATTCGCGCATCTCAAATTCGAGTCCGGGGTTCACCGCGTCCAACGCGTGCCCGAGACCGAAGCGGGCGGCCGCATTCACACATCTGCCGCCACCGTCGCGGTGTTGCCTGAGGCTGAGGAGGTTGACGTAAGGATCGACGGCAAGGATCTGCGCATCGACGTTTTCCGCGCCAGCGGACCGGGGGGGCAGTCGGTTAACACGACTGATAGCGCAGTGCGGATCACCCATTTGCCAACAGGGCTCGTGGTCATTCAGCAGGACGAGAAATCGCAGCACAAGAACAAAGCGCGAGCGCTCAAAGTGTTACGCTCTCGGCTTTACGAGTTGGAGCGGCAGGCGCGCGATAATGCCCGCGCCGCGGAGCGCAAAAGCCAGGTCGGCAGTGGCGATCGATCAGAACGCATCCGCACCTACAATTTTCCGCAAGGTCGGGTGACTGATCACCGGATAAACTTGACGCTATACAAGATAGACAAGGTGATGGGCGGCGAGGCTTTGGACGAGATCATCGACGCGATCCTAGCCGAGGATCAAGCGGCAAGATTGGCCGCGGTGGAGGATTGACGGGAGCGGTGGCGGATACGCTCGGCTCGATTCTCACCGAAGTTATAGCAGTGCTGTCGGCGGCTGGACTTGACGAGCCGCGCCGGCGCGCGCGTCGCTTCGTCTCCGCTTTTCTTGACGTCCCGCCGACAGAACTGCTGAGCCATGCGGAGCGTGGGCTCGAACGGTCTGTGGTCGAGCGTCTGCACGCCTCACTTGAGCGAATTGTGATAGGCGAGCCGTTGAGCCGCGTCCTTGGCTGGCGTGAATTCTGGGGACTTCGGTTTGCCTTGTCAGCTGATACCCTCGACCCCCGACCCGAGAGCGAGACGCTTGTCGAAGCCGTCCTTCGGCGAATCCCCGATCGCAAGCTGCCGCTCAGCTTTCTTGACCTCGGGACCGGCACCGGCTGCCTGTTGCTTGCGCTGTTGTCCGAATTCCCAACGGCTGTTGGCATCGGCGTCGATGTTGCCATTGGCGCGGTGATGACAGCACGGGAAAATGCTGAGGTCCTGGGTCTCGCGGACCGCGCTCGGTTCTTTGTCGGCGACTGGAGTAGCGCACTCTCGGGGCGTTTCACGGTGATCGTCGCAAATCCGCCGTACATCGCGGGGGATGAGCTCGCCGGCCTGCCGCCAGAAGTCCGCTGCTACGACCCGAGACCCGCCGTCGACGGCGGGAAAGAGGGTCTTGCCGCCTATCGGAGGATTGCTGAGGGTCTGCCGGCACTGTTGGCGAGCGGCGGCATCTTCGCGGTTGAAATCGGAGCGGGGCAAGCCTTTGCTGCTGCTGCCATCCTGCAAGCCGAGGGCCTCTCGGTCGAGGGCCTCGAGCGCGACCTTGCCGGGGTCGAGCGCTGCATCGTCGCGCGTCTCGACCAAGGCGATCCGGCGGAGAGATCCTCGGTGGGACAAAAAGATCTTGGAATGCGGATTCGTCCCGTCTAGGGTGGGCGGTGGAGAGTTCGATACCGCGCAGGGGAGCGCCGGGTAGTTACGCGAGACCGCCCGAGATGGGGCAGGGACGAGGAACGCTCCAATCGGACAAGGCTCCGAGAGTGTCCACCAAGATCAGACAGGCGTCATGAGACCAGGCCCAAACAAGCGATCACGCGGCCGCAATAATGGGAATAATCCACACCATAACCGACAGCGGATGCCGCACCGAATTCAAACTTTCGAAAGCAACGGCCCAAACGTCAAAATTCGCGGTAACGCCTATCAGGTTTTCGAACGATATGTTGCATTGGCGCGTGAGGCGGCGGCGAGCGGCGACCGCATCGCTGCCGAAAGTTTCTTCCAGCATGCCGAGCATTACTTTCGTATTATGAGCGCTAATGGCGAGGCTTATCAAAATGGGACGCAGCGCCCGGTCACACCTGCCGAAGCGGATGTGGGCGAGCCCGGCGGGGAATCGAGCGAAAACGACGGGCTACTCCAACCATCGTTGCCTATCTCGCCGAGCGACGATCGATCCTCTCGGTTTTGAGTCGATTTTGTGGCGCCGCACTGTAGCATTCTGCAGCACTAGAGCATTCGCGGGCGGTAGTCGAGTTCCGGTCGCCGAGAGGGTTGCGCTACTTTCGAACTACGCCATATAGGCCCGAGAGGGACCGCGGAGACTGCCTGAACAGAGCGCCGTGGTCGGCTCAGCGGGGCAGATTATGGAAATCGAACAATACACCGAGCGATCGAAAGGCTTTGTCCAATCTGCGCAGAGTTTGGCTCTGCGCAACGGTCATCAGCGGCTAACGCCGGAGCATCTGCTCAAGGTTCTGCTCGAAGACAAGGAGGGGCTCTGCGCAAACCTGATTCGGGCGGCTGGCGGCGAGCCACAGGTGGCACTGAACGCGATCGATGCCGAACTCACCAAGCTGCCGCGCGTAGAAGGTTCCGGGGCCGGCCAAGTATATATGTCACCGGAGATAGCACGTGTCTTCGAACAGGCCGAGCAGATTGCGCAGAAAGCCGGGGACAGTTTTGTCACCGTCGAGCGGTTGTTGCTGGCGCTGTCGATCGCTAAGGAAACGGCGGCAGGCAAGGCGTTGGGAGCGGCTGGGCTGACCCCGCAGAAATTAAATTCGGCGATCGAAGATTTGCGTAAGGGGCGCAAGGCTGATAGCGCCTCGGCGGAAGAGGGCTACGACGCGCTCAAGCGCTATTCGCGCGATCTGACTGAGGCTGCGCGCGAAGGCAAGCTCGATCCCGTCATTGGCCGCGACGAGGAGATCCGTCGCACGATCCAAGTACTTTCGCGTCGCACCAAGAACAATCCGGTTCTGATCGGCGAGCCCGGGGTCGGCAAGACAGCGATCGTAGAGGGGTTGGCGCTCCGTATCTTCAATGGCGACGTGCCGGAGGGCTTGAAGGACAAGCGCCTTCTGGCGCTTGATTTGGGCGCGCTGATCGCCGGCTCCAAGTTCCGTGGCGAATTCGAGGAGCGGCTCAAGGCGGTGCTGACGGAAATCACCGCCGCAGCAGGCGAAATCATCCTATTCATCGACGAATTGCACACGCTCGTCGGCGCCGGCAAGGCGGAGGGGTCGATGGATGCCTCGAACATGCTGAAACCGGCGCTCGCCCGCGGAGAGTTACACTGCGTCGGCGCTACCACGCTCGATGAGTATCGCAAGAATATCGAAAAGGACGCCGCTCTGGCCCGTCGTTTTCAGCCGGTCTTTGTTACCGAGCCGTCGGTTGCGGACACGATCTCAATCCTGCGCGGCATCAAGGAGAAATACGAGCTGCATCACGGAGTACGGATCACCGATGCGGCGATCGTCGCCGCGGCGACGCTGTCGAACCGCTACATCACAGATCGCTTCCTCCCGGATAAGGCAATCGATTTGATGGATGAGGCCGGCTCGCGATTGCGGATGGAGGTCGATTCGAAGCCCGAGGCAATCGATGAACTCGATCGCCGCATCGTCCAACTTAAGATCGAGCGCGAGGCTCTAAAAAAAGAGAGCGATCCGGCTTCGCGCGATCGCTTGGAGAGGCTGGTCAAGGAGCTTGAGGACCTCGAACAGCGCTCGGCCGAGCTGACCTCGCAATGGCGGGCGGAAAAAGAAAAGCTCGCCGGTGCGGCAAAGCTCAAGCAGCAACTCGAGCAGGCGCGCGCCGACCTCGAAATCGCCCAACGCCGCGGCGAATGGAGCCGCGCCGGCGAACTGACCTATGGGGTCATTCCCGATCTCGAGCGCAAGCTGAGGCAAGTCGAGGAGGCTGAAGCAGGACGCATGCTCGAAGAAGCGGTCACTGAGGAGCACATTGCCGCTGTTGTGTCGCGCTGGACCGGTATTCCGGTTGACAAAATGCTGTCGAGCGAGCGCGATAAGCTACTTCACATGGAAGACGCCCTGAGGCGCCGAGTGGTAGGCCAGGACGAGGCGGTGACCGCGGTTTCGAACGCGATCCGCCGAGCCCGGGCCGGGCTGCAGGACCCGAAGCGGCCGACGGGCTCGTTTTTATTCCTTGGACCGACCGGCGTCGGCAAAACCGAGCTGACGCGGGCGCTGGCGGAGTTCCTGTTCGACGATGAGAGCGCGATGGTGCGCATCGACATGTCGGAGTACATGGAGAAGCACTCGGTCGCTCGCCTGATCGGCGCCCCGCCCGGTTACGTGGGCTACGACGAGGGGGGCTCGTTGACCGAGGCGGTGCGACGCCGGCCCTATCGAGTGATCCTGTTCGACGAGGTCGAAAAAGCACATCCGGATGTGTTAAACGTACTTTTGCAGGTCCTCGACGACGGCCGCCTGACCGATGGCCAGGGCCGCGCCGTCGATTTCCGCAACACTTTGATCGTGCTAACCTCGAACCTCGGTAGCGATGCGTTGGTACGGTTGCCAGAGCGGGCCGATGTCTCTGTCGCGCGCGAGGCGGTGATGGAGGCGGTACGTGCGGCCTTTCGACCAGAGTTCTTGAACCGGCTTGACGAGATTCTCCTGTTCCGCCGGCTCTCGCGCGACGATATGAAGGGAGTCGTCGCGATCCAGGTCGAGCGGCTGAAGAAGCTGTTAGCCGATCGCAAGGTTACCCTGGAAGTCGATGCGGCGGCGATGGCCTGGTTAGGCAACGCCGGCTACGATCCGGTCTACGGGGCTCGGCCACTCAAGCGGGTAATCCAACGTGAATTGCAAAACCCGCTAGCCCAGGCAATCCTCGAAGGCCGCATCCCCGACGGGTCGACGGTGCAGGTCACGGCGAGCGACAAGGGTTTGGTTATCGAGGAAGACGCTAGAGCAGAAGCGGCTTGACCCTGCGACATCCACGATCGCGGTCATCCTTCCTGATCTGCACCGACCACGAGGTGAAATTCGCGCACATCAGCGCGTGGGATCCGCAAAGTGTCGGGAGGATTGAGCTGGCGCAGCACCAGCGTGTCGCCTTCCCACCCGACAAACTGCTTGATCAGCACGACTTGACCCTGCTTGTAGACGACGACGTCGCGGCCGCGGATCGGCGGCTTGAAGGGGTTGACGTGCAATAGCCAGCCCGGCTCGTAGCGCGGCTCCATACTGTCGCCGACCATGTAAATGGCGTACGCTGCCCGCACGCCGCCGAGGTTGGCCGGTCGCGATGTATAGCCAATCGGACCATCTTCGAGAAACATCTCCTGATCATTGCCGCCGCGTCCTGCGCTGCGGATTGGGATCAGATCGGCTGCGCGGGCGACTCCCGAGGGTGGCGCCGAGGGCGGCCGCCCGCGACCCCGCCGAGGGTGATCACCAGCTGTCGCGGAAACCGCATCATCGACGGCGTGGCGCAGAATCTCGTCGGGGCTCACCCCGAGAAATCCGGCGATCTGGACGGTTTCCAGCTGTTTCATCTGACGCTCGCCTCTGAGCATACGGGAAACCGCAGAGGGGGCCAGCCGAAGATGGCGGGCGAGATCGGCCTGCGATGCCCCGGCCCGCTCGAGGGCTTGGTGAAACCAAACCGAATCCATAGTGCTAATACCGCAAATAATGATGTTGACATTAAGCTCGATCATGATATCATATCGGTGCGATCATGACAAGACTGTTGATCGGGCTGAGGAGATACCCATGGAGGGGCTTTCGCGGTTGTCGGCACCGGAAGATCGTCATGCTGGCCTGGGTTGCGCCTACATAACGGACGATGGCGATAGCGGTCGTGTTTGTGGTGGGATGCCGCGCCGGGGTTCATCTTACTGTGCGCAGCATCACGCGCTCTGCCATGTCGCTAGCGGCACAATGGAAGAGGTTCGGCGCTTGCGCGAAGTGGAAGAACTCGCGCGCGTCGTTGGAGGGCGGCGCGGGGCTGAGGGCGTCGGGCCGTCCCGTCGCTTCCTCAAACGGCTTGAGCGGGCGGTGCAATCTTCTTTGTGAGCCGAACGTTCTTGTTATGTTCAGGATAACGTACATGGCCCGACGCACCTCTCGTCTGCACCCCGCCGCGACTTTGATAGAGAATGCCATTATGCCCACGCTCGAGCGCCGCGAGCACGGGCTCATCGAGCGCCTCATTCGGCCAATCGCCGACGAATTGGGCGGTTTGGCGCGCCCCTATCGGGCCGTCGATACGCTGGCTGTGATGGAGCGCCGGGGCTCGATCACCTCATCGATGCGGCAGGCGGGAGAGGATTTTCGAGCCCGCTTTGCGACCGCGCAACTCGACCCCTTACGGGCCCTAGATTACTCGCGGCCACGGGACGGCGGCGTCTCGCGAGGAAACAAGGGCGGGGAGCCGGGCATGCGGGTCGAAGGCGCACGCGCGGCGGTTTGGCGTGCAGTTCGTGCGGTGGGCGGCCTCGGCTCGCCCGGAGGATCGTGTCTATGGCATGTGGCATGAAAAAAGGTTTTGATGTAATATATGCTGCGGTGGCATCGTCGCTAATTTTAAATAATTAACAGCAATTCAATAGTTTACCGGCACTCAGAGATGTACGAACTCGTAGATTACCCCTAGCTTTTTTGGTGGTCGCTCTGGCCGCGTGAGGTATAGGAGGACTACGGGAATACAACCGAAAAAATCAACCATAGAGCAAATAATTTTCTGATGCTTGGAAAGAATACGCCACTCGTTCGAGGGCACAATATTTGGTGCTGGAATCCGCCTCAGTCATCCAAATTGTGGGTCCGGGGCAAGCGTAAACTTTCAAGGGTCGCGTTCTGAAGCGGCGATGGCCGAGCGGGTTCACCGAGCTGGGAGAACTTTGCTGCAGATGAATTCCTGCAGGCGTTGCCTTTGGAGGGATGTCGATGATGGGCATACCTCTAGGGTGGTATCATGGATATACCGCAACAAATGTGGCGGAAATAGCAACACCCTCGAACTTCTCGTTTCCGCGGATTTATTCTACGCCAGGGGTGCCAATGTTACGCTCTGACCACCAGCTGTTCACCTCCTAGGCCACGACAAGGACCAAGTTGTGGCGAAGTTTGAAGGATGGCGGCAGGCACTCGCCGAGGTCGTCGCGGAAGCCAATGGTGTCGTGACGGTCCGATTAATCGATATCCGTGAAACGCCACGCTTGCTCCGGATGGTGCGAGACGCAGGCGCACAGAACCTTGAGCTTCGCGTTCTCAGCGCAGTTGGCGAGCTGCTCGATGCCGTCCGCACCAGACTACGGCACCGGGCGCCACGATGCCTGCTCTGCACTCAGCCTCTGCACGGCAGGCGGCTTGTGGCGACCGCCATGGTTTTGCGTGCCACTCGGGACGATCCCAAAGCGCTCTTCGTAATTGGTCTTTGCCTGAATTGCGTGCGGTCCGCGGGCGGTCATTCGCACCTGTGGCCAGTAATCATGCCCGTTTTACGCGAAGCCTCGCCCGACCTGCAGGATATTTCGCCGAGAATTGTCGATGAGACCGGGCACGCATGAATTACTTCGGGATCGTCGAGGAAGGAATTCAGCGCGCTAGATGCGCATTGGATCGAAACTAGCCGCCGCGGCGCAGCGCCCACAAAATTCATCCCGCCCGTAGCGATCAGACCGGGGAATCCAGCTGTCGCTGTAATCACGGGCCCATCGCAGCGCTCGGTATGTGGCGGGTCTTGTGAGAAGAAAGGAGAGGAAATGTCCGGGCACCAAGTGCAGAAAAACAGAAGACGGGTAGAACGGGGAGTAATCGGGCCCCTGCGGGAGCGACTGGCGCATGGATCTGTGATTCGTGCCGAGGTGACGGTTAAGGACGCCGACGGCGGCATTGGATTGCCGTGGATCGGCCTGGATACCCTCGCCCGGATGCACCGTTCCGGGTCAATCAACACAGAGATGCGTCTCGCCGGTGAACGGTTTCATGATTTTTTCCGGCGCGCCCACTTCGACGCGGCGCTCTTTGCGATAGACCCGGCACGTGTTCCGGCCCAAAGGGGTAAGGGCTTTCGGCGGACTGTCGGTGAAGGCAGTGATAGCGCACGCCGGCAGGTCATGTCCGCCCTCGACGCACTCGGAGGTATGTCTTCGCCTGGCGGATCTTGTGCATGGTTTGTTCTAGGGTGTGAACACGCACTGGATACTTGGGCTCGTTCGAGAGGATGGTCGGGGCGGCCGATTTCGAGAGCCACTGCAACCGGCATCCTTCTGACGGATCTCGCGATCTTGCAAATGCACTTCGAACTCTGAAAAGTCGACCCTGACATAGCGAGCGTCATCGTCAGCGTCCGCTGAATCCTGTAGCCGATGCCAGTCCCACGAATGACCGGAATTGGGCGAGCCTGGCCTCTAGGTATGCGACGGCCGCGCGCCAGCAGCGGAATGCGGCCCGAATAATTTTGACGAATTACTTCTGACCCCGTGCGTTGGCGCCGGTCGGTGAGTTGCTGGCGATGGTCGCAACGGCGCGCCCTACCGGTTTGCCGATTTGGCGAGGTCGAGTTCAATGTCGACTGCACGCGTTTGCCAGGCATTGGAGTTTTCGGCCGCAGGCCTGCTGCGCCTTACCGGGCACGCACCAAAGGCAAGAGCAAGGACGAGCGCGGCGCGGCTATGTGAAGAAGAATGCGATCGCCGCTCGAGAAGGTGAGCCTCCAATGCCGGCCAGCTCTCGAAGCGGCGATCGTGGTCCATCACCAAAGCCCCCGACCAGGCGCTCGTATTCGAGCAACGGTCGCAGCAGCTCCGGCGGGCCGATCGGGTCGGGACCACGCATGATCTCGGCACGCGACTTGGGCCAAAGCCGACGACCCGGACGCTCGGCTCGACGCTGGGCAGCCGTTCGAGCCGCCCCTCGGGCCGCACGATGCTGCAGAACGATGATTATCGGCTGTCGAGCGCCCGGAGAGTTGGTTTGCCGGTGTCGAGGGCGGCGTTTCGGTGACCTATGGTATAGTTATAACCGGGACAGAGCGCCGGTAGTCCGAGGCGTTGGAATGGGTTGCCCTTACCATTAATCAGGTTGCGCGGCGGCCAGCGCGTCCGCGAGGATCCGGCTCCGATGGAACCGCTGTTCGAATTCTGGGCGAAATCAGGGCGTGAAGGCGAACCAGCGCCGATGCATAGCGTGCCGCATCACGGCCTCGATGTGGCTGCCTCGGCTGTGGTGCTGCTGACGGCTTTTCGACCACCGATCGACGTACCTACGGCGACCCTGGCTGCTCTTATAGCGCTCCATGATGTCGGAAAATTCACCCGCCCGTTTCAGGCCAAAGTTCCCGCCTTGTGGCCGCCGTCGCTCGGGCCATTTTCTCAGCCGCCGCCCGGCTACCACGACGATGCCGGGTACGCACTCCTCTGCGGAGCCCTGAAGCGGCACGTTGATCCTCTATTCGCAGAATGGAGAAGCGCAGCTCTCGATATGCGCTGTTTCGTGCGGTAACAGGCCATCACGGCCGCCCACCGCGAGAGCTCGATACGCCCGACCTGGGACGCAAGGTTGCCTGTGGGGTCTGCGTCGGCGCGGCTAGCGCTTTCACCGACCAAATGCTTGCCGCGGTCGATCCGCCGCCGTTCCCGCGGCTCGATGCCGCGGCGCGACATCGTCTCGCTTGGTCCCTTGCAGGGCTTGCGGTCGCTGCCGATTGGCTTGGCTCAGGAAGGCGCTGGTTTCAGCCAGTCGTCGCAGCAGAGCATCAGGACCTGCGGCGTTATTGGCACGAAATCGCGCTGCCTCGCGCCCGGCAGGCCGCCAGCGATGCGGGCTTGCATGCGTCGCCCGTGTCGCCTGCGAGCGGCCTCGTTCACCTCTTCCCCGGCCTGTCCGCACGCCCCCTGCAATCCTGGTCCGACACGGTTCCCATTCCCGGCGGGCCTGTTCTCGTCACGATTGAGGATGCCACCGGCTCAGGCAAGACCGAGGCCGCACTCGTGCTCGCACATCGCCTAATGGGTGACGGTCATGCGGACGGGCTGTTCTTTGCGCTTCCGACCATGGCCACGGCGAACGCGATGTATGCCAGGCTTGAGGATGCCTATCGCC
>CAVTFD010000040.1:0-236493 GCA_963733945.1 uncultured Alphaproteobacteria bacterium | reverse complement strand
CTGCGGCCGAGTGCGATCAAGACGAAATGCCTGAGCCGGCCCGACAACCTTGCCGCTCTTGCTGATCTTCCCGGCCTGTGGGATCCACAGGATGCATCGACGGCCCCTAATTGAACACGATCGCGCTCGATAAGCGTCACCGGCGTTTGCGCGTCCATCCGTCACTCCGACGAGCTGAGCCCAAAGCGCGCCGCCGACCGCCCGGTCGGGGCCGGCGCGTTTCTTCGCACAGCCGCGCGGTCCCTCATGACGTCATACTGCGGCGACCGCGTACACATTTACTGCCTTCACCTGGAGTTCAGTGCGATTGCGAGTTTACCACGCTCATGCGATCGTTTCGGGGTTGCGCACTCGGCGCTCTCGCGAATGCTGGCGTGCAAATTGCCCCTCCGTTTGGTCTTGCCTCGAGAGGCCGAGCAATGAAACCCGCGCCGTTCGATTACCAGGCCCCCGGCAGCCTTCGCGAAGCAATCGACCTGATCGCGTCGAACCCCGAGGCGCTGGTCATCGCCGGGGGGCAAAGCCTGATGCCGGTTCTTGCCTTTCGCTTGGCGACCCCGAGCCTGCTAGTCGATCTGCGGCGGCTGTCGGGGCTCGACAATATTGCCGTCGGCAATGACGGCTTGCGGCTCGGCGCGCTCGTGCGCTGGCGCGACATTGAGGACGATCAGCGGTTGGTAGCGGCGCATCCGCTGTTGCGCGCGGCCATCGCCCATGTCGCACATTACCAGATCCGCAACCGTGGCACGGTCGGGGGCAGTCTTGCCCATGCCGACCCGGCCGCCGAATTGCCCGGCATCGCGGTGACCTGCGAGGGCGAAATCACGCTCTGCGGCCCGGCTGGATCGCGCACGGTGCGTGCCGGCGATTTTTTCACCGGACCGCTGTCGACGCTTCGTGAGCCGGACGAGATCGTCACCGAGCTGCACCTGCCGAAATGGCCGAGCGGCCGGCGGTGGGCCTTCCAAGAATATGCCCGGCGTGAGGGTGATTTCGCGCTTGCCGGCATCCTCTTGTTTTACGACGAGGATCGGCAGGGTGCGCTGAGCAATCCGCATGTCGGCGTGATCGGCGCCTGCCCGCGCCCGCGTCGGCTGACCGGGTTGGAAACGCTGCTGAACGGCCACACCATCGACGACGATCTGATCCAGAAGGCAGCGGCGACGGCTGCCAAAGAGGTCGACCCTCCGGACGATTTGTACGCCGACATCGCCTACCGTCGCGGCCTTGTGGCGACGCTGATCGAGCGCGGGCTGCGGGCCGCGGCTGGGCAACGGAGCGACTGATGCGGGTAAATTTCCGGGTCAATGGTGATGCTGCTACGGTCGATGTCGAGCCGCGTCTCCACCTCGCCGATTGCTTGCGCGAGGTGCTACGCCTGACCGGAACCCATCTCGGCTGCGAGCACGGCGCCTGCGGCGCGTGCACGGTCATCGTCGACGGCGCCGCGGTCCGCGCCTGTCTGATGCTGACGGTGCAGGCTGACGGCGCCAGCATCGTCACCGTCGAGGGTCTGTCGAGCGACGACGCGTTGAGTCCGCTGCAGACCGCCTTCCGCAAGCATCACGCGTTGCAATGCGGCTTCTGCACCCCCGGCATGTTGACGACAGCGCACGCGCTGTTGACTGAGGAACCCGATGCGGACGCCGATCGCATCCGCTCCGCCCTGTCCGGCAATTTGTGCCGTTGCACCGGCTATATTCCGATCGTCGAGGCGGTGCTCGAAGCCCGCGCCGCCTACCGCAAGGCCGACAAGCCATGATCGGGACGAACCGGTATATCGGCAGCCCGATCGAGCGGATCGAGGATCTGCGCTTTTTGCGCGGCCGCGGTCAGTTCGTCGGCGATTTGCAGCGCGAAAGCATGCTGCATGCGGCCATCCTGCGCAGCCCTGTTGCGCACGGCCTCGTCGCAACCATCGACGCCACCGCCGCGCTTGCGATAGGAGGGGTGCGCGCTGTCATCACCGCGAAAGACATCGGCGTGGTGCCCCGCATCCCGCTGCGTCTTCTGCCCTTGCCCGGCACGGAGCGCTTTCTGCAGCCGGTAATCGCGGCCGACCGTGTGCGTTATGTCGGCGAGCCGGTCGCCGTCGTGCTGGGCGACAGCCCGGCGCTGGCCGAGGACGGTGTCGGTGCGATCGCCCTCGACATCGAAGAGCTGCCGCCCGTTCCGGATCGGCGCGCTTCCGGGCGAGGCGATATCCTGCTGTTCGAGGGAGCCGGCACAAACGCCGCGATGATCTTTACCGGGGTCAAGGGCGACGCCGACGCGGCCTTTCGCGATGCTGACTACGTCAGGCGCGAGCGGTTCTCGGTCCAGCGTCATACAGCACTGCCGATGGAGCCGCGCGGCGTGCTTGCCGAATGGGATGCAGCACAGGGCCGGATGACGGTGCTGGGCGCGGCGAAGGTGCCCTTCTTCAACCGCGATACCCTGGCAGCGATGTTGGGCCTGTTGCCAGCCCAGGTCGACCTGATCGAGAACGATGTTGGCGGCGGCTTTGGCGCCCGCGGCGAGTTCTACCCCGAGGACTTCCTGATTCCGTTCGCCGCGCGGCATGTCGGCCGCCCGGTCCGCTGGCTCGAAGACCGGCGCGAGCATCTGATTGCGATGAACCATGCGCGTGAGGCGGATTGCGAGATCGAGATCGCCTGCCGCAGCGACGGCACAATCCTCGGGATGCGTGGCGAGATGTTCGTCGACCTCGGGGCCTATGTCCGCACCAATGGGTTGATCCAGCCGCGCACTTTGGCGCAAGGCTTGACCGGCCCCTATCGCGTGCCGAATGTGCGGATCACCTCAACAGCGCTCTTAACCAATAAGACCCCGTCCGGCACCTACCGCGCGCCCGGCCGTTACGAGGGCTCGTTTTTTTGCGAGCGGCTGATCGAACTGGCGGCGCGCGACCTCGGGATCGGCAGCGCCGAGATGCGTCGGCGCAACCTGATCGGCGCCGGCGAGATGCCGTACCGCCTGCCCCGGCTGGAGCCGGGCGGTCCGGCCGTCGATACCGAATGCGACAGCGGCGACTATCGCGAAACCCTCGAACGCTGTCTCGTCGAGTTCGGTTGGGACGAAAAACTGGCGCTGCAAGGCCGTGAGATCGACGGGCGCTACCACGGCATTTCTGTCGCCTGCTTTATCGAGGGCGGCGGTGCCGGCCCCAAGGAGACGGCGCGGCTCGACCTCGAGGCGGATGGCACGGTGTCGGTCTATGTCGGCTCGACTGCCGTCGGGCAGGGCCTCGAAACGGTGATGGCGCAGATCGCGGCGGACACGCTCGGCCTGCCGCTCGGGCAGGTGCGGGTCTTGCACGGCTCGACACCGTTGCTCGACGAGGGCTATGGAGCGTTCGCGTCACGCTCGACAGTCCTCGGCGGGTCGGCGGTGTTCGAGGCGGCGAATGCCCTGCTCGCCAAGATCCGCGCTGCCGCCGGCGCACGGCTAGGCTGTTCCGCCGAACGGGTCGAACTGGCGGATGGATATGCCCGTGCTCCCGACGGGCGCTCGCTCGCCTTTGCCGAGTTGGCGCCAGACGGCCTGCGGGTCACGACGGCATTCGGCAACGACAACCGGCTGACCTACACCTACGGATCGGCCGCGGCGCATGTCGCGGTCGACCCGGGAACGGGCGACGTCGAATTGCTCGACTGTCTCGTCGTCGAGGATGTCGGCCGCATTGTCAACCCGTTGACCCTCCATGGCCAGGCGATCGGCGGCATGGTCCAAGGGCTGGGTGGCGCCTTTTTGGAGCACCTCGTCTATGACGCAAACGGGCAGTTGCTGGCCGGCAACCTCGCCGACTACCTGATCCCGACAGCGACCGATTTTCCAAAGATTTGGGCGATCGCGCTCGAAAATCACCCCTCTCCGAGCAACCCGCTCGGGGTCAAGGGCGCGGGCGAGGGGCCTATCATCCCGATCGGCGGCCTGATGGCGAATGCCATCGCCAATGCTCTGGCCTCGTTCGGAGCGATGCCTAACCAGCTGCCCCTCTCGCCCGCCCGCGTCTGGCACATGAGTGCGGCCAAACCGGCCACCAGGAGTCCGGAGTGATCGCGCAAGCTCGGAACATGTCCTACGCGCGCGGCAAAATTCCCCGCAGCATCAGGGAGCCGGGAACAGTTCTCAGCGGGGTAGCGGCGGCAAGGACGCATCCGTTGCGAAGCGGAATATCGTGGTCGAACGGAAATCCTGCCCCGGCTTCAGCTCCGTGGTCGGAAAGTTTGGCTTGTTGGGGCTGTCAGGAAAATGCTGCGTCTCAAGCGTGAACGCCTCGGTCTGGCGATAGGTCGTGCCCGAGGACCCGACCACAGAGCCGTTCATGCCATTGCTGGTATAGACCTGCAGACCAGGCTCGGTCGTGAAGCAATCGATCACGCGGCCGGTCTGGGGATCGTAACCGCGCGCGGCAAACGTCATGCTGTCGCGGGCGCGTTTATTCAGGACGAAGTTGTGGTCATAGCCATGCGCATAGACCATCTGCTGGAACGCGCTGTGCAGCCGGGCGCCGATCGGCATCATCTGCCGGAAGTCGAGCGGCGTGCCTTCGACTGGTGCGATCTCTCCAGTGGGAATCTGATCGGGTCCGGTCGAGGTGTAGCGGTCTGCGTTGACTAGCAGCAGCTGATCGGCGACCGAGCCGGAACCGTTACCGGCTAGGTTGAAGTAGGAATGGTTGGTGAGGTTGACCACCGTATCCTTGTCGGTGCTGGCTGCGTAGTCGATCCGCAGCGCATTCTCGTTGGTGAGCGTGTAGGTCACCTGCGTCGTCAATGTGCCGGGAAAGTTCTGATCGCCGGCTCTACTGACGTAGCTCAGCGTTGCCGCGACACCATCGTGCACGGGCGTAGCTGACACCGCCCAGACCTGACGATCGAGCGCGTTAGGGCCGCCATGGAGCGTGTTGGCGCCATTGTTGGCGATCAGATGGTAGGTCTGGCCTCCCAACGTGAACCGCGCGCCGCCGATGCGGTTGGCGTAACGGCCGGTGATCGCGCCGAAATGGCCGGGGAGCGTCTCGTATTCCCGCAAGGTTCTGAGACCGAGCACGATGTCATAGAGACGGCCTGCGCGGTCGGGCACGTCGATCTCGGTGATGACGCCGCCAAAACTGAGGAAACGCACGCGCAGGCCGTGGTCGTTGGTCATCGTGAAGATGTCGACCGCCTGCGCGCCTTGCGTGGTGCCATAGGGCGCCCGATCGAGCGTCGCGGCGGCGGCCGTTCCGCCTGAGATGGCGGCTGCCAATGCCGCGGCGATGGCCAAGAAGTAACCCATCGCTGCGCCCGGTTTGCGGCGCAGGCAGAAGCACCCGTCTTCCGGAACGTCTGTCATCGCATTCCTCCGTTTGCTCTGTCATCCCCCCGAAAATCCGCAGATCGAGCGTGACGTGCAGGATCAACCAGGCGCATGACCATTAAAACCCGAAACCGCAGCCAACTGTTCATCGCGTCGAATTCACTCCGTCTAGGAGCATTGCGATTTAACGTAAGCTTTCGATGCCTTTAACTTGGGTGAGCTACTGAGCGAGGTCGAAATTCTGTCGGCGACGCCTCCGGAGCGATACGAACTTCATCGTAATGGTGCGAGTTGACGGTTGGTACCGTCAGACGCGTGCCCTGGAGATTGCCTCGCTGCGCTCGCAATGACACCCGTAAGTCTCTGTCATTGCGAGGACGAATATCTGCGGAGCGCCGCGGGCCATCGTGTTGGCGGTGATCGTGGCCCCGAACATCTCGACATATCAATTCGCCGAGGCTTCCGGATCTTGGCTGATGATGTGAACATGGTCGAACTTGAAGGCCGGATTACTCATCGGTTTACTCTCGTCTAGGAAATCGTCCGAGCCGACCGGCTCTTCGGCCATGTGCACCAACTTCGGCGAGTGTAATCCACCATGATCCCTCCGAACGACAAAATCGTCATTTGCTTCGCTCACGTCGCCTATCAGCTCCATGAGCAGTTCTCGTTGCTCGAGACCGGGATCAACAGTTTCGCCGTCCGGGACCCCGGGACCCTGGTGAAGCGGGTGGGCGAAGCCGACGTGCTGGTGATCTCCGGGCTATGGCAGAACCAGTTCCTCGATCGGACGAAACGGCTCCGCTTTATTCAGTCGATCGGCGCCGGCACCGACCAATTCCCGCGCGAAGAGCTGGCAAGGCGCGGGATCCGGCTCGCGAGTGCGCGCGGCGTCAATGCTCGCGCGGTTGCCGAGCACGCGATGGCGCTGATGCTCGCATTGAGCCGCCGTCTTCCCGAGGCTCGCGACAACCAGCAACAGCACGTGTGGCGGGGCATGATCGGCGATCTTTCCCAACGTGAGGACGAGCTGGGCGGCAAGACGCTCCTGGTCGTCGGCCTGGGGGATATCGGCGGACGACTGGCCCAACTGGCCAAGGCCTTCGATATGCGCGTCGTCGGGCTGCGGCTCCATCCAGCCTTCGGCCGCGGTGCTGCGGATGCAGTGCATACCATGGACGAGCTCAACGCGTTCTTGCCCGATGCCGATTTCGTGGCCCTCACCTGCCCACTGACCGCAGAGACCGAGAACCTGGTCGACGCCGGGGCACTCAGCCGGATGAAGCCCACCGCCCACCTCGTGAACGTCGCTCGCGGGAGGGTGGTCGACGAGGCCGCGCTGATCGAGGCGATGGCGACGCGCCGCATCGCGGGCGCCGGCATCGACGTGACGGCAGAGGAACCGCTGGCGCCGAGTTCGCCGCTGTGGGCAATGGAGCAAGTCCTGATCACGCCCCATACGGCCGGCGAGACTCGGCATTACGAGGACAATGTGATCGAGATCCTGCGCGACAATCTCGATCGTCTGTGGCGCGGCGAAGCGAAATTGCGCAACCAGATTGTCTGAACATACAGGACGGTGCGCTTTCTCCCCCCGTATAAAGGTTTGCAGTCACCAGCGCCGGCGCGACCTTCAGCGCCCGCCGACCGCCAGCAAGCGGTGTTGCAGCGCTTCGTCCGCCTGCAACTCCGCGCTCTTGCCGCGGAAAATGGCGCGGCCGCGATCGAGCACCACGGCATCTTCGGTGAAGGATAGGGCGAGGTCGGCTTTCTGTTCGGCCAGGACCATCGTGACCCCGCTGTCATCGCGGATCGCCGCCAACGCGGCGAACAGCGTCTCGACCACGATTGGCGCCAGACCTTCTAGCGGCTCGTCGAGCAGCAGCACCTTAGGCCCGCCGACCAGGGCTCGTCCGATCGCCAGCATCTGCTGCTCGCCGCCCGACAGCCGGTTCCCGGTCGCGCGGCGCCGCCCGGCGAGCGCGGGAAATAATTCGAAGACCTGGGCCAACGCCCAGCCGCCCGGCAGAACGGCGACCGTGAGGTTTTCCTCGACTGTCAGCGACGGGAAGATCTCTCGTTCCTGCGGCACATAGCCGAGCCCACGGCGCGCCCGGCGGTGCGTCGGCACAGTGTCGATCGGCTCGCCGCCGAGCCTGATCGCGCCACGACGGTGGTTCGCCAGTCCGATAATTGTCGCAAGCAGCGTCGTCTTACCGGCGCCGTTGCGACCCAAGACAGCGAGGGTGCCTCCCGGCGGGACCGTGAGTGAGATGCCGTCCAGCACGACCGTCGGTCCCCAGCCGGCGACCAGATCGATCACTTCGATGCCGAGGCTCATCTCGCGGTTTTGCCGAGATAGACGGCGCGCACGCGGGGATCGGCGGAAACTGCCTCCGGCATTCCGCGCATCAGCACCCGGCCCTGCACCAACACGACGATTTCGTGCGCGAAGCGGAACACGACATCCATGTCGTGCTCGATGATCAGGATCGCGATGTCCGCTGGCAGGCGGCCAAGCGCCTGGTGGATGACGTCGGTTTCGTAGGACGGGACGCCAGCTGCCGGTTCGTCGAGCAGCAAGACCCGAGGCAACAGCGCCAGGGCGATGGCGATTTCGAGCAACCGCTGCTCGCCATATGGGAGCTGGTGGACGCAGCGCTCGGCGACGCCGCCGATCTCGATCTCGTCGAGCCTTTGCTGCGCCTCGTCGCGGCAGCGGCGCCATTCTTTGCCAAACCGCAACAGCCGCCAGGCAAAACCCTCGCGCTCGGCGATCGCGATCGCGACGTTGTCGCGCGCGGTGTTGTCGACGAGCAATGTGCTGATCTGGTGCGTTCGCACCAGCCCGCGCTTGACCCGCTCTTCGGGGCGCAGGTCGGTGACGTTGTCGCCCGCCAGCGCGATTGTCCCGCCATCGGGTGCGAGAAAGCCGGTCAGGAGATTGACGAACGTTGTCTTGCCGGCGCCGTTGGGCCCGATCAACGCGACGCGCGCGCCGGGATTGAGGTCGAGGTCGATGCTTTGGGCGACGGCCAGCGCACCGAAGCTTTTCGAGAGGCCGCGAACCGACAGGGCGGGCGGCGCTGTCATTTCCCTTCCCTGGCTGCGCGCCAGCGATCGCGCAGCCGCAAGGCGGCAGGCCCGAGATCCAGAAGGCCGCCGTCGAGCAGCAGCACCGTCAGGATCAGCATGCCGCCAACCACGAATTCCCAGAAGAACGGGCTGATCTTTGCGCTCAAGTCCTGCACGACGAAGTAGGTCGCCGCGCCGACGAAGGCGCCATAGAGCCGACGCGTGCCACCGAGTATCAGGGCGACCGTGACAATACCCGAGGTCAGTAGGTCGAGAACGGAGAGGCCGACGAAACGGGTCGCATGCGCCGACAGCGCCCCCGCCGATCCGGCCATCGCGGCCGAGATCGTATAGATCGCGAGCAAGCGCCACCACACCGGGGTGCCAATCGCGCGCATGCGCCGTGGATTCTGGCGGATGCCGTCGAGCGAGCGGCCGAACGGCGAATGAACGATGCGCCACGCAAACAGGAACCAGCCGAACAGCACGACCGCCGCGTAGACATAAGCGGTCTTGCCGAAAATGTTGAATTCGAACATCCCGAAGATCGGATCGAGCTTGATGCCTTGCAGCCCATCATCACCGCCGGTCAGGCCGCGGGCCTGATTGGCGTATTCGGACAGCACCGACACGATCGCCAGGGTCAGCATCAAGAACGTGACCCCGCTGGTGTGCAGGATCATCGCCCCGGTGATCGCGCCGAGCACCGCGGCGAGGGCGACTGCCGCCAAATGACCTAGGATCGGGTCGGGGGAGACATGGATCGCGAACAGTCCGGCCGCATAGGCTCCGATGCCGAAAAAGCCGGCATGCCCCAGGGTCAGAATGCCGGCATAGCCGAGCGCGAGGTCGAGCGACATCGCAAACAGGATCCAGATCATGACCTGGGTGCCAAAGCTCAGGTCATACGGAGCGAGGTAGAAATAGGCGAGGGCGATCGCCCAGGGCAGCGCATGCCCAAATGCTGCGAGAACGCGGCGGCCGCGGATCATGCGGCCGATTTCGGCGGCAACAGGCCGCGCGGTCGCCACAACAGCAGCGCGAAGACGGCCGCATAGAGAAGATAGGCCGCCGCCTCGGGCACGAAGTATTTGCCCAATGTATCGATGATCCCGAGCGCCATCGCGGCAACGAACGAGCCCCCGAAACTTCCCTCGCCACCGACGATCACGACTACCAGGAACAAGACGATGTATTTCAGCGCATAGGCCGGTTCGAGCGAGAGGATGCCGGCGCCGATCGCGCCGCCGAGCCCAGCGAGCCCGCAACCGATGACAAAGGTGCCAGTGAACAGCAGGTTCACGTCGATACCGACAGCGCGCGCCATGTTGGGGTTGTCGACGGCGGCGCGCAGTCTCGCGCCGTAGGTCGATCCGTCGAGCACGAGCCACAGGACCGCTGCAATCGCGGCGCCGACCGCGATCAGAAACAGCCGATAGGCCGGATACTCGCGAAAGCCTATATTGACGGGCCTCGTCAGATAGGCGGGGAACACGACCGGATAGGGGAAGGCGCCGAAGATAGCGGTGATCGCGCCGGTTGCGACGAACACGATGCCGACCGTCAGCAACACCTGGGAAAGCTCGCCCTTGCGGTAGAGAGGGCGATAGATTGTCATTTCCGCGATCGCTCCGAGCGCAGCCGCCGCTGCCGCACCGCCGAGCGCCGAGAGGTAGAAATTCCCTCCCTGTTGCGTCAGATAACCCGCGACGTAGCCGCCGATCATCGCGAACGCGCCATGCGCCAGATTGACGACGCGCATCAGCCCCATTGTGACCGTCAGCCCGACCGAAATCAGGAACAGGATCATCCCATAGGAAATGCCGTCCAACAGCACGGTCAACGCGAAGGAAAGCATTCGTCAGCTGGGACGTATGAAACGGGCCGAGATGTACGCGGAGGCCGTCAGTTCGATTTCGGCGGATTATCTAGCTTCCACGGGTCCTTTACCATACCCACTTCGCCGATATTGACGTTGACGAGCTTACCATCACGTTTCTCGACGCGGCGGATATAGATATTCTGGATGATGTCGCGCTCGACGGGATCGATTTCGACCGGCCCGCGCGGGCTGTCGAACTTTTTACCCTTCATAAAGTCGATGTATTTGAGCCCATCGGCATCGGGACCGAGCGCCGCCACCGCCTGTTGGATCAGCATCGTGCCATCCCATGCCGCGACCGAGGCAATGTCAGGGACCGCCTTATCGCCGAACATCTTCTTGAGCTGCGCCTGGAGTTCAAGATTGGCGGGGTTGTTGTTGGTTTCGGTGTAATGCATGCTGGTGACCGTGCCGACGATGTCGTCGGTGAAATTGGGCAGGAACAGCTCCTGCGTCTCGCCGCCGCCGAGCAGCTTAATGCCCGCCGCCTTCAAGCCGCGCTCGACATAGGCCTTGACAAAGGCGACCGAAGGCGAGCCGGCCGGCTGGAACATGTAGAGCGCGTCGGGCTTTGCCTGCAGCGCGCGCTCCATATAGGCCGAGAAATTGGTCTCCTGCTGGGGGGTGCGCGCGCTTCCGACGATCTCGCCGCCGGCGGCCTTGAAGGTCTTGATGAAATACTTCTCCGCATCATAGCCGGGCGCATAATCGCTGACGATCGTGTAGACCCGCTTGATGCCATGCGCGACCGCCCAAGGACCAAGCGGCGCCACGTCCTGGGGCACCGTCTGGCTGACGCGCACGAAATAGGGCGACATGCGGGTGATCGAGGCGGTCGCCGCGTTCATGATGACGACCGGGACCTTCGCCTCTTTCGAGATATCGGCGAGCGCCATCGCGTAGGGCGACAATTCGAGACCGCAGAGGAACTTGACGTGATCGTGCAGGATCAGCTCTTCGGCTAGTTGCTTGGCCTTATCGGGCCCCTGGCTCGCCGCGTCCCGGTAGACGAACTGGATTTCGATCTCCTCGCCGCCCGGCCCCTTGACGGTGTTGCCGTGGAGTGCCTGATAAGCCTCGACCGCCTGCTGGAACTGGCTGCCCCAGGTCGCGAAAGCGCCGGTGTAGGATGCGATCAGCCCGACCTTGACTACATCGCCGGCGGACGCCGCGACGGCCCACAGCAGCAGCATCCCTCCGACGGCGGTCCCAAACAGTCGCCGCATCGCTGATCCTCCCCGAATGTGTGCTCCGCGGCGCCTCGCCAGGAGCAGCGAGGTTAGCACGTTCTTTCGGGAATTTCAGGTGATGACCGTGGGACGCCCGGTCACGCCCGTTAACAGACTTACGCCCGACACGGGCTCGGCGCTGTTCACACAGGTAATTCGGGGAAAAGGGTCGGTGTCATCTGAGTGGCGAATTCCTTGAACAGACGGCACGGTTTCGAGATGTGGCGACTACCCAGGTGAACGAGTGACAGATCGAAACTGGGAAACCGCCAATCGGGCATGACTTCGACGAGCCGGCCGTCGCGCATCAGATAGGGCTGAATCACGGGCGGAAGCTCGCCGATGCCGCCGCCTGCCAGCAACACCGGTGTGAGGCCGGCGAAATCGTTCATCGTGAGGTGAGGTTGAAAGGTGCCGGTTTCCTTGCCTTCTCCGTCTTTGTGCAGAAAGGTCCAGCCAGCCTCGCGCTACCAGGACATCCCGCTTCGATGCGCGGGAGCACGCCCTGAGCTAGGGTGGAGGCCGACAGAGCGGGAGGAAGCGCACCATGGCCGAAAACCAAAGAGTAGCCATCGTCACCGGCGCCGCGGGTGGCATAGACAGGGCGATGACACGAGGCCTGCTCGCGGCAGGTATCCGGGTCGCTGGCGTTGATCGCGATCGAGAGCCTTTGGAGGCGCTGGCCGCCAGCGCGGGTGAGCAGGGAAAGTCGGCCGACCTCCTCACCATCCAAACGGATCTAACCAGCGACTCCGCGACGGATGAGATCACCCGGGCCACCCGCGCCCGGTTTGGCCGCATCGATATCCTGGTCAACAATGCCGGGATCGGGCCCGGTTCAATCCGGCCGGACAGTTGGCAGCGTCCCCTGAAATTTTGGGAAATCACACCCGACCAGTGGCGCCGATTTGTCGCGGTCCATACCACGGCCCCGTTTGCGCTTGCCAACGCCGTCGTGCCCGAGATGATGCGCCAGGGGTGGGGCCGGATCATCAACGTCACGACCAGCCTCGGAACGATGTTGAACGCCGGCTCCCCGACCTACGGCCCGTCCAAGGCAGCGCTCGAGGCGCTCAGCGCGATCATGGCGAAAGACTTAGGCGGCACCGGCGTCACGGTCAATGTCCTGGTTCCCGGCGGGGTCACAAACACGTCGATGATCTCCGACGAGGCCGGCTTCGACCGGGACACGCTGATCCAGCCTGAAATCATGGCGCCGCCGCTTGTCTGGCTCGTCTCCGATGCGGCCGGTAATGTCTCGGGCCGACGATTTCTCGCCATCCACTGGGACCCCGCGCTAGCCCCCGAACAAGCGGCGGAGAAGGCTGGCGCACCGGTCGCCTGGACCAGCATTGCCACGTTGCCGGTTACACCCAGCCGCTCTTAGCGAGTGTCCACAGGCGAGGATCGACGGCCGCCGCGTTGCGGGGTTGCGATTGTGTCCCATGTCGCTTGCGACCTGCGGAGCCGCGGGTTAAGAAATTCGCCGGGGGTGGGTTCCGGTGAGAAATCGCAGTTCCCTTTGGTTTTGGTGGATTTTGCCGGCTGTCGCACTCACGCTGGCGTCGTGCAAGCCGGACACCAAAGCCCAGGCGCCCGAGGTGCGCCCAGTGCGGACGGTCACCGCCAGCCGGGGGGAGGCCAGCGAAACCGTGGTGCTAACCGGGCACGTCCAGGCCGAAGACGAGCCGGCGCTCGCCTTCCGTATCGCCGGGCGGCTTATCGAGAGACCGGTCAATATCGGCGACCAGGTCAAGGCGGGACAAGTGCTCGCCAAGCTCGACCCGGAGAATGAGCTCAACGAACTGCGCTCGGCAGAAGCCGCCCTTGCGGCGGCACAAGGACAACTGACCTACGCGCGCGGCACCTTCGAACGCCAGCGACAATTGCTGGCTAACGGACATACACCTCGAGCCCGCTTCGATCAGGCCCAGAACGCATTGCAAAGCGCGCAGTCCCAGGTCGACAACGCGCAAGCTCAGTTGCAGATCGCGCGCGACCGCGTCGGCTGGACCACCTTGACGGCGGATGCGACCGGGACGGTCACTGCCCGAGGCGCCGAACCGGGCGAGGTCGTGCAGGCCGGACAGATGATCGTTCGACTCGCCCGTCAGGGCGGGCGCGATGCCGTTTTCGACGTGCCGGCCCAATTACTCAGGTCAGCGCCAAGCGACGCCCCGATCACGGTGCGTCTGACGGACGATCCCAGCGTGACGGCGACCGGGCGGGTGCGGGAAGTCGGGGCGCGGGCCGACCCTGTCACCCGGACCTTCGAGGTCAAAGTTGGATTGAACGAGCCGCCGGAGGCGATGCGGCTCGGCGCAACCGTTACCGGAGCCGTCAATCTGCCATCCGAACCTGTCATCGCCATCCCCGCCACAGCCCTGACCGAACTCAATCGGCAACCCGCTGTATGGATCGTCGACCCGAAAGCCCTAACGGTGTCTCTGCGTAACGTGGAATTGCTGCGCCACGACCCGGGCACGGTCGTAATTGCCGATGGCCTCGACACCGGCGATATTGTCGTGACGGCAGGAATCCAGGCGCTTCATCCCGGCCAGAAAGTGCGACTGCTCGGATCGTCCTCCTAGATGCAGTTCAATCTTTCGAAGTGGGCGCTCGAGAACCGGTCTCTCGTCGTCTACATCATGATCGCGGCGACGATCGCCGGGCCAGCTGCTTTCTTCAGCTTAGGGCGAGACGAAGACCCGCCCTTTGTCATCAAGACAATGGTTGTGCAAGCCGCGTGGCCCGGCGCGACATTGAACGACACCTTGCAGCAGGTCACCGACCGGCTCGAGCGGACCCTTCAGGAAACGCCGAGCCTCGATTTTCTGCGGAGCTTTACCAGCCCTGGTCTGACGACCATCTTTGTCAATCTGAAAGGCGAGACCCGCGCCGCGCAAATTCCCGCCATATGGTACGACGTTCGCACCAGCGTCGGCGATATGCGCCACACTCTCCCGGCTGGCGTGATCGGTCCGGGGTTCAACGATAAATTCGGCGATGTTTACGGTATTATCTACGGCGTTACCGCCGACGGATTTACCCATCGCGAACTGAAAGATTTCGCAGAGGATATCCGCTCCCGGCTGATGCGAGTGCCGGACGTGGCGAAGATCGAGATACTTGGCGCCCAGGATGAAAAAATCTTCGTTGAATTCTCGGTTCAGCAGCTCGCCGGTTTGGGGATCGACCGGTCGGCTCTGGCCGCCGCCCTGGCGGCGCAAAACATTGTCAGCCCGTCCGGGATTCTGCAAACCGGCAGTGAAAGGCTCATCCTGCGGGTATCGGGGGCATTCGAATCCGAGCGGGACATCCTGGCGGTCAATTTCGTCGCGAATGGCCGCTTGATCCGGCTGCGCGACATCGCCCAAGTGCACCGCGATTATTCGGACCCGCCGCAGCCGATGTTCCGGGTCAACGGAAAACCCGCCATCGGCATCGCCATCTCGATGCGCGACGGCGGCGACATATTGACCCTCGGCCGGAACATCAAAGAGGCCATGCGCGAGATCAAGGCCGACCTGCCGCTTGGCATCGAGCCGATCCTCGTGGCGGATCAGCCTTTTGTCGTCGATCACGCGATTCGCGACTTCACGACGTCGCTGTGGCAGGCGATCGCCATTATCATGGCCGTGAGCTTTGTCAGTCTCGGCATTCGAGCCGGCGCAGTCATCGCGCTTTCGATCCCGCTGACGCTCGCCTTGGTCTTCCCGGTCATGGAGATGACCGGGATCGATCTGCAGCGGATTTCCCTGGGCGCGCTGATCATTGCCCTGGGCCTGCTGGTCGACGATGCGATGACCACCGTCGACGTCATGACCTCTCGCCTCGCAGCCGGCGATAGCAAAGAGGATGCGGCGACATTCGCCTATAAAACCCTCGCGGTGCCGATGCTGACCGGGTCGTTTGTCACTGCAGCGGGTTTCATACCGATCGGCTTCGCCAGGAGTTCGGCTGGCGAATACACCTTTTCGATTTTCGCGGTTGTGTCCTACGCGCTGATACTCTCCTGGTTTGTAGCGGTCATCTTCGCGCCGCTGCTCGGCGTCGCGCTCCTCGCCAAACCCAAAACGAAACAGTCCGACAAACCCAGCGCGATCCTCGGCTACTTTCGCGGGTTTCTGCTCGGCGCGATGCGGGCGCGCTGGCTCACCATCGGTATAACCTTGGCGGGTTTTGTTGCGGCGGTGCTGGCAAGCCCGTTCGTGGCCCGGCAGTTCTTTCCGCCGTCGGATCGTCCAGACCTTCTGGTCGACCTGTCATTGCCGCAGAACGCCTCGATTTTTGCCAGTGAAGACGCAGCCAAAACACTCGATGGCCTGTTGGCGGGCGACCCCGACGTGGACCGGTGGAGCACCTATGTCGGGCGCGGCGCGATCCGCTTTTATCTGCCCCTAAACGTGGAACTGCCGAACCCCTTCTTCACCCAGGCGGTCGTCCTTGCCAAGGATGTGGCGGCCCGTGAACGGCTGCAGAAAAAGCTCGAGGTAGAGCTTGCCGACAAAATCCCGAGTGCGGTGAACCGAGTTTCGCCACTGGGTCTAGGTCCGCCGGTCGGGTGGCCTGTGCAGTATCGCGTTAGCGGTTCGGATATTAGCGAGCTGCGCGATATCGCGCTGCGGCTTGCGCAGACCGTGGCGACCGATCCCGGTGCGAGACATGTCAATTTCGACTGGATGGAACCGGCGCGGATGGTTCGCGTCCAGATCGACCAGGATCAGGCGCGGTTGCTGGGCGTGAGCACCCAGGCGATCGCCTCGGTCATGAACAGCGTGGTGACGGGCCAGCCGGTTACCCAAGTCCGCGACGGCATCTATCTGGTTGACGTTCTGACGCGAGCGACCGACGAAGATCGCCTGTCGCTTTCGACGTTGCGGACATTGCAGATTCCGCTCCAAAACGGACGCACGGTTCCGCTAAGCCAGATCGCGACCTTCGAGTTCGCTCAGGAATACCCATTGATCTGGCGGCGTGACCGTTTGCCGACATTGACCGTACAAGCCGATGTCGCCCCGGGTGTGCTACCCGAGACCGTGGTCGCCGCGCTCGCTCCGGCGGTAGCCAAATTGAGCGAGAACTTGCCGGCATCCTATCGGATCGAGGTCGGAGGCACGGTGGAGGAAAGCGCGAAATCCCAGGCTTCTGTTTTCGCCGTCGTGCCGTTAATGCTGTTCGTGATGCTGTCTTTCCTGATGCTTCAATTGAGAAGTTTCAACCGGCTCTTTCTGGTCCTCAGCGTCGTCCCGATGGGCTTGATTGGCATCGTTGCGGCGCTGCTTCTGTTCGGCCAGCCTCTTGGGTTCGTGGCCATTCTCGGCATTCTGGCGCTGATTGGAATGATCGCCCGAAACGCGGTGATCCTTATCGAGCAGATCGATTACGAACTGGCGCAGGGTCTCGATGTCTGGAATGCAGTCATCGAGGCGAGCGTGTCGCGTTTCCGCCCGATCATGCTGACGGCGATATCCACGGTTCTCGGGCTGATCCCGATTGCGGTTACGATATTCTGGGGTCCGATGGCCATCGCCGTCATGGGCGGTCTGCTGGTCGCCACGGTTCTCACCCTGATCTTTCTGCCGGCGCTCTATGTTGCCTGGTTCCGTGTCAAGGAGCCCGAGGCAGCCGGGAGGAAGGTGATGTCCAACCCTACCGTCACGGACCTGGCATGAACCCGGCGCTCTCGCGGTCAGCGGTGCGGCAAGCCGTTGGATTTTTTGGTGTCTGGGTGGTTCTTTCAGGATACGCCTTGGTTGATCTAGTGCCCGGGGTGATAGCGGCGCTTGCTGCGACGTGGGTTAGCCTGCATCTGCTCCCCTCCGGCCCGAACCGCGTGCAACCACTTGCCTTGACCAAAGTAGCGCTGCGGTTCCTGCTGCCAATCCGTGCTCGCGGGAGCGGATGTCGCGCGCCGCGCGCTCGACCCTAAGCTCCCGCTCGATCCGGGCTTTATACGCTACTCCACGGGCCTGCCTCCGGGTACGGCGCGAAACGCCTTTACCGCGCTGATGAGCTTGCTTCCCGGTACGGTGCCGGTTGGATCGGACCAGAGCGGGGCGCTCGTAATTCACTGCCTCGACATCCGGCAGCCGGTGGCGGCGCAGCTAGCCGCCGAGGAAGCGCTGCTCGTCCGGGTCATCGGTGGAGCGCCGGGCAATGGCTGACTTTATGATCGCCGCGGCGGCCTTTGTGCTGGTGATAGTGGCATTGGGCCTGGTGCGTATCTTGCGCGGACCCGGCCGGGCTGATCGCGTCATGGCGGCGCAGTTGCTCGGCACCGGCGGCATTGCCGTACTGCTCCTGCTGGCGCCGGCGATCCGAATGCCCGGTATGGTCGACGTCGCGCTGGTCCTTGCATTGTTGGCAGCTTTCGTCTCGGTCGCCTTCGTCAAGGCTGTCGAGCAGACGGACGCAGCATGAGTCTCGTGCTCGATGCCCTGACCATCATCGCCGTGTCCGCCGGCGCCTTCTTTTTCCTCGCAGGCACGGTCGGGCTACTGCGGTTTCCTGACGCGCTCAGCCGCCTGCACGCGCTGACCAAAGCGGACAATCTCGGGCTCGGCCTGGTCGTGCTCGGACTGCTGTTTCAGGTCGATGGGCCGCTCGCCGGGCTGAAGCTAATCGCCGTCTGGCTCCTCGCTCTGCTGGCCGGAGCCACCGTGACCCAACTAATTGCACGCACCGCCCGAGTGGGTGGGCCGCCCACGTGACGAGCTGCCTTGGCTTTTGACGCCGGCCTCGCCGTATTGGTCCTCGGACTGGCCGTCTGGACCACCGCCGCTCGCGACACATTCGCCGCGGTGGTCGGGTTTGTCGCCTTCGGGCTGCTGCTCGCGCTGGTCTGGGTGCGTCTGGCCGCGCCGGACGTCGCGCTGACCGAGGCCGCGATCGGCGGCGGGGTAACTGGCGGGCTGCTGGTCGGCGCGAGCGCCCGATTGCGCCCGAGCGAGGCGCTGGCCGACGGCGCGGGGCCGTGCGCAATTCCGCGACTTGCGGCCGCGGTGCTGTGCACTCTGGTGACGGCGGGGCTCGCGGCGATTGTGCTGCTGTTGCCCGAGCCCGCGCCGACGCTGGCTCCTCATGCGGCGGAAAACCTGGCGGCGACCGGCCTTGGCAATCCCGTTACCGCCGTCCTGATGGCGTATCGCGCGATCGACACCTTGCTCGAGACGGTGGTGCTGCTGCTCGCACTCCTCGGCATCTGGTCGCTGGCGTCGGACCGAGTATGGGGCGGCTTCCCCGCCGCACTTCGTTATGCTGCCTCAGACGGTGCGCTGACTTTTATCGCGCAGCTGCTGGCACCGGTTGGGATCCTCGTCGGCATCCATATCTTTTGGATCGGCTCGACTGCTCCCGGGGGTGAATTCCAAGGCGCAACGATCCTCGCCGCTATGTGGATTCTCGCCATGATGGCTGGCCTCGTCGACGCACCTTCGGTGAGCCGGCGGTGGTTGCGGCTTGTGCTGGTCGCGGGACCGGCGACTTTCCTCGCGATCGGGCTCGCCGGCTTCGTGATGGCGGGCGCCTTCCTGGCATATCCGGAATCTCATGCCAAGTTGTTGATTCTGACCATCGAGGTGCCCGTAACGCTGTCGATCGCGGCGACGCTCGCCCTGTTGGTGGCCGGTCCGCCGGAACGGGTGCGGCAGCGATGAGCGCCGCGACGCTTTACGGGTTGTGCAGCGCTGTCCTGGTTGGCCTGGGTCTGTTCGGCCTGATCGCGCATCCGCAGCCGCTCCGCAAGATCGTCGGCTTCAACCTGATCGGCGCGGGTGTGTTTCTGCTGTTCGGGGCCGTCGCCCGCAGAGGCGCCGCCGCCGGGTTCGGCGGCGACCCGATACCGCAGGCGCTGGTCATCACCGGCCTCGTCGTCGCCTTTTCGGCGACAGCGTTGGCGGTGACGCTGGTGCTGCGGCTTTTTCAGCAGACGGGGCAAGCGACCTTGGCGTCGGATGAATAGCCAACCCTGATGCCGAATTCTGCAACGCCAGGCGGGTTCCTGCTTGTTCTGGCGATCGTCTTCCCGGTAATGGGCTTGCTCCTGGCGCTCTTTCTAGGCGGCCGCTATGCGGAGCGCGTCGCCGTTGCGGTAATGCCGGTCGGGCTCGCCGTCGCGATCGCGGTTGCTGCCGGCGTCTGGCGCTCCGGCAACGTGTTGCAATATTTCGTCGGCGGTTGGGCGCCGCCGCTCGGCGTGGCGTTGCGTGCGGACGGCTTTTCCGCGGTAATGGTAGTGACGACGGCACTGCTGATCCCGTCCATCGGCCTGTTCGCAAGAGCGCAATTTCCGACGCTACCAACTACGGAAGCGCGGGCGCCGCTGATTTTCTGGACATTGCTGCTGGCCGTCTGGGCAGCGATGAACGCGGTCTTCTTCGGCGCCGATCTGTTCAATCTTTATGTCGCCCTCGAGCTGCTGACTTTCGCCGCCGTGCCGTTGGTCTGCCTGGACGGCCGCGCCGAGACCTTGGCGGCCGCATTGCGTTACCTGATCTTTGCCCTACTCGGCTCCGTCCTCTATCTGCTCGGGACCGTGCTGTTGTACGGCGCTTACGGCACGCTCGATATCGTCCTTTTATCCAGCCGGGTCCATGGGGAGCCGGTCGCCTGGGCGGCGCTATCGCTGATGACGGCGGGGCTGCTGGCCAAAGGGGCACTCTACCCGTTGCATTTGTGGCTGCCGCCCGCCCATGCCGGTGCGCCTGCTCCGGCCAGCGCCGTGCTGTCGGGGCTCGTGGTAAAAGCCCCGTTCTTTCTGGTGGTCCGGCTGTGGTTTGATGTCATGCCCAGGCTGCCCGACCACGCGGCGGCGCAGGTGCTCGGCGTCCTGGCCGCCGCGGCGATCCTGTTCGGCAGCGTGATCGCCCTGCGGCAGGTCCGGCTGAAGCTCTTGATCGCCTACTCGACGGTGGCGCAGATCGGCTATTTGTTTCTGATTTTCCCGCTTGCCGGAGGTGACCAGATCGGCCATCCCTGGGGCAGCTCCGCCTGGACCGGCGGCGTGCTCCAGGCCATCTCCCACGCTTTTGCCAAGGCGGCCATGTTCATGGCAGCCGGGCTCGTATACGAAGCGCTCGGGCACGATCGGATTGCGGGGCTCGCCGGCATCGGCCGAGCCCTGCCGATCACCATCTTTGCGTTCGGCCTCGGCGGGATGTCGCTGATGGGGCTACCGCCCAGCGGGGGCTTCGTGGCGAAAGCGATGTTGCTGACAGCGGCGGTCGGGGAGGGCCAGTGGTGGTGGGCGCTGGTCATCCTGATGGGCGGGTTGCTCGCTGGGGGCTATGTGTTCCGTGTGCTGGCCCGAGCATTGGCGGACCCGGATGAGCCTTTGACCTTGGTCGCAGAGATATCCCGCACCCGGCAGGCAGTAGTATTGGCGGTGGCGCTGGTTGCGCTGATGCTGGGCTTTGTACCGCTGCGGCCCTCGGGAATTGCTGCTGATCGGCCGTCCGGCCGCAGCCGTAATGGACTTCAAGTGAAGCGCGGCTTACCGCCGGCAAATCCTCTATCGGGGTCGCGGGTTAGACTGAACCTTGCGCGGGAACCCCGGTGGTGATCACCGCAGACGCGTTGCTTGTCACTGCGCTGGCTACACCGCTCGTAATGTTGTTGGCCTGCCTGTCGCGGCGTCTGAGGGACGGCATGCCGGCGGCGTTGCCGTTCGCTCCGATTCCGGCGCTGGCAGCGGCGCTGCTCACCCCTGGCGGCGCACCGTTGGTGTTTTTTCCGCCGCCGCTGCGGATGACCCTGACACTTGACGTGCCAGCGGCGATGCTGCTTGGGGTCGCGGCGCTGCTGTGGATTGTCGCCGGCGCCTACGCCGCGACCTATTTGCGCGGCAAGCCGAATGCCGGACGCTTTGCCGAGTGGTGGCTGCTAACCCTGTCAGGCAGCCTCGGCGTCTTCATGGCGGCAGACCTGGTCAGCTTCTATCTGACTTATTCCGTCGTCAGCCTCGCCGCTTATGGTCTGGTCGTGCATGACGGCACACCCGGCGCCCGGCGGGCCGGCGGCGTCTATGTCGCGCTTGCGGTGCTGGGCGAGGCCTTTTTGCTGATGGCGTTCGTGTTCATGGCGGAAGCTACTCCGAACGGCAGCCTACTGATACGCGACGCCGTAGCGGCGCTGCCCGCGTCGCCGTGGCGCGATGCCTCGCTGGTGCTGCTGATCCTGGGCTTCGGCTTGAAGATTGGCCTTGTGCCCGGCCATGTGTGGATGCCGCTTGCCTATCCCGCGGCGCCAACCCCTGCCGCTTCCGTGCTGAGCGGTGCGGCGGTCAAGGCCGGCGTGATTGGGCTGATCCGCTTTTTGCCCCTCGGAGTGGCCATGCCGGCGTGGGGCGAAGCGCTGGCCGCTGCGGGAATGTTCTCGGCCTTCTACGGTGTCGTGCTCGGGATCACCCAAGACAATCCGAAGACGGTACTGGCCTATTCCAGCGTCAGCCAGATGGGGTTGCTGGCAGCGGTGCTCGGCATGGGATGGGCCGCGGGCGACTCCGGCGCCGGGCTGGGAGCCAGCTTCTCGGCGGCGCATCACATCCTCGTCAAGGGCGGGCTGTTTATGGCGATCGGCGTTGCCGCTGCAACTCGGCCGCGCTTATGGCCGGTGTTGTTGCCGGCGGCGGTCTTGGCGCTGGGGTTCGGCGGCCTGCCCCTCACCGGGGGCGCTCTGGCGAAGCTGGCGGTAAAGTCGGAATTTGGGGAGGGTTTTGTCGGGGTGCTGGCGGCGTTGTCGGCGGCCGGCAGCACATTGCTGATGCTGCATTTCCTTCGCCGTCTCGCTGAGACCAGGGCAACTGATTCCGAGGGAGCGTCACCGACCTGGCTCATTTGGGCCTGGCTGGCGATCGCGTTCGCCGCGGTTGCAATTCCCTGGATACTGTATCCGACGGCCAAAAGCGGCACGCGGCTCGATGCTCTCGCCCCTGGTGAGGTCTGGGCGGGGCTGTGGCCGGTTTTGCTCGGAGCGGTTTTTGCGATCGGGTTGTGGGGCTCGGGGCGGCGGCTGCCGCGGGTGCCGGAGGGGGATATTGTGGTGGCGGGTGAAGCCGCAGTCCGAGCGGCCGCCAGCTGGAGCGAGGCGATCGAGCAGGCCGATAGGTGGCTGCGGCAATGGCCGGTCGCGAGCTCGTCGCTGCTGGCTGTCGCTATCCTGCTCGGCGCTGCGATGCTGGCGTGGCGTTAACTCCCGACCGATGATCATGGCCGGCCGTGGACCTCGATAGTCCTCCAATTCCGACCGGCGACCGCACGCTCCGCCTCGCGGCGCTGACATGCGCCATCATCCTCACGCTCGCCGCCTTGTATCTGGCGCGCGGCGTCATGACGCCGGTGGCCTTCGCGCTGTTCATCATCGCGCTGATGTGGCCACTGCAACGCCGGCTGAAGACATGGCTGCCACAGCTGGTGGCGATCCTGCTGACAGCCGCGGTGGCACTCTTTGCGATCGGCATCGGCTGCTGGCTGATCGTGTGGGGCTTCGGCAGGATCGCGCAGTGGGTCATCGCCAATTCCGGACGACTACAAGGTCTGTATCAGCACCTGGCCGACCTTTTAGAGCAGCGCGGGCTCTACGCCGCCGAGCTGATTGCCGAACAATTCAACATGTCATGGATTGTCGGCGTCGTGCGCGGACTCGGCGCAAGCCTGCAGGGCATCGTCAGCTTTGCCCTCGTGACCTTTATATTCGTCATCCTCGGCTTGCTCGAATTGGAGCCGCTCGGTCGGCGCCTCGGCCGGATCGGTAACGGAACCTTTGGTGCAGCCGCCATTGATGTCGCCGCTCAGATCGCCGGCAGGCTGCAGACTTATATGCTTGTGCGTTTCGGCATGAGCGCGCTGACCGGCCTCGGCTTCTGGGCGTTTACCGCGGCCTACGGGCTCGAGCTCCAGCGCGAGTGGGGCGTAATCGCCTTTGTTCTGAATTTCATCCCGTTCATCGGATCGTTCATCGCCACTTTGCTCCCCACCCTATTTGCCGCCGCGCAATACGAATCATTTTCGTCGGCCGTTTGGGTATTTCTCGGGCTTAACGTCGTCCAATTCGTCGTCGGCAGCTACATCGAGCCGCGGGTCGCCGGGGCGGCGGTTTCGATCTCCCCCTTCATGGTGCTGTTCGCGGTGTTTTTTTGGGCGATGTTGTGGGGCATAGCCGGCGCCTTTATCGGCGTCCCGATCCTGATCGCGCTGGCGAGCCTTTGCGCCAAAAATCCGGCGACCCGCGGCATCGCGATCGCGCTCTCGGCAGATGCCGCGACGGATGAAGGAGCAAACCGGTAGCCACAGGGCGGGCGCGCCGTGCGAGACGGTTTCCCTACCGCTTAGACGAAGATTGGGCGCATGTGCCGATCGCGAAACGGGTCGGAATTCAACCGGCATTGACATCATAGCGTGAGTCGGGCTCGTCTCCGAACCTTAGGGTTGGCGTCCCGGGTGTGATTTCCCGATCATCGCCGCACCTTAGGGAGGAGGTGATTTGCGGGTTTGGGATTTGCGGCGTGGTGACGATGACGACAACTGCACCAGCCCGCACGGTCGCGGTCTCCGCAGCCTCGTCTTCTCGGCAGCGCTGGAGTTCAATTATCTAAAGGCGCCGATCGGCTTCATCGCGCTTATCGTCGCCCCGGCTTTGCTCATCGGCATCGCGCCGTCGGTCGTGATCGACTATGGGCGCCTGATGTTTCACACATCGTATCTAGCCGGATACAGCCCGATCGTTGGGCTCGCCTTATTTTTGGTGCTGGCCGGAGCTGCCTTTTGGATCGGCCGGCCGCTTGCAGCGATGGCGTTCGATAATTTCTGGCATCTCCACTACAGCCTGGTGCTGCCGATCCTTGTTGCGTTGCGAGAGCTGCTGCGATCGATAGCCGAGCGGTTCAGCCGTCGGTCGGTTACCCCGGAACAGCTCGCTCGCGGACGGAAAATCTGCGGCATCGCCACCGCAATGCTGGTCGTTGCCGGGGGCCTCGCGCTGGCGGCGATCGTAGAAGTTTCGCTCGGTCTCCAGCTCGTCGACATCTTGCACGTCCAATTTTGGACAGTGACGAGGGCGGCGCTGGGCAATGCGGCGGTGGTCCTCGGGCTAGCCGCCGCCATCGAGAGCCTTTATTGGATCTGGCGCGAGTTCTCGCTCGACAGCCTGGCCCGCGACTGGATGCCTAGTCCGCCCAGTGCCGACACGTCGCTCGTTCGTGTCGCGCATCTGTCGGATCTCCATGTGGTCGGCGAGCGTTACGGCTATCGCATGGAAGCCGGGACGGATGGTCCGCGCGGCAACCAGTGTATTCGCAGCGCGCTGCGCAAGCTGGCCGCGATTCATGCTTCGACCCCTCTGGATCGTGTGCTGATGACCGGAGACATCACCGACGCCGGGACCCGGGCCGAATGGGCGGCGTTTATCGACCTGCTGCGCGGGTGCCCCGAGTTACGCCGGCGGCTGTCCCTGGTTCCGGGCAACCATGACGTCAACATCATCGATCGCACCAACCCCGGGCGTCTGGATCTGCCGTGGAGCGCGGGCCAATCGCTGCGCAAGCTTCGCGTCGTTCTTGCACTCGACGCCTTCGGGGGGGATCGCGCTCATGTCGTGGACCACGGCTCCGGCGCGCTGGGCCCGACGCTCGGGGACTACCTGCGGCAAGGCAGGCGCACCGAGCTGCTGCGCGCGCTGGCCGAACGAGGGGCCACGCGCGGACGCCGGGAAATGACGAAAGTGTGGGAAGCGATCTTTCCGCTGGTCGAACCCCCGGGGCCGGATGACGAATACGGGCTGATCCTGCTCAATTCGAACGCCCGCAGCCATTTCTCGCTGACCAACGCAATTGGCGTCGTCAGTCCGTCACAAATCAAGGCGCTGAAATTAGTTCTGCAAAGTACTTCCCCTCGCCCGTGGCTCATTCTGCTCCATCATCAGATCGTCGAATATCCGGTGGTCTCGATCAGCCTGCGTGAGCGCATCGGTCTGGCATTGGTCAATGCGCCCGATCTCGTTGCGGTTCTGGCGCCGCATGCACAGCGTGTTATCGTGCTCCACGGCCATCGCCATAGGGATTGGGTCGGCGTTTGCGGAAACATCGTCTTGTGCTCCGCGCCGTCGACGTCGCTCGGCGCCGGCGGCGTAGACAAGTATCACGGCAGCTTTCACATTCATCAGCTGTCGGTCGAGGCCAGCAGTCTTCGGTTGACCGCAACCGAGCGGGTCAGCGTCTCGTAGAGCCCATCTCGTCCGATTCATGTAATCGCCAAGGGAGGATAGCATGTTAACAGCCGGCAATTTCAGCTTTGGTAACTTTCTGCTCGATGTCTTGGCTATTTTTGTATTTGTGCTGTGGTTCTGGTTGTTGATTACGGTGATCGGCGATCTGTTCCGACGTCATGACATTTCTGGCTGGGGCAAAGCGATCTGGGTGATCGCGCTGATTTTGTTCCCCTATCTGGGGGTGTTCATTTACCTGATCTCGCAAAGTCGCGGGATGGCCGAGCGGAACATTCAGCGCGCGCAGCAAGCCCGCGAAGAGCTTCGCCACGTCGTGGGTTTCAGCGCCGCCGACGAGATCGACAAGCTCGAACGGCTGAAGAACGCCGGCACCATTTCCAATGAGGAATACACCCGGCTGCGCGCCCGGGTGATGCAGTAGTCGCAACCCGAACCAGTGTGGCTGTTTCAACGAGCGTTCGGGCTTTCGCTGGTCGGAATGCCACTGTCCACCTGGGTGCACCCGATCACCCGTGTCGCCGGCCCGCCGCGTATCCTTGTTGGAAGGCTCTGTCTTGAGAGCGCCGTGATTGGTCGACAAGCAGGCCGCCGGCGAGACCGGCTCCAGCACCGATTCCGGCTCCGAGCCCGGCGTTCCCGCCAATGGCGCCGATAATCGCACCCACTCCTGCCCCAGCCGCGGTGCCGGTGAGCGCGCGTTGCTGGGTCGGGGTCATGTCGGCGCAGGCGATGACCGGCAAAGCGAGAGCAGCGACTACCAAAAGCTTTTTCATGAAATCCCCCGGGATGAGATGCGATCAGTGCGACGCCGGGCACGGATAGCGTTCGCGCAGAAAGCCGAACAATCCGTCGGTGGCGGTTTGCGTCATGCGGTCCGGTGCGGCCCTCGCCCAATTGACGAATTCGCCCATCGCCTGCGTTCGTGTCGGCGGTGGATCGGGCAGGCAGAACAGCTTTGGCCCGCGAAAAGCGGCCATGTTGAGCATCTCTACCGTGACCGCGGCCTGAATGTAGCCTTCGCAGAAGTTGACGGCCGCCGTCCCGATCCCGTTATCGGGCGTGGCGCTGCAGAGCTCGACCAGGTCGCTGGTCGATTTGGCGTCGAAATTTGCTTCCGTGGCCGAGTGCGCGGCGCTTGGTAAGAGCAAAGCCAGTGTTGCCGTCGCGATCCATCCTTTGAACGTCATGCTTCCCCCTTCCGTTAGATTGGCCCAGAACGATTGTAACCGAGCCGCGAACCTCAAAACGAACCGACCAAAGATCCGAGCGCTATAACCACTATGAGCGCGATGATCGGGCCGACGATCGCGGCCATTACGATGTCGAAATAGCTCTCACGATGGGTCGACCCGCAGACCGCAAGCAAGGTCACGACAGCGCCGTTCTGCGGCAGGCTGTCGAGCGTACCCGCGCTCATCACGGCGATGCGATGTAACAGCGCGGGATCGATGCCGTGCTCGGCAGCGAGGCGCAGATAGGTCCCGCCCAGCGCTTCGAGCGCGATCGTCAGGCCGCCGGAGGCCGAGCCGGTCAAGGCAGCCAGCAAATTGGTCGCGACGGCCAGTGAAACGAGCGGTCCGCCGCCGATCGACAGTACCCACTCGCGCACGATGGCGAATGCCGGTACTGCTGCGACCACCGCGCCAAAGCCGACCAGGCTGGCGACGCTCAGCACCGGCAGCACGGATGCGTTGGCGCCGGCATCCATGGTCTCGCGCACCGCGGGCAGGCGCCGCCAATTGATAATGACGACGACGGCTATCGCGGTCATCAGGGCGCTCACCACCGACCACACCCCGCCCACGGCGGCAAGCGAGGTCGCGCCAAACTGCTCCTTCGCCAGAAACGACACGTCGAGGCTCGGGAGAACGACCAACGTCATCAGAACATTGACGCTCACCACTACCAGGAGCGGAAGCGCCGCCAAGCCGATCGGCGGCAATTCCCGGGCCGGGCGGCCACGATCGACCTCGGGAGGATCGAACTCGTGCGAAATGGTCGCTCGTTGGCGCACCGTCTCGTCTTCGACCGCCCTGCTGATAGGGACCGAGGCGCCCAGGCCAAATCCTTCGCCCTTGCGGCGGGCCGCGGCGGCGGCGCGCCCCAGCCACCATAAGCCGAATGCCATCATGATCACCGAGGCGATGATCCCAAGACCGGGTGCGGCCAACGTGGTCGTGCCGAAAAACGGCATCGGAATGGCGTTCTGGATGGCCGGCGTTCCCGGCAGCGCGGACATCGTAAAGGTCGACGTGCCCAACGCGACCGTTGCGGGGATCAGTCGGTTGGGAATCGTCGCGGTGCGAAAGACGGCCTGCGCCATCGGGACGAGTACAAAGAACGCAACGAACAGGCTGACTCCGCCATAGGTGACCAGCGCACCAGCCAGCACCACAGTAAGGATCGCCCGCTGCGGTCCCAGCCTCTCCGACATGAAATTGGCGATCGCGGCGACCGAACCGCTGTCCTCCATTAGCTTGCCGAACAGAGCGCCAAGCAGGAAAATCGGGAAAAACTGGGCGATAAAGCGCGACGCATTGTCCATAAAGGTCTGCGTCCAGTAAGGGAGTGTCGGTCCTCCCGCGAAGGCGGCGGCGATCAGGGCCGCCCCGGGCGCCAGCAACAAAATGCTCCAGCCGCGATACGCCAGCCAAACGAGGAGGGCGAGCCCGAGGAGGATGCCGAAAAGCCCCATGGCGTCAGACGCTTTTTTGCGGCCTATCGCCGGCGAACGAGCAGAACCATCTGCGACTGATGCCGTCTACGCCGATCAAGGAAGGCGCCCTAAGGCGCCCGTTGCCGCACCGCATCAACACGCAGTCCCGGTGACGCGAGGGTAACGACGATCGCTGCCATACTCGTCATCGACCGGTCGCGCTGATCGCATAATTCCGCTCGGCGCCTTCCGGCAAATGCGCCGGTTGCACGCTTTCGTCAAAAATCCAGGACAGGTCCAAAGAATTGCGGACGCCGAGATCTGCGTAATGTCGCGACAGCCAGTTTTGTGCGGCTTTCCTGCCCTGGTCTCGAAGATAGGTGAGAAAGGCCCATTCGGCGTTGACCTTGCTGGAGACGCCGAGCGCGAGCATGGTTTCTTCGTCATAAATCGCGTGGACGCGCGCATCGCGATACGCTTCCCGCTTGAGGTTTTCGTGGTGGATGACCTCCCAAAGGAACGCGAGCGAGCGCAATTCCTTGAGCAGAGCGGCGTTAAAGGTAATCTCGTTCAGCCGGTTCTGGATATCTCGAGCCGATTGCGGGACATCCGGGCGGTAGAACGGATTGATCTGGATCAATACCACATCGCCAGGCTCGCATTCGTCGACCAACGGAAACAGCGCCGGGTTGCCCATATAACCACCGTCCCAATAGGCCTCGCCATCGATTTCGACGGCTTTGAACATAAACGGCAGGCAAGCCGAGGCCATGACGCAGTCGAGCCGAATCGCAGGCTGCCGGAAAATCTTTGGCTTGCCGCTGCGTACATTGGTCGCGGTCAGAAAGACTTTGAGGGCGCTCGCGTCATTGACCGCATCGAAGTCGACGCACTTGTCGACGACGTCGCGAAGCGGATTGAAGTTCATTGGATTGGTATCATAGGGTGAAAGCACCCGCGAAAGATGGTCCATCAAAATGTATGCGGGCGAGTTGTCCAGGCTCCAATTACCCATGAACATGTCGACAATGGAGCGTTGAACCGGGCTGAATCGCGCCGCGGCGCTGGTAGCGGACCAGAATTTTTCGAGACACTTTCGAGCCTCGGCGGGGCCGCCACGCGCCATCCCGTCGGCGAGCGCCACGGCGTTCATGGCGCCGGCGCTGGTGCCGCTGACCGCCTCGATGTGAAGCCGCTCGTCCTGGAGAAGCTGATCGAGGACGCCCCAGGTAAAGGCGCCGTGCGAGCCGCCGCCCTGCAAGGCGAGTTTGATCGTTTTCTTAGTCCGCCTATTCATCCAATTCTCCCGAACCTGATCTTGCTCGACGACGCATATCTCGGAGGCGACGAGCTCGGCGCGACAGGCCGCCCCGCGTACCGGGCACTCGCTATTTCCTCCCGGTTTCCGTTTCTTTCGGCGTCCGACGCTGCGCAGGGCAGTGCGACCTGACGCCTATCAATCCGCGAACGTGGTCACCGGGCCGGAACGTCGACCTATCAGCGCAAACCGTCAGCGCGCCGTCAACACGAAAGCTGCAGGCGCCGGGTGACGATTCCGGCGCCCAGATTCCAGCCGTGAACCTAACGATGCCGATTGTCGCTGTCTTGGGCTTCGAGTCCCAAGAAATATGCCCGGCGTCCCAATTCGTGATCTCCGTGGCCGAACCGTCGCGACTTGTAACCACTCAAGCGCGGGCACAGATGTTTATTGCGGAAGAGCATGCCAACCATCGCCCGGACGGGCTGATAAACCTGGGTTGCTTGCGGGAGGAAACTCAAGAGGACCATGACGCCCGACAGATTTGCCACGCGGTCTGTCCGCACGCAGGATCAGCTCGAAGCCTGGAGAGACTGGTATCGGCCCCTCCTCGAGGTCGTGCCCAGGCATCCGACTGGCGAGGGATTTCTGGCCGAGACCGAGCTCTGGAAGCTGGGCGGATGGGCGTTGAGCCGAACCGCCTCCGCGTTGCCCGTCCACGTCGAGAGAACCAAGACCAACCTCAGGCGCGATCCCGTCGATCACTGGGTCATCAGTTATTGCATCCGCGGCGCGCACTTCGCCAGGACTGCGGGGACCGATACCCAGGTACCTTCGAAGGTGCCTTTCCTGTGGTCCTTAGGACAAGAATTCCTGCATGAGCGGACGCATGCCGACCGGGTTCAGTTCTTCATGCCGCGCGACGCGTTCCGGGATATTGCGCCATTGCTCGACGCTGCTCTCGGATCGACCTTGGACACGCCGCTCGGACATGTGCTCGGCGATTACATGATCGCCCTGGAGCACCGTCTGCCGGAGATGACGGAAGCAGACCTTCCTCGTCTGACAAGCGCCGTTAGCGCAATGGTCGCCGCTGCGGTTGCCCCGAACGCCGAGCGGGTTGCGGTCGCCCAGCGGCAGATCGATCTCGGCCGCAAGGAGCGGGTGCGGCAGGCCGTTCGCAGACATCTTCGGACTCCGACCTTCGGACCGACAATCCTGTGCCGCCTTGTCGGCATGTCTCGATCCAATCTCTATCGGCTGTTCGAAGACGACGGGGGCGTGGCCCGATACATTCAGCGCCAGCGGCTGCTCGAAGCTCGTGCAGTTCTGACCGATCCCACGATCAAAAAGCCGATCTCGGCGATCGCCGAGGATTTGTGCTTCGCGGACGTCTCCGGTTTCAGTCGCACCTTCAGACGAGAGTTCGACCACAGCCCGGGCGAGGTGCGTTCGGCGGCTCTGGCCGGGTTGGCGCTATCCGCGACGCCGCGAAGCTCCGCGGCGTCAAAAAAAGGAGACTTCGGCGAGCTGCTTCGCGGGTTCTAGCGCTCAGACGCACTCGGGTGTCGCAGTCTCACTGCACTCGTCATGCCCGGCCTTGTGCCGGGCATCCACGGACATCGGCAAAGCTTGCGTTGCTTCTCGTGGATGGCCGGAACAAGTCCACGGCTGTCCGGCATATTTTGTGCTGTGGGTGGCGCATGGCGCTGTATCTATTCGTGGTTGGACGTCGCCAAACGTTCCGGACACGAAACGAGGGTCAGCGCCATGCGCCATCACAATAGCGTTTTTCATCAGTTGCTGAAGCATGTCCCGTGGGCGGAATTCGACCGGCTGGTCGGGGCGCACCGGGCTGACGCGCGGGCCCGCCGGTTGACCACCAAAAGCCAGTTTCTGGCGCTGCTGTATGGCCAGCTGGCCGGTGCGGCGAGCCTGCGCGAGATCGTCGGCGCGATGCAGAGCCAGCGGGCGCGGCTTTATCATCTGGGAGCCAGCCTGCCGCGGCGCGCGACCCTGGCGGCCGCCAACCACGACCGGCCCGCCGATTTCTTCGCCGCGCTGTTGGCGTTGATGATCAGCCGCGCCGATCGCGGGCTGCGCCGCTCTCTGGCCGACACGACTTATCTGATCGATGCGAGCGGTCTGCGGCTCGACGCGCGCAGCCGCGATTGGGCGCAGTTTTCCGCCGGCGTGTGCGGCGCCAAGCTGCACGTCGTCTACGATCCCGACGCCGACCGGCCGATCTATGCGGCGATCACCGCAGCCCGGGTCAACGACATCACCGCCGCGCAGGCGATGCCGATCGAGCCCGGCGCCACTTATGTCTTTGATCTCGGCTATTCCGATTATGCGTGGTGGGCCAAGCTCGACGCCGCGCAATGCCGCATCGTCACTCGCCTCAAATCCAACACCCCGCTGACGGTGGTCGAAGAGCTGCCGGTGCCGGCTGACGGCGCGATCCTGTCCGACCGCATCGGCCATCTGCCGGCGCGCCTGGGCAGCGGCCGCCGCAACCCGTTTCAGGATCCGGTGCGCGAGGTCCGCGTCACGCTCGATAGCGGCAAGCTGCTGCGCATCCTGTCGACCGATCTCGACGCCACCGCTCAGCAGATCGCCGATCTCTACAAGCGCCGTTGGGCGATCGAGCGGTTCTTCCGCTGGGTCAAGCAGACCCTCAAAATCCGCCGCTTTCTCGGCACCTCGGAAAACGCCGTGCGGATCCAGATCGCCGTCGCGCTGATCGCCTTTTTGCTGCTGCGGCTGGCCCAGGCCGGACAGAAGGCGGTCACCAGCCCGCTCACCTTCGCCCGCCTGGTGCGCCTCAACCTGATGCACCGCCGCCCGCTCCACCAACTGCTCGACCCCGAACCACCACTTCTCGCCAACCCCGCTCAAATGACCCTGCAGTGGAACCCCAGCTGAACCGGACAGCCGTGGCACGAGCCCGGCCATGACGGTTTGTTTGAGCCCTGTGTCTGCGGCTGAGTACTAGCGGCATGCGAGGGCGCCGGCGAGCGATCGGCGATCGTAGAGGCGCTATCCGCTCGTCGTCGGCAACGGCAGGGATTGCCGACGAGATTGGGACGCCCGAACCCAAGTTGGGATTCGAGGCTCATCCCTCGCGCCGGCGGCCTGGGGTAAATTCTTGTGTGACGCTTCGAGCGCGTCAGCCGTCGTTGGAACCAAGGGCGGCGAGCGGATCATCGCCTTAAGGAGATCGCAGCATCATGACACAGTATCGTAAAAGCGCGGCGCTGGCGGCGCTTACGGCCATCGCTTTGATCGCGGCGCCTGCCGCCTACGCCTTGTCGGCGACACCGTTGGAACGGGCGGAGCTGGCCGGTCTCAGCCCGGCAATGCGGGCGCAGGTTGAAACCAGAGCCGTCGGCGGCAACTCGGTCACCGAGGTCCTGCAGGTAATGTTGTTGAACAATATCAAAATAAAGCATGAGGCCAGCCTGATCGTTGCCCTCGATTGGGGAAAAGGCATAGCCGTGGTCCAGCTGCCGAGCGGCGGCCTGGCGGCCGTCCAGTTCGACCCCAAGACGCTGCAAATCAAGAGCTAGTAATCCGACGGCTGGACCGGCCGCAGCGCGACCGGGCACGGCAGCGCCGTCCCCGATTTGACAGGAGGATCGGTCCTTGTCTGATCTGCTTGTCATCGAATTTGCGAGCGAGGAAAAGGCGGAAGGCGTGCGGGAGTTGCTGCTCGCAATGGAGAAGGAGTATCTGGTCGAGTTGGGCGATGCCGTCGTCGCCATCAAGGACGCCGGCGGGCGGCTAAAACTCAATCAGCTCTTCCAACCAGTCGCGCACGGTGCGGTATCCGCGAAGTTCTGGGGTTCGCTGATCGGCCTGCTGTTCATGACGCCGTTGGCCGACGCCGCGATCGGCGCTGCTTCCGGGGCGCTCAGCGGGCGGTTGACCGAGCTCGGCATCAACGACGAGTTCATGAAGCAGGCTGCGAGAACCCTGCAATCCGGCAACGCCGCTTTATTTCTACTGATCCGGAACATGACCACCGACAAGGTGCTCGCGGCACTGCATGGCGTCGGCGGCATGGTGCTGCGCAGCTCATTCGACGAGACCAAGGAAGACGCCCTACACGCGGCCCTAGCCGGCGCGCGGGCGGCGTCTATTGGTCGTAGACGGCGACCCCATTAAAAACATCGCTCGGCAGACGGTGCATTCCATCAAAAGGGAGGACTGACATGTTGTTTTCAGGTGGTTTCACTTTCCCCAACTTTCTAACAGACGTCTTTTCGATCTTTATCTTCGTGCTGTGGTTCTGGTTGCTGATCACGGTATTCGGCGACCTGTTCCGCCGGCGGGACGTGTCTGGTCTGGCCAAGGTGCTCTGGGTCATAGTGCTGATTGTGTTCCCTTATATCGGGGTGTTCGTCTACCTGATCTCGCAGGGCCGCGGGATGGCGGAGCGGCGCAATCAGCAGGCCCAGCAGGCTCGCGAGGAGCTTCGCCAAGTGGTTGGCTTTAGCGTAGCCGACGAACTTGAGAAACTCGAACGCTTAAAGAATTCAAGCGCGATTTCCAATGAGGAGTACACGCGGCTCCGCGCTCGCGCCGTGCAGTAGCCGAGCGTAGAACCCGACGCTCCGCCGGTAACGAGGTAGCTGACGGGCGCGCGTCGGACTATCGGCGGGCCGCCTTGATTGGGACGCTGAGCACAGTATTGGGACTATCGGCTATAGCCGGCCGTCACGACGTATTCTACTCTGCGAATCGGCGGCCAAGCTGCTGCTGGTCCGTTCGAGCACAACGCGGTCATCGGCGACCATCTCGGGTTCACCAAGCCGAACTGAGCCGAGAACAATCACAGATCACGGGAGGGCCGGAGGTTGGCATCAGCTCAGACCGAGGGTTCGGCGGCGTCGCAGCAGACGCAGAAATTCTCGCTGTTCGCGCTGACCGCGATGGTGGTCGGCTCGATGGTTGGGGCCGGCATCTTTTCGCTGCCGAGAGCCTTCGCCACCGCGACCGGTCCGTTCGGCGCGATCATCGCTTGGACCATCGCGGCGGGCGGAATGTACTTTCTGGCGCGAGTGTTCCAGGCGCTCGCCGAACGTAAACCCGATCTCGACGCGGGCGTTTACGCCTATGCCAAGGCCGGGTTCGGCGATTATCTCGGGTTCCTGTCGGCGTTCGGCTATTTTATCAGCGCTTGCCTCGGAAACACCTTTTACTGGGTTCTGATCAAGTCGACGCTCGGCGCTTTCTTCCCGATCTTTGGCAATGGCGACACGCTCGCCGCGGTAGTGATCTCGTCAATTTGTATCTGGCTCTTTCACTTCACGGTATTGCGCGGGGTGCAGCAGGCTGCCGCGATCAACAAGATCGTCACGGTCGCCAAGCTCGTGCCGATCATTCTGTTCATCCTGATCCTCGCCGTTTCCTTTAAAGGGCATCTGTTTGCCGCGAACTTTTGGGGCGGCGAGGGGATGCCCGAGACTACCCTGTTCGAGCAAGTGCGTGGGACGATGCTCGTCACCGTGTTCGTCTTTCTCGGCATCGAGGGGGCCAGCGTCTATTCCCGCTACGCGCGAACCCGCGCCGATGTCGGCACCGCGACGATTTTCGGTTTTGCCGGCGTGACCGCCCTGATGGTGCTGATCACCCTCCTCAGCTACGCGGTGCTGCCGCGGGCCGATATCGCCGGCTTGCGGCAGCCGTCGATGGCGACGGTTTTGGAGGCGGTTGTCGGGCATTGGGGTCTGGTCTTTATCAGCCTCGGGCTGATCGTCTCGGTGCTCGGCGCCTATCTGGCGTGGCAGATGATCGCCGCCGAGGTGCTTTTCAACGCGGCTAAGACCGACGACATGCCGAGGATTTTTGCCACGGAGAACCAGAACAAGGTTCCCGCCGCTGCACTGTGGCTTAGCAACATCATTGTCCAGGTCTTCGTCATCAGCACGCTGTTCTCGGAGGACGCGTTTACGCTGGCGCTGAAACTATGCAGCTCGATGTCGCTGATCCCCTATCTGCTGGTGGCGGGATACGGTCTGCTGATCTCGCGGCGCGGCGAGACGTATGAGACGAGGCCGCAGGAGCGCAATCGCGACCTAGTCATCGCCGGCATTGCGACGTTGTACACGGTGTTTCTGATCTTTGCCGGCGGCATGAAGTTTTTGCTGCTCTCGGCGATCATCTATGTGCCCGGCACACTGCTGTATTTCTGGGCGAGGCGGGAGCAGAACAAACGGGTCTTCACCCCGGTGGAATGGGTCATCTTTGCCGTTGCGGTGATCGGCGCCGTCATCGGCATCCACGGGCTCGTGACCGGTTACATCGTCATCTAGCAGCGGAGATTGTCATGGCCAACACCCAAAGCGCGCAATTCGGTGTCCATTCGGAAGTCGGCCAGCTGCGCAAGGTCATGGTTTGTGCGCCGGGGCGGGCGCACCAGCGCCTGACGCCGAGCAATTGCGACGAATTGCTGTACGACGACGTGATCTGGGTCGATGTCGCCAGGCGCGACCATTTCGACTTTATGCAAAAGCTGCGCGACCGCGGGGTCGAGGTCGTTGAGATGCACAACCTTTTGACCGAGACCGTGGCAATTCCCGAAGCCAAGAAATGGATCCTAGACAATCAGGTGGTGCCGAACCAAGTCGGGCTCGGCCTCGTCGACGAAATCCGCGGCTATCTCGAAGGCCTGCCCAACCGCGAGCTGGCGGAAACCTTGATCGGCGGCCTATCGACCGAGGACTTCCCGGAAACCCACGGCGGCGAGACATTGAAGCTGGTTCGCGAGGCGGCCGGGATCACCGAATATCTGCTGCCGCCGCTGCCCAACACGATCTTCACTCGCGACACGACGTGCTGGATCTATGGCGGCGTCACCCTGAACCCGCTCTTTTGGCCGGCACGACACGAGGAGACGATCCTGGCGGCCGCGATCTACAAATTCCACCCCGACTTCGCCGGCAAGGTCAATGTCTGGTGGGGCGATCCGACCGAGGATCATGGGCTCGCTACCCTCGAAGGCGGCGACGTGATGCCGATCGGCAAGGGCAACGTCCTGATCGGCATGGGCGAACGCACCTCGCGGCAGGCAATCAGCCAGCTTGCGGCGTCATTGTTTGCAAAGGGCGCTGCGGAACGGGTCATTGTCGCGGCGATGCCGCGGTTGCGCGCGGCGATGCACCTCGACACGGTGTTCACCTTTGCCGATCGCGACTGCGTGCTGATCTATCCCGACATCGTCAACACAATCCAAGCGTTCTCGTATCGGCCGGCCAACACCCCGAGCGGCATCGAGCTGCGCAAAGACGACAAGCCATTTGTCGATGTCGTCGCCGAAGCCCTCGGGCTGAAGCAGCTGCGCGTCGTCGAGACTGGCGGCAACGCCTATATGCGCGAGCGCACCCAGTGGGACAGCGGCGCCAACCTCGTCTGCGTGTCGCCTGGTGTGGCCTTCGCCTACGACCGCAACGTCTACACCAACACATTGCTGCGCCGCGCAGGCATCGAGATCATCACGATCTCCGGGTCCGAGCTCGGACGCGGCCGCGGCGGCGGGCACTGTATGACTTGTCCGATCATCCGCGATCCGGTCGACTATTAGCCGGGGAGATGCACGCCCCTCAAGGAGCCTCCGCCGCCATATTTGCGGCGATGCTGGTAGTGGCCGCGTGGGAAGGGCCGACGATGGCGCAGCCGGGCGGCAACACCGGTCTGATCGGCGACGACGGCCTGATCGGTGCGATATTGGCGACGCCAAATCAAAAAACGCCGGTGCCGCAAGACAACCTTTTCGCCACCGCGCCCGGTCTTGAGCAGGTGGCGCGGACCCCGCAATTCACCTTCAACGCCCTGGCGCCGCAGTTCTTCAACTCGAACCCCGAGTTTCGCAGCTCGGGCGGTCCGCAGTCGCTGCAAGGCAGCCCGGTCGCTCGGCTCTCCTGGGCGAGTCAGCTGTTTGGCACACCGCTGCGGATTTCGGGCGCCGCCAGCCTCGAATGGGAAAGGTATCCCAGCGCCAACGATGCCAGCGTGGACTATTTCCGCAGTTCGGCGCGGCTGCAATACATCAACCTCGGCGACGACCAGGGCTTCTCGCCGTTCTTCTCCTATGTCCCGCGGATGGATTTCGAACCCACCTTCGGAGAGAACTTTGCAACCCGACAGGACTTGAATCTTGGGCTCGACAAGACATTCAACTTCGATGGCGCCTTTAACCGGGTGCCGGCCTCAGCCGATAGCTCGTCCGACACCGTCTGGTCGTTCGGCTACAGCATCACTGCCCAGCGCCGCATTCGCGATGTGACGCCCCAATCGAACGCGCTGATCTTCGCCCCGTCGGCCTCCTGGGTGATCTCCCCGGAATGGAACGCCAGTTTGTCGATGGCGCTCACCCGCCGCTGGTTCAACGGCGCGTCGCGCGACTTTACCGTCGATCCGATCGGGGTCCTCGAATATATCATACCCGCAAACTGGGTCGGGGGATCGCGCGGGGCAGCGATCCTGGGCAATCCTTCGGTCGATTTTCTGGTGTTTCACGAAAGAAACTGGTCGACCGAGTCGTCATTCGAATACGGTCAGTGGCTCGCCGGGGTAGTTCTCAAAGCCGGGTGGCGCTTCTAGTGCTACGCTCGCAGAGTCGTAACGGTGCGCCGCGCGCCTGAGCGGTGACAGCGTGCCACGGAACCTCATGGATGACACCCTGCCGGCGCGAGAACACACGGTCGCAGAGCGCCTGGTCGAGCGAACGATTTTTGCCAACCGGCGGCTGCTGGTGCCGTTTTACGCTGGGCTGATCGTCAGTCTGCTGGTGCTGCTGCTCTCCTCAACCGAACGCCACTAGCTCGTATGTCGCGGCAACTTCGCTCCGCTCGCGGCTTAAGCTCATAGGAGTATCGTGAAATGATCGATCTCGGTAAGGCCAGAAAACTCATCGACCAGTGCTGGGGAGACGAGATCGTCCCGACACTGGCCGAATACATCAAGATTCCGAACAAATCGCCGGCCTTCGATCCCGATTGGGCGGCGCACGGCTATATGGAGGAGGCGGTCTCGCTGTTCGAGCGCTGGGCGCGGGCAAAGCTGCCTTCGCTGCCGGGCGCATCCCTGGAGACTGTTCGCTTGCCGGGCCGCACGCCAGTCATCGTCATCGACGTACCGGGCGCTGGCGTGGACACCGTGCTGCTTTACGGCCATCTCGACAAGCAGCCGGAAATGAAGGGCTGGACCGAGGGGTTTGGTCCTTGGATTCCGCGGCTTGAGGGCGACAAACTCTACGGCCGCGGAGGAGCGGATGACGGCTATGCGATGTTCGGTGCGCTGAGCGCCTTGTTGGCGCTGGACGAGCAGGGCGTCCCGCATGCGCGCTGCGTGATCCTGATCGAAGCCTGCGAGGAGTCAGGCAGCTACGACCTACCCTACTATGTTGATCATCTGGCAGAGCGGCTCGGCAACCCGTCGCTGGTGGTTTGCCTCGATTCCGGCTGCGGCAATTACGACCAGCTGTGGCTGACGACCTCATTGCGCGGCATGACTGCCGGCACGCTCGATGTCCAGGTTCTCAGTGAAGGCGTGCATTCGGGTGACGCCTCAGGGGTGGTGCCGTCGAGTTTCCGCATTGTGCGGCAGCTGTTGTCACGGCTCGAAGATGAGGCGACAGGCGCAATACGGCCATCCGAGCTCTACGCCCAGATCCCGGCCGAACGGGTGGCTCAAGCGCGCGATGCCGCGGCAGCGCTCGGCGACGCTGTCTACACCAAATTTCCCTTTATGCCGGGCATGGCGCCGGCCGCCGATGACCTGACCGAGCTGGTCCTGAACCGCACCTGGCGGCCGCAACTGGCGGTCATTGGCATCAATGGCCTGCCAAGCCCGGGCGACGCCGGCAACGTGCTGCTGCCCTTTACACGGGCGCAACTCAGCCTAAGGCTGCCGCCGACGGTGGACGCCGAGGGCGCTGGCGCCGGGCTGCGCGCGCTGCTCGAAAAAGACCCGCCCTATGGCGCGCATGTCGCATTCGATCTCGGGTCGAGCGCTACCGGCTGGAATGCGCCGCCGCTGGCGCGGTGGCTCCAACAATCCCTGGCGCGCGCGTCGCAGGCTGCGTTCGGGGCGCCGCCAGCCTATATGGGCGAGGGCGGCACCATCCCGTTCATGGCGATGCTCGGCGCAAAATTTCCCCAGGCGCAGTTTGTCGTGACAGGGGTGCTCGGCCCGCACTCCAACGCGCACGGTCCGAACGAATTCCTGCACATCCCGACCGGCCAGCGCGTCACCGCCGTGATCACCCAAGTTCTAGCCGACCACCACGCCCGCCCCGCCCCGGAATGAGGGCGAGCAAAGGAGCAAAGCGATGAGCGGGCCAAAGTTGACGAGTGCGGTTAGCGAAGCGATCGAACCGTCAAAGACGTTTCTGCAGAAATTGCTCGACGGAATCGAAAGGGTGGGGAACAAGGTCCCGCATCCGGCGGTGATTTTCTTTATCCTGTCGGGATTGGTGATTGTGCTCTCGCAGGTGTTTTACCTGCTGGGGACATCTGTCACTTACGAGGTGGTGAACCCGGAGACGCACCAGGTCGAGCATGCGACCGCCACCGTAAACAGTCTGCTGAGCGGCGACGGCATTCGCTTCATGCTGACCTCGATGGTGCGGAACTTCATGAATTTTGGCCCGGTCGGCATCATCCTGGTCGTCATGGTCGGCGTCGGGCTGGCCGAACAGGCGGGCCTGATGACCGCTTTGATCAAGAAGATCGTCCAGGTCACGCCGCGCAAGGCGGTCACCTGGATCCTGGTGAGTTTGGGGGTGCTGTCGAGCGTCGCTTCCGACGCCGGCTATCTGGTCCTGATCCCGCTCGGCGCTGGCGCTTTTCTCAGCCTCGGCCGGCACCCGCTGGCCGGGTTGGCGGCGGCCTTTGCCGGGGTCGCTGCCGTCTTCGGCGTCAATTTTCTGATCGTTCCGATCGACCCGATCCTAACGGAGATCACCAACGACGCCATCCACCTGCTGAACCCGACGCACTCCATCGATCTGACCGCAAATTTTTATTTCGCGGCGGTGTCGAGCCTCGTGCTGATTGTTGTTTGCACCCTAGTCTCGGAACGGATCGTCGAGCCACGGCTGGGCGCATATCGCGGCGAAATCCCGGCCGAGAGCGGCGGTGGCGTTACGGCGGAGGAGGCGAGGGGGCTGCGGCTGGCGCTTTACGCCCTTGTGGTAAGCGTCGTCGTCATCTCACTTTTGACGTTTCCGCCAGGTGCGCCGCTACGCGATCCGCAAACCGGGGCGATCGTCGGCAACTCTCCCCTGATGAGGAGCTTGATCGTGCTGATCATGCTCGCGTTTCTTGCGATCGGCGCGGCCTATGGCATTGGCGCCAAGACAATCGCCAGCATTGTCGACGGCATCAACGCGGTCACCAAGACGTTCTCCGTCCTGAGCGGGCTCATCTTTCTGCTGTTCGTGATCAGCCAGTTCCTCGCCTATTTCACCTACAGCAACCTGGCGACGATCGTGGCCGTGAATCTGGGCGATGTTCTCGAGCATGCCAATCTCGGGACGATCCCATTGATGCTAGGGTTCATCACGGTCACCGGCTTGATCGGCATGCTGATCGTTGGCGCGATCCCGAAATGGGCGCTACTTGCGCCAATCTTCGTGCCGCTCTTCATGAAGCTGGGGATTGCCCCCGAAGCCGTGCTTGCGGCCTACCGGGTGGGCGACTCACCGCCCAACGTCGTCACCCCGCTGATGCCCTATTTCGCGCTGATCGTCGTCTTCGCCCAGCGCTACGACAAGAAGGCAGGGGTCGGGACCGTAGTGGCGATGATGCTGCCTTATGCGGTCGCGGTCTCGATCGTTTGGATCCTGCTGTTTCTCGCGTGGGAACTGCTCGGGCTACCCTATGGACCCGGGTGACCATTTAAGAAAATCGGTCCAGTCAATGGGATCGGAACCAAAGGGCGGGTCGCAGGTGAATTAAAGGCGGTCGCCAGTCTGGATCAAAAAGGTGTTGCGATGCTAGATCGAAGAAGGATGTTGGCTGCCGCGCTCGCCGCTATGGCTTGTCCGGCCGGTGGTGCATTCGCTCAGCCCGCTACTCCTCCACCTCCGCCGATGCCGCCGCCGCGCCAGGAGGTCCGACCGCCGCCTCCGCCGGGACCCCGCCACTGGCGTTGGTCGCGAGGTCGCTGGCGGCGGAATGGCCGACGCTGGGTTTGGACCTCCGGAAGATGGCGCTAGAGTGAACAATCGCCTGCGATTGAAAACGCGCGATAGCAGTCCGGGCCGGTCAATTGCCTATTCGGTAGCAATAACTGGTAGCGCGGGGAACAGGGTGGCTCTAGACTCAACCTCACCCCGGGACCCAAATTCAGCCAGAGCTCCAACCCCGACCAGGACCCCAACCCCAGCCGGGAGCCCAGCCCCAGCCGCCACCACGGAACCTCGCACTCCGGAAGCCAAAGTGGCCACCATGGAAGCCCCCACCATGGAAGCCTCCGCTGCGGCCTTGAGCGTAGCCGAGATTGGGCGCGGCGATAAAAACGGCTAGAACGACGGCGACGACGATCGAGAGTTTGCGTGCCATAGGAGGTCCTTTCTCCAAGCCGCGGGCGGAGCGCAGTCCGAAACATGGCTCGCATGGTCTATTCATCGGCGGGCTGGTTCAAAGCCACCGGCATTGCGGCGAGCCGATCCAGCATGGAGTGAACCTTGGTCCTCTGCGAACGAATATAATCGTACCACAGGCTCTCGACCCGACGAAATGGCGTCCCGCGAACACTTGCCATGGCATCGCGCCGTTCGTCGCGCCGCGCCAGGATCGCGTCGTATCTTCTCTCGAAATCATGGAGGTTGGCGTTCAGGTCTACAAAACGTTCGGTTGATAGCAAGGCGATTGCTCGCTGGGTCTTACGCATCAGAAACGGCGATTGCAGTGTGAACAGTCGAAATGTCGTGTCGTAAAGATCGTTGGGGGAATGCACCGGCAGCGTCCTTAAAAGTGCGCCCGGTTGGGTCGGCAACCAATGGAATTCGTGGAAGGCGTCTCGCCGCGGCCCGTCACGCAGGATCTCGCGATAATCGTCGATATCTCCCTGGGTCATCAGTTCGGCAAGATTGACGAATTCGTTTGCGGGGATCGCGAGGTTGAAGGGCGCCCTTGAGGTACATGACCGCATGACCGGCGACGCCTCCGCCTTCACCAGTCAGTTTGGAACGGAATTGGCTCGCCGCGCAGAGTTCAATGTAATAGAGAAACAACTTCTCGTACGCCGGATCTAGGCGACGCTCGATGATGACATCATCCGGCTTCAACTGGAATCGGGTCATGAGGCTGTCGGGGACACAGCCGCCGAGCAGGGTGGCGAACCCGATGGCGGTGAAGACAAGTGCTTGGCGAACCGCCGTCCCGCGGGCATACAAGTCCGACCACGTCATTATCTACTGTACTCGGCTATTCGGGGAGAGGAGATGACCCGGGATAACGAAGTAGGAGATTATCCGCGATGACGGCGCGGGGTACAGCTGCCGCCTTGGTCAACGCGGCGTTTGGATCGAAATTTGGGTCCCGGCAACGCTAGCTGTTGAAGCCAAGAACGTTGTTCAGCTTGGAGGCAGGCGGTTGCCCGCCGAGGGCTGAGTGTGGGCGGGTATGGTTATATTCGGCGATCCAGGGCTGCATGGCGTTTCCTCGCTCGGCGGAGGATTGGTAGGCACGGGCGTAGGCCCACTCGCGCAAGCTCGTTTGGATGAAGCGCTCGGCCTTGCCGTTGGTGCGCGGCGTGTAGGGCCGGGTGCGGATATGCTTGAGCCTGGCCTGGGCGCAGGCGGCGCGGAAGTCATGGCTCCTATAGGCCGAGCCGTTGTCGGTCATGATGCGTTCGACGGCGACGCCGTGACGGGCGAACCAGTCGAGCGCGCGGCCGAGGAAGGCGATGGCGCTTTCCTTCTTCTCGTCCGGCAGGAGCTCGGTGTAGGCCAGGCGCGAGGCGTCGTCGATGCAGACGTGCAGCACCTCCCAGCCGATGCCATGGTGGCGATTGATGGCTCCGGTACGGCGGCCGGTAATGCGGTGGCCGACTCCGCCGATGCGACCGAGTTTCTTGGTGTCGAGGTGCAACAGCTCGCCGGGCCGCTCGCGCTGGTAGCGCACGATCGGCGGCGGCGGATCGAGCGCCTTCAGGCGGCCGAGACCGAGCCGGCGCAGGACCGCACCTACGGTCGAGCGCGGCAGGCCGAGCTGGCGGGCGATCCGATCGCCTGTCAGGCGCTGCCGGCGCAACCGTTCGATCTCGCCGTCTCGTTCGCTGGGGGCGCGCTCACGGTATCGGCCGGGCGTCGAGCTGCGGTCCTGCAAGGCGATCTCGCCGCCCGCCCGATACCGCGCCAGCCAATGGTATGCACGGCGCTGCGACAGACCGGCTGCCACCGCGGCATCAGCAACCTTCCAGCCCTCATCCTCGATCCGCAAAACCATCAAGAGTTGACCCTGCGGCGTCAGGCGCGCATTCTTATGGATGTTCATCCGGGGCTCCGGCATAGGGCTGGTTGGCTTCGCAACCCCAGCCTCACACCCCAGACCCGGATGAACAACCTTCATAGCTTCCACAGCTAGCCGAGGCCGGCATGGGTTCGGCCGTGCCGCTCATAGGCTGGGTGATTCCGATTGCCGAAGCGGGACAAACGCGGTGATCTTGAGTTTATATTCAGGCCGATCCGGCGGATGTCGGTAACCGATGGGAAATCTCCAATGATGAAACGCCTCTTGTTGGCTAGTACTGTGGCTTGTTTGCTGACCGTCCAAACCGCCAACGCCAAAGGTTGTCTCGAAGGCGCAGCCTTGGGTGGCGTCGCAGGACATATGGCCCACCACACGTTCCTTGGTATTTTTGGCGGGTGCGCCGGCGGAATGTACGTACACCATTTATACTCCAAGTGGAAGAAAGCGCATCCCGACGGCACGATGAATGATTTTGTCGCGGAAAACAAAGACCACCTGCCGGCAGGCTGGGCAGAGCGTTTGAGCACCGTGGGCGACACCAGTAATCTTCGAGCACAATAAACGGGGCGATATTTCCGGATCAGCAGACGACGTGCGCGATGACAGTCTCGGAGGCGCGATGCTGACCAAAGACATTCTCTTAGGCATGAACCTCCTGACCCTGGTGGGCTTGCTGATGACCGGGTTCGGACTCACCCTGCGCCGAGCGGCACGAGCCGGGTTGCCCTTCTGCATCGGCTTCATGGGGATCGGAACGGTTCTGGTGCTAGTCGGGCTGTACGCGAGCGGCTGGCCGCGCTAACGCCCCCCCTTCAATGGTCATAGGATCGACCGACATTTCGCTAATCTCAGGATGAAGTCAGTGCCCGATAGTCCGGCGCCGCTGCGACACGATGACCCTTGTGGGGTTGTGCGCAGGGGCCACCTGCCTATTTGTTGCGCCGCAACATTGTTGGGGTGTGCTTATGTTAGCGCGGATCGAAAGCGGGCGGGGCGTCGTGCAGAGGTCGGTCGGCAGATGGCGCATCGTCATGTCGGCCTGGTTGGCCGCGATCATATTGGTTGTACTGTTCGCCGGGTTCCAAGCCCTGGCCTCTCGGCACGGTCCCTCGCCGCACGCCGCGAGCCTAGCCGGAGCTGTCATCCCACGGCACGATCCGCGCTTTTTCGGACCGGACGAGGTGGCGGCGGCGGACTGGCAGGAGCGGGCCAAGGCTTATTCCGCCTGGTAATCCATTTCGCAACCTCCAGATTGCAACGGTGAGGTCAGAGCGCGGCCTCCCGATAAGGCTGCTCATATCGACGCCGCTTTTCGGAGTGGTATAACCGGCGCCGGAAAGGCGACCGGTGGCGCCGAGCAGCAACGATACGTTGGTACCAGCCAAGCTATTGATTTTGCCGGGTTAGCACAGTGGCAGTGCAGCGGTTTTGTAAACCGAAGGTCGGGGGTTCGAATCCCTCACCCGGCACCAATAGCCCCAATTACCTTAGTAGGTTAGAGGTTATACGCTGGTAGAACGTACTTTACTCCGGCCGATCGGGTTAACGAACAGGCCAGTGGGAGCGATAGCCGAGGGCGAGCGCTCGCTTTTCGGAGGATTGGGCTGCTTGACAGTGGATTGGAGCGTGTGCGCTGATTTCCGGCGTAACCCGCTCACACTGGAGGAAGCCATGGCATCAACGGTAACGGCAATGCCTGCGCGGATGTCCGCCGAGGAATGGCAGGCCCGGTGCGACCTCGCCGCTTGCTACCGCCTCGTCGATTTGTTCGGCTGGTCGGACCTGATCAACACCCGCATTACTGCACGCGTGCCGGGGCAGCAAGAGAGATTCCTGATCAATCCCTATGGTCTGCTGTTCGAAGAGGTGACCGCGTCGTCGCTGGTCAAGATCGATGTCGCGGGCAACAAGGTCGAGCCGTCGGACCACGAGGTCAACAGCGGCGGCTTTGCCATCCCGAGTGCCGTGCATATGGCCCGGCCGGAAATTGATTGCGTGCTCCACACCCACTCGATCGCCGGCTGCGCCGTATCGATGCAAAAAGACGGATTGCTGCCGCTTAACCAGCATGCGCTGCAGGTGATCGGCGATGTCGCCTATCATGACTACGAGGGTGCTGCCCGAAGCCCGGAGGAACGCGCGCGCTTCCTCGCCGATCTCGGCGATCGCCACATCATGGTCCTGCGCAACCACGGCCTGCTGATCGTCGGGACAAGCGTCGCCGCGGCCTTTCTCGCGACCTATCGCATGGAGCGGGCATGCGCGATGCAGCTCGCCTTCCAGCAATCGGGTGCCGAGTTCCATCCGATCGGCGACGAAGTCGTCAGCGCCGCCTTTGACAATGCCAGCATGCGTCCCCGCGGCGGCCGCAATGATCCGGCTAAATTCGAATGGCCGGCCCTCTTGCGCAAGCTCGACCGCATCGATCCGTCCTACAAACAATAAACCAGGGAAACCACCGGCAAGCTGTCGAGCGGGGCCTTTGCGGATCCTCTTATTCCGGGGAGGACCACTTCTTATAGCCCCGCCTCAGTGTCTTTCCGAGCCGCAGGGCATGGTCCGTCCAATCTCCTTTCGGTGATGCGGGAGACACCGATTGACTCAGCACCGTTGTCCGCTTGCCGAGCCGAAAAAGGTTGTCCGTCCAATCCCCAGCGGGAGCTCCGGCCTCTCTAAGGCGCTGCTCCAGACGCGTTTTCAGAGCGGTCGCGTTGGCCTTCTCGTGTTCCGTGGCGCCGGCATCCTCGGCCACCGCGGTTACGGCCCGCAGCTTTCGACGGACAGCCTCGACCGAACCCATAATCGCATCGATGCGCATCGCCGGCCATCCTAGCACCGCAGCCGGCTTGATCGGGTTATATTTATCGTCGGGTAATCGAAGACCGGCGGTAATGCGTTGCCGGCAAAGGGAGCTCCCGCATGACGTTGCCGATGAGCCAGGAAATCATCGCGCTGTGGCGCAGACGGCGCCGGCTGATCGCCAAGTCCTGGGCGCTTTCGCGTCTTTACTATCCTTTGCACGGTGCTCGGCTGTCAGGTCGGCCAAGCGATCAGATCTGGTATTTCGCTTACGGCGCCAACATGCATGAGGCCACGTTTCGGATCCGACGGGGTATCCAGTCATTCGAGTGCCGGCCCGGCCGGATCAAGGGGTATCGGCTCCGCTTCAACCTGGAAGGTCGGCCCAAGGGGAAGGCGGCGCCGGCAAATTTGTGCGCCGATCCGGGCGCCGAGGTCTGGGGCGTGCTCTATCGCATTACCCAGCGCGATTTGATCCGTTTGGACTCGACCGAAGGAGTACCCGGACGGGGTTATCGCCATGTGGCGGTCGAGGCCGAAGACGCTGCCGGCCGGCCGCTCCAGGCCGTCGCCTACATCGCCCGAGGGAAGGACATCGACGGCAAACCATCGCTGCGCTACATCAGACTGTTGCGCGAGGGTGCGCGAGCCCACGGCCTGCCCGCGCATTACCTGCGCTTTTTGGATGACGTCGACCACATCCGATAGACGTCGGGGTGAAGCACCGCCTCAATCTTATGAGGAGAGAGATCGAATGGTTCGGTTCACAATTCGGTTTCAACCCGCATGCGAGCGCGAGATGGTATAATGGGCCATGTGCGGACGTTTCTACCTCACGGCCACAGCGGCTGAAATCAGGAAGGCGCTCCGGGTCGATGCCGTGCCCGAACTCGCGCCCCGCTATAACATCGCGCCGGAGCAGCTCTCCCCGATTGTCATCGCTGTCGATAAGGGCAGGAGCATTCATATGGCCCGATGGGGCTTGGTGCCCTCCTGGTCGCGCGACTTATCGCTCGGCGCCGGAATGATCAACGCGCCCGCCGAAACGCTCGATGAGAAACCGGCATACCGGAAAGCCTTCGAAACACAACGGTGTCTCGTGCCGGCCAACGGTTTTTATGAATGGCAGACAAAAGGCGCCAACAAGCACCCCTTCAAGATGGCGCTTAGGAGCGGAGCCCTGTTCGCATTCGCGGGCCTATGGGAGAAGTGGGTGCCGGAGAGCGGCGAACCGGTCGAGACGTTTACGGTCATCACGACGCAGGCGAACAAACTAGTCAGTGAGGTGCACGATCGTATGCCGGCGATCATCGCACCTGGGGACTATCAACGCTGGCTTACAGCTCCTCCGAATACGGCAAGGCGGCTGCTCGCCCCCTATACCGGCGGGATGACGATCGCCCCGGTCAGCGATCGGGTGATCAATGTAAAAAATGATGATATAGATTTGCTGAGAAGGGCGTGACATTAGAAATATGTATTAACGTGTTTTTATTCTAAAGATCATGCACTTTGTCTTTAGTTCTTACTTGGTGACGGGGATTGACTGGGTTGACGCGGTAGCGCAGACAGGCCCTCCACGCGCCGAGTAGCGGCACGCCGCGCGCTTGACGCCCGCCCAATGAAAGTACCAAAGTCGCCGCTGACGTAAATTTCGACCGCAAGTTTGACCTCAGATCGGAAGGCCCGCACTCGTGAGCATCGGAACCCTGCCGCTGTCCCGCTTTACCGTCCTCGACCTCACTCATGCCCGCGCCGGACCGACTGCGGTCCGCCAGCTCGCCGATTGGGGCGCCAATGTCATCAAGATCGAGCAGCGCGGCGATGACGGCCGCGACGTGACCGGCTCGCGGCGCGAAGGGTTCGATTTCCAGAATCTCCATCGCAACAAGCGCAGCCTCACCCTCAACCTGAAGACCGAGGATGGGCTTGCGATCTTTATGAAGCTGGCCGAGAAGGCCGATGTCGTCGTCGAGAATTTCCGCTCGACGGTCAAGCATCGGCTCGGCGTCGACTACGAATCGGTCAAGAAGGTAAACCCGCGCATCGTCTATGGCAGCATCTCCGGCTTCGGCCAGACCGGCCCTTACGCCAAGCGGCCCGGGGTCGACCAGATCGCCCAGGGCATGGGCGGGCTGATGTCGATTACCGGATTGCCGGGGCAAGGCCCGGTGCGCGTCGGCATCCCGATCGACGATCTGTGCGCCGGCATTTTGTTGGCGCAGGGGATACTTATGGCGCTGCTCGACCGTGACGTGACCGGCGAGGGGCAATGGGTGCATACCTCACTGCTCGAGGCGCAAATTTTCATGCTCGATTTCCAGGCCTCGCGCTGGCTGATGGCCGGCGAAGTCGCGAAGCAGGCCGGCAACGACCATCCGACCGGCATCCCAACCGGGCTGTTCCCGACCGCCGACGGGCAGATCAACATCGCCGCCTCGGGCGATCAGATGTTCCGCCGCTTCTGCGAGGCGGCCGATGCGCCGCAGCTGTTGCAGGATCCCGATTACGCAACCGGGCCGCAGCGATCGAAGAACCGCAAGGTGCTCAACGAACGGATCGCCGAGATTACCCGAAAGCGGCCGAGCGCCTATTGGGTCGAATTGATGAACGAAGTCGGGGTGCCGTGCGGACCGCTCTACACGATCGACCAGACCTTTGCCGATCCGCAGGTGCAGCATCTCGAAATGGCGCGGCCAATCGACCATCCCAAGCTCGGGCCGCTCAAGGCCGTCGGTCAGGCGATCAACATGACCCGCACGCCCGAACCCGAAAAGCTGCGCCCGACCCCCGGCCTCGGCGAGCATACCGACGCTGTATTGCACGAGATCGGCTACAGCGACGCCAAGATCGCCGATCTGCGCGCCCGCGAAGTGGTGTAACGCCGTCGGGCGCAACCGCCCGCATCCCTGCCGTCCGGCGTCACGCCGGGCGGCGGCATGTCATGCGCCGGCTTAGCGCCGATTCCGGCCGGTCGCCGAGGTAGGCGGCACCTGGCGAGTTCGACCCTAAGCGGAAGCTCGCACTCTGCGTCAATTTCAATGCCGCATGCGTGACTGATTGGGAGTGGAATTCTGACGGAGGCGCAATACTCCCTTAGCCTGATGGTGGATTGGGTTTAATGGATTAATCGGCGTGTCCGCATCGGAGTGGAGGGGGTGCCAGGTGGCCGATTACATAACGTTCGCAGAAATTAGGGCCGTCCGACGTGGCGTGACCAACCAAATGCTCATCGAACCTCCCTCGTTTTTGACAACCTTTCCGAATATTAAATCATTCGGATCGTCCCTTCTGCTAAAGGAGCATTTCACTCTTGTCGATGAACACGTGTCTGGAAAACAAGAGTGGTGAAGCTGGCTCTTGTTTTTGAGCTCTGAAAATCCCAATCGTACATCCGTTGATGCGAAGCTGGTCATGGCGCCGGCCGTGGTCCTCATCCAGAATCAGGAACAGGAGCTGTTACGAGCCGCCACCTCAGCTCTTGAGAAGCAGCAAATGGTTGTCCTGAAGATCAGGGAGGTTAGGCGGCCCGGCGGTTTAGCTCTCGAACTGACCGAAATCGAAATGGTGCAGGAGCCGTAGCGGTCGATGACCAGACGACACGCGTACGCCCCGGTCTGGCCGGCAACCGTGCTCCTTTGGGGCGCTGGCGCGACGGCACCGCTCGGTCTTCCGACGACGGACGCGCAAGCCGACTGTCTGAGGAAACTGGCAGCGATCGGAGCAGGTGGATTGGCAGAACGGGTGCGTTCGGCCTTTCCGAAAGCGAGTCGGCAAGAGCAGCGGGATATCGGGGACTTCCTGCTGATCCTCGGAGATGAGGATGGAAGGAACAACAATGACGTTGCCGAGGCGTTGCGTCGCCAGTTCGACCAAATCGATGCAGTCGACCGAAAGCGTCACATGGAAAAACTCCGTCTAATTTATAATTGGTCCACCTTGCGTCGCGTTATCCTCAGTTGCCCGGGAGAAATCTCCTCTCACTGGCTCCAGGATCTGTTTAATATTCTCGATCTCCACATCCAGGCTAATATTGGTTTTCATGCCTCACACCCCAACCGCGACGCAGAGAGCGCGTTCATCCGGCCCGACGCCCTGCCAACTGCCCGACGCGCGCTGCAGCTTCTGATCATTTTGCAATTCGTTCTCGGCTACCGGCGGCTCTTGCGACACCCCGACCGGCTGCGGCCCTACCGGAAATTCGCCGATTCCTTGGCCCGACTGATGCAAAAGGAAGGTCGTCTCCTTGCGACACAAGGTGCAGATACCAAAACGCGGAAATATTACCTCTTTGGTTACAGCTTGGTTTCAATGAATTGGGATCCGCTTCTGTAGTGGCTTGTATTCAATGCCCACGATCGGGCCAATCATCACGGCCCATCGGTCCTTGCTGGCCAGCCATCGCGACCGCAGAAGCTTTTTAATGATTTGGCCTACATGGTGGCTGTTCGTAGAGTTGAAGGTGAGGATCTAGACATTTGGTACATGATGAACGAAAGTACGGCCCAACGCTTGAACGATCCGAGGCATTCAGGGGACCGTTACGTCCGAACTGGCGAATTCTATTTCCCACACGGATCATTCAATCTACGGGAATGCCCAAATTGCGGTAAGATGAACGCCTATCTTGGCGACAGGTGGGATCTTGTCTCCCCGAGTTTATTGCCGCCATTGCCGATTCCTAGTTGGTCCAAGGATTGGAGTAAGCCCCGTTCGAAAGAGGAGGATAGGTTCAAGTTGAGCGGTGAGGGGGATGCTCTGCAATGCTTGTATTGCGGGGCGATGATGGGCTTCGAGCAAATCTCCCTTATTATGCAAACCAACTTTAAAGGGGCTGTGTCGCCCTATCTTGACGAGACACAACGTGAGTTGCGCGCGGCCCTGGGAGAACGCCAGACACATCACCCTGATGGGGTACAGCCTCCCGAGCGATGATGTTTTCTATCGCAGCGTGCTCGCGGCTCGATTGGGAAATCCACGGGAGCGAAGCAAGAAGCCGCTTTACATATCACTGGTGAACAAAGAAGAGGGCGCTCCGGGGCGTTGGTTGGAGGGGGAAGAAATAGAACGGGCGCTGCGGTCGGATTGCGATTTGATACGAATCTATCGCGATCTGAGCAGCATAGTCGCGGGAGGTGATTCGCGTGTGCGTGCCTATGGCCGGGGAGTCCCGGACGTCTTCGCCCCCGGCGGAGGGCGCATCGACGATGAGAGCATAAGCGATCTCTTGTTTCCTTGGGGGCTTTGGGAAGAGCATTTTAAGTTTGCTACGTGAAACGTTTCGTCGGCTGGAACGGCCGCTGTCCATCCGACCTCACCGCCGCTGGGTCGCGCTCCCGTCGGCTGGAATGGGGCAGCAGCAGTCGTTTTCGGTCGGCAGGCGGGCGATTGGGCGGGTGCGCTCGGCGGTGTGATCTGCCAAACTCGGCGCGAACCAACGAGGAGCTAACGCCGCCATGCTCGACCAGCCCTTGACCAGCAAGATGATCGCCGAGAAAGACGGAGCGATCGGCCGTCTGATCTTCAACAATCCCGCGCGGCACAACGCGGTCTCGCTCGAAATGTGGCAGGCCGTGGCCCAGATCATGGACGATTTCGAGCGCGACGACGCGGTCCGGGTCATCGTCGTCAGCGGCGCCGGCGGGCGCGCTTTCGTTTCCGGCGCCGACATCTCCGAATTCAAGGAAAGGCGCGCGTCGGAGGAAGCAGCCGCCGCCTACAGCAAGATTTCCGAGGGCGCGCGGATGCGCCTGCAGGAGACGTTGAAGCCGACGATCGCGATGATCCGCGGCTATTGCATCGGCGGCGGGGTCGGCACGGCGCTCGCCTGCGACATGCGGATCGCCGCCGAGGGCTCGAAATTCGGCGTTCCGGCGGCAAAGCTCGGACTCGGCTACGCCTATGACGGCATCAAGAAGCTGGTCGACCTCGTCGGCCCGGCCTATGCCCGCGAGATCTTCTTCACCGCGCGCCAGTTCACTGCCGAGGAGGCGTTGCGCATGGGCCTCGTCAACCAGGTGGTCCCGGACGGGGAGTTGGAGTCTTACGTCAAGGACTATTGCGACTTGATCGCGGCGAATGCGCCGTTAACGGTGCGCTCGGCGAAGGTGAACATTCGCGAGGCGCTGAAGGACGAGTCTGCACGCGACCTCGCATTGTGCAAGCGGTTGGTCGACGAATGCTTCGCCAGCGCCGATTACGCCGAGGGCCGCACCGCTTTCATGGAAAAGCGCAAACCGATGTTCAAGGGACGGTGAAGGGCGGCGGCCCGCTTGTTCGTAGCCGTCGCAATTGCCATGCGGCCGCATTCCTGACGATGGCTGGAGCATCGTCATTGCGAGCGCAGCGAAGCAATCCCGGAGCCGCCATGGCACAGCGTCGGGATTGCCGCGTCGCTGCGCTCCTCGCAATGACAGGGGCGTCGGGTGACTGACCAATATTGCATCTATATACTAACCAATCAGACGCACACCGTTCTATACACCGGCGTGACCAACGACCTGAAACGCCGCATCTACCAGCATCGTGAAAAGCTCTTGTCGGGCTTCACAAGTCGATACAACGTCTCTAAGCTCGTGCTTTACGAGTGCACTGAGGATCCATCTGCCGCTATTTCGCGGGAGAAGCAGATCAAGGCCGGCTCGCGCCGCAAAAAGATCGAGCTCGTGAACCGCTTCAATCCGGATTGGCGCGATCTCTACGATGAAATATCGGCGTAGTCGTCATTGCGAGCGCAGCGAAGCAATCTCCGAACTGCCATGGCACCGCGTCGGGATTGCCGCGTCGCTGCGCTCCTCGCAATGACATGACCTCATAAAGTCGCGAAACTTGATGAAACTGCCCGCGCACAGCCGTTACGACTACGTCGCGATCACCAAGCGGCCGCAATACGACTGGCCCGAGGGCAAGCGGCTTGCCGTAACCTTCAACAACAACATCGAGCATTTCGCGTTCGGCGCCGGACTCGGCAGTGATTCGACCGGGGCGCCCTCGCCCCAGAGCCATCGCAATTACGCGTGGCGCGATTACGGCAACCGCGTCGGCCTGTGGTACTATCTCGACCTGCTCGACGAGTTCGCCTTGCCGGGCGCCCATAACGTCAACTCGGCGGTGCTCGAAGCCTGTCCCGACATCGTCGAGCGGCTGAACGGGCGCGGCGACGAATATGTCGGCCACGGACGCACCAATTCCGAGCGCCAGGATGTGCTGTGGGAGGAGGACGAGCGCCGGCTTATCGCCGAATGCACCGAGGTAGTGACGCGATTATCTGGCCGGCGGCCCGAGGGCTGGCTCGGCCCCTACATCGCCGAAGGCGGGGTCACGCTCGACCTGCTGAAGGAGGCCGGCTACCGCTATGTGATGGATTGGGCGATGGACGACCAGCCGGTGTGGATGCGCACGCGCGCCGGGCCGATCCTGTCGGTACCCTATCCGCTCGAACTCAACGACTCGCCATCCTTGGTGTTTCGCCGGCATACCGGGCGCCAATTCGCCGAGATGATCGTCGACCAGTTCGACGAGATGCTCGAACAATCGCGGAAATACCCGCTGGTCTTTGCCGTCTCGGTGCATCCCTTCATCATTGGCCAGCCCTTTCGATTGCGCGCGTTCCGCGGTGCCGTCCGCCACATCCTCGAGCAGCGCGAGGCGCTGTGGATCACCACCCCCGGAGAAATCGCCCGCTATTGCGAGAGCCTGCCGCAGGGGACCATCCCCGGCTCCGGCTAGCGGTCGAAATCCGACGCTTGGTGCCCGGCAGCCCGCACCGGTCGCTAGTCCTGATTTGACTCCAGAATGTGTTTATGCACCTCGGCGGTCAGGCTCTCGATGCGCTCGGTCAGCGCTTTGGCCGCCTCGGTCAGCTGGGTGTTCTGCTCCAGCATTTGCACCAGCAGCGTAGTCTGCTCGGCCGCGAGGCGCTGGCGCTCTTCGCTGGCTTGGTGCAGATCCTCACGATGCTGCGCGTCGGCCATCGCCGTGGCCTTGTCGCGATCGGCCTGCCGGGTCTGCGCCAGCAGGATCAGCGGCGCCGCATAGGCCGCCTGCAGGCTGAAGGCGAGATTCAACAGGATGAAGGGATATATGTCGAATATCCACCATCCCACGACGTTGACGAGGATCCATATTGCGACGATCCCCGTCTGGGCGACCAGGAACACCGGCGTGCCGAAGAATCGCGCAAACGCCTCCGCCTTTAGCGCGAACCAGTCGTCGCCGAATACCGACGAGAGATGCGCATGCGGAAGATGAAAGCGGTAGAATCCGCCGTGTCGCGCTGTTGCTTGCCCAGCTCGGTTCTGCTGTGGCATGTCGTTGCTGCTCATTTTCCCCGCCCCCTGCCATAATGTTCCGGCGACCTGCTGCGCCAACCGTATAGAATGACTGGCCAACCCGTTTCGACCTCAGCGACGAATTTTGCGACAGTCACGAGGAGGAGTAGGGCAGGTTAGCGCCCCAACCATCCCCAGAAGCCCAGAAGGTCTTTTCCGTCAGGTGGTTTCATCACGCCAGCTTTTGTCAGGAGAGCCGATATGACGATCGAGCGGCATAAAGTCGGAGCGCGGATGAGCCAGGTCGTGGCCTATGGCTCGACGGTTTACCTGGCTGGGCAGGTGGGGGATACCCCGGCCGCCGATGTGCGCCAGCAGACCGAGGAGGTGTTGCGCAAGATCGACGAGTTGCTTGCCGACGCCGGCACCGACAATTCGAAGCTGTTGTCGGCGACGATCTGGCTGTCCGACATGCGCTATTTCAACGACATGAACGCGGTATGGGACGCCTGGGTATCGCCGGGCAACACCCCCGGCCGAGCCTGCGTCGAAGCCCGTCTCGCCACCCCCCACTGGAAAGTCGAGATCGCCGTCATCGCCGCCCGCGAATAACCGGCCCGGCCTATCTGTATCTTGTGCTCGGCCCGTGAAGTAATTGCGCGAGCACGTATTAGCCTCCGACTGGGACGCCTAAAACCGAAATCAAAACCGCCGTGTGGATGCAAAAAAACTGGCGTTCGAACACCGTAACAGTACGATTACTTCAGAAATTTCGTCATAATGGGTGTTATGCGGCTCTGACAACGCCGACCCGACGCACAAGAAACACAAGATATTGATCTTGGGGCCAATATTATAAGCGACCTGCCGCTATAGCCGCATCTATCGTGCTCTGAAAATGAGGACAGTCACTCGGACCAGAAATCCGCCGGCCTGACTCCCGGATAAACAAGCAGCGAGCGAGAGCATCAATCGCCACAGGTCCAATGTCTCTTTGGGCAACAGCGGTAGGGGTGCTTTGCGCGGGCCTTATAGCCACTTCGATCCGTAGACCGCACCTTTGGCATTGAACCTCAGCCATCCGCTTTCGCCGCTCTGTTCATTCAGCAGGGTGGCCCCGTCGATAGCCCACCGCAAGGACCTGTCGATAGCCCGCCGCCGGGACCTGTTGAAAGTCCGCCGCCGGGACCTGTCGATAGCCCGCCGCCGGGACCTGTTGAAAGTCCGCCGCCGGGACCTGTCGATAGCCCGCCGCCGGGACCCGTTGAAAGTCCGCCTCCCGGACCTGTCGATAGCCCGCCGCCGGGACCTGTTGAAAGTCCGCCGCCGGGACCTGTCGACAACCCACCGCCGGGGCCAGTCGACAGACCGCCTCCCGGACCGGTCGACTGGTTGTACCAAGTTTGCGCGTCCGCCCCGGAGAGACTGACCGTGAGGATCGCTGCTGCAACAGTGGAGCAAATCAGAAGACGGCGCATGGGATGGCCCCTCCGAGGGTGAATGTAGGGTGTGCGACGCCGGTTTCCAGAAACCGATTAAATCTTTGCGTCCCGCCGGTGCCGAGCCAAAGTTTTTAAAGCCGTGCCTCTTCCGATAAAAAGCGCCTTACCTCAGCCAGCGATGGTTCAAGTTCCGTCCGGGTTTTGTGTCGCTCCGTCACTTCATCTCCATAAATCGCTTCTACCAAAGATTCAAAATCTCTGAATAAGGTATCATCACCTTTTTTATCCGCTCGCTCTTTTGCAATGTAGTCTTTGCAGGCGCTCCACCACCTTGTGGCGTAATAACTAAATGTATCCCAAATAATCTCACGGTCGACATAGTCACGACGTACCAGCATCCCTATGTCTTCAAAAAAGTTCATTAGGGGTTCGTTGATTTCGTCGTGGGGCTTATCGTTCAATAATTGATCCGCTAGTAATTTTCGCGCAGAGAGCAGAGAGCTATCAAATTCGCGGCGGAGTTCGAGATATAGCTGAAGTTTGAGTTGTGCTTTTGAGGTCAATAGCTGCCCCTCTACGAGCGATAGCTGTTGCTTCGTAAACCGGTCTGCCTGCGACAACTGTTCCTTCGCCAGCCGGTATGTCACAAACACGAGCGCCCACGTGGCTACCACCAGCGCCCACGTGCCGACCACAATAGCGATGTCCATGTCGCTCAACGTGGGCCGCGCCCGGGTGATTTTCCAGAAGACCGATTATGAAGCCTGGCGCGGCGAGCCGCCTGTTCAGAATCGGGTCTGGGACGCTTGGGTGTCGCCCGGCAACATCCTCGGGCGGGGCTAGGTCGAAGCCGGGCTCGCCGCACTCCACTGGAAGTCGAGATCGCGATGATCGCGCGCGGATCGGCAGGCCGGTTTCGCTTCAGCTCCCCGCTTGCGGCAGATCCATCCGCACGGCGATTGCGGCGCTGGCGATGACAGCGATGTCGTTGGTTTCGTTATCGGGGACGTCGAGCCCGCCTTTGACGATCTTGACCGTGACCTCGCCATGCGGCAGGGCGGCTTTGACCGCCGTGGCGTCGACCTTGTCGGGGTGCTGAACCCCGATCGTGACCTCGACCTGCATCTTGTGCGCATCGAGCCCAAAAGTGCGGATCAGCGGCAGCGAGCTGTGATGGAGGGCGTCGACGACCGCGCGCACTGCCGCCTTGGTATAGTCGCCGCCGTGCAAATCGTTGCCGGTTCCCATTTCGAGAATGACTCGCTTTGCTGGCATTGGTCGCCTCCTCAGGAAACATCGAGCCGCACGAGTGCGGCGGCATTCGCAATCACCGTCTTATTGGTGCCCGAATCGTTGGCGATTTCGAGCCCGCCTTCGACGACCTGCACCGTACCCGTGCCATGCGGCAGCACCGCCAGAACCGCTTCCCTGTCGACCTGTTCGGGATGGGGGACGCCGATCGTGACCTCGACCCGCATCGAGTCGACGTGAAGGCCGACTGCGTCGGCGACGCTCAACGAGTTGTGCCACAGCGCGTCGCGCAGGGCACGGACCGCCGCCTTGGTGTAATCCGCGCCGCGGATATCGGTCCCCATGCCGATCTGCAGCACCATGCGTTTCCACGCCATTTCTGCGTCTCCTCGAAGGCTGCCGGGTGGCGGTCACTCTATCGGTTCCGGTGCTCGCCGTCATCTCGTGCCGTGGGCCGCACTCTGCGAAGAGCCGCCGGGGCGATGTAAAGGGAGAGTTCGCATGATTTGGCGTACTCGGACCCGCACCCGCATCCAAATAGCGGCGGGGGCTTTTGCCTGCCTGGGGCTGCTGCTCTGGGTCACCGCGGCCACTCTGCATGTCACTCCGCCCAGTGCGCGGGATGTGGATTTGGGTCACACGGGCGATCGTTCCCTCGGCGTCGTTGCGGGCGGGGTCTTCATCGTCGGCGGCATCGCCTTACTGGTGGTCGCCAGCTGAGCCTCGCCCATTTCCGCCTTCATTTTGACACGAATTGGCCACGCTTCGTTGACAAATGGATCAATCCCCGCTAATTAAAACTGGCGGGAGAAGAACTTTTCGCTGGGGAGGGGAAAATGCGCGAAGCAAGTTCATTTTTTCTTGCTGCTATGGTAGCGGCGGTTGGCTTCAGCACCGTATCCGATGCCGCTACCGAACCGCAGGGCGGCTCCTATGTCATGTCCGGCAAAGTGACAGCCCTTACTGCCAGCGCCAGTGCCACCTGCGTAGCGAAAGGCACGTCAATTCAAGGTTATTCATACTTCCCTGGCGTTCAGGGCAAGGGGAAGAACTTCACGATCGTCATCCTGCCGCCGACCGCCTCGGAAGCCGCCGTTGTTTATCAGTTCCCACCAATGAACACTTTTAGTGGGAGCGTTTGGAGGGGAACCCTTAGCTACCTGCTGCCACCGGCCGCGGTAACGAAGGACACAACTTTTTCGCTTGCGTTCACCGCCTACAACGCTTCCTCGTTCACGATCACTTTGGAAACGAGGACCAGCTCGCAGGGGCCTGGACCCTCGTCTTCAACATGCACTACTTCGTACCTCCTGAACTTCAAGTTGGGACTCCCGACCAGCCTCTTTGGGGTAAATGGCGGCGGATAAAAGGGGCGGGGTGTCGGTCATGGGCGCCATCGCCTTGCTGGTTCCCGCTGGCTGAGACCCGCGCGCGGATGTCTTGCGCCGGCGCAACGGTGGAGTAGCATCCGCCCAGCGGCCTGCCATCCAAAGAGCAGCTGCTGAAAACTTGGGAGGAATGGCGATGACGGCCATCGACACCGGCGCGCTGCCGGTATTGGAACATCGCCGGCAATTGCGGCGCGCGGTGATCGCCAGCACGATCGGGACGACCATCGAGTGGTACGATTTCTTCATCTACGGCACGGTGACCGGGCTCGTCTTCGCCAAGCTGTATTTCCCGGGCTCCGATCCGCTGGTTGGCACCCTACAGGTCTTTGCGATCTACGCCGTGGGCTTTGTCGCCCGCCCGGTCGGCGCTGCCATCTTCGGTCATTACGGCGACCGCATCGGGCGCAAGGCAGCGCTGATCGCGACCTTGTTGCTGATGGGAATCGCGACCTTTCTGGTGGCCTTCGTCCCGGGCTATGCGCGGATCGGCATCTGGGGCGCGGTCATCCTGACGATCCTGCGGACCGTGCAGGGGATCGGGGTCGGCGGCGAGTGGGGCGGATCGGTCTTGATGTCGATGGAGTGGGCGCGGACCAACACCCATCGCGGCTTTATCGCGTCATGGCCGCAATTCGGCGTGCCGGCAGGGCTGTTTCTGGCCAACCTCGCGGTGCTGGCGTTCAGCGCTATCTCCGGCCCGCAATTCATTACGTGGGGTTGGCGCATCCCCTTCGTTCTGAGCATTATCCTGGTCGGGGTCGGCCTCTACATCCGGCTCGGGATCCTCGAAACCCCGGCCTTTTCCCGGCTCGTCGCCGAAGACCGCGTCGAACGCGTGCCGGTGCTCGAAGTGGTCAAGCGCCAGCCGCGAGAGATCATCCTGACCGCGCTGGCGCGGATGGGTGAGCAGGCGCCGTTCTACATCTTCACGGCGTTTGTCTTCACCTATGGGACGACAATTCTGCACAGCTCGCGCGATCTGCTGCTGATCGCGGTGCTGACCGCCTCGGTCCTGTCGTTCTTCACCATCCCCTATGCCGGCCACCTGTCGGACCGCATCGGGCGCAAGCGCATGTATCTGATCGGCGCGGTGACGATGGGGGTGTTCGGTTTCGTCTATTTCGCCTTGCTCGACACGATGGTGCCAGGTTGGATCTTTCTCGCCATCTTCCTGTCGTTGGTCCCGCACGACATGATGTACGGCCCGCAGGCGGCGCTGATCGCGGAATGCTTCACCGGCCGGTTGCGCTACAGCGGCGCTTCGCTCGGCTATCAATTGGCTTCGGTCATCGCCGGCGGTCCGGCGCCGCTGATCGCGACGGCATTGTTCGCATCTTTCAAGTCCGGCTATGCGATCGCGGTCTACATCCTGGTCTGTGCGATCATCAGCCTGGTCTCGGCGGCGCTGCTGCCAGACTATACCAATCGCGACATTTCGGCCGAATACGACGCGGTTTGATCGAGACCGCGTATTTCCGCGCAGGCAATGCGCGGCGCGGTTGGCAGAGCTCTCTGCCGCTGCTAACCTTATTGCGGAATGAAGCGACGCCGGCTGCATTGCATGCCGGGAGGAGCAACAACGGGCATGTGTAAATTGCCCGGCAGTAAGGGGGAAACAAAATGACTACAGCTGAAATGGCCGCTGGCAGCGGGCTTTCCGACAGCGAGCATCGCGCGCATTTGCGCCGCGCCATGATTGCCAGCACGGTGGGCACCACGATCGAGTGGTACGACTTCCTGCTCTACGGCCAGGTGACCGCGCTGGTCTTTGGCAAGCTTTTTTTCCCCGGATCTTCCCCGCTGATCGGGGTGCTGCAGGCGTTCGGCGTTTTTTTCATCGGTTTTGTCGGCCGGCCGATCGGCGCGGCGATATTCGGCCACTGGGGCGATCGCATCGGGCGCAAGGCAACGTTGATCGTGACCTTGCTGGTGACTGGTCTGGCCACCGTCGCGGTGGGTCTCGTCCCGAGCTACGCGAGCATCGGCGTCTGGGGCGCCGTGTTGTTGACCATCATCCGGTTGATCCAAGGCATCGGGGTGGGCGGCGAATGGGGCGGCTCGGTGCTGCTGGCGATGGAGTGGGCGCAAACCAATAAGCATCGCGGCTTCATCTCGTCGTGGCCGCAATTCGGGGCGCCGGCCGGGTTCTTTCTGGCCAATCTGGCGGTGCTGGTGTTCAGTTGGCTTTCCGGCGACCAGTTCCTGACCTGGGGTTGGCGCATCCCCTTCTTGATCAGCATCGTCATGGTCGCGGTCGGGCTGTGGATCCGGCTTGGCATTCTCGAGACCCCGGTCTTCCAGAAGGTGCTCGACGAAGAGCGCGTCGAACGCGTACCGGTGCTCGAAGTGCTCAAACGCCAGCCCAAACAGGTCGCGCTGACCGCCTTGTTGCGGATGCCGGAGCAAGCGCCCGGCTACATCTTTGGCGCTTTCGTCTTCACTTACGGGACGACGGTGCTGGGCGCGTCGCGCAATTTTCTGTTGATCGCCGTGCTCGCCTCCGCCGTTCTCAGCTTTCTCTGGGTGACGTGTGCCGGGCATCTGTCGGATCGCGTCGGCCGCAAGCGCATGTACATAATCGGTTGCGTGTTTGTTGCGGTGTTCGGCTTCGTTTACTTCGCCATGCTCGACACCAGAGTGCCGGCGTTGATCTTTATCGCCATCGCGGTGTCGGGACTGCCGATTATGACGATGTACGGCCCCGAAGCGGCGCTGATCGCGGAAAGCTTCTCGCCCCGGCTGCGCTACAGCGGCAGCTCGCTCGGCTACCAGCTAGCCTCGATCATTGCCGGCGGCCCGTCGCCGTTCATCGCGACGGCGCTGCTCGCCGCCTTCCATACGAGCCAACCAATCGCCCTGTACATCCTTGCTTGTGCCGTAATCGGCATCGCCGCGACTTCGCTCCTGACGGACTATACCGGCAAGGACATCTCGGCCGAATATCACGGGGTCTGACCAGGCGGCCGCGCGCAGCCGCCTGGCTTTGCGGGGTGTTGTGAGGCCTACCCGCAGGCGGCGACGGCGCGGCGCGCCATGACGCCGACGAGATGCGCGCGGTATTCGGCTGACGCGTGGATGTCGGAATTGAGACCCGTGTCGGGGATGGCGATGTCCTTGATCGCGTCGGGGGTGAAGGAGGCGGCGAGTGCTGTCTCCATCGCGGGGACGCGGAACACGCGGGGGCCGGCGCCGGTTACCGCGACGCGGACGCCACCTGGGGTGCGGGCGACAAAGACGCCGACGATCGCATAGCGCGAGGCCGGGTTCTTGAATTTCTGGTAGTTGGCGCTTGGCGTTTTCGGGAACCTGACCGAGGTGACGATCTCGGACGGTTCGAGCGCCGTTTCGAACATGCCGGTGAAAAAGGTTTCGGCCGGGATCTCGCGCTTGGTCGTATGCACGGTGGCGCCGAGTGCGACGAGCGCTGCCGGATAATCGGCCGCCGGGTCGTTGTTCGAGATCGAGCCGCCGATCGTGCCGCGGTTGCGCACCGCCGGGTCTCCGATCATCCCGGCCATCGCCGCCAAGGCCGGGATCCCCTGTTTGACGACCGGCGAGCGGTTGACCTCGGCATGCCGCGTCATCGCCCCGATCACGATCGCGTCGCCGGCATCGGTAATGCCTCGCAAGGACGGGATCGCCGCGAGATCAACGAGATCCGATGGTTTAGCGAGACGCAGCTTTAAGGTCGGGATCAGAGTCATGCCGCCGGCGACGAGCTTGGCTTCCTCGTTGGCGCCGAGGAAGTTCGCGATCTCGTCGAGGCTCGCAGGCTTGTGATAGGTGAATTCGTACATCGCTGCTCTCCCGGGTGTCCTGTCTGACCGTCAGGCCCGGACTTGTTCCGGGCATCCACGAAGCCCTCATCTGCTCGCACCGGGGGGGCGTGGATGGCCGGGTCAAGCCCGGCCATGACGACGGTGACGGTTGCGTTGAGATCGAATGCTTGGAACGCTCTCCCTATTCCGCAGCGAGCGGCTGGCGGTGCTGTTGGATCACGCGCCACAGTTTTTCGGGGGTTGCAGGCATGTCGAAATGCCGAACCCCGAGCGGTTTCAGCGCATCGACGAGGGCGTTGGTGATCGCCGCCGGAGCGCCGATCGCCCCGGCCTCGCCGCAGCCTTTGACGCCGAGCGGGTTGTGCGTGCACAGGGTCACGTTGGTCGACAGCGCAAAGGCCGGCAGATCGTCGGCGCGCGGCATCGCATAGTCGTTGTAGGAGCCGGTCAACAGCTGGCCGGTCTCCTTGTCGTAGACGCAGCCTTCGAGCAAGGCCTGGCCGATGCCTTGGGCCAGCCCGCCATGGACCTGGCCGGCGACGATCATCGGATTGACGATGCGGCCGAAATCATCGCTCGCGGTAAAGTTGACAACCACGACTTGCCCGGTTTCGGGGTCGATCTCGACTTCGGCGATGTGCGCGCCCGATGGATAGGTAAAGTTCTTCGGGTCGTAAAACGAGGTCTCGTCCAGTCCCGGCTCCAGATCCTCAGGGTAGTTGTGCGGCACATAGGCGGTCAGCGCCACCTCGCCAAAGCTCTTCGAGCGGTCGGTGCCGGCGACGCTGAACTTGCCGTCGGTGAACTCGACATCGGCCTCGGCGGCTTCAAGCAGGTGCGCGGCGATCTTGCGGCCCTTGGCGACCACCTTGTCCATCGCCTTGACGATCGCCGAGCCGCCGACCGCCAGCGAGCGCGATCCATAAGTGCCCATGCCGTAAGGGATCTTGGCGGTGTCGCCATGGACGATTTCGACGCTCTCGATCGGGATGCCGAGCCGGTCGGCGACCAACTGCGAGAATGTCGTCTCGTGCCCCTGGCCGTGGCTGTGCGAGCCGGTCAGGATCGACACGCTGCCGGTCGGATGGACCCTGACAGCGGCACTTTCGTAGAGGCCAGCGCGCGCGCCCAAAGAGCCGACCACGGCCGAGGGGGCGATGCCACAGGCTTCGATATAGGTGGCGATGCCGATGCCGCGCAGCTTGCCGCGCGCCATCGCCTCGCGGCGCCGTCCCTCGAAGCCGGCATAATCCGCCGCTTTCAGCGCCAGTTCCAGGGTCGTCCCGTAATCGCCGCTGTCGTATTGCAGCGCGACCGGGGTCTGGTAGGGATACGCGTCGGCGGGGATGAAGTTGCGGCGGCGCAATTCGGCCGGGTCCATGCCGATCTCGTCGGCGGCGAGATCGACGATGCGTTCGAGCAGAAACGTCGCCTCGGGCCGACCGGCGCCGCGATAGGCGTCGACCGGGACGGTGTGGGTGAACGCCGCCTTGGTCTCGACATAGATCGCCGGCGTCGTGTAGGTGCCGGCCAGCAAAGTGCCGTAGAGATAGGTTGGAATGCACGGCGCGAAGGTCGACAGATAGCCGCCCATATTGGCGATCGTCGAAACTTTGAGCGCCAGGAACTTCGCCTGGGCGTCGAGCGCCAGCTCCACATGGGTCACGTGGTCGCGGCCATGCGCGTCGGACATGAAGCTCTCAGAACGCTCGGCGGTCCATTTGACCGGCCGGCGCACCTTGCCGGCAGCCCAGGTCACGATCGCCTCTTCGGCGTAATGATAGATCTTCGAGCCGAAGCCGCCGCCGACATCAGGGGCGACCACCCGCAGCTTTGCCTCGGGGATGTGCAATACAAAGGCGCCCATCAACAGGCGGATCACATGCGGATTCTGGCTGGTCGTATAGAGCGTGTAGTCGCCGGTGGCTCGGTCGTATTCGCCGATCGCCGCGCGCGGCTCCATCGCGTTGGGCACCAGCCGGTTGTTTACGAGGTCGAGCTTGACGACCCGAGCCGCCTTGGCGAAGCCCGCATCGACCGCAGCGAGGTCGCCCAGATGCCAATCGTAGCAGAGATTGCCCGGCGCTTCGGCGAAGACTTGCGGCGCGCCCGGCTTTAGCGCCTCGGCCGGATCGACGACTGAGGGCTCCTCGACATAATCGACGCGCAACTGTTCGGCGGCCTCGCGAGCCTGAGCCAGGGTTTCCGCGATGACCACCGCGACCGGGTCGCCGACGTGCCGCACTCGGTCGACCGCGAGCGGCGGGTGCGGGGGCTCGGCCATCGGCGAGCCATCTTTGGAATGAATCTGCCAGCCGCAGGGCAGCCCGCCAACGCCGTCGGTCGCCATGTCCTTGCCGGTATAGATTGCCGCCACTCCAGGCGCTGACGCCGCCGCAGAAGTGTCGATCCCGGGGATCCCCGCATGCGCATGCGGGCTGCGCAGGATATAGGCGTGGAGCTGGTGCGGACGGTCGATGTCGTCGGTGTAGGTGCCTTGCCCGGTCAGGAAGCGGTAATCCTCACGCCGCCGGACCGGCGTTCCGACCGTAGTCATCGGCCTACTCCGCCGCCGCCCCATGGACATTGGCTGGCGGCGCCTCGCCGCGCATCACCGCCGCCCCCTCGGCGATCGCCAGGACGATGTTGTGATAGCCGGTGCAGCGACAGAGATTGCCCTCGAGATATTCGCGGATCTCGCGCTCGGTCGGATTGGGGTTGTTCTTGACCAGGTCGAGCGCGCTCATGACCATGCCGGGGGTGCAGAACCCGCATTGGAGCGCGTGGTTGTTGCGAAACGCCTCCTGCATCGGGTGCAGCGTGTCGCCCGTCGCTACCCCTTCGATCGTCAGCACCGAGCGGCCCTCGGCCTGCAGCGCCAAGAGCGTGCAAGACTTGACCGCCTCGCCGTCGACATGCACGACGCAGGCGCCGCATTGGCTGGTGTCGCAGCCGACGTGGGTCCCGGTCAGCCCGAGGTGTTCGCGCAGTAATTGCACCAAGAGGGTGCGGCCCTCGACCGTCGCCGAAACCGGCTTTCCATTCACGGTGAGGCTCACCGTCTTTTGCATCGAACCCTCCCTGGATCACAAATCATCGCCGTCAGCGCGCGGCGGCTGCCCTCCGGAGTTTTGTTCCCGGAAACGCCTTAGGTCAAGGCGTTCCAGGATGCCGCCGCCTTGGCTAGCGCACCCCGCCGTTACGGGTAAAGTAATAGAGCATCAGGGCGACGACCGCGGTCAGCCCAGTGACCCAAACTGCCGGCGACAACCTGCGGGTGGGGGGGCTGCCGGCAGTCGCGGTTCCGCGCTCGGCCGGCGTCGGCTCGACGGCGACCGGCGCCATCTGCACCGCCTCGCCGGCCGCGCCGTTGGACTGGGGCGACTCCTGCTCGGGCGCCACCACCGCGGCGAAGTGGGCGAAAAAATCATCCGCCATCTTGCGCGAGGTGGCGTCGATCAGGCGCGAGCCGATCTGCGCGAGCTTGCCGCCGACATGGGCCTGAACCTCGTAATGGAGCACGGTCGCTTCACTGCCGTCCGCGTCGAGGTGGACCTTCGCGCTGCCCTTCGCGAACCCCGCGACGCCGCCGGTGCCTTCCCCCGAGATCGTGTAGGCCTTCGGCGGGTCGAGGTCGGTCAAATTGACCTTGCCGCCGAATGTCGCCTTGACCGGTCCGACCTTGGCAACAACCTTGGCGACAAATTCGGTGTCCGAGACCTTTTCGATCGTCTGGCAGCCAGGGATCGCCTGCTTCAGAATCTCAGGGTCGTTGAGCCCTTGCCAGACGCGCTCGCGCGGCGCCGGGATGCGAAATTCGCCCGTCATTTCCATCGGCGTGATCCTTTCCTGCGTGCGCTGAGTGTGGGGTTCGGCCGCGGCGATTGCAACCGCCCGATGGTCAGCGCGATGGCGTCCTCGTTGATCGCTCGGCGCGGAATAAACGCTTGCCCGCTGCGGTCTGCACCATGGTGAGGTAGAATGAACGGATGGGCTGGATTGCGCAGCGGCGAACCCGGAACCGGTTCGAGGCGGTGGTGATGCCTCATCTCGACGCCGCCTATTCGCTGGCCCGCTGGCTGACCCGTAACGATGCCGACGCCGCCGATGTCGTGCAGGAGGCCTATCTGAGAGCGTTCCGCTATTTCGACAGCTATCGCGAGGGAGACCCCAAAAGCTGGCTGCTTCGGATCGTGCGGCGCACCTGCTACAGCTGGCTGGAGCGCAACCGGCCGGCGGAGGTTATTCCGCTCGAAGCCGCGGCCGATCTCGACGAGGCCGTGGCGGCGCCGCCGGACGGGCCGGGCGATACCGAGGCGCTGCTGTTGAACCGATCGGACCTGCGGCGGCTCGACCAGCTGATCGAGGCGCTCCCCGTGCCACTGCGCGAAGCGATCGTATTGCGGGAGTTGCAAGAGCTCGGCTATCGCGAGATCGCCGAGGTGACCGGGGTGCCGATCGGGACGGTCATGTCGCGCCTCCATCGCGCCCGCTCGGCACTACGCCGGGCTTGGGATGGAAAGGACGTAAGTGATGCAGTGTGAGGAGGTACGCCCGCTTCTCGACGCCTATCTCGATGGCGAGGTCGCCGAGGCCGAGCGCACCTTGCTCCGTGACCATATCGAGGACTGCGCCGAGTGCGGCCCGGAAGCAGCGGCGCTGGAGCGCTTGCGCGACGAGATCCGCCGCTCGGCTCCGGTCTATCGCGCGCCCCAGGCATTGCGTTCGAGCGTGCGTTCGGCGGTGCGGCGCGAGGCGGCCGCAGCCCGGCCGGCAATGCGCGCGTCCGGTTGGCTCGCCTATGCCGCCTCGATCCTGCTCGCCGTCGCGGTCGGCTCCGGCGGCACGTTTTTGCTGACCGGCGAGCGGCAGGAAAACGCTGTCGCCAACGAGGTCATCGACAGCCACCTGAGATCGCTGTTGGGCAACCACCTGACCGATGTCGCCTCGTCCGATAAGCACACGGTCAAGCCGTGGTTCGCAGGGCGCACCGATCTGTCGCCGCCGGGCGTCGATTTCGCCGCCGAGGGTTTTCCATTGATCGGCGGACGCCTCGACCTGATCCAAGGAAAACCGGTCCCAGCGCTCGTCTACCGGGCCGGTAAGCACGTCATCAACGTCTTCGTGCTGCCAACCCGGACGGGCGATCATGCCGAGACCGTCACCCGTCGCGGCTATACCCTGCACCACTGGAACGAAGGCGATCTCGGGTACTGGGCCGTCTCCGACGCCTCCCCGGACGAATTCTCGAAATTCGAGAACGCGTTCCGCGCGGCGACGGGTGGCTAACCAGCATCTTGCACAGCAAGATTCTCCAAGTAGCGCGGCTGCCGCGAGTGTTAGGATCGGGTCATGACGGCAAGTGGTTTTGCGCTCTTCGACACGGCGATCGGCCGGTGCGGCATCGCCTGGGGCGAACGCGGGATTGCCGGCGTGCAACTCCCGGAGGCGGGGGAGGCCGAGACGCGGGCCCGCATGCTCCGTCGATTTCCCTCTGCCGGCGAAGCCGCACCGCCGGCCGAAATGCGGCAGGCAATCGAGCGGATGGCGTCGCTATTGCGCGGCGAGGCGAGCGACCTCTCCGCCATCGCGCTTGACATGGATGCCGTCCCCGAATTCCACCGCCGCGTCTATGAGGCCGCCCGGGCCACTCCGCCGGGCAACACGCTCTCCTACGGCGACATCGCCAAGCGCGTCGGCGCACCCGGCGCGGCACGCGCCGTCGGGCAGGCGCTCGGCCGAAACCCGTTCCCGATCGTCGTGCCCTGCCATCGGGTGCTCGCCGCCGGCGGCAAGATCGGCGGGTTTTCAGCGCAGGGCGGGGTGGCGACCAAGCGGCGGATGCTGGAGATCGAAGGCGCGCCATTGAACGGCGCAACCCCGGCCGTCGATGACGACGGGGCGTTCGGCTTTGATCCGGACCGCGCTATTGCCCATCTGCGTGCGTCGGACCCGGTATTGGCGCGCGCCATCGACGAGATAGGCCCGTTCGGCATGCGCCTCAGGCCGGCGCCAAGCCTCTTTGCGATACTCGCCCGAGCGATTGTCAACCAGCAGCTGAACGGCAAGGCTGCGGCGGCGATTTTCGCGCGTCTGTGCGCTCTCTTCCCGCGCGGGGAGCCGTCAGCCCGGCGAATGCTTCGCCTGCCCGACGAAAGGTTGCGCGGTGTCGGGCTTTCGGGGTCGAAGCTGCTTTCGCTGCGCGATCTCGCGCAAAAGGTCGAGGACGGTGCGATCCCCACATTGGCCGAGATCCGTGACTTGCCGGACGAGGCCATTATCGAGCGGCTCTCGAAGGTTCGCGGCATCGGCCGCTGGACGGCGGAAATGCTGCTGATGTTCCGGCTCGGCCGTCCGGACGTGCTGCCGGTGGATGATTATGGCGTCCGCAAGGGTTTTGGGATCGCTTATGACCGCGCGATGCCATCGCCGAAAGAGCTCGCAGCCTTCGGCGAACGCTGGAAGCCCTACCGGACGGTGGCGAGTTGGTATCTGTGGCGAATGGTAGAGCGGGAGACGGCGCGCAAGGCAATACCGCTGGAGCCCGTCGAGGAGACGCTATGAACCTCGAGGGCGGGTGCGCGTGCCGTACGATCCGATACAGGCTGACGGCCGCTCCGCTGATCGTGCATGCCTGCCACTGCCGAGATTGTCAGCGTGCTGACCGGTGGTCCGTTCGCGATCAGCCTCTGGGTCGAACGGAGATTTGTCGAAAGCAATTCGGCGACTCTGAAGTCGTACCGGCTGGCGGGCGGCACCGGAAAGGACCACGACGTATTCTTTTGTGCGACGTGCGGCACCACCTTGTGGAGCCGCTACCACATTGTGCCCAGCGACTGCGTGTTCGTGCGCGCTGGGACGCTTGACACTCCCGAAGCGGTTACGCCGGATGTTCATATATTTACGCGAAGCAAGCTGCCGTGGCTGGCTCTGCCGGAAGGCGTGCCGGCGTTCGAAACGATTTATCGGATCGACGACGTTTGGTCGGCCGAAAGCAAGGAGCGGCTGCGCCGCAACCGCGCCGAGCAGGCCTGACCGGCTCGCCCGGTGAAACGCTGACAGCGGCGGTCCCGGCTTCACGTCAATAGCGGATAGTCGCCGCATGCTGTCCCACCTGGTTTTCCGGAACCAAGCGATCTCGGTCATCGACCACCGATGCTGGGCCGGACCGGACGACGCGCCCTTCGTCGAGCTGCATGACAGCTTTTCGATTTCCTACGTGCGCAAGGGCAACTTTGGTTGCCGCGCCCGGGGTGGATCGTTCGAGCTGGTGACGGGGTCGATCCTGATCGGCCATCCCGGTGACGAATATATCTGCACGCACGAACATGGCGGCGGAGATGAATGTTTGTCGTTTCATCCCGCTCCGGCGCTGGTCGAAATGGTCGGGTACCGGCGCGATATCTGGCAGTCGGTCTATGTGCCGCCGCTACCCGAGCTGATGGTGCTCGGCGAGTTGGCCCAGGCCGCCGTCGAGGGCAGGAGCGAGGTCGGCCTCGACGAAATCGGAATGCTGCTCGCGTCGCGCTTCGTCGAGATCCTCTCCGGACGGTCGCGACGTCCGGCAGAAGTCCGGGCATGCGATCGCCGCCGCGCGGTAGAGGCGGCGCTGTGGATCGACGCGAACGCGCATGAGCCGATCGATCTCGAGAGCACAGCCAGGGAGTTCGGGCTCAGCTCGTTTCATTTCCTGCGGCTGTTCGCAAAAGTCCTCGGCGTGACCCCGCACCAGTACCTGATTCGCTCGCGGCTGCGCCGGGCGGCGCGGCTATTGGCCGACGATACAAGGTCGATCACCGAGATCGCGCTCGATGTCGGGTTCGGCGACCTGTCCAACTTTGTGCGGACATTTCATCGGGTTGCCGCGGTATCCCCGCGAAGCTTTCGGCGAGCGGCGAAAGGAGACCTCGGGATCCTCCAAAATCTGCTCCCCCGAGCGGCGGCGAAAATGACTTGAGCTTGGCCATCGCCCGCCAGCTGCGTTATTTTTCGCGGTGATGACAGTATTCAGCAGAGACGGCGTGGCCCCCCTTCGTGAAGTTCCCGAACGGATCGAAGACCGGCTGATCGTGGCCCTCGACGTGCCCAGCGTCGCCCAGGCGCGCGCGCTGGTGGCTCGGCTCGACGGGGTGGTTTCGTTCTTCAAGATCGGGTTGTGGCTGCAATACGCCGCCGGTTTCGACCGGCTGCTCGACGATCTCGTGGCCCAGGGAAAAAGCATCTTTCTCGACACCAAGATGTTCGACATCGGGGAGACCGTAAAGCAGGGCGTCGCACGCGCGGCCGAGCGCGGCGTCAGCTTTGTCACCGTCCACGGCGACGACGACATCATCAAGGCCGCCGCCGAGGGCAAAGCGGGCAGCAATTTGAAGATCTTGGTGGTGCCGGTGTTGACCAGCCTCGACGCGACGGGCTGCGCGAGCTTGGCTATCGCGGCAGCCTCCACGAGCTGATCGTCGAGCGTGCTAGAGCGACCATGGCCTGGGGCTGCGACGGGATTATCGCGGCGCCGCAGGATAACCCGGACGCAATCCGCCGCGCCGCGGACGCCGAGGGCCTGCTGGTCGTAACCCCGGGAGTCAGGCCGGCGGGCAGCGCGCGCGACGACCACAAGCGCTCGGGTACCCCGGCCGAAGCAATCGCCTTGGGGGCCGATTATCTGGTTGTCGGCCGCCCGATCGTCAAAAGCCCCGACCCCGCCGCCGCCGCGGCGCAAATCATCGCGGATATGCGCAACATCGTGACCCAAGGCAGTTGCCGCCGCGTTGCCGAGCGCGGCGCGGTTGTGCTAGACGCGGCATGTACCAGCCGCGGGGATGACGGGGAGGGGGCGTAATGCAATTCAGGCAATGGACGCTGTCGCTCGGGGCAGCCGCCGTCGCGCTTAGCTTCGCGATCGCGGCGCAGGCCGGGGCGACCTTCGACAAGGTCAAACAGGCCGGACAGGTCGTCTGCGGCGTCAATACCGGTCTCGCCGGCTTCGCGATGCCGGATAGTCAGGGGCATTATGCCGGTCTCGATGTCGATATCTGCAAGGCGCTTGCCGCCGCCCTCTTTGGCGATGTCAGCAAGGTCAAATACGTGCCGCTGACCGCGCAACAGCGCTTCACCGCGCTGCAATCGGGCGAAGTCGACCTGCTGTCGCGCAACACGACCTGGACCTTGCAGCGCGATACCGATCTCGGGCTCAATTTCACCGCCGTCGTCTACTATGACGGCCAGGGCTTCATGGTAGCCAAGAAACTTGGGGTCAAAAGCGCCAAGGAGCTGAACGGCGCCACGATCTGCGTGCAGCCGGGAACGACCACCGAACTCAACCTCGCTGACTACTTCCGCGCCAACAAGCTCGATTTCAAGCCGGTGGTCATCGAAAAGCTCGACGAGGTCGAGAGCGCGTTTTTCTCGGGGCGCTGCGATGCCTATACGACCGACCGTTCCGGGCTGGCGGCGACCCGCGCGGCGCGAGCGTCCAACCCCGACGACTACGTCATCTTGCCGGAGGTCATCTCGAAGGAGCCGCTGTCGCCGGCGGTGCGCCAGGGCGACGACCAATGGAACGACCTGGTGCGCTGGGTCATCTTTGCCTTGTTCAATGCCGAGGAAAAAGGGATCACCTCGAAGAACGTCGACGACATGCTGAAATCGGACGATCCCGATATCAAGCGGATGCTCGGCGTCACTCCGGGGTCGGGCAAGTCGCTCGGGATCGACGACAAATGGGTCTATAACGAGATCAAGCTGGTCGGCAATTACGGCGAGATCTTCGAGCGCAATGTCGGTCAAGGCTCGCCGCTCAAGCTCGCGCGCGGGCTCAACAATTTGTGGACCAAGGGGGGGCTGATCTATGGCATGCCGATCCGCTGAGCTGCGGCGCGGCGGCATTTCCTAGCGGCAAGTGGCGAGCCCGCCGCTCGACGCGGTCCCGCGGCCGACACGGCCGCCGTTCTGGCGCGACTCGGCGGTCCGCGGCGTGTTTTTTCAGGTGCTGTTCGTGGCGGTCGTCGTCGCGTTCGGCTGGTTTCTCGTCCACAACACACTCGTCAACCTCGGGCGCCAGAACATCGCCACTGGGTTCGGTTTTTTGGGCCGGGAGGCTTCCTTCGCGATCGGCGAGTCGCTGATCGCCTACGCGCCGTCCGACACTTATGCCCGCGCCTTTCTCGTCGGTCTGGTCAACACGCTTTACGTCGCCATTCTCGGGATCGTGTTGGCGACGATTCTCGGCACCGTGATCGGCATCGCCCGGCTGTCGCGCAACTGGCTGATCGCCAAGTTGTCTCTGGTCTATGTCGAGACCTTCCGCAACATCCCCCTCCCGCTGCAGTTGCTGTTCTGGTGGACCTTTCTGCGCGAGGGCGCCCCATCCCCACGGCAGGCCTGGAGGCCGCTGCCCGGTGTCTTCGTCAGCGATCGCGGCGTCGAATTCCCGATGCCGCAGAGCAACCCGGCGCATCTCTGGATATTTCTTGCCTTTGTCCTCGGGCTCGCGGCCGCAATTGCCGTCAGCCGATGGGCGAGGCGGCGGCAAATGGCGACCGGCGCCCAATTCTCGTCCGGTTGGGTCGGACTTGCGCTGATCATCGGCCTGCCATTGCTGATTTTTTTGGGTGCCGGTGCGCCGCTGGCGTTCGATTGGCCGGTGCTGAAGGGCTTCAACTTCGCCGGCGGCGGTGCTGTCTCGCCGGAATTCGCGGCATTGCTGCTGGGGCTGACGATCTACACCGCGAGCTTCATCGCCGAGATCGTGCGCGCCGGCATACTGTCGGTCAGCTGGGGGCAGAGCGAGGCAGCCTCGGCGCTCGGCCTTCGACCCTCGCTGACGATGCGGCTCGTCGTATTGCCGCAAGCGCTGCGCGTCATCATTCCGCCGATGACCAGTCAGTATCTGAACCTGACCAAGAACAGCTCGCTCGCCGTGATCATCGGGTACCCCGATCTCGTCTCGATCGCCAACACGACGATGAACCAGACCGGTCAGGCGGTCGAAGGCATCGCGCTGATCATGGCGGTTTATCTGGCAATCAGCTTGACCATTGCGCTGTCGATGAACCTCTATAACCGCGCCGTGGCGCTGGTCGAGCGCTAGAATAATGACCGACGCCACGCAAGATTTGCCGTTGCCTGCGGAACGCCCGCCGACGCCCTCTGCCGGGGTCGTTTCGTGGCTGCGCGCCAATCTGTTCAACGGCGTCGGCAATTCGCTGCTGACTTTGGCGGCGGCATGGTTCCTGGTGATGACGATACCGCGGCTGGTGCGGTGGGCTGTCGTCGACGCGGTCTGGCATGCCGACAGCGGCCGCGCTTGCCGCGGCGACGGCGCCTGCTGGGCGTTTATCGGCGAAAAGTTGCGCTTTATCCTGTTCGGCCGATTTCCCTATGCCGAGCAATGGCGGCCGCTGCTCGTCGTGCTGATTTTTATTGGATTAATCCTGGCAAGCTGCGACCGCCGTTTGTGGGGCCGCCGGCTCATATTCCTTTGGCTCGGGGGACTAGTGCTGGTCGGGGTGCTGATGTGGGGCGGTATCCTCGGCATGAGCTATGTCGAGACCGATTTGTGGAACGGCTTGCCGTTGACCCTGATCCTCGCTGTGGTCGGCATGGCCCTCGCGTTCCCGCTGGCGATTCTGTTGGCGCTCGGACGGCGCTCGCAATTGCCGGCGGTGCGCGCGATCTGCGTCGCCTATATCGAGCTGATCCGCGGGGTGCCGCTGATCACGGTGCTGTTCATGGCTTCGGTCATGCTGCCGCTATTCCTGCCGACCGGAATGACGATCGACAAATTGCTGCGGGCGCAGGTCGCGTTCATTCTGTTTGCCGCGGCTTATCTGGCCGAAGTCGTGCGCGGCGGATTGCAGGCGATCCCAAAGGGCCAGATCGAGGCGGCCGATGCGCTCGGCCTCGGCTATTGGCAGCGCACTCGGCTGATCGTGCTGCCGCAGGCGCTGGCATTGGTAATCCCACCCCTGGTCAATACTTTTATCGGCACTTTCAAGGACACCTCGCTGGTCATCGTCATCGGGCTTTTCGACCTGCTCGGCACCGCCAACGCGGCATTGACCGATGCGAACTGGCGCGGTTTCTTCGCCGAAGCCTATGTCTTCGTGGCGGCGATCTACTTCACCTTCTGTTTCTTCATGTCGCGTTACAGCCAAATGCTCGAGCGCGAGTTCAACAAGGGCCGACGGCGCTAGCGGCGGAGGGCGGCATGACTGACGCGGCTGCGGAGATTCAAGAAGGCAAGCAAATCATCGAGCTGCGCCATGTCGACAAATGGTATGGCGAGTTCCACGTCCTCAAGGACATCAACCTCGAGGTCGCCAAGGGCGAGCGCATCGTCGTCTGCGGACCTTCGGGCTCTGGCAAATCGACGATGATCCGCTGTATCAACCGGCTGGAGGAGCACCAGCGCGGCCAGATCATCGTCGCCGGCATCGAGCTGACCTCCGACATCAAGAATATCGACGCGATCCGCCGCGAGGTCGGCATGGTGTTCCAGCAATTCAACCTGTTCCCACATCTGACCGTGCTCGAAAACCTCGTTCTTGCCCCGGTCTGGGTGCGCAAGCAACCCCGGCGAGAGGCTGAGGAGACCGCCCGCATGTACCTAGAAAGGGTGCGAATTCCCGACCAAGCCAACAAATATCCGGGCCAATTGTCGGGCGGTCAGCAGCAGCGTGTCGCTATCGCCCGCTCATTGTGCATGAAGCCCGAGATCATGCTGTTCGACGAACCAACTTCGGCCCTCGACCCGGAAATGATCAAGGAAGTCCTCGACGTGATGATCGAGCTGGCGCAGGAGGGGATGACGATGGTCTGCGTGACCCACGAGATGGGCTTTGCCCGCACCGTCGGCGACACGATTGTGTTCATGGACCGCGGTGAAATCGTCGAACGCGGGTCACCCCAGGAACTTTTCGCCAATCCCAAAAACGACCGCACCAAACTGTTCTTGAGTCAGATCCTGGCGCATTGAAACCTGAGGAGGTTATTCTACCCTCTTTTTCTTTCAATTACAGCTAAGCCGCGGCGAAGCTTCGATCGTGCAATTCCATTTGCTCAGTGTAATTCAGGCGATAGCGGCGATAGACCTGTTCATGACGTTCGATCGCGACCGGGTCGAGCTCGTTCCGTGGCGGCGGCAGCAGGTCGAAATGGCCGAAGCGGTCATGACCGCGGACGAGTAACGCCGGCAATCGGTGCGAGCCGATCGTTCGCACATGCGCAGGAATATAGCTGATACCCAATCCGATCCGGCGATGCCCGGCCCGGTTCGGCGCAGAGCGATGGCGAGCGAGGGTGTGATGCAGCGAGAATTCGCCGGCTCGGAGCGCCATCGCGACCACGTCTGCCTGATCGAAGGGCTCGACGATCGCCTGGCCGCCGCCGTTGATGCTGTGCTCGAGACCGAGGGCGGCGTGGCGCAGCTGGCTCGGCATGCCCCGCGACGACACGACCTCCATGCATCCGGCCTCACTGGTCGCGTCGGTCAGCGCCACCCAAGCGGTGACGTGCTGATGCGGGTCGAGGCCGAAATAGGTCGCGTCCTGGTGCCAAGCGGCAAAAGTCGGGGAGAGCGCTTCCTTGATGAAAAAAGTGCTGGTGTAGACGAGAATGTCGGGGCCGATGACGCTTTCAACCGCGTCGAGGATGCGGGGATGGCGCACCAGCGCGTCGACCCAGGGTATTAGAACATAACCGCCTGAGCGCCATTTACGGTCGCCTTCGGTCAGCGGCGAGCCAAGCCAGTGCTCGAAGCGGTCGAGGCCCTCGTTGCACGCGCTCAGTTCATCGGGTGAGAGGGCCGGCAGCGGGAACAGATAGCCGTCCCAGCGATATCGGTCTACCTGCTCCGCGGTCAGCATCGGCGCGCGCTCCTTGATTTCGCGCTAGCGTCCGCGGATCAGTGCGCCATGCCCGAGGCCCGGTCAAGCGCCCGGCTCAACCCACCGAAGACCGGCTCGCCCACCGACGAAGAGACGATAGCGATGATCCGACCGCACAGGTCAGAGCCCGGCGACGGGGTGCGGCTTCCTCCCGATCTCCCCGGCGCGGCCGCGCGCAGAGGAGGGCGCTCTGACTGGCTGCTGCTCGGGGGCGCCTTTTCCGCCTTCACGGTCAGCGCCGGACTGATGCACTCCTATGCAGTCTTTCTGGTCGCGTTCATTCAGGACTTCGCCTGGAGCCGGGCCGAGACCTCGATCGCCTATTCGGTCTCGCAGCTTGTCGCCGGCGCCAGCTCGCCTCTGGTCGGCGGGCTGGTCGATCGGCTCGGGCCGCTGCGCCTGCTGTTGCTCGGCGGCAGCCTGCTGATCTTCGGACTGCTGGGCTGCGCCTTTATGTCGGCGCTGTGGCAGATCATCGCCCTCTACGGGGTGGTCATGACCATCGGCGCCAACTGCTTGGGTCTGGTGGTGTTTGTGCCGTTGTTGTCGCGGCGCTTCGTGCGCCGGCGCGGGATGGCCATCTCTGTCGTCCAGTCGGCCAACGGCTTTGCCAGGGCCGTCTCGGCTCCGCTCGTCCAGTTGCTGATCTCGTCGGTCGGATGGCGCCAGACCTATCTGGTCCAGGCTGGTTTCATGGCCGCAATGATGGTGCCGCTGGTGATGCTGTTTCGCCGCACCGACGCCCATGCAGGGCCGCCTCGGCCGCCACCTCTATCGGACTCTGTTTCGGCCCCGGCGAGCTTGCCGTCGCCGAGCTGGACCTTGGCCGAAGCCGTGCGCACGCCGCATTTCTGGCTGCTGTTCGCGGTCTACCTGTTCACCGGGCTCGGCAGCTTTCTGGTTTCGCTGCATCAGCTGGCCTTTGCCGTCGACCGCGGCTTCGACAAGCTCTACGCCGCCGAAGTGCTGGGGATGGGCAGTTTCCTGGCGATCGCCGGCACGATCTTCACCGGCACACTCTCCGACTATATTGGCCGCGAAGCGGCGGCGATCCTCGCCTACGGTATTTCGATCATCGGCGTCGTCTGCGCCCTGTTCATCACCGGACCGTCTCAGAGCTGGCTGTTATGGCTGTTCGCCTGCTTTTTTGGGCTGACCTGGGGCGCCCGAGGACCCGCTATTACCGCCAAAACCGCCGACCTTTTTCCCGGCCGCCAGCTCGGCACCATTCTCGGCGTGATCACGATCGGCAGCGGCATCGGCTCCGCCGCCGGCTCATGGGCGGCGGGCTGGATCTTCGATCTGTCCGGCAGCTACGAGCTAGCCTTCACCCTGTCGATCGCCTCCTATGTTTGCGGCTGTGTCGCTTTCTGGGCATTACGCCGCCCGCCGGCGCGGTACATCGGAACGAAACTCAGGCGCGCGGGCGACTAGAACAAGGAGCGGTTGCCAGTCTGCAGCGCTGCCATTGGCTGTTGCACATCAGCGTCGGTCTAGCCAACCCCGCTTCGATTTGCCAATGTACGTCTCCAACATTTTGAGTTGTCTTGCTTGCTCTGGTTCCAGGTTTCTCCGAATGCGAAGCCTGTCATAGGTTTGCGTGACACTGTCTTTTAGAACGATCAGGATCTCACTCAGGCTGCTTGCGGAAGTAGTGATGTTCATGTCCGGCACTTCCGCGACATAATGCCTTTCCCCCAACGCCTCCACAAAAACCGGAATTGGTTTGACGAGCTCGTAAGTTCGCAGTGAGTCGATGGTCAGCTCGACCCGCGAGGTCCCCGATGTCGGCTTAGAAAGCGAGGCCGCAGGTGCCTCGGCGAGGCCGTCCGCATTCGCCGCGTCGGTGGGGGCGTCCGCATTGACCGCGTCGGAAGCGCCGTCCGCATTGACCGCGTCGGAAGCGCCGTCCTCGTTCATCGCGTTGGCGTCCGGTTTCCCCGGTGGTCTGCGCGTTGCCGTCATGCCTTCGACGGACGGGGTGTCCTGAACCCTGGCCCAGAGCGAACGCCGCGCACGACTGCTGAGAAGGCGTGACGAAGCAGTTCGATCCAGGTTGACTATCGCCGTCGACGCCAAGACCACCGTCGTGACCAGCTCTTCCGCTGTACTGCTGAGGCCCGATGTTGTGGTGGTCGGATGCAATCCCGATGAAACCAACGTAGAAGGTATCGACGTGTTCGAACTGATGATCTTGAGGCGGTTCATTTTATGTTTCTGGTTTAGGCGAGGTCCTGATATCGGTGATCAGCGTAGATTTCATGTTGTAGACCGGCTCGCCATCCGGAGTTTGGTGGCCGTCTTCGCGGAACACTGCGATCACCACCGATTTGATCCGCATAGTGGTGCCATCGGCGAGCCGATATTCGCTCCACCTTTCCTTGGCCTCGATTACTTCGATTTCAGTATTGTTTTGCGAGGAATCTTCCCGGGTTTCGCTCACTGCTGTCTCCCGCTCAGCCGCTTACCGCGCCACGCCGCCTATCGGTCGCCCCTGTGGGAAGATGTTCGGCCATCTTTATTGACGAAGGGTTGACGGCGCAGTTTCGTCGGCCACTCGGTGGCCTCGCCGCAGCATGCCCGGGCGTAGCGCCGCTCGAATAACCGTGGGCGGATATTCACAGGGATTCGAACCCGCTTAACCTTCCATCAACATGGTTGTGGCGAAATCGGGGTTATCGCGTCCCACATAGCGTGGTCATGACATGTGGAACATCACCTCGAACAATGTCCAGCGGGCGAAAGAGCGACTTCAGCTACGCAGCGCCGAAATCGAAACGAGATATGCCGAGGAGAAGAAGGCGCTCGACGCCGAATTCGCGGTGATCGAGACGCTGGAACGCGCCGCTTCGGAGTTTATGCTCAAGCTCAACCGAGAGAACGGCGCAATCCCCTTGGAGCCGACAGCGCCGACCGACCCGCCAGGCGGCGATGAACAAGACGACAATGCTGTGATTGTCGCGGAAGCGGCTCAGCCGGCGGCGCCGATCGATATGCCCGGCGGCGGCGAACTCGGCGGCAGCCTTGAGGGGTTCGTTCCGCAGCCCGCCGCGGAGAGCGACCAGGTCGGCGGCGCCGAAACCGGCGGCGGTCTGGACATCCTCAAACCCGGATCGCGCTGGCGGCTCTACCGCGGCAATCGTGCGCCCGACCCTGAAGGCGCCGTGAGCGATGCTTCCCCCAGCACGGGGTGAAAGTTCGGCCCCCGATGCGGCGCTAGTGGTCTTGGGTCGGACGTGACCGGATCGCCGATCGAGTGCGTGCGACGGCGCTGCCTTCGCTCGGTTGCGGCGAGCAACAGTTAATTGCTCCGACCATGCGCCGATACTGTACATACGGCGGGTCCCGGCGATAAGGTTAACAAGCCATCGTCCGAGGGATTACCGCTGCCCTGGCCGGCGGCACCGATCAAGAACGTTGCGGTCACCTAGCACTCCCAGGAGCAGCCTCGAATGCCGAACGCCAGCGTCGAGAACTACATCACGAGGCTGAACTATGATCCACGGGTGCTGTTGAGCGCGGTCCCCGATGGGACCACTTCCGCGGTGCCGGTCAAGGATCGTCAACCGGCGAGCAACGGCGTCATCATCTGCACGAAGATCCAGCACAAGCTGAACAAGAACTTGGACGCGGTGGCAATATTGAGCCCGACCGCCGGAGTGGTGTTCCCCGGTGCGCTGGTGCGTGCCGATCAGAATCTGAGCGAAGGACATCCGACCCCGATTGCCTTGCCTCGAGGCCCCGCGACGTTATCGTTCGATTTGCCGGGGCTGACCAATCCCAGCGAGACTTTGGTACCTACCAATTCCAATATCCAGAAATTCGTGAATGCCAAGCTGGAGGAATGGAACAAGCAGGCGGGAAGCGAGGGCTACATCAACGCGGCTCGATCCTTCTTGCAAACTACTCAGGCTTATTCCTCGCAACAAGTGGCGCTGGATCTCGGATTCAGCTCGAAATGGGCGTCCGGCAATGCGTCGGCGCAAATCAACACCAGCAGCTCGACGGAAAAGTCCGTCGTCGTCGCCTACTACCAGCAAGTGTTCTACACGATCACGATGGATACCCCGACGACCCCGGCAGGCGTATTCGACAGCGCGGTCGACCTCGAAGAAGCCCAACTTGCATTTTCGGAGCGCAATCCGCCGGCCTATGTGCGCAGCGTCGATTATGGCCGTCTTCTGATGGTCAAGATGGAGACCTCCTCCATCAATACGTCGGTCAATCTCAAAGGCGCATTCGAGCAGGCAACCCAGGGAGGGGTGACCGTCGGCGGCAAGCTTGAGGCGACGTACAAGGACATCATCAACAACGCGTCGTTCACCGCGCTCGCCATTGGCGGTGGCGCGGAAACGCCAGTTCAAATTTTCGCCGGCGGGTCCGAGGCCGGGCTCAAAGGACTCAAGGACTATATCGCAAAGGATGCGCGCTATCGACGGGACAATCCTGGTCTACCGGTTGCGTACACGGTCGCCTTTCTTAAAGACAATGAATTCGCCCGCATGGGATTCACCACCGACTATACTGAAACCCAATGCGTCAGATATCCCAATGCGTTCGTCAAGTTCGCCCACGCCGGGGCCTATGTTGCTAAGTTTCAAGTGACATGGGCGGACGCCGACGCTCAAGGCAACTACATCCAGAACAAGGATTGGGAGTCCGGCAATCAGACTGCGGGTTACACCCATCAGGCCGACCTGCCGGGCGATGCCCAAGGCGTGAGACTGCAGGCATGGGCGGCGACCGGCCTGGTTTGGGACCCGTGGGGCGAAATCCTCAACGTCAGTCTCGATGGACCCGACAACAAGTGTTATCGGGTGACCGGCACGACCCTCAATCGAAGCTGGGACAACAACTGCTGAACCCGCTGCGCCTCGAGAGGCTTCAGGCGGCGAAGTCGATCAGCTGGCGCACCGGCGCGCCGGATTTTAGCGCGGTGAAGCCTTCGTTGATCTCGCCGAGCTTAATCCGTCCCGAAATCAGGTGATCCAGTTTCAACCGGCCCTGGCGCCACAATGACAGCAGCCGGGGCATATCGACCCGGAAGCGGTTGCCGCCCATCGAGGTGCCCTGCAGCTTGCGGTCGCGCAAAAAATCGATGCCGTGCAACTCGATCTTCACGCCGGCCGGAACCATGCCGATGATCGTCGCGGTGCCGCCCGGCCGCAGCATCTGAAAGGACTGTTCGGCGGTGGCCTTGGTGCCGATCGCCTCGAACGAATAGTGCACGCCGCCGCCGGTCATGTCGCGGATCGCCTTGACCAGATCGACGTTGCTGGCGTTGAGCGTGTCGGTAGCGCCCATCTCGCGCGCCAGTTCGAGCTTTGATGGCACGGTGTCGATCGCGATGATGCGCTCGGCGCCGGCGAGGGCGGCGCCGTTGACGGCCGACAGCCCGATGCCGCCGCAGCCGATCACCGCGACCGTCGCCCCGGGCTCGACCTTGGCGGCGTGGAACACCGCGCCGACCCCCGTCATCACGCCGCAGCCGACGAGGGCGGCGCGGTCGAGCGGGATGTCGTCGTCGATCTTGACGATCGCGTTCTCATGGACGAGCAGCTGCTCGGCGAACGACGACAGGTTGAAGGCCTGGTTCATCAGCTGTCCGTTCCAGGTCATGCGGCGTGCCGCGCCGGGCAGCAGCTTGACCTCGGTGTTCTCGCAGAGGTTCGGATGGCCGGTCAGACATTGCGGGCAGGTGCCGCAAAACACCGAGAGGCAGGTGATGACGTGGTCGCCCGGCTTTACATAAGTCACCCCGTCGCCGACCGCCTCGACGATCGCCGAGGATTCGTGGCCGAGCACCACCGGCGTCGGGATCGGGAACAGTCCCTCGATGAAATGCAGGTCGCTGTGGCACAGCCCGGCAAAGGCCGTACGCAACAGCACCTCGCGCGGCCCCGGCTTGTTGATCACGACCTCCTCGATCGTCAGCGGCTGGTGCGGAGCATGAAAAACGGCGGCTTTCATCGGGACCTCACGACGCAAAGTTGAGGCGCAGGCCGGGCTCGGGCCAGTCCATCTGGGCGAGCTGACCCGTGCCGGAGAGAGTGATGTAGGCGGTTTTCATGTTGGCGCCGCCAAAGCAGATGTTGGTCGGGTAGACATCGGGCATCTTGACCTGCCGCACAACCCGCCCGTCGGGAGCGATGACCGTGATGTACCCGGTGATCAGCGTCGCCACGGCAATATTGCCCGAAGCTTCGACGGCGAGGCTGTCAAAGCGCTGGAAGCCGGGCAGCCCGCAAACAAGGCGCCCGGTATAGGGGGCCGGGAAAGGCTCCTTACGCAGCACGCCGGGCTCGATGATGTCGAAAGCGAAGAGGCGTGAGCTCTCGGTGTCGGCGACATAAACGGTCTTTTCGTCCGGCGACAGGCCGATGCCGTTGGGGCTCAACATCGGATGGACCAGCTCGACAATTTTCGTTCCGTCGGGCAGCGCGTAATAGAGTCCGCCGTGGTCGCGATCTCTTCCGTATCGTTTGCCCAGATCTGTGAAGTAAAACCCGCCCTGGCGGTCGAATACAATGTCGTTGGGCGCCGACAATTTGTGCCCGCCGCATTGGCTATAGAGAACCTGCATTTCACCGGTGCGCGGGTCGATCCGCTGAACATAGCCGCATTGGTAATTCTTGGCCGGCCCAGTGGCGAGAAAGCTGCCGGCGGCATATTCGGCACCCCCATTATTGCAAAGATAGAGCGCCCCATCGGGGCCGAGCGCGAGGCCATTCGGCCCGCCCCCTGTATTCGAGAGAACCGTCTTTGCGCCGTTGGGCATCACCCGTGTCACTGTGCCGCCGGCGATCTCGCCCAGGATGACCGAACCATCGGCCATCGCCACCGGGCCTTCGGGAAACCGCAAACCGCTGGCGATTACGCGTATCTCGGACATGGCTTTCCTCCCCTGGGTTCTGATCGCGAATTGTGTCGTCCGGCGTCCGTCGGCGTCAAGCCGGGCGGCCCTTCGTGGTTGACAGCAGCGGGCGCAGCCTTTTATCTGGCCATCGGCGATGGGGTTCGCCGTGTAACCGCCCCGATGGCTGATGACCCCTGACGTGATCTCCTACAGATCGGGAGGGGTCGGTGACAATGTTCAGTAATCTTTGCGTAGATAAACGCGGCAGCACCGCTGCATGACCGCGCGCGATATCCTGCTGCAGATCGCGCAGGTCTTGTCGGTCATGGCTTTCGCGCCACTGCTGCAGGGGGCGATCCTGCAATTCGAAGAGCGGGTGCAGCGGGCGCAGGGTCCCGGCCTGTTCCAGCCCTATCGCGATTTGTGGAAGCTGTTTCACAAGCAGATCGTCGTCCCGGAGACCGCATCCTGGATCTATTGGGCGGCACCGATCGTCGCCTTCACGGCGATGCTGACGGTGCCGATCCTGATCCCGGTGCTGACCGATTTTCCTCTGCCGCTTTCTGATATGGGCGACATCCTCGGCGGCGGCCTAATCTTGACCCTCGGCTCATTCATGGTCGTGCTCGCCGGGCTCGACAGCGGTAGCGCTTATGGCGGTATCGGATCGAGCCGCGCGGTCATGGTAGCGATCCTGGCCGAGCCCACCTTGATCCTGGTGTTTGTCGGCATCACCCTGCTGGCAAAGGCGATGCTGCCATTTGTCGTCAATCATCTGCTGGTGGGCAGCCCGGCGGTCTATTGGAGCCCGGCGCATCTCTTTCTGGTTGCGGCATTTTTCATACTGCTGTTGGTCGAGACCGACCGATTGCCTATCCATTCAAACACGCATATCGAAGTGTATATGATCGACGAGGCCCGGATTCTCGAATATTCGGGTCCGTTGCTGGCGCTGCTGAAATGGGCGTCAATGACGAAGCAGTTCATTCTCTACACGATTTTCTGCAATGTGCTGGTCCTCCCCTGGGGACTGTCGCACCTCGGCAGCGCAGTCGGCACGGTGGCGTCGCTCGTCGCACTCCTCGGCAAGTTCCTACTGGTGGCGCTCGTCGTGGTCTTTGTCGAGACCGCACAATCACGGCTGCGCTTTTACCGCTACCAGGAACCGCTTGCGGCCTCCTTTCTCCTCGCAGTGTTGGCGATCATCGGGACCCAGCTCTAGTCATGCTAATGACCCAGCTCGATCCGCTAGCTGCCTCGCTTTTCAGCGCGATCGCGATCGCCAGCCTGCTGCTCGCCTTCGTCATGCTCGGGTCGCGCTGGCTCGACAATTATCTTTACGCCTTCGCCGCCCAGTCCTGGGCGATGGCGGGCTTGGGAGTCGCGGTCGGCTATTTCGCCAATTCGCCCGACCTTTACCTGATTGCCGCGCTCAGCGCTTTGTTTCGCGGGATGGTGCTGCCTTATCTGATCTGGCGGATGATCGCGCGCCTGCATGTCGCGCGCGAGCTGCATGAGGTCGTGCGCCCGGCTTCGGCGCTCCTCATCGGTGCGCTGGGCGTGGTCTTCGCGCTCGCGGTATCCACCAAGATTGCTACGCCCCTCGGGCTCGGCGGCACCGTCGCCGTTCTGGCGCTGACGGTCATGCTGGCGACGGTGATGATCGGCTTTCTGATGCTCGCCATCCGCCACGAGGCAGTCAGTCAGATCATCGGCCTGCTCGTGCTCGAAAACGGCGTTCGCCTCGGCGCGCAGATCCTGATCCCGGGCATGCCGCTGCTGATCGAGCTGATGATCCTTGCCGACGTGTTGGCGGCGGTAGCCTGTCTCAGCGTGCTGGTTCGTTACCTGCTGAGCCAATTCGGCACCGCCAGCACGGCAGAGCTGAATCGGCTGGTAGGCTAGCAGGTGGTCGGAGCACTGCTCTTCGTTCTTGTCGGGGCGCCCGCGATCGCTGCCCTTGGCTGCCTGATAGGGGGCAGATCGGGTTATCCCGCCGCGCTCAACCTTATCGCCAGCATTGTCGTATTTGCCGTTGCCGTGCCGCTGACGGTGATGAGTGGCGGCGGTCCCCATCATTACTGGGGCAACTACATCGTCTTTGACGCTGTCGGCGCCTGGGTCGTGCTGTGCGCTGCGATCGTCTACCTGTTGTCGTCGATATATGCCGTCGGCTATATGCGGCTGCTCGGCGAGGATGACAGGCTCCCGGCATTCTATGCGCTGTTCGCCGGTTTCGTGCTGGCGATCCTCGTCAGCCCGCTCATGAACAATGCCGCTCTCTATTGGATCGCGATCGAGCTGACGACCCTCGTAAGCACTTTTCTCGTCGCTTTCGAGCGCGCTGCCGAAAGCGTCGAAGCCGCCTGGAAATATATTGTCATCGTGTCGACCGGGATCAGCCTGGCGTTGCTTGGCACGGTGTTGTTCTACTGGAATGGTAGCTTCGTGTTGGGCCCGACCTACAATATGACCTGGGACGCATTGCGCCAAGCGGCGCCGGCGATGAACCCGGCTATCGTGCTTCTCGCCTTCTTGCTTGTTCTGATCGGTTACGGCACCAAGGTCGGCTTGGCGCCAATGCATTCTTGGCTGCCCGACGCGCACAGCGAAAGCCCGGCGCCAATTTCGGCGATGCTGTCGGGCGCGCTGCTCAATTCCGCGATGCTCGGCATCGTGCGCTATCTGGCCATTGCCGATGCGGCGCCATCCGGCGTTCTGCCGCGGGTGGCGCTGGTGGTGCTCGGCGCTGTGTCTTTGCTGATCGCGGCGTTGTTCATCGTGCGGCAGCAGAACATCAAGCGGCTGATGGCTTATTCGAGCGTCGAGCATATGGGCGTGATCGCCCTCGGGTTCGGCTTTGGCGGCCCGCTCGGCATCGCTGGGGCATTCTATCACATGCTGAATCACTCGCTGAACAAGTCACTGATGTTCTTTGGCGCCGGCAATATGATGCGCAGCTACGGCAGCAAGGAGATCAGCCGGATCCGCGACGTCGGACGCTGCTTTCCGGTGCAGGCGGGGTTGTGGCTCGCGGGCGCCGCCGCCATCACCGGGGCCCCGCCGTTCGGTCTGTTTCTCAGCGAGCTGGTCGTGCTACGAGCCGGCTTTCAGCGCTCGTTCGCCTGGGCGGCACTGCTGATGGCAGGGCTGCTGATTGTTATTTTCATCGGCTTTCTCAATCATTTCCGCGCGATGTATTTCGAGCGGACGGCCGATGCCGCGGTTGACCCGCCCACGCGAACGCCCGGCGGGTGGTGCGTTGCGCCGATGTGGCTGGCGCTCGCCCCGCTGCTCATTCTTGGCCTGTGGTGGCCGCAATCGTTCTGGGAGTTTTTTCATCAGGCGGAGCGGTTTCTGTCGAGCGCGGCGCCGTGATCGGGGTCGAGGAGGTGCGGCAGCTGCAGTCGGAGGAGCTGCACGACGCCTGCACCAGCGCGTTGGCCGAGGGCGGGCGGATGCAGATGGTTTATGCCTGGTGGCCCGACCCGAAAACGCTTGAGCTGCGCTACCTTCTCAGTCGGGCTGTGCCGGGGCCGTTCGAAATGTGGCGATGCTGGCCCGCCGGCCCGGTTCCGAGCCTTGCCCCGATCTGCCCGCTTTTGGGCTGGTACGAGCGGGAGATCACCGATTTGTTCGGTCTCGAATTTGTCGGCCATCCCGAGCCCCACCGGCTGGTCTTGCGCGAGGGCGCGCTACCGGTCTTACCGCCACTCGATCCGGATTATCCGCCCGACCTTGCAGTAGTCGTCGACCAGAACCGGCGCTTCATCCCCGAAATCGCCGGCGCCGTCGCCGACGTGCAGGAATTGCCGTTCGGCCCGATCCGCGCCGACGTCACGGAGTCGGCAGAATTTCTTTTCTATTACATAGGTGAAACCATCCTGCACTATCAGCCGCGCCTGTTCTTCAAGCATCGCGGTATGGAAAAGCGGTTCCAAGGCCTGATGCCGGGTCCGGCCGTAGTGCTGGCCGAGCGTGTATCCGGTGTCGGCAGTCTGGCGCATGCCCTCGCCTATTGCCAAGCTGTCGAGACGGCCGCCGGATGCACCGCGCCGCCGCGCGCCCAATGGCTGCGCGTGCTGCTGGCGGAGCTGGAGCGGCTCTACAACCACCTTCACTATCTTGGCCACCTTGCCCACACGACGACGCTCAAGGTCGGCGAGGCCGAGGGAAAATTGCTTGAGGAGCGGGTCAAGCAATTGAACGCGCGCCTGACCGGCAGCCGGTTTTTGCGCAGCGTGCTGATCCCCGGCGGGCTGCGCCGCGATCTGGAGCCTCGAGACTGGCTCGGCGATGCGCTCCAGACCCTACGCCCAGAGATCGACGGCTATACCCATCGGCTGGCCAACACCGACAGCCATCTCGACCGGCTGATCACCACCGGCGTCCTCGATCGCCAGACCGCATTCGATCAGGGCGCGACCGGCCCGATCGAGCGCGGCTCCGGCCTTGACCGCGACCTGCGCCGCAATCATCCCTATGCGGCCTATGCCGAACTTGGGATCGCGGTTCCGGTCCGAGAGGTCGGCGACGCTCACGCCCGGTTCGAGGTACGTATTGCCGAGATCGACGCTAGCCTCGACCTGATTCGGCAGGTCCTGCAAGAGCTTCCTGACGGGCCGGTGCGCACTGAGTGCGTGCCGCCGCCGGGCGCGGAGGGACTCGGCTGGTGCGAGTTGCCGCGTGGAGCATTGTTCTACGCCGTGCATTTCGATCGCGACGGCCGGCTCGCCCGGGTCAAGATCAAATCTCCGTCCTTCTCGAACTGGCGCGTGTTCCCGTTCACCGTGCACGAGACCAACATGATGGATTACGCCATTAACGAGGCCAGCTTTGGCCTGACCATCGCCGGCTGTGACCGCTAGGAGACGGCGATGCGGCTGTGGACCTTGTTTGGACTGCGCGAAGGTAAAGCAACGACGCCCTGGCCGCTGCGCGAAGGTAGCGATGGTCAAGAAGGCGTTCTCGGCATGCCGCGCTACCATCCCGAACTGTGCCGCGAAGGCTGTGCTGAATGCGCTGAAATCTGCCCGACCCGGGCGATTACTATCGCCGATGGCGCTGCCTCGGGCGTTCCGATCGAAATCGATTACGGCCGGTGCGTCGTGTGCCAATTGTGTACCGAGGCGTGCCCCACGGGCGCGCTGACCCCCTCCTCGGATTGGGCTTTTGGCGTTCGCCGGCGCGCGGACCTGGTCTGGCAGAGCGCGAGCACGGCGGGAGAGGTGTCAGCGGTGGCGGGTAGCGGGTTTCGGCGCAGCCTGCACATCCGGCATGTCGATGCGGGCTCGTGCAACGGCTGCGAATCCGAACTGCGCGCGCTCAACAATCCCTTCTACAACCTTCACCGGCTCGGAATATTTTTTACCGCGTCGCCGCGTTTTGCCGACTTGTTGCTGGTCACCGGGCCGGTCACCCATGCGATGGAAGCGCCGCTGCGCGCCGCCTATGAGGCGATGCCCGAGCCGCGCTGGGTCATGGCGACCGGAACCTGCGCCGTGTCAGGGGGCGTCGTCGAGGGCGGTTACGCCTGCGGCCACGGTCTCGACGGCGTGCTGCCGGTCGATCTTTACCTGCCGGGATGCCCACCCAATCCGGCGGCGATCATCGAGGCGATGCTGATGTTTTTAAGCCGCATGCCGCGGCGGGTCGTCGGAGGCCGGCTTGGCGAATGATCTGCTCGCTGCGGCGGTCTTGCTGTGGTTTGGCGCCGGCGCTGCGTCGCTAACCGGCCGTTTCCTGGGTGCCGCGCGCCTGTTGCTGGTGCTGGGCTGCTTTGCTGGCGCCGCGGCCGCGCTGCTGGCGTTGCCTGGCGGGACCGCGGCGGTGACGCTGCCGACGCGGTTGGCGGGTGAAGCGGTGGCGTTTCGTCTGCGGCCCGACGCGGCCTGGCTGATGGGTTTCGGGCTGGTCCCGGCAATCCTCGCCTGTTGGCTTGCGAGCCCGGCGCCGCAGGCGCGCGGCGGGTGGTTGTTCGGCGCGGCGCTGAGCCTGATCGGCGCTCTTGGCGTCTTGGGGCTCGACAATGGCGCCGGGTTTCTGATCGCCTGGGAGGTCATGAGTCTCGGCGGCGCGGTAATGCTGCTCGGTGAGCGGCGACCGACGACGACCGGCCGCTCGGTCTTGTTCATGCTGGCGCTACTCGAAGTGGGGGCAGTCGCGCTCTTGGTCGCGATCGTCTTGCTCGCCTCGCCGGAAGGGAGCCTATCTTTCGCGGCCTTTCCGGTAGCGGCGGGCTTACTATCCAGCCCAGTGCGGATCTTTGTCGGCGTCCTGCTGGTGATCGGGTTCGGAGCGAAGCTCGGCCTGCTGCCATTTTACGAATGGTTCCCGTCTGCTTATGGCGGAGGCAGCGGCGCCTCGGGTGCATTGCTTTCCGGGATCGTCTTGAACGCCGGTTTTTTCGGTCTTGGCCGCGGCTTGCTCGATTGGATACCCGGCGCCCAGGCGATCGCCGCAACAGGGCTCGGCGAGTTCGTTGTTGCCGCCGCGGTCCTGAGTGCGATCTTGAGCGCCCTCTACGCCTTTCAGCAGGAGGATTGGCGCGCGCTGCTCGGTCTTTCTTCGGCCGAGAATGCGGCGATCGCCGTTGCCGCCCTCGGCGCGGCATTGATGTTTCGCGGCGACCATCTGCCCGATCTTGCGAGCTTGGCCTGGGTCGTGGCGCTGCTCCATCTCGCCGGCCATGCGCTGGCCAAGGGCTGCCTGTTCCTCGCTGCGGACGGGGTATTTGCCGCCACCGGAAGCTACGCGATCGTCCACACCGACCTGTTCCGGCGGGCATCGACGTTGTTCGGCGTCGGCGCCTTGTTCGCGGCGATGAGCCTGGCGGCGATGCCGCCTCAAGCCGGCTTTGTCAGTGAGTGGTACGTCTTCCAGACCGTGTTTCAGGGGTTTCATCTATCGACCTTAAGCAGCCGACTGGTGCTCGCCCTGGCCGGCGCCGGGATTGCTTTGACGGTCGCTGTTGCCTTCGCCACCTATCTCAAGCTGATCGGGATCGGCCTTTCCGGGCGCACGGCCAGGCCGACCGGCAAGCTGCCGACCGGCATCGCCACCGCCGTCGGTCTGCTCGGCTTCGGCGTGCTGGCGCTCGCCGTTGGCATGCCGTACTGGCTGCCTGCGCTCGACCTTGCGGTGTCGCGGCAATTCGCGACGCAGGCAGTGGCGGAAATGCACCCCGGGCTGCTGCTGGTGCCGTTGACGCCGAAATTCGCGTTTATTTCACCGAGCCTGCTGATCGTCGTGATGCCGCTCCTCGCCCTGCTGCCATTGGCAATGTTGCTGGCAAGCCGGCGTTTTGCCCTTCGCCGCGTTCCTGTGTGGTATGGCGGGCGCGACCATGATCCTGCGCGCGCTTCGACGACGGCGTTGAGCTTTGCCAATGCCCTGCGGACCTTCTACAGCTTCGTCTATCGGCCGCGCGAGGAGACGGCTCGGGAGACCAGCGGCCCGCGCTATTTTGTGACGCGATTGGTGTTTACTCATGAGGTGGCGCCGCTGTTCGGGCCCTACTTGTTCCGGCCGGCGACGCGGGTCGTGCGTTTCCTCGCCGATCGGCTGAGCGCTTTTCAATCGGGTAATCTCAATTTCTATCTGGCGACAATCGGCATCCTGCTGGTCATCATCCTCGCAATCGCGGCATGAGCGCCACGACCGATGCGCAGGTCGGCTCGGAGATTGACACCTCACGGCCTCGGGGCGATCATTCCGGCCGGAAACCGAGCTCCGAAAGACTGGCTATGGGGTTGACTGCGGCACACCGGCAGGACCCGCCGCTCCGGCAGGGGTTGGGCGCGGCCCGCCCCGCGAAACAGATTGGCTCGGCCCGATTTTTGCGCACGTATGTTTGGGGGGAAGGTTAGTGTCGCACGCCGCGGCGCCGACCGGGTCAAGTGGTACGGAGAGGACGGGAGAAGATAGGAGATCGCGATGCCGTTCGATGGTAGGTATTTCCCTGCGCCGACCCCATACGATACTGGGCTCTTCCCGATCTGGAGCCGTCACGGCTGCCGACTGTGGTTCGGAGCGCGGCTGCGCCGCAGAAACACCGCTACGCCAAGCGCGTTACTGGCGCCCTCGCCGGGCGAACGCGAGCATGCCGTCGCCGATTTGTTGCGCGATGCCAAAGAACTGATCAACGGCCCGAAGGATTGGACCCGGCGCACTTATCGGTCGTACGGCGGGCAGCGCTGCGCGGTTGGCGCTCTGCGAGCGGCCGCGAAGCGGCTGAACGATCCCACCATCGCCTGGTCGGCGCATGCGCTGTTGATCGATGTCGCGAGGTCGCGTGGCTTCACCAACGTTGAGACGATGAACGATCGATCGTCCCACGCCGCCGTGCTCACCGCCTTCGATCAGGCAATCCGGGCAGCAGAGCGTACCTCCTCTCCCAGATAGCCGGCTCGCGGTCGAGGGGGCTGCGGCGGCGCCTCTCTCGGTCCTCCGGGCCGATTGATTGACGGGAGATCGATGCGCTGGGTCTACCTGGCAACATTCGCTCTATGGGCGGCGTACGGGGCGGCAGCGGCGCAGGACAATGTCGCCGAGGAGAAAGCGCATCGGGCGGCGCTATTGGCGCAATTGCCGCATGATGCGGCGCAGCGCGTCTTCGGCCTCGAGGTGACGCCGGCGCCAGGGCGGCCCGAGGCGATCGGTGCCTACGAGCGGGGCTGTCTCGAAGGCGGGGTCGAGCTTCCCGCCGACGGGCCGAACTGGCAAGTCATGCGCCCATCGCGCGATCGCGCTTGGGGCCACCCGCTGCTGATCGCATTTATCGAACGGCTGTCAGCGAAATTGCCGGCCGAGGCCGGATGGCCGGGGCTGCTGATCGGCGACATCGCCCAGCCGCGCGGCGGGCCGATGCTGACCGGGCACGGCTCGCATCAGATCGGGCTCGACGCTGATATCTGGCTGACGCCGATGCCGAGCCGTCGGCTGAGCACAGCCGAACGAGACGAAATGTCCGCGACCGATGTCGTTGCAGCCGACGGCGAGCATGTCGACCCCGCGGTGTGGAACCCGGCGTATCGCCGCCTCTACGAGGCCGTAGCCCGCGAGCCTGACGTGGCGCGGATCTTCGTCAACCCGGCGATCAAACGCGAATTGTGCCATGAGACGGGGGCGGATCGCGGCTGGCTGACCAAAATTCGGCCTTGGTGGGGCCATGATTATCATTTCCACATGCGCCTGTTATGCCCGCCGGGTCAGACCGAATGCCGCGATCAGGTGCCGCCTCCGCCGGGCGACGGCTGCGGCAAAGAGCTCGCCTGGTGGTTCACCCCCGAGGCGCGCCATCCGCCGCCTTCGCACGCCAAACCGCTGCTGGTCGGGGAATTGCCGCGCGCTTGTGCAGCGCTCGCCTCGGCGCCTGGAAAATCCGCCGCACAGCAAGGGGCGCGGTAAAACGCTCCGCTCCGCCGGCAGCCATTATGCTGCGCCTGTTCGGCAAATATCAGGGAGGATGTGGTGAAGGCGATCAAGATGTTGGTTCTCGTCGCTGGGTTTGCCTGCGCCGCGAGCGCCGTTTCGGCACAGACTGGGAAACTCGAAGTCGGCAAAGCCTGGGCGCGAGCGACGCCGGGAAAATCGGCGACCGGGGCCGCCTATGTGACGATCCAATCACCGACCGCCGACAAACTCGTCAAGCTATCCTCGCCGGTCGCGAAAAAGGCCGAACTGCACACGATGTCGATGTCGGGCATGGTGATGAAGATGCGGCCGATCGCCAGCATCGACATTCCCCCTGGTCAAGCGGTTACCCTGCAGCCCGGCGGGTTGCATATCATGCTGGTCGGGCTGACGAAACCGCTGCAGACGGGTCAATCTTTCCCGCTTACCCTGACCTTTGAAAAGGCTGGTTCGCGAACGGTAAATGTCGCGGTCGAGAAGATCGGGGCGATGGGACCAACCCCGACGCCGCAGCACTGAGAGAGGAGTAACGATGGCCGGAAATTCCCCGGGCGGCGCGGCCGGGAAATCCGCGCCGGGATTGTCGCCCCGTTTGCTTCTGGTGGCGGCGCTGCTGGCCGCGTTCATCATCCTCGGATCGGCGGCCTTCCTTGCCGTGGAATTGCACGACAACGGAAAAGGCGTCGCCGGCAGCGTGCTCGGCAGCGCGATCGGCGGCCCCTTCACCCTCGTCGATCAAAATGGCAAGACGGTCACCAACACCGCACTCGAGGGGAAATGGCTGCTGGTCTATTTCGGCTATACCCATTGTCCCGATGCCTGCCCGACCACACTCAACAACATCGCCCTAGCGCTCCAGGATCTCGGGGCCCAGCGGGACGAGGTGCGCCCGGTGTTCATCACGATCGACCCCGAGCGTGATACGCCGCAGGTGATTAAGGATTATGTCACCGCCTTCGACGCGCCGATCCTAGCATTGACCGGAACCACTGCCGAGGTCGCCCAAGCGGCCAAGAACTATCGGGTCTATTACGCCAAGCACCCCGAAGCCGGCGGGGATTATTCGATGGATCACTCCTCGGTCATCTACGTGATGGACCCAAAAGGCCGCTTCACCGCCTCGTTTACCGGCGAAGACCCGCCCGCCCAAATGGCCGAACGGCTGAAAAAACTGCTCAGTTAAGGGCTCCGGAAGCGGGCTGCGCCGGCGTCTCAGTAGTAGCGCGGGATCGGGCCGTTATGCGGCGTGACGCGGTTGCTGAGGTCGAGCATGACCTCGTCGACATAGCACCAGCCCCATCCGTCCGGCGGGTCATAGGCTTCGATGACCGGGTGCCGGGTCGCGTGAAAATGCTTGGTGGCGTGGCGGTTCGGCGAGTCGTCGCAACACCCGACATGGCCACAGGTCCGGCACAGCCGCAAATGGAGCCACTCGGAACCGATCTTCAGACACTCCTCGCAGCCGAGCGCGCTCGGTGTCACGTCGCGTATGTCGTCGATATGGCCGCATTCATCGGACATCACGATCTCCCGATACTGGCAGGAAGTTCAACCTTGTCGCCGGTTTCCGTGAGAAAGGCGTGCAGCGCCGCCACCACCTGCGCGCCTTCGCCGACCGCGGCGGCGACGCGCTTGACCGATCCCGAACGCACGTCGCCAATCGCGAAAACGCCGGGCAGGCTGGTTTCGAGCAGCCTCAAAATATTGGCGCCGGTGCGCACAAACCCCTTGTCGTCTAAGATCACGCCCGACCCGGACAACCAATCGGTATTCGGCTCTGCGCCAATAAACAGAAACAGGTGGCGGATTGCGCGCCTGACTTCTTCACCGGAACGGCGCGAGCGGCAGCGGATCGCTTCCAGAACCCCGTCTTGCCCTTCGAGGGCGCTGACAGTCGTCTCGGTCAACACCTCGACATTCGGCCGTGCGGCGATGCGTTCGACCAGATAGCGCGACATGTTTTCATCAAGACTGCGGCCGCGAACGATCAGCCAGACCTTGCCGACCTGGCTAGATAAATACACCACCGCCTGACCGGCGGAATTGCCGCCGCCAACCAGCGCCACTTCCTGTCCGGTGCACAGCCGTGCCTCTAGCGGCGACGCCCAATAGTGCACGCACGAGCCTTCGAAAGCGGCGAGGTTCTCGACATCGAGACGGCGATAACGGGCGCCGCTGGCGATGACCACGCTACGGGCGCGAACCCGCTCCTCGTTGGCGAGCGCGAGCAAAAAGCGTCCGTCGCCAGCGGCGGTCTGGCCCTTCAGGCTCGCGACTTCATCCGGGATCGCCATTTCGACGCCGAACTTCAACGCCTGGTTATAGGCCCGCGCCATCAGGGCCAAACCGCTGATGCCGGTCGGGAAGCCCAGATAGTTCTCGATGCGCGCCGACGCCCCGGCCTGGCCGCCGAACGCTCGGCAATCCAGCACCAGCGCCGACAACCCCTCGGATCCGGCATAGACCGCGGCCGCCAGACCCGCCGGACCGGCGCCGACGATGACCACGTCATAAATCGTTTCCGGGTCGATCGGCTTGACGAGGCCGATGCAATGCGCGAGCTCGACATCGCTCGGATTGCGCAGCAGCCTTCCGTCGGGACACAAAACAATCGGCAAATCGCCGAGAATCAATGTGGAAGCGCTCGATCAAGGTTTGCGCGCACGGATCGGCCTTTGGGTCGAACCGCTGATGCGGATGTCCGTTGCGTGTCAGGAACCCTTCGAGGCGCAGTACATCGGCGTTCTGGGCGCTGCCGACGATGATCGGGCCGCCGGCGCCGGTATCGAGCAGGCCGACCCGGCGCAGGATCAAGGCCCGCATGATGCGCTCGCCCAGCTCGGCCTCTTCTACCAACAGATCGCGCAGCCGCCGTGGCGGAATGACGAGCGCCTCGACCGTTTCCGTAGCATCGGCGTCGACCAATGAGGGGCGGCCGGACAACTGCGCGAGCTCGCCCATGAACGAGCCCGGGCCGTGCGTCACGATCAGGTCGGACTGTCCATGCGGTCCCCGCTGCGTGACGTCGACCCGGCCTCTCAGGATCACAAAAGCGCCCGGCGCGATCTCGCCGGTCGCAACCATTCGGTCTCCCGCCGCATAGGATCGGCGTTCGCCGAACCGCGCCAGCCGATCGATCTCCTCCGGCTCGAGCACCGGAAACATCTGCTCGCGCCGGGCCTCGATCAGCGGACGGACAGATTGCGGCATCGCTTTCCTCAATGGCAGGCTGTCATCGGGCGGAGCTTATTTCCAACCCTGATCGATCATCGTGGCTTGAAACATATAGGTGTTAGCTGCCGAGCCCATAATTTCCGGACTTGCGCGTGACCCATTCGAGGCGAGCGCGACCACGGTATCTCGGTCAGCTCGGCGTTCCTTGACAGGTGAAGTTGATCCTGAAATTGCCTTGTTGACCTGTCATACTTCCATTCTAGACGGCTGCAGCACAGGGCCAGACGGGTGAAAAGGATCACTAAATGGGCAGCTGCAACCAAACGACGAGATTTTGCTGCAGATTTGCAGCAGATGTAGCAAAGGCGAATTAGCGAGACAATTTGTGATTGTATAGGGGGCAGCCTGGATCGAACCTGAGAAAGCGCCCCCTGTACTCCCGTCATACCGGCGAAGGCCAGTATCTGCGGCGAGGTAGGTTTCGGCCTTCGCCGGAACGACGAGAATGCGGGCACACGGCCGGTTCCTGCGACTAGCGGTTGGCAAAGAGCGGTGCAGCCCTCATATCCAGCGCCGGTGACGGGTCGGCGGGATTGCTGGCGAGCGACCGCCGGGGGACCGGGAACAGCTGAAGCGGGATTGATGAGTATTCTTACCGACGCGATTGCGCGCCGGCGGACGTTTGCGATCATCTCGCATCCCGACGCCGGCAAGACCACCTTGACCGAAAAACTGCTGCTGTTTGGCGGGGCGATCCAGCTGGCGGGCGAGGTCAAGGCGCGCGGCGACCGGCGGCGGGCGCGTTCGGATTGGATGGCCATCGAGCGCGAGCGCGGCATCTCGGTCAGCTCGGCGGTGATGACGTTTGAGCATGAGGGGCTGACCTTCAACCTGCTCGACACACCGGGCCACCAGGATTTCAGCGAGGACACCTATCGCACGCTGACCGCGGTTGACAGTGCGGTGATGGTGCTCGACGCCGCCAAGGGCATCGAGGAGCAGACCCGTAAACTGTTCGAGGTGTGCCGGTTGCGCGACGTGCCGATCCTGACCTTTGTCAACAAGCTCGACCGCGAGAGCCGCGATCCGTTCGACCTGTTGGACGAGATCGAGCAGAGCCTCGCGCTCGACGTGACCCCGGCGAGCTGGCCGATCGGCATGGGGCGCGACTTTCTCGGTACCTACGATCTATTCGCGAATGCGCTGTTGCTGTTTGAGCGCAACGCCCACGATCGGGTCGTCGAACCGGTCCGGTGCAGCGGTCTCGACGATCCCGAGCTATCGCGGCGGCTTCCCAAGGCGGCCGTCGCGAAATTGCGCGAGGAGGTCGAGATGGCGCGCGGCCTGTGTCCGCCATTCGATCCGCAGGCGTTTCGCGAGGGCCATCTGACGCCGGTATTCTTTGGCAGCGCGCTCAATAATTTTGGCGTGCGCGAATTATTGCGCGGGGTCGCCGAGATGGCGCCGTCGCCGCGCCCGCAGCCGGCCTTGGGCGCCGATGGGCCGCATCCGATCCTGCCCGACGAGCCTGATGTCGCCGGGTTTGTGTTCAAGGTGCAGGCCAACGTCGACCCGCAGCACCGCGACCGCGTCGCCTTTGTGCGCCTCGCCTCGGGCCGGTTCACCCGCGGCATGAAATTGAAGAATATCCGCACCGGGCGCGTCATGTCAGTGCAAAGCCCGGTGTTTTTCCTGGCGCGCGAGCGCAACCTCGCCGAGGAAGCGTGGCCCGGCGACATCATTGGCATCCCCAACCACGGCAGCCTGCGGATCGGCGACACCTTGACCGAGAGCGCCGAGATCCGGGTCACCGGCATTCCGAGCTTTGCCCCCGAGATCCTGCGCCGGGTGCATCTCAACGACCCGATGAAATCGAAGCACTTGCGCCACGCGCTCGAACAATTGGCCGAGGAGGGGGTGACCCGGGTGTTCAAGCCGGCTTCCGGTGGCGATTGGATCGTCGGCGTGGTCGGCGCGCTCCAACTCGACGTGCTGGCCGTGCGGCTGCAGGCCGAATACGGGCTCGCCACCCGGCTCGACGGCGCGCCCTATCAGGCTGCGCGTTGGCTCGAAGCCGACGACCCGGCCGAGATCGAGCGCTTCCGAATCCGCAATCCGTCGGCGAGCGCCGAGGACCATGACGGTGTCCCGGTCTTTCTCGCCCGCAACCCGTGGGACTTGCGCACCATGATCGAGGAATGGCCGACCTTGCGTTTCAAGGAAACCCGCGAGCAGAGCTGACCACTAAGCGGGGCAGGACGATCAGGCCAGCGCCGGAGCGCCTTCGGTCACGGTTTCGAGCTGGCCGACGGTTTCCTTGCCGAACAGCAACGGGATGAAGGCGCCGATCGTGACCATGACGAGAATCGTGCCGAAGAAGATCGCCGGCGATGCGGTATGCGGCTCCATCAGGAACGGCGCAGTCACACCCGAGAAGATCCGCCCGACCAATTCGCCAAAGATATGCCCGCGGCCGCGCAACGCGGTCGGAAATTGTTCGGCGAGGTAGACCCGGAAGGCGGTTGCGGTGGAAAGCGCGGTGAAGCCGGTCATCAACGCACCGACGACCATGACGGTCGTCGCGTATGGGCCGGCGCGGTGCGCCATCATCATCAACAAGAGGCCGGGGAGCGCGCCGAACATCGCATAGAAAATCGTCCAGCGCCGTCCAATGATTTCCATCAGGAACCCGGTGAAACCCTTGCCCGGGATGCTCGCGGCAAAGACCAGCGAACTCACGCCAAAGCTCAAGGTCACCGCCGAGCCCTGATCGACCAGCGCTTTTGGCAGCAGCACCGAGATCAGGAAAAACGCGGTGCCGCAAAAGACGTAGCTGGAAATTCCGATTGCCGTCCACCGCAATTGGCCGCGAGCGAACAACGCCCGATAGGGCGGAAGCTGTTCGCGGACACCCAGGATATTGTCGCCGAGCGCGATGGTTGCGAGTGGCGGCACCCGATCGCCGGCGCGGTGAATGATGCGATTAACGGTGTCGACCGCCGCCTCGGTTCGGCCGCGACGCAGATACCAGCGCGGGCTTTCCGGGATCAGGAAATAAATCAACGCCGGCACAACAAAGAAGGCGAGGCCGCCGGGCACCGCCATCAGCCGGAAAGCGTTCGGGTTGCCGGACAGCAGGAAGCTGACAAACGGCAGCACTGTGAACGAGGCGGCGAGCGCCATTTCATATACGGCACCAAACGTGCGGCGATGTTGCGCCGGCATCAGTTCGGCGGCGATCGGGAACGGCGCCGAGACCGCGAAGCCGCCTCCGAGGCCAGTCAACAGCCGCAGCGCGATGAGCTGCTCACCGCTCTGCACAAGCGGGATCAGCAGTGTGCAAAAGGTGATCGCGGCGACGCCGATCAACATGATGGTCTTGCGGCTCCAGTGATCCGAGATTGTCGAGGCGATAAACCCGCCGACACAGATCATCAGTGTCGAGGCGATGGCGAGAAACCTAATGTCGCCGGGGGTCAGATGCAGTGGCTGCCTTGCCAGCACCAGCAGGGAACCGGTCATGACCAGATCATAGCCGTCGATAAAGCCGACAAGGCCTAAGACTGCGATGATCATCAGGTGGTAAGGGCCGAACGGAATGCTGTCGAGCTTGCGCCCGAGCGTAAGGCTGGCCGAACTTGTCGATCGGTTGATTGGGCGGAGTTCTGCCATGGCGGCCTCCCAGCTGGTCGAACCGGGGGGACCATGCGGCAGGCGCAAAACAGGGAGGCCGGCGCTTCTTGACGAAGAAATTTCTGACTTTGCCGATCTAAGTCTTCGCCGGCGCCTCACCCGCTACGACCACAGCGTCTCCCATCGGTCGACCCGTTGCCTCTGTTCCAAGTTGGCGACGATTGTGTGCGCCGCTCGTTTCTATTTGCCTTGTCGGACTGCCTCAGGCCGGAGCTGTGACCCCCTCGGTCACGGTTTCAAGCTGGCCGACGGTCTCGCGGCCAAAGGCCAGCGGAATGAAGGCGCCGATCGCCACAACCACAAGGATCGTGCCGAAGAAGATTGTCGGCGAGCCGGTGTGCGGTTCCATCAGAAACGGCGCCAGCACGCCGGCGAAAATTCGTCCGGTCGACTCGCCGAAGGGATGGCCGCGCCCGCGCAGAGCGGTCGGGAACTGCTCGGACAGGTAGACGCGAGTGGCGGTGAAAGCCGATAGCACGGTGAAGCCGGTGATCAACGCGCCGGTCACCATGACGACCGTCGCGTAGTCCCCAGCCCGATGCGCCATCAGCATCAGGAATATCCCAGGCAACGATCCGGCGAGCGCGTATGCGATGGTCCACCGCCGCCCGATGATCTCCATCAGAAACCCGGTGAAGGCCTTTCCCGGGATGCTGGCGGCGTAAACCAGTGAAGTCAGCCCGAAGCTCAGACTGACGGCCGCGCCCTGGTCGACAAGCGCTTTTGGCAGCAACACGGAAATCAAGAAATAGGCAGTTCCGGCGCAGACTCCGGCCAGTATCCCAACCGTCGTCCAGCGCAGCTGGCCACGGGCGAACAAAGCCCAATAAGGCGGCAGCTTCTCGCGGGCAGCTTCTGCGTGGTCGCCGAGCGCCTCGACAGTCAGCGGCGGGACGCGGTTCCCGGATCGCCTGATTATTTGATTGACGATGTCGGCTGCAACCTGTGGGTGGCCTTTGCGCAAATGCCAGCGCGGGCTTTCGGGGAGTACGAGATAGACCAGCACCGGCACGACGGTGATGGCCAGCCCGCCCGGCAGTGCCAGAAACCGAAAGGCATTGGCGTTGCCGGCAAGCAGGAAGGCGATAAACGGCACCACAGTGAAGGAAATCGCCAACGCCACCTCATAGACCGCGCCGTAGGTTCGCCGGTGCTGTGCCGGCATCAGTTCGGCGGCGATCGGGAACGCCGCCGAGACCGCGCCGCCGGCGCCAATCCCGGTCAGCAAACGCACGATGATCAATTGTTCGGCAGTTTGCACCAGCGGGATCAGCAAGGTGAAAAACGTCGTGGCGATCACGCCGATCAGCATGATCGTCTTGCGGCTCCAGTGATCGGATACCGCCGAGGCCGCGTAACCGCCGATACACAACATGAAAGTCGGGCCGACAGCGAGCCAACGGATGTCAGACCCGGTCAAATGCAGCGGCCCCTTGGCGAGAACCAGGAGCGAACCGGTTAGCACCAGATCGTAGCCCTCGATAAAGCCGACAAGGGCGAGAACGGTGATGATCAAAATGTGGTAACCGCCGAACGGGATACTGTCGAGCTTGCGTCCGAGCAAATAGCTGGCGCCCGTTACCGATCGGGCGATCGGGCGGATTTCTGCCATGGTGACCCTCCCAGATTGGTCAACCGGGGGCCCTACGGGTACGCAAAACAGGCGAGACGGCGTGTCGCTTGGATCGGAGAATAGATTCTAAATTACTTTCCTATTCTGGTATTGACGCCTCGCGAGTTCTGGCAGCCACGAACCGCCGCCGGATTGACGTGTTGCTCCTTTTCGAGGAGGCGGTACCCTTGCTCGCCTCACTGACCCGGTCTGGGCCATGCAATCAACGTAGTCCAGCGCTGCAGAATTGTCATCCAACAAAAGAAGCCGACCGATCGAGCCGGCCCGCTCACCCCGCTAGCCGTCCGCGCGTTTTCGCAGCAGAAATTCGCGGCCGGCCTTGACCATGGGTTTGCCGTCATAGGCGATGATATCGGCGGTGGCGTAGGTCTCGCTCCACTGCTCGGGAAGATAGGAGCCGGTGCCGATCACGTCGATTGGCGCTTTGGCGGCGGCCATCATCCGGCATTTGGCGGGGCCGAAGCCTGAGCTTGCGACGATCTTGATTCGGTTGAACCCGGCCTCGTCCAAACTCCGGCGCATTAGCCAGATCGCCGCCCCCGAAACCCCGGTGCCGACCAGGTAGCGCAGCTCTTCCTCGGTACGATAGCCGCGGATCGATTGCGGCGCGTGCCGCTCGATCACCTCGTAGGAGCGGGCGGGATCGAGACCCTCGCAGTAGCGGCCGCCCGGGGTGTCTATTCTGAACGCGAGCCGGCCCGCAGCGGCGATCTCAGGGAAACGCTGTCCGACCGCCAGCGCATCGGTGATCTCCTGGCCGAAATAATCGATCAGCACGGTCATCGGCTCGTCGGGAAATTCCTCGCGAAACATCTCGGCCGCCCGCACCGTCGAGCCGGCATAGCCGATCAGCGCATGCGGCATCGTCCCGAGGCCCTTGCTCTGGCTGAAATATCGGGCAGTCGCATCGGCGGCGCAGCCTACAAAGCCGACCGCGCCCGCCTCGCGACGCGCCGCCTGCGACCCGACCGATGCCGCATAGGCCATCATGTCGGCCATCTCGCTCCCGGCGCAATGCCGCGCATCCATCGCCATAAAGGCGACCTTCGGCAGGTCGGCGCACATCGCGTAGGCGTTGTGGGCGGCAACGCAAGCAGGCCCCAACCGTTGCAGCAGCACGGTCTCGAGATCGACCAGGTGAAGCAGCGAGCCTGTGATGTAGAGGAGCGGCTCACCGGCGCCGACCAGGGCGCCTTCGGGGTGGTTCAGCTCGATGTCGAAGCGGGCGCTGCGCTCGGCCGCCGCATCTTCGAGAAATGCGATCGCCAGCCGTGGCGTGCAGACGACCGGTCGGCGCATAAACACCGCATAGGTCGCCTGGCGATCGCCGAACCGGCTGACGATCGCCTTGGCCTTCAGGAAATAGCTGTCGGTCCGGGACGCGAGCGAAGGCGGTCCGTGCGACGCCATAACCGCCGGCTCACGAGACAGCGGCAAGGCGGGGTTTGCCCTCGACGCCATTGCCCTGGCGCGCGCGCTTCAGCGCTTCGGCGATCTCAAAGGCAAGTTCCAGCGCCTGGGTCGCATTGAGCCGGGGATCGCAATGAGTCAAATAGCGGTCGGCGAGCGAGGCTTCGCTGATCGCCTGGCTGCCGCCGATGCATTCGGTGACGTTCTGCCCAGTCAATTCGAAATGCACGCCGCCGGCATAGCTGCCCTCGCCAGCATGGATCGCAAAGGCGCTGTGCACCTCGTCAAGGATGCGGTCGAACATTCGGGTTTTGTAGCCGTTTGTCGAGGTGATCGTGTTGCCGTGCATCGGGTCGATGCACCATACGACCTCACGTCCCTCGCGTCTCACGGCGCGAATCAGCCGCGGCAGCCGCGCATCGACTTTGTCGGCCCCCATGCGAGTGATCAGGGTCAGCCTCCCCGGCTTGTTCTGTGGGTTGAGCCAATCGATCAGCCGCAGCAAATCGTCGGGTTCGAGGGTCGGCCCGCATTTCATGCCGATCGGGTTCTTGATGCCGCGCAGGAATTCGGCATGGGCGCCGTCGACCTGGCGGGTACGGTCACCGAGCCAGACCAGATGAGCCGAGCAGTCATACCATTCGTCGGTCGTCGAATCGACGCGCGTCAGGGCCTGCTCGTAAGACAGGAACAGCGCTTCGTGCGAGGTATAGAACTCGGTCTCGCGAATCTGCGGCGTCGTGTCCGAGTCGAGCCCGCAGGCAGCCATGAAGTCGAGCGTCTCGGTCAGCCGGTCGGCGAGCTCGCGGTAGCGCTCGCCCTGCGGCGAGTCGGCGACGAAATCCTGGTTCCAGGCGTGGACGCGGTGCAAATCGGCGTAGCCGCCCTGGGCGAACGCCCGCAGTAGGTTCAACGTCGCCGCCGATTGGCTGTAGGCCTGAATCATGCGCTGCGGGTCGGGTTCGCGGGCGTCGTCGTCGAAGTCCAGGCTATTGATGATGTCCCCGCGATAGGAGGGCAGAGTTTTGCCGTTCTGGGTTTCGGTGTCGGACGAGCGCGGCTTAGCGAACTGGCCAGCGAGCCGGCCGAGCTTGACCACCGGGCACCCCGCGCCAAAGGTCAGCACTACTGCCATCTGCAGCAGTACCTTGAACATGTCGCGGATATTGTTGGGGTGGAACTCGGCAAAGCTCTCGGCGCAGTCGCCGCCCTGGAGCAGAAAAGCCTTGCCCACCGCAACCGCAGCCAGCCGCTCTTCGAGCCGCCGCGCCTCGCCGGCAAAGACGAGGGGTGGGAAATTGTGCAAGGTTTCCTCGACCCGGGTCAGCGCCGCTTCGTCCGAATAACCCGGAACCTGGCGGATCGGCAGGCCGCGCCAGCTGTCGGGGGTCCATTGTTCCGTCATGTTGTTATTCCTCCTCGCCTTCTCGTCGCGTTTTGGGGTCGACCGGGTCATGCATCACCTCCAGGTTGGAGGCCGCTCCACCATCGGCGACATTCGGATCAGCGAGAGCTTGAAACACGAAAGCCGCCTCGGTAAGGCGGCTTTGGAAAAAACGCAAGCGCGTGATCCTAGGCCGCCGTCATGTACCGGCAGTACCAAAATCGCGCGAAAATGCGGGTGCTTATCCCAATCATAAGGGCACGTTAACCGCGCGACGGGCGCGACGCAAGCGCTTTGTCGTTGCGGCTATTCCATTACTCTGGCACCGAACCGTCTGCTGGCGGGAATGCAGAACTAGATCGGAAGGCCGCTGCCCCGCCGGCATTCTCGCCAGTTTGCTACTCCGCGATAACCCATGGCGAACAGCCGGTCTCGACGGCGAGGCGGGTGAGGGGAGGCGGGCCTGCTGCTAAGGCTCCGAACCGAGCGAGCGCAGTCGTCAGTAGCGGCGCAGCAGGCCGACGAGGCGGCCCTGAACTTCGACCCGGTCAGGGCCGAAGATCCGGGTTTCATAGGCCTTGTTCGCCGGTTCGAGTGCGATTGAGGCCCCGCGCCGGCGCAGCCGCTTCAAGGTGACCTCTTCTTTGTCGACGAGGGCCACGACAACGGCGCCGTTTTCGGCGCTATCGCCGCGCTCGATGATCACGGTGTCGCCGTCGAGGATACCGGCCTCGATCATGCTGTCGCCGGCAACTTCGAGCGCGTAGTGCTCGCTCCCATGACCGAGCAGGCTCGCCGGGACGCCGACCGTCGCACTCTGGTCGCGCAACGCTTCGATCGGCGTGCCAGCGGCGATTCGGCCGTAGAGCGGCAGATCGACCGCCTCGACGTCGGGGGCGACCGGGGCGCCCGGCAGCGAGGCTTTGAAATCGCCGCGAATTACGGTCGGCGAGAACCTGCCGCGGTCGCCTGCCACCCCGGCGGCGCTCTCCTCGGGCAATTTGATCACTTCCAATGCCCGCGCCCGATGCGGCAGGCGACGGATGAAGCCGCGCTCTTCGAGCCCGCCGACGAGCCGGTGAATCCCCGATTTGGACCTGAGGTGCAGGGCATCCTTCATCTCGTCGAACGATGGTGACACCCCGGTTGCGGTCAGCCGCTGGTTTATGAACAGCAGCAACTCGCGCTGCTTTACGGTCAGCATGAAACCCCCATTCGGGCAGTGGGAACGAATCCTAAACGCTGAGTTCGTTCTACTTTAGTTCGCGCGGCGCGTCAAGTACCGCGGGGGACCAAATTTGAGTGCAGGCGGCCGATCAGATCGGCCAAGCTCCCGTCGGAAAGCGAATGATCGGTACAATACTGCCGGGCGCGGCGGCAGGGGCGTGCGGCGGGCGCAGAATCAGGCAGTCGGCGGCCGAGAGCAGCCGCATCATCGAGCTGTCCTGGACGTCGAACGCAAACACCTCCTCGACGCCATCGGAGGCGCGGGCGAAACGGGCGCGCAGATAATCCTGGCGTCGGTCGTTTGCCGCCAGGGCCGCGCCGAGCCGCGCGGTCGCCACGGGTTCCGCGGCTGCGGAAAGGCCGCTCAACCGCTCGATCGCCGGCTTGAGGAACAGCATTGCGCAGACAAAGGTCGATACCGGGTTGCCGGGCAGCCCGAGCATCGGGGTCCCGCGGTAGCGGCCGACCATCAACGGCTTTCCCGGTCGCATCGCGATCTGCCAGAAATCGAGCTCGAACCCGTCCACGGCCAGCGCCACGCGCACCAGATCGTGCTCGCCGACCGAAACCCCGCCGGTCGTGACCAGCAAGTCGACGCCGCTGGTTGCGGCGGCAATGCGGCGCAGCGCCTCGGGGTCGTCAGGCGCGTTGCCGACCGAAACCGCCACCCCGTCGCAAGCCGTGACGATCGCAGCCAGCGCCAAGCTGTTGGAGCTGACGATCTGATGTGGCCCGATCGGATCGCCCGGCATCACGATTTCGTCGCCGGTCGACAAGATGCCGATGCGCGGCCGGCGATGGACAAAGAGCCAAGGGCGGTTCATCGCCGCCAACAGACCGACGTCGCGCGCGCTGAGCCGCCGGCCGGGGTTCAGCAACGCGTCGCCCTCGGCGAAATCAAGGCCCTCGCGGCGCACATAGCGTCCGCGCGGCGCCCCTTCGAGCACGCGCACGCGGTCGCCCAGGCGTTCGGTGTCCTCCTGGATTACGATCGTGTCGGTGCCCGCCGGCATCGGCGCCCCGGTAAAAATCCGCGCAGCCTCGCCCGGGCCGACATGGCCACCGAACCCGGACCCCGCCGGCACTTCGGCGACGATGCGCAATTCGACCGGCATCCGCGCCAGGTCGTCGGCGCGCACGGCATATCCGTCCATCGCCGAGACCGCGAAGGGCGGCTGGGTGCGACGCGCCGAGACGGCTTCGGCGAGAACCCGGCCGAGTCCGTCGGCGAGCGAAATCTGCTCGGGTGGCAAGGCCTCGACCAGGGCCAGCAGACGGGTGAGGGCTTCTTCGACCGAGATCACAATACTGCCTCCCAATCGCCTGATTTCCCGCCAGATTTGCGCAATAGCCGGAGATCGGTGACGGTCATCCCGCGATCGACGGCCTTGCACATGTCATAGATCGTCAGCGCCGCGACGCTCGCCGCCGTCAGCGCCTCCATCTCGACCCCGGTGCGCCCGCGCAAGCGACAAGTGGCGGTGATCTCGACCGCGCTGCGCTCGGGCACGCAGGCGAGATCGACCTCAACCGAGGTCAAGGCCAGCGGATGGCACAGCGGGATCAGCTCGGCGGTGCGCTTTGCCGCCATGATGCCGGCAAGCCGTGCGACCGCGAGCACGTCGCCCTTCGCGACGTCACCGGCGCGGATGCGTTCGAGCGTTTGCGGGCGCATGACGACCCGCGCGCCGGCAACGGCAATGCGATCGGTTTCATCCTTCTCGGACACATCGACCATGCGGGCGCGGCCCTGCGCGTCGAGATGGCTGAATTCGGGGAGGCCGAGCAGGCGGCGCGTCGCAGCAGCGACGTCGGGCTCGCGCATCAGCGTCTCGCCGACGAGAAAGCACTGCGCTCCAGATGCCGCGAGGCGGTCGAGATCATCGGGGCTGCGAATCCCGCTTTCGGCGACGACGAGACGGTCGGCGGGAACATCCCGCGCCAGTCTTTCGGTGGTGCCGAGATCAACAGCTAAGGTTTTCAGGTTGCGGTTGTTGATGCCGATCAGCCTCACGCCAAGCAGCAGCGCCCGCTCTAGTTCGGCCTGATCATGGGCCTCAGCCAGCACATCGAGCCCATGCTCGACCGCGGCGGCGGCCAACTCGCGAGCCGCGGCATCCGACAGCGCCGCCATGATCAGCAGCACGCAATCGGCGCCGATATGACGGCTTTCTATGATCTGGTACGGGTCGAGGATGAAATCCTTGCGCAGCGCCGGCAGCGAGACGGCGTTCCGCGCCATCCGCAGATCGTCATCGCTGCCTTGGAAATAAGGGGTGTCGGTCAGCACCGAAAGACAGGTGGCGCCGCCCGCCGCATAGGCGCGCGCCAATTCGGCCGGATCGAAATCTTCCCGGATCAGCCCGGCGCTCGGCGAGGCTTTTTTGATTTCGGCGATCAGGCCATAGCGGCCCGCGGCGAGATGCTGCTCGAGCGCAGCCGCAAACGGACGCACCGGTGGCGCCGCGGTAAGGCTGGCCACCAGCGCCGCTTCCGGGACCGCCGCCTTGGCGCGGGCGACATGGGCGCGCTTGTCGGCGCAGATGCGGTCGAGCACGTCGCTCATCGGGTGGCCTCCGCGGTCTCTGCCGGCGCGTTCGTGCGCGCGACGAGATCGTCAAGCACGCGGCGTGCCGCCCTCGAATTGATCGAGCGGGCGGCAAGCTCGACACCCTCGTAGAGATTAGTGGCGCGGCCGGCGATCAGCAACGCGGCGGCGCTATTCAACAGCACGACATCACGCAACGGTCCGCCCAAGCCTGCGAGCAGGTCTTGCATTAGCCGTGCATTATGCGCGGGCGCGCCGCCGCGCAAATCTTCGAGCCGCCCAGACGGCAGTCCGGCATCCGCGGCGGTGATCTCAAAGGTTTCGACCTTGCCGTTGTCGAGCGCGGCGACCGTCGTCGGGCCCGTTGTGGTCAGCTCGTCCAGCCCGTCGCCATGCACGACCCAGGCGCGGTCGCCGCCGAGCCGGTCGAGCACCTCGGCCATCGGCCGCACCCATTCGGGGGCGAATACCCCGGCGAGCTGGCGGCGCGCATGAGCCGGGTTCGACAGCGGACCTAATAGATTGAATATTGTCCTGGTGCCGAGTTCGACACGGGTCGGCGCCACATGGCGGGTGGCGCTGTGGTGACGCGGCGCCATCAGAAAGCCGATGCCGATCTCCCACAGGCAGGCGCGCACGATGGAGAGGTCGGCATCGATGTTGACGCCGAGCGCGGTCAGCACATCGGCCGAGCCCGATTTGGACGAAAGCGCGCGGTTGCCGTGCTTGGCGACCGGGACGCCGCAACCGGCGACCACCAATGCGCTCGCGGTCGAGATGTTGAAGCTGCCCGAGGAATCGCCGCCGGTGCCGCAGGTGTCGATCGTCCCCGCGGGCGCGTCGATCGCGACCGCCTTTGCCCGCATAATCCGCGCCGCGCCGGCGATTTCGTCGACGGTCTCGCCGCGCACCCGCAAGGCCATCAGAAACGCGCCCATTTGCGACGGTGTGGCGTCGCCGCTCATGATGATGTCGAACGCCGCTTCGGCCTCGCTCTCGCTGAGGCTGCGCCCCTGTGCGACCAGCGAGAGCAACGATTTGAGATCGACGGTGGCGGCATTCATGCGTCAGTTTCCGCGGTCACCGAGCAGAGAAAATCATCGATTTGCAGCTTCAGCGGATTCGCCTGCAATCAAGCCCTCTTATATCAGCCTGCGCCGCCGGACGGAACGCTGCGTCCGGACCGCTGCGTCCGGACCGCTGCAAAATCATCGCTCCGGAGCAGACTTATGGTCGTCGGGCAAAGCTGAGATTACGGGCTGGTCTCGACATTTGGACAGCAACCCCGCTATGCCGGACCGATGTAAACCATCTGAGGGCAGGGGGGTGCGGTCTCGTCGTCGGATCGGTCGATTGGCAAAGGCTGGGCGGCGTCGGCTCACGCGGACTTGGAGGCGGCTCCGCAGCAAGCACCACCCGCTCGGCTTGCTGTTTCTCCTGGCATTGGTAGGCGGCGGTATCTTTCTGGCGACGCTTCCGAGCCGTCACGAGCCGAAGATCCCCCGAACGAATACGCCGCGGATGATCACGGCGAAAGCTGCTACTTCCCCGGCTCCCGCCCCGCCCGCGGCGCGGTCGAACCTCTCACTCGGGAAGGCCGTCGTTGCGCCGAGCCCGATAGAGCAGGCGTCATTGCGCCCGCCGCCACCACTGCCCGCATTGCCTCGCGCCGAGCCGGCATGGCTACGGTTTGCGGTGCCGGCGCCACCGAGCCGCAATCGGCCGCTCGTCGCGATCGTGCTTGACGATCTCGGCCTCGACCGGGCGCGGACCGCCTCGGCAATCCGGCTCCCCGGGCCGGTCACCATGTCGTTTATGACCTATGCCCCCGACCTCGCGGAGCAGACCGAAGCGGCACGCTCGGCCGGCCATGAATTGTTGCTGCACGTGCCGATGGAGGCGGTCGACCAGCGCGAGAACCCCGGCCCACACGCGCTCTACACCTCGCTGTCGCGCGAAGAGATCCTCGATCGGCTGCGCTGGGGGCTCGACCGATTCGACGGCTATGTCGGCATCAATAACCATATGGGCAGCAAATTTACTGCCGATCGGTCTGCGATGGCGCCAGTCATCGAGGAACTGCGCGCCCGCGGTCTCGTCTTTCTCAATTCGCGGACGACGGCCAGGAGCGTCGGGTTCGGCCTGGCGGCGGCCGACGGTGTACCGCACGCCGCGCGCGACGTTTTTCTCGACGACGATCTCGCCCCGGCTGCGATCTCCCGCCAGCTTGCCGAAGTCGAAGAGGTGGCTCGCCGGCACGGTAGCGCCATCGCCATCGGGCATGCCCACGACACGACCCTGGCGGCGTTGCGGGTATGGCTGCCGAGTTTGGCGGGTAAGGGCCTCGTCCTCGTACCGGTCAGCGCCGTAGTCCGCTACCGAACAGCCGAGGAGGGGGACGCTCGCTGACGGATCGTCTAGACGCGGCGGGATAGCCACAGTAATCCCATAGATGTACGAAGAACTCTGAGGATTAGTTCTCGGGCTTAATTTGCGCCTGTAGCCGCCACCCAGGGTTTGTTCCCTCGCCGGCATAGGCCCCGCGAAAAATGCGGCTGCCCTCGCTGATGCCGTTGAAATCGCGGTCGAAGTCGAGCTCTGCCGCGAAGGGCGACAGATCGAGGGGTGCGCCGTTGACCTTGCCTGGGCGCGGGAAGAAATCCATTACCCCGAGTTGGGTTGCAGGCATCTTGACATATTGCCGCGCATCGCCCGTCTGGGCGACGAGATTATCTTTCTGGTCGATGCCGATCCCGGAAATTGGCGTCGACGCGAACACAAGATTGCCCAGCACAGTTGCGCCTTCGCGTGCCCGGCTGCCGAAGCTGATGCCGATTTGTGACGAGTAGATCGTGTTGTTGTAGACATGCGCCAGCCTAAGCGGCAAATCATGATCGTGAAAAGCAGCGGCTGCATATTGCCCATCAACCAGGATATTGTCGTGAAAACTGATGCGACCCGAGCCCTGAAATAGTGCCTCACGGGGATTATGAACGAACAGATTACCGTAAATTTGGTAAAGATCTTGCGAGCCGGGGCCGGTATCCGGGAAGCCGCCGACCAGCAGGTTCGGCCGATTGCCCTCGGGTGACAGGCGGTCGTCCTTGATGAATACGTTGTTGCGGATAATCGTCGATTGCGGTCCCTCGGGCATGCCGGCTAGAGCAGGGCGAGCCCGCTGAAATTTGATCTCCATGCAATAGCCGATAGGATCCAGAACCAGATTGTTTTCGATGATCCCGGCGACAAAGGGTTGGCCGCCGTCGGAATCTCCGAGATAGATCGCGGTCCCCGCGGCGACGATGGTGTTGCGGCGGATGACCCAATTCCAGGTCGGGGTCTTGGTCGAGATCCCATCGTTCTGCTGATTGGCCCCCGCGCCAACAATCACGTTGCCGTCGAGCACGATGTGATGCGTCGCAGGATGCGGCGTGAGGGGCGCCTTGATTCCATCCGCACCAGGAATGCCGCGGCTGTCGATCGTGAGATTGCTGACGACGACGTAGCTCGAATCAACGATGTTGACGGTATTGGATCCTATCGCGCCAACGATCACCGCGCGTGGACCTGTCGCCGGACCAGTGATGGTAATGCACCGGCCGGGCGCCCCGTTGATGTGCGCAATCGTCAGCAGTCGATATGGTCCCGGCGCGAGAACCAACGTGTCGCCTGGTGTAAGTGTCGGAAGCAACCTGCGATAGTTCGACGGCTCCCCGCGCAGGATCCGCCCGGACCTACCCGATGCACAGAAATCTTCAACCGGTGTATTGCTCACCTGACGCACGGGCGCCGCTACCCCCATCGCGGATGTGAGACCGGAGCCGAGAGCGGCAACGCATAGTCCGATGAGCAAGCTTCGCGAGAAGCTATACGATACTTGTGGGGAGAAGAAGCGATGCATCTCGGATTGGCGATTTTATGACGGTTCACATGTTAGACGGCGATTGCGGCGGGGACATCAGTCTGCTAAGGATAGTTTCGATGATTTCGCTCGCTCAGTCACTGATTTGGTGGTGGCCCGTCTGACACGGGCGGCCGTCGTTTGACATTTCCGATAGAGGCCGCTTCGGAGTTCCGGGCGGCCTTTGTAGTTTGAGGCAAACCTACCCGGATCTCCCGAGGCGACCCCAGCGCACAGGAGATCTGCATGAAGCGCACGAGTTACACCACCAAAGGCGGCATCGGCATATCCCGAGAGATCCGCGAAAGTCTTTATCAGCCTGCCGACAACGCGCTGGCTGAAGCGCTCGACCATCGCCGCGGCGTTTTGTTTTCGTCGAGCTTCGAGTTTCCTGGCCGCTATACCCGCTGGGATATGGGGTTTGTCGATCCGCCGGTGGCCCTTACCGCGCGCGGGCGGAGCTTTTCGATCGATGCGTTGAACCCCCGCGGCCGGGTGTTGCTCCCGGCGATTGCCCAGGCGGTTTCCGCCCTGCCGGCGATTGGTCTCGGCCAAGTCGACGAGGAAAGTCTTCGCGGTGAAGTGGCAGAGCCCGCGCAGCGCTTTCCGGAGGAGATGCGCAGCCGGCAGCCCTCGGTCTTTTCGGTCCTGCGCGCGCTGATCGACCTGTTCGGCAGCGCGGAGGATCAGCATCTCGGGCTTTACGGCGCATTTGGTTACGACCTGGTGTTTCAGTTTGAACCGATGCGGCTAAAACTGCCGCGGCCAGACGATCAGCGCGACCTGGTGCTCTATCTGCCCGACGAGATCGTCGTCGTCGACCACATGCGCCAGATCGCGGCGACGCATCGTTACGAGTTCGAGGTGGCCGGCGTGTTGACATTGGGGCTGCCGCGAGCAACCCCTGCGTCGACGTATCGCCTCGAGCATGCCCCAGCCGGACGCCCGAGCGAGAGCGATCACGGTACGGGCGAATACGCCGCTCTGGTCGAGCGCGCCAAGGAGTTGTTTGTTCGCGGCGACCTGTTCGAGGTGGTCCCCGGCCAGTTGTTTGCCGATCACTGTCCCGACATGCCGAGCATCGTCTTTCGGCGGTTGCGTCAGGCGAACCCGGCGCCCTACGGCGCGCTGATCAACCTGGGCGAGGGCGAGTTTTTGGTCTCCGCTTCGCCCGAGATGTATGTCCGCGTCGAAGGCCGGCGAATCGAGACCTGTCCGATCAGCGGCACGATCGCCCGCGGCCGCGACCCGGTCGAGGATGCCGAGCGCATTCGCGAATTGCTCAACTCGGCGAAGGACGAGAGCGAGTTGACGATGTGCACCGATGTCGACCGCAATGACAAATCGCGGGTTTCGACCCCTGGAAGCGTGCGGGTGATCGGGCGCCGCCAGATCGAGCTTTATTCACGGCTGATCCACACGGTCGACCACGTCGAGGGCGAATTGCGCCCCGAATTCGACGCCCTCGATGGGTTTCTCAGCCACGCCTGGGCGGTCACCGTGACCGGCGCGCCAAAACTCTGGGCGATCCGCTTTATCGAGGATAACGAACGATCGGCACGCCGGTGGTATGGCGGCGCGATCGGGCGCGTCACCTTTGACGGCAACATGAATACGGGGCTCACCTTGCGCACGATCCGGATGCAGGATGGCGTGGCCGAGGTTCGCGCCGGTGCCACCTTGCTCTACGACAGCGACCCGCAAGCCGAGGAAGCCGAGACCCGGCTCAAGGCCTCGGCGATGTTCACCGCGATCCGCGGCAAGGCGGCTGCCGCGCCGGTTGCTCGTGCCGCGGTGGAGGCACAAGTTGGCCGAGACGCGCAGGTGCTGTTGGTCGACCATGAGGATTCATTCGTCCACACACTGGCGAATTACATCCGCACGACCGGCGCCGAGGTCGTAACGATGCGCCCCGACATGGCGCGCGCCGAATTGCGTCAGGGCGCCAAACCCGATCTGGTCGTGCTGTCGCCGGGGCCGGGGCGCCCGGCCGGACTTTTCGATGGCCGAGACGCTCGACCTCCTGGTCCGGAGCCGTCTCCCGGTCTTTGGCGTTTGTCTTGGGCTTCAGGGAATCGTCGAGTATTTTGGTGGGCTACTCGATGTGCTCGCGGTGCCGTATCACGGCAAGGCATCGCTCGTCCGGGTGCTCGGCGGCAGGCTGCTGCGCGGTCTGCCCCGCGAGTTCACCGTCGGTCGTTATCATTCGCTGCATGCTCGCCGCGGCACCTTGCCGGAGGCACTGTCGGTCACCGCGGAAACTGCGGATGGGGTGATCATGGCGATCGAGCACGCCGATCTGCCGATCGCCGCGGTGCAATTCCATCCCGAATCGGTGATGACCCTGCGGGACGAAATTGGGATGCCGATCATCGGCGCGGTGCTGTCGGGTCTCGGCGCTCACACGGCATAGGATAGTCGCACCGTGATCCGGCCTTGTGCTCCCTCGCCAGTTTGCGGTCGGCGGCCAAACTGTGCAGGAAGTCGCGCAGCCCGGCAAAAGCCGCGGCTTCTTCGTCGTCGAGCTCCTTTCTCGCCTGCGGCAGCGCATCGCTCTCTGGAAGCGGCGGTGAGTGGATTCCCTGATAGGCAATATCGATGCGCAGCTCGATCCCGTTATAGCTAACTCGTAAGACCCCGGCCGGGCGGTGCGCATACTCTCCCAGGATGTAAGTCAGGACCGACTGTGCCTGGACGGCGGCGGTCTCGGCAACCTCGTGCGCAACTTTCCATTCCTGCGCCTTGTTGCGTAGCAAGGCGATCGCCGCGACGATCGATCCGTCGGCCTCGCTCCATTTCGCCTCGACCCGCTGGCGGGCGCCGAACCTGAACGCCAGGGTCAGCACGATCGCGGCGGTCAGCCCGAGGGCGAGTGGGCTGCTGGCGAGGCTGTGCGCCACGGGCGACAGGTGGCGGAAATAGTCGGGAAAGACATTTTCGCTCAGCGCGAGCAAGGTGGAGACCCCGATCACATAGACGCCGCGCGTGCCGGTCGGTCGCGACAGCATGATCTGCATCCCGCCGGTAATCATAAACGAGGCGGTAAACACCAGCAGCGACCCGGCCACTTCCTGTGGCACCAGTAGAAACAATCCCGAGAGCTTGGGCGACAAGCCGCACAGCAGCAGAATCGCCGACGAAGCAAAAGCGATTGCCCGGCTCGTCGCTCCGGTCGCGCTGGAGATGCCGACGAGGCTCGGCGCGATGTTCAAACCCGGCGCGCCGAGGGCCGCGCTGGCGATGGTGCCGAACCCGTCCGCCAGAAACACCCTTGCGGATATTGACCATGTCCGGCCGACGCCAGGCGGCGTTGTTGATGCGCTGGCAGGTCGTGACCACGCCGACGGCACGCAATGCGGCAGCCACCCCTGCGGCGAAAAACGCCGGCAACAGGCCGGGGTCGAATCGATAGTCCGGCAAGGTCAGGTGCGGAATTGCGATCCAGGCCATGTCGCCTGCCGCCGCGAGTTGTGCCGGCGTGACGAGCCCGACCAGCCAGCCGGCGCTCATCCCAGTGATCAGGCCGATCAGCGAGCACAGCAGCTTTAGTGCGCCACGGCCCCAGATGCTCAGCGCGATGCACGATGACAGGGTCAGCACGGTGACAATGAAGTGCAGCGGGAACGCCGGCAGCGCTTCATGCCGCACGTCGAGGAACTCGCCGATCCCGACGACGCCGAGCTGCAGGCCGACGACAAATACGGTCAGCCCGCTGAGGATCGGCGTGACGACCAGGCGGAGGCGATTGAGCGAGAGACCGACCAGCACTTCAACGATACCGGCGAACAGGGTCATTCCGAGGACGAGCCGCATCCCGCCGCTTTCCGCAGCAATTATCGAGGGGCCGAGATAAGTCGCGGAAAACACCGGCGGCGCCAGGAACCCTGATCCGACCGGTCCGCGCGGCAACGCTTGCAAGGCAGTCCCGACGGCCAGCGCGATGCACGCGATGCCCATCATGCCAACACTGTCGCCCGTGGGTGGCTTGGCGTGGCGCAGAATGATCGCGACGATGATCAGGTAAATCGCCGTCATGATCGCGTATTGCAGACCAATCAGCACCAGCCGCAGCGGCGGCGGGGTTTCGTCGACGGCGTAAACCAGTCCCGCCGGCCGCAAGTACGGTTCGGCGGGCGCGCTCGCGTTCGTCGCTTTAGTCGGCTGAACCGGACTGTTCGCTTTGCCGAACATCGGCTCAGGCCATTTGTCGCCGGGCTCGCACGATCGAGCCGCGACCGGTCAGAACAGACGGTCGAGCGTCTCGGATCGGATCGCGACCGGGAAATGGGCGCGCAACGCCCGAGTGAACTCCTCGCCGATATCAGCCTGTAGACCGGCGCCGATTTCGCGTGACAGCTCCGCGGTCGCGGCCTTCGCGGTGGTCGGCGGCTCCTGTATCGCGCTCAATCGGGCGACGTAGGACCCGGTCCCATCGGCGGCGGTGACGACGGCGCCGGGCTTGACCGTAAACAGCTTGGCGACCAGCGCAGCGGGAACCCCGTCGGCGCCCTGCGATTGCCGCAGCAGCGGCGGTGTGGTCGTCAGCTTGAGGCCCTTGGCGGCGGCAAGGGCCGAGAGCTGCTCGCCAGACTTGGCCGCAGCGGCCAGCGCCTCGGCCTCTTTGGCGACCATATCGCGCCGCTTTTCCGCTTGCCAGGCTGCGATCGCCTTATCCCTCACTTCGGCGAGAGGCCGGACCGCAGGCGGGACGATCTTGCTCACATGCAACACGAAAATCGCCCCGTCGGAGGTTTGGGTGACCCGGCTGACGCGGTCTTGCTCGGTCGCAAAGGCGAGCTTCAGCACTTCGGACGGAGCAACCGGCAGCTCCACGGGCTTGCCGCCGCGATCACGACCATGCTCGTCGACCGCGGCGACGACGTTCTTTTTCAGTCGAAATTTGGCGGCAGCCGCATCGATGTCGGCGCCGCCCGCCAGCGCATCATCAACATTATTGGCGATTGTGTAGAGATGATCGACTGCTTCGTCGTGAGCGACGGCGGCCTGCAGTTTCTCCTTTGCTTCGCCGAAGGTCTGCGTCTTCGGCGGCTCGATCTTGACGATCCGCAAAATGTGCCAGCCGAGCGGCGATTTGACCGGCGGGCTCGGCTTGTCGAGCGGCAATGAGAATGCAACCTCCGCCAACGCTTTTGGCAGTTCGGCCCGGCTCGTCAGCCCGAGGTCGATCGTCGCGGGATCCTGCCCAGCGATCGTGGTTGCGACTTCCTTCCAGTCCTTGCCGGCCGCGAGCGCTGCTTCGGCCGCCTTAGCCTTGTCCTCCGACGGCGCCAGGATCTGTTGCACGTCGCGGCGCTCGGGCAGCACGAACTCGTCCTGGCGTTGGTCGTATTCCTTTTTGAGCCTGTCCTCGGGAATCTCGATCTTTCGGGCGAGATCGGATGGGGTCAGGCTCGCCATCATGAATCCGCGATACTCGGGCGCACGGAACAGATCCTGATGGGCGTCGTAGAACTTGGTCAGCTCTGCGTCAGTCGGCTGGCCGACATCGCCTGCAACGGCATCGGGCAGCGCCACGACGTCGGCGATCCGCTTTTCGTTACGGTATCGATATAGGCGGTCGATCATCGTTTGCGGCGGCTTGACCCCCGCGGTCACCGCGCGCATCAGATCGCTGCGCGGGATATCGCGCTTCATCCGCTCGACATACTGGCCTTCGGTCATGTGGTTCGCCGCGAGCAGCGCATCAAACGCGCCGTGGTTGAAAGCCCCGTTGGAACCCTTGAACATCGGGTCGGTTATGATCCCGTCGCGGATCACGTCGTCCGAAACATCGAGCTGCAGCCGCGCCGCCTCCTGATCGATCAGGCTCTGATCGATCAGCTGACCGAGCTCGTCGTCGATGACCCCCATCTGTTTTGCCTGCCGAATATCGACGGCGCTGCCGAGCTGGCTGCTCAGGCGCTCGAGCGCCGGTTGCACTGCCGTTTGCAGGGCACCGGCGTCGATGCTTTGGGCGCCGACCGTGGCCACCGTCGTATCGGTCGGACGATTGCGGAAGATGTCGCCGATCCCCCAGATCCCGAAGGTCACGATCAGGAGGGCAAATAGGCCTTTGACGACGATGGATCCCGCCTTTGAGCGGATCGCTTGGAGCATGGAGGCGGCTGGCCTATCGCTATGGCCCCGGACAGGTTGACCCGCCCGAATGCCGGTGTGATCGTAGACCGCTGGATGATAGGCACGCGCTGGCGGGGCCGCAACACCCCCGCCGGTTTGCCGCCGAGACAGGGAGGGGTGGATGGCGGAACGGACAAAGCTCATCGCCGGCAATTGGAAGATGAACGGCTTGCGCGCCGACGGCGTGGCGCTGGCGGGCGAGCTGGCGCAGCGGGCGAGAGCGGCGAAGGGCGCCGAAGCGCTCCACTGCGAGCTGCTGATATGTCCGCCCGCGACCCTGCTCTCGCCGGTGCACGAAACCATCGCCGGCAGCGACATTGCGCTGGGCGGCCAGGATTGCCACGCCGCGCCCAAAGGCGCCTTCACCGGCGACGTCAGCGCCGAGATGTTGGCCGATTCCGGCTGCGCTTATGTCATCCTCGGGCATTCCGAGCGCCGTCACGGGCACGGCGAGACCGACGTCGACATCCGCGCCAAGCTGGCCGCGGCCGGGCGCGCCGGACTGAAACCGATCCTTTGCGTCGGTGAGACGCAGCAGCAGCGCCAAGCTGGCCAGGCGATTGCGGTCGTCTCGGCGCAGCTGGTGGGTTCGATCCCCGATGGCGTCGCCGCTGATGGGTTGGTCATCGCCTATGAGCCGGTATGGGCGATAGGAACCGGCCTCAGTTGCGCCCTCGACGACATCGCCCAGATTCACGCGGCGATTCGCGCCCGTATGGCGCCGGCCACGCGCATCCTCTATGGCGGTTCGGTCAACCCGACGAACGCGGCTGGGATCCTCGCTCTGAGCGACGTCGACGGCGCGCTGGTCGGCGGCGCCAGCCTCGACGCCGATTCGTTTTGGGCGATCGCCCGCTGCTGTGGATGAAGCGATTCGGGGCGGGCTGGCCAGGAGGCGGAGAAGCGACTAAAACCCCCCGATGATCGTTCTCCTGCTGGTCATTCACATCATGGTCGCGATCGCGCTGGTCGCGGTCATCCTGCTGCAGAAGAGCGAGGGCGGGGCGCTCGGCATGGGTGGCGGCGGCATGTCCGGCTTTATGACCGGCCGGTCGACCGCGAATTTGCTCACCCGCGCGACCGCTATCCTCGCCGCCGCCTTCATGACAACCAGCGCGCTGTTGGTGGTCATGCACAATCGTCAGACTGCGCCGGTGTCGATCATCGACCGGCCCGGGCCGGCGGTCCCGGCCGTGCCGCTGGCGCCAACCGCTCCGGTGGCTCCGGCCAAGCCGCAAGCGCCGACCCCGAGCGCGCCGCTCGCGCACTAATGGGCCCTCGCCCAACCCTTCGCAAGCGGGCCGGGGGAGGGGAGGAGGCCTCGCCGTTTTCATTATTAATGGGACTGAGGCGCATCTTGCTGTAGGGTAAGATTCCATGACGCGGTTCATCTTCATTACCGGCGGCGTGGTCTCCTCCCTCGGCAAGGGCTTGTCGGCTGCAGCACTCGGCGCGTTGCTGCAGGCGCGTGGCTTCAAGGTGCGGTTGCGCAAGCTCGACCCGTACCTGAACGTCGATCCCGGGACGATGAGCCCATATCAGCACGGCGAGGTCTACGTCACCGATGACGGCGCCGAGACCGACCTCGATCTCGGCCATTACGAGCGGTATGTCGGCGTTGCCGCGCGGCGCAGCGATTCGGTTACCACCGGCCGGATCTATTCGACCGTGATCGGCCGCGAGCGGCGTGGCGAGTATCTCGGCGCCACGGTCCAGGTCATCCCCCACGTCACCGACGCTATCAAGGAGTTCATCCAGGCCGATCTCGACGGCGAGGATTTCGTGTTGTGCGAGATCGGCGGCACTGTCGGCGACATCGAAAGCCTGCCGTTCCTCGAAGCGATTCGCCAGCTTGGCAATGAGCTCGGCCGCGAGCGGGTGCTGTTCGTACACCTGACCCTGGTGCCCTATATCTCCTCGGCCGGCGAGCTAAAGACCAAGCCTACCCAGCACTCGACCAAGGAACTGCTCGGCCTCGGCATCCAGCCCGACATCCTGTTGTGCCGCTGCGACCGGCCGATCCCGCCCGGCGCGCGCAAAAAGATCGCGCTGTTCTGCAATTTGCGCGAAAGCCGGGTCATCCCGGCTCTCGACATCGACACGATCTATGCGGTGCCCGGCGCCTACCACGCTGAGGGCTTCGACGATGAAGTCTGCCGGCATTTCGGACTCGATGCGCCCGCTCCGGATCTCGACCGTTGGAATGACATCGTCAATCTGATCCACCGACCGGAAGGGCGAGTGACAATCGCGATTGTCGGTAAGTACACCCACCTTCCCGACAGCTATAAGTCACTGGCGGAGGCGATGACCCATGGCGGGCTCGCCAACAATGTCGGGATCGACCTCGACTGGATCGATTCCGAGGTGTTCGAGGCCGAGACCAAGGCGGTCCATCAGCTCGAAGGGGTTCACGGCATCCTGGTCCCCGGCGGGTTTGGCGAGCGCGGCACCGAAGGCATGATCGAAGCCGCCCGCTTTGCCCGCGAGCGCCGGGTGCCGTATTTCGGCATCTGCTTTGGCATGCATATGGCGGTGATCGAGGCGGCGCGCGATCTCGCCGATCTTCCCGGCGCGGGCTCGACCGAATTCGGGCCGTGTCTGCATCCGGTGGTCGGGCTGATGACCGAATGGATGCACGGCAATACGATAGAACGGCGTAATTCGAACGAAGATCTCGGCGGGACGATGCGACTGGGCGCCTATGAGGCGGTGCTGGCGGCTGGCAGCCGGGTCGCCGAAATCTATGGCGCCGAGCATATCAGCGAGCGACATCGCCACCGCTATGAGATCAATATCGGCTACAAGGACCGGCTAGAAGTTGCCGGGCTGCGCTTTTCGGGAATGTCGCCCGACGGGGTCCTGCCGGAGATCGTCGAGTTGCCCGATCACCCGTGGTTCATCGGCGTGCAGTTTCATCCCGAACTCAAATCGACCCCCTTTACACCGCACCCGCTATTCAGCTCGTTCATCCGTGCCGCGCGCGACCAGTCACGCTTGGTGTGAGATTGACGTCGAAAGGCGCAAGTGATTGCGAGCGCAGCGAAGCAATCTCGTTGCGGCATCGCCTCCCTTGGTCCGGATTGCTTCGTCGCTCTGTTCCTCGCAATGACATTTGTGGTATCGCGCAATGACACCGCGCCACGTCACCATCGGCGACATCACCCTTGGCAACGATCTGCCACTGGTCTTCATCGTAGGGCCTAACACGCTCGAATCACGGGCGCATGCGTTGGAGATGAGTGCAGCGCTGGCCGAAATCGCGGGCAAGCTGAAGATCGCCCTGATCTACAAAACCTCGTTCGACAAGGCGAACCGCTCATCGATTTCGGGTGCTCGGGGCATCGGGCTGACGGCTGGACTTCCGATCCTCGCCGAGGTCCGCGAGACGACGGGCCTGCCGGTGCTGACCGACATTCATGCACCAGAGCAGTGCGCGCCGGTTGCGGAGGTTGTCGACATCTTGCAGACCCCGGCGTTTCTCTGCCGCCAAACCGATCTGTTGCTTGCTGCCGGTGCGACCGGAAAGCCGGTCAATATCAAGAAGGGCCAGTTCATCACTCCTCATGACATGAAGAACGCCGCAGGCAAGGTGGCTTCAACCGGCAACGAGCAAATCCTGCTGTGCGAGCGCGGCGTAAGTTTTGGCTACAACACGCTGGTTGTCGATATGCGGGCGCTGCCGATCATGGCGCAGACCGGCTACCCGGTCGTGTTCGATGCCACCCATTCGGTGGCGCAACCCGGCGGCCTTGGCGACCGTTCCGGAGGAGAGCGCGAATTCGCGCCTGTCCTCGCCCGTGCCGCGGCTGCAATTGGTGTCGCCGCGATGTTCATCGAGACCCATCAGGATCCCGACCGAGCGCCCTGCGAGGGCCAGACAATGTTGCCCCTCCGGTCGCTGCCAGCTTTGCTCGAGACCCTGATTGCGTTTGACCGGCTCGCCAAAACGCACCCCGCCCGACTTGATTGCTGAGAGTCCGCACCTCTTCAAACAGCCCCGTCGTCGTAGTGAGAACCTGATGACCGCCATCGCTGATATTCACGCCCGCGAGATCCTCGACAGCCGCGGAAATCCGACGGTTGAGGTTGAGGTTACGCTCGAAGGTGGAACGATCGGTCGGGCAGCGGTTCCGTCCGGCGCCTCGACCGGCGCGCATGAAGCGATCGAAAAACGCGATGGCGGTCAGCGCTTTGGCGGTAGGGGCGTGCTTCAGGCGGTCGAGGCGGTCAACGGCGAGATCTTTGATGCGCTTTCGGGCTTTGACGCGGCCGACCAGCTGGCGCTCGACCGGGTACTGATCAAGCTCGACGGCACCTCGAACAAGGCGCGGCTCGGCGCCAACGCGATCCTCGGCGTCAGCCTCGCCGCCGCCAAGGCTGCCGCCGCCGATCTTGCGCAGCCGCTCTACCGCTATGTTGGCGGCGTGTTCGCCCGCACCCTTCCGGTGCCGATGATGAACATTATCAATGGCGGCGTGCATGCCGACAACCCGATCGATATCCAGGAATTCATGGTCATGCCGGTCGGTGCGGCTTCCGCTACCGAGGCGATTCGCGCCGGTTCCGAAATTTTTCACGCCTTGCGCAAAAAGCTCGCCGATGCCGGCCACAACACCAATGTCGGCGACGAGGGCGGGTTTGCCCCGAACCTCGCTTCGGCCGATACCGCGCTGGGGTTCATCATGCAGGCGATCGAAGCAGCCGGCTACCATCCGGGCGACGACGTGGTCCTGGCGCTCGACCCGGCCGCGAGCGAGTTCTACCGCGACGGCGCTTATCGGCTGGAAGGCAAGACCCTCGATTCGGCGGCTTTGATCGCCTATTGGCGCGATCTGGTCGAGCGCTACCCGATCGTGTCGATCGAGGACGGAATGGCCGAGGACGATTGGGACGGCTGGGTGCTGCTGACGCGCGAGCTGGGCGGCAAGATTCAACTTGTCGGCGACGATGTCTTTGTCACCAACCCCGAGCGGCTGCGTGACGGTATCGCCCGCGCCGCCGCCAACGCCCTGCTCGTCAAGGTCAACCAGATCGGCACCCTCTCCGAGACGCTTGATGCGGTCGAAATCGCCCAGCGGGCAGGGTGGGGGACGGTGTTCTCGCACCGCTCGGGAGAAACCGAGGATACGACGATCGCCGATCTGGCGGTCGCCACCAACAGCGGCCAGATCAAGACCGGATCGCTGTCGCGCTCGGACCGGATCGCCAAATACAATCAGCTTATCCGAATCGAGGAGCACCTCGGCGGCGGCGCCGTTTACGGCGGCCGCTCGGTTCTCGTGCGCTCGGCCTCCGCGCCACGCCGAGGTTGACGGGCGGCTCCGCTGGTGCTGCTGTTGCGCGATGATCCTAATGCGCGAATTGCGGAAGCGGGCACGGGTCGTCGTCGGCCCCATCCTCGGCATCGCCCTGACTGGCTATTTCGCCTACAACCTCGTCGAGGGCGATCGCGGGTTCATCGCCTGGACGCGGCTCGCCCGGCAACTTCGAGCCGAGGACGCCCGTCTCGACGCGCTACGCGCCCAGCGTGCGGCGCTGAAGCTAAAGGTGTCGGACCTGACGCCGAGCCATCTCGACCCCGATCTGCTCGACGAACGGGTCCGGGGAACCTTGAATCTCGTCGGGCCGAACGAGCGGGTGATCATGAAGCCGGCGGCGGACCCGCCGACTGCGCCCCCAGCATCCTCGGGGAACACTCCCGGCGGTCCGCCTTTCCGGTGATTTCCGCTGTGCAGGCGACGATTTGAACAGGCCGAGATTGCCAAGGTCGCGATTGCAAAGGAATGGATTTGCCACCATGCTCCGGGCCAGCTTTTGGCAATGAGTTTGGGCGTATGCCCGGAGGGAGCGGATGGCAGCAGCACGCAAGGCCAAGCCTGTCGGCGTCGCCGAACTCGACGCCTCACCAAAGGAATTGCTCGGCTTTTATCATGACATGCTGCTGATTCGGCGCTTTGAGGAGCGCGCCGGGCAGATGTACGGCATGGGACTGATCGGCGGGTTCTGCCACCTCTATATCGGACAGGAAGCGGTCGTCGTCGGCATGCAAGCGGCGCTGAAGATTGGCGACACTGTCATCACCTCCTACCGCGATCACGGGCACATGCTGGCCTGCGGCATGGACCCCAAGGGCGTCATGGCTGAATTGACCGGTCGCCGCGCCGGTTACTCGCACGGCAAAGGCGGGTCGATGCACATGTTCAGCCGCGAAAAGAATTTTTTCGGCGGCCACGGCATCGTCGGCGCTCAAGTGCCTATCGGCACTGGGCTGGGCTTCGCCCACCGCTATCGTGATGACGGGCTGATCTCGGTCACTTATCTCGGTGATGGCGCGATCAACCAGGGGCAGGTTTACGAAAGCTTTAACATGGCGGCGTTGTGGAAACTGCCGGTCGTCTATGTCATCGAGAACAACCGTTACGGGATGGGAACCTCGATCGACCGCGCGTCGGCCCGGACCGATTTGTTCCATCGTGGCATGGCGCACGGCATTCCCGGGGAGCAGGTCGACGGCATGAATGTGCTGGCGGTGCACGAAGCCGGGCTCGCCGCCGCCGAGCATGCGCGCTCGGGTCAGGGCCCGCTGATCCTGGAGATGTTGACCTATCGCTATCGCGGCCATTCGATGTCCGACCCGGCAAAATATCGAACCCGCGACGAGGTCGACCGGATGCGCACCGAGCACGATCCGATCGATCAAGCTCGCCGGCGGCTGATCGAGGGCGGGACCAGCGAGGCGGCGCTAAAGGCGATCGACGCCGAGGTCAGGGACCGTGTCATCGAGGCGGCGCAATTCGCGCAGGACAGCCCGGAGCCGGACCCGGCCGAGCTGTGGACGGACGTGTTGGTCGACGCCTAAGCCGCGAACGATTATTCTGTTTGCCGGGACGCGCGCCCAAGCCGCCGCGGGCGAGTCCCGGTGCGCGGCAAAGCCCGCAGGAGACCGCGATAACCCATGGCTACCCAAGTGCTGATGCCGGCGCTGTCGCCGACGATGACCGAGGGCAAGATCGCGCGCTGGTTGAAGAGCGAAGGCGAGCCGGTCAGGGCCGGCGATGTGCTGGCCGAGATCGAAACCGACAAGGCGACGATGGAGGTCGAAGCCGTCGACGAGGGCGTACTCGCCAAGATCGTGATCCCCGAAGGGACCGATCACGTCGCCGTCAATACCCCGATTGCGCTGATCGCCGGCAATGGAGAGGACGCGGCCGAGGCCCAGCAGCACGCGCCGCCATCCGCGAATGGTCGGCAAAGGGCGGCGGCTGGCGACACGACGACGGCGCGGCCACCGCAACCTACGCCACAACCCGCGCCGCCGGTGCCCGCCCGCGCAGCTCCGGCGGCAGAGGCCGAATACACCGGTCCGACCCGGACGATTACGGTGCGTGAAGCTTTGCGCGATGCGATCGCCGAAGAGATGCGGCGCGACGACACGGTGTTTCTGCTCGGCGAAGAGGTTGCTGAATACGAAGGCGCCTATAAGGTCAGCCAGGGCCTGCTGCAGGAGTTCGGGCCGCGGCGGGTCATCGACACGCCGATCACCGAGCAGGGCTTTACCGGGCTTGGAATCGGGGCAGGTTTTGCCGGGTTGCGCCCGATCGTCGAATTCATGACCTTTAATTTCGCGATGCAAGCGGTTGATCAGATTGTTAACTCTGCATCGAAGACGCGCTACATGTCGGGTGGCCAGATGGGCTGTCCGATTGTCTTCCGCGGGCCCAACGGCATCGCCGCCCGGGTCGCCGCGCAGCACTCGCAATGCTACGCCAGCTGGTACGCGCACTGCCCCGGGCTCAAGGTCGTGGCTCCCTATACCGGCGCCGATCACAAGGGCTTACTGAAATCGGCAATCCGCGATCCCAACCCGGTCGTCTTTCTCGAGCACGAACTGGTCTATGGGGAAAGCTTCGCCGTCCCCGACGACCCCGAATTTCTGGTGCCGATCGGCAAGGCGCGCATTGCCAAGCCCGGCGAGCATGTCACGATTACCGCGTTCTCGCGCATGGTAAAGCTCGCGCTGCAAGCCGCTCAGGAGCTGGAAAAGGCCGGCATCTCCGCTGAGATCATCGATCTGCGCAGTCTGCGCCCGTTCGATTTCGACACGGTTGTGGCCTCGGTCAAAAAAACCAACCGGATCGTCGCGGTCGAGGAGGGATGGCCGTTTGCCGGCATCGGCGCGGAAATCGCGGCACTCGTCATGGAGCGGTGTTTCGATTGGCTCGATGCCCCGGTCAAGCGGGTCTCGGGCAAGGATGTGCCGCTGCCCTATGCCGCGAACCTCGAACACCTGGCGGTGCCGCAGGTCGAGGACATCGTCGCCGCCGCCCGCGAGGTCGCCTACCGCTAGGTCGGCTCGCTCGACCGAGGAAGTGATCATGCCGATCGAAATCCTGATGCCGGCGTTGTCGCCGACGATGACCGAAGGCAATCTCGCCAAATGGGTCAAGAAAGAGGGCGACGCGGTGCATTCGGGCGACGTGCTCGCCGAAATCGAGACCGATAAGGCAACGATGGAGGTCGAGGCCGTCGACGACGGGCGGGTCGGCAAGATCCTGGTTCCCGAAGGGACGCAGGGGGTCAAGGTCAACCAGCCGATTGCGCTGCTGCTCGGCGAAGGCGAGGACCCGTCGGCACTAACAACCTTCGCCGCACAGGTCGCCAAGCCTGTTCCTACCGCGGCGCCCGGCGAAGCAGAGCCGCAACCGGCCCCGGCAGCTTCGGCAACTGCGGTGATGCCCGCGCCCAGCCGGCCCAACGGCAATGGTCGGATTTTCGCCAGTCCCCTGGCCCGCCGCATGGCCCAGCAGGCCGGTCTTGACCTTGCCGCGATCATCGGCTCGGGGCCGCAGGGCCGGATCGTCAAAGCCGATATCGATGCCGCGCTTTCGACAGGGCGGACTGCACCCGCCACAGCGGCTCCGGCGGCCCGGCCGACGACCGCCGCGCCGGTAACACCGTTGCCTATACCGCCTGCCGCGCCCGCGTTGTCGAAAGAGCGAGTGGTGGCATTGGCCGGCAACGCGCCTTATACCGAGCGGCCCCTCAACGCGATGCGCCGGGTCATCGCCCGGCGCCTGACCGAGTCGAAGCAGACCGTCCCGCATTTTTATCTGACCATAGATTGCGAGATCGACGCGCTGCTCAAAATCCGCTCTGAACTAAACGCTAAATCAGATGCTTATAGAATTTCTGTCAACGATTTTGTGATCCGTGCGGCGGCCCTCGGCTTGCGTCAGGTGCCGGCGGCCAATGCGTCGTGGAGCGACGAGGCGATCCTGCTATGGGACACCGTCGATATCGCTGTCGCGGTGGCGCTCGATGACGGTCTGATCACGCCGATCGTCAAGCAGGCCGACCGCAAGGGGCTGGCGACCATCGCCAACGAAGCCAAAGACCTAGCCGCGCGCGCCCGAGCCGGCAAATTGAAGCTCGAGGAGTTTCAGGGCGGAACCTTCTCGATCTCGAACCTCGGCATGTTCGGAGTTCGCGAATTCGCGGCGGTGATCAACCCGCCGCAGGGCGGCATCCTTGCCGTCGGCGCCGGAGAGAAGCGGCCGGTCGTCAAAAACGGCGCGCTCGCGGTGGCGACGGTGATGAGCTGCACCTTGTCTTGCGACCACCGCGCCGTTGACGGCGCGGTTGGCGCGCAATTCCTCGCCGCCTTCAAAAAGCTCATCGAAGACCCGCTGACGATGCTGCTGTGACGCAGGACGGGTAAGATGGCCGACAATTCTTTCGATCTAATCGTTTTAGGCGGGGGGCCCGGCGGCTATGTCGCGGCAATCCGGGCAGCGCAGCTCGGCATGAAGGCGGTGGTTGTCGAGCGCGATCAGCTCGGCGGTATCTGCCTTAATTGGGGCTGCATTCCGACCAAGGCATTGCTGCGCAGCTCGGAGATTTACCATATTCTCCATCACCTTGATCAATATGGATTTTCGGCAAAGGACATCCGCTTCGACGCCGGCAAGGTCGTGGCCCGCTCGCGCGCCGTCGCCAAACAGCTTTCGAATGGCGTCGCCTATTTGCTGAAAAAGAACAAAGTCAGCGTGATTGACGGGCAGGGGCGGCTGGCCGGCAAGGGGCAACTAGCTGTTGAGAAAGGTGGAAAGTCCGTCGCAGAGCTCACCGCACCGCATATCATCCTCGCCACCGGAGCCCGTGCGCGCGCGCTGCCCGGCCTTGAACCAGATGGCGAGCAAGTGTGGACTTATAAGGAGGCGATGGTGCCGCCCGCGATCCCGAAATCCTTGCTGGTCATCGGCTCCGGCGCAATCGGGATTGAATTCGCCAGTTTTTACCGTGACATGGGGGCCGAAGTCACGGTCGTGGAAGTGCTCGACCGCGTGCTTCCGGTCGAGGACGAAGAGATCTCGGCTTTTGCCCGGAAGGCATTTGAGAAACAAGGGATCAAGATCCAGACCGGGGCAACGGTGAAGACCCTGGAGCGTACCGGCGAGCAAGTCACCGCCCAAATCGAGGCCGGCGAAAAGGCGTTCGCGGTGACGGTCGACAAGGTGATCCTGGCTGTCGGGATCGTCGGCAATGTCGAAGATATCGGCCTCGAAAACACCGGCGTCGAGGTGCAGCGAACCCATGTCGTCGTCGATCAGTGGCTGCGCACCGGCGATCCTGGCGTTTATGCGATCGGCGATCTCGTCGGCCCGCCCTGGCTGGCGCACAAGGCGAGTCATGAAGGGGTGATCTGCGTCGAGCACATCGCCGGGGTCAACGACGTGCACCCGCTCGATGTCCACAACATTCCTGCCTGCACCTATTGCCGCCCGCAGGTGGCCAGCGTCGGCCTGACCGAAAAAGCCGCCAGGGATGCCGGTTACGAGGTCAAAATCGGGCATTTCCCATTTATCGGCAATGGCAAGGCGATTGCGCTGGACGAGCCCGAAGGCATGGTCAAGACGGTGTTCGACGGCAAGACGGGCGAGCTGTTGGGGGCGCACATGATCGGCGCCGAAGTGACCGAACTGATCCAGGGCTACACGATCGCCAAGACCCTGGAGACGACCGAGGCCGAGTTGATCCGCACGATCTTCCCCCACCCGACCCTGTCGGAGACGATGCACGAAGCCGTGCTTGCCGCCTATGGCCGCGCACTCCACATATAGGAAGGCTTGACGACAAATTCCGTGCCATCGGATAAAATTGCCCATCTGGTCCAGATCAGCGAACTGATCCGAAATTATGGACTGATTGTCGCCGCTGGTTTGGGAGTGGTTCTAGCATGGTGGCGAAGCCGTGCATCCAATCGACAGGCGATCGCCGCGCTGCAACAAGCGGAACTCGCACAAAGGAACCACGTGGTCGAGATGTTCAATCGTGCTGTGGATCAGCTTGGCAGCGAAAAATTGGAGGTTCGATTGGGAGCGATTTATACCTTGAAGAGAATCAGTCGAGATGAACGGTACGCCGATTATAGGGTTCCGATTTTAGAAACGTTGGCCGCGTATGTCCGGGAGCGGACGCGCGACGACACCAATGCTGAGCCAAGCGTCGATATACGAGAGATAATGAGCTTCTTGAGCGAAACACTATCAGAATCGAACTAAAGAAACGGGTTGCCGATGCCCCAATTCCAAGGCTTCGTTCTCGACCTATCCGGCGCTAAGGTCCGACGGACAAATTTGTCGCGTGCGAACTTGACGCGGGCCAATTTGAGCCACGCAGACTTGACCGGTGCCGATCTCAGAGGCGCCAACTTGGCCGATGCGATCCTGCTGGGGACCATATTGCGGGGCGCCGATCTGAGCGGCGTCAAAAACCTTACGAAAAAACAATTAGCCGCCGCCGTGATCGACGAAACGACAATCCTTCCGTCTAATCTCCAGTGAAGTGAACTTCTTCATCGCGCCGCAGCGGGACAGTCGACGAGCCGTGACAATCGAAACGGCTCTCCGTCATCCCGAAAAGGCGCGCAATCCCGACAGCCCGATCCCGCGCAAGCCCGATTGGCTGCGAGTCAGGGCGCCGGGCTCGCCCGAGTACCAGGCGACGCGGCGGCTGATGCGCGAGTTGCGGCTCAACACCGTGTGCGAAGAAGCGGCCTGCCCGAATATCGGCGAGTGTTGGAAACTGAAACACGCGACGATGATGATCCTCGGGCAGGTCTGCACCCGCGCCTGCACCTTTTGCAACATCGCCACCGGCCGGCCTGATCTTGTCGACCCGAATGAGCCCGAACGTGTCGGCGTGGCGGTCGCCGCACTCGCGCTCGCCCATGTCGTCGTCACCTCGGTTGACCGCGACGACCTTGACGATGGCGGCGCCGGGCAGTTCGCCCGAACCATTGCGGCAATCCACGCCGCTGCTCCCGGCACGACCATCGAGGTGCTGACCCCCGATTTTCTGCGCAAGGAGGGGGCGCTCGAAACCGTAGTCGCGGCCCGGCCCGACGTTTTCAACCACAATCTCGAAACGGTGCCGCGTCTTTACGCCGAGGTAAGGCCCGGCGCTCGATACTTTCATTCGTTACGCCTGCTTGACCAGGTCAAGCGGCTCGATCGGTCATTGTTTACTAAATCGGGGATCATGGTTGGGCTTGGCGAGGACCGGACCGAGGTGCTGCAGGTGATGGACGATTTGCGCGCCGCTGATGTGGATTTCCTGACGATCGGGCAATATCTGCAGCCGACGCCGAAACATCATGCGGTCGCCCGCTTTGTGACGCCGGAAGAATTTGCCGGCTATAAAAGTTTGGCGCTCGGCAAGGGGTTTCTGCTGGTTTCGGCCTCGCCGCTGACCCGATCCTCCTACCACGCGGGCGAGGATTTCGCGCAACTGCGGGCCGCCCGCATCGCCAAGCTCGCCGCCGCCGGCTGATCCTGCCGCGATGCCGACCCATGCCGAACAGCGTGTGCTTCCCTATACGCCGGAGCAGCTTTTTGCGCTGGTCGCCGATATCGAGCGCTATCCCGAATTCCTGCCTTGGTGCATTGGTGCGCGCATCAAGGAGAGGCAACCCAATCTTGTCGTCGCCGATCTGATCATCGGGTTCAAAGTATTCCGTGAGCGCTTTACCTCGCGAGTGGTCCTCGATTCGCCGGGAAAGATCGATGTGACCTATGCCGAGGGACCATTCCGCTATCTGGACAACCACTGGACTTTCGAACGGGCGCCGGAAGGCTGCCGCATCGGCTTCTTCGTCGATTTCGAATTCAAGTCGCGGCTGATGCAAAAGGTCATCGAGGTTCTGTTCAGCGAAGCGGTGCGCCGCATGGTCGGCGCCTTCGAAAAGCGTGCTTGCGATCTCTACGGCGCTCCGGCGCAGGGCGGCGCGAACCGGGCAGCGGTCTGATCTGCTGCCCGGCCAAGGGCCGTGCGACGTTCCCGCTTTGGCGCGCGCGCCGTGGCCCTTATGCTGAATTGTCGAAGCTTTCAGCTGCCGTCGAGAGGTATCTTCAATGCCGCAAAAAACCGTCGTCTACGCGAGCGTCGGGCCGGAGCTGACGCAGTACGACCTCGATATCGAAAACGCCACCCTCTCCAAGCGTGGCGCCGTGACCTTGCCGGCAAATGTGCATTATGCTTGGCCGCACGCCTCGCGCGAATTCCTGTATGTGGCGTCGAGCGACAGCGCATCGGGGATCGGCGGGCCGGTCGGCCGGAGGCACAACGTCAGTGCCTTTCGCATTGATCCCGCCTCAGGCGCACTGGTGTCGCATGGCGATCCGATCGCGCTGCCGACGCGGCCGATCCACATGACCAGCGACATTCCGTCGCGTGACCTGTTGGTTGCTTTCAGCAATCCGAGCGGTCTTCGGGTATACCGGGTAAATCCCGACGGGACGCCGGGCGCCGAGGTCGCGCAAACGGGAGTGATCGACCCCGGCATCTACGGCCACCAGGTGCGAGTAAGCCTAAATGATCGGCTCGCTATTCTGGTCACGCGCGGCCACGACGCCGCGGGAGGAAAGTCCGAGGAGCCGGGCGCGCTGAAGGTTTTCCACTACGACAACGGATTGCTGAACGACGAAGTTTCGGTCGCTCCCGCCGGCGGATTCGGCTTTGGCCCGCGCCATCTCGATTTTCACCCCACTAAGCCGTGGGTTTATGTCTCGCTCGAGCGGCAGAACCGGCTCGACATGTTCGCGATCGACGGCGACCGGCTGTCCGGGGCTCCGCGATTCAGCAAAGGCACCCTGGGAGAGCCGGGCAATATCCGCGGGCGGCAGGCCGCCGGCACGGTCCATGTCCATCCCAACGGCCGCTTTGTCTACGTGGCCAATCGTGCCTCGAGCACGGTCGGGGCGGGGACAGAACGCGTCTTTGCCGGCGGCGAGAACACGCTGGCGGTCTATGCAATCGACCATACGACCGGCGAGCCCAGCCCGATCCAGCATGTCGATACCCGCGGCATCCATTGCCGCACCTTTCACATCGACCCGAGCGGCCAAATCCTTGTCGCAGCGCACATCATGGGATTGCCGGTCAAAGACGGCGCGACAATCCACGAGGTGCCGGCCTGTCTTTCGGTCTTTCGCATCGGCGCCGACGGTAAGCTCGATTTCGTGCGCAAATACGATGTCGATGTCGGCAACCGCCAGATGTTCTGGATGGGGATGGTGTAAGCCGCCGCCAGGGGAACAGGCGGCGGCTTACACCACGGCGAGCGGCCGGTGCGGCGGAGGAGGGGGCTCGACGCGGATCGGATCGCCGGGACGAACCTCGCCTTCGGCCAGCACGACGCCCATGATCCCGGCCTTGCGCACGAGATTGCCGTGCTCGTCGCGCCCAAGCGTCGCGGCCATCAGCCCCTTTTGGATCTTGTCGAGCTGGGCGCAGGGGTTGCGCAGCCCGGTGACCTCGACGATGGCGCTGGAGCCGAGATGGAGCCGCGTGCCGGCCGCGAGGCCAAGCAGATCGACCCCTGATGTCGTCACATTCTCGCCCATCTGCCCTGGCGCCACGGCGAACCCCGCCTGCCGCAGCTCGTCGTGCAGTTCGGTATGGACCAGATGCACCTGGCGCAGATTCGGTTGGGCCGGGTCCCGCGCGACACGTGAGCGGTGTTTGACCGTCGTGCCTTGATGGGCGTCGCCCTCGACGCCCATCCCGGCCACCAGCCTGATGCAGTCTTCATTCGACTTGACCAAGCTGTGCCGCGGGCTCCGGCTCACCGCCGTCACAATTCCTCCCATAGGGATTGCCCCTTGTCGTTATTCGGCCGCCACCGACAGCGGGCGCGGCAAGATGCTGTCGTAGAGTTCGGGGCGCTGCCATTGCGACAATAGGCCCTGCTTGGTGCCGCAGAATGGGGTCTTGTCGTTGCCGTCCCAGCCGGCGCGCAATTCGCGCACCCGGTCGAAGCTGACCTGCACCACCGACATCCCGACATTGATGCTCTCGTAATGCGTCCGCTCCGGACCCGCGATGATCGCCAGCCCGCGCTCCGTCGCCGGATCAAAGATGTTCCGGGTCGAGACGACAAGCGCCAAATTCTCGATCGCCCGCGCCCGCAGCAGGGTGTGCCAAGTCTCCCATAGATTCCCGGCGCCGCTGAGACCAGCCGGGAGAAAGATGATCTCCGCCCCGCGCAAGGCGAGCGCCCGCGACACCTCGGGCATATAGACTTCGCTGCACATGCCGAGCCCGACTTTACCGTGGACCGTGTCGAAGACCGGGAACTCGTCGCCCGGGACCCATTCGAACTCCCACACTCCGCCACCGCCGGTGCGGCTCGAATAGATCCACGGGCCGTTCGGATGAGTGCGGCGATACCGCGCGGGGTTGCGCCCGTCGGGATAGGCCATGCAGGTCAGGTTGTACGCGGTCCTTTTGGCATCATCGATCGGCTCCATCGTGCCGAATACGGCGTGGATCCCGAATTTGGCGGCCGCCTCGATGATACGCGCCGACGGATCGTAGGTGGCCGGCATCCGCCACGGCCCCGGATAGGATTCCGGGAAACAGACGAAGTCCGCACCCTCACCGGCCGCCCGCTCGATCCATTTGACCGCGTCGTTGACGTTTTTCGCGTCATCGGGCGGCGGGTTCGTATGCGGCTGGACTACAGCAATGTTGAAACTGCTCATGCGATGGCCTCCTTACTGGCTGCGGGCTTCGTCCGCCAGCAGGCCGAGCGCCAGCCGCAAGGCTGCGCCGCGCACCGCCGCGCGGTCGCCCGGAAACACACGACGCTCGGTTCGGGGGGACCTGCCGCGGCGGGCGAGGCCGCAATGGATCAGCCCGACCGGCTTCTCGGGGCTGCCGCCGCCCGGTCCGGCAACGCCGGTAATCGAGACTGCGAGATCGACCGGGGCGCGGGCAAGGGCGCCCTCGGCCATCGCCGCGGCGGTTTCGGCGCTGACCGCGCCGTGAGCCGCGATCACCTCGGGGGGAACTCCGAGCAATTCCGATTTGGCTTCATTCGAATAGGGTACGAAACTGCGCTCGACCACCTCGGACGAACCGGCGATTGCGGTCAGCGCCGCCGCGACCAGGCCGCCTGTGCAAGATTCGGCGGTCGCCACATGCCAGCCGCGCGCACGGCACGCATCAAGCACCGATGTCGCCAGATCAAGCGTTTCAGGATCGAACACCGAACACTCCGCCAATCGCCAACAGCACCGAAAAGACGAGGGCAGCGTAAACCGCCGCCAAAAGGTCGTCGAGCATGACGCCGAGACCGCCGGTAATGTCCCGGTCGGCCCAGCGCACCGGCCATGGCTTCCAGATGTCGAAGACCCGGAACAGCAAGAAGGCCAGGAGCCAGGCGAGCGGATCGCGCGGTGCGGCCAGCAGGACGAGCCATTGCCCTGCGACCTCGTCGATTACCAGGAACCCAGGATCTTTGATCCCACTCGTCTTGATGACGGCCGCCGCCGCCCACCATCCGGTGAAAAAGACGATCGCAAGGGCGATGGCGAGTCCGGTTGCGCCCCACAGGCTGCGGATTGCCCAGGCAAGGGGCAGGGCCGCGAGCGATCCCCAAGTGCCGGGCGCTATGGGGATCAGTCCCACCCCGAACCAGGTGGCGAGCAGCGCCGCCGGATGCCGCAGCGGCAGGCCGAGACGCGCCTTCGACGAAGTAATTCCGCAACTCAATTTGTCTCTTCGTCGTGACCGGGCTTGTCCCGGTCATCCACGGATTTGCCATGAAGCGGCTCGCGGATGGGCGGACCAAGTCCAGCCATGACGAAGATGGACGGGTCAGGAATCATCTACAATGGCAGGCGGACGGTGGCGACGGCTTGCGCGGCGATGCCTTCGCCGCGGCCGGTGAAGCCGAGGCGATCGGTCGTCGTTGCCTTGACGCTGACGCGTTCGGCGGCGATACCGAGAATCTCGGCAATCCGCTCTACCATCACTGCGCGATGAGGGCTGATCTTCGGTCGCTCGCAGATGATCGTCACGTCGACCGCCGCAACAGCGCCGCCCCGCGCGCCTACGAGATCGGCCGCGTGGCGTAGAAATTGATCCGAGGCTGCACCGTGCCAGCGCGAATCACCGAGTGGGAAATGGATGCCGATATCGCCGGCCCCGATCGCGCCCAGCAGCGCGTCGGTCAGCGCATGGAGGCCCACATCAGCGTCGGAATGACCAACCAAGCTTTCACCGTGTGGGATTTCGACCCCGCAGATGAAAATCCGATGCCCGGGTCCAAAGGCGTGGACGTCAAAACCTTGCCCGACGCGTACATCGCCGCGCCGGGCGGCGATCAGACGTTCGGCGGCGGCGAGGTCTTCAGTTGTCGTCACTTTCAGATTGTCCTCGCTGCCGACAACCAACTGCGGCGCCAGGCCGGCCGCCTCGGCGACCGCCGAATTGTCGGTCAGCTCGGTTCCGGCAGAGGCATGATGCGCGGCCAGGATCTGATCGAATTGAAAACCTTGGGGGGTTTGCGCGCGCCATAGCTCGGCTCGGTCAACCGTCGCCCGGATCATTCCGCTCTCGGCGCGCTTGATCGTATCGCGCAGCGGCAGGCAAGGAATCGCCGCCGGCGCCTCGTCGAGCGCTTGGATGACCCGGTCGATCAGCGCCGTGTCGGGAAATGGCCGCGCTGCGTCATGGATCAGCACGCGCCGCGGGCGATACGGCGCCAACGCCTCGAGCCCGAGCCTGACAGAATCCTGACGGGTGGCGCCGCCCGCGACCGGCGGCAACACCGGCAAGCCGGCGACCGCGTCATCGAACAGCGCCCGATCCTCCGGCCGGATCACCACCAGCACTCCGGAAACCCGCCGATGCCGGGCCAAAGCCGCCACCGCATGCCGCAACACCATGGCTCCGCCGAGCCGCAGGTATTGCTTGGGCACGTCGCCGCCAAATCGGCTCCCCCGGCCCGCCGCGACGACGAGTGCATAAACCGATTCCATGCATAAAATTAGCCGACTGGGCGCGCCTTTGCCACCGCTGCCGATCTCCGGACCAGGCGCGCGGTCACTATTCTTAATGTTGCACTGCAAAAAGAAACGGATTAGTGTCTGCCCAATCACTAGGCAAGTCTAACTTCTGCTCAAAGAATGACCATTTCGCTCGGTTCTCTAACACTTGAAGACCCGGTGATCCTCGCCCCGATGTCGGGAGTGACGGATCTGCCGTTCCGGCGACTGGTCAAGCGTCTGGGCGCGGGGCTCGTTGTCTCCGAGATGATCGCTAGCGAAGCGATGATTCGCGAGACCCGACAATCCTTGACGATGGCGAAGAGCTGCGCCGATGAGCAGCCGATGGCGGTGCAGCTCGCCGGTTGCGAGCCGCGGGTCATGGCCGAGGCGGCAAAGCTCAATGCCGACCGCGGCGCGCGGATGATCGACATCAATTTCGGCTGCCCGGTCAAGAAAGTGGTCAACGGCCATGCCGGCTCGGCGCTGATGCGCGACGAGAGCCATGCCGCCCGCATTCTCGAAGCCACCGTCAAGGCCGTCGACCTGCCGGTCACTTTGAAGATGCGCACCGGCTGGGACGAGCACAGCCGCAATGCACCCCGGCTCGCGCGGATTGCGCAAGCTTGCGGCATTCGAATGATTACCGTGCACGGACGCACCCGCTGCCAGCTCTATGCCGGCTCGGCCGATTGGGGGTTTATCCGCCGGGTTAAGGAAAATGTAACGATCCCGGTCGTCGCCAACGGCGACATCGTAAGCCTCGAGGATGCTGAGCGCGCCCTGGCTCAATCGGGCGCCGACGGGCTGATGATCGGCCGCGGCTGCTACGGCCGACCGTGGTTCGTGCATCAGGTGATCGCCTGGCTGCAAAGCCGCAAACAAATCCCCGACCCTCCACTCACGGCGCAGCGCGACATCGTACTCGAGCATTACCAGGAGATGCTGGTCCATTACGGGACCGCGGTCGGCTCACGCATCGCCCGCAAGCACGTCGCGTGGTATTCCAAGGGCCTGCCAGGTTCGGCCGAATTCCGCGCAGCGGTCAACCAGACCGTCGACCCGGCGCGCGTCATGGCGTTGATCCGGTCGTTCTACGAGCCGCTGCTTACTCGGAAGGCAGCATGATCAAGGCGCCGTTCCGGCGGCGGAGCGCCGGCGCGCGCCCGGTTACCGAGACCCAGCCCGAGGCCGCCGCGGTGCTGACGGCGCTCGCTGACCCGGTAATCGTCCTCGACCGCAGCGGCGAAATCCGCCTGGTCAACACCGCGGCCGAGCAGTTTTTTGGCTTGGGCGCCGCGGCGCTGCGCGGCAGCGCGCTCGCCGATCTTGTTGCCCCGCATAGCCCATTGATGGGGCTCGTCGACGCAGTTTGGCGCAGCGGCAACACGTTCTCGGAATATGACATGCCGCTCGAAGGCGCGCGCTTTGGCAGCCGCACGGTCACGATCCAGGGGGCGCTGGCCGGCGAGGACGCGGACATACTGGTGCTGACCCTGCACGAGCGGGCCATGGTCGACAAGGTCGATCGCCAGCTGACCCACCGCAGCGCCGCCCGCTCGATTACCGCAATGGCGGCGATGCTGGCGCACGAGGTCAAGAATCCGCTTTCCGGAATTCGCGGCGCGGCGCAGCTTTTGGAGCAGGACGCCGATGACGCCGGCCGCGAGCTGACCCGGCTGATCTGCGACGAGACCGACCGAATCGTGGCTCTCGTCGACCGGATGGAGGCGTTTTCCGACCATCGACCGATCGAGCGCGAAGCGGTCAACATCCATGAGATCCTCGAACGAGTGCGCAAGCTGGCGCAGTCGGGCTTTGCCCGCCACGTTCGCTTCGTCGAGGAGTACGACCCGTCATTGCCTTTGGTTCATGGTAATCGCGACCTCTTGGTCCAGGTCTTTTTAAACATTGTCAAAAATGCCGCCGAAGCGGCGGCTGGTGCCGATGGCGAGATCATCTTGACCACCGGGTATCGCCACGGACTGCGGTTGGCTGGGCCGGGTGGGGAAGGGCGCCGGCATTTGCCGCTGATGGTTGCGGTCAGTGACAACGGGGCAGGCATTCCCGAGGACATGCGCCCCTATCTGTTTGATCCGTTTGTGACGACCAAACGAAACGGAACTGGCCTTGGTCTTGCATTGGTGGCCAAGGTGATCGGTGACCACGGCGGAGTCATTGAATTTGACAGCCAGCCCCGCCGAACCGTGTTCCGGGTGTTTTTGCCCGTGGTCGCGCAAGACGGTATCGGGTGATGACTTCGACGATCCTGGTGGCCGATGACGATCGCGCGATCCGGACGGTGCTCAATCAGGCGCTGATCCGGCTCGGGCACGAGGTAAAGATGACCGGCAACGCCGCAACCTTGTGGCGGTGGGTAGCCGACGGCGATGGCGATCTCGTCATCACTGACGTAATCATGCCGGACGAGAACGGCCTCGACCTGATCCCGCGCATCAAAAAGATCCGCCCCGAATTGCGGATCATAGTCATGAGCGCGCAGAACACCCTGCTGACTGCGGTCAAGGCTACCGAGCGGGGCGCGTTCGAATATCTGCCCAAGCCGTTCGATCTGCGCGAGCTGGTCAGCGTGGTCGAGCGCGCCCTGACCACGCCACACGATATGTCGGCGAACGGGATCGATGACGATCTCGAGGACCAGCTACCGCTGATCGGCCGCTCGCCCGCGATGCAGGAGATCTATCGGGTCATCGCCCGGCTGATGGGCACCGATTTGACGGTCACGATCATGGGTGAGAGCGGCACCGGCAAGGAACTGGTGGCGCGGGCGCTGCACAATTACGGCAAACGCCGCGCCGGTCCGTTTGTCCCGATCAACATGGCGGCGATCCCGCGCGAGCTGATAGAAAGCGAGCTGTTCGGCCACGAAAAGGGCGCCTTTACCGGCGCCACCGCCCGCAGCATGGGTCGGTTCGAGCAGGCGCATGGCGGGACTCTGTTTCTCGATGAAATCGGCGACATGCCGCTCGAGGCGCAAACCCGGCTGCTGCGCGTGCTGCAAGAAGGCGAATTCACCGCAGTCGGAGGCCGTGTGCCGATCCGCGCCGACGCCCGCGTCATCGCCGCGACCCATCACGATCTGCGCCACCTGATCCGACAGGGTCTTTTTCGGGAAGACCTGTTCTACCGCCTGAACGTGGCGCCGGTCCGCCTACCGGCGCTGCGCGAGCGCTCAGCGGATATACCGGCGCTGGTGCGGCATTTTGCGGCCCTGGCGGTCCGCGAGGGCTTACCGCCGAAACGCCTCGACGAAGCGGCGATGGAGCGGCTGCGAACCTATCGGTGGCCGGGCAACGTGCGCGAGCTCGAAAATCTGATTCGGCGGCTGGCCGCGCTCTATTCGCAAGAGGTGATCGGGGCGTCGATCATCGACTTCGAGCTTGGCGACACGCCGGCGGCGGCCGATACCGTCGACACGGGGGGCGGAGAAGGGCTCGCGGGCGCGGTCGAGCGCCATATCAGAAGCTATTTTGCCGCTCATAAGGGCGGGCTGCCGGCCGCGGGGCTTTATGAGCGGGTGCTGCGTGAAGTCGAGCGCCCGCTGATCGTCTTGACCCTCGGTGCCACACGCGGCAACCAGATCAAGGCCGCACATCTGTTGGGCCTCAACCGCAATACCTTGCGCAAAAAGATCCGCGAGTTGGACATCCCGGTCGTCCGCGGACTAAAATAAAGCAGCGTGTCGCCGAATTTCGGGGATCGCGTGGCGTTGGCCGGGGGCTGGCCCGGCCGGTAACGGCGGCGGGTCGGCCGTCCGAACAGCTCGCGGCGATATCCGGTCGAGGTCTTGCATGAAGCTGATGCGGCGGGTTCGGAGGAGGGCCGGCCGCTTTGGTCTGCGTCACACGCTCGCTTTTGGTTTGTCGACAGCGGCGCTGGCTTCGGGGGTCGCAACATATTTGGCGCTGACCGGGGTGCCGCCCTTCGGGCTGCATCCCAACACCGTCCTCACCCTGCTCAACCTGGACCTCGTTCTGCTGCTGGCTCTTGGCGCGTTGATCGCCAAGCGTCTGCTGCAGGTATGGGCCGAGCGGCGCCGCGGCCTCGCCGGCTCCCGGCTGCAGATCCGGCTAGTCGTGCTGTTCAGCCTGATCGCAGTGACGCCGACAATTATCGTCGCAGTTTTCTCGTATCTGTTCTTCAGCTACGGGGTCGAATCGTGGTTCAGCGATCGGGTGCACACGGCAATCACCGAATCGCTCGCCGTCGCCGAAGCCTATCTGCACGAGCATCAGCAGGCGATTCGCGCCGACACGCTAGCGATGGCGAACGACCTCAATCGGGATGCGCCCGAACTCACACTGGATCAGGCGCGCTTGGAGCAGGTGGTGGCGGCGCAGGCGGCTCTGCGCGGCCTGACCGAGGCGATGGTCTTCGACCGAGCTGGCCATGTACTGGCGCGGTCGAGCCTGTCATTCACGCTCGGTTTCGAGCCGATGCCGGACGGTGCGATGCGCGTCGCCGACGAAGGCGACGTGGCGATCGTAACCAGCGACAACGATAACCGGGTGCGCGCCCTGGTTCGCCTCGACCAGTTTGGCCAAGTCTATCTCTATGTTAGCCGTTTTATCGAGCCGCGCGTGCTCAATCACATGGAGGAGACCCAGCGCGCCGCCGCTCAATACGCGAAGATGGAAAGTCGGCGATCAGGGTTTCAGGTAACCTTCGCCTTGATTTTCCTGATGGTGGCGATGCTGTTTTTGGTCGCGGCGGTGGCCATCGGAATTCATTTCGCAACCCAGCTCGCCGTCCCGATCAGCCGGCTCGCTACCGCGGCCGAGCAAGTGCGCGGAGGCGATCTTGCTGCCCGTGTGCCCGAAGGGGAGAAAGACGACGAACTCGCCTCGTTGAGCCGCGCTTTCAACCGGATGACCTACCAGATCGAAAGCCAGCAGCGCGAGCTGAGAGAGGCGAATTGGCAGCTCGATGAACGGCGCCGATTCACCGAGACGGTCCTGACCGGCGTCTCGGCCGGGGTGATTGGGCTCGATCGCGAGGGCCGCGTCAATTTGCCCAACCGCTCGGCCTCCGCGCTGCTCGGGGTCGATCTCGAACAATCGATCGGGCGTGATCTCGCCGACGTGGCGCCCGAGATGGCGATCCTGCTCGACGAGGCGGAGCGTCGCCCCGACCGCCTGGCGCAGTCGCAAGTCCAGCTCGCCCGCGGCAACAGCACCCGCACCCTCTTGGTGCGCATCGCCGCCGAACACGACGAACGCGACACCAGCGGTTTTGTCGTCACTTTCGACGACATTACCGAATTGCTGTCCGCGCAACGCAAGGCAGCCTGGGCAGATATTGCCCGGCGCATCGCCCACGAAATCAAAAACCCGCTGACCCCAATCCAACTGGCGGCGGAGCGGCTACGCCGCCGCTATCTGAAGGAGATCAAGCAAGACCCTGAGACATTTACGATCTGCACCGACACGATCATCCGCCACGTCGGCGACATCGGCCGCATGATCGATGAATTCTCGGCGTTTGCGCGAATGCCGGCGCCGGTCCTCAAACCGGAGAATCTGGTCGAGATCGTGCATCGGGCGGTGTTCTTGCAGCGTACCGCCCATCGCGAGATCGCTTTCGAGACGAGCTTTCCGGACCACTCGGTCGCGGTCAGCTGCGACGCGCGTCTCGTCGGGCAGGCGGTGATCAACATCGTCAAGAACGCGATCGAGGCGATCGAGGCGCGAATCGCCGAACGCGGAGCCGATGCTCCCGGGTATATCCGCGTGTCGGTATCGGCGGCCGCTGGCCAGGCTGCGGTGATCGTCGAGGACAATGGCAAGGGCTTGCCCTACCAAGACCGCGAGCGGTTGACCGAGCCCTATGTGACGACGCGGGCGAAGGGGACGGGTTTGGGCCTCGCCATCGTCAAGAAGATCATGGAAGATCACAGGGGGGAGCTGATGTTGGAAGATGGGGAACCGGAGGGGGCGCGGGTCAGGCTTGTCTTCGCCGCCGAGGCTCGCACGACCGAAGGCGCCGACGCCGCCAGCCAGCCGTTCGAGATGAGTACGGTCGGACATGGCGCATGACATCCTGATCGTCGACGACGAAGCCGACATCCGCATGCTGATCGCGGGTGTGCTGAAGGACGAGGGCTACGCCACGCGCGAGGCTGCTGACAGCGCCCAGGCGCTGGCCGTGATCCACGCTAGGCAACCGACCCTCGTCATCCTCGACATCTGGCTGCAGGGCAGCAAGCTAGACGGGATCGAAATTCTTAGGCTGCTGCGCGCCGAGATGCCGTCGGTACCGGTGGTCATGATCAGTGGGCACGGCACGATCGAGACGGCGGTCGAGGCGATCAAGATCGGCGCCTACGACTTCATCGAGAAGCCGTTCAAATCGGACCGGTTGCTGCTGATCGTCGAGCGCGCGATCGAGGCGGCGTTGCTGCGGCGCGAGAACGAAGAGCTTAAACTGCGCGCCGGCGGGGATCTCGACCTGATCGGGATTTCGCCTCTGGCCAATCAGCTGCGCCAGCAGATCGACAAGGCGGCGCCGACCGGGAGCCGGATCCTGATCACCGGACCGCCCGGCGCCGGCAAGGAGGTCGTCGGCAGGCTGTTGCACCTGCGATCGCGTCGGGCGAAGGGTCCGTTCGTCCCGGTCAATTGTGCGACCATGCGGCCGGAGCGGCTCGAAATCGAGCTGTTCGGAACCGAGGCGGACAACGACATCGGCGCGCCGCGCAAGATCGGCACCTTCGAGCGCGCGCATGGCGGGACTCTGTTCCTCGACGAGGTCGCCGATATGCCGCTCGAGACCCAGGGCAAGATCGTGCGCGTGTTGCAGGAACAGACCTTCGAGAGGATCGGGGGATCGAGCCGCGTCGAAGTCGATGTCCGGGTCGTCGCTTCGTCGAATCGTGAGCTCGCTGCCGAAATTGGCGGCGGCCGGTTCCGCGAGGATCTGTTCTATCGGCTCAATGTCGTGCCGATCAAAGTGCCGCCGCTGCGCGATCGGCGCGAGGACATCCCGCTGATGGCCCGCCATTTCATGGTGCGCTCCTCAGAGGCAGCGCGGCTTTCCCCGCGCGAACTCGGCGAGGACGCGATGGCCGCGTTACAGGCCTATTCCTGGCCCGGCAACGTGCGTCAGTTGCGCAACGTCATCGATTGGCTCTTGATCATGGCGCCAGGCGATGCACAGGAGCCGGTCCGCGCCGATATGCTGCCAAACGAGATCACCGCCATCGCCCCTACTGTCGTCAAATTGGACCGTGGCAGCGAAATCATGACGCTGCCGTTGCGTGACGCCCGCGAAGTTTTCGAGCGCGAATATTTGTTGGCCCAGGTGACCCGCTTCGGCGGCAACATTTCCCGCACCGCGGCCTTTGTCGGCATGGAGCGCTCGGCGCTGCACCGCAAGCTCAAATCGCTCAGCGTCTTCGGTAACGACCGGTCGCTGAAAGTCGGGACCTGAGCCAGTGTCGCGGATTGCCTATGTCGACGGGCAGTACCTGCAGCACCGCTCGGCCGGGGTGCATATCGAGGACCGAGGATATCAGTTCGCCGACGGTGTCTACGAAGTGTTGGCGGTGATCGGCGGGCACCTTGTCGACGAGAGGCCGCATCTGACGCGGCTGGCGCGTTCGCTGGGAGAATTGCGGATCGCGGCGCCGATGTCGGAGGCGGCGCTCAAAATCGTCATGCGCGAGGTCGTCCGCCGTAACGGCGTGCGCGACGGCGCCCTCTATCTGCAGGTTACCCGCGGTGAGGCCCCGCGTGACCATGCCTTCCCGCAAACGGCGAAACCGGTTCTCGTCGTCACCGCGCGCCGCAAGAAGCCCGCCGATCCGAGCCTGGCCGCCGACGGCATCGGTGTAATCACAATTCCTGACATCCGCTGGCGACGCTGCGACATCAAATCGGTGGCGCTGGTCGCGAACGTACTCGGCAAGCAGCGCGCCAAAGAGGCCGGGGCTTATGAAGCATGGCAGGTCGACAGCGACGGCCAGGTGACCGAGGGCACCTCCACCAATGCCTGGATCGTAACTGCCGACGACGTCGCCGTGACCCGCCAGGCCGACAACGCGATCCTAAACGGCGTCACTCGGCTTGCGGTCTTCGACATCATCCGCCGCGAAGGCTATCGCCTGGTCGAGCGGCCGTTCACTGTGGCCGAGGCCAAGACGGCGCGCGAAGCCTTTGTGACCAGCACCGCGGTCGAGCTGTTGCCGGTCGTCCGCATCGACGGCGACCGGGTCGGCGACGGTAGGCCAGGGCCGCTCACCCGGGCCCTTCGGGAATTCTACCTGGCCCACGCGGCGGCGACATGATCGGTCGGTCCTCGTCGGATTTGAGCCGGCCACGCGCGATCCTGTTCGATTGGGACAACACCCTGGTCGACAGCTGGGCCACGATCCACGAAGCCTTGAACATCTGCATGGCGGCGATGGGCAAGCCGGCCTGGTCGCTCGCCGAGACCAAGCAGCGAGTGCGACTGAGCCTGCGCGAGAGCTTTCCGGTTCATTTTGGCGAGCGCTGGGAAGAGGCTCGGCAGATCTATCTCGATCACTTTCGGGCTATCCATCTCGAACGGCTGACGGCACTGCCGGGCCGCGGGGAATTGCTGCGCGGGCTCGCGACAGGGGGCGTCTTTCTCGGCGTCGTCAGCAACAAGACCGGCGCCTTGCTTCGCCGTGAGGCGCAGCAAATCGGCTGGTCGTCCTATTTTGGCAACGTCGTTGGGGCCGGCGACGCCGCTGCCGATAAGCCCGACGCCGCCCCGGTCCGGCTCGCGCTTGAGCAGAGCGGGATCGAAGCGGGGGAGGCGGTGTGGTTCGTCGGCGACACCGGCATCGACATGGAATGCGCCGGGAACAGCGGATGCGTGCCGGTTTTGCTCGGGGACGAGTTGGCGCCGGAGGAATTGGGCGCCCACGCGCCGCGTCTTACGTTTTCAGATCCTGCGGCGTTGTTTCGCTTTATTCAGGGCTTGTGATTCACCTTGGCGAGCCCATCTTCGTACCGGCAGCTCGGCGGCTTCACCGGGTGCTTGCCGTTTTGCGTGAGTCGGGCCGACTCGGCTCCAAAAAGCGAGTGGGGGATACCCATGTCTGCGGAGAAATCACAAAATGTCCAGGACGTTTTTCTTAACCACGTCCGGAAACACAAAACGCCGGTTACAGTCTTTCTGGTTAACGGTGTAAAATTGCAAGGAATCATCACCTGGTTTGATAATTTCTGCGTGCTGTTGCGGCGCGACGCGCATTCGCAGCTTGTCTATAAGCACGCGATCTCGACGGTGATGCCGGCGCAGCCGATCCAGTTGTTCGAGCCGGGCAGGGAGAACGAAGAATCCTGAGCCGGGGGGAGAAGAGGCTACCGCTCGCGGACGGCGTTACGACCGGTCGGGCGCTCGTCGTCCATCCAGCGCCGAAATCGGCGCCGGTTCGCGGTGTGGCCGAAACCTTTGCCCGTTCGATCGAAGCCCGTCTCGAAGAGGCGGTCGGCCTTGCCCAGGCGATCCGTCTCGACGTCGTTCGCGCCGAGGTTGCCCGCATCGCCAGCCCGCGCCCGAGCAGCCTGCTCGGCAGCGGCACCGTCGATAATTTCCGTGAGCTTATCAGCGAGAACTCAATCAGTCTCGTCGTGATCGACGGGACGCTTTCGCCGGTGCAGCAGCGCAATCTCGAGCGAAGCTGGCAGGCGAAGGTCATCGACCGAACCGGTTTGATCCTCGAAATTTTCGGGGCGCGGGCGCGCACCCATGAGGGCCGCCTGCAAGTCGAACTGGCGGCGCTTTCCTATCAGCGCTCGCGTCTCGTGCGTTCTTGGACCCATCTCGAACGCCAGCGCGGCGGGTTCGGGTTTCTCGGCGGCCCAGGCGAGAGCCAGCTCGAAATCGACCGCCGGCTGATCGGCGAGCGCATCGCGCGGTTGAAGCGCGAGCTCGAGACCATCAAGCGCACCCGCGCCTTGCATCGCGAAGCGCGCCGCCGCGTGCCTTATCCGGTGGTCGCATTGGTGGGCTATACCAATGCCGGAAAGTCGACCCTGTTCAACCGCCTGACGCGCTCCACGGTAACCGCCGGCGACATGCTGTTCGCGACCCTCGACCCGACGATGCGGCGATGCGAACTGCCGTCGGGGCGCACCGCCATCCTGTCCGACACGGTCGGCTTCATCTCCGATCTGCCGACCCATCTCGTCGCCGCCTTTCGCGCGACCCTCGAAGAGGTCACCGAAGCCGATATCGTCGTCCATGTCCGCGACGCCCACCATCCCGACAGCGAGTCCCAGCGCGACGATGTGCTGACGGTGCTCGGCAATCTTGGGCTCGACGAAGCGGCCGAGGACGGGCTGATCGAGGTGATGAACAAGATTGACCTGCTCGAACCCGGGCAGCGGGCGAGCCTCGAACACCACGCGCTGCGGAACTCGCAGATTGCTGCATTGTCGGCTGCGACCGGCGAGGGGTGCGAGACGCTGCTGGCGCTGATCGATCGCCGATTGCAAAACGACATCCGCCCGGTGCGGCTAGATATCCCGCTGACCGACGGCAAGACCCTAGCCTGGATTTATCGGCACGGCGAAGTCCTGGGCCGCCGCGACGACAGCGAGGCCGCCCATCTCTCGGTCCGCCTTTCCGACGCCGATCTCGCCCGCCTGCGCCACCATCAGCGACTGCATTGACGCCCGACGATCCCCTCGGCTATCGCTTGCCAGTTGAATAGGGAGGAAGGGGGGAGGCGCAATGAGATTTCGGGCTTCGGCGCTCGCGGCTGTATTGATAGCCGCTGACGCTTCGGCGGCCTCGGCGGCAGTTTCGGAATTGCAGTTTCCGCCTCACACGGTCGCTGACCTGATCGCCATCTGCGCGCCCGGCCAAAGACGATCCGTTGATGACCGGTGCGGTCAATTTCTGCCACGGCTATGCCGAGGGCGCGGTCGTTGTCGAGGAGGCGCACGAGGCGCAAAGGGGCGGCCGTAAGCTGTTCTGCCTGCCAACGCCGCGGCCTCCCCGGGACCTCGAGTTAGCCAGCTTCATCGCCTGGGCGAACGAACGGCCGGCGCGCCTCGACATGCCGGCGATCGATGGCATGTTCATCTATCTCGCCGGCAAATATCCTTGTCCGGCGTCGGTGGTCGGGAAACGGAGATCGCGATGAAACGGCTGATTTTGGCGGCCGTCATGGCGTCGGTGCCACTGGTCGCCTGTTCCGACATGACTACGGGGCAGCAGCGAGCCCTCTCGGGCACCGCAATCGGCGCCGGCGGCGGCGCCATCATTGGCGCCATCGCCGGCAATGCGGGTCTCGGCGCCGGTATCGGTGCCGCGGCGGGTCTCGCCGGCGGCCTGATCTACAACCAGGCCAAGGGCGGCAACTAGACTAGACACAGCCTATCGGGACAGCCTGTTTCGCCGCCTGATGTATGCGAACCGTCTGGTCCTTGCGGTCCAGGTGCATGCGCCGCCGGCGGCGGCGCAGAGCGTGGCTCGGTTCCTGGCCGACGCGGGCTCCGACCCGCGGGCCGGGGTCAACGAACGAAAGAACCGACTCACCGAGATTTGCGATCTCTTGAAAGCGCAGCTCGGCACGCTCGGGCTTGGCATGGCCCATGCGCCCGGTCATGGCGCCGATCACCCGCCCGCGCCGGACGTAGCCAAGGCGGCGCGAGCTTCGCGCTTTTTTCGACAACGAACCGGAAGGGGCGGGGGCTCGTCTCGAAAAGTGGTGCTGGGGCGGCAATCTCGGCTGGGTCATCGACGCGCCGGTCGACACCGTCCGCTTCGGGCAATTGAACGGGCTGGATACGACGGCGCTGCTGGAGAACGAGCGCGCTCGCGGGCCGGCGCTGGCCTATCTCTACCACCGGGTATCGCTATTGCTCGACGGCATGCCGCTCTTGATCCCGTGCGATGAGGGCTGGCGGGCCCTGATCGATCCGACCTTCCGCGCCATCATTGAGAAGCAACTACGCACGATCCGCAGCCGCAACGGCGCCGTCGTATTCATCACCTAATCGCCGCGCGACATCATCGACAGCGGCATCGTCAACATCCTGGTCGAGAAGTGCCCGTCGCAATTTCATCTCGCGAACCCGCGCGGCACCCGTGAGGACTATGTCGACGGCCTCAAGCTGAGCAGCGGCCAATTCGAGGCGTTGCGCGGGTTGCAGTGCGGCGAGGGGTTGTTCTTGCTGGTCCAGGGCGACAAGAGCGTTGTCGCGTAACTGCCGATGCGAGGCCTTGACCGCTTTACCCCCGTGCTGTCGGCGCGCAAGGAAGACCTGCAGCGGGTTGATCGCATCGGCGCGCGTGACGACACTTCCGGGGAAATGCCGGAGGCGGCGGAGTGACCCGCGTCAGACGCGCGCTTCTCGGCATGGCGGCGGGCGTCGCGCTCGCAGCCGGCTATTCGCTACGGGCGCGCGTGCTGACTTGCCGGTGATCGACACGGCGGCCTTGGGTCAATGGGCTCAGCAGCTTCAGAACGATGTCAAGGCCTATGGCTCGATCTCCAGCGTTATGCGTGTGGGTCAAGCCATGGGCGACCCAGAATCTGCAGTGGCTGCAGCAGGTTTAGCAATACACAACGCAGCTGCAACAATACACCAATGAGGTGACGATGCTCGAAAATTGGGTCCACAACCCAAGTCTCGGCAGTGCGCTGGGGTTGTTAAACATCGCGGGCCTGGGCAGCAGCCTGCCGGTCAACGCTTATGCGGTTTTGAACCCGGTCAACGGCCGCACTTACGGGCAGGGCGGCCTGCCGGAAATCTCGGACGTCCTGTCCGGCCTGTCGAGCCTGACGGCCGGTGCCTACTCGGCCAACCATGTCTACACCCCGACCGATGCCAGTTGGGCCAGCCAGCAGCTGGTTACAAATTCCAACAGCATCGCAGGCGAGTAGGGGCGCGGCGCAGGCGGCCTACACCGATCTGCAGACCCACGCCGCGGCGCTTCAGGCGCTGCGCGATCATCTGACCGCCTCGAGCTTGCCCAAGGACGTCCAGGACGCCCAGGCGCAGATCGAGCTTGAGCAGTCTGGAGGACTAACAAGACCGCCCAGCTCACGGCGATCAACGCAGCCTATGTCGCGCAACGCGACGCGACGACGCAACGCGCGAATGAGCAACTGGCGAAAGACCTGGATGCCTTCACCGGCGACACGACCCCATAAAAAATAGCTCCGAAGGCTATGCATTATGACCGTCATATCTCGCCCACTTCTCGTTGCGACCGTGATCGGTGTCTCCTCGGCCGTCGGGCTCGCTGTGATTTACATGTTTCAGCACGGCCACTGGTTTATCGCGTTGGTCGCCCTCGCTGCGATGGCGATCGGGTTCTGTTGGCCTAGACTAGCGTTGCAGACGCGCGTCAGGCGCGACGGGTCGTGGACCGACGTGCCGGCGGCCGGTCTGGTCCGCGGCGACATCGTCCAGCTGTCGCTTGGCACCGTCGTCCCGGCCGACGCCCAGATTATCGCCGGCACACTGCTGCTCGACCAATCGATGCTGACCGGCGAGTCGCTGCCGACCGAGTCCGGGCGCTGCAAAGTCGCTTATGCCGGCGGGATCGCGCGCCGCGGCGAGGCAACCGCCGAAGTGACCGCCACCGGCAAGCACACCTATTTCGGCCGCGCCGCCGAACTGGTCCGGACCGCCCGTGTCGAGAGCAGTGAGCAGCGGGCCGTGCTCGGCGTCGTGCGCAACCTCACGATCGTCAATTTGGCTATCATCATCGGCATCGTGGCCTACGCCCACGGCATCGCGATGGGCACCTGCTCGCTTCATCCCACTTATCCTAACCGCTCTGTTGTCGGCGGTGCCGGTAGCTTTGCCGGCCACGTTCACCTTGGCCGCCACCTTGGGGGCAAAGACACTCGCGCTCAAAGGCGTGCTGCTGACCCGTCTCTATGCATTGCAAAGACGGCTGCAGCGAGCCGGATAATCCTGAGCCTTGCGGCTTTGGCCAGCTCACACGATGGGCGGGATCCGATCGGACACTGCTATCCGGACGTGGGCCAGGACAATGGCTCGCAGGGCGTGAGACGCCAAAACCATGCAACAGCAGCACGAGAGGCGCATCGTCGGAGCCTCCAACCGATGCGTCGAAAACCATACCGGGCTTCGTCTCTATTCTGCTCGTATCGATCATTAGAACCTCTGAAAACTATGCTGCGGCGCGGCGAGTTCAGATACGGGTGGGCAAACCAGCACCTCCCACGGTCTCCTTCCGTTCGCGACCGGACCAACCAACAACCTCTAAGCGGGGTTCTAAGAAAAGGAGTTTTTCGGAGGTGTAGCGGACCCCGGATTTGGGACCGGGGGCGTAGTTGGGGCGCGAGCCGTTCCGTCGTGCTAGACGGAGCCGATGATGAAGAAGGCGAGGCGGAAGATCGCTCACCGCGGCAAAGTCGGGGTGGAAGTCAGGTTGACACTCTTACTCAATTGATGGCCGTGCCCCGCAGCGCCTCAAGCGCACGCATCACATGGACCGAATTGGCAAGCGTGCCATTCGCCTGCCGATCTCGAACCGCAGCGACGAATGCGGCCATTTGCAAATCCAAAAAATTTGTCGCGCGGCAACTCAGATCCGTGCGGCCCGCCGGATAACCGCCGGCGGATCGCAGGGTAAAGACGAATTGCGGCATATCGGGCTGGATCGACGCCATCAGGGTGCCGTTGTCGCCCTGGATCTCGATCATCTGGGTGAACGAGGGCGTCAGCAGGTCGGCCTGGATCACCACGGGGATGCCCGCCCGCGTCTGCAAGCGGGCGAGGACGAAATCCTCGGCATCGACGGCTTCCATCCTGCCGGCGATGACCCGCTGCGGCCGGAACAAATCCCGCATCAACAATTCGGCGCGCTCGATCGGCCCGAAATACCACACCACCAGATCGAGCATGTGCACCAGCATCTCGTTCAGGGCGCCGCCGCCTTCGGCGCTTCGGTGCTTCCACAAAGCGGCCGAGCCGCGGCCGCCGATGCGCATCAGGACCGCCGAAATGGCGCCGATGACCGGGCTTGCCCCGGTCTCGGCGGCGCCGGCGAGAATGTCGCAGATCCGTTGAAACCCGGGGACGTAACGATAGACGTAGCCGACGATCCCGATGCGCTGTGTGCGCTCGGCAAGGTCAATCAGTTCGCTGGCCTCCGCGGCGGTTTCGCAGAGCGGCTTCTCGCAGAAGAAATCCTTGCCCGCGCCCAGGGCGTGGCGCAGCAGCGGCGCATGAAACGGCGTCGGAACGCAAACGTCGACGGCGACCACGTCCGGATCCGCGAATACCCGGTCGGACGTCTCGGCCCAGGGGAGCCCCTCCCGCTCACCGAGCGCGCGCGCGAGAGCCGGATCCTTGTCGGTCAATACGATCTCGACATCCTGGCATTGGCGCAAACCATAAATGTGTTTTACGGCCTGTCTGCCGCAGCCGATGATGCCGATCTTCATCGCCTGCTCCCTAGTTGCTCAAATATGCTTTCCAGGACAGCGCCATATTGGGTTCGCACAACCGTTCCGGCAGCGCTCGGATGCGGCCCGGAACCCCGATGACCAGCTTGCCCGGCGGCACGTCCTTGGTCACCACCGCGCCGGCCGCGACGAACGATCCGGCGCCGATGCGCACGCCCGGCAACAGCACGACGCCCCCGCCGATCGTGGCATTGTCTTCGATGACGCAGCCCTCGGGCCGATATTGGTTGCGCAGTCGCAAAGGATACCGGTCGTTCAGGATGGTGACGCCGGGGCCTAAAAAGACACGGTTCCCGAGTGTGCAATGGCTCGGGATGAAGCAATTGGCTTCGATCTTCACAAAACTGCCGATCCGGACCTGCCCTTCGATCACCACATTGGTCCCGACCACGACATGGTCGCCCATTACGGTGTCGGCGCGAATCAGCACGTGATGCCCTGTCTCGAAATGATCGCCGGCGGTGACATCGCCGTAGATCACGGTGCCGGAACGGATGCGGGCATGGGCGCCGAAAAGCGCCGGCCCGCATCCTTCCCTGTATCTGAGCCCGATCTGCGCACCGGGTTGCAATTCGCAGTCCTCGGCCGCCTGGTAGAACTGCCCCGACACCGCGGCCTCCATGTTCATGTCGCCACGCGGGGACTATCCCGCGATGCGCTGAAGCGGGGTCTGCCGCGACTCCGCCTCGAACGGGACGCCACGCGCCAAGCTCTGCATAAACCTGACATATGGCACGCTTTCCTGCTCCCAGGTCAGGGCGCGTGCGGCGTTGTCCTCGGCCGCCCGGAAGCGCGCCAGTGTTTCCGGCTCGCTAATCCCGCGAATCGCCGACGCCAAGCCGATCACGTCTAATTCGTCGAACGGCAGACCAACCTGCCAGTCGCGCAGGATGAGGCCGATCTCCGGCAGTGGCGTGGCGACTACTGGCAGGCGCGCAGCGATGGCCTGAAACAGCCGGTTCGGTAGGCTGAGCCGCATGTTTTGCCGGGCTCCCTCGCGGCTGATGACGGCGATATCGGCCCCGGCGATATAGGCGCGCACGGCGTGGGGCGGCTGCATCGGCGCGATGTGAAACCGCTGCGCGACGCCCCGCTGGACTGCTCGGCGCCGTATGGTCTTGAGAAAACCTCGCTCCGGCATCGGGCCGAGCCCGACGAGATGAAACTCCTCGGGCAGATGCGCCAATGCATCGATCGCCGTTTCCAGCCCCTCGCCGCGCCTCATCGTATTGAGGTGAAGGAGGATGCGCGCCCGATCGGTCAGGCCGAGATCGCGCCGCAGCCGGCCGTCGGACGGCCGGTATCCTGCATCCTGGCAGTTGCGCACGACCAGGGGTCGGGCAATATGGAAGCGCTCGACTGCGGTATCGGCCAGCGAGTCGTTGACGGTGATCCAGCCGTCGGCACGGCACGCGATCTCGGTCTCCTGCCGAATCTCGGCCAGGCGCACCGCTCGGGCGGCGGCATCGGTGGGCAGCAGCTCGTCGTCGAACGGCACCTCGACCGCGTCGAATACGAGCCGCGCCCCGCACCGGCTCGCGAGCGCCGCGGCCGCGATCAACGCCCTGTCGAAATGCGCCTGGACAACATCGAAGGAACGGCCCGCCAGATGCCTCATGGCCAGCCGGGCGAAACGGCCCCCGCGGCTGCGCCCCACCGCGACGCCGGCCGCGGCGACACGCTGCATTGCCGCATCGCCGCGCTGCAGACGCCGCATCAGCCACAGCTTTAGCATCAGCGGCCCCGGATAGGGCGGCGCGCCCGTCGCGACCAGGGTTGCGACCGCCTGGTCGCCTGCCAGCCTCGCGTCGGGAACCTGATATCCGATCACCGTCACCGCCGATCCCGCCCGGGCCAGTGCCTTGGCCTGCTGGATCGTCCGCATGTTGCGGGACAGATCCTTGCAGGCAATGATGCAGATGGACGGGCCCGTTTGCTGCGTGTCGGTGCCGATGCCGCTGTCGGGCATTTCAGCCAACGGCCGCCCGGATGGCGCCGCAAATATAGTCGGACTGCTTCTTGGTCAGATAAGGATGCATCGGCAGGCTCAGCACCTCGTCCTTCAGGCGTTCCGTCACTGCCAATCCGCCGGGGGCTACCGGATAGTTGAGGTAAGGTTCCTGCATGTGCAGCGGGATCGGGTAGTAGATCTCGGTACGGATGCCGCGCTCGGCCAGGCTGCGCTGCAAGTCGGCGCGACAGCTCGTGCGGATCGTGTATTGAGCCCATGACGACATACTGCCGGACGGCACGCGCGGCGCCGTTACCGAGTGGCCGATTCCATCGGCATAACGCGCCGCAACCCTCTGTCGGTCAGCCAGTTCCTCTTCGAAGATCGCGAGCTTCTCGATCAGCACGACCGCCTGCAACGTGTCTAGACGGGCATTGGCACCGACTCGCACGTTATCGTATTTCCCGCCTGCGCCGCGCCCGTGAATACGAATTGAGCGCAACACCTCGGCCAGCTCCGCATCGTCGGTGAAAATGGCCCCGCCATCGCCCCAGCAGCCGAGCGGCTTGGCCGGGAAGAAACTGGTCGCGGTGATGTCGGCCAGGGTACCGACCCGGCGATTCCCCTGTGTGCCGCCGAACGATTGGGCAGCATCGGCCAACACCTTCAACCCCTCGGCCCGGGCGATCGCATTGATCGCCTCGTAATCGGCGGGAAGGCCGAACAGGTCGACCGGGACAACCGCCTTCGGAGTGAGGTGGCCGTCCTTTCTGACCAGCCCGATCGCCGCCTCAAGACTCCGCGGCGACAGGTTCATCGTATCGCTGTCGACATCGACAAACACCGGACTGGCACCGACCAGACACACCACCTCCGCCGTGGCAGTGAACGTCCAGCTCGGCAGGAATACCGCATCGCCGGGGCCGACGCCCAGGGCGAGCAGCGGCACCCAAAGGGCATCGGTGCCACTCGAACAGGAAACGACTTGCTCGGCGCCGGTGAACTTGGCGAGACGGGCTTCCAGATCGCGTACCTCCGGACCCATAATGTATTGTCCGTGATCGACGACGCGCCGCCAGCCGTCCTCGACGCGGGCGCGCACCCGGTCGCGCTGCGACTTCAGGTCGATAAATTCGATGGGCATAATTTCTTGATTGCTCACGCTAGGGGATCTCCACCGGCACGCATCGCGCGCCTCTTCAAATAGCGAATTCGCGCTGGACGGCGTCCGCCCGCTGGTCAGGCAAATTTCGGTTGAAGAACTCCGGAGTCGATTCCGTTTTCGTCTATCTGCCGCCGCGTCAGGGTTACCAAATCTGCCGTATAACTGCCGGGAACCGGGCTGTCTCGGAGCAGATCGAACACGGGGGCGGGCAACACGCCCGGCTGGAGCAGAAATGCGCGCAGATAGGCCCGGCTCGCCGGCGTCTCCGTGGCGGAGTTATGGACTTTCGTTGCCGGCTGCGCGTCTGGGTAGCTGTAGCTGATGCCGTTGTAAATGTTACGGAAAGCCGGCAATACAGCATAGAGCTCGTCGAATTCCAACGTCCGCCGCAGTTCCTCGTCGGTGGTCAATTCTTCATAGAATTTTTCGCCCGGACGCGGCCCGATGCGGCGGATCTCGATCTCGCTCGGGCGGCGGCCATAAAGGGGTGCGACAAGCTCGATCAGCTCGTGTACCAGATCGACAATATGGATGACGGGCATCCGGGTCACGAAGACTTCGCCCCCGTGTGCAATCCGCAGCGATTTCAACACCAGCCGCACCGCTTCCTGCAGGGTCATGATAAAGCGCGTCATTTGCGGATCGGTAAGCGTGATCGGGCCGCCCCGAGCGATCTGCTCGCAAAACAGCGGCACCACCGATCCCGTCGATCCCGCCACGTTGCCAAAGCGAACGCTGGCAAACATCGTCTTCGATTCGAGCCCCATCAAGGCATTGGCAGCGGTGATCAGGCGCTCGCCCATAAGCTTTGTCGTTCCCATCACATTCGTGGGATTGACGGCCTTATCGGAACTGGTCAGCAATGTGCGCTCGAGGCCGTTGTCCAACGCAGCGCGGATGACGTTTTGGACGCCGTTAATGTTCGTCTGAACGGTTTCAAACGGAGACCGCTCCGAGGAGCCGACGTGCTTCAATGCTGCGGTGTGAATACAGTAATTCATACTTCTAAACATCTGGCCCAATTCAAAACCGTTGCGCACATCGCAGATGAACGGGTGAAAGCGCCGTTCGAGCCTCAGCGATTCTGCCAATGTAAAAAGACCATTTTCATGGCAATCGATCCCGCGTACCTCGGCGGCAGAAGTTCGCAGCAGCCAACGAACTAACTCTGAGCCAATCGTTCCAGCGGCCCCGGTAACTATGATTCGTTTGCCGTCGAAGAACGAACGTTCGCTTTCCCCAACCCGCGTCAGCATTCTGCAAACTCCCCACAGTGTGCAAGTTTCTCTGTGCACCCTCGGCAGATGTTCATCGCTAAAGGAGCGAGAGGAGGATAGATCGGTTCAATTGCGGGGGCCCTTGCTACCTCCGATCATCCACTGTAGAGGCGGCATCCGTCGTTGACAAGCCCCTGTGGACCGATGCAACCATTGTCCGACAATTGTGCGCCGGCAGGGCAGCGGGTGCCGGGAAATTTCATAGAGAAGGTTGGGCCCGTCACAGCGTACCAATCTAAATGGCATCAGAAATCAGGGGTGGGTGACAAGGAGGGGCTGTAATGCGAGTGATGATTCTTGGCGGCGACGGCTATCTCGGCTGGCCGACGGCGATGCACTTGGCAAACGCCGGACATGAAGTGCTTGCCGTCGACAACTACTTGCGCCGCACGGTGGCGCGCAGCACCCAATCCGAGGCTCTGTTCGAGGCACCGAACCTAGAAGCCCGCGCCGATATCTTCGGGTCGGCCCGAGGCGGCCAGATCGAGGTGGCAATCGGCGATTGTTCCGAGATGATGTTCCTCGATCCGCTGTTTGCCCGATTTCTGCCCGATGCCGTGGTGCATTATGCCGAACAGCCGTCGGCTCCGTATTCGATGCGCGGCTTCCACGAAGCACAGTTGACGTTGCGCAACAATCTCTCCGTCACCTTTAATTTGGTTTGGTCAATTCTGCGGCATAAGCCCGATTGTCACATCGTCAAGCTGGGAACAATGGGCGAATACGGGACCCCAAACATCGACATCGAGGAAGGGTGGCTCGAAATCGAGCATAACGGGCGCAAGGACAAGTTCCTGTTTCCGCGTCAGGCCGGCAGCCTCTACCATACGACCAAAGTGCTGGATACCGACCTGTTGTGGTTTTACGTACGCACCCACGGCTTGCGTGTCACTGACCTGATGCAGGGGCCGGTTTATGGATTGTCGACCTGGGAATGCGAAGGCAACTTGCGGCTGCTGCCGAATTTCCATTACGACGACATCTTCGGGACGGTGGTGAACCGGTTTCTGGTACAGGCGATCGCCGGCGTGCCGTTGACCGTTTATGGCAAGGGCGGCCAGACCCGCGGTTACCTCAATCTCAAGGACACCTTGCAATGCGTGCGGCTTGCCGCCGAAAAGCCCGCTGCTTCGGGCGAATTGCGAGTATTCAATCAATTCACCGAGCAGTTCACGGTCAATGAACTGGCAGAGCGGGTCAGCCGCACGGGAACGGCGATGGGCTTTCCGGTCGAGATCAAATCGATCCCCAACCCGCGCAAGGAACGCGAGGAACATTATTACAACGCCAAGCATTCCGGTCTGCTGGAATTGGGATTGCAGCCACATTTGATGACCGATGACGTGCTCGCGGCGATGATCGAAATCATCGTTCCGCACAAGGAGAATATCGATCCGAACAAGATCATGCCCCGGGTGCGCTGGTCCTAGCCGCGCGGCCGGATCGATCCGACCGCGCAGGGGTCGATGAGCAGGTGATCAATTTACGGTGATCGCATTTCGGCTGAACAGAATGTGGCGGACGCCGTGGCGCCGGCCGACCGCGCCCGAGACATCCTTGGGCGCCGTCGCCGGCATCGAATTGGCCCGCGACGCACTGGGGCCTCTGGTCGCCAAGCGCGACCTCGTAGAGGCAGCCGCGGCCCGAGTCGGACCGCTTCTGGCGGAGCGCTTCCGGCGTTATGTCGCCTGGCTCGACCGCCAGGGCTACGCGCTGGCATCCTGCGAGCAGCTCCCGCTGCGCTTCGATTCCCGGCGCGTCTATCTGCGCTACGACGTTCACGTCAGGGATTTGTTCGGCGCCTTCGTCCTTGCCGGCCTCCATGAGGAATTGCAGGTCCCCGGATCGTTTCAGATCTGCTGGGAACACTCCCTCGCCGAGGCCGAGCTGTCGGATATTTTTCTCAAATTGCAGGCCTTTGACAGCCGTTACGTCGAGTTCGGCCTGCATTGCTCGCCAGAAAGCGGCTGGATCATCGCCGAGCGGTTCGCCGGCAGCAGCAGCAGCCTGGAAGAATTCGTCCTCAGCGGCGCCGGCAAGGGCATGATCGCGGAGTGGCTGGCGGCGTTTGAGCGGGGTGGCGAGGACGCGCCGGCGCTGGTCGAGGCGCGGGCGCGAGCCGAGGCTCGGCTAGCCGAAATTACCGCCTCGTTTCGGCGTTATTTCGGGGCGGCGAAAACGCTCTCGGGGCACGGCACGGCGCTGGCCGCGTGCTATCTGGAGGCGGTAGGGCACAACCTGCGTCTGGCGCCGCTCGCTCCCTACCTGCACCCGGTCGATTTTCTCCGTCCGGAGCGCATTCTCAGGTACGGGTTTACCCGCGAACTGACCCGGTTCGACGAGGATCCGCTGCCGGGGCCGGCGATCATGTTTGAGAACCCGATCGGCGACATGGCGGCACGCTACCGGGAGCGGATGTCGGGCGGCGGAGGTTTTGTCGTGCTGTTTCATCCGGCCAGCTGGTCCGGCGATCACTTCGCCTCGTTTCTCGACGCGGTGGCGCCGCCGGGCTGACGCTGCTCCGGCTACAGAGCCTGTGAAGAATTCGGGGTTTCGGGGGAAGTTGCGGACCAGGGCGTGAGGGGATGAGCGGCATCGGGTGGGACGGTGGCGGCGCTTGGTGGCGAAGCTTTGGCCGCTAGGTGCCACAGATCACGGCCGCAGCCGCTCCACCCGCTCCGCCACTCGATCCGCTCCAGCCGCCCGCCGGGTGAACGACCGCGACGACGCCGGCGAGCGCAGCTTTGTCCCGTCCACCGCGATCTCGTCGAGCTTGGCCAGGCCTTCCGAGACCAGCGCGGTGACGCTCTCGGTCAACAGCCGGTCCAGCTTCTCGGACCAGCCAACTCGAAAGTCCGAAAGCCCGTGATAGTTGACGGGCACTCCCCACGCCAGCCACCGATAGGCCACGTCCCCGGTCACCAAGCGGTCCCGCCCGCGTGCCGAACCCGCCGCCTCCAGGGTCGCGTAAAGCCACAGGGCCAGCAGCACCTTCGGATCAGCGGCCGGACGCCCGGCCTCACCATCGCGCGACCCAATCGCCTCGTAAGACCGCCGCAGCTCCGGTTCCCCTCCACTACCCGTGCATCACCATCCCCCAAAGCCACTCCCCAAGGAAATCGTATCCGCCTAAACTTTTGGAAATTCTTCACACGCTCTACTGCAGGCGCGCACCAGCAAGGGCGCCGTAGAGACGGGCGATCTGGTCCGACGGCAAAGCGCGGGAATAGAGGCGGACCTCGTCGAGTTCGCCGTCGAGCCCGTTGTCGCCGGCGCCGGCAGCCGCGCCGAGATTGCCGATAGTGACCTCCCCGGTCGCCGGCGCGGCGGGCGCCGCCGTAGCGGCCCATGCGGCTTGCGCCGCGCCGATCTTTCGCCCGTTCAGGTAGAGCGCGAGCTGGCCAGCTGCGAGGTCCCACGTCGCCGCGACCTGGTTCCACGCCGACATGCGCCAACCGCCGGCCAACGCGGCGGCGACTGATTTCTGCGTACCCTCGCCGTCCCGCAATGCGAGTTCCAGCTTGCCGGCGGCGATGCGCAGTTGCACGCAATTGCGTCCGGGCGCAAGGCAAGGGACTTGCAGAAGGCCGTGTTCCTCGGCCGACCCAATTGGCCAAGCCGCCTTGACCCAGGCTGAAAACGTGCCGGCCTGTGGCGAGACGAGCGGCTTTCCGCCTTGGCTGGCGATCGCCAGCGGCACCCGCAGCGCGCCGTCCTTCGCGATTGCCGCTGTGCCGCCGTCGACGCCGTGGCCGAGCAGCGCATCGAGCCCGTCATCGAGGTAGTGCACGCCGCTCGGCTGCACGTGCATGACCATCGACGAGAACAGGGATTCCAGCGGGTCGTAGAACGTCAACGACGGGTCGTCGAGCCGCGCCATTAGGCTCATCAGCCAGCCCCGCGGAGTGTAGAACTGGAGCCTGCCGTCCTGCGTGGCGATAACCTTCTGGTAGTCGAAGACGGTGACGTTGCGCGGGCGCACCCTGACGAACGCATCGTATTGCAGTTGATGCCATTTCTGGGTGCCGGCGGGACCCGAGGGATAGCCGAATTGCGGGATCGTCTGGGCATGCCACAAGCTGATTTCGGCGCCGCCTTCGCGGGCCGCATCGTTCGAGACCTCGGTGAACATCGCAGCCGGTGTTGGAAACAGCTTTGGGTTCATCTCCGGCGTGACCAGGCTGAACACGCCAACGGCCGGATTTTGCGCTCCGGCCGATGGCACCTCTATATAGAATTTGCCCTTTGACTGGATGTAGAGGGTCAGCGCGTGCATACTGGCGCGCACCTGCGGCGTGACCTCGGGGCGGGTCATGTTCTCGAAGACGCAGTCAAAGCCGGCAAGGCCCGGTTGGCCGGCGAAGCGGTCGACGAAGGCCCGCTGCCCGGCACCGTCGATGCACGAGCTCAAATCCGCCTGGTTTGCCTTTACCGGAGTGCTCAGGCAATCGGGCGCTGCGGGCGGGCAGGTCACCGGCAGTCCCAGCACCACGCCGAGCCCGTCGCGCGCCGCCTGACGCAGAATGATCAGGGCGTAATCGTCGAAATTGACGTTCTCCCCGGCGTAAAAGCCGGAATCGACGATGACCGTGTTAAAGCCCAGCCGCTTGATGTCGGCGAGCGACCTGGCCATCGTGGCTTCGAGCTTGTCTTGGGTCGACAGGACGAACGGGACACCCAGCCCGGCCTCCCAGCCGCGGATGAAGGCGCCGGAAACGATATACATGCCGCGCATCGGTTCCGCCCTGGCGATGGCGGCTGCGAGCAGCAGCGACGCCAGCGACAACAGCATGACCCACACCATCCGCCGTCTGCGCGGGCAGCACGGCTCAGACGATGTTCGGGTCATCTGGCACAGCCGGATCGACGCGGAAATCGACGCGATGATGGGTCGCCCACGGGACATCGGGTGACCGGCGATAGAGGGCCCACGCTTTGGCCTCGCCGGCGGGAAGCGCGATGCCGAGCCGGCGCAGGTTCACCTGGCGCAGGCTTCCGACGTTGAACCGGAAATTGGCGATGCCGTTGTCTCCCGATATCTGGACGATGATAGCTATCGGCTCGCCGAAATCCTGCCGCAGGAAGCCGCATTGCAGTCGCGGGCTTGGCCCGGTCGTCGCCCCGGACCGCGGATGGGTCAGCACCGGCGCGTCGACCTCATGGTTCAACGAGCCTTCCGGAGAAACGTCGGACCATCGGCCGGTAGGTCCGATCACGGTCGCTTCGCGAACAGGAATATCGGCAGCGTCGGCGCGGGCCTTGCGAGACATATTGCGCATCACCGCCCAATACGCCGGCTTCGACCGGGGGATCACCTGGGTGAAGGCGATCTCGGTGCCGGTCTTCGCGCTGATCGCTTCCGACAGCCCCGCGAGGTCGTCGGGGCGAAGGTTCAACTCGGCGAACATCTCGTCGCGATAGTTGGTGATGAACGTATCCGAACATAGTTTCATGATCGTCGGAAGGAACTCCCAGGCGACCTCTCTCGCCATGTTGACCCACTGGTCCGCGATGATGAAATCGTACGAGTGGCCGGCCTCGACCGCCGCGGCGAGAAATTCCTTGTAGTCGCCGGTGACGTAGTCCCAGTGGGATGGATAGATCAGCTTCATGTCGGCCATCGCGGGCGCATCGTTGTCCACCAGCGTTACCGCATCCGGCCGCGCGTCATGGATGTGGATGACGTCCGATCGGCCATAGAACCGGCAGCAGAATATGCTCAAGACGTTAGATTTGTGCCGGAGCGCGTCGACCGGAAATTCAGGGGCGTTGGAGCGCAAAAGGGGTAGTGTGGGCAATTCTCCGTCATCCCCCGTCCAGCGCAAGCCGTCGAGCGCACCTTGCTTGAAGACCTGCCGCATCCGTTCCGCCAGGCGCGGTGATAGATCGCCGTCGAAAGGCGCCGTGAAACCGGACGTTGTGATCGTCTCGCCGAGCCGATGGAAACTCGCGTGCAGCCCGGCCGGGCCAAGCCGCGCGCTCAGCTCGGCGATCTCAGCCTCGATGCCGGGTGCGGTTGCGGCCGCAGGATCGCCGGCAAAATCCGCCGCCGCCCGCGGCCTCGGCGCTTCCAGCCTGCTAGCCAGATATTCGCGCCCGAAACGAAGGCCGCGCGCCACTGCGGCGTCGTGCCATTTGGCGAGCAGCGGTCTGTTCCACTTGTCGGTACCGATTTCCGGCACGGCCGCGGGGTCCGCCCAATAGCGGCACAGGATGTCCCACTTCTCGAACGAATCGTGGATCCCGAATCGTCTCAATTCCGTACTCCCGACCTCCAGCAATCTCGATGCGGCGATCGACTATGGGGTCGGCACGCGCGCGAACGCGGCCGCTGGGGCCGTATCCGTTGTTTCGGCGGCGTGTGGATCGACGCGGAAATCGACGCGGCGCGCGGTGGCCCATCGCGAGTCCGGCGGGCGCCGGCACACGGCCCAAGCCTTGGCCTTGCCGGGCGGCAGGGCGATGCCGAGTTTCCCGAGATCCGCATGGCGAAGCCTTCCCAGTTTCAGCCGGAAGTGCGCAACGCCCTCGTCTCCGCTTACCTCGATGACGATGTCCACCGGCTCGCTGTTGTCCGTTGCGGGAAACTCGCACCGCAATAGCGGGCTCGGCCCGGTCGTCGTTCCATTTGGCGGATAGATCAGCGTCGGCGCGTCGTCTGCCACATGCAATGGACCCTCCGGGGAAACCTCGGACCAGTGTGGGGTCGGGCCGATAACGACCACCTGGCCAAGATCGTCGTCTCGCCACGCCGTGCCGCGATCGGCACCGGAAGCCTGGATCGCGGGCGCTGCGAGCCTCTTCGAGACGGCGACGAGCCCCGCCCGGGCGACTGCTGCATCGCCGGGGCGATCTTTGTCAAGACAGCGCTGGATTGTTTCTGTCAGCATGCGGGCGTACAGCGCCTGCGATTCCATATTCTCGGGATCGTATTGAGCCGCTGCGCAGAGCTGGTCGACGGAGCATTCGGCAAGGTAGTCGAATTTCATATAGAGCGGCTCGAACAGCATGCGTTTTCTCCAGAGCAGCAGACCCGGCCGCTGGTAGTACGCCGAATACATCAGATATCGGATGCCTCGCAAAGATCTTAGCGACGCATCGGCCTCGTCGAAAAGGCGATCCCGCGCCTTTAGTGCGAGGCTCACCAGGTCGAGGTGCATCTTGTACATGATCCCGTCGGCGAGATGATCAGCGTGGCCGAGAATCACCGAATACAGTGCGTAGTCGCCGCATCGCCGCAGCGAGATATAGGCCAGCAATTGTTCGTCGGACACGACATCGCCCTGGCGGTGTCCGGGCGTTCTACGAAACACTCCGAAGTATCGCACCCAGACCGCCGCCTGATCGGGAATATGCTCCGGGTCGATCCGTTGGGGATAGCCGCCGTAATCCGCGACCGTGCGCTCATAATGGGTCATCGGCCGGCCCCCGCGCACCGGCGCGGACCGGCTAATCGCCACGATATCGGGTACATAGCTGCGGAAGTTGAAAAACTTGCTGTAATAGCCGAGCTTTGTCGCCCGCAACGCGGCGCGCACCGCGTTACCTTTGTGAACTTTCCTACAGTGGTGGATGAAGTCGTCGATCAACTTGTATTTGTCGAGATCGACGCAGGCTTGGGCAAAAACCGGCCTCCCGCGACGCGAAATATAGCCGCGCTTCTCGAGATCCGAAAAAGTGGCGAAATAGGCGCTAAGCTCGGAAGGCGGGCATTTGGCCAACTCGGCCGGGTCCACGGTTATCGGATGAATTGACGGGAGCTCCGGCTCGTTGTCGGCATCGGGGTGGATGTGGAAATCGACCCGACGATATGTCGCCCACGGCGCGTCGGGCGACCGCTGGTGCACCGCCCAGACCTCTGCCTTGCCGGCCGGCAGCGCAATACCGAGCTCTCGCAGGTCTACCTCGCGCAGCGGGCCCAATTTGAGCCGAAAATTCGTGAGGCCCTCCGCTCCCGCAATTTGGATGATGATGTCCACCGGCTCGCCACCGTCGGGCCGGAAGAAGCCGCACCGCAGCCGCGGGCTCGGGCCGGTCGTCGCCGCCTGTTGCGGATGGATCAGCACCGGCGCCTCGTCTTCGACGTGCAGCGAGCCTTGCGGCGAAACCTCGCGCCACCATTTGGACGGTCCGATGACGACGACCCCGCGCGCCAATCGGCCGTCGCGGAGTATCGGTTCATCCTGCTCGGGAAGGGGCGATGACATATCGATCGTTCGTTCGCCGGCGTCGCGCGCCACTTTGCGCATCACTGCCCAGTATGCCGGCTTTGCCCTGGGTATTACTTGCGTGAACGTGACCTTGGTTCCGCTCCGCTCGTTCACCGCCCGCGACAGGCCCGCGAGGTCGTCAGGCCGCAGGTTCAACTCCGAGAACATCTCATCCGAATAGTTCGTTATGAAAGTATCGGAGCATATATTCATAATCTTGAAAAGAAAATCCCATGCGACTTCTCGGGCCATGGTCAACCACGGATCGGCGACGATAAAGTCGTACGACATTCCGGACTGTGCTGCATCCGCGAGGAATTGCTTATAGTCGGCGGTGACGTAATGCCAGTGGGACGGATAAATCGACTTCATGTCGGTCATCAGCAGGGCATCGTTGTCGACCAGCGTGACCGTATCGGGTCCGGCATCGTGCACATGGATGACATCCGCCCGGCCATAGAAACGGCCGCAGAAGATGCACAGCACATTCGATTTTTGTTGGAGCGCTTCGATCGGAAATTGTGGAGCCCAATAGCGCAACACCGGCACGGTCGGCAATTCGCCGTCGTCTTCCGTCCACTGCAAGGCCTCGATCGCGCTTTGTTTGAAGACCTGCCGCAGTCGTTCCGCGAGATCTGGCGACAGCCCGCTGTCGAACGAGGTCTGGAAACCGCGGGTCGTGATTGCTTCGACGAGCAGTCGGTATCGCGACTTCAGCCAGGCCGGATCAAACTGCACGGCGAGCCGGGCGATCTCGGCCGCCACCGACGCCTCCGGCGGTTGCGTGTTGCCAACAAAACCCGGCGGCAGCCTCGGCGAGTCCAGCCTCGCCGAAAGGTAATCGATCCCGACGCGGAGGCCGCACGCCGTCGCGAGGCGCTGCCATTTGGGAACCAGCGGTCTGTCTACCTTGTCCGCGCCGATCCCCGCCGCGGAATCGCGATCCTCCCAATAGCGGCAGAGGATTTCCCACTTGTCGAAGGCGTCGTAGAGGCCAACTCGCTTCACGGCCGTGCTCCTGGACTCGATGGCGACCCGGCAGGGCTTGATACGGGGATCCGCGAACGCGCGGGCTCGGTCCGCGATCGTACAAGACGCGCCGCTCAGGTCATATCCGTTGCATTGGCAGCGTCGGGGTCGATGCGAAAATCCACGCGGCGGGCGGTCGCCCACGAACCTCCGGGCGCGCTCCGATGCACGGCCCAGGCTTTGGCTTCGCCGGGCGGAAGAGCGACGCCGAGCCTGTCAAGGTCAACGTGCCGGAGCCAACCCAGTTTCAAACGGAAGTTGATGTTCCCCTGATCCGCCTCGACCTGGATGACGATGTCAACCGGCTCGCCGTTGTCCTGTTCGGGAAACTCGCACCGCAGTAGCGGGCTCCGGCCGGTGATCGTACCGGTCGGCGGAAAGGTCAGCGCCGGCGCCCCTTCTGCACGGTTCAACGAACCCTCCGGCGACACCTCGGACCATAAACGGGTCGGGCCGACGACCACCACCCGGCCATGATCGTCGTCCCGCTCCGCCGCGCTATCATCTGCGCCGGAAACCTCTCTCGCACGCGCCGCGAGCCGCTTCGAGATCTTGGCAAGCCCGGCCCGTGCGGCGGCAGCCTCATCGGCCTGCCCACCGTCGAGACAGCGCTGTGCGATCTCGGCCAACATGCGGGCGCATTGCGCCTGCCAGCCTATATTTCCGATGTCTTCTTCCGCAGCGACGCAGACCTGATCGGCATGGGATCCGGCAAGGTAGTCGAATTTCAGATAGAGCGGCTCAAACAGCGTTCGCTTTTTCCACAAGAGCAGGCCCGGCCGAATATCGTAGTATGCCGAATAGATCAGGTATCGGATGCCCTTTAGGCATCGCAGCGAAGGCTCCATCTCGGCTCCAGCCCGATCTCTCGCCGCAAGGATGGCGCCCGCCAGGTCGAGGTGCATCTTGTACATGATACCGTCGGCGAGGTGCTCGGCATGGCCGAGAATGATCGAATACGTGGCGAAATTGCCGTGCCGCTGCAGCGAGATGTAAGCCAGCAATTGCTCGTCCGAGACGACATCGCCTTGCCGGTGCCCGGCAATTTTGCGAAACACTCCAAACAGACGGACCCAGGACGCCGCCTGACCGGGGACTTGCTCCGGTTTGATGTGTTTGGGATAGCCCCCGTAACTGTCGACCGTACGTGTGTAGTGCGCCGTCATCGCCCGCCCCTGGCGCGCTGGTGTCGACTTGTTGATCGCGACGATGTCGGGCACGTGGCTGCGGAAATCGAAAAACTTGCCGTAGTAACCGAGATTGGCGGCCTTGATCGCCTTTCGCACGGCGTGAGCCTTGTGGATCTTCCGGCATTGCGCGGTGAAGTCGTCGATCGAGGCGTATTCGTCCAGATCGATCCCCGCCGAGGCAAGCCTCGGTTTTCGATGGCGCGAAATATAGCCGCGTTTTTCCAGATGCAGCAGATCGTCGAAATAGGTGCGAAGCTCAGGCGGCGTGCACTTGGCGAACTCGCCCGGGTCCACCGCCAGCGTGTGCAACACGCCCTCCTCTATCGCTTCATCCATCGGTCATCTCCCTGTCCCAATTCCCGCGGCGGCCGGGCGATTCTTGTCGGCCGTTGCTCTGCGAGAGGAATTCAGACGATCTTGGCATGATCGGGAGCATCGGGATCGATGCGGAAATCGACACGGCGGTACGTCGACCACCGGACCTCGGGCGATCGCCGGTACAGGACCCAGATCTTCGCTTCGCCGGCGGGCAGGGCGAGGCCCAGCTTCCGGAGATCGACCTCGCGAAAATTTCCCAACTTCAAACGAAAATAGGTAACGCCGTCATCTCCAGTAATTTGGATGACGATGTCTACCGGCTCGCCATTATCCTGTCGGTAAAAACCGTAGTGCAATAACGGACTCGGCCCGGTTGTCGATCCCGACTGCGGATAGGTCAGTGCCGGAGCCTCCGGTCCGAGGTCGAACGAACCCTCCGGCGACACCTCCGACCACCGCGCGCTGGGTCCGATGACCATGACCTCATGCGCGGCGGGCTGGCGCCGGAGCGGCGAGCGATCCCGCTCAGTACGGCGCGAGATGGCCGCTATTGCTCCTCGGGCATTGGGCCTCCCGGACATATTGCGCATCACCGCCCAATACGCCGGCTTCGACCGGGGCATTATCTGCGTAAAGGCGATCTCGGTCCCGGTCTTCTCGCTGACCGCCTCCGACAGGGCGGCAAGGTCGGTAGGGCGGAGGTTCAACTCCTCGAACATCTCGTCACGGTAGTTGGTGATGAACGTATCGGAACAAATCTTCATGATCGCGGGAAGAAGGTCCCAGGCGACCGTTTTTCCCATAAACGCCCATTGGTCAGCGACGATGAAATCGTACGAGCGGCCGGAAGCGACCGCCTCCGCGAGAAATTCCTCGTAGTCGGCGGTGATGTAGTTCCAGTGGGGCGGATAAATCAGCTTCATATCGGCCATGCGGGAGGCGTCGTTGTCCACCAGCGTCACCGCATCCGGGTGCGCATCATGGATATGGATCACGTCCGCCCGGCCGTAGAACCGACAGCAGAATATGCTTAAAGCATTCGATTTATGCTTGAGGGTCGTGGCCGGAAATTCGCCTGCCCAATAGCGCAACACCGGCACCGTTGGCAGTTCGCAGTCGTCTTCGGTCCATTGCAAGCCCTCGAGCGCACCCTGTTTGAAGAATTGGCGCATGCGCCGGGCGAGCCGCGGCGACAGGTCGCCATCGAACGCGGCCTGAAAACCGGCGCCGGTGATCGCCTCGACGAGGCCACGGAACCTCGATTGCAGCCCGGCCAAGCCGAATTGTGCCGCCAACTGGGCGATTTCGGCCTCGACGGAGGGTTCGGCCGCACCTGCCGGGTCGCCGATAACCCCCGTCGTCATCCCCGGCCTCGGCGACTGCAGTCTGCCGGCCAGAGATTCAAATCCGAAGTGAAAGCCGCACATCATCGCGACGCGATTCCATTTGGGAACGAGCGGTTTATTCATTTCGTCCGTGCCGATATTCGCGGCGGACTCGCGATCCTCCCAATAGCGGCACAAGATGTCCCACTTGTCGAATGCATCGTAGACGCCAATCCGCTTCACCTCGGTGCTCCTGACCTCCGTATTCGGATCATCGAAATCGGCCGCCCAGCCGCGCCCGGCGCCTGCAATGCGCGCCGCTCAGACAAGATCGCTCGCGTTGGGGGCGCCGGGGTCGATGCAGAAATCGACGCGCCGGGCGCTCGCCCACGGCCCCTCGGGCGAGCGCCGGTGCACCGCCCAGGCTTTGGCCTCGCCAGACGGGAGCACGACCCCGAGTTTCCTCAGATCCGCACGGCGCAGGCCGCCCAGCTTCAGGCGGAAATTCGTATTGCCTCCGTCTCCGCTTACCTGGATCACGATATCCACCGGCTCGCCGTTGTCCTGCTGCGGAAAATCGCACCGCAATACCGGGCTCGGGCCGGTCGTCGCCCCAGTTCGCGGGCAGGTCACCGCCGGCGCTCCTGCCTCAAACGCCAGCGAGCCTTCCGGCGACACTTCGGACCACCGCGCGGTCGGCCCGATAACCACGACATTGCCTTGGTCGTCGTCCCGCTCCGGCGGGCGATCGCCCTCGCCGTAAGTCTGCGCCGCCAGCCGCTTCGCAATCGCCTCAAGCCCCGCCTGCGCCGTTTCAGCCTCGTGGCGGCGGCATTCGTCGCGGCAGCGCTGCGCAATTTCCGTCAGCAGGCCGGCGCATTGCGCCTGCCAGGCCGCATTCTCGGTGTCGTGCTCCGCTGCGACGCAGACCCAATCAGGGAGGCATTCGGCCAGATAATTGAATTTCAGGTAGAGTGGCTCAAACAGCGTCCGCCTCTTCCATAGCTGAAGACCCGGCCGAATATTGTAAAACTCGGTATACACAATGTAGCGGATGCCCCTCAGGCAGCGCAGCGACGGCTCTATCTCGGCTTCGGAGCAATCTCGCGCCGCGAGGATCGCGGCCACCAGGTCGAGATGCATCTTGTACATGATGCCGTCGGCGAGGTGGTCGGCATGGCCGAGGATCGTCGAATACATCGCGAAATTTCCGTGCCGCCGCAGCGAAATGTAAGCCACCAATTGCTCATCACAGACGACATCGCCCTGCCGGTGCCCGACGGTTTTCCGGAATGCTCCGAACAGACGCACCCAGGACGCCGCCTGGTCGGGAACCCGCTCCGGGTCGATCCGCTTGGGATAACCGCCATAATTTTCGACCGTGCGGGTGTAATGCGGCGTCATCGGGCGTCCCTGACGCGTCGGCGCCGACCTGTTGATCGCGACGATGTCGGGCGTGTAGCTGCGGAAATCAAAGAACTTGCCGTAATAACCCGCAGTGAGAGCCTTCATCGCTTTGCGCACCGCATGAGCCTTGTGAATCTTGCGGCAGCGAGTGATGAAATCGTCGATCGAGGCATATTTGTCCAGATCGATCGCGGCCCAGGCGAGCTTCGGCATTTCGTGCCGGGAAAGATACCCCCTTTCCTCCAAGGACAGCAGATCGCCAAAGTATGCGCGAAGCTCGGCCGGTGTACATTTGCCCAGCTCGTCCGGATCGACCAAAATCGTCTGCAATTCCCCGTTATCTGTTGTGTCGGCCATTACTCACTTCCCTACCGATGGCGCCGCACCGAAACGCGGTCCCAAAGCCGTTCGACCGTCGCAAACCCGTTGCCGCAAGAGGGGCGATCGACCTAGCCGCCAATCTTCACTTGACTGCAACCACGGATATCGCACCGGAGCGCCGAGGATAGCATCGCCGTCGGCCGGCGCACCATCCGGGAATTACCCGTCATCCGCTCTGTGCGGGCCAGCGAATACCATGCATCACGCATTGAACATGAACGAATGCCGCGCCGAGGGTGATTGCGCTCGAGCATCGGGGGAGGCCGGCAATGCCAATCTTGGCCCGGGTCGGGGCACCATGCTATCTATCCATTTCTGGTTTGCCTTACCCTTGGCGGCATCCAGTGCTTTTGAGAGACGTCGATGTCTGGTCAAGCAAGATACACGGCAAGCGAAAAATTTTCGATGGCTTCGGCCTTCTGGGCGCACGGCCCCAGCTACGACATCCCCGAGCGACATATTCGCGACCGACTCGATCGCCCCTTGCTCGCCAAATGGGAAAAATGGGCTCGACAGGATGGCGTTCGCATTGGCCGTCGCCTGATTGAGAGGACGCTGATGGCGCCAACCAACGGATCGGTAATTGTCCCACTACTTTCCAAGTATGGTCACCCTCTCCTGCGATCGGCGGCAAACGCTCTGGCGCGATGTATCTCTGCTGACGGCCTCACGGATGACATTCATCTTCCAGCGGTGGATGAGGCGGTCGTGGGCGTGCTCTGCGGTCTGTTTAAGGAGGCTATGCTCGAGTCATTGGCCTATACAGAGGACGATTGCGAGATCCCTTCGCTAGCAACGCTTACCGGCCTGAGCGGCAGCGCTTTTCCGGTAGAGTATCTTGATGATAAAACTACTGCATTGTGCTTATTTTGCAGTGCATTGCGCGGGAGAAACGATGTGATTCGGGTCTATAATGCCGGTATAAAGGCCGTTACGTTGGTAGATATTGATCCAATTAGTATGGCCGATATGACAAAGATATACCCAACGCATTGGAAATACGTTATCTTAGACTACCGGGATTTTGTTAACGATGCTCTGGACAAGAATTTAAATTTTGATGCTGTTGTAGCGGACGAACCCCATTTTCTGTTCCGTAAATTTGCATGGGATAATTTTTCCGATTTGAAAAGGCTCTTCAACGATGTGCTGATTGTGAATTATGGACGAGACATGCTCGAAGCATTGGGCTGGGACGGAAGCGACGTAAATGCATTGTCCGAGCGGTTGTCGCAGAAGCTCGGCTGCGATGCGCGCGTGCTGAAGGTGTCGGCCCGATCCAAGGATGTCGCCTGGATGGTTTTTGGCAAATGATAGCGAGTTTTTCTCGTCGATGCGGTCGACGGCGCATCGCGAACCTTTGCGACGGATGCGAGCTTGGTTGATGGCCGAGTTGAGCCGTCAGCTTGAACAGCACGAAGTTATCGTGGATTGGGAACGGTTTGTCGAACTCGCGGACCGCGACAGGACGGCATTAGTGACATTGTCCAGACAGCTTGATGAGGCCGGCTATTTCGCTCACGACGCGCAGCCGGTGAAAGAGTGGGCCTTTATAGACTTGACAGATTATCGGAATATTGACGATTTCGTCAAACAGATCAAGCGACAAAGCTCTGCCTATTATGAAAGAAGGAAGGCAGAAAAACGAGAATATTACACGAAATTCTTCGAGGGCCGAATGTATATAGGCGACATCGTCGCAATCGACACATCAGCTCCGGAGCGGCAGGGGGGGCCCATGTCGGCCGGATACCTGCGCACTGTCGAAGAGCGCGGCGGCTATGCCAAGGAGCTCCTCCCCCTCCAGGTTCCGACGCAGAATATAGTATGGACGCGGTATTTTGGCACGTTTCGCAACCAGCCCGGCCGTGTGCAAGGCAATTTTGTCGTAGATGCTGAGTTGCTGTCTTACATGATCGTCAGGCGGATCGGTAATTTCGCACTTTACGGCACCATTATCGGTCATGCCGATCATCTGCACGAAGGTATCGTCTACAAAATGCATTTGGATTTTGTGGAGAGGGCCTTAAATGCGGGCAGCAAAGCCGGCCTTGAAGCAGACTCCGATCACAGCCTCAAGGATTTGCGCTACATCTGCTATGCTCGATATTTTGGCAACGCTGGGCTTCAGCGTTGGAAGAAGAGCAATCTGTTCCGGCCGGGCCTGTTCAGCTTCGACTACGCTCGCGCGCTATCGGATTGAAATGCGTCAAAACCGGTGATTGTCGGGTTTTCCGGTGCGATGTCCGCGCGGCATTCTATTCTAACGGGTTCGCGCATGGGCGTAATCGGTATGATTCGGCGGGAACCAAGTGAACCCGACGATGGTCTTCCCGTTCAATCGACGCTCGACAACATCCCAGTGCCCGATCGGATCGCCGCGGTAGCGTAATTCGACCGGACCTTCGCCCGGCACCTCGAAAGTGATGCCGCGCAACCGGTGCAACAGCGGCGCTTGCAGGCCGCGCACCGGGTCGTCGATTCCGGTGACGTCGATCACGATCTTGCCGTCCGCCTCGGTCCTGACCTCGAAACGCAAATGGTCGCGCGTGCAAGCGTACTCGAGCAGCCGCGAGGTTCGCGCGACGAGAATCTCGCCGCTGTCTTGCGCCGCTTTGAGACGCATCAGCGCCTCGATCGCGTGCGCCGGCAGAATTTCTCCGCCGGCACCCGCACCGAGATGCTGGCCGAGGATCGCGTAGCCGCCCGTGGCTGCGAGATCCCGCAGATTTTCGACCGACAGTTGGACGTGGATAAGCTTCGGATGCCATACCATCGCAATTGGACGGCCGACATGGGAGCCGGTAACCGCGCCGAACCGCTGGCTCAAATTGTCGGAATCGTCAGTATAGACAAAATCATGGCGCGAGAAACGCCACATCATCCGGCCGTCGCGCATCGGCGCCGGGGCGATAACCGCATCGCGGCGGAATTCTCCCGACACCAGCCCCGACCATATGAAGCGGACACCGTGGCGGTAAAGCAGATGGCTGTGCTGGTTCGGGTTGCGCGGCAGATCGCCGACCATGTAGTCGAAATCGCCGATGTTCTGGATGTTGTTGCGGTTGCCGTGATTGATCCAGATCGGGATCGCCAGCCCGGCTTCGGCCAGAACCGCGAGCGCCCGCCCGGCATGTTCGCGGGTGAAGCCGGGCGAGCCGGCGGGTAGGGTCGAGAAATTCCCGTAGGTGTGCAGCGTATCGATCCAGCCGCCGCGGATGTAATCGAGGATCTGACCGGCGAAGGGCGAAAGCTGCCGCCAGTCGAGGCCGGCAAAAAACGACATCTGCTGGTCGGCGGGGTCGCGCGCGACGCCCGGCAACGAATAGAACCAAAGCGAATCCGCTACATCGAGGCCGAGTCCCTGGCCGAGCGGCGTTTCCTCGCGTGTGTTGAGAAAGCGGTGAAGCGCGGCGAATTTCGCCGGCGTCGTCTGGTCGATGTCGCTGCAGATTGCCAGCATCCCCTGATACGGGAACGGGAACGGGCGCAGCGTTACACCGCCCGCCGCGGACGCGCGGCTCTGCGGCCGCTCGGGGTCGGCCGCCGCCGCCGGAATAGCATCCTCCTGCTCCATCTCGGTCGAACCATCGCGCCGGGCATTGAGATACGCAAGCCCTTCACTTTCGGTCCGACGGGGGTGCAGCGGAGCGGTCCGCACCGCCGCCGGCGCCTCGGATTTTTGCACCAGCAAGGCGGTGATGCCAGGCGAAAACGCCGCCATCGGCTTTCCATCGAGGATCGAGACGAGGCTTGGCGTCCCAAAATTTTCTCCGACCAGCCCGATCAGCTCATCACGCTCGAAGCGCCGCTCGTGCAGGGCTTCACTCGCGGCCTTGCGGACCAGTTCGTGGATGATCAAGGCACCGCCCGGAGCCAGGCAGGCCCAGCACGCGCGCAACATCTCGGCGACCCGGCTGCGCTCGCAAAACAGCAGGGATTGGAAAAGCGTGACGGCCTGCGGGGCGCGCCCGCCGGCCGGAACTCCGCCAGCGGCGAGGGCCTCCATCGACCGGGTGTGGAGTGAGACCGCAAGCCGACGGGGCGAGCGCCGTACAAGCCACGGGCCGAGTAATTCGGTTTTCGCCGGGTCGTGGTCGATCACCGTTGCCGTCCATCCCTTCGCCGCCAGCTCCATGCCGAGGAAGCCATGCCCCCCCCCGACATCGACGATATCCGGCGCCGACCCCCAGCCGAAGCGCGACGCGAGTCGCTCCAGCACGAGCGAGTTCCGGCTCGCCCCGAGCATCGAATACATAAATGCGGCTTCAGCCGGGCCTTCGCCGCTGATGAAGTGGGCGGCGTCCTTGTGGTTGACGAGCGCGTAGAGCTCGCGAAACCCAGCAAAGGCCCGATGGAGAACGGGATAGGCGGTCGGCAGCGCCGCGACGGCTTCGGCCATGCCAGTGCGGCGATAGAGCCAGATCCGGCGCTCGTCCGCATCGTCGACCGCGGTTTCCGGCAGCCAGCGGCGCAATGCCTCGGCCATCATCCGGCCGGCGAGGTCGCCGCCATGCTCGACCAGGATTTCCTGGGCGTCGCCATCGGCGAGCAGCATCCCGAGCCAGGCGGCGGTGAATGCATTCGGAAAGATCCCGGCCACCCGGCGCGGCACCACCATCAGATCTACCGGCCGGTCGAACGGGCCGTACAGAAATGCCGGGTCGGTGGCGCTGGCGCGACCGGGATCGAGATGCCGCGCGCGGTGGGACAGATGGACCACGTGCGCGCTCTCCGGCAAACCGGGGAGCGCCGGGTCGGCATCCGCAGCGCTAGCCGTAGCCCTCTGCGGCGGCCGCACGAGGGCAACCCGGTCGATAGCATCGGATGCCCGAACGCGGACGATCCGGGTTTCGCCGCGCGGCACGTCGACGGCAACCCACGCCTCGCCGGCGTGGCGCGCCACCAGCTTCGCCCCGTCAACTGCGACCTTGCGGGCCTTGCCGACCGGCACTTGCAGCACCAGGCCGGCGACGCCGTGATGCGAGGTCACGGATATTTCGGTCTCGTCCGCTGTGTGCCGGGCGGTTTCGAGAGCGAGGTCGGCACGGTCATGGCTCGCCCGCCACCAATCGGCGACCTCGGCGGCAGTGGCGTGCCACGCCCGATCGAGCGGCAACCCCTCGATCCATTCGCACAGGGCTGCAAAACTAACGTCGGGATGGTTGGAGACGAGGCAATACCCGCCGGCAGCCGCCAGCCGGTCCAGCGATTCCCGCCGGTAGACCTCGTCCTCCTTTTCCGGGTTGCGCTCCAGGCAGACCGCATGCGTCAGCCCGATAATCGGAACCGCCTCGACCCCGCCGTCGGGGCGCAGCACCGCAAAACCGGTGTCGGGCAGATCGTGGGCGGTGGGGGAATGTTCAGTATAGGCGAAGCCGCAGGCGTGGGCTTGCATGACGCCGGCGGCGCCGCGCCAATAATCCGCACCGTGCCCGCCATGCAACGTCTCGCCCCGGACCGCCGCCGCGGCCGGTGTCGCGGCGGCGATCGCCGCGGCCTCCTCGTGCTTGCGGGCCGCCAGGATCGCGTGCAACCCGATCTCGAATCCAGCCTCGACGATCCGCTCCATCCGCCGCGGGTCGAGCCGCGACGGTACCCAATACCAGCTCGATTTCAGGCCTTTCCGGCGCTCCCAGTCGAGCAGGCGGTCGAACTCGGCATCGCCGGGGATGCGGTCGACATCGTGCGCAATCGTGCACGCAAACGCCTTGCCGAAGGGCCATCGCGCAACCCGGAGCAAGGGCCGGCCGGCGGAAGCCGCCAGGCTGGCGAAAAGTTCGATCAGCCAGGATTCGAGGCATTTTGCCGCCCGCATCGGCCGGTTGACGAATGTCTCGTCGAGCGGCGGGGTCGCGTAAATCTGGGCGATCCAGGCCAATAATGGCACCGCGCTGGCGCAGAGCCGCCCGTCGCGCACCACCATCGCCGCACCGTCCATATCGCGGCGCGCCAGGACCTGACCCGAGTGCTCGCTAAAGGCGGTCCTCATGTCCGGGGTCCGATACCATGCCGCCTTCGCCGCCAGGTCCGGGTCGAGCCCGTCCGTCGGGTGAGGCAACGGCAGCGCGATCCGCTCGCACATCGAGGCCAAGGCCAGGGCGCAGAACGGCGATTCGGAAGGCGGGCCAGTAAGCGTGCAGCCGCCCTGTGACAGCCGGAACGGCGCGGCCAATCCAGGCGGAGTTTTGAGCGCCGCGTCCCAGATCGCGCGAAGAGCAGGGGTAGGGGCGCCGGCCCGCCACGCAGCGGCTGCCAGCAGCATCGATCCCCAGGGGTCGATGTCGCCGCTGCCGGCGTCGATGTTCCCGGAGGCGATGGCTTCCACCAGCGCCAGCGCGTCCGCCGCGGCGCGAACCGCGGTTTCCCCGCGTTGAAAGGTCGCAACTGACCACAACGCGAACGCGCCACGGCAAGTAAGGCGCGGGTCACTGGCGCGGGGCGGGCCCAAGACCACGCTCGGATCGATCGCGGCAGGAGCCACGAGGTTCCATACCGCCGACTCGGAGACTGGCGACAGGGCGTTCAGCTCGGCGAGCGGGGCGGGTCTCGTTCGAGCCCGCGTTGCGTTCATCATGGCGAGGCTGATCGTCCAAACGTCGCCGGGTGCGCCGTCGCGTCGCTCCGATCTTCCCGGCAGTGCGGCCAGGATGTCTTCGAGGCTATCGCGCAGCCACGCCGCATGAGCGGCCCCGGCCGACCGTTCCACGACCAGCGCGAGCGCCAGCGCCGCCATCGCGCTCGCTGATTCGGTCGGGAACAGTCGATTGTGACGAGCGAAAATCTGGCAATACCGCGCGGCATATGCCGCGGCCGCGATCGCGAGGCGTTGTTCCAGCGTGGCATCGGCCGCAACCGGCAGCAGCGACGGATCGAGCCGCATCGGGCGCGTTTGCGGCGGCGGAAGGTCGAGCGAGATCGGTTGGTCTCCGGCGTCGCAGAGCACGATGGCTGGCGCCCCAGAAACTGCGGAAGCCGGTGCGGTCGGAAACAGCTCCGGCGGGACCGGGCCCTCGACGAATACGCCGCCGGCGAACGCGCGAAGCGTGTTCCGGCGCGTCTCGGTCCAGATTGCCGCAGGGAGTTGCGACACGATCGCAAGCCCGCGATCGGCCAGCCCACTCGCCGAGTCAAGAGCGCGCTCGTCGGCGACGTCGAAATCGAGAAGGCCGGCGCGTTCAAGGCGCAGCGGAAACGCCGCCGCCCAGTTCCCGACGCCGGTATCGGCCCAGACGCCGCGGGCGACCTGCGGGCTCGGCACGATCAGCAGGATGTTGCGGGTCACCGGCTTCCCGCGCGGTGGCAATCGTGCAATGGCACGTCAAGCCGCCGTTCGCTCGGCGTCTGCCGCGGCGAGCGCGGGTACGGCCGTGGCGGTGGGCGCCAGCCCGGCGACGAGGGCAACATAGCGGACGCTTTCCTTCTCCCAGCTCATCTCCTCGGCCGCTTGCATGATGTTCGCCTTGAGCCGGGCGTAGGCCACAGGGTCGAACATCCGCTCGATTGTCGCGGCGATCTCGCGGGGGTCGCGCTCGTCGAACACGTCGCCGAAATCGTAGTGCCGGATCGCGTCGACGATGTCGCCGAGCCGGGAGGCTGCGACCGGCAGGCGCGCCATCACCATCTCGAGAAACTTGTTCGGCATGCTGAAGAAATTGTTCAGATGCTCGCTCGGCCGCGGGATTATCCCGATATCCGCGCCCGAGACGTAGGCGACCAAGTCGTTCGGGCCGCGCGGCGGCAGGATGTGAACCCGGTCGCCGACGCCGAGATCGGCGGCCCGTCGGGGCAGCTCTTCGTTGACGTAGGAGACCCAGGCCGGGAGCGCGGTGGCGACGATCGCGATATGGATATCCGGCGACAGCAGCGGTACTGCGTCGATCAGCAACTCGATCCCCTGCTGCGGGTAGGCCGAGCCGAACCAGATTACCAGCCGCACATCCTCGCCGATGCCGGCATCGGCGCGCAGGCGGAAGTCGCGCTCATAGGGCCAGAAATAGCGACAGTTGCGCACGACCAGCGGGCGCCGCACACGGTAGTTGGTCGCGTACCAAGTGGCCAAGCCCTCGCCGACCGTCGTCAGCGCATCAGCCCTGCGGAAGATTCGGGATTCCTCGCGCCGCTCGTACCACTCGCGCAAGACCTCGTACCGGCTCAGATTGATCGCCAACCGGTGCGAGGACAGCTCGACCGCGTCGTAGACCAGCTTGGCGTTGTCGCGGGCAGCCAGACGCGCGGCCGCGACCAGCGCGTAATTGTCGTGCGCCTGCACGACGTCGAAGCGGCGGTCGCGCGTCGCCAGGTCCGCCTCGTCGGCGAAGGCGTGCGTCATCGCCCATTGGTGCAACTGACCGAGGAATGGCGCCAGCACCTGCAGCGTTTCTTTGCCGGCGTTGTCGCGCCATGCCGCGGCGAGGCTCTGGTTGCGCTTCTTGAGCATCAGCGTGCACGGCGCCACCACGATAATCCGCCGCACCCGCTCCGCCACCCAGCGAAATGGCACAATCGCGGCACGTCGGCCGCGCAGTGCGACGGCGCGCGCTCCACCCTTGCCGATCGTTTTGCGGTCCGCTTCCTCGCGCTTCAGCCGCTCATTCCGGCGTAATGTCAGCTTCCGGTTGATCTTGCCGAGCAATTTGCCGGTGACCGGTTGGGGCGCCACCGGGATGTAGACCGTTTCCGGACACATATCCTGAAGCTGCCGCACTGGCGCGCGGAACGACACGACCGTAACCGCATAGCCCTCGTCGATGAGGGCCTTGGCCATCCGCGGAACCCGTGTGATGTCGCGCAGATCCTTGCGTGACAGGATGCAGACATGGCCCTTGCCGCTCGCGGCAGGCGGGCCGCCATCCGGTGCCGCTGCGGCTGCCGGTCGCGCCGGCGCGACCGCTTTCGACGGGCCCGCCGGCGCCGACGTCGGGCGGCTGCGTAACAGCTCGGCGAGGCCTTGAATGCGGCGCAGTACCGGTTCCGTCAGCGGCAGCCAGCGTCGCTTCGCCACCAGCCGATCATAGCGCGCGGCCTTCGCCCGCCATGTCGGAAGCTCGTCCTTTACTTTGTCATATTGCAACGCCTTAAAGCGCAGAGCAGGCAATTCAGCGAAGACCTCGTCGTATTGGCGCGCCTTGTAGCGGAGCGGCAGCAATTCCTTTTCCGTCACCTCCTGGTGTTTTATGCGGAGCGAATCCAATTGGCGCTTGAGTTGCCGCTCCTTCGTCTTGGCATCCCTAAGCTCCAGCCCTCGCTGCGCGAAAGCGGCGGTTTGCGCGCCGATCTCCGCTGCGGTCTGGCTGAATGTCTCCGGACTTGCTCTTCCATTCGCGGCTGCCGGTTTTTGCGGCGGGCCTTCGCGCGACTTTTCCGTGGGGATTTCCGCCTCTGCGGGCCGCGCGCGCGCCGACGGCACGGCCTCTCGCACCGCATGCACAAGAGGCGGGGTCAGCACGAACCTTATCCCCATCGATTTCACCTCGGGCCCTTCGTGAGGACAGCAGACGGTTACTGCGACGCCGCGCTCGGCGAGGGTGCGCGCGATGCGCATCGTGCGCTGGTTACGAGTAAGATCGCGATATCCGACAAAGGTGATGCTCGATGGGTTACCGTAGGCCGCGTGCAGCGGATCACCGAGGCTCTCCCATACCAGATCCTTGGCAGCGGCGCGCGCATTGGCCCGCATCGCCTCTTCGCCGGCGAGTGCGGCTTCGATCCCGTTTGCCCAGTGCCGCGCGCTGACCCGATCCAGGACGACCCCGAATTCCCGCTCTTTGAGGATGCGGGCGATATCCGCGATATCGGGCGCCACCACCGGCAGGCCGGCGGCCATGTAGTCGAACAGCCGGTTGGGCAGCGACAGCCGATGGTTCGCAACCGTCGGGTCGAGGGCGATCAGGCCGACATCGGCGCCGCTCGCCGTAGCCGCGAGCTGATCGTAAGACACCGGAGCGAACAGGTGGACCCGCCTCTCGATATCGAGGCTCGCGACGAGATCCCGGATTTTCTCCTCGTAAGCGGCCGGCACGAAGGTGCCGAGGGTCGCCAGATGAACGTCGGCAGGCAGCAGCGCCAGTGCCTCGAGGATGGTTTCGAAACCGCCGGTGATCGTGCTGATCGATAGCACCAGGCGATCCTGCGGATGCAGCCCGCACCTTTCCCGCAACCGGGCGGTGGGCGTGACGTCCTCGGCATAACGGTAGTTCGGGATGACCGACACCGGCCGGCCGTAAGGCTCGATTTCGCCCTTGAGCGCCCAGCCGACGGTCAGCAGGCCATCCGCACCCTTAAGAAAACCCTCGAAGGCGTGATCCAGCAGTGCCAGGTTCGTCGGGTGCCAGGCAATCGTCGCGCTGCGATGGGCAAAGGAGGGGGTCTCGATCACGTCGCAATAGACCCGGCCGCCGACGGATTTGGCCACCGCATCCGCCGCCGGAAGCGCCTCCACGCCATATGCGGAATAGGCCTCGGCCTTGAGCTCGGCTGCTCGCTCGTGGCAATGACGGGCAAACCGCAAATACCGGTTGACGATCGTGTTCTCGCGAAAGAACTCGGCGTCGCGACCCAAGGCGGCGTTCTGGTTTTCGAGCACCCGCAATTCGCGTTCGAGTTCCTTCAACCTGAATTGCGCCTTGTGCAGCGCCGGGATGTGCCGCGAGCGGGCGGCCTGGGCCAGCGACAGCTCGCCGACGACATCGCCCGCGCAACTGACCTGATAGGCGAAATCCTGCGTCCGCACCGGCGCGGCCGGAGCCTCCAGCAATTCTCGATAGAGCCTGGCGAGATCTCTGGCGACAATCCGGGAATCGTGGACCCGCTCGACAAAGGCCCGGCCCTTGCCGCCCATCTCGCGGCGCAGGCGTGCATCGCCGATCGCCGCCCGGAGTACTGGGGCGATCGTTTCCGGGTTCGCCGTCAGTAGCGGCATCTCGCCCTGAAAGAACCCGGTGAGGTCATCGCGGATATACGCGATGACCGTTTTGCTCATCGCCATCGCCTCCAACGCGACGACGCCGTACCACCCGATCAGCAGCTGATCGACGACGATGTCGGCGCGCCGGTACCATTCAAAAGCGTCCGCCTGCGGCATATCCTCGATCAGCTTGAACTCGAAGGCGAGCCCCTGCGCGGTTAGCGTCTCGACCGCCTTCAAGACGAAGTCACTGCCCTTCAGAAGCCGGTTGGTCGGCGCGTGGACGACGAGCGGCCGCGCGTGGGGGGCCTCCATCGCTACCAGGAACGACTTCAGATCGAGCGCCCGCGGGACGATTCGGGCCTGTTGGAAATACGTCTGCATTTCCGGATCTTGGACGATGAAGGCGTCGATATAGGGTGCGATGTGATCGAGATACCGCTGTTGCTCGTCTTCCTTGTGGCGCGATTCGAAGCCGTAGCGAAACGGACTGAACGGGTTGACCTCCAGTTCCAGCGACTTTCGCCGCAACTCGTATCCGGTAAAGCGATAGGCCGTGCGCAGCCCCGCCAGGCGCGCATAAGGGAGGTCCAAGCCGTTGAAGAAATTGTCACCGCCGCCATGATAGACGAGGCTGCGATTCCAGTAATGGAGGATGTCGTAACTGCCGTTGACGACCTTGCCGAGGATGTCGAACTCGTCGCCCAGCCAGCTCCGGAAAGCCACCGGGGCGGAAGTATCTTCATTGAATTGATATTTGTCGACTGCATCCCCCCAAGCATAGGTCAGCAGCGACGAATCGATTCCTTCTTGCCGCAACGCCTCGCTCAGAATATAGGCCTGATTGGCATAGTTGAGCGGGGCATGGAGAACCCGAACCTGCTTTCGCCGTTTCTCGGACATGGTCCGCACTCGCCCCCTAGGCCGGTCTCTCTCGGGACGCGCCGGGCAGTCGGATCGTGGCTTCGGCCGGTGCAGGGGCCGCGGCACCGGCGGAGGGGCGCAGGCGGGCCTCGATGTCCTCGACGACGCGCAACAGCTCGACCTGATAGAACGGCCGGAAGTTTCGCTCCGGGTCGGTCGGCGCGACCCTGTCGAGAATCTCGCCGTGCAGGCGTTCGATGGCGGCTTCGGTGTATTCCTGGGCGAGCGGCCCGGTCACCGGATCGGCGGTTCGCGCCAACAGCCCGACTGCCTCCAGCCGCAGATGGTCGGCGACCAGGTCGCGCAGCAGTAGCGCAACCCTTGTATTCGTGCCGGAATGCGACCGGATGCCGGGAAGCATGACTGCAATCACGGTGCTCGCTGCGCTCTGCCAATCCACCCCAACCGCCCAGCGCCTGTCGTCGGGCTGTCGGAAATTCCGCCGGACCGCGCCGGCGGAGTGCCGGAGCACCAAGGATAGGCCGTGCGGATCGGCTGCCGCGAAATCCGCTGAGGTCCAGTCCGCGTGACGCGACAGGATGGCGACGAGCGCGTGATCCAGCGCGCGGTCCACCGCCGCGGCGAAATCGCAGGCCGGCCTGTCGCGCGGCAGTACGCGGAACGTCTTCAACCCGTCGATCAGCAATCGGCAGACTAGGTATTCGCGCAATTCGGCACAGGCAGTCTCGACCGCTAGCGCCGCGCCGAAGATCCGCTGCAATTCGTCCGCCCCCCGGCGGACGGCGAGTGTTTCGCGGTCGACCGCTCTCCGGAAGGGGGCGAGATCCAAAACACCGTCGGGCGGCAGCGCGATCCGGCGAAACGGCCGCGCTCCGGTAGAGACTTTGCGCCCAGCCAGCAAATAGATGGGCCGCAATCCCTTGCTGCTCTGCGGCAGGCCATAGCGGCCGTCGCTATCGCCATCCAGCCGAAAATCGTCAAACCCGGCCTGGCGAAGGACGGAAGCCAAGCCGGATGGCGACAACGGCCTGTGCGCCAGCGTTGAGCCCGCGCCCCGCCCAATGAAACGCGCCGCACGGTCTGCAGAAGCCGGGTCGAGAAATTGGGTCCCTTCGCGGTGCGACACTACCGCCGGACCGTAGGCACGATTGACGTTGCGAAACAGGACAGCTCCCCCCGGGCGCAGCACCCGGGCACAGGCGGCGGCGACGCGATCGGGAGACAGCTCGGATGTGTACATCACGTCGTTGAGTATGACAGCGTCCATTGTCTCCTCAAAGGCGGTAAACTCCTGCAAGTCCCCCTCGATTACCGTAAAGCCGGGCAGGCCGAATTCCCGCACTAGCGTGCGTAATGCCCCGACGTGATACGAAACCGAATCGACGGCGAGCACCGGCCCCGCGCCGTGCTCCAATGCCCAGTGCAGGCACAGCCCGCCAAATCCCGAACCGAATTCGCAAACCGCTTTTCCTCTCATCGAAAATCCGTAGGCGCGTTGCAGAAACGCCGCAATCGTCCCCGCGCGCCGCCCGCTGTGGGTGCTGTTGTACTCGATGTTTCCTTCGATTAGCTCGGCTTTGGGGTCCTCGCCGCGAGCGGTCAGGTTGTCTTGGACGATCGCGTGCAATCGGGCAATGACCGACGGCAATGACGGGCTGGGTGTCAGGATCTTTTGCGGCTCGGAAACCGGCGGAGCCGCCGTCCCGTCGGGCAGAAAGAACGTAGCGTTGTGACGATACGTCCAGCTCGCCGGGTGAAGCAGGGCGATGAAGCCGACGCCGTTTGCCACGCGACCGCGATACCACCGCCGCCGCGTCTCCTCGGGAGCGCCCTCCATCATCACGCGCGGAAACGGTACCCGATCCACCCCGAAGGCGGTCACCTCATAGTCGAAACCGAACCGGGCGACGCCGTATTTCTCCATGTACGCCACCGGTGAGAAATAAGGGTAGAGCACCTCGATCTCCGGATGCTTCCGCTGCGCCCTGAGGAAGCCGGCCGTCAGGAAATTGCCGTGTCCCGATATGCTTTTCCACGGGCCGAAGGCAGCATGGAAAGAAGCCGCGATGCGCGACAACACGGCGTCGGTCCCGGCGCGGATTTCCTGCAATTCGGGAGCGTCGTCGCCATCCCGAAGATAGGCGGCGTGGATGGCGCACAGCCACTCGGCGAAGTGGTTGTCAGCCATTGCCGCGTGTTGCCTATTCTCGTCGCCCCCAAGCTTCTCGGTCAGGTACCATGTCGCGGTCGGCGCCGCATGCAATCCGAACTGAACAAAGCGCCGGTCGAATTGCAGCAACTTTTCGAAGTAGGGCGAAAATGCTTCCTCGTAACGCGAATACATCCAGGTGATCTGGAACGAACCGACGACGCCGAGCCGCTCGTGAAGGTCGGCCAGGATGTAGGCGGCAAACAGGTCCTGCGTATGCACGTCGTAACGCAGATAGGCTCGGCGCTCGGAGAAACGAGGCGGACCGTCCTCGAACCCCGCGAACTCGTAACCTTCCGAGCGCAGCCACTCGACGAAAGCGCGAAAGGACAGATCGACCCCGCCCCCGATCTTCTGCCGAGCCGCGACCGCCAGTTGGCGCGTATCGACCCGCTCGCATCTCGGGCCGAAGGGCTCGAGATCGGCCATGTTCGTCAAAACCGGGCGGTCGGGCAGGCAGCCCGCCGGCGCCGAGGTCGCCGCCGGGATTGCCGCGGGCGTGGTGCTTTCGGCTGCCGGTCCCAACAGGGTTTCATAACGGTCGCCGTCCCAATACCGGGCCGGAAAAATCGCCACGAAACCGGTGCCGCCCGATACCCTCTCGTTGAGCGAGGCGCACAAAGCCGCCGGATCGACGCCCCCGAACAGGATGGACGGACCGGGATGGTCGTCGGGCGGAAAACTGGTGGCCTCGAACTCGTAGCCTAGCACCGCCAGATCGGACGTCGCCAGAAACGTGATCGGGTTCAGCCACGGATCAAGCACGGAAAGCTCCGGCCGCATCCGGCGCGCGTTGAAAAAAACATTCGACAATAACAATCCGCGGCCGGAAATCGCCGCCGATCGTCCAAAGCCGGCGTGGAACGACCGATCGACCCCGCACAGATACTCCCATGCCCCGTTGCGAAGAGCCCGCAGCCTTGCCGCGTTTTCTCCGTCCGCACGCCAGGCAGCGTACAAATCGTCGAGGAATTTGCCGAAATCCGGTGAGCGAACAAAGTCGTTGAGCCGGGCGATGTCGCTCGCAAACCGCGACCGCGCGAGCCACCCGGAAATCGGGTCGCACATCAATCCCAGCCGGATGTGGTCCGGGTCGACCTGCGACAGCCGCAAGGCGCTATCCCTGAGGCGGGGGTCTTGCTCGATCGCGTCCCAGGCGAGGTGAATGCTCCCGGGGAGGCGAAGCCGCCGGTGGATCGCCGCGAGACGCAGGGCGACGTCGATGTCGAGATCGATCGGCGAAACGTCGTGGCGCAAATAGGCGTAGCGCTTGCCCAAATCCACGGGCGTGCGGTCGATGCCGCGAAATTCATAACCGCGGTCGACCAGACGGTTCACAAAGGTCGTGAAACGCTCGTCCAGTTCGATATGGCGCCTTGTCGTCTCATCCACGGGTGCACTCGGCCGTTCCGAGCGGATGCCCGGCGGGGGCGCCGCCGGGCTCGCCGCGGCAAACCCTCTTGGCTCCTCCGGAGCCAGGTCTTCGCCGACGAACCTGCGCAGATGGCCGTTCGTCCAATGGAATGGATGAAAGAGCGAGACGAACCCGCCGCGCCCGGTCATCCGCGTCTGGTAGCTTCGGGCCAGCCTTGGATCGCCGTCGAACAGGATCGATGCCCCCGGCAGTTTATCGTCCGGAAACTGGGTGATTTCATAGGCGAAGCCGTACCGGGCCAGGTCCAGCGCGCGCAGAAACGGTTCCGGACAAAAAAAGCGCTCGACGCAGGCAAGTTCCGGTTTTCTGGCGCGGGCCTTCTCGAAAGCGGCCGACAGAAAGTTGCCGTGCGCCGAGATCGTCGGCCGCTGTCCGAAGGCGGACTGAAAGGACTGCGAAATTCTGTCCAGGGCGGCCTCGGCACCCGTGGAAATTGCGCTCAGCTCCGGGAAATCCGGGCCACGCGATTCGTACCCGCGCAAAAGCCGATCCAAATACTCTTTGAAAGCGTCGGATCCGACGAACGCGACCGCGCGGTGCTCGTCGCCGTCGTGAAGCGCCTCGATGAACCATGTCGTTGCCGGCGCGCAGTGGAGCCCGAGACCGACTTGCTCGGCATTGAAGGCGCGCATGGCGATAAAGTAATCGGCCGCTCTTTTTTCATCGGCGGTATATTGCCAGGTGATCTGGAACGAGCCGGGTATTCCGAGCCGCTCATGGAGGTCGGCAAGAAGGAAAGCTGGCAAAAGATCGCGCAGATGAACGTCGTAGCGCAGATATACGTTAGGCCGGTCCAGAACAGGCGGCGTCGCCTCGAACGACCGGAATGCATACCCGGCGTCGGTCAGCTTGGCGACGTAGCTTGCGAACAATTGCTCAAGCTCGCCTCCCAATCGCTCCCGCGCCGCGCTCGCGAGCTCGCGCTTGCCGAGAGACCGAGGCTCAGAGCCGAAGGTGCCCGCAAGAAGGTCGAAGGAGGACGGGGAGGGCCCTAACGGCCGCAGCGTCATGACACCGTCTCGGAGAGATTCCGTCTTTCGACGTTTTGGGTGAGAAATCGCGCGCCACAGCGTAACCGACGCGGCCGTTACAGGCGAGCATGTTCACGCAACGCGGAAGCGAGCAGGGTTCCAGTCAACCACACCAGGCCGCTGATCAGAAACACAAGCAGGACGTCGCGTACGACGCGCGGTTCGGCGGCTTCCTGGGGCAATAGCGGCGGTAGAAAATCGACGAGGTAGGTCTGCTGATGCGCCAATGCGGCACGGCTCGTCGATAGAAACGTCATCGCTGTAGTGTAGGAGTCCTGGGCGAATTTTTGGTCGAGCAGCAGATCCTCGTAGGCGGCCAGCACGTCCGCTATCGTATTTTTGCTATCCTGTCCGGCCAAGAGTCCGCGATCCACGGCGATTTGCTTGCGGAGTGCTTCAATCCGCGCCTTCTGCGCCCTGATCGGTGCGCTGTCCTCGCGGGTGAAGGAGAGCATCGTGCGCAGATCGGCCTCGGCACTGGCCAGTTCGCCGAACAGCCCGCTCGCCACGCTGCCGATCGCCTGGGACGTCGCGGTCGGGTCGAGATCGCTGTGAGCGTTGCGGAATTTTCTCAGGTTCTCATTGATTTCCGACAGTTGCTGCTCCGAATGCTTGACCTCCGAACGGGCGAAACCGAGCGCGTCCTCGCGCATCTCGACATAGGCGTTATCCAATTTTTTCTGGGCCAGCCCGACGAGGGTCTGAGCGATCAGTTGTGCGTTCGCCGGCGTGAAGGCTTCCGCCTGCACCTCGATGACCGGGTCGAGCGGGTCGGCGACGATCGTTACATGATGCTGGTAATACCGATAAAATTTCTCTACTGGAGCGTCTGGGGACAGCCGCGACAGGAAATCGATCGATCCCGCACCCCACAAATGCCGCAGCCCGATCTTCTGGTCAACCGCCCGCATCGCCTCGGGTGATTGCAGATATTCGGTTACGATTGCCGAGGCGGTCGTCTCGTCACTGCCGCCGCCCATTCCGACCATTGCCAGGACCGAGGATTTGCTGCTGTCGGACGAGGATGACGAGCCGAGGCTCGGGCCCTTCTCCTCGCTCAGCACCATCTTGGTATCGGCGGTATAGCGATCGCTGGCAATAAACCCGTAATAGCCCGTTGCGAGGAGAGTCGGCAGCCCGATGAACAGCGTCATCGCCAGCAGGCGCCGCCGCCGCCGCGCGACCAGGCCCTCGTAAACGGTCGGCACCAGCCGGGTACCGGTGCCGACGAGCATCCGATCCGCCGGCCTCGTCGTCGGCAGCGAATGGTCGGTGCGAACGAAAATGTTCGAGCGCGCGAGGCTTCGGCGCGCCAGGCTTCTCAGCAGCTTCATTGCTCCTGCCCATGACAGTAGAAATGGACCGCCTCTTCGATATCGGAAAACGGTACAAGATAACCGCGGTAAAGAACCAACCCGACGTCGCAATATCTCTCGATGCTATGAGGATTGTGCGAGACCATCAACAACCCCGACGATTTGCGGCGCCGCTCGGCAAACGCCGCCTCGCACTTTTCCTGGAACCACTGGTCGCCAGCCGAAGTGCCTTCGTCGATCAGATAGCAGTCGAAATCGATGGCCAGGCTGAGGCCGAAATTCAATCGGCCGCGCATGCCCATGCTGTAGGTGCGCACGGGCTCGTCCATATAGGGGCCGAGTTCGGCAAAATCCTCGACGAAGGCGACGACCTCGTCCTCATTGGCATCGTGGAGGCGGGCGATGAAGCGCACATTCTGGCGGCCGGTCATGTCGACACTGACCCCGCCGCCAAAACCGAGTGGCCACGACACCGACACCGTACGGACGATGCGCCCGCGATCGGGCATCTCGACGCCGCCGATCATCCGCAGCAGCGTCGACTTCCCGGCCCCGTTGCGTCCCAGCACCGCGACGCCGCGGTCGGTCGGGATCGTCAACGATGTCGGAAACAGGATGATGCGGTCTCCGGCCCAGGTCGAATACTGCTTTGCCACTTCCATCAGATGGATCACGACGCCACCATATGACGCCGGCCGGCGTGCAAGACGACCAGCATCAGAACCAGCCCCAGCCCAATGAACTCCAGCGGGTAGTGCCAATCCGCATAACGCGAATGGTAGGACGTCAGATAGCTGTCCCGCACGAATTCGATAAGATGCAACAGTGGGTTGAAGAGCGCCCACCGACGCAACTGCGGCGGCATCGAATTGCCGAGGAAGAGACAGCCGGAGAAGAAAAACATGATCCGAAAGATTATCGGCTGGGCCAATTCCAGCTGCGGCATCACCAGGCGACCCATGCCGAACAGGGCGCCGATGACCATGCCGACGAGACCGATGCAGGTCAGTGCGACCAGGAGCTGCAGCGGATCATTGATCCGCAGCGAACCGCGATACAGCGCCAGACCGCCGACAACCAGGGAAAACGTGATCAACGAGGTGAGGAATTCACGCAGCCAATTGGCGATGATCAGGGCCAGCGGCGTGACGCCTCGAAAATACAGGAGATTGCTGTTGCCGGCGATAGCGGAGCTCACGGCGGTCTCGATGCGTACATAGAAGCAGATGAACGGAACGATGCCGGTGATCAGGAAGTCGACCGTCGGGATGCCGTCCGGGGCAGTGTGCCCGAGAGCGAAGAAAAGGACCCATAATGTTATCACATAAACCAGCGGATGCGCGAACGCCCACAGATATCCCATGCCGCTATGGGCATACCGCACGAAGACGTCCCGCAGCATCAGCGTGCGGAGAACGCGAAAATGCGCCACCACGCCCTCGGCGAGGCTCGGCAACCGGCCCAGTGCTGGATCGTCCGACCGCGGCGCGAATTCCGCGGGTATCGCAAACGCGGTCGGCGGCGGCAGACCGGCATCCGCGTCCATGTGCCGGCCGAGGTCGCGCTCCAATGCGGTAATCGCCGATTTTAGTTCGGGCAGGTCGGGATTTGTGCGGAACGCCCGTGCCAGCGCCACTTCCGCCCGTTCGAGATCGCCGCGCGCGAGATAGACCCGGCCCAGCTCGAGAAACGTCAGCGCGGCCAGCGGATCGATCCGAGAAACTTCCTCGAGTAGCGCGAGCGCCTCTTCGGTCTCGCCGAGACGATACAGCGCGACCGCGCGAAGCCGGGCGGCATAGCGGTAGGCGTCGGCGAATTTCTGGATCGGTGCGAGATACTCGATCGCTTCGGCAAAGCGATCGAGCCGGATCAGCACGTCACCGAGCAGCAGCCGCTGCGAATCGTTTTGGGGGTCGAGAGCGACAGCGTCCGCCAAGTATAGCGCGGCCATTTCCGGATTCTTCATCCGGTCGTGCGCCATGCCGAGCCGGTGCCACAGGGCCGCGGTTCCGCCGGCGACAAAGTACGCGCGGCTGGTCTCGGCCGCCGCTCGATCGAGAACCGCCGCCATATCGCGGACCGCCTGCTGCTCGCCGTAGCGCGCAAACCGACTATTGGCCTCTAGGTAGATCGCCAAGGGGTCGTCGGGGTCGGCCGCGAGCGCCGCGCTTAGCCATAGCGTGGCCTCCTCCGGCTTTTCCTCGCGGATGAAATAATCGCCAGTCCGCAGCCGCACCTCTTGCGCCGCAGCCGACGAAAGCACTTCCTCAAGGGGGCCGATCGCCGACAGCACCCTGAAATAGATCGGCTCCGGACTGGCCCGGTTGCGCCGGGCGACTTCCAGGATCGCGTCCATTCCGTCGCCGAACTTGCGGCAGAGCATCTGCGCCACGGCCCAAAGGACACGCACCCGCGCAGGCGCCCCGCTTTTTTCGCCGCCCAGCGATCCAAGAATATCGTCGGCCTTATTGTACGCCCCAGCCCGGAGCGCCGCAACCGCTTCGTCCAAGCTGTACACGACTCTCTTTCTGCCACCCGGGCAAGCTAGCCGGTCCCGACACTTGCGGGCGAAAGCCGAACCGGCGCGGACTTATAGGCTGGCCCGCCCCTGTTCGCAAGCCGCCGGCCGCGGCGGACAATGCGCAGGGCCGACCACGTGCGGTCACCCGCCGATCTTCACACCGCGATACATGCTCCCGCTATTCGCCGGTGGTTATGTTCCGCGGCGCAGGCAGGCCGTGGATGCCGCATTCGGTCTTGTCGCGCCCCGGCCAGCGCCCCGGCGCGCGGGATTGTCGCCCGCGGCGACACAAGCGGTACGGCGGATGCATCTTATCGGCTTGGAGAGGATGTGGCGCCAGGCCGCGAGCGGCGAATTCTTCCTTGATCCCCTTCGCGCGAAAAACCGGCCGGCAGGTTGACGCCGATCAGCCCATCGGCGAACTCGATGCAGTCGAAACCCCGCATCCGCGTGCAAGCGGCTCGACCTTGCACAGCCGGCAGCATGCACCGGGATCGCGATGCCAGAGCGTGCCCTCAGGATCGCCGGATGCCAATGCAAGTCGCAATAATGCAACGTCTCGCCGAAAGGTCTGCTGGTATCGAGGAACAGCACCGGCGTGTCGGCGTTGATTTGCGCCACCATTTCACGAAGCAGCGCTGCCTTCGTCCCGAACGACGAGAGCAGCGCGAGGGGCCAGCCAACTCGTTCTCGATGAGACGCCGCAATATCGGTTCGCTGCCGAGGTGGCCGTATCGGAGCGTCAGCGCCGCGGCCCGCAGTTCAAGTTCTGGTTTGCCGGTGGGGCCCGCCATGCCGGCTCGGAAAAATCGTATCAAATTCCTGGCACGTCGCGAGACCATCGACTGTTAAATAGCACACACTACATGTCAATTAATTCTCAACAGCACCCCGGTCGATACGGCGATCTGGTAGAGGATTTGGGTGATATCCTTGATAAGGGGCAAAGCCCAATTGTCGGGCCTGGGCAGGACGATTATACGGTCTCCCGGCCGCACCGGCGGGTTCGATCCCATAATGGTTTCCCCGCTGGGCCGGATCAGCAGCAGATCGAAATCGTTGGCCCGCTCGGTGAAACCGCCGGCCGCCTTGATGTAACGGTCGACATCGGCCGTCGACACCCAGACCACCGCCTGCGGCACCCGCACCTCGCCGCTAACCAGCACGAGGTCGGTGCGCGACGGGACCACGATCACATCTCCATCCTCCAGCCGCACATTCTTGGCCCGGCCATCATGTTCGACGATCAGCCGGCCCTCGGGCTGCACGTTTGTCAGTTGCGCCGCAAACTGAAAAATGATCTGCGCCTCCTGCTGTCGCATCTGCGCCTGCTCGGAGGTGATGGTAGGAGCGGTGACGACCGCGGATTTGAGCCGCTGCATCGAATCCTGGATGGCCTGTGCCTGCGCCTGAGCCACGCTCACGCGCCGAACGTAGATCGATGACGTATCGGAGAAATACGGATCGACTTGGATGTAGGGCAAGAGATCGTAGAGGGTGGCTTGGCGGGTCACCACCAGCGTCGTCGGTCCGTCAACGCGGCCGTCGAACTTTACCGTCATCACATTGGTCGGGGTGTCGGGCGTGAACGTGACGACGTCGCCGTTCTCGATGGGGAAGCGCTGGAATTCGCGGAGCGAATAGGAAAACGCCGCGGGCCGGCCGGCGCGCACGCCGACGAGATTGACGCGCGAGACATCGGGATAGGGCCGCGCGAGCGCGGTCAACTGCGCACCCGTCTCGGGCCGTGTCAACTCGTAACGGAAGACGCCGCTAACATCGCCTACCGCGGCCACCGTTGCTCCCTGCGGGCGGACCAGGATGGTGTCGCGTTCCTGAAGCCGCAATGTCGGCAATCGGCCCTTAAGCAGGAAATCGTAGAGATCGGCGGTCGCCACGGGCCGTCCCTTTCGCAAAACCTCGATGTCGCGATAGCTGCCCCGATTCGGGTCGAGGCCGCCGGCGGCCTGAAGGAAGGTGATGATGCTCGCCGTCGACGACTGCGAATACTGTCCCGGAGAGATTACCGCTCCGGTGACGAACACGTCGACCGGGACAGCGCTTGCCAGGGTCACGTACACCTGGGCGTTGGTGTGATAGACCGATGCCACTGCGGCGGCGACGACCGATTGCAGGGTCCCCGCCGTGATTCCGGCGACATGAACCGGACCGATCGTGGGCAGGAAGATGTCGCCGTTGGTATCTACGGTGGCCTGCTGATCGAGGGTCGCCGCCCCATAAATATGGATCTGGACGACATCCCCGGGGGCCATGACGTGGTTTGGATCAAACGCCGCCAGACCGCCGGGCGGCTGAACCGGGGTCCCCTGTATTGCGGGCGACGGCGACGCAGTCGTCGACGCGCTGCCGCTGCTCTGCGCCGCGCCGATCAGGGCGGCGTAGGCACCAAGAGGCGAACTCGCCTGCGTCGTGGTGCCGTTGGAATGAGCCGCCGCCCCACCCGAAGACGACGGCGTTGTCGTCGTGCCGTTGGTTGCCGAGCCTGCACCGCCGGGCTGGACGGAAATCGAGGAAAGGTTGGTAAAGAGGTTGGCGCCGAACATCGGGGGAAGCTGGCTGCGATCGGGGAGCGCCCGGGTATCGCTTCCGCCGATTGGAACAGGTGCCTGAAGTTCCTGGATATTCTGTGCCGCCGCCGACGCCGCCCACAGTGCCGACGCGACCAATGCGATAAGAACCCTCCTCATAATCCTCCCCCAGTCTTGTCGTCGGAGACCGACCAGTTCGCGACCGGCCGCTTCCGGCGCCCCCTCTCCCCGCACCCTTCGATCGGCCGCCGTCCCCGCTGGGCGTCGCAATATTCCGGTCCCGGCCTCAATACCCACTGACCACCACCGGGTCCATTTCATACCATTGATTGCCCGATTGACAGAAAGCATAGGCCGTCGGAGCGCCATCCGCGTATCCGGCGGCGCCGACATGCCCAATCCGGCACGGGACCCCGAGACCGGAATTATAAGGCGGACCGAGCACAAGCCCTACCGTACGGCCGACGGCGATCTGGTAATCAAGCGGTTCGCCCCGCGGAGCGGTGCCGAGCATGTGGCCGATGGCAGGAGGCACAGGAGTGGCGTGAAAAGAAGTGAATTGGGTAACCCCGGCCGCCGCGCCGGGCTCCGACTCGGATTGGAATTGATCCCGGCTCATGCCGCAACCGCCGAGCAGCACGGTGAGCGCCATGCACCCCACGACCGCAAGGCCGCACGGTATCTTCTCCGCGCAGGATACTCTCAACGGGAGCCCCCCGGCGCCCTTACCCCTAAGCAGGCCAATTGCGTGCACTTCCTCGACGGATTCACCGACCGGCGCCGGTCACCGGCCGCTCGGAGGATGCCTCGCCGTCCCAGTTTTCTCGATGACCCGCGCGGCGACATCGACAATCCGCCGCGCGGAGGCTCCGTCGCCGAACGGAACCGGCCAGTTCGGCTCGCTCATAATCGCCTGCCGAGCCCCGGCGAGAATTCGCATCGGCTCGCAGCCAGCGAGGCGGTTGGCGCCGATCTCGACGGTTTCGGTCCATTCGGTGTTGTCGCGCAGCGTCACGCACGGGACATGGTGAATGCACGCCTCCTGCTGCACCCCGCCCGAATCGGTGAAGATCAGCGCGGCATTGGCGAGCAGGCCAAGAAAATCGAGGTAGCCGATCGCATCTTCGACCTGCAGCCGCGGCAGAGCGGCGGCCCACTTGGTCAGACCGTATTCGCCGAGCCGCTTCTGGGTCCGCGGGTGCGCCAGAAACACGACCGGCATTTGCAGCACCTCCGCCGCCGCCGACACGCCCTCCAGCGCCCCGCGCAGGTTGCCGGGGACATCCACATTCTCTTCCCGATGCGTCGTCAGAAGCGCATACCCACGGGGCTCGACACTGAAGCGCCGGAGCGCGTTGGACCGACGCTTCGCCAGCTCCATGTGCCGGCGCGAGGCGTCAACGATCGGGTTTCCGACGAGGTGAATCTGCCCTTTGATGTTTTCGCGGCGCAGATTCTGCACGCTCGATTCGCCGGTGGCGAAGAGGTGATCGGAAATATGATCGATGATCACCCGATTGTGCTCCTCGGGCATCCGCCAGTCGTGGCTGCGCTCGCCGGCCTCGACATGGCCCACGGCGATGTGCAGCTTCCGCGCGGCAAGGGCGCCGGCCAGATTGGTGTTGGCATCCCCGCCGACGATAAACAGGCACGGGCGCCGGTCCAGCAGGATCGTTTCGACCCCCTCCAGCATCACGGCCGTCTGCGCGCCGTGGGTACGCTTATCCGCCACCCCACTTAGGCGGTATTCGGGCGCTGGAAGGTCGAGATCGTCGAAGAACTGCGCATCCATGTTCGGCGAATAATGCTGGCCCGTATGAATGACGAAATGGGCCAGGCCACGGCGCCGGAACTCATGGACAATCGGCGCCAGCATCACGATTCCCGGACGAGTTCCGAGCGCAATCCCAATTTCGGGCATTAGATCTTCGCGGTTCAGAACCTTGATATCCTGTACCATGTCAAACTTATGCTGATGTCGAACCGAGTCATTAAAGGCCGCAATCGGATTCGCGCGCAACAAGATTGCCTCAGGGTAATGGCTTGAAGGCTTATCCCTCTGCGTCCGGCTACCCTATGAAGCGGGCATCGAGCCCTCGGTCGGAGGCGTCGGCGACAGCTACGCAGAGGCCGAAGACCGCTACTACGCCATGCTCGAACAACCAGCCATGGCAGCCTGACTCAAACCAAATTCGCCTCCGGCAAATCCGGGCAGTTCAAGCACCTCAAGGCATTTGCAATGGCGAACCCCCTTCCAGGTGATTCTGCGTAACCTGGACCAAGGACGCATCAACCTTCAACATCAACCCGCTCCATCTCATCCCGAGACCAGACAACAACGAAATTAATGCCATCCCCGAGCTTCTCACGCTGAAAGGGACCATTGTCACCATCGACGCCATCGGCTGCCGAAAGAAGATCGCCGTAACCATTCGCCAAGCCGGCGCCCATTGTGTGCTGGCGCGAAACCTTCCTTGAAGCCGTCCTAGCCGCACCATAAACCGTTCAAGCGATTCCCCTGCAAGCTTGCCAGATCGGCGTTGCGCGCGATATCCTCCACACTCACCGGCGAATTCCTCACCCGGGATGGCGGTGGGCGCTGCACCCCCGCATACTGGATTAAAAACTGGATCGAGGTTCTTCGAATCACCGTCTACCAGCGCAACCAGGCTCCCGGCACAGTCGTCCGAGTGTGCGGTTCGGTCTGGTTTCCGTTACAGAACGCCAAGCATTGAATAAATAATCTACAATGTCATGAGAGTATTTCACATCAATCATGTTCTTTCGACAGGTTTGCTCGCCAGTACCATCTTTGACCATCTGATCGAGCGGGCGGCAGCGGCGGCCCCCGGTGGGACGCGGGTGACCCGCTCGGAACGGCCCGACCGGCATGCAGACGTTTGGCATTACCACCGCCCCAATCTCGAACGGCGCCTGAAGCCGCGATCGATCGTGACGATACATCATGATTTGCACGACGATCGAGGATGGCTGGGCCTGAAGTATTCGCTGCCGCGTTACCGCGAAGCCCAAGCTATTCATTGCCTCAATACGAGCCAGCAGGTGGTGCTGACGCAGCATGGCCTCTCGCATGCTTGCGTCGTCCCGCACGGCGTGGACCGCCGCATCTTTCCGCTGCCGGAGCAGCCCCGGCGGCCAACCGGCGACGGCCTCCGCCTGGGGTTCTTCTCCCGGCGGTACAATTTGGGAATCAAGGGCGAATACCTGTTCCAGGCATTGCTCGCCCGGCTCGACCCTCGCCGGGTGTCGTTCGTATTGGTCGGCGAGGGTCGCGGACACGAAGCGAAGTTCGCGCGGGCGAGGGGATTTAAGGCCGATCATTGGGAGCGCCTTCCCTACCGGCTGATGGCCGAGATTTATGCCAGGATCGATGCGCTGCTGATCCTCAGCGCCTTCGAGGGCGGGCCTGCCTGCCTGCCCGAAGCGCTCGGCAGCGGCGTGCCGGTAATCTGCACGCCGGTCGGGATGTGCCCGGATTTGGTGCACGACGGCGCCAACGGGCTGCTCCTGACCGGCCGATCCGACCTCGACGGCGCGCGGATTATGGCGCTGCTGGACGACAATGGAAGCGCTATCGCCGAGCTTAGCCGGGGGGCCTTCGCCTCAGCGGCCGGGATTCCGCCATGGGAGGACGTCATGTCCGAATGGCACCGGCTCTATCGCCGCGTCTCGGCCGCCGCAATCCGCCCAGCCTGATGATGACGATCACGCAGGAGACGGTCACTGCGTCTGCCGCGGGTGTCGTCCTGATATGCGACCACGCCTCGACCGCTTCCGCGCTCGCCGAGGGATCCGGTGCCGATCTCGGCGAACCCGCAATCTATTCGGCATTGGCGTCGGCTGTCCTGCAACGCAGCCGTTTGGATGTCGTGTTTCACCTGCGGCGCGGCCGGGTCGAGGGCGCGGCCATTCGGGAAGCGATCGAGCGCTGCCGAGTTTCGCCCGACCAGCGGGCACGGCTGCAGGTGATCGAGGGGGGACCCCTCGAGATCGCGCTGCCCCGCGCCAATTTCCTGGTGTCGTTCGCTTCTCTGGCACTGGTCAAGGGCTGCCGAAATGGCCTTAAGCCGGTCCAGATCGGCCGGGCCTTGACCGGCAGCGCGGCGTTTTCTCATGTCTTTCCCGATCTCGACAGTGTCGTGGATGCGCTCGCAACGAGCGGGCTCGAAGGCCAGCTGTCAGTGCGCGAGTACGAGCAGTTCGAAGCGTTTTGCCAGGTGTTATGCTCCCGCGACGCCGTCGCCGCGCGCGATCCGATCGGCCGGTTGCGGACCTCGTGGAGGCTCGGCCGCGATCCGATCGTGCGAGAGTGCCGCCGATCCGAACCTGCCCGGTGTTTGGCGCTGCGGACAATCGCAAGCGCCCTTGCCAACCCGGTCGCCGCACTGCGCCTGCTTCGCGTTCGCTTCGATCCATCCGGGAGGCCGGTCGATGGCGGCGAAGGGGCTCGGCCATTCGCCAAAGGCGAGGTTGGTGGTGACGATGACGGAGTGCGCTCGTAGAGGCGACTGACTAGGTGAAAGAGAAGCCGGCCGCCGGCCTGGGCGAAGGGCAGATAGCCGCGCTCGTCGAGGACGACGAAGTCGAGCCGGGTCAGATGATCGGCGAGCCGCCCCTGCCGGTTGGCTCGGGCCCTGGTCGCGTCCGGCCCCTGGTATCGGGCAGCATCTCTCTGCCCCGACCGGAACCGGCAAGATCCATCGCCCGGGCTTGCATCCGCGGCGGCACCAGAAGCAGCTTCTTCACCGTCATCGACCTCGTCAACCGGCCTGGAGAACGATTTACTACCCCTTTTATCCACGTTGCGGCTGGCGAGTCGCGGTCGTGCGGCGTTATCCATTCCGCGGTGTCACCTTGCTGGTGGTCGAGCAGCCCGACGGGACGATAGCGCTGGTGCCGGAATCGATGACGACACCGGCAGTTGCGGCCGCCGAGATCCGGGAAGTGCCATGCTTTCCGCTCGCAGAACTGCAGGCCCTGCGCCAGGTCGCCGATGCCGTCCTATCGTTGCCGTCGGATCGCGGCAACGGAGGCGGCATGGGACATTACGCACTCCTCGGCCAGCGGGAGCGGTTCCCGAGAGCGGCAGCGAAGGCGTCCCTGCCACCGGCGGTAATAAAGCGACTGCTGCTTCTGGTCGGACAGCTGCTGGCGGAGACGGCGGTCGTCGAGTTTGCGGTGACGGAGCGGGTCGATGAGCATCAAGATCACGCCTGATGGAGCTGTCGTGTTGCGGCAGCACTCGATCGAGGCCTTGCGCCAGAAAGCGCGACGTGGCGAGCTGTTCTTCACCGTCGCGATCGGTTATCGCAAAGCCCGGCTCGATCGTATCGAGATCGATCCGGATCTGCGGGTCCGCGAGGCCATCGCCCTGGTATTCCGCAAGTTCGGCGAGTGCCGCAGCGTGCGGCAGGCGCATTTGTGGCTGCGCCAGGAAGAGATTCGCCTGCCGACCGTCAGCAAGGACCGTTAGGACCGCGGATCGTCTGAAAAATGGCGGTCTACAACACCATCCTGCAGATCTACGCTGGCGCCTATGCCTTCGGCCGCACCTGCAGCCGGGTGAGCGTGCGGGAGGGGCGCAAGCGGGTCGTCCGCGGCTTTCGCCGAACCGGAGCGAGGGGGAGGTGTTGCTCCCCGACCACCACGAGGGCTACCTCTCGCGGCAGGAATTCGAAGGGAACGAGCGTCTGATCGCAGACAATGCCAGCATGGCGCGCGGCTCCGTGCCTCGCGGCGATGCGCTGTTGGCCGGTCTGTTGTGTTGTGGCCATTGCGGGCGTCGTCTGCACGTCTCCTACAGCGGCGCGGTCGGATACTGCGTGCGCTATTATAACCCGCGGCACCCATCTCAACCAGGGGATCGAGCGCTGCATCGCGTTTGGTGGGTTGCGGGTCGACGCGGCCGTCTCGGCGGAACTGCTGCGGGTGCTCGCGCCCTCGGGGATCGAGTCCGCTTTGCACGCGATCGATGCCCGCGTCGCCGACAATTCCGAGGTCCATCGGCAAGCTGAACTCGCCTTCACCCAGGCGCGCTACGAGGCCGGGATGGCGCGGCGGCAGTATGACGCCATCGATCCTGACAACCGCTTGGTCGCAGCCGAGCTAGAGCGGCGCTGGAACGATCGGCTCGTCGAGGTTAACGGCATCGAGGAACAGCTCGCGGCACTGGCGACGGCAAAGGTGGTTCATTGGCAGGCCGGGGATCATACGCGGCTGACGGTACCGAAGAACCGGGCCGCTGGACGACCGAGGCCGAAACCGGCGAGCTTATCCACGCTCTGGCGCGCCGACAGCCGGACGCCGGCATCGCGGCCATCTCAATCGCTGCGGCAAACGCACCGGCAAGGGCAACAGCTGGGACCGAAAGCCCGGTGCGCGCTCGCACCGCAGCGCTCATGGCATTGCCGTGTACTGGGAGGGCGAGATGACGGAATGCGGCGAGTTGACGTTAGAGGAGGCGGCGCGGCGCCCGACCTTCAGCAAAATGACGGTGCTCCGGCTGATCGGCAGCGGCGCCATCCGGGCGCGGCAGGTCTGCAAGGGCGCACGCTGGGCTTTTCCCAATAGCCGAGCAGGTCGCCGTACAAAAGCCCCTCCCGAGGTCCTCCGCTGCGCTTCGGCCGCTCGCAATGCTCGCGGTATCGGCAGCGCCTTTGCGGTTTCCGAGCGCCGAGACATCGCAGGGCGGGCCCTGCGAACCATCAGAGGAGAGCACTTGGCCATAATCCTCGGCACATTCACCTAGCTAGCTGTGGAAGCTATGAAGGTTGTTCATCCGGGTCTGGGGTGTGAGGCTGGGGTTGCGAAGCCAACCAGCCCTATGCCGGAGCCCCGGATGAACATCCATAAGAATGCGCGCCTGACGCCGCAGGGTCGACTCTTGATGGTTTTGCGGATCGAGGATGAGGGCTGGAAGGTTGCTGATGCCGCGGTGGCAGCCGGTCTGTCGCAGCGCCGTGCATACCATTGGCTGGCGCGGTATCGGGCGGGCGGCGAGATCGCCTTGCAGGACCGCAGCTCGACGCCCGGCCGATACCGTGAGCGCGCCCCCAGCGAACGAGACGGCGAGATCGAACGGTTGCGCCGGCAGCGCCTGACAGGCGATCGGATCGCCCGCCAGCTCGGCCTGCCGCGCTCGACCGTAGGTGCGGTCCTGCGCCGGCTCGGTCTCGGCCGCCTGAAGGCGCTCGATCCGCCGCCGCCGATCGTGCGCTACCAGCGCGAGCGGCCCGGCGAGCTGTTGCACCTCGACACCAAGAAACTCGGTCGCATCGGCGGAGTCGGCCACCGCATTACCGGCCGCCGTACCGGAGCCATCAATCGCCACCATGGCATCGGCTGGGAGGTGCTGCACGTCTGCATCGACGACGCCTCGCGCCTGGCCTACACCGAGCTCCTGCCGGACGAGAAGAAGGAAAGCGCCATCGCCTTCCTCGGCCGCGCGCTCGACTGGTTCGCCCGTCACGGCGTCGCCGTCGAACGCATCATGACCGACAACGGCTCGGCCTATAGGAGCCATGACTTCCGCGCCGCCTGCGCCCAGGCCAGGCTCAAGCATATCCGCACCCGGCCCTACACGCCGCGCACCAACGGCAAGGCCGAGCGCTTCATCCAAACGAGCTTGCGCGAGTGGGCCTACGCCCGTGCCTACCAATCCTCCGCCGAGCGAGGAAACGCCATGCAGCCCTGGATCGCCGAATATAACCATACCCGCCCACACTCAGCCCTCGGCGGGCAACCGCCTGCCTCCAAGCTGAACAACGTTCTTGGCTTCAACAGCTAGCTAGATACGGTGCGCCCGACGCAGGCAACTCTGATCGACCTGGGTTCCCTCAGTCTTCCGTGCGCTTGACCTCCTGCCATAGCGCTTCGAGCGCATCCAGACCGCTGATGCCGCGCTCGGCGGCGAGCATTTCGACCCGGCGGAAGCGGCGCTCGAATTTCGCGGTGGCGCGCCGCAGCGCCGCTTCAGGGTCGATGCCGAGCTTGCGCGCGAGGTTGGCGGCGGCAAATAAGACATCGCCCATTTCGTCCTCGATTTTTTCGGGATCGGCGCCGTTATCGAGTTCGGCTTCGAGCTCGGCGATTTCCTCGGCGATTTTGGCAATGACCGGGCGCGCCGCTGGCCAGTCGAATCCGATCCGCGCCGCCCGCCCTTGGATTTTGGCGGCGCGCAGCAGGGCAGGGAGGGCGAGGGCCACCCCGTCGAGTACGCTTTCTTGAGTTCCGGTCGCGGCGGCTTGAGCCGCACGCTCCCCGGCTTTGTGCTCCTCCCACGCCCGTGTCTGCGCCTCTGCGGAAGTAATCTCGGCATCGCCAAAGACATGCGGGTGACGCCGCACCATCTTGTCGGCGATCGCCGCGGCAACATCGTCAAACGCGAAGAGCCCGGCTTCCTCGGCCATGCGGGCGTGAAAGACGACTTGAAACAGCAGATCGCCGAGTTCGTCCTTCAACCCCGCCATATCGCCGCGCGCGATCGCGTCGGCCACCTCATAGGCCTCTTCGATCGTATAAGGCGCGATCGTCGCGAAATCCTGGTCACAATCCCAGGGGCAGCCGCGCTCGGGATCGCGCAGCTGCGCCATGATCGCCAGCAGACGGGCGAGGGGAGGGGTCGTCATCGCGCGATCAGACGCCACACTGCGTCGCCCAGGCACGGATCGAACGGCGGTAGCGTTCGGGCATCGGCAACCCGTCCAGTTCGCTCAGCGCAAACAGCCCCGACCGCTGATGTTCGTCGCTGACCCGCATCGCCCGCTGGTTCGAACGCTGCACCCCATAGGTCACGATCAGCACCTCGCGCTGCGGCAACACTTCGTAGACCCAGCTATCGAGGATTGCCTCGATCGCGACCTCCACGCCGAGCTCCTCGACGACTTCACGCGCGAGGCAGGTCGCCGGGTCCTCGCCGGGTTCGAGCCGTCCGCCCGGCAATTCCCATGTCCCCCGCTCGTTCTCCAGCAGAGCGACCCTGCCTTCCTCGAACAGCACCCCCTTGACCGAGACCGGGAACAATTTGACAAGATTCGATGTGGCTTCAGGCTTCAGCCGTTTCCACAAGAAATACAGCCGATGACCGAGAGGGTAGTCGAGCGCCCCAAAAAGCCGGTAGCCAAAACGCGGATAATATCCCGGCGCTTGGAAAGAAAAGGTGTCCAGCCGCGCCGAGTGGCAACCCAGTTCCACCGCGCGCTGCTCGGCCATTGCCAGCAATTCACGACCAATGCCGCGCCGGCGCAGCTCGGCATGGACCCAGAGATCGGCGACGAACAGCCAGCCGCCATAGGTTGAGCCGACCAGCCCCGCCATGATCGCGCCGCGCTCGTCGCGGACAAAAAAGCCCATTCGGGAGTAGCCGGTTTCGCCAAGAAATTCACGATTGTACCCATCGAGGGCGTAGCCGATCGTGTCACAGTCCTCGGCCGAGGGTTGGCCCTCGAAGCTGACCCGGAATCCCGTGGGCAGGTCCACTGTCATTTCCTTGGATATTCAATCGAAGCCTACGCTGGCGGGTTTATCCGTATCGCCTGATTACCGCAATCCAGCTGCCCGTCGCTGATCAACCGCGCCGTCATCTCAACCACCGCCGCAACGCGGATCGGCGAGACCGGTCCCCCTTTTTTCCGGGCGGGCGTCAGCCTGCTCGGCTGATAGCGAAGCTCAGCCGCCTTAAAGGAGACGGGTACTCTGCTGGTCGCGGATTCAGTACGTGATGCGGAGATCTTGCGGGGCCACCGTCCAGGAATTCTCGAACCCGCCGAGCAAGCGAAGTTCCTGGAATTCCGGCGTCGACAGGCCCTGGCGCGCGCGTGCAGCCCAGTAGAATGCGCTGACCTCCGCCGTCAGTTGCCGCTCCTGCGCCAATTCATGCGCCGTTAACCTGCCGAGGTAGCCGTGTCTAATGTTGATTTCTTCGACCGGGGTCGCCTCGATATAATCGAGCGCCGCGCCCAGACAGTAGAGCGCATGACCATTGCACTGCGCGGTGATGCTATGCAGGCGTGCGCGGTCCACTGGCTGAAAGTTGCGGAAATCCGGTAGGTTCAGGTGCGCCTCGAACACGAGTGAACGCAATACTTCGACCAGCCCGGCATTGTCGAAGTTTCGCACGCGGAAGGTGAGCAGCATCCAATCGTAGAACAAATCCAGCTTCGGGTCGAGAAAGTTGTAGTCGGGCTCGAACGCATTTCCGAGCAATCGCCCTTCCGCCTCGAGCTGGCGTTTCAACGGGGTACCCGCATAGGGCAGGGTACGGCAGAAGCCCGCAACCGTCCACCCGTCGCCGACAAAGCGGTCGAGGAACGCGATGTTGTTGCGCACGGTTGTGATCGTGCTGTAGGGCTCCAGCAGCATAAAGCCGAAGTCGAACGACACATCGAGATCGCGCAGGATTTTCCCCGCTTCGATATGCTGATGCGGCTTCAGCATCTTGTTCAGGTTGACAAGGCCCTGCTTGTCGCCGTTCTCGACCCCCATGTAAACATGGGTGAGTCCCGCCTCGACGAGGCGCGCCATCGTCTCATGCCGGACCTCATCCGAGCGGCAGCTGATTTTAAACGCGATCCGGCCCGCCAATCCCGCCGCGATTACCCCGTCGGCGATCGCCTCGGCCCACTCGCGGGCGCGCCGCCCGGTCGCCAGAAAATCGTCGTCCTGGAAAAGGAATATCCGCGCGCCCTGTTCGACGTAGAGTTGGCGCATCTCTTCGACCACCGCGGCGGGTGAGCGCAGGCGCCGCAGCTTGCCGCCTTGGGCCTCGTAGAACGGGCGAATACTGCAGAAATTGCAGTTCCACGGGCAGCCCCGGCTGCCGAGGACCGAGGCGGTGGAAAGGTCTCGCCGGCGATAGTCGATGTCGGACCGCTCGGGAAACGGGAGCTGGTCGAGATCGTCGATCGCCGGCCGCAGGGGATTGGCGACGATCTCCTCGCCCCGCCGATAGGCGATGCCGGCGATGCCGCGCCAATCCTCGCCTCCGCTCAGCTTGTCCATCAGCTCGACGAGGGTCGCTTCACCCTCGAAGCGGACGACTGAATCGGCGCCGGGGATGCGCTGCAGCACCTCCTGATAGTCAAAACTGGGATAGTGCCCGCCGATGGTAATGTGGGCTCGGGATCCGCGCGCCCGGAGGGTCTGGATCACCCGCGCGAAGGCTGGCGACATATATTGGAATATCAGCGAAAAGCCGATCACGTCGGGGCGCAGGCGGGCGACCAGTTCCACGATCGGCTCAGGGTCGGAGGTGTAGGTCTCGATCCGGCCGGAAAAGCCCGCGTGCCGCACCGACGACAAAAGGTAGCGCAGACCGAGATTGTCCTGATCCTGAAAACCGATCAGCAGGACCGAGCAGACGGACCGTTCCGGCATCGAGACGGCTCCCTTCCGGTCAAGTTCTGGGCGCACTCCCCGAGCCTGCTGCCGGCGCGGCCCGCAATTCCCTCAACCGCGCATGCAACTCATTCTGTTGCGCTTGTAACCGCGTGATCGCCGCTGCGACTTCGTGCGACCTTTCCTCGATTTCAGTCGCCGACAGCCGTGTTATGTCCGATACGGGCGGGTCTCCGTGTGGACCACGGCCGGGGATCAGGCGAAGAAGGGCTTCGATCCGCGATGTGTCTGCGGCAAACGAGTCCCCAATCGGCCCATGCCCGGGCGGTCTCCAACCACCGGTGATAATGATGATAATGATGATCTGTTCGAGATAGCTAAGCCGCTGTTCCATTTTGACCTCCCATTGCTACCAGGATGTCTCAGCCGACACTGCCTGCATTCCGACACAGGCCAGCATCCTCGCTTATCCTTTTGCGTCAGTGAGATAGAGACTGAACGCTTCGACGTTTACCAATCCGCCATCGCATTATCGCTATTTTCCCTGCCGCTTCCTAGCTGGTTTTGGGGCTCGGAGGGGAAGCTCAGCCGGAATCCCGGGGGCAGGGTTCGCCGCACGCCTTCCGTCGCCAACGCCAATTCGCACTCAAGCCGACGCAAGATATTATGCGGGCGCGGAAATATCCGGCCGCGGCGAGGGTGGTCATGAACAAGGACGGGCTCGAATTCGTCCGGCGTGCGTTTGCCAGGGAGATCATGGCTACGGCCGGTATTGAGGATACGCGCGTCGAGGTCGCCTTCGCCACGGTCCGTCGGGAGCACTTTCTCGGCCCTGGTCCATGGCAGATCGTGAGCTGGTTTGGCGGCTACGTGCCGACGCCGAGCGGTGATCCGGTCTATCTCTATACCGACCGCGTGGTCGGTATCCTACCGGAGCGCAACCTGAACAACGGCGAGCCGTCTCTGCACGCCCGGTTAATGCCGCGCGCCGCCCTGCAGGAGGGCGAGCATGTCGTTCATGTCGGCGCTGGCGTCGGCTACTACACCGCAATCCTCGCCGCGCTCGTCGGCCCCGGCGGCGCGGTGACGGCGATCGAGTTCGATCCCGAGCTCGCCGCGCGCGCCGCGGCAAATTTCGCGCAATGGCCGAATGTCCGGGTAATCCAGGGTGACGGCGGGCAGGTGCCGTTCGACCCCGCCGATGTCATCTATGTCAACGCCGGCGCGACCCGGCCGGCGCCTTTCTGGCTCGACGGGCTCAAAGAGGGGGGCAGGCTGATCCTGCCCCTGACGACCTATCATGGCTTACAGTCGAGCGATCGCGACGCGATCCACCCGCGCGGCGCAGTCTTTCGCATCGAGCGGCGGGGCAGCGAATTCCTCGCCCGATGGCTTTTGGGGGTGGTGACTTTTCCTTGCGAGGGCGCGCGCGACGCCGCATCGGAATTGGCTCTGTCAGCGGCTTTCGCCACCGAGCGCTGGCGGGAGGTCACCCGGCTCTATCGCCGTGACGATCTACCGGCCGATCAGTGCTGGCTGCGCGCGCCGGGCTGGTGTTTGGCATATCGCTGAAAGCGCTGCCTCTTTGTGATCGGCCTCTACAATTGATGTCTACGCAAAATACAAATGTTAGCGATTCCCCAGTTTAAAAATGTCAGGCCACTTACTGGGGCGGCGGTCGGGCGAGAAGCCCCGGCGTAGCGCAGCGCCCGACCGACGACCCGCGGCACGGCGCGTCTTGGGCGCTTTCAGGGCGGCGATCAAAGAGACTTGCGCCGATATGGATCGCGGCTTTGCGGTCCGCCCGCCATAGGAGTTTCAGGCATCTTGTGCTACATCCGCCAGCCCTCACGCCTAATCCGGGTTAGGCGTGAGGACATCTCACCGACTGCGAAACTTGCCCCCGTCCAACGGAACGCCGTTCCAACAACCCTCATCACCGCAGGAGTTCAACCGATGAGTTTCGAGATTGCTACTTGGTACGACACATGGAACAGCACGGGTCTGGACAATCTCGTGCAAGGGAAGGTTCCACTCAATTACGCCAGCCGCTACAACTTGGCGTTCGGCGTGTTCGAGTCGGGCGTGAACGGATATTACCTGACCCTCAACGGGGAGTTTACAGGCCAGGTCCTGACCCAGATTCGAATGCAGGCGCCGGGCGTCCTGATCTACGCGGGTACCGATCCCGGGGGAACGGGACTCTCCGAGACCGTCGCTGACAACCGCCTGCACAACAACCGTTCGACAGCGAACATCGTCGCCTACCTTCGGCAACAGGGCCTGAACGGCATCGCCATTGACGCGGAAGAAAGTGGCAGGGGTGATGTGGCGGAGCTGGTGTCGCAGCTCGGCCCGAGTTTCAAGGCGGCAGACCTCGGGATCGCAGTGTCGGCCCCCTGGCCGGGTGACGGACCTGTCGATCTGTACGGCCAAGGAGCGGTGGCGGCGTTCAACCAGCACGTCGACGCTGTCGAGCTGCAAGACTACTCGTCCTCGAACACAGCGAATGCCACAATCTGGATCGCGGCGGGCGTGCGGGCCGCCATCCTGATGGGCGGTGTCTGCACGGAAAACAGTGGTGTGCAGACGTCACTCCAGACCACCGCTGACTCCACCTTGTTTGCGCTGCAGAACCAGCTGCGAGGCATGTTCAGCTGGAGGCTGGACAACGACCATGGGCTGCAGGGCCAGAACGAGGATGTCGAGCCTACTTTCACGGGTGCGAAGACCATCTACGATACAGCCCAGGCCTACGGTGCCGACGCGGGCGCCGCTCGCTGAGGGCGGCCGTCCGTCACCTTCGACTGCTCGCGGCCCATCCGACGCCTGGCACGCAAAACCTTCGCCCCCCGGCAACGCGGATGGATCAAGCCGCTCCCGCTTTTTTTACCGAGTGGGCTCGGCCCGCTCGGCTCGTAGAAAAGCTCAGCCAACTCTAACCGGTCTATGCCGCCGCAAAAGCCGGATCGAGGATTTGTGACCTAATGTTGAATGTCGCATAATATATATTATGGAAAATATCCTGCCCGCCAGATCGTCTCATCGGTCCGGCAGCTCGATGACCAGCCCGTCCTGGCCGGGTTCGACGCCGGCTGGCAATACCGCGCTGAGCTCGCGATAGTCGAGCGTGTGATCCATATGGGTCAAGACGGCGCGCCGTGGGCGTATCCGGGCGATCCAGGCGAGCGTCTGTTCGAGATGGCTATGCGTCGGGTGCGGCACGCGGCGCATGCAGTCGACGATCCAGAGCTCGACGCCGGCGATCGCGGCAAAGGCGTCGTCATCGAGCGCGGTCACATCGGTTGAATACGCCATCGGCCCGATGCGCAAGCCGAGCGTCGTGCTGAACCCGTGATCCTGCGCGAACGGCACGATGTCAACGTCGCCGATCGCAAACCGGCCGTTGATCTCGTGCGGCACTAAAGTCGGCTTGTAGTATCGGCCCGGCTCGGACACCGGCTCCAAGACATAACCAAACCGGCGGCGGATTTCCGCCAAGGTCTCGGCGTCGGCCCACAGCGGGATCGACTCGCCCATCAGCCGGTTCAACCCGCGTAAATCGTCGATGCCGTGGAGATGGTCGGCATGCGCATGGGTCATCACCACCGCGTCGAGCCGCCTGACCCGAGCGTCGATCAGCTGCTCGCGCAGATCGGGCGAGGTATCGATCAGAATGGCGACGGAACCGACTTCGACCAGTAGCGACGCCCGGCGCCGGCGGTTGCGCGGATCGGTAGGGTCGCACCGGCCCCAGTTGGGGCCGATCGCCGGCACCCCGGTCGAGGCGCCGCAACCAAGGATGGTCACCCTCATCAGGCGACCGCTGTCGCCTTGCTGAACAGGCGAAAGAAATTGGCGCTGGTTACCGCCCCCAGCCGCTCGGGCTCGACGCCTTTCAGCGCTGCGACAGCCGCCGCCGTCGCCTTGACAAAGGCCGGCTCGTTGCGCCTGCCACGGTACGGCACCGGGGCGAGATAAGGGCTGTCGGTCTCGACCAGCAGGCGGTCGAGCGGCAGGTCCTGCACGATCGCGCGCAGACCGTCGGCGTTCTTGAAGGTGACGATGCCCGAGATCGAGATGTAGAAACCCAGCGCCAGCGCCGCCTCGGCCAAGGCCCGGCCGCTCGAAAAGCAGTGCAAAACCCCGGGCGGCGGCCGTTCCTCGTCGAGGATCCCGGCAATCTCGTGGTCGGCCTCGCGGGCATGGATGATAAGCGGCAACCCCGTCGCCCGCGAGGCTGCGATATGGGCGCGAAAGACCCGTTCCTGCGCGTCGCGCGGGCTCAGATCATAGTGAAAATCGAGCCCGGTCTCGCCGATTCCGACCACCTTGGGATGCGCCGTCAGTGCGACCAGATGCTCGGGCAACAGGTCGGCGTGGTCGGCGGCCTCATGAGGATGGGCCCCGACCGAGCACCAGATGTCCGGGTCGCTTTCGGCGATCGCACGCACGTCCTGGAACTCATCGAGCCGGGTGCCGATGGTCAGTATCGTCGTGACACCCGCCGTCCGCGCGCGGGCGACGACCGCTTCCCGCTCAATGGTGAAATCGGGAAAGTCGAGGTGGCAATGGCTGTCGACCAGCATCTTCGCCCTGCCCTCGCCGCTCATGCCGCCGGCGCTTCGACAAAGCGCGGAAAGATGCCCTCGGGCTTTGGCAATCGGGTCCCCGGAACCAATGGCACCGCGGCAAGCGCGGCAAAGTCGCGAGACCCGCCGGATACCGCAAGTTGGTCAAGGAGTTCCGCCGCGGCCGCCGGAACAAAGGGTTGCACGAGAATCGCAAGATGCCGGATCGTCTCGGCGAGGGTGTAGAGAACAGTTTTCATCCGCTCCGGATCGCTCCGCCGCAGCGCCCACGGCGCTTGCTCGTCGACGTAGCGATTGGCCTCGGCGACGACACGCCAAATGGTCTCGAGCGCGAGGTGGAAGGCTTGTTCTTCCATATGCGTGCGCACCGCTGCGAGGAGAACCTGCGCACTCGCCAGCAACTCCTTGTCGGCGGCGCCAAGCGGGCCGGGTTCCGGTACCACCGCGCCGCAGTCACGGTTGATCATGACCAGAACGCGCTGCGCTAAATTGCCAAAATCATTGGCGAGGTCGCCATTGAGGCGGACCACCATCGCGTGATGTGAAAAATCACCATCGCTGCCGAAGGGCAGCTCACGCAACATAAAATAACGCACAGGATCGACCCCATAAGTGTCGACCAATTGCTGCGGCGGAATGAAGTTGCCGAGCGATTTTGACATCTTCTCGCCTTCCACCGTCCACCATCCGTGGGCAAAGACGCGGCGCGGCGGCGCTAGCCCGGCCGCCATCAGAAAGGCCGGCCAATAAACCGCATGAAAGCGCACGATGTCTTTGCCGACCATGTGCAAGTCAGCCGGCCAATAGGCCAGAAATACTTCCGAATCATCTGGATAGCCGGCAGCAGTGATGTAGTTGATAAGGGCGTCGAGCCAAACATAGACGATGTGGCCGGCGTGCTCGGGAACCGGAACTCCCCAGGTGAAGCTGGTGCGCGAAATCGACAGGTCTTTCAGCCCGCCTCGGATAAAGCTGACCACCTCGTTGCGGCGGCCGCGCGGCGCAACCGCCTCGGGGTTTTCTTCATAGTAAGTCAAAAGCCGGTCTTGCCAGGCCGACAACCGGAAAAAGTAATTCTCCTCCTCGAGCCATTCGACCTCGGCCCCGGTCGGTGCTCTGCCGTTAACGAGTTCGCTCTCGTCGTAAAAAGCTTCGTCGCGCACGGCGTACCAGCCGGCAAACCGGCCGAGATAGATTTCGCCGCGCCGGTCCAATTCCTGCCATAGTGCCTGTACAGCGCGAGTGTGGCGCGGTTCGGTCGTGCGGATGAATTCGTCGTACGAGACGTTTAAGAGCCGAGCGACGTCGCGAAACCTCGCCGAGTTGCGATCGGCAAATTCCTGCGGCAACACACCGGCCGCCGCCGCCGATTGCGCCACTTTCTGGCCGTGCTCGTCGGTGCCGGTCAAGAATTTGACGTGCCGGCCGTCGAGCCGCATGAACCGCGCCAACGCGTCGCAGGCCACCGTCGTATAGGCGTGGCCGAGATGCGGCAAGTCGTTGACGTAGTAGATCGGCGTCGTGATAAAAAAGGGCCGGTCGGCACTCATCATTTTCTCCAAAGCCCTGATATGGGCCGGAACCGCCGGCGATCCAACGCGCGGACGGTGACGCCGTTTCTAGCGCGACATCTCGGCAATGGCAAAGAAGGCGCCCAGCACCGTCTGCTTGCGGTCGAGGTTGAGCTCGTCGGCGGCGACGAAACTGCGCTCGATATCTGAGCGCAGTCCGGCCCAGCGCGCGGGATCCGCGCGAGCGGCGAGGCGCTGCATCGCCGCTCCCTCGCCGGCGACGATCTCGTCCCCGTCGAGCGCACCGCGCGCCGCCCCCGCCGTCAAGCGCGATAGAAACTGCGACAACAATTCCGCGCTCGCGCGATAGACGTCCTCGGCGTCGACCCGAGCGAGCCGATCGGCCAAGCCATGCAGCCTTGCAATGTCGATCGCCGGGGCCTGCGAGATCAGATCGAGCACCGATCGATAGAGGGCGAGCCCGCCGCTGTCCGCGAGTTCGAGCGCGCGTCCGATGCTGCCGGCGCAAACCGCCGCCAGCGCCGCGGCCTCGATCTCGTCGAGCTGCGGGCGAAAGCGACGGATCAGCTCTGCGGCTATCGGGGCCACCGCCGGCGACAGCATCAGCCGGCGACAGCGCGACCGGATCGTCGGCAACAATCGGCCGGGGCTGTGGCTGACCAGTAGCAACAAAGCCCGCGACGGCGGTTCTTCGAGAATCTTCAAAACCGCGTTCGCGGCGTTACGGTTCATCTCCTCGGCGCCGTCGACGATGACGACGCGCCACCCTTCCTCCGCCGCGGTTAGCCGAAAAAACTCGGCGATCGCACGGGTATCCTCGACAACGATCTCGCCGCGCAACCGCCGCCGCCGCTGGTCCCAGGCCCGTTCGACGGTCAACAGATCGGCATGACCACTCGCCGCGACGCGGCGGAACACCCCGCTTTCAGGATCGACGCCGAGCCCGGTTTCGCCCTCTCCGACGAAAAAATCGGCCCCCGCGCCACCATCCTGCCCGCCCTGCGAAAGCAAGAACCGGGCAAAGCGAAAGGCCAAGGTCGCCTTGCCGATGCCGCGCGGTCCGCCGAGCAGTATTGCGTGGGGCAGCCGGCCCATGCGGTAAAGGCGCTCGAGTTCGCGCTCCGCGCTCTCATGGCCGACGAGGTGCGGGTTCGCCCGCGGCGCCGGCGACGCGCTCTGCGCTTCAGCCGTCGGCTCTACCGCGCGGGCCATCGAGGCCGTGGCCTGCGCTCAACGAGGGGTCGATACCGCTGCATGCGTTTTTCAGGCGCTGAGCGCCGCCCCGAGTCGCTGCGTCACCGCGGCGAACACGTCGTGGTGCACTGCCTCCGGTTCGCCGGAAGCGTCGATCAGCACGCACCGGCCGGGTTCGGCAGCGGCGATCTCACGGAACCCTTGGCGCAATCTGTCGTGAAAGCTCGGATCGAGGCGCTCGAACCGGTCGGCCGCGGGCGATCGGGCCGCCGCGCGGGCGAGCCCGGTCGCGGCCGGCAGATCCAGGATTAATGTCAGATCGGGTGCGAAATCGCCGAGTGCAAACCGCTGCAGCGCGGCAATCTCCGCCGCGGCGAGCCCTCGCCCGTATCCCTGATAGGCGAGCGTCGAGTTGGCGAATCGGTCGGATACCACCCACATTCCTCGTACGAGAGCCGGCTCGATTACCCGCGTGACATGGTCGCGCCGGGCTGCGGTGAGCAGCAGCGTCTCACTCTGTGCGTCCCAGCGCGCGCCCTCGCCTTCGAGCAACAGCCGCCGGATCGCCTCGGCGCCCGAAGACCCGCCCGGCTCACGCGTCGCCAGCGCCGAGATCCCGGCGCATTCGAGTGCTGCGACCAGCAGTGCGACCTGGGTCGATTTGCCGGCGCCTTCGCCGCCCTCGACGGTGATGAACCGGCCGCGCGGCATCCGGCTCAGTGCCGTTGGCCCCAGACCAGATATCCCGCGAGCGTCGCGATACGGCCCACCGCATTCATACGTGGGACCTCGGCCGCAGCGGTCAGCGGCGCCTCGATCGGGTCCGTGCCGGGAGCGCTGATGACGATCTTGCCGACGGTCTCGCCCTTGGTAATCGGGGCCGGAAGCGGGCTGTCGTATTGGACGGTGACCTTCATCCCCGTGCGCGCCCGGCGCGGCAGGGTTACGACCAGATCCTTGGCGACCGTAAGCGGGACCCGCGCGTCGGCGCCGAGCCAGACCGGGGCCTCATCCACCTTGTCGCCGGCGCTGAACAGGCGATAGTCGTTGTACTCGCGAAACGCCCACTCGATCAGCCTGTCGCTTTCCTGTGCGCGCGCCTTCATTGTCGGCAGCCCGCCCAGCACCATGACAATTCGGCGATCGCCGCGCACCACCGAGGCGGTCATGCTGTACCCCGCTTCCTCGGTGTGCCCGGTCTTCAGCCCGTCGGCGCCATCGTTCTTGTAAAGCAAGGGGTTACGGTTGCCTTGCTTGATATTGTTAAAGGTGAAATCAATCTCACTATAAATCTTGTAGTAATCGGGAAAGTCCTTGATCGTTCGGACCGCCAAGGTGGCCAGATCGCGCGCCGTCATCCAGTGGTTGGGATCGGGCAGGCCGTCGACATTTGCGAAATGGCTGTCCTTGAGACCGATCTCCTTGGCCTTTTGGTTCATCAGATCGACAAACGCCTCGACGCTTCCGGCGAGCCCTTCGGCGAGCACGACACAGGCGTCGTTGCCCGACTGGATGATCATGCCGCGTATCAGATCGCCGATTTTGACGTGCTCGCCGAGCGGAACGAACATTTTCGATCCCCCGGTTCGCCAGGCGTTCTCGCTGACCGGCAACTCATCGTCGAGCTTGGCTTTCCCGTCCTTCAGCATGCCGAAGACGACATAGGCGGTCATCATTTTGCTCATCGAGGCCGGCGGCATGCGCTCGTCGGCGCCCTTGTCGAGCAATACCGCGCCGGTTTCGGCCTCGATGATGAATGCGTGTGTCGCTCCGGTATCGATCACGGCGGCCGGCGTGGCCGCTGCGGTTGCCGCCGGGGTCGGGTTGGCCGTCTTCGACTTCGCGCGGACTTTTGCCGCCGCGGGCTGACAAGCGAGACCGACGGTCAGCAGCGCACCGATCAGAAATCCGATAAGACGCCGAGCCATGCTCATTTCCGTTCGCCCCAGCTCGCTGCCCTAGCTTCAGTCGCTGACGATCCGCGCCTCGCGGTAGCCGCTGTTGACGACGCGCTGCAGCAAGCGATCCGCCTGTGCCACGTTCTCCACCGGGCCGAGCCGCACTCGGTAAACCGAGATCCCTTTGACCGAGGCCGTCATCACCTGGACACTGCCCAGCGGGGCGATGCGCGATTGCACGCGCTGCGCATTGTCCCGCACCGAGAACGCGCCGGCCTGGACGAAGATCCGGCCTGACGGGGACTCGATCGGGCTAGCGGCCACCCTGGGCGGCGAAGTTGGCATTTGTGTGTCGACGATCGGTCCCGCCACGACGTTGGGTGCGGGCGCTGATGGCGGCAGGGCTGCCGTTTGCGTGTCGACAATCGGTCCCGCCACGATGTTGGCCGCACGCGCCGAGGGCGGTAGACCTTCTGCGGCATGCGGTTGGAACGCGGTCTGCGCCATCGGCGGCGGCAAGCTCGCTGTCTGGGCGAGCATGATGGCGCCGCCGCTGTTGTGCATGGCCTCCTCGGCAACCTGGATGCTGGCGTCCTTGAGGATCCTGACCCGAACCGGGGTGGTGCCCTTGGTCTCGAAGCCGAGCAGCTGCGCCGCCCGGCGCGACACGTCGATCAGGCGGCCGTCGACAAAAGGCCCTCGATCGTTGACCCGCAATTGCAGCGAGCGGCCGTTTTGGAGGTTGGTCACCTCGACGATACTTGGCATCGGCAGCGTCGTGTGGGCCGCCGTCAGCTGGTTCAGGTCGAAGATTTCGCCGTTCGCGGTGTATCGCCCATGGAATTGCTCGCCATACCAGGAGGCGGTCCCGGTTTTGTCGTAATTGTAATCGACTGCCGGATAGTACCAGACACCCTTGATCTGATATGGTTCGCCGACCCTGTACATCGGATGCCCAGCGACGTAGTGGTTGCCGCCGCTGTGGTAAGTCCCCGTGCGCGGCTGTGAACCGCAACCGGCAAGCGCGAGACCAACAATGACCATAGGCGCCGAAGCCCGCATCCGGCCGGCGACATTCATTCCCCCGATCCCCCCACTCGTCAGCGGTCAGCCGTGCTCGATGCGCACCTGACCCGACATGCTGTCGGCGAGATAGCCGACTGCGGCAGCAAAATAGACCGAGTTGTTCCACCTCATGATCGTCCGGAAATTGCTGAAGACGAGCAGCGCCGGACCGTCGGCGCCCCCCGGCATGACCAGCGAGGCCTCGATCTCCCGAGCCGGAAGCGGGCTTGAATCGACATTGCGGACCCCTAGCCGGCTCCACTCGCCGGTCGGCCGCCTGACCCCCAGCCCGGTAAAGCGCGCATCGAAACCCGGCGGCAGCAGCACCGCCCGTCCCCAGGTCTCGTCGTTGCGCCAGCCGAGATGCCCGATGAAATTGGCGATCGAGGCCAGAACGTCACCGCGATCGGTCCAAATGTTGCGCCGTCCGTCACCGTCGTAGTCGACGGCATAACCGAGAAAAGTCGATGGCATGAATTGGCATTGGCCCATGGCCCCCGCCCATGAGCCGGTCATATCCGGGGCCGCAACGTTTCCCTGATCGATGATCCGCAACGCCGAGATCAGCTCGCCGCGAAAATAGGGGCCGCGCCGCCCGTCGAAACCGAGCGTGGCCAGCGACGAGACGACGAGATAATTGCCGGTGACCGCGCCGAAATCGCTTTCGAGACCCCACAGAGCGACGATAAGGCGGGGCTCGACGTCATAGCGTCGCCGCACCGCGTCGAGCAGCACTCGGTTGTCGAACAGCTGACGGCGCGCATTCTCGATGCGCTGCGGGCTTACGGTCTTTTGCAGATATTGGGCAAAAGTCAGCACTTGTTCGGGCTGGTGGCGATCGAGCTCGATGACATGCGGCAAATATTCGGCGCTGCGCAGAGCCGAATCGACCGTCGACAGCCGGATTCCCCGCGCGGCGGCCTCGCGCCGGACCGTGTCGAGAAACGCATAGAAATCGCCCTCGGCTCCCTTGGCCGACGACCCGGCCAAGGCGCCTGCCGTGGCGGCGAGCGGCGCGGCAAGCATCATCCGTCGGCTAAAGCGACGAGCGGCCATCGCAGATCCCCTTCGGTCCTCTAACCCCCGGCGCGTTCTTGCCACAACCGGGCCGGTTTTTGCAACGCCGCGGCGACATCGGGCGAAATCCTCGGTCCTTGTCTTTCGCAGAAGTAAATTCGACATTGGCTGGCGGCGAATCGCCGGGCCGCGCCGCATGCCGAACCTTGACAAAATAGCCCCGCAAACGTACCCCCCAGTGATCGCGCTTCGCGCGCCTTGGGAGGATTAGACATGGGAGAGATTCTGGGCCTCGGCGTCACCCACTTTCCGCCGCTTTCGGGAACCGACGAGAGCATGGGGCGCATCCTGAAGCGCATCCTCGACGATCCGGCGCTCCCCGACCAATATCGCCATCCCGAGGGCTGGCCGGCGGCAATGCGCGAGGAATACGGCGCCGACCAGGGGCTGTCCGCGGCGCGGCGGCATCGCGAGGCGCTGATATCGGGGTTCCGCAACGCGCGCCGGGTTCTCGACGAGTTCGCTCCCGACTTGGTCGTGATATGGGGCGACGATCAGTACGAAAACTTCCGCGAAGACATCATTCCGCCGTTTTGCCTGCTGGCCTACGAAGGGATGGCGCCAAAGCCATGGGAGTATTATCGCGCCGAGAATGCCTGGAACGAGCCCAAAGACAAGGTTTTCGAATATAAGGGCCATCCCGGCGCCGGCAAATACATCGCCGGTAAGATGATCGAAAGCGGGTTCGACGTTTCCTATGCCTACCGCCCGCTGCATCACCAGCTCGGCCACGCGTTTCTGAACACCTTGCTTTTCATGGATTACGATCGGAAAGGCTTCCCCTACCCGGTGCTGCCGTTCCAGGTTAATTGTTATGGTCGCCGGGTCATCGCCCAACACGCCGGCGTGCGCAGCCTCAGCGAATTGCCGTCTGAGGACGAACTCGATCCGCCCTCCCCGCTTCCATGGCGCTGCTTCGACCTCGGAGCGGCCTGCGCCAGGGTCGTCGCCGACAGTCCGTATCGGGTGGCGCTGATCGCCTCGTCGAGCTGGTCGCACGCGTTTCTGACGCCGAAGAACTATTTGCTTTACCCGGATGTTCCGGCCGACCGCGGACTATACGACGCGCTGGTGAGGAGCGATTACGCGGCCTGGCGCGAGCGTCCGCTGAGCGCGGTCGAAGACAGCGGCCAGCAGGAGATCCTGAACTGGATGTGCCTGATGGGCGCGATGAACGCGCTCGAAAGGCGGCCGACCGAAACGTCGTTTGTCGAAAGCTGGATCTTCAACTCCAACAAATGCTTTGCGGTCTACGAACCGTGAGCCCCCTCCCATTCCCTCCCCCGCACGCGGGCGAGGGCTTAGGGTGGGGGTAATGCCCGACCTGCCGGGGCGGGAACTGGCGCAGGAGCTGATCGGCAAGAGCCGGGCGGAAAGCCGCGCCACCCCGATCGAGGCTGTGATCGCGGCAGCCGGGCAGAACGGCATCGACGCCGCGGCCGCCGCCCGGCTGATCGGTCGCCTGTGGACCCTCGAACGGATGTTTTATTACATCTATGGCGGCTGGGGTCAGGGCCTGGAGATCAACGACTTTCCAGCCTCGGTCAAATATCTGTTCTCGAAACAGATCGTCGACGAATCCACCCACGAGATGTTGTATCTCGACGCGCTGCTGCGGCGCGGGGCGATCGCCACCCAGAAGGAGGCGTTTCATCAACCCTATGGCCAATTCGCGCTCGATTCGGCGCTGGCCTATTACGTCTTTTCGTTGCGCAACCTAGCCACGTATCCACATCCGATCCGCATCGCCGCACTGAATTTGGGTCCCAAGGTCATCGAGTTCGACTGGATGGAGCGGCTGGCCGCGGCGACCTCGGACACTGATCTTCAAGGCGTCTTCACAAGCCAGGCCGTCGAGAATCGCAGCCACATCAATATGGGCCGCCGCATCGTCGAAGAATTTATCGAGAAACCGGTCGAGGCCGAGCTGTGCCGCTGGGCCTGCGCCGTCGCCAAACGCGACTACGGCCGCTTTCTGCACGAGCTCGGCGATTTCGTCCTCGACCGGCAGACCCCGGCGCCGCCGATGCAGCGGGTTCAAGTGCTGGATTGAGGGAACCCGGTATGGCCAGCCTGAAGATCGATCATCAGCGCTGCACCGAATGCCGAATGTGCTACGTCGTCTGCCGCGAGATCGATCTCAACGCCGTCTATGTGGCATTGGAGCCGTTGCACCGCATCGAAATCGATATCGATAAATGCACCTATCCCGGGTGCACCGCGTGCCTGATGTATTGCCCGGCCGAGGGGTCGATCGTCGAGGCCGAGACCGGCCGCTCTATGGTCCCTCCCCCGCCCGAGGCGTGGCAGGAGGCCTGACATGCAGCCGATCCTCGAACAGTTTCTCGACAAATGGGTATGGCCGACGATGCCGGGGGCGCCCGGCGCCGAGTTCCGGCTGCGCTTGACCCGCGAGCGCTGCGTTAGGGGGTGGGAGATTTCACTGGAACGCACCCTCGCCGAGATCGAGCGCGAATTGGCGACCAACGACGAGGACTGGAAAAAGGATCGGGCATTGCGCGGCTATGCCGCCGAAGGCGTCCACATGTCGATCAAGCAGATGTCGGGCCAGCTCTTATCGGTCGATATCGCCGACCAGGAGCGCTACATCGACCTGCAGCGCATGCGCGCCCGCCAGATCTGGGACGAATGCAAGCACAGCAAGCTGCACGCCGACGTTTTGCTCGGCAAGGGCTGGATCGACAACGAGCACGAACTGATGGACATCGCGCAGGCCAACACCCAGCCGCTGCCGGCCTATTTCGGGCTGTCGATGATGTTCCCGCATATCCATCCGCTGGCCCGCGCCGCCCAGAATTACTACACCGAGGCCAATGCCTGCATCGGCATCATGGCCTATCTCGACCGGGTCGCCGATCCGCTGGTACGCCACGAGCATCTGAGCCAGCGCGACGAGGAACTGATGCACTTCATGGAAGGCAAGTTCCAGATCGACTTCCTGTGTGCGACCCCCGAGACACAAAAGCCCGTCGAAGACGTGCTGGATTATCTGCTGCACCAAATCGGCGGGATTCGATGAAGGAACGGCGAAGATTTGTCATTGCGAGCGAAGCGAAGCAATCTCGTGCCTCATCGGGATTGCTTCGTCGCTGCGCTCCTCGCAATGACAAGTGCTACGACGGCCGGATGACCGGTTGATGAAGGTGCGGATCGACTATGCGATCTGCAACTCGTGCGGCCTGTGCCGCGAAGTGTGCCCGGAATCAGCGATCCGGCCGATGTTGCTGGAGCCGCGCCACCTCTACGAGGTGCAGCCGGCCAAATGCACCGGTTGCGGCGAATGCCTCGACTATTGCCCCGCCCCCGGCGCGCTGGTGCAGTATGCGATCTGACGAGATGGACCGACGGAGAATGATATGGCGCGCAAATATAACCTGATGTCGAGCGACGGGCATCTCGAAGTCCCGCCCGAGCGGTGGACCCATCGGGTGCCGCAGAAGTACCGTGACCGCGCGCCCCATACCGTCCATCTGCCCGACGGCGGCGACGCCCTGATGATCGAGGGCCAGCCATTATTGGAAGCGAATTTTCTCGATTTGCGCGCCGGCCGTGCCGAGGGGACCTGGCAGCCCTTTGGCCTCAAGGTCGCCGACGCCGCCGGCACCGGCTCGCCCGAGCAGCGGATCAAGGAACAGGACCGCGACGGCATGGACGCCGAAGTCCTGTTCGCGGCGATGGTCGCGGGACCGGTGTTCTGGCGCAACATCAGCCATGACGAGGTCTACAAGGCGGTGATCCGCGGCTACAACGACTGGCTCGCCGAGGAATATTGTGCGGTAGCGCCTGACCGCCTGATCGGCATGGGCGTCATTCCGATCACCAATGTCGACGACGCAATCGCCGAGATGGCGCATTGCAAGAAACTCGGCCTCAAGGGCATCCTGATGGGTGCCCTACCCAGCGCCAAGGGTTATCCGACGCCGGAGGACGACAAGTTCTGGGCCGCCGCGGTCGATATGGACATGCCGGTGACGGTACATGTCCAGTTCTATCGCACCGGCGCGCGCGCGACCCAGCCGACCTTCAAATATCCGAAAGAAGACCCGGTAATCATGCAGCGGCTGCGCCGGCCATTCCTCGAATGGCTGTGCAATTTCGGCCTGGCGCCGTCAGTCAGCATCGCCCAGCTGGTTTTGGCCGGCGTGTTCGAACGCCACCCTAAGCTGAAGATCTTCTTTGCCGAGACCCGGCTCGGCTGGGTCCCGTTCTGGCTCGAGCACATGGATCTGTGGTACCAGCGCCATCTCGGCTGGGCTCAGGAATATCTCGGCTTCCAACCATTGAAAGAATTACCGAGCCACTACGTGCGCAACCACGTCTATTTCAGCGTGCAGTACGAGCGCGTCGCGGTCGAGGAGCGCCAGCATGTCGGCGTCGACCGGATCATGTTCGCCACCGACTTTCCGCATATCGAATGCGAGTGGCCCAACTCGCGCTCGCTGATCGACAAGATCTACGCCGACATCCCCGAAGCCGACAAACGGCGGATCTGGGCCGACAACTGCGTCGAATTCTTCCATCTCGACCAGGCCGCGTGACGAAACTCTCCAGTGCTGCCCGTGGATCATTTCTGACGAAACGAAACCTCTTCTCGTAACACCGGCGCAGGCCGGTGCCCATGGCTCACATGGGTCCCGGCCTGCGCCGGGAAGATGGGGGGAACGACGAACCGCCTCACGAGATACCCGACGGCTCTGGCGCGACTTCGCTGAGAGCCGGTGGGGTCAGGTCTAGCAGGCCGGTAACGCGCAATTCGTCGATGGCGGGCAGGTCGCGCAAAGTGTCGAGGCCGAAATGGGCGAGAAAGCCCGGCGTCGTGACCCACAACAGCGGCCGACCGGGGCTCATGCGGCGACCCTTGGGGCGGACCCAGCCGGCTTCCATCAGGTTGTCGATAGTGCCTTTGCCGAGGCCGACCCCTCGGATTTCCTCGATTTCGGCGCGGGTGACCGGCTGGTGATAGGCGATCACCGCCAGAGTCTCGGCCGCGGCGCGCGACAATTTGCGGACAACCGTCCGTTCGATGAGCAAAGAGCCGGCGAGATCGGGCGCGGTGCGTAACACCCAGCCGCCGGCCAGCCGCACGAGGTTGACCCCGCGCCCGGCGTAATGCTCGGCAAGCTCGCCCAGGAGGTCCCGCAGATCGGCCACATCATCGAGGCGCCGCCCGAGCATTTCCTCGGTCAATGGTTCACCGGCCGCGAACAACAGCGCCTCGATGAGCCGAATTTGCTGCGCCCGCTCGCTCACCGGCGAACCCCCTCGCCTCCTCTTCGCAGCGCCGCCGAGGGCGGACTGCGCAGATAGATCGGGCCGAAGGCGCGGTCCTGGCGCAGCTCGACCCTGCCGTCTCGGGCAAGTTCGAGTGCGGCGGCAAAGGTCGCCGCCAAGCCGGAGCGGCGCAGCTCCTCGCCGCCGCGTTCGTCCGGCAGAAAGCGCGTCAGCTCGCGCCAGTCGGGCATTCGGCCGAGAAAGCGCGCCAGGCGCTTCAGCGCGTCGTCGATCGAATGAAACACCGACAGCTCGATCGTCAGCACCGCCGCAGTGCTCCGTCGGCGGCCGTCGCCATAGGCGCGCAGCAATTCGTAAAGATCGAGCCGCCAAACTGGCACCGCCACCGTCGCCAGGCCTTCGGGCATGCCGCGCAGAAAGAAATCATGGCCGAGGCGAGGGCGGCCCATCAGCCTTCGGCCGGCGGTCTGCATCGCCTCCAGGAGCTTGAGGCGATGCCCCAGTGCGGCGGCGACCTCGGCTGCCTCTGGCTCGTCTTCCTGCGGCGGTTGCGGCAGCAGCAGCCGCGATTTCAGATAGGCCAGCCACGCCGCCATGACCAGGTAATCGGCGGCTATCTCCAGGCGCAATTGCCGCTGCCGGTCGATAAAAGCCAGGTATTGATCGGCCAGCGCCAGGATCGAGATCTTCGCGAGATCGACCTTTTGCTCGCGCGCCAAGGACAGCAACAGGTCGATCGGCCCCTCATAGCCGTCGAGGTCGAGCACCAGTTGCTCGGCCGGCGCGCGCCGCTCCTCTCGCACGCCTTCTCCCCGCACGCGAGGCGGGGGAGCGTCCCAGTCAAGGGTGGGATCGCTCATCCGCCCTGTCCGGTCAGGGTCAGCACGAAGTTGATCAGGGCCTGCATCGGCACGCCGATCACATAGGCGAGGATATTGAGATTGACGCCGATCTGCGCGCCGATCCAAGGCAGCACGAAGATCAACACCAGCAGGATCGGCATGCCGTAGGGTTCGAGCCGGGCGAGCGGATAGGCGAGCGGCCGCGGCAACAGGCCGACCGCGACCCGGCCGCCGTCCAAAGGCGGCAACGGCAGCATGTTGAAGACGCAAATCAATGCGTTGAATTGGAGCGAATTCGCGAGATTTTGCTCCAACCATCGAACGGCGTTCGGCGGAGCAAAACCCACACCATAAAATAGTAGGGACGAAGCAATCGCGAGCAGCACATTCGTCCCCGGCCCGGCCAGTGCGACCCAAACCATATCCCGGCGCGGGTTGTGCAATCGGCCAAAATTGACCGGCACCGGCTTCGCATATCCGAACATAAACCGGCCGTGCGAAGACCATAAGAGAAGTGCCGGCAAGATTATCGTACCGAGGGGGTCTATGTGCTTAAGCGGGTTGAAAGAGACTCTACCGGCAAGCAACGCGGTGTCATCGCCGAGGCGGTGAGCTACGAACCCGTGCGCGGCTTCGTGGAGCGTAATAGCGATCACAGCCGGCGCCACCAAAGTGCTCACGTCCACGAGGTTCATCCTGCCCAAAGCTCCTAACTCATTTCCCTCGCCAGCAACGCATCGAACCGGCGCTCGGCTTCCGGCCGATCAAACTCGATCGGGGCGTGCCGCATCGCCTCACTCCGTGCGAGGCGCGCTGCCGCCAGAGGCGATATCGGACCGATCGCCGCTACGATCTCTTCCATCTCGGCAGGGTCGCCGTTGCAATGGAGCGCCAGATCACAGCCGGCGTAGAGCGCCCGTTGCGCTCGCTCGCCGAGGGCGCCGCCCAATGCTCTCATCGACAAATCGTCGGATACCAGCACACCGTCAAAGCCGATCTCGCCGCGAATGATCTCGGCGATCACCCGCGCCGAAAGAGTCGCGGGCGCAGTCGGATCGATCGCCCGATAGACGATATGGGCGGTCATCGCCCAAGGCATCGCGGCGAGCGCGCGGAACGGGGCGAAATCGGTGCGCGACAGCTCGTCGTGATCGGTTTCGATGGTTGGGCAGGCGTAATGGCTGTCGACGCCGGCGCGGCCGTGCCCCGGAATGTGCTTGAGGACGGGCAGCACGCCGCCTTCGATCAGCCCCTCGCACACCGCCAGGCCGAGACGAGCGACCCGCTCCGGTTCTACGCCATAGGCGCGATCGCCGATCACCAAATCGGCCCCGGCAACCGGCAGGTCGAGCACCGGAAAGCAGGCAACGGTAACGCCGAGCCGGGCGAGATCGTCAGCTATAAGCCGGGCGCCGAGCCGGGCTGCTTGCTGCGCGGTTGGGTCCGGCAACGAAGCGATGCGGGTGGCCGATGGATATAGCCGCCATTCGGGCGGCCGCAGGCGCGCAACCCGTCCGCCCTCTTGGTCGATCAGAACCGGCGCGTCGGCACGCCCGACGCAGCCGCGCAACGCCTTGACCAGCTCGCAAACCTGATCGCGGGAACGGCAATTTCGCCGAAACAAGATAAAGCCCAACGGGTCGGCATCGGCAAAAAAGCGGCGCTCGGCGGCGCTCAATTCCTCACCGGCACAACCGAGAATTACCGCGCGCGGTCGTCCCTTGGGTGTCGGGTCTGTCAAGACAAAGCTCTTTCTCTCACCTGATCATACCTTCGCACCCGCCGGCCCTGGCCTCTGCGGACGGTCCCAGGCGGCTGGGCTGAAGATGGATTGCCGGGTCAGCTCCGGCAATGACAGTTCTCAGAGCGCCGGCATCAATGTTGATGGATGAAGCCGGCGTCATTCATCTGACGATGATGCACGGCAGGTGGCGCTGCCTCAGCTCGCCGCAGAGCCGTTCAGCGGTCGCCGGGTCCCCGACCGGCCCGGCCTGGATACGGTAATAGATGCCTTTGTCGCCGAGGTCGGCGCGAATCGCCACCGCCGTCAGGCGGCCAAGCAAATCCGGATTGCTGCGCTTGATGCGCGCCCATTCTTCGCGCGCCACTCCCTCGCTGCGCACCGCACCGAGCTGAAGCCGCACCCCTCCCGCTGTTCCTGGTTCCTCCGCCGGTTTCGAGGGCATCGGATGCGGATTTGTCGGCGGCAGGCCGGCTGACTGTTCCGGTTGGGTCGCCGCGGCAGGTGTTCCGGAGCCTGGCGCGCCCGTTGATGGCGCGGGCGTTGTTGGCGCATCTCGAGACGCCGAGACCACCGGTTTCGGGACCGGCGGCGCCGGCAAAGCCATCGGTTGTTCGGGCGGGGGCAACAAATGCTCGACCATCGGACGGTTCTGGCCATAGATCAGCATGTCCCGGTCGGGGATCGGCATGCCGCCCGGCTCGGTCGGTTTGACCTTCATCGGCCGCGTATCGGCGCGGATCAGCGGGATATCGCTGCTGCCGCCGGCCCCGGCCATGTGCCGTGCGCCCTCGACATAAGCGAACCACAGACCGCCGGCAAATAGCGCCATGATGAGCAGCGCCCCGACAATCCTCAAAACCCGTCGCGGCGGTGGATCGGCTTCCTCGTCGCGCGGATCGGCATAGAGCCCGGTCCGCTCCTCGGGGTCGATCTGTCCCAGATGATAGGACATGGCTACATCTCCTCGACCGGTTCGACGCCGATCACGGCGAGGCCGGAGGCGATGACCAGGGCCGCGCCACGGACGAGAGCGAGGCGGGCGCGCGTCAGCGCCGGGTCGGAGGCGAGAATAAACCGCAATGTCGCCTCGTCTCGGCCCTTGTTCCACAACATGTGGAATTGCGCGGCAACCTCTTGGAGATAGAACGCAACGCGGTGCGGCTCATGCGCCTCGGCAGCACTCTCGACCAGCCGCGGCCACTGCGCCAGCTGGCGAATCAGCGCGATCTCGGCCGAGTCGGTGAGCTCGTCGAGCGATGTTTCGGCCAGCGCCAAATCGGTAAGTTGATCATGCGCGAACGCCTCGGCCGCATGTCGCATGACCGAGGCCGCACGGGCATGGGCGTATTGCACATAAAAGACCGGGTTGTCCTTTGACTGCTCGGTGACCTTGGCAAAGTCGAAATCGAGCGCGTGGTCGTTCCTACGGGTCAGCATAATGAAGCGAAAGACGTCCTTGCCGACTTGATCGACCACCTCGCGCAGGGTGACGAACGTGCCGGCCCGCTTCGACATCCGAACCGGCGCGCCCTTGTCGAAAAGATTGACGAGCTGGCACAGCTTGACATCGAGGCTGGCCGCCCCGTCGGTCATCGCCCGCACCGCGGCCTTCATGCGCTTGACGTACCCGCCGTGATCGGCCCCCCAGACATCGATCAGATTGGCGAATCCGCGGGCGAACTTGTCACGATGATAGGCGATGTCGGCGGCGAAATAGGTCCACGAGCCATCCGACTTCTTGAGTGGACGATCGACTTCGTCGCCAAATTCGGTAGCACGGAACAGCAATTGCGGCCGCGGTTCCCAATCGTCAGGCAATTTGCCCTTTGGCGGCTCCAGCACGCCGGTGTAGATCAAGCCGCGCTGGTCCAGGGCCATCAGGCAATCGTCGATCGTCCCGGCTTCGACCAGAGCTCGCTCGGAAACGAAAAGATCATGGCGCACGCCGAGCACAACCAGATCCTCGCGGATCAGCGCCATCATCTGCGCAATGGCAAAGTCGCGCACCGGACCGAGCCACTCGCTTTCCGGACGATCGAGCCATTTTCGCCCGTCGCGCCGGGCGAGCGCCTGGCCGGTTTCGATCAGATATTCGCCGGGATAATAGCCGTCGGGCAGCGGCCCGATCGCCTCGCCTAGGGCCTCGCGATAGCGCAGGTGGGTTGAACGGGCGAGAATGTCGACCTGCGCGCCGGCGTCGTTGATGTAGTACTCGCGCTCGACTTGGAACCCGGCCTTGGCCAACAACGCCGCGAGCGCATCGCCGACCACAGCGCCCCTTCCGTGGCCGACATGCATTGGCCCGGTCGGGTTGGCCGAGACGAATTCGACATTGACCCTCTCGCCGGCGCCGACTGCCGAATCGCCAAAACCGGCACCGGTGCGCAGAATGGCGCGCAGCTGTGCGTGCCAGATTTCGGGCGCCAAGGTGATGTTCAGAAACCCGGGACGCGCCGCGGCGACGGTGAAACCATGGCCGTGGTGGTCCTCGGTGACCAGCTCACGCCCATTCAGCGCAGCGCCGATCCGTTCCGCCAGTGCCATCGGATTTTCCCGGACCGCGCCGGCCAGCACCATCGCCGCATTGGTGGCGAGATCGCCATGGGCTGGATCGCGCGGCGGCTCGACCGCAACCCGATCCAAATCGAGCCCCGACGGTAGCACGCCCTCCGCCACAAGATCGTCGAGCGTAGCCAGCACGAGGCGGCGGACATCGCTGAAAATATTGGTCATGTTGAAGGGCGAGAGGCGCCGTTCATCGGGAATCGGGGCCCGAAATCAGGCAATTTCCGGTAACGGAACCTCGATCCGACCCCCCGCCACCTCGTCGACGACCACGAGGTGCCCACCATCGGTGGCACGAAGCTGATCGTTGGCGTTGAGAAGCTCGATTCCATACACGGTTCCGTCCGGGGCCAGATCGACATTCACCTCGTCGCTCAATCGCACGGTCTCGACCTGCACCCCAGCCGAATCGCGGAGCCGGAGATAGGCGATGTTTTGGCGAGGATCATAACTGAGGTGCACGGTCCTGCACTCCAAAGGGTTGCTCAGAAATATTTGACAACGATGCTGATCACCAACCAGTCATCGCCCTCTCGGGTCGCGAACACCTCAACTTGCTTCATATGGTATAGCCGATCTCGCCACAGCGCGTTGAATGCGAAATTGCGACGAAATCCTTGTCGGCCAAATTTGGCGGCAAATCGCTCTCCTTGATCAACGGTCGCGGCGACTTCTTCCACGCTTGCCCCTCTTTCGAGCATCCGAGCGACGGCATGAGGGTGGAGCTTCACCCCGATCGAACCGGCAGCAGCAAGCCAACACTGTCACTCATGTCGGCATGTAAGCGTCGAACAGCCGGTGATGCTCGTCGAGCGCGAAGCGGTCGGTCATGCCCGCAAGGTAATCTGCGGCGACGCGCGCGGTTTGCGGGTCGTCGGGGCCGGCAGCCAAGCCCCGCCACTCGCCCGGCAGGCATTCAGGTTCGGCAAGATACAGCGTGAACAGGTCGTGGACCACGCGGCGCGCCTTCGAGCTCATCCGGTTGACCCGATAGTGGCGGTACATGCGCTCGTACAGAAATTCTTTGAGGGCGCGGTCGTTCTTGCGCATCTCGGCGGAAAACGCCGCCACCGGGGCCTTCAGCGCCCGGATCTCGGCGGCCGACCTGGCCCCGCTTCCATTCAGCCGCGAGCGCGTCTCATCGATCAGGTCGGCGACCATATGGTCAATCACCCGGCGGATCGATTCGTGGATCAGCCGCGGCTCCTCGACGTCCGCGTAGCGCGACGCGACCTCGCGAAAGACGGACCCGACCAGTGGCACCTCGGCGAGGTCGGCGACTACGAACAGCCCGGCGCGCAGCCCGTCGTCGAGGTCGTGGTTGTTGTAAGCGATGTCGTCGGCGAGTGCCGCGACCTGCGCCTCGGGTCCGGGGAAAGTGTCGAGGGCGAGCGGATGGCGGCGGTCGTATTCGGCGATCGCCGGCGGCACCGGGCGGTCGATCCCCGGGCCACGCAGCGGGCCGTTGTGCTTGACCGTGCCTTCGAGCGCTTCCCAGGTCAGGTTAAGGCCATCGAACTCGGCGTAACGGCGCTCGAGCCGGGTCAGGATCCGCAAGGTCTGGTCATTGTGCGAGAAGCCGCCGAACCGCGCCATCTCGGCGTTCAAGGCTTCCTCGCCAGCGTGGCCGAACGGGGTGTGCCCAAGATCGTGGGCAAGCGCCACTGTTTCGGCAAGATCCTCGTCAAGGCCGAGGACGCGCGCGATCGTGCGTGCGATCTGCGCCACTTCGAGGCTATGGGTCAGCCGAGTGCGGTAGTGGTCGCCCTCGTGATAAACAAAGACCTGCGTCTTGTGTGTCAGCCGGCGAAACGCGGTTGAATGAATGATGCGGTCCCGGTCGCGCTGAAACGGCGAACGGGTCGCATGCTCCGGTTCCGGATGGAGCCGCCCGCGAGACTCCTCCGGTTTCGACGCATAGGGCGCGAGACCGACCGGGAGGACCATCCTTTCTCTTACGCCAGGCCTTCGCCCGCGTCCATCCCACAACAAAAAGCCGAGCCAATTGGCCACGCTGCGGCAAGCCCGGCACACCAGGCAGCCACGCCGCCAGCCGTCGATTCGCCGAGGCGTTGTGCTCGCGCCCGCCATCACCGGCATAGGATCGTAGCGCCGCCGGCATCATTCGCGTTACGGACACGCCACCGTCCGGCCAGAGCATTGCAAAACGCCCAGCGGCTTCGCCATACTTCGCTGAGTCAGTTAAGCCGCGCGGAGGAAACGGCCATGGAATATACGATTACCCCGCTGACCGAACACACCGGCGCCGAAGTCCGCGGCCTCGACCTCAACCAGGGCGTCGATGCCGAGACCCGCACTGCGCTGAACCGCGCGTTCGCCGATCATCATGTCCTGGTGGTCCGCGGCCAGGAATTCGCACCGCTGCAGTTCATTGCCGCCGCACAAATTTTCGGCGAGTTGTTCCAGCACGACAAGCGCGAGATGCACGTTCCCGGCTATCCGCAAATCTACTACGTCTCGAACGAGCAGACCGTGCCGGGCAAGCGCTATATCTCGGGCGAGACCTTTCACACCGATCATTCCAATCATCCGACCCCGCCCAAGGCGACGATGCTGTTTCCGGTGTCATTGCCGAGCAGCGGTGGCGATACGCAATACGTCAACATGCACCAGGCCTATGACGACCTGCCCTCGGAGACCAAGGAGCGGATCGACGGGCTCAAGGCGGTCCATGTCTATCTGAGCAAATACAGCCCGCGCGAGCTGCGCCCGCTCAGCGAGGACAGCGCCCGGCAGGTGCCACCGCCGGGGGTTCATCCCTTGGTCCGCACGCATCCTGAAAACGGCCGCAAGGCGCTCTACCTCAACCCGGTGCGGATAGAATCGATCGAGGGCATGGAGGACGGCGAGGCGCTCGATCTTGTCGCCGGGCTGATGGCGCACGCGATTCAGAAGAAATACGAATACCGTCACCAGTGGCATTACGGCGACTTCGTGATCTGGGACAACCGCAGTGTCATTCACAAGGCCAACCCCGATTACGACATGAGCGAGCGGCGCTATCTCTATCGCCTGATGCTGAAAGGCGAGACGCCGGTCTGACCGTGATGACCGAGTTGCGGCACCGCACCGTCGAGACCAACGGCATCCGGATGCACCTGGCTGAGCAAGGCGAGGGTCCGTTGGTCCTGCTGTGCCACGGCTTTCCGGAGCTTTGGTATTCGTGGCGCCATCAACTGCCGGCGCTGGCAGAGGCCGGCTTCCACGCCGTGGCCCCCGACATGCGTGGCTACGGTCAGACCGACCGCCCTGATGCGATCGACCAATACACATTGCTGCATCTGGTCGGTGACGTCGTCAGCCTGCTCGACGCGCTAGGAGAGGAACATGCGGTCATCGCCGGCCACGATTGGGGTGCCCTGGTCGCGTGGCTTGCAGCGCAACTGCGCCCCGACCGCTTCCGCGGCATCATCGCCTTCAGCGTACCATTCCGTGCGCGCGGACCGGTTCGTCCGACGACGGTGATGCCGCAGACCGAGGACGCGATCTTCTACCAGCTCTATTTCCAGGAGCCGGGGGTCGCCGAGGCGGAATACGACCGCCATGTGCGCCCGGTTTTCCGTGCCGGCGCGATTGCGATCTCGGGCGACGCGCCAGCCGCGACGCGGCCCTTCGGCATGGTGCCGCGGCAGGGTAGTCCGTTTCGTTGGAACGCCGAGCCGCCGCCGCTGCCTGCGTGGCTGAGCGAAGCCGACATCGATTTCTTTGTTGCCGAGTTTACCCGTACCGGCTTTCGCGGCGGGCTCAATTATTACCGGAACATCGACCGTAACTGGGAATTGCTTGCTCCGTTTGACGGGCTGCCGGTCACCGTGCCGGCGCTCTATATGGCCGGCGATCGCGACCCGGTTGTGAAATTTCCCGGCATGGACCGGCATATCGCGGATCTGGTGAAGTTCGCACCGCGATTACGCGCGAGCATGATGCTGCCCGGCTGCGGTCATCTGATCCAGCGGGAGCGGCCGAGCGAGGTCAACGCCGCGATGATCGAGTTTCTGCGCAGCCTCTAGACCTCGAAGCGCTAAGCTAGGGTCGTCAAAATCCGGAGGAGACGAAAGATGCGCTGGATACGGTTCGAGACGAATGGCCATGCGGCCTACGGCATCCTCGACGGCGACACGGTGACCGAAGTCAAGGGCGACCCGTTTGCCGGCTATGAAAAGACCGCGACCCGCCACAAGCTGTCATCGGTCAAATTGCTGATTCCGGTGGAGCCGCGCACCTTCTATTGCGCCGGTCTCAATTATGCCGAGCATGTCATCGAAGCCGCCAGAAAACGCGGCCAAGAACCGAATTTGCCGAAGGCGGCCGATATCGGCTATCGCGCCAACAACGCGCTCGTCGCGCATGGCGAGAACATCGTCCTTCCCAAGGACGCGACCGAGCGCTGCCAGTACGAGGGCGAGCTGGTCGCGGTCATCGGCAAGAGGGCCAAAAACCTGTCGGAACGGGACGCGCTTTCCTGCGTGCTCGGCTGGACGATCGGCAACGACTTCAGCGAGCGCACCTGGCAGGCGGGCGACCGCACTTTATGGCGCGCCAAGAACGCCGACACCTTCAAGCCGATGGGGCCCTGGATCGAGACCGATTTCAACCTCGCCGCGGCGCAAACGATCATCCGCGTCAACGGCGACGAGAAAATCCGTTTCAAGACCGATCACATGCTGTTCGGCCCCGCGACTTTCATCAGCCGCATGTCGCAATACCTGACGCTCTACCCCGGCGACGTGGTGTGGATGGGCACCGAAGGCGCCCCCGAAAACGTCAAGCACGGCGACATGATCGACATCGAGATCACCGGCATCGGCACCCTGACTAACCCGGTAGTGCGCGAAGGAATGTAATCGAAACCAATAAGGACCTTTAAAATCGTCATTCCCGCGAAAGCGGGAATCCAGGTGCGGCAGGAGTTTTACAGGTAGCCCTGGACCCCCGCTTCCGCGGGGGCGACGATTATCTATTGATCAAAACGATTTATTGTGATGCGCCCGATCACATACATCAAAACTCGACGATCTGTCTCCTGAGCCCTTTGGCGACGGCTTCCGCCCGGCAACCCGCGCCGAGCTTTCGGAACAGCTGCTCGATGTGGAATTTGACGGTGTGCGGCGAGATGCCGAGCCGCCGGGCGGCAGCCTTGTTGCTCAAGCCGTCGCCGAGCGCGGTCAGCACCTCGATTTCGCGCGGCGTCAACACCGGCGATGCGTCGTCCGGCAACGGCGCAAACCGCGACTTCGGCGGCGCGAAAACCCGCACGGACAGGCCTGCGGCGACGGCGCGCAGCGCGGCGTCGACCTGAGCCAGCCCGGCCTCGGGCGGGAGCGATCCGGCATAATCGCCGTCAATTGTTCCAAGAGAGACAATCGGCGCGCCGGGCAGCGGCTCGGCCGAGCCGTCGGTCAAAACCGCGTCCGACACGTCTGTCACGACAACGACCTCGTGCCCGGCTGCGGCAACGAGTGCTGCGAGCCGCTTTGCCGTCGTCGGATCGGCGGCCTCCACCGCGACGCGAAGCCGCCGCGGAAGATCGCCAGCCGCCGCAACGGCGCTCATCGAGCCGGCCGCGCACCCACCGTGGCCGTGAGCGTCTGCACCTGGCCGGCGCGGATCAAACGCAATTGGACCTGACGTCCAACCGATTCCGGCGCCCAGCACTTCGGCGAGTTGCCACGGACTCCCGACGCCGGCGCCGTCGACAGCGATCAGGATGTCGCCCATTAGTACCCCGGCTTGCGCCGCCGGCCCGTCCTTGGTCACACCGATGATCATCAGTCCCAACGATTGACGGGCTTCACTGTGCAATGCTTCCGGCACGAGTACCCGCTGTACCGCCGCGCCGAGCCAACCGCGCGCGATCCGGCCTGTCGTCAGCAGCGGTTCCATCACGCGCTCGACCGTCGCCGCCGGGATGACCAGAACCCGCCGGCGCGGGCCGAGAGTCGAGATGCCGAGCAACCCGCCCGCAGCGTCGAGCACCGGCCCACCTTCCTCGCCTCTACCCACTCTGATGTCGAGCCCGATGCGGCGGTCGATGCGGCCCCCGGCGCGGCTATGCCAGGGGGGGCCGACCGAATGGACCGCGCCAAGTCTCACTGCGACCCCGCCGGCCCCATCGGCGGCAAGAGCGAGCACGAGCGCGCCCGGGTTGCGGCTCCTCGGCAGCAACCCGCGCGGTTCCGGGGCGCCGTCGAGCCGCAACACGGCGACGTTGGTGCCGGGGTCGCGCCCGGCCACCCGCGCGGCAAAGATTCCGCCATCGGCCAGCACCACCTCGGCCTCTTCGGCCCTCGGCAATGCCTGCTCGGAGGCCACAACCACATCCTTGCGCCACAAAGTGCCGGAGCGCAGCGAGTGCCCGCGCATGCGGATCCCGGCGACCAGCCCGCGCGCCGCTGCCACGCGCTCGGCCAAAGCGGCAGAAAATTGGGTCAGCACATCCTGGTTATTCTCGGGCATGCCCCTCTCCTCGGTCTATATGCCGAAAAGAATGGGGCCGCCGTTATGCCACCGCTACTGGACGAATGGGCAGGTCGCCCGCCGACTACGGGACGCCGAAATCAGCGGTCGCGCATTTTGGGGTCGAGCGCGTCGCGCAAGGCGTCGCCAAAGAGGCTGAAGCCGAACACCGTCACCGCGATCGCCAGACCCGGGAAGATCGCGATCCACGGCGCCGTCGAGGCATATTCCTCGGCCCCGCCCTGCAGCATCAGGCCCCAGGCCGGTACCGGCTCTTGCACGCCGAGCCCGAGATAGGACAGCGCCGCCTCGGCCAGGATCGCCTGTCCGACAAACGCCGTCAGCAGGATCAAGAACGGCGCCATCACATTCGGCACCATATGACGCAAAATGATCCGCGAATGGCCAAAGCCACAGGCGCGCGCAGCGTCGACATAAGGAATCTCGCGGATCGACAGCGCGCTCGACCGGATGATGCGCGCGCAGCGCGGGATCAGCGGGATCGTGATCGCGACGATCACATTGTGCACCCCGGTGCCGAAAATCGACACGACCGCGAGCGCCATGATGATCAGCGGAAAAGCCATCAGGATATCGAGCAGGCGTTGCAGGTATAGGTCGAGGCGCCCGCCGAAATAGGCGCTGCCGACGCCCAGCACCAATCCGGCAAAACTGCTGACGATGGCGCAGGAGAACCCGACGATCAGCGCCGTGCGCGCGCCGAAAATGATGCGCGACAGCTGATCGCGCCCGAACTGATCGGTGCCGAGCCAATGCGCCCAGCTCGGCGCCTCGGTCATCGCCGCAAAATCGTTGGCGGTCGGGCTGTAGGGTGCGATCCAATCGGCGCCGAGCCCGGCCACCGCCATGACCAGCACCAGCACCAGGCCAAAGGTGCCGAGCGGCTGGCGGCGGGCAAAAACCAGCGCCCGGCCGACCAGTGATCCCCGGCCCCCGGGCAGATCGTCGAGAAGGACCGGAACAGCGGCTTGATGTGGTGCGGCGATAGTCATGGCGGCGTTCACGCGAAACGGATGCGGGGGTCGAGCCAGGCATAGAGCATGTCGACGGCGGTATTGGTGAACACGAAGACTGCGACGGTCAGCATCACCAGCGCCTGGGTCAAGGTGTAGTCCTGGTTCTGTACGGCCTGGACAAGCAGCCGGCCGATCCCGTTCAGGTTGAACACCTGCTCGGTCACGACCAAGCCGCCGATCAGAAACGCCGATTCGATGCCGATCAGGGTCACGACCGGCAGTAGCGCGTTCTTCAGCGCGTGCCGATTGACGACGATGCGTTCGATCAGACCCTTCGCCCGCGCGGTGCGAATGTAGTCCTCACGCATGACCTCGAGCATCGCCGAGCGGGTCATGCGCATCGTGACCGCGGAAGTGCGGTAGCCCACCGCGATCGCTGGCCAGATCGCCATCGACAGGTTGCGCACCGGGTCCTTCCACAATGGCACATAATCGATCGGCGGCATCCACGGCGCGCCGAACGCCATTTGCGAGATGTTGAGGATGGCGAGAATGAGCAGGATGCCGAGCCAGAAGCCCGGGGTGGCGAGACCGGCGATGGCGATCACCCGCACCACAAGGTCGGTGACTGTGTTCTGCTTCAGCGCCGAGAGCGTGCCGAACGGGATCGCGACCACGACCGCGACGACCGTTGCCAGGATCGCGATCTCCAGCGAGATCGGAAACCGGGCGGCGATCTCGTAGGAGACCGGCTTGCCCGACCACATCGACGTGCCGAAGTCAAAGCGGCACAAACCCCAGATAAAGTCGAAGAATTGCAGGAGTATCGGCCGGTCGAGCCCCAGTTCGGCATGGCAGGCGGCGACCGCGCGCTCGTCGAAGGTGCCGCCGCCTGAGCCCAACCGTACGACGCAGATATCGCCCGGGATGAGGCGCATCAACAGAAAGACCAGTGATGCCGCTCCGAGCAGGGTCGGCACTACCAGCAGTATCCGCTGAATAATATATCGGTACATGGCCTCCGTCCGGCTCCGCTTATCTCGCTATTTGTCGAGCCATATCGTCGCCAGATCCTGATTCAGGTAATGGCTCGGGCTGATCTTCCAACCTTTGACATAGGACCGGTAGGGCAGGATCCGATACCACCACAACAGGAAGGCCTCGTGCACCTGGTCATCAAGGACATGCTTCTCGAAGATTCGCATCAGGGCCCGCTGCTTGGTGGTGTCGGTTTCACGCAGCATCTTATCGTAGAGGTCGATCGCCTGCCGGTCGTCGAACCGGCCGTAGTTTCCCGCATAAACCGACGGCGGCAGGTATCTTTGCACGTCGAGCAGCGGGTTGACCACACTCTGGCAATTGCCGATCACGCCGACATCGAAGTTTCCCGACCGGAAGGCTTCGAACCAGGGACCGGTCGGCACCACGCGCTGAGCGACGTGCAGTCCGACTTTGCTCCAATCGTCGATGACCCAGTTCGCATTGTATTTGTAGGGCTGGTCGACATTGCGGTTGAGCAGTTCGAAGCTGAGCCCTTCGGCCCCCGCCTCCTTCAGCAAACGCCGTGCCTCGGCCCGCGATTTTTCGATGTCGGGCCACCACCCGGCGATCTGCTGCAATTCCGATTTGGTCGCGGCCAGCGGCGATCCGGGGAAGACGATCCCGCCGACGGTGTGAACGTTGGCGATCTTGGCGAGTTCTGGCGCAGTGTGCCAGCGGTCGATCGCCAGGGTCAGCGCGCGGCGGACGCGGACATCGTCGAACGGCTTCTTCTGGTGGTTGATCTCAATAAAGCTGCCGCAATTCCAATCGCTGGTTTGCACCGCGATCTTGTCGCCGAGCTGCTGCTTTAGCTGGTCGACCATCGCCGGCGGATAACCGCGGAACTCGATCGCCGCCCGGTCGGCGCGAATCGCGTCGAGTTGCACCACCTGCTGGGGGGCATAGATGCCGACAAAGCCGTCGAGATACGGCAGCCCCTTATGATAGTAATTTGGGTTCTTGACCCCTTTGATCGACTGGCCGATCTGATATTCGACGAATTTGAACGGGCCGGAGCCCATGATGTTCTTCTCATACCAGCGGGGATCCTTGTCGAGAATCTTCTTTTCATAGATCCATGAATAAGGATCGGCGAGCGCCGGCAAAAATGCATTCGTCGCGAACTTCAAGTGGAAGACGACGGTCGTCGGATCGGGAGCCGTAACCGTGTCGACCATCATGTAATGGCTCTGGCGCGGGCTCAGGATACCTTTGGGCGGAAAGATGATCTCGTTCCAGCTCGCCGCCACGTCGGCCGCGGTCAGCGGCGACCCATCATGGAACTTCACGCCCTCGCGGATCGTGAAAGTGTAGGTCTTGCCGCCGTCGGTCGGCTCCGGCATCACCGTGCACAGATCGCAAACCAAGTCGGTTGGCGATGACGGGTCGTTCGGATTGACCCGGATCAGCACGCTGTAGAACGGAGCCGCCGAATGGATCGTTGCAAAGGTGGTCTCGCGGTGCGCGTCGAAGCTCGGTGGTGCGTCCGCCGGGATCATGTAGGTCAAGGTGCCGCCATATTTTGGCGCCTCTTCCTCGGCAGCAAAAACAGTAGACGAAAGCACGGCGGCGACCGCCATCACCGCCAATCCTGATCGGATCCTCATCTCTTCCTCCTGTTCTGTAACCTTTTATTATAGCTGGTAACTTCTTATCATGGATCGCGGCTTCAAGCCGCGTATGTCAGTTGACC
>CAVTFD010000039.1:0-127471 GCA_963733945.1 uncultured Alphaproteobacteria bacterium | reverse complement strand
AGGGTGGTGACGTCGAGTCCCTCGCGCGCTTGGGTCCATAAGGCCTGCAATGTGTACATCGCGCTGCCGTCGCCCTCCAAGGTGATCACCTTGCGGTCGGGGCAGGCGACTGCCGCACCGGTCGCGAGCGGCATGCCCAAGCCGATCGAGCCGCCCATGTTCGACAGCCAATCGTGCGGAGCCGCCGAACGGGTCGGTGCGAAAAATCCACGCCCGGTCGTCACCGCCTCGTCGACGACGATCGCATTCTCCGGCAACAGCGCGCCGAGCGAAGCGCCGAGCGCCTCGGGGGTGATCCTTCCAGTCGCCTTTGTCGGCGGCGGATCGTTGACGACCGGGGTAGGGGTCGAACGGGCCCCGACCTCTTCGGCCAACGCGTCGAGCGCGGCGACCATGTCCTCGTCGAGCCGAGCGAGCACATGACCCTGCGCGTCGGGCGGCGCCAGTAGGCTGGGCTTGTTTGGATAGGCGAAGAACGCGACCGGCATCTTGGCGCCGACGAGGATGATGTGCTTCAGCCCCGCCAGCACCTTCGTCGCCTGATCGACGACATACGGCACGCGCTCGAGAAACACCCGCCCACGTCCGCGCTGGGTGCGCGCGTTCGAGCCCTGCGCCATCAGCCGCGCCCCGGTCTTGGCGGCGATCTTGCCGGCAAGATCGAGCCCCTGCTGGCGCAAGGCGCGTCCGGTCACCAGGATCAGGCATGGCTCGCCCGAGCGCAACGCGCGCGCCGCCTCGGTGACCGCCTCCTGCGCAACCGGCTTTGGTCCAACCGCCGGCGCCACCGCGGCCGGGCCGGCCCCCTCGTTCCAGGCGGTGTCGGCCGGCAGGATCAGGGTTGCGATCTGTCCCGGCAAATGACGCGCCGCGGTGATAGCAGCGGCGCCGTCGGCGGCGATCGATTTTGCGTCGGGTGAGGTTTTGACCCAATGCGAGGACGGCCGCGCCAGCCCCTCGATATCGGAGGTCAGCGGCGCGTCGTATTTGCGGTGGTAGGTCGCGTGGTCACCGACGATGTTGACCATCGGCGACGACGCCTTGTTGGCGTTGTGGATGTTGGCAAGCCCGTTGGCGAGGCCCGGGCCGAGATGCAACAGGGTCGCCGCCGGCCGGTCGCTCATGCGCGCATAGCCGTCGGCGGCGCCGGTAACAACACCCTCGAACAGACCAAGTATACAGCGCATGCCCTCGACCCGGTCGAGGGCGGCGACAAAATGCATCTCCGAGGTGCCGGGATTGGCAAAGCACACATCGACCCCGCCGCCGACCAAAGTACGCACCAAACTTTCCGCGCCGTTCATCGACTCTCTCCCCTCGGCTGCCGCCGTATTGCTCGCAGATCGGGCTCGGCCCAGCATGCCCGCCGCCCGGCGCCGCCGCAAGCTGGAGGTCGCCTGCAGTGGCCGGCAAGGGGGTCGTGCACCATGCTTTCGAGCTTCTAATGATCAAGGAATATTTCGGCTCACTGGGCGGAACTTCACATCTCCGTGCGCAGGGAATTATCAGCGACGGGGCGGTGTCATATTCGGTGTCGGGATGGTCCCGGACAGGAGGGTCCTTTCGATGCCCACAGCCCCGCGCCTCCTGAGCATCGCGACCGCGGTTCCGCGTTATCCGCTCCACCAGGACGACGTGATCGAACGGGTCAAGCTGCTCTTTGGCGGCGCTCAGGCACTTGACCGGCTGCTCCCGGTGTTCGCAAATACGGGCATTCGCACGCGCTATTCCTGCGTTCCGATCGAATGGTACGACCGCCCCCATGGCTGGGCCGAACGCAACCGCATCTACCTCGGGGCAGCGCTCGACCTGCTCGAAGCGACGACGGTCCAACTACTCGACCGCGCCGGCCGTGCTAAGCGGGATATTGACGCCGTCATCGTCGTCTCGACCACCGGGATCGCCACGCCTAGCCTGGATGCGCAGCTGATCGACCGCATGGGGCTCCGCGCTACCGTGCGGCGACTGCCGATTTTCGGCCTCGGCTGCGCGGGAGGCGTCATCGGCCTCGCCCGCGCCGCGAGCCAGGCAATGTCGTCGCCGGGCGAGACCGTGCTGTTCCTTGTCGTCGAATTGTGCGCGCTGTCGTTTCGCCGCGATGATTTCTCAAAAAGCAACGTCGTCGCAACCGCGCTGTTCGGTGACGGCGCTGCGGGGGCGCTGCTGTCTACTGAAGGAGGCGGACCGGCGATTGTCGCCGGCGGAGAATACACCTGGCCTAACAGCCTCGATGTGATGGGCTGGGAGGTCACTGATGACGGACTTAGCGCGGTGTTTTCTCGCGACATTCCGCAACTCGTAGCTGCAAAGCTTCGAGAGGTAGCGGTCGAATTCCTTACGCGTCATAATCTTGCGATCAACGACATCGACCGGTTCGTTTGCCACCCCGGCGGCGCCAAGGTGGTGGCGGCACTCGAAAACGCCTTCTGGCTTGCGCAAGGCGCGCTCGCCGTCGCGCGCGGGGTCCTGCGCGACTTTGGAAATATGTCAGCTGCCACCGTGATGTTCGTGCTCGAACGCGTGCTCGCCGATCCACGGCCCTGGAACCGGGCGCTGATGAACGCGCTGGGACCGGGCTTTTCCGCTGGGTTTATGGTGCTCGACAACCGGTGACGGTGCTTTACTGCACGGTTTGCCTCGTCGCCCTGCAGCGACTGGCCGAGCTCGCTTGGGCGCGCCGCAACACCATGCGGCTGCGCCGATTGGGCGCGACCGAGGCGGATGCCGTCGGGTATCCGATGTTCGTGTTGCTGCATGCCGCCTGGCTCGCCAGCCTCGCTTTGTCGGCGTCAGCCGCCATCCCGCCATGCTGGCCGATCCTCGGCTTGTTCACGCTGCTCCAGCTCGGCCGGCTCTGGGTCATCCTCAGCCTGGGCCGTTGGTGGACGACGCGGATCCTGACCCTTCCTGGCGCGCCGCTGGTGCAGACCGGTCCGTTCCGTTGGTTGCGGCATCCGAACTATCTGTTGGTCGTCGCCGAGTTCGCGGTCCTGCCGCTGGCCTTTGGCGCCGTTGCAATCGCCGCGATATTCTCGGCGCTCAACCTGATACTGATCATAAGGCGCGTCCGAATCGAGGATCGTGCGCTGGCGCCGCGCCGGGGGCTATGACCATCCCCGCCGTATCCCACGCCACCGGAGCCAAGACGTGGATCGGATTTGTCGCCATGGCCGTCGGCATGTTCATGGCGATCCTCGACATTCAGATCGTTGCCAGCTCATTACCCGAGATCCAGGCCGGGCTCGGGCTCGCGCTCGATCAATTGAGCTGGGTGCAGACGGCCTATCTGATGGCCGAGATCGTCGCAATCCCGCTGACCGGCTGGCTGACCGCAATGCTGTCGACCCGCGGTGCCTTTCTCGCCTGCGTTTGCGGCTTTACTGCCGCCAGCCTGGCGTGCGCCGGTTCGACCGGGTTCTGGTCGCTGATCCCGGCGCGGATAGTGCAGGGCTTTTGCGGCGGAGCGCTGATCCCGCTGGTCTTTTCGGCGATCTTCCTGATGTTCGACTGGTCGGCGCGGAGCCGGGCGACATTGGTCGCCGGCCTCCTGGCGATGCTGGCGCCGACCCTCGGACCGAGCATCGGCGGTTTCGTCACCGACCGGCTTTCCTGGCACTGGCTGTTCCTGATCAACGTACCGGCGGGGATCGTCGTGGCGTTGCTTGTCGCCTGGACCGTCGAAATCGACCGGGCCGATCGACGCGGCTTCGGCGTGGTCGATCTTTGGGCCCTGCCGCTGCTCGCGGTTTTTCTCGCTGGCCTCGAATTGTTGCTGAAGGAGGCGCCAAAGCGCGGCTGGGGCAGTACTCCGATGCTGCTGTTGGCGGTCCTTTGCCTCATCTGTGGCGCCAGCCTTGTGCGGCGCTCTCTAGCACAACCGGCACCCTTGATCGACCTTGCCGCATTTCGCGACCGAAATTTCGCGCTCGGCTGCTGGTTCAGCTTCGTGCTCGGCATCGGGCTCTACGGGGCGAGCTATCTGCTGCCCGTGTTTCTAGGCTTGGTGCGAAACTACGACGCGCTGCCGATCGGCGAGATCATGATGGTCACCGGTGCGGCCCAGCTGGCAGTGGCGCCGATCGCTACCCTGCTCGAACGCCGCGCCGATGCGCGGCTGCTGATCGCCGCGGGTTACGGGCTGCTCGCGATCGGCTGGGTCGGCAACGGGTTCATGACCTTCGAGACCGATTTCTGGGGGTTGTTCTGGCAGCAAACCGCGCGCGGGGCGGCGGTGATGCTGTGCTTGTTGCCGACGACCGCGTTGGCGCTAGGCAGCTTTGAGCCCGCCGATGTCCCGAACGCGAGCGGTCTGTTCAACCTGATGCGCAATCTCGGGGGAGCGATAGGGCTGGCGGTGATCGATACGGTGATCGGACAGCGCGGCCCGACCCATGTCGCCGCCCTCGTTAGCCGTCTCCAGGCCGGTGATGCGGCGGCCGCACGCCTCGTCGGGCTGCCGACCGAGCACTTTGCTGGGGTGGCGATCGGCCCGGTAGACGCGGCGACGCGCGATCTCGTCGCCCCGTTGGTCGAGCGCGCTGGGCTTGTCGCCGCATTCAACGACGCCTGGCTCTGGATCGGCGGCGCGATGCTGCTGTCCTTGCTGCTGCTGCCGCTGCTGCGGGCTGCTCCGGTCCGCAACTAGGCGGTATAAAATCGGGACTTCGCCTGAAACCGCTGCTTAACGACAAAAGGTGGCGACGATGACCGAAGCACGGCCGGTGGTCGACCAAGCTCATGGAATTGCGAGCCAGCCCCCCTCGTCGCGCGGCTTCGCCCGCTCGTTGCGCGACAACGCCATCGGCATATTTCCGCCGCAGGCCTTCGACGAAGAAGTCGTCTTTCGCAAGGTGTTCGGCCGCCGCCAGATTATTATGAACCGGCCTGCGGGCATCCAGCACATCCTCGTCGACAATCCCGGCAATTACCGCCGCACCGCCGCCGGCATCCGCATCCTGCGCCCGCTGCTGGGTAAAGGGCTGCTGCTGAGCACCGGCGAGGATTGGCGGCACCAGCGCCACACCCTGGCCCCGGCTTTCGCTCCGCGCACGATGCCGATCTTGGCGCGTCATGTCGCCAAGGCCGCTGGCACTGTGGTCGCCAGTCTCAAAGCGTCTTGCGCGGACCCGGTCGATCTGCTCGCAGCCATGCAGTTCCTGGCGCTGGAGATTGCCGGCGCATCGATGTTCTCGCTCGAGACCGAGCGGTACGGCGCAGAATTACGCGGTCTGATCTAGGGTTACGCCTCGCGTCTCGGCCGGCCGAGCCTCTTGGACTTTCTGCTGCCACCATCGATCCCGAGCCCGCGAGACGTGTTCCGCTGGCGCTTTCGTCGCCGCTGGCTGAACCTGGTGGGCCGGATCATCGCCGCCCGCCGCGAGCAAGGCTCGGCTGGAGCGCCACGCGACCTGTTCGACCTATTGTCGACCGCGCGCGACCCGGACAGCAGCGCCTTGTTTTTGCCCGACCGCCTGGCCGACCAGGTGGCGACGATGATCGTCGCTGGCCACGAGACGACGGCTGTGGCGTTGTTCTGATCGCTCTATCTGCTCGCTTCAGCGCCCACAATCCAGAACCGGCTTGCCGCCGAGGTAGCCGATGCAGATCTCGCGCCGGACAGCGCCGCCGCCGCGCTGCCGATGCTGCCGTACACTCGCGCGGTCGTGCACGAGGCGTTGCGGCTCTACCCGCCGGCCTTCACCCTGGCGCGCCAAGCGCTCCGCGCCGATGTCGCTGGCGGCATCCCGGTCCCGGCGCGCACGGTGGTCCTAATCGCCCCCTGGGCCTTGCACCGCCACCGCCGGCTGTGGCCGCAGCCCGAAATCTTCGACCCCTCGCGGTTTTTGCCCACCGCGTTGCCGCCCGATCGCTTCGCTTATCTGCCGTTCGGGATCGGACCGCGCGGGTGCATCGGCGCCCAATTCGCCCTGACTGAAGCCACCCTGGTCCTGGCCACCCTGATCCAAACCTTCCACGTCGAGCGCGCTGAAGACACTCCGGTCACCCCGCGCGCCGTCGTCACCACTCAACCCGACCACCCACCGCCGTTCCGCCTACAGCTTCGTTAAATTCCACCGTCGCTTCATTGCTTAATCTTCACGTAAAAGCGAGATTAGTCGTCGTCAGCTGCCCGCCTCCGGCAGCGCAGCAATGCTTTCGGCGCTGATGTAGCGGATATAGGGGGCGCCGGCGTTCAAGACATCGACCTTGCCCCGATCAACGTCGAAGCCGGTACCCGGTGAGCCCATGGGCCATGGCGGAGCGCAACACAGCGGCGGGCCCACATAGCCGAGGCCGACAACACCGATTTGGCTTCGCATGCACAAACCGGCCGATCAGCGCACCGGGTTTGTGCGCGGCGGCGGGTCCACGGCAACCTCGCCGGCGGCTGCGACATGGTCATTGGAGCCTCGTTTTTCTATCGCGGACCGATCGGAGCCCGGTACGCGCTTGCAGGGCGCAAGATGCGCCGACCGGCCCTTGCTAGGCAAGCAGGCCCTGGGCGGCGGATCGTGGTTGACGTTCATACCGTGAACGCGATATGGATCGATCCCGATGGGGGTTGCCGCTCTGTGGATTTGATGCGCCGCGGAATTACCGAGCGCGAGATCGTGCTAGGTCTCCTCGCTTCGATCGAGCGGGACAGCGCCGTTACGCAGCGAAAGATCGCCAGTGATCTCGGCATCGCTTTGGGCCTGGCGAACGCGTACCTGCGACGCTGCGTTCGCAAAGGCCTCGTCAAGGTAAGCGAAGTGCCCCTGAATCGGTACGCCTATTACCTGACGCCGCAGGGTTTCGTCGAAAAGACCCGCCTGACCGCGGAATATCTGACGGCATCCTTTAATTTTTTCCGGCGCGCGCGGTCCGACTGCGCGGCGTTGTTGACGGCCGGCGCCGCGAGCGGCTGGCGCCGCGTTGCCCTCTATGGCGCGGGTGAGCTTGCCGAAGTCGCGGTGCTGAGCGCGGGGGATGCCGAAGTTGAGATCGTTTGCGTGGTTGACGCGCAGCAAGCGGGCCGTCGCTGCGGCGGGGTGCCGATCGTTGGCGACATTGCGGCGGCCCAGGCGTGCGCCTCCCCGGCGCCGCTCGATGGGCTGATGCTGACCGACACCCGCGCCCCCCAGACACGCTTTGAGGAACTGCTGGCAGCCGCACAGCAGCACGGCCTGCGGCCGAATCAGCTCGTGGCACCGAGCTTGCTCGGGATTTCGGTGGTGCCCGCGGGCGCGCCGGAAGCGGCTGCTGACGGCGCCAAAGAGCCGCTGGGCTCCGGTGACGCGACAGCTCCCGGAATGCGTTAGTTTCGGAAGGACCCCGAATTGACGAAGCCATCGAACCCGCCACAGCGAATCGCGGTTATCGGTTGTGGTTATTGGGGCAAGAACCTTGTCCGAAACTTTGCCCAAATAAACGCGCTGGCAGCCATCTGCGATATCAATGAGACGACGGCTGCGCAATTGTCGAAGCAATACGACGCCCCGGTGGCCTCGCTCGATGGATTGTGGCGCGACCCGACGATCGCTGGAGTTGCGATCGCCGCGCCCGCCGCGCAACACGCCGAACTGGCGCGCGCGGCGGTCGAGGCCGGCAAGCATGTGTTTGTCGAGAAGCCCCTGGCGTTGACCGTTACCGAGGCCGAGGACATCTGCAACCTTGCCGAGCGCCGCGACCGGCGGCTGATGGTCGGGCACCTGCTGCAATACCATCCCGCGTTCATCAAATTGCGCGAGCTGATCCGAGAAGGTGCACTCGGCCGACTGCAATACCTCTATTCGAACCGGCTCAATCTCGGAAAGGTGCGGCGCGAGGAGGACATTCTGTGGTCGTTCGCGCCGCATGACCTGTCGATGATCCTATCGCTCGTAGAGCAGGAACCGACAGTAGTGACGGCGCAAGGCGGGTTCTACCTGCATCGGGCGATTGCCGACGTGACGACGACGAATCTCGGTTTCCCGGGCGGCGAACAGGCCCATGTCTTTGTGTCGTGGCTGCACCCGTTCAAGGAGCAGAAACTGGTCGTCATCGGCGATCGGGCGATGGCGGTCTTCGACGACGGCCAGGGTTGGGACAAGAAATTGTTGCTTTACCCGCACCGCATCGAATGGCGCGAAACGCTGCCAGTTCCGATGCGCGCCGAAGCCTACCCAGTTGCGTTGGACGAAGGCGAGCCGCTCAGCCTGGAATGCCAGCATTTCGTCGATTGTGTCGCCACCGGGACACGCCCGCGTACCGACGGGCAGGAGGGGTTGCGTGTACTTCGTGTCCTGGCGCGGGCCAGCGCGGCGTTGTTAGCGCCTACTGAGACCAAAGCTGCGGGACGGGCGGAGGATAAGTCGTCGCGCTTCCCGGGTGTCCGGATCCACGAATCGGCTTACGTCGACGATCCGTGCGAGATCGGCGTCGGCACCCGGATCTGGCACTTCGTACATGTATTGCCGCGCACCCGGATCGGCAGCGATTGCTCGCTCGGCCAGAACACCATGGTTGGGCCCGACGTAACCGTGGGAAACGGCTGCAAGATCCAGAACAACGTTTCGATCTACAAGGGCGTCACTCTGGAGGATGGTGTTTTTTGCGGCCCGTCCTGCGTCTTCACCAACGTAAACAACCCACGCGCCGAGATCGAGCGCAAGGACGAATTCCGGCCGACGCTGGTCAAGCGGGGGGCGACGATCGGCGCCAACGCAACGGTCGTGTGCGGGCATACGGTGGGCGAGTACGCCTTCATCGCGGCTGGCGCAGTCGTCACTCGGGACGTTCCGGCCTTCGCGCTGATGGCCGGCGTGCCGGCGCATCGCATCGGCTGGATGAGCCATGCCGGCGAGAGGCTTGGGCCAGATCTCGTGTGCCGCCATTCCGGCCGGTGCTACCGCGAGATCGGCCCCGAACGGATCGAGGAGATCGTCTGATGCCCGACTCCCTCTCTAAGGGTTCTGCCGCGCCGATAGAGTTCATCGACCTCCAGGCCCAGCGCGCGCGCATCGGCGGCCGGATCGAGGCGGCGATCAGACACGTTCTCGAGCACGGCCGGTTTATTCTCGGCCCCGAGGTCGGCGCGCTCGAGCGCCGGCTCGCCGGATTTTGTGGTGCCAAGCACGTACTGACCTGCGCCAACGGCACAGACGCGTTGGGACTGGCGCTTATGGCCAAAGGCCTCGCGCCGGGCCAAGCGGTGCTGGTGCCCTCCTTTACTTTTGCCGCAAGTGCCGAGGTGGTCGTCTGGTTCGGCGCAACCCCGATCTTCGTCGACGTATTGCCCGACACATTCAACATCGATCCGCAGAGCCTGGAAGCCGGCATCGCGACGGCGCAGCGGCTTGGGCTGGAGGCTGTCGGCGTCATGCCGGTCGATCTGTTCGGGCTGCCTGCCGATTATGATGCGGTGCTCGCCATTGCCGCCGCGCACCGGCTGTGGGTGTTGTGCGATGCGGCGCAGAGCTTTGGCGCGCGGTACAAGGGATGTGCGGTCGGCACCCTCGGGGACATCACGACGACGAGTTTCTTTCCGGCCAAGCCGTTGGGCTGCTACGGTGATGGCGGCGCCGTATTCGTCGACGACGACGACATGATTGAGATATTGCGCAGCCTGCGCGTGCACGGCCAGGGCGCCGACAAATATGACAACGTGCGGATCGGCATGAACGCCCGCCTCGACACGCTGCAGGCGGCGATTCTACTCGAAAAGCTAGAGGTCTTCACCGAAGAGATCGCCGCGCGCGACCGAATTGCGGCGCTCTATGCCGAGCGGCTCCGGAACGTTGTCGAAGTGCCGCGCGTCCCGAACGGACTGACCAGCGTGTGGGCCCAATACACCGTCCGCTTGCCCTGCGGCGTCAACCGCGAGCGGGTCATGGCGCGTCTCAAAGATGCCGGTGTCCCTAGCGCCATCTACTACGCGAAGCCGCTGCACCTCCAATCGATCTATCGTCGGTACCCGACCGCGGGCAACGGGCTGCCGACATCGGAGCGGCTCGCCACCGAGGTCATGAGCCTGCCGATGCATCCCTACCTCGATGAAGCGACCCAGGACCGTATCGCCGATGCGTTGCAGGCGGCGCTGGGCTGAAGTCAGGCATGGCCGTCATCTTTTTCGGCATCGCAGCCTAGCCGCCCACGAGGGAACTCGGCGATCCCGCCATGAACGAGCGATTACGTACACTCTTCCTTTACGCCAACGGTGTCGGCTCGCGGATCGTCTTCGTCGATACCGTGTTGCGTGGAATATTCGGCTACCAAGACGGTGATCGGCCGCCGGGGTTCCTCCAGAAGTGCTATCCGAAGGCTGATCTGCTGTTCGCGGAATTGCGCGACTTTTCTGCGAAGTTGTCATACGCCTTGGACTGGCAGGACGGATTTCGCGCATCGCCGCAGCTGGACGTCGAATTTTGCAATATCAACAATCTTGTACATTTCGGGCGCCGCCTGCTGCAATTGCGCGAGTACGATCTGATCGTGGTGGGGCACACGGCGGCTGGCGACGACCTCTCGGTGCTGTTGCGCGCCGTGGGCCGGTTCGACAGACGCCTCGCTCCCTTGGTGGTCTTTATCGGCAACGAATACGACATCCTCGACGACAAGATCGCCTTCATCCGGCAGGCCGGGGCCGAGTTCGTCTGCACTCAACTGCCCCTGGCGGCCGCGCAATATCTCTATGGAGAATGCGCCAGCAGCCGAATTGTCGAGATGCCGCATGCACTGAATCCAACTCACTACTATCCTCGGCCGGGGGTCACGCGGGAGGTCGATATCGGCTTTGTCGGTGACATCTATTGGCCGTTTGTCGGGGATCGGGAGCGCACCGAGCTGGTGGAATGGTTTGAACGCTACGGCAAGGCGCGCGGCCTATGCTGCGACATCCGGAAGGAGCGGCTCGAGCGCGAGGCTTGGAGCTGCTTTCTCGGTGGCTGCAAAGCGGTCATCGGCGCCGAATCCGGAACCTATTACCTGAACGATCGCGGTCGTTTGTCGGAGCGGGCGCGTGCCTATAATCTTTTCGAGAACCGCGAGGCGAGCTTCGGCGAGGTGTTCGATAGATTTTTTCGGGACGCGCCGCGCGAGGTATCGGGAAAAAGCATCTCGTCGCGACATTTCGAGCCAATCGGCACCAAGACCTGCCAGATACTGATCGCTGGCCACTACAACGGCATCCTCGAGGCCGACCGGCATTACATCGCGCTGGCTTCGGACCTCGGCAATATCGACGATGCGCTGCGCCGCTTTCAGGACGATCGCTACCGGCAGCAGATGGTCGACGAGACCTATGACTACGTCATCGCCGAACATACCTATGCGCACCGGATCAGCGAGCTGATCGAAACCGTCACCGGGACCAATGGCGTGAGGGTGAACGGCAAAAGCCTCACCTCGGCTTACGCTGCCGCTCTTGGGGAGATCGAGACGCAATCGACCCTCGGTCGGCGCGGCGCGAATTTATCCGCGAGCGAGTGAACCCGGCGCGGCGGGGTTGGCGGAGGAACCAGCTTTCTCGCCTGCTATCGCACCGTTGACGCCCTGTTGATCCAGGTTGACGTTCATAGAATGAACGTGGTACGGAACCCCTCGTTGGGGGAATGCTGTGGCAGAAGCGCGGCGCGATGCCGTCCAATCCGAGATCATGTCGGGTCTGCTCGCGTCGATCGAGCCAGACAGCCCCGGCGCGCGGACGAGCTCGGGCGAGCCACCCCCTACCTACGTTGTTGCGTGGCGTCATGGCCTAAAATCTGGCGGTCTCATTCAACGTTTTCCGGCGCGCGAACCGATCGCGCAGAACTGCTCGCCGATTGCGCCGCCGCGGGCTGGCGCCGGGCCGCTCCTTGCGGTGCGAGCGATCTCAGGGAGATTGCCGTGCTGAGCGCCGCGGAATTGCGGGTAGAGATCGTCTGCGTGATCAACGCGCGGCAGGCCGGCGAGCGCTGCCGCGGACTGCCGATCGTGGCCGGCATTCCGGTCGCTCCGGCCCTCGCCGATCCCGCCTCGCTCGACGGCCTGATCCTGACCGACACGCAGGTGCCAGAGGCGAGCTTCGGCGAGCTGATCGCCGGCGTTGCCGCGTGTGGCCTCGACTTGCGCCAGATTGTCGCGCCGAAGCTGCTCGGGATTTCCGCGCTTCCGGTCGTGGCGGAGGTTGCGGTGTGACCGCGGACACGATGCCCTGGTATGCGGTCTACACCCGGCCGCAAGCCGAACGAACCGCGTTGGAGAACCTTTTGCGACAAGGCTATCGCGCCTACCTGCCGTGCTACCGTGCTGTGGTGAGTCATGCGCGGCAGCGCCGTAGCGTCCTGCGGCCGCTGTTCCCGCGATACCTGTTTGTCGGCATCGACGGGGCGTCGATGCGCTGGCGCCCGATCCTGTCTACCCTGGGGGTAACCGGCATCGTGCGGGCCGGCGACGACCCGGTGCCGGTGTCCCCTGAGATCGTCGCGACGTTACGCGAACACGAGGCCGCTGGGGAATTCGAGCGGCTGGCGACGCGGCGGCCACTGCGTCCGGGAGCGCTGGTGCGGGTCACGACCGGTGCGTTCGAGGAACTGGTCGGACAATTGCTCGAGCTGCGCGACCAGGAGCGTGTCGTCGTTCTGCTTGAGGTGCTCGGTCGCAAGGTGCGCACCCAGCTCTACGCGGCTACGATCGAAGCGGCCTGAGACCGCGCTGCCGCGATCGGCCGCGGCGGCATGGCGTTGACGATGAGTTCGGGGAGAACCTCGTTCACCCGGACTGCGGTAGCATGGAGAAGTCGAGTTTTGGCAAATCGCCAGCCGAGAGTCGCAGTTGTGGGATGCGCTTATTGTGGCCGCAACTTGCTGCTCAATTTTGCCGAGCTGGGGTGCTCGCGCCGATCTGCGATCTGGACCAGGAAGCCGCTGAAGCGCTTCGTCCCGCGCCACGGCTCGGGCCAGTCACGCAACCTTTGCCTCGCCCATAAGCGCTAACGGATCAAAAATGGATATTCGCGGCAAGCGCATCGTCGTAATCGGCGGTGCCGGACTAATCGGCTCGCACACCGTGGATCGGCTGGCCAAGGAGGACGTCGGCGAGATTGTCGTTTACGACAACTTCGCCCGCGGCACCCCGGAGAACTTGGTTTCGGCGTTGTGCGATCCGCGGGTCAAGATATTCGAGGTCGGCGGCGATATTTGCCAGACCGACATCCTCAACGCCGCCTTGAACAATGCCGACGGTGTCTTTCACTTCGCCGCCCTGTGGCTGTTGCAGTGCCACGAGTATCCGCGCGCCGCTTTCGACGTGAACGTCCGCGGCACGTTCAATGTGTTCGAAGCCTGCGTGCAGCAGCGCGTCAAGCGGCTCGTCTATTCGTCGTCCGCCTCCGTCTACGGCGATGCGGTCGAGGAGCCGATGACTGAGGACCACCCTTTCAACAATACCAATTTCTACGGCGCGACCAAAATCGCCGGCGAAGCGATGGCGCGCGCGTTTCACCACCGCTACGACCTCGACTTTGTCGGGCTGCGTTACATGAACGTGTACGGGCCGCGCCAGGATTACCGCGGCGCTTATATCGCAGTGATCATGAAGATGCTCGATGCGATCGAGGCCGGCCGGCCGCTCAACGTCTACGGCGACGGCCGCCAAGCCTACGATTTCGTCTATGTCGAGGACTGCGCGCGCGCCAATCTCTGCGCGATGCGGGCCGACGCTGTCGACCGGTTTTACAATGTCGGTACCGGCCGGCGGACCTCGATCCGCGAATTGGCGGAACTGCTGTTGCGGTGCACCGGTTCGAACCAGCCGATCGAATACCTGCCCGGCGGCCTGACTTTTGTCAAAAACCGTGTCGGTTCGCCGCTCCGCGCGATCAGAGAGCTCGGGTTTACCGCCGAAGTCGAGCTCGAGAACGGGTTGCGCCGCCTGATCGAATGGCGAAACTCGGACCGGCGGGCGATCCGAGTTTCATGGGACAGGGCATGACAGCAGCGCCTGCTCCGTTGGTGGGATACCGGCCTGGGCGGAAACGTGAGGATCGGCTGGTTAAGGAGGCGATCGCAGCGACTATCAACGCTTTCGACCGCGACCGGATAGACCCATTTAAGCGCAACGCCTTGAGCGCCGGCGAGGAATTGTGCTGGCAGCTCGAATCGGCGCGGCTCGTCGAAGCCTACCCCGCCTTGGTTGCGGACATGGCGGCTGCTTGAACGAGATGTGCGGTATCTGGTTTTCGCTGGGCTTTCCCCCCGACCCGGCGCGTATCGATGTGGTCGCCCACCGCGGCCCCGATGGGCGGGGCTGGCAGGTGTTCGATAGTGTCGCCGGCCCGGTGGCGCTCGGCCATCGCCGTCTCAGCATCATCGATCTCTCCGAGATGGCCGCGCAACCCATGAGCTATGGCGACGGGCGGTACTGGGTAGTCTACAATGGCGAGATCTACAACTATATCGAGCTGCGCCGCGAGCTCGAGGTGGCCGGTCACCGCTTTGCGACGCGATCGGATACCGAAGTGCTGTTGGCTGCTTATGCCGAATGGGGCGGCGATGCGCTCGACCGCCTGATCGGCATGTTCGCGTTCGTGATCTGGGACAAGTTTGCGCAAATCGCCTTTGCCGCCCGCGATCGTTTCGCGATCAAGCCGCTCTATGCGTTCGCCACTCGCACCGGGATCGCCCTCGCCTCGGAAATAAAGCAGCTGATCGGGCTGCCGGGCTTCTCAGCCCGGCTCAACATTCCGCGAATCTACGACTTCCTGTCGGCTGGGATCATGGATCACACCGGCGAAACGGTGTTCGACGGCATACGCCAAGTCCGCGGCGGCGAGTTCCTGCGCCTCGACCTGCAGCGCCAGCAATTGGGCGATGCGCTGCCGGTGCGGCGCTGGTACAGTATCCTTGAATCCGGCACGCTCGCGATCGGAGAGCGCGAGGCCGGTGAGCGGTTTCGCGACCTGCTGACGGAGGCCGTGCAGCTTCACCTACGCGCCGACGTGTCGGTGGGGTCGTGCCTCTCGGGCGGGCTCGACAGTTCGTCGATCGTCTGCCTGATGGCGCGCGCACTCGACGCCGCCGGCCAGCGAGCGCGGGTCAACACGGTCAGCGCGTGTTATGACGTCAAAGCGGTCGACGAGCGCCCGTTCATGGAGGCGGTGGTCGACGCGACTGGGAGCGCGCCGCGATGGTGCTATCCGCGCGTGGAGGATGCTTTTGCCAGCGCCGAGCGCATTACCTGGCACCAGGACGAGCCTTATGGCAGCACCAGCATCTTTGCCCAATGGTCGGTCTTTGCCGAGGCAAGGCGGGCCGGGATCAAGGTCATGCTCGACGGTCAGGGTGCCGACGAGCAGCTTGCCGGCTATCATGGCGGCTTCCCCTATTACTACTGGAGCCTGCTTCGGCGGCGTCGCTACGCCGCCTTGTTGCGCGCGATGATCGAGCGCTGGTACTGGCATGGAACTTCGCTCGCCGGTGAGGCCGAGGCGTTCCTATTGCCATTGCTCCCGCCGTCGATTCAGCAAAAACTTCGCCGGCAAAAACAGGCGCCGCTGCAGGACAACTGGCTCGACGGCGAGGGGCTGCGGCCGCATCTCGGTCGGTCCGCCTTCGACACGGCGCGCGAGTTGATCGAGGCGCCGCCAATCAAGGATATCGGCGATCTTTGCCTGGTGATGACGCAATCATCGAACCTGTCGATGTTGCTCCATTGGGAGGACCGCAACAGCATGGCGCACGGCATCGAGGCGCGGGTGCCGTTTCTCGATCACCGATTGGTCGAGCTCTCGATCGGGCTTGGCGAGCGGCACAAGATGGTGGGCGGCGACACCAAGCGGGTGCTGCGCCGGGCGATGGCCGGAATACTGCCCGAGACCGTGCGCAACCGTCGCGACAAGCTGGGTTTCGCCACCCCGGAGGAGGTGTGGTTTCGCGGCCCGCTCCGCCACCTGGTGCTGGGCGGCATCGAGCAGACGCTTTCCTATTTTCCAGGCCTGCTTAACGCTGCAGGCGTGAGGGCTCATGCCGCGGATATGCTCGAAGGGCGGCGTCCGGTCGATTTCTCGCTGTGGCGGATCGTCAACCTCGGCATCTGGGGCCGGCTGTTCGGCGTGGCCGCGTGATTGGGTCTGCGCGGTTCGATCGAGCGAGACAGCGGCGTATCCGGCGGAGACTTGCTCGCCGCAATTCCGTGTATTCGGCGGAGATTGCACATCTCAACGCGAGATCAGGAACTGCCCTTTCATAAGCGTACACGACCGGAGCTTTTAATTACCGTGTGGCCAAGGGTTTACGGTCTTGATGTGTATGCAACAGCAATAAAATAATACTCGTTAAGCTTGAAATGGACACCGATCCGTGCGAAGTCAGCGGCACCTATCCCAAGTGCTCTGTTATTACTTCGGACCCTAGTCGTATGGCGATTTCCGTTGCCGATGACCGGGCGGAATTGTCGAGCTCGGCGATCTGGTCGACTTTCGATGCGGTTCTGATGCTTACGTTCTCAGACTGGAAGACCGAGCCGCGCAGCAACCGCTATCACTACGCGACCCGATTTGCGGCTCGTCTTCCAGTGTACTTCGTTCAGCCGAATGGCAGAGGCGACGAGGTGACCATTGAGCCAGTTGAGGGGCACGACATCACCCTGGTACAGGTGGCCGACGACTACGGCCCGGCCCAAGCGACCCGCCTCGCTCGAGCATTCACATCGTTGGGCATTCGTCGGCCCCTACTATGGGTCTACAACTTTGGATTTGAGCATCTTGTGCGTCGCGCAAATGCCCGGCTAGTCATATATCACGCCACCGAGGATTATTTTGCCGAGGGGGACAGCTGGACTATCGCCGATGACAGCGTGCGCGCTGCGCTAAAGCGCCTACTTCCGGAGGTCGACCTGCTCGTCGGCGTTTCCGGTGCCGTAACTCAAAGCTACATCAGGAACGGTTACCGCGGACGGGCCCTGACTCTGCGTAATGGCTGCGATTTTCGGTTTTGGGACGCGAGCGGCGCGTCTGCCTACATGCTCCCGGACGATGAGGCCAATGTCGCTCTATTCCAGGGCGGCATAAACGCGCGGTTGGATTACGAGCTGTTGTCGGACCTCGCCGACAAGCGGTCGGATTGGCAGTTCTGGTTCTGCGGACAGGCGCGTGGCGCGGGGGCCGAGTGGAAGGCGCTCGCCGCGAAGCCCAATGTGCGGTACTACGGCGCGCTCAATGTCGACGGCATTGCCGACCTCGCGCGGCGCGCGCGTATCGGGTTGATCCCGTTCATGCAGGACAAGCTTATCCGGAATTCATTGCCGCTGAAGGCATACGAATACGTTGCTTGCGGGTTGCCGGTAGTAACCGTGCCGATCGACGAGCTTGCTGCGCAGCCGGACCTGTTCCGCACCGAGACCGATGCCGATGGGTTCGCGAAGGCGCTCGACGAGTTAGCCCCGACCCGCACCGACCCGCAGCTCCTGACGCGCCGTCGTTCGGCGGCATCGGCGACGTCCTATGACGAACGCTTCGATCGTCTGGAGGTAGCCGTCTCGGAACTCGTCGCGAGCCGCGCCCAGGGCAACGGCCGGCTCAATCTGCTCATCTTTTATGACGACTTTTCGACGCATATACGCACGATTGGTGAGCATATCGAAGCAATACAGAAGTATTCCCGGCATCGGGTCATGCTGATGCCGGCCACAGGCGCGGTTCCAGGCTTCGACGACCGCGAATTCACACCGGACCTGAGCGTCTTCGACGCGGTCCTGATCCACTACAGCGTTCGTGTTTCGTTAGGAAACCATATATCTACAAGCATTGCTCGTGCAATTAGCCAGTACAACGGACCAAAATTATTGTTCATACAAGATGAATACGAGAACACCGAGACAGCGCGCCGGTGGATCGCGCGGCTCGGGGTTACCACAATTTTCACCAACGTGCCGCTCGACCAAATCGATCGCGTCTATCCTCGGGCGCGGTTTCCGCGCCTGGATTTCGTGCCGACGCTGACCGGTTACGTGCCGGAGGACCACAATCTCGACAGCTACGCCTTGCCGATCGCCGAGCGTCCGACACTGATCGGCTATCGCGGTCGTAAGCTGTCGCATCAATACGGCCAGCTCGGCTACGAAAAGTTCCGCATCGGCGTCGAAGTGAAGCGGCTGGCCGTCGAGCGCCATCTGCCTGTCGATATCGAAGTGGCTGATAGCAAGCGCATCTACGGCAACGAGTGGTACGCGTTCCTCGGCTCCTGCCGCGCGACCTTGGGCAGCGAGAGCGGCGCGAATTTATTCGACGACGACGGATCGCTGAAACAGCTGGCTGCAGAGCACGCCTACTTGCCGTTCCCAGAGTTTTCTCGGCGCTTTCTCGCCGAGCGCGACGGCGAGGTGCAGATGGCGCAGGTGTCGCCGAAGATCTTCGAGGCGATACGGTTGCGGACCGCGCTGATCCTGTTTGAGGAGGGGCGCTATTCCGGCGTCGTCACGCCAGGGCTGCATTTCATCCCGCTGAAAAAGGACTTCTCGAATATCGAGGAAGTGTTCGCGAAGGTGCAGGACGTCGGCTATTTGGAACGGCTGACCGATCGCGCTTACCACGACGTGATCGGGACCGGCCATTACTCGTACGAAACCTTCGTCAAAGGCGTCGACGCTCATATCGACGAGCGCAGCCGCGGGCGAGCGCGGGCCAAAATCGTCTCGGTACCCGTTTTGGCTGCCTGGAATGGAGAGTTGCCGATGCCTCTCCAACCGGAGCTGGCAGGCGGCTTGATGTGCGAGGTCATCCTCGACGCGACCGTCCTGACGCGGGAGACCGTTCATGCGCTTGTCACGCCACGACCCAAGGCGACGACCGACGGCACGGAACGACTAGCAGAAACGGACGCGTACAGCCCGCCAGACCGGCAGGCTGTGGGTGTCCACTCCCACGTCGGGACGCTGCGCGGATACGCCGACGCGGCAAGCTCCTTCCTGCGACGCTGCCGGGAACGGGGCGATCTGGTGCGGGCACTTTTAGGAGACGCGGGTGGCCGCAGAGTGCTGTGGCTGTGGCTGTGCGACCAAGTAGGGGCAAAGCCGTTCCTGGTCGACGCGGCGCGCATGTTGCTTGCGCGAAAGCTTAGGGCGAGAGCGGGCAGTCTGACCGAAGCGGTCGCGCTCCTTCCGCACATGACGGACGAGGCGATTGAAATCCATGTCGTCCCGCAATCCGTCGCGGCGCAGCTCGGGCTTATCGGCGTTGCCCGGACAACGCTAACGGACGCCGCCAACCGCGGCGCTGAAGATTACTGGTTGGTCCTTGGCCGGGAGGCGACACCGCGCCCGCCACTGATCGCGAACGACCGCTATCCGCTACCCCAGCTGGCGCAATGGCTCAGGACGGATCCCGAGACCGTTGTCCAACTCGTGTTCGGCAGCGCGGCGGAGCCGGCCGGCCCGCCGGCCACAGAGCTACCCAAATCGGCAACCCATTATTTAGATTCTCTGTCGGCCGCGGGCAGCTATCCGGACCTGCTCCCGCTGTTGCACGATCTCGCCCGGCGCCGGCTGGGCGCCGGGCCCGCATTGCCGTTCAACCGGGACCGCCTGTCACCGGACGTCGCGCCCGGCGAGCCGCGGCGCCGCTCGGTGTTGTTCCTCAACCAATGCTACTACAATTTCAAGTATCTCGCCGCCGCCCTGCGCGACCGAGGTTGGGACGCGCTGGTCGCCAATCTATATCCGCCCGACGGACTCGACGCCAAATACTACCATGGCGAGGACCTCGGCCTTTACGACCCGGATCCGGTGCAGTTCAGGAAACGGTTGCAGGAATTCTTCGACGAGGCCTGCAACCGGTTCGGCATCGTTCATTCCTACGGAGTCGGAACTCTCAGTCTGTTCCCCGAAATGTGGGATACCGAGCCGACCCATGCCGCGATCCCGTGGGACATTCTGGAGTGGCGGCGACGCGGCATCCTGATCGGCTATACCCATGTCGGCTGCTGCGATGGCGTCTCGCAATCGGCGTTTGGCGCCTGGAGTCCCGGCTCCTGCGCCCGCTGTCCTTGGCGCGAGAGGTCGGACATTTGCTCCGATTCGAAGAACTTGGCCTGGGGCCGCAAGCTTGAGACGCTCGCCGATCTCATTTGCGTCGAGACAGACGTCGCGCTCGATCACAGCCGGTCGCCCAAGGCCTTCCGAGACCCCCTGACGATGGCCCTCGATCCCGAGATCTGGCGCCCCGATCTCGAGCCGCCCGAACATCTGCGGCGCACGCGGACGCGTGACGACGAGGTCCTCGTCTATCACGGCGTCGGCAATTACGAGATGCGGACGCGCGATGGCATCAACATCAAGGGCACGCGCGCGGTGGTCGCCGCGATCAAGGCGTTGCGCGAGGAAGGGATCCCGGTCCGGCTCGACTTCGTCGACGACGTGCCGAGCATCGACAACCGCTTTGTCCAGGCGCAGGCCGACATCATCGTCGACCAGCTCAATTACGGGCGCTACGGCGCGACCGCGCGCGAAGGCATGATGCTCGGAAAACCGGTGGTGGCGCGCATCAATCCCTGGGACGGCGACGGGATCCCGGCGACCCGCTGCATCCTCGAAACGCCGGTCGTCAACGCGGACGAGGGGACGATCAAGGACGTGCTGCGCGACCTCGTGCTCGATCCGGCAAAGCGCGCTGTAATCGGTCGCGCCAGCCGCGAGCACGCTCTAAAGTGGTGGTCGGCTCCGAGGCTCGCCCAGCGGTTCGAGCGAGTCTACGACATCGTGCGCGAAACCGGCCAGCCGCCGCGCACGCTCGATTGATGCAACGACCCATCCCGGTCATGTCGAAGTTGACCCCGATACAGATTGCGGCGCCAGTGATGGGCGAAGACGAGCTGGAGGCGGTCCGTGCGGTGCTCGAGTTGGGCTGGCTGACGCAAGGGCCGCAGGTCAAGGCATTCGAGATTAGTTTTGCCCGCCGGCACGGCTCCGCCTACGGCATCGCCACGACCAGCTGCACTACGGCGCTGCACCTGGCGCTCGCCGCCTTGGGCATCCGCCCCGGCGATGAGGTGATCGTGCCCGCCTTCACCTGGGTGGCGACCGCCAATGCAGTGCTCTATTGCGACGCGACGCCGGTGCTGGTCGACGTGGCGCGCGACAATTTCAATATCGATGTTGCAGCTGCCGCCGCAGCGGTGACGCCGCGCACCCGCGCCATAATCCCCGTGCATTTGTTCGGGATGTGCGCCGACATCGACGCGTTGCGCGCGGCGCTGCCCGAGCACGTCGCCATTATCGAGGACGCCGCCTGCGCCGCCGGCGCGGCTTATCGCGGCAAGTCGGCGGGCAGCCTCGGCACGGCGGCCTGCTTCAGCTTCCATCCACGCAAGTCGATTACCACCGGGGAGGGCGGCATGGTGACGACCGACGACGCTGCCCTCGCCGAGCGCGCCGCCTGCCTGCGCAATCACGGCGCCGCAATCTCGGAGGAAGTGCGCCATCTGGCGGCCAAACCCTACATCCTTCCTGATTTTCCCGAGCTCGGGTTCAACTACCGCATGACCGACCTGCAGGCGGCGATCGGACTGGCCCAGTTGAGGAAGCTCGACGGTTTCATTGCCGAGCGGGCCCACTGGGCACAGTGGTACCGGGCTGAACTCGCCGAGGTCAACTGGCTGCGCCTGCCGGAAGAACCGGTGAACGGTCGGCACGCCTGGCAAGCCTTCGTTGCCTATGTCGACCCGGACGGCGCGCCGCGGCCGCGCAACCGGATCATGGAAGTCCTGCAGAGCCACGGCATCGCCACGCGTCCGGGGACGCATGCGGTGCATATGCTGTCGCATTACCGCGAGCGATACGGCTTTTCGCCTGACGATTTTCCCAGCGCGCGTGATTGCGATGCCAACTCGCTGGCCCTGCCATTGCACAACCGCATGTCGCCGGCCGATTATGATCGTGTAGTGACGACCCTGCGCGCAATTGCATGACCTCTATGAAGCTTGCAAATCTCTTTGCTAATGGCCACCGATGACCGGATCAGTCGCGATCGACAGTCACCCTAGCCGGTATGCCATAGGCGCGGGCTCCGGCGGGGATATCGGTATTGACAAATGCGAGCGCTCCGATAACGGCGCGATCGCCGATCGTGACACCCATTTGCACGACGGCGGACGGGCCAATATAGACGCCCGAACCGACCTTAGTGAGAGACCGCTCGATCGGATGGTCGCCGAGGCTGGTTGCCCATCGCACTGTATGGTGGCTGTAGATCTGAGCACCGGCTGATATCGAGCAATAGTCTCCGATCTCAAGGCCACCCGACCCGTCTAGGATGCAGTTTGGCCCCACCCAGGTGTGACGACCGACTTTGACATCGCCAATGACCAGTACGTTGTCGTAGGACGACGAGCCTTCGCCCCAGCCATAGAGGCGCGCGGTTTCCCAGCGATCGGTCAACAGGTCCCCGACAGAGACGTGACGGTTGAAGCGCAGCCGCATCTCGCGGGCGAGCCCAGCGAGCAGTTCCCGCCATTCGGCCAGAAGCGAAGTCCTGTTGAAATGCGGCGGATCGTTCAGCATCCCTCATCCTCATCCTTTCAGCGGCTGCAGCTTAGCTGCTGGCGCCGCGGTCGTGCAATCTCAGGCCCGACTTCCGCGCGCCGCTCGCGCTCTGATACTCATGGGAAGGCACCCCACATGCACCCAGGCGAGGACCATCGCGGCGAATTCAGCGATTTTACCGAGGTAAATTATCGGGAGTTGCTGCGCCTTGCGCTCACCCGATACCGCTTTGCGCGCTTCGGCGACAGCAGCACCGATCGCCACGTCTTGTGGCGCCACGACATCGACGTTTCGGTCAATCGAGCCCTGCGTCTCGCTGAGATAGAGGCGGAGGAAGGCGCTATTGCTACCTATTTCGTGTTTCCCCGATGTCCATTTTACAACCTACTCAATGACCTTACACGGCTGTTGCTGTGCCGAGTTCTGGCGCTGGGCCACGACATCGGATTGCATTTCGATCCGACGCAACAACCAGAAGCGCTGTCTTGCGGCGGCCTGAGCGATGCCATAGCTGCGGAGCGCGATCTGCTCGCGCGTGAATTCGGCAGGGATCCAGTTGCAATCAGCTTTCATAATTTCGGAGTTCTGGAACAGACAATGCCGGACGACGAGGCTGTCTGTGGGCTCGCCAATGCGTATTCCAAGCGATTGCGTGCCACTTACGGCTACGTCTCAAACTCCAACGGCATCTGGCGGCACCGGCGGCTCCGGAACGTTCTCGAGGAGGCGGTAGAGGAGCGGCTGCAGGTGCTCACCCACCCGGAATGGTGGAACTCCTGAGGTACTGCCACCGCGGCAGCGAATTCAGCGCGCCATCGACGGCTATGCAGCGGCGATGGGCCGGTGGTATGACGACGTTCTAGCGCGTTCCAACCGCCCGAATGTGCGCTGAAAGAACAGTGCTCAGAGAGGCGGAAACCCGCGCCGCCGGACCCGCCAGCAGTGCGTCCCCGCCACGCTCGACACGTCGCGGTGGAACGACGACGAAGCGTTGTTCCGCCGGGACGCCGTGAGCCGACGCGGACGCGGCCGGAGCGACCCATGATCGACGCCCGCTTACTGGCGCTGCTATGCTGCCCTTGCGGTGGCGCACTGCGCCAAATCGGCGAGATGCTCAGCTGCGGCGAATGCGGCGGCCACTATCCGGTGATCGGCGGCATTCCTCGGTTCTCCCCGCGTGCCGAAGCCGGCCAGGCTCAGGTGGCCGAAGCCTTTGGCTACAAATGGCGCCGCGCCGCCGGTTTTGGCATGTCCGGCGAGACCGAGGCCGTCATGCAGGACTGGCTGCTCGATCTGCGCGGCTGGCAGAACGAAACCGAATACGCCGATTTCCTGTCACCGTTCCGGACCATTCTCGACGCCGGCTCAGGGAACGGCCGCGATCTAGCCCAGATCGCGCGACTCCGCCCCGATGCACTGACCGTCGGGATCGAAATCTCCGCGGCGATCGATGTCGCGGCGGAAAATGTAAAACACCTGCCGAATGTCCTACTTGTACAGGGCGACATTTGCCGTCCTCCGCTCAAGCCCGGCAGCTTCGACTATGTCACATCGAACGGCGTGCTTCACCACACTCCGAATACAAAGGAGGCGATGAGATCGGTGTTGTCGCTGCTCGCGCCCGGCGGCCAACTGGCTTTTACGCTATATCGTAAGAAGGCGCCGATCCGCGAATTCACCGACGATTACGTTCGCCGCGAGATCAGGAACATGACTCCGGCGGAGGCGTGGCGGGAGATGGAGAGTGTAACCCTGCTCGGAAAGGCGCTCTCCGATTTCCGCGCTGAGATCGAGATTCCAGATGTCAAGGTTCTGGGAATGCAGGGCGGGCGCCACAACTTGCAGCGGTTCTTGTATTACACGGTTCTCAAGTGTTATTGGCGCGAACTCGTGGTCGTTCGAGGACAACGTCCACGTAAATTACGACTGGTACTACCCGGAGTATGCGTGGCGGCACACGGCGGCGGAGGTCCGAAGATGGGGGGAGGAGCTGACCGCCGAGGAAATCTTCTCCAAACAAACTCCGGCCCAGCTCTCGTTTCGGATGCGGCGACCGGTGTCGAACGAGCCAGCCGACGGCGCCGCCGCTCGCAGCGACGAACCTGGTATCACCCTCGACGCGCCGTCCTGGAATGACAGCGCAACGCTGTTCGAACCTATCAACCAGGCCGAGACCGTGCGCTTCAATGCCGCCTTCCAGTCGATCGACGAGGGAAGCCACGAGATGGGAATGCGAGGTGATCGGGTGGCGCTGACCGGCTTCTTGCCGAGCGACAAAGCCACGCTCTTTCGCTGGATTAATGATCCCGAAATCCTGCGTTTCAATGCCGCATACCGTCCAGTCAACTGGGCGCAGCATTGTGCCTGGTGGGATTCCTTAAATAGTACGGAAACAACGCGAAGCTTTGCGATCCGGACCCTTGATGACGACCGAATCATCGGGACCGCACAGCTCACCGGCATTCATCAGGTGCACCGCCGCGCCGAGGTATCGATCCGCATCGGCGAGCAGGTGGATCGGCAGCGAGGCGCCGGGACGGAAGCATTACGCATGCTCGCTCGGTACGCATTCGATCATCTGAACCTGCATCGCATTTTCATCCATGTGTGGACGGATAACTTGCGAGCGATCCGCGCCTATAAAAAGGCCGGGTTTCAGCGCGAGGGTGTGATGGCGCGCCACGTCTTTATCGGCGGCGAATGGAAGGACGTCGTGATCATGGCGGCGCTGCGCCCCGGCCCGGATTGACAGGGTTGGACGCGGCATGAGTAGGAAGCCCTAGCGTGTGCGGAGTGGTCGGCGAATACCGCCTTGACGGCGCGCCTGTCGCCGAGCGGCGGCTGCTGGCCATGCGCGAGGCGCTGGCGCATCGCGGCCCTGATGCCGATGGACTCTATTGCGATCGCCACGTTGGATTGGCGCACCGCCGGCTCGCGGTTATCGACCTATCGGCCGAGGCGAACCAGCCGATGCTCTCGCCCGACGGCCTCACGGCGATTTCGTTCAACGGTGAGATATACAATTTCCGCGATTTACGCACCGCGCTCGAGCGCGAAGCTTGCCGCTTCCGCACGCGCTCCGACACGGAAGTGCTGATTTGGGGTTACCGCGTGTGGGGCATCGAAGGGCTGATGCGCCGGATCGACGGCATGGCGGCGCTCGCGCTGTGGGACGCGGGCTCCGGCCAGCTACATCTGGCACGGGACCGCTATGGGATCAAGCCGCTTTATCTTTGGCGCCGGCCTTGCAGCGTTGCCTTCGCTTCGGAGATCAAGGCGTTTCTCGTGCTGCCGGATTTCACAGCGCGGCTCAATGCGGCGGCACTCGGCGAGTACTTCACCTTTCAAAACCTGTTTCGGCCGCACACGCTGATGGCCGGCGTCGAGCTTCTGCCGCCGGCCTCCATCCTGACGCTCGGCGGCGACAGAGAGCACATGACGCGCTATTGGGATTTTGATTTCACCAACCGCGACGCGAGCATCGGCGAAGCAGAAGCAGCCGCCGAAACGCGCCGCCTGCTTATGGCGGGGGTCGAGCGGCAGTTGGTGGCCGATGTGCCGGTCGCCGCGTATCTCTCTGGCGGCGTCGACTCGGCCTCTATCGTCGCTGGCGCGGTACCACACGTTTCGCGCCTGACGACCTTCACGGCCGGGTTCGAGATGTCGGCTGTGGACGGCATCGAACGACTCTTCGACGAGCGGCGCGATGCCGAGTTGCTCGCTTACCATTTCAAGACCGAGCACTACGAGCAGGTCATCAATTCCGGCGACATCCGCTGGTCGCTGCCGCGGGTCACATGGGCGATCGAGGACCTGCGCCTCGGCATGTCCTATCCAAATTACTATGTCGCGCGGCTCGCCTCGAAATTCGCCACCGTGTGCTTGTCGGGCGCGGGCGGCGACGAATTGTTCGGTGGCTATCCTTGGCGCTACTATCGCGTGTTCCGCGCGCTCGACCGCGGATCCTATTTGCAGGCCTATTACGAGTTTTGGCAGCGGCTGACCTCCGAGGCCGACCGTAAGATGATGTTTCGCACCGGGACGGGCGCCGCCCTCGCGCGCGAGGAAAGCTTCGATATCTTCTGCAGTGTCTTTGACGATGCCGACCACCTCCGTTACGAAACGCCCGAGGACCACATCGCCAACTCGCTGTATTTCGAGTGCAAAACTTTCCTGCACGGCCTGTTCCTGATCGGCGACAAGCTGTCGATGGCGAGCGGCCTGGAGGAACGCTTTCCGTTCATGGACAACGCCCTTGTCGAATTCGCGCAGTGCCTGCCGATCCATCACAAACTTGCTGATCTGCGGCAGATGCTAACGATCGACGAGGACGCGGTGCGCAAGAAGGCGCTGGCGGAGAGCCGCTATGACATCGGCAAGAGCGCGCTGCGGCGAGCGATGGCGCCGCTGCTGCCGGACGCGGTGATGCGTCGGCCCAAACAGGGCTTCTCGGCGCCCGATGGCTCCTGGTATCGCGGCGAAAACGCCAGTTATGTCCGCGACCTGCTGCTCGGCCCTGAGCTGGCGCTGGCTGATTTCATCAACCCGGATTTTGTGCGGCAGCGGGTGACCGAGCACATACAAGGGCAGGCCAATCACCGTTTGCTGATCTGGTCGCTGCTAAGCTTCGAATGGTGGTGCCGCATCTTTCTCGGCAACGAGCGCCCGGCGCTATGCTGACAGGCAACAACGGTGGCGCCATCGTGGTGACATGCGATGGCGTGAGCAAGGCTTTCGAGCTGCTCGAAAACGCCTCCGGCTGGCGCTTCGTATTCGGCATTCGGCATCGGGGCGAGCGCTTTCAGGCGCTTGAGGACATCAGCTTTGAGGTTCCGCGCGGCGAGTTCGTCGGGATCCTCGGGCGCAACGGCGCCGGCAAATCGACGCTGTTGCGGGTCATAGGCGGAATTTACCATCCCGATCGTGGTCGCGTGCGGGTGCGCGGCGATTTGTCGGGGCTGTACGAGATCGGCACGACCGGCCAAGCCGAACTGACCGGCCGCGAGTATGCCCGACGGTTCCTCCGGATCAGCGGCGTGCGGGGTGCAGAACTCGCCCGGCTGATCGATGAGGTGCGGGAGTTCTCCGAACTCGACGCTCGCTTCGAAGATTGCATCGTCACCTATTCGAGCGGCATGGTGGCACGGCTCTATTTTGCCGTCGCGACAGCACGGCAGCACGAGGTCTATCTGATCGATGAGATCCTGTCGGTCGGAGACAGTCACTTTCAAGCGAAATGCTGGAGGCGGATCCGCGAGCGTCTGGGCCAGGGCGCTTCAGGCGTGCTGGTGACCCACGACTGGCCGGCGATACTGAAGCTATGCCGCACCGCGCACATTGTTGACGGCGGCCGCATCGTTTTCTCGGGTCCCGCCGAGCGGGTGGTGCGGCGCTATCTCGACCCCGAAAACGACGGGGTCGAGCCGCCGAGCCAAATCGCTCACTTTGAGGACGGGGTCCCGGAGTCCGTCACCTGGTTCGCCGGTGAGGACAGCAGGCTCATCCTGCCGGTTCGGATCATGGAGCGGCGGCCAGTTTGTTTGCGGCTTAGCATCGAGCAGATGTCGACCGGTGTAGGCTGGGAGATCGTTCTGATGTCACGGGATGCAGCGCTGATCGGGAAAGCAGCCGGACGCTACACGGCCGAAATCGTCATTCTGAAACTGCCGCTCGCGCCAGGGCGCTACGTGCTCAACTTGTTTTTGACGTTAGAGCCGGAGCTCGGCCGGGCGGAGCGCATCGCGCTCGACCGGCGCACTTGGCTGAGCGGCGACGGGGTCGACCTCATCGTTTTGGGTGAGCCCGGCGAGGCGGTGCTGCGGCTGCCGATGGGGTGGGAGCTGTCGCCGCAATGAGCTGCAGCGTACTGCTCGACAACGTCTGCAAGGTGTACCAGTCGCCGGTAAACTCGCACGGGCGCATGACGTTGCGGGCCGCCTTGCGTAGCCGGCCGGCCGCGCCCGAGATGCGCGAGATCCGCGCGGTCGACGGCGTGTCACTAGAGCTTCGCGAGGGCGACCGACTCGGCATCATCGGCCATAACGGCGCCGGGAAATCGACATTGCTGCACCTGATCGCGGGGTTAAGCGAACCGACCTCCGGCCGGGTCGTCGTCGAGGGCCGCGTCCACGGGATCATGACTCTCGGCACCGTGCTGCGCGATGAAGTCACCGGACGCGACAACATCTATCTCGACGGCGCGGTGCAGAACCGCACCCGTGCCGAGATCGACAGGATACTCGATGCCGTCATCGACTTTTCCGAGCTAGGACCCTTCATCGACCGGCCGGTTCGCACCTATTCAACCGGCATGAAAGCGCGCCTCGCGTTCTCGATGATTGCCTTCATCGAACCGGAGATCCTGATAATCGACGAGGTGCTGGCGGTCGGAGACGTCCATTTCTCGGCGAAGGCGATCGCGCGCGTGCGCGAGCTCTCTGCCTCAGGCCGGATCGTCATTCTGGTGTCGCATGGGCTCTCTAGCATCGTCGAGATGTGCAACCGGTGCCTATGGCTCGACGCCGGGCGCGTGGTGATGGACGGCCCGGCCCAAGAAGTCACTGCCGCCTACGAGCTTGCGGTCAACGAAGCGGACGAGGCGGCATTGCAGCGGAAATTTGCAAGCGATCTGCCGCCGCTTAAGCCCGATCGTCGCGGTGAGCTGACCTCGCTGCGGATTTATCAAGACCATATGCCCAGCGGGGGAGAACTCTCGCTGCGGGCTCTCGCCGATACATTCGTCGAGATCGTCGGCCGCGGCAGCACGGCGCTGCAAGCACCCGACCTGTCGATCCGAATCGTGCGGACGGACGGGACCGTCATCGCCGCCGACCAATTGAGCCGCCACGCCGAACTAAATGGACTGACCCGACCTTTCCGCCTTCGCCTTGCGATGCGGCCGCTCGCCTTGGGTCAGCACGCCTATCGGCTCGATGTGGTGCTGTCGGAGCGTGCCGAACCGATCGCCAGCCGCTCGATCGTGTTCGAGGTTCGCGATGAGGAAGGCCAGATGGGAGGCCTACCGATGATCCTCTACCCGCCGTTGGTAAGCGCCGCCGCACTTGAGGAGTTCGTGCTGTGATCGCACTCGTGTTCGGGCGTAATGACCTGCGGATGGGCTGGAACCTTTTCCAGATCGCGTTGCGCGACCGCTTTATTGGGTCGGGTCTCGGACTTGTCTGGGCCATCGCCAATCCAGCAATGTTACTGACGATCTTTACTTTTGTGTTCGGCTTCGTGTTTCAGCCGCGGTTGCCGGGGGCGGAGACGAGTTCTCAGTTTTGTCGTCTGGCTCGTCAGCGGCTACGGACCGTGGCTGGCGATCTCGGAGGGGTTGGCGACCAGCACTTCCTCGCTCACTGCGAATGCCGGCTTGATCAAGAACCTGGTCTTCAAACGCGCCTTGCTGCCGATGGTCGGAACCATGATGGGACTTGTGCCGCTCGCGGTCGCCACGGTTTATCTGGTCGGCCTGCTCGCGTTCGAGCGGCGCACCCCCAACGCCAGCTGGCTTATCCTTCCGGTCGTCACCGTGCTGCAGTTCTTCGTGATCGCCGGCATCGGCTTGGTGCTCGCGGGCATCAACGTGTTCGTCCGCGACACCGCGCTTGTATTGCCGAACGTCTTGACCCTGCTGCTGTTTGCCTCCCCGATTTTCTATCCCGTTGCCTCCTTTCCGCGGGCGGTGCAGACGGCGGTCCAGCTCAACCCCTTTTACGTAATCGCGGAAGGCTATCGCGACCCAGTGATGAACGGGGTACTGCCGCCGTTGTGGTCGCTGGTCTACCTTGCGGCGCTTGCCGCCGTCTTGTTCCTTGCGGGATTAGCCTTCTTTCGCCGGCTTGAGCCGCATTTCGACGCGCGCTTGTGATCGTCGGCAGGGCCGAGCGCCCCGGACCGCACGCATGATCTGCGCTGTTCACCAGCCCAATTTTTTTCCCTGGCTCGGCTATTTCGACAAGATCCGCCGGGCCGACGTCTTCGTCTTTCTCGACGAGGTCGCCTACCCCAAGAGCGGCAAGGGCAGCTGGATCAACCGGGTGCGCGTCGATGTCCAGGGTCGCCCCACTTGGTTCGGCTGTCCGGTGCGGCGCCCCCCCGGCACGCAGTCGATCCGCAATGTCGAGATCGACGACGCCCAGCCTTGGCGCCGAAAGCTGCTGCGCACATTGGAGTTCAATTACAAACGCGCACCCGGCTTTGCCGGGGCGATCGAGCTGCTGCAGCCGTTGCTGGACTATCCGGTAAGCTGTCTGGCGCAGTTCAACGAGCACGCGGTCCGCAGCATTGCCGCAACGCTCGGGTTGGAATGCCGCCTCGTGCGCCAATCGGACCTTGCAGTCGTCGGCAAGGGGACTCGACTGCTTATCGAAATTGTAAAGGCGGTCGGTGCGGACGCCTATCTGTGCGGGGGTGGCGCCACCGGGTACCAGGAGGAGGCATTGTTCGCCCCAAGCGGCATCGAGCTTGTCTACCAAAACTTCGCGGCCCGGCCCTACCGCGATCCCGAGAGCCTTCTCCCTGGTCTGTCCATCATCGATTATTTGATGTGGGCGCCCGACGAGTGGGCGCGACCCGGCACGGAGTGCGTCGGGTGACTGTCCCGCCGCCCGCGTTCGCAAATCGCCGCGGTCCATGAACCCTGGTCTCCTGCTGATCGTCGTCGGCAATCGCATGGCGGTGCTGGCCGTCGAGTTGCTCGAACGCTCGGGCTGCCGCACGCTGGTGCTCGACCGCGACGGGCTCCGCACCGGGCCGTCGCTTCCCGCCGGATCGCAATGGGCGCGCTGGCGCTGCGCGGTATCGCAATGCTCGCCGGCCTGATGCCGGCGATCGCACGGTGCCGGTGCGGTTCGGGGCATCCACAAGACGAGCGCTGCTTGCGGTCATTCTCACGCCTTCCGGCCGGCGTTCGGCGCGGCGTAGCTGCGGCTGCCGCCGGGGCCCGGACGCCTGCCGATGCGGGGCTGGCGCTCGGTCGTGACGCCGCGCCGGCGGCGGTGCCGGGCGGGTGAAGGATGCGGCTGCCGGAGGAACTTTGCTGCGCTGTTCACGGCCTGCCGTTCGCCAGCGATACGAGCAGAGCGGCGATCGATGTAGGCACGCGGCTGCTGGTCTGCCCGTCTGGCTGCCGCATCCCCGTGGTGCGCGGCATCCCCCGCTTAGTCGCGTCCGAGGGTTACGCCGCCGCTTTCGGCCGCCAATGGCGGAAGTTCCGCCGCACCCAGCTCGATTCCTTCACCGGGACGACCATCTCGCGCGATCGCCTAGCGCGCTGCCTCGGCGGCTCGCTTGCGGTGGTTCGCGGCGGCAGCGTCCTCGAGGTCGGCTGCGGCGCCGGCCGCTTCACCGAGCTGTTGCTGGCGGCAGGAGCGCGGGTTTTCGCTGTCGATCTGTCATCCGCGGTCGAAGTCAATCACGAGAATTGCAGCCAGTCGGCAGGCTATTTCATCTGCCAGGCTGATCTCCGGGAATTGCCGGCGCGGCCCGCATCGTTCGATTACGTCATCTGCCTCGGCGTGATCCAGCATACCCCGATGCCCGAACACGCGATCGCGGCGCTGTGTCGCTTCGTCAAGCCAGGCGGGTCGCTGGTCATCGATCATTACCGCTACGACGCCGCCGACATGACGCGGGTGCGGCAGCGGTTGCGCCGGTTTTTGATCAGGCTGCATCCGCGGCTGGCGCTGGGCCTAGTGCGCGCGATGGTGGCGGTGCTGTGGCCGGTGCACCGGCTGCTGTGGGGCCTGTCCGGCCATCGGCCGATCGCCGAGTTACGGCGTCGCTGGCTGCGGTTGTCGCCGGCGTTGGACTACCATGATCATTACTGCCAGCTGGGGTCGCGGCTGCTCTATGCCTGGGCGGCGCTCGATACGCACGATTGTCTAACCGATTTCTACAAGCACAAGCGCACGGTCGAGGAGATCGATGTCTGCCTGCGGCGGCTCGGCCTCGAACACATCGAGGTCAGCTATGGCGGCAACGGCGTCGAGGCGCGGGCCGTCAAGCCGGCGGCCGGATTGACCGCGCAACAGGCGGGCGACGGCGTGATATCCGATACCGGCCGCCGCGGCTGACACATGCTGTTCAATTCCTATCCCTTCCTGCTGCTGTTTCTGCCGATCGCGCTGGCCGGCTTCTTCCTGCTGTCCGCCTGGAAGATCCGCGCCGCCGCGATCTGGCTGGCCGTGGCGTCTCTGGCATTCTACGCCTGGTGGGACGTTCGCTATCTCGGTTTGCTGGTGCCCTCGGTCGTCGTGAACTTTCTCGCCGGCCGGATGCTCGGCGAGCTGGCGGTGCGCCGTCGCGACCGCACCAGGCGCTGGCTCCTCGCAGGCGCCGTCGCGGCCAACCTCGCAGTGCTCGGCTATTTCAAATACGTCAATTTCTTTCTGTCTACGGTCGATGCCATGGCGGCCGCCCATTTCGGTACGCTGCAGGTAATATTACCGCTCGGTATTTCGTTTTTCACCTTCACCCAGATCGCCTTCTTGGTCGACGCGTCCCGTGGCGAAGTGCGCCATTTCGACTTTGCGCACTATGCGCTGTTCGTGACCTATTTTCCGCACTTGATTGCGGGCCCGATATTGCACCACGGCGAGATGATCCCGCAGTTCCGCTCGCCGCTCACCTATCGCCGCTCGGCCGAGAATATTGCGGTCGGGCTGTCATATTTTGTGCTCGGCCTGGCCAAAAAATGCCTTATTGCCGACCAGTTCGCGCCAGACGTCGCGGCTGTGTTCAATGCCGCGAGCGGCAGCGGTCACTCCGTCGGCATGCTGTATGCCTGGCAGGGCGCGCTGGCCTACACCATGCAGCTCTACTTCGATTTTTCGGGATACTGCGACATGGCGGTCGGCTTGTCGCGAATGTTCGGCATACGGCTGCCGTTCAACTTCAATTCGCCATACAAGGCAACCAACATCATCGACTTCTGGAGGCGCTGGCACATGACGCTGTCGCGCTTCCTGCGCGACTATCTTTACATCCCGCTCGGCGGCAATCGGCGGGGACGCCAGCGGCGTTATGTCAACCTGATGCTGACGATGCTGCTCGGCGGCTTGTGGCACGGGGCCAACTGGACCTTTGTCGTGTGGGGCGGGCTGCATGGCCTCTATCTGGTTGTCAATCACGGCTGGCGCGCGATCCGTCCTGCTCGCATCCTGGACCGTATACCGGCCGGGCTGCGGCAGACGGCTGCGCTGGCCGTCACGTTTGCCGCCGTCGTCGCGGCGTGGGTGGTCTTCCGCGCCCCCGATCTGGCAACGGCCGGCCGCCTGCTGGCGACAATGACCGGAGCCTTCGGCTTCACCCCGAACAGCGCGGTCGCCATGCCGCCCTCTTCATTTGCCCAATGGACAGATGTAGCCGATTTGCCAGCCGGTCTGTCGCACCTTTTCGATGTGGCACGCTATGCCGCGGTCATCGCTATCGCGATGATCTTGCCCAATACGCAGCAACTCATCGAGCGCGAACAGTTCGGCGGCATGGAGCGCAGCGCCTTGCCGCAAATTCCACTGGCGTGGCGCAGCAATCTCGTCTGGGGCGCCGCCCTCGGCATGCTAGGCGCGCTTGCCGTGCTGACCTTCACGCGAGTCAGCGACTTCCTGTATTTCCAATTCTGACGCCGGCACGCGCTTGCACCATCGGGTCTTTCTCGCCGGTTTTTTCGCCGCCTTGCTCAGCGTGCTGGGCGCGGTTGCCGGCATAAATTTCGTGGTCGACCCTTTTCATTATTACCACGGGGTGAATGTCATCAACCACGTGTTCTTTCCGGGGTTTCAGCGATTGCAGAACGTCGGGCTCGCCCGCAGCTTCCGCTATGACACGGTGATCGTCGGCACTTCGGTCACCGAGAACTTCCTGCCGTCCGACGTGGAGCGGGTATGGGGCGGCCGGGCCATCAAATTGTCAATCTCCGGCTCTACCGCGCATGAGCAATACCTGATCCTGCAGCAGGCGATCGCGTCCGGGCAGGTTAAACGGGTGTTTTGGGGTCTCGACGTTGAATCGTTCTACGGTAGCGGGCCGCAGTGGGTAAGGGACGATCAGGGGCCGTTCCCCTATTTCATGTATCGGCCATCGCCGCTGTTCAACATCGAATATCCGCTGTCACTCTCGACCCTCAACCTGTCGATGCGCGTACTGCGGGGCTGGGGAGAGACCGACCTCGACGCGCTCGACACCTGGTATCGGAGTTTCCAGTTCGGACCTTCGGTCGTGCTGGCCAGCTGGTCGGGCAACTGCAGCCTGTTCCGGCGCAAATACCGCCCCGGTGAATCCCCCCTGCCCCGCCACATGATCGAAGATATGCGCAAGTCGGTGCGGCAAAACCTGACCGCGGTGGTCGATGCCAATCCGCGGATCGAATTCTATCTGTTCTTTCCGCCGCTGACACAATTGATCTACATCCCGGCGGATTCCGGGCTGCTGAGCAACGCCTTGCCGTTCCGCCGCGTCGTCGCCGGCGAACTTGCCGACAAGCCCAATGTGCAGCTGTTCGATTTCCAGGTGGCGCCGAGTTTGACCCGCGACCTGCGGCACTACAAGGACATGATGCACTACGATCTCGCGACCAGCGAGTATCTGATCAAGGCGATGCAAGAGCGTCGCTGGCGGGTCGACGATCGGCAGGTTCTGGCCGATAACGGCTTTCTGATCGACGAGGTCAACAGCTACGATCTGTGCGCTGGCGACGGGCCGTTGGCTCAAGGGCAGCCGAGCAAGGCGGTGCCGGAACCGCCAGCGGCCTCCGGTCGCGAATAACGATCGATGATGGCCGCCGGAATCACCGGGAGGGCCCACCCCGGCGCGGGCCGAGAGTATTGAGATAAGCGGTGGGTGCGCGGGGACACGCTGATGTGCGGCATCGCCGGGATCCTTGAATTCGACCCGAGGAGGGAGGCCGATCCGCGCTTGTTGCGCCGCATGACGGATCTGATCGCCCATCGCGGGCCGGACGACGCGGGACATTGGCTGTCCGGCAGCGTCGGCCTCGGGCACCGCCGGCTGTCGATCATCGATCTGTCGGCCGCCGGGCATCAGCCGATGAGCAGCGACGACGAGGCCACCTGGATCACCTACAATGGCGAGTGCTACAATTATGCGGAGCTGGCGGCGAGCCTGCGGCAGCGCGGCCATCGCTTCCGCTCGGCTTCCGACACCGAAGTCATCCTTCACCTTTACGAGGTGATGGGCGAAGGCTTTCTCGAGGCGATCGACGGCATGTTCGCGCTGGCGATCTGGGATGCCCGTAAGCAGAGCCTGATCCTGGCGCGCGACCGCCTCGGCATCAAGCCGCTATATTATTTCGCCGATGATCGGCACTTCCTTTTCGCCTCGGAAATGAAGAGCCTCTTGGCGGATCCGCGCGTGGCAGCCGATATCGACCCGGCCGCGCTCGCAGAATATTTCCACCTTCTCAGCATCCCCGACGCACGCTGCATCTTGAAGGGCGTGCACAAGCTGCCGCCGGGCCATTACCTCAAGGTGACCCGCCGCGGCGTCGAGCAGCGGCGCTATTGGGAGATCGTGATCGATCCGGACCGCGAACTGTCGTTCGACGATGCGTGCGCCGGGTTCTCGATGCGCTTTCAGGCGGCGGTGCGCTCGCATATGGTCGCTGATGTGCCAGTCGGCGCATTTCTGAGCGGCGGCGTCGATTCGAGCAGCATCGTCTCGGCAGCCGCTGGGGTTACGTCGGCGCCGATCGAGACTTTCAGCATCACCTTTCCGGGTCTCGCCGAGTTCGACGAGGGTCCCTACGCCGTTTCCGTCGCGGCGCATTGCGGCGCCCGTCACCATGAGATGAGGCTCAGCCCCGACCTGATCGAGGGGTTGTCTCGCGTCGTCTGGCACGCCGACGAGCCGTTCGCGATCTCTTCGGCCTTCGCCCTCTATTTCCTCGCGCAGCTTGCCAGACGCCACGTGAAGGTGGTGTTGAGCGGCGACGGAGGGGATGAAGTTTTTGCGGGCTATGTATGGCGCCACGCTGATTTTCCGCCGCTCGCACTGCCGGCGACCGCCGGGTCGCAACTGGCGCTGGCGCTGCGCGGGGTGGCGATGCTCGCCAGTCTGATGCCGGCGATCAGACGGCGCCGGCACGGCTCAGGGCATCTGCGAGACGAGCGCTATTTGCGATCGTTTTCATGCCTTCAACGGGATGATCTCGCCCAGTTGCTGCAGCCGGAGCTAGCGGTGCCGGTACTCTACGCCTTACAGGATAACGTTGTGCAGCGCTGTCTCGATAAGGCGCCAGGGGAGGATCAGCTCGACCGCAAACTCTATACTGACATCAAGACGACCCTCGTCAGCGAGATGCTGACGAAGGTCGATCGCATGACGATGGCACACGGGCTGGAGGCGCGGGTGCCATTCCTGGATCACCACCTGGTCAGTTGGGCCTTCACCGTGCCTTCGCGATACAAGCTGCGCGGTAGCGACGGCAAGTACCTCGTCAAGAAGGCAATGGAGCCCTACCTGCCGCGCGATATCCTGTATCGGCCGAAGCAGGGGTTCAATGTACCGATGAAGGTCTGGATGCGCGGTGAGCTGAGCGACTTCATCCGCGACAGCCTCGCCGGCCCGCGGTTTCTCCAGCGCGGCCTCTATCGCCAGCAGGCGGTCGTATCACTAATCGACGGACATTTCTGCGGCAAGTTCGACGCTTCGAACAAGATCTTTGCGCTGTTGATGCTTGAGCTGTGGTACCAGCGCTTTGTCGATACGCGGCGGGAACTGTTCGCAGCGAGCTGTTGAGCGTCCCATGGCCGCGGCCCTCGAGCTCCCAGCAAACGAGCCGATCGAGCGAGGCCGTCGCCCGCTAACGATCTGCGCGATCGGCTACGCCACGAGCACTCATGTGGCAACCCGTGTGCGCTGTTTTGCCGAGTTGGGTCACCGCGTCTTTCTGATCACGGAGACGGCGAGCCCCCACGGGATTCCCGGCGTCGTCGAGTTGGTGCCGGCCTGGGATGAGGGGTTGGCTCAACGCTGGTGGTTCCGCCTGTGCCTGTGGGCGGCCCGCAGAGCGGGCGACAGGCTGGTCGACGACGCTTGGCGGCTGATCGTGTTCATTCGCCTGCTGCGTCGGTGCCGCCCCGATGTCGTCCATGTCCATTTCGCTTACGCCTATTTCGGCTGGCTCGCCGGACTTGTCGGTTGTCGACCGCTCGTCGTCACGGTGATGGGAGGAGACGTACTATTCGACGAGCAGGGCAGCCCGACGCCGACCGGCAAATGGCTCACATTGGAGCTGCTGCGCAGAGCCGACTACATCACCTCGAAATCGAATTATTTGACGGCGGAGCTCGATCGTCTGGGGGGCTTCGGCAAAAAGGCCGAACGCATCGTTTGGGGCGTCTCGTTGCGGCAGTTCCGGCGGGTCGATCCTACGGACCTGCGCCGCTCGCTCTGGCTAACGCCCGAGCATCGCATCATTCTCAGCCCAAAGATCCTACAGCCGCTCTATCGCGTCCACCTCGTCGTCGAGGCGATGGCGATCGTCCGCCGGCGCCATCCCGATGCTGTATTGCTGGTCACCGAGTATGGTGCCGACCCCGCCTACAAGCGGGCAATTGCCGAACAGGTGGCAAGGTTTGCTCTGCATAGGGAGGTCATGTTTTGCGGTCGGATCGATCACGACGACATGCCGCTTTTTTACAGCCTGGCGGACGCCTCGATCGCGGTGCCCTCGTCCGACGGGCTGCCGCAGACTCTGTTGGAAAGCATGGCTTGCCAGACGCCCAATATCCTCAGCCGCTTGCCGCGCTACGAGGAAATCGTGCGGCACGGCGAAAGCGCCTATTTCGTAACCGCGACGGCCGAGGGGATTGCGGCGGGCATCCTCGCGTTGCTTGATGATGCTTGCCTGCGCGCGAAAATAGCCGAGAATGCTTACCGGATCGTCCGGTCCGAGGGTGATCTCGACGCAGAGGCACGGCGGGTCGAGGCGCGGTACTATGAACTCGCTCGAAGCACGAGACCGCGCATTTTTGGCGCCCGGGGATGGTGGAGCAGTTTGCAATCCTATCGGCTGTTTCGTGCCGCCGAGCGCGGTGCCGCTCGGGCGTGGGAGCAGACCAGGGAGAGGGCTCGTGAGCGGCAATAGGGTTCGCGTGCTGATGATCTGCGCGCACGAACCGAACCTCGACCCCCGGATCGGGTGGGAAGCGAGAGCCGCCGCGGCGCGTTTCGAAGTGACGGTGCTGGGCTTCAACCGAGCCGATGGGTCGTGTAATCAAATAGAGCAACGCGATGGGTACCGCATCGTGCGCCAACCGTATTCCGAAATCACCCCGGTTTATTATTTTTGGAGGTTCAAGGACACACTGCCACGTTGGCTGTCGATCTCGGCGCTCATTGCCCTCGTTCCGATGATGCCGTTGCTGGTTGTTGCGGAAATTTTCGTGCGCCTAACGCGCGTCTTGATCCGGGGCGCGCACCAGCTCCTCACGTTACGGTTGCTGTCGCGGGTAGTGGCTGGGCTGTTCGACACGGCGCATTTCCGCGTGGCGGCGCGCATGCATTACATCATCGCGGTGTTGCGTGTTCAATTTGCCCCGGCGAGCGCCTTCTTCTGGAATTACGTGCGTGACCTGCCCACCAAGCCGGATGTGGTACATTGCAACGATCTCGACACGTTGTTGGTCGGGATATTGGCGAAACGGAAGTACGGTTGTCGCGTTATCTATGATGCGCATGAATTCTGGCCGGTGGCGGATTTGTTGTGCCGGTGGATCGACACCACATTTTTTGCCGCGGTCGAGCGACTCCTGATTCGCAAAGCAGACGCTGTGGTTACGGTCAATCCGCTGCTGGCGGAAGAAATTCGCCGAGCTTATCGCCTGAAGCAAGTATTCTCGGTGCCGAACGTCGAGCCGTGGATCGAGAGTCGGCCGGCGCTCGAAACTGCTTGGGAGATGGCGGCACTTGCCAATGGGCGCGTGAAATTCCTGTTCCAGGGCCGTTTCACATTGGCCCGCGGCGTTGAAGAGCTGATCCACGGCTGGGTGCATGTCGACGCCGGCAAGGCGGCGCTGTTCCTGCGTGGCCCGGACAACATGTGGCGCCAACAGGCAGCGGCACTGGCGGCGCAGCTTGGAGTGCTGGGCAAGAGCGTATATTTCCTCGAAGCGGTGGCCGAGGACCAGCTGGTCCAGGCGGCGGCGGAGGCCGATGTCGGCCTCATCCCGTATCTGCCGTTGGCGCTCAACGAGCGGCTGAGCTGCCCCAACAAGCTGTCCCAATATCTCCATGCGGGTCTCATGGTCGTGGCCAACGATTTGCCTTACGTACGATCGGTGATCGATGAAGCCGGTGCCGGCATCTGTTATGATTCCACCAACCTGGCGACGCTCGTTGATGTCGTCCACCAAGTAGCGGACAACCCGGAATTTCTGCGGCGGTGCCGGCAACATGCATGCCGCTTTGCGCGCGAACGTTTCAACTGGCAAAATTACGGCAAGACCTTCCTCGATCTTTACAGCGGGATGCAGACCGGCGTCTCGTCAGCATCCGGCTTGCCGACTGGGACCGGTCTGCGTGATGCCCGTCCTGAGAATGCCGCGGGCTGAAGGTGCGATGACGCGATGCCGGGCATCAGAACGATCCTGCTGGCGAAGATTCAACCATTGAAATCGCTGATTTCCGGCACCCGCGACGACCCCGCCGAAGACGCGAGCAAGGTTGCCGGCTATTGGACCGATTACAATGTAACGCTGCATCGAGACTTCCGATCTATTGAGGATTCGCTCGCCTATCTGAGATGGCGTAACGATCAATATTTTGGCTATGCCGCGCTGATGCCGGTGAATAACCAGAACGGTCGGGTGGTCCTCGATTTTGGCTGCGGGCCCGGACACGATGTCGTCGGATTTTCGACAGAGTCTCGTCCGGCGCGATTGATCGCGATCGATGTGTCCGGTTCGTCACTCGCCGAGGCGCGAGCGCGGTTGGCGCTGCACCGGGCGAGCTGCGAGTTCCTGCAACTCGACGCCGCCGCCCGCGTGCTGCCACTGGCAACGAATTCGGTTGATTATGTCCATTCCTCGGGCGTTCTGCATCATGTCCCCGATCCCCTCGGCTGGTTGCGGGAATTTCGCCGCATCCTGCGGCCCGACGGCCACGCGCGGATCATGGTTTACAACCATGACAGCGTGTGGATGCACCTGTTTGTTGCGTATATTAAGCGGCTGGTCGAGAACGCGTTCGCCGATCTGACGCTCGAACAGGCATTTGCCCGGACGACCGACGGCGAGAACTGCCCGATCGCCAATGCCTATCGGCCACCGGACTTCATCGAGCTTGCCGGCGCAGCTGGCTTCGATGCCGAGTTTCTCGGCGCGGCCGTATCGATGCATGAAGCCAAGATTCTGCCCTATCGGTTCGATGCGATCCAGGATCGCCGGATGCCGGAGCCGAGCCGCCGGTTTCTGCTAGAGTTGACGATCGATCATCATGGGTTTCCATGCTATCGCGGGCATGGGGCAGGAATCGACGCCTGCTACCAGCTGACGCCGCGGGTTTGAGCGGCGGAACGCGATGAGTTGTTGGCGATCACCTGCAGTTCCGCGAGCAAGCGGGCAAAACAGCCGTTCTCTGCCCCGCATGCCGCGTGTTCTGATGATTTGCGCGCACGCGCCCAGTCTCGATCCACGGATCCGCTGGGAAGCCGAGGCCGCACTACCGCGATTCGATGTGATGCTGCTCGGCTTCACCCGAGAGGATGCCGTCGATCGGCCCGGCACCGCGATCGATCGCTGCACGTCAAAGTTGTTTCGGCGCAAGACGCGCAGTGCGCTGGTCTTTCTTTGGCGGCTCAATGGCGCTCTCAATTTCCCGCTCGATCTCTGCTACCGCGCCCTGCTGATCCTGCTTTCGGCGCCGCTGGCCTTCGCCGACGCGATCGCATCGCTGTTGGCGCCGATGGTGCGTCGGCGGATGGCCGACGCGGCCACTCCCGAAACGGCGATACTATCGGGCGCTGAAACCTCCGAGCCGCTTGATGCAATGCGTGCTCGGCTCTCGGCCCGGGTTTTTTACGTGTTCAATGCGCTCCGGCAGCAATTTTCTCCGGCGGCAGAGCTGTTCTGGAACGCCATCCGTTCGATGCCCGACAAACCCGACATCGTGCACTGCAATGACCTCGACACCCTGTTGGTCGGAGTGCTGGCAAAGCGCCATTACGGCTGTCGTCTGATTTACGATGCGCACGAATTTTATCCGTGCAGCGACCCCGCCGGTCGATGGATCGATATCGGCTTCTTCTCGATGCTTGAGCGCTTGTTGATTAGGCAGGCGGATGCGGTGGTGACGGTCAACCCGCTCCTTGCCGATGTCATGCGCCAAGCTTACGCGCTTCCGATCGTGCACGCCGTCGCTAACGCCGAGCCTTGGACCATGCGCCGCGAACCCCTTCAATCGGAAATGGCTCGGCTCGCCCGCGGTCGTGTCAGGTTCCTGTTCCAGGGCCGATTTTCGCCGGCTCGCGGCATCGCCGAAATGATTATGGAATGGCAGGCGGTGGATCCCGATCGCGCCGCGCTGTTCCTGCGCGGACCCGCCAACGTCTGGCGTACACAGGCCATAAACCTCACGGTCGGTCTCGGATTGCTGGACCGCAACGTTTATTTTCTCGACCCGGTCGCCGAGAACGAGCTGGTCGCCGCTGGCGCCGAGGCGGATGTCGGCATCATTCCCTACCGGCCGACGATCATCAACGATCGTCTTTGCTGTCCGAACAAACTGTCGCAATACTTGCATGCCGGCCTGCTGGTCATCGCAAATGATCTGCCCTACGTCAAATCGATCCTGACCGAAGCCGAAGCTGGTTTATTCTACGATTCTGCGCAACGCGGAACCTTGTCTCGGGCGGTACAGCGGGTGCTCGACGATCCGGCGCTTCTGCGGCGGGCGCGAGAAAACGCCTTGCTCTTTGCCCGTTGGCGATTCAATTGGCAGATCGAAGGCGCGAGGCTGTACGCGCTGTACGAGGCATGCTCGTTCGCGACGGCGCCGCAGCCCGCCGCGGCGCCAGCATTGCAATAGAGGCCGAGCTTATGTGCGGCATTGCCGGTATCATTTCACTTGACGGATCGCCGCTGCCGGGGCTTGCCGGCGCGCTCGCCGTGTTGAGTCGGGCTATCGCGCATCGCGGACCCGACGGCGAAGGCGCTTGGACCAGTCCAGGCCTGGCCGCAGGGCTCGCCCATCGCCGCCTCGCGATCATCGATTTGAGCGATGCGGCGGCCCAGCCGATGCTCGCGCCAGGCCCGGCCGCAATCACTTATAACGGCGAAATCTACAATTATCGCGAGCTCGCGGCGGAGCTGGCGGCCCACTGGTCGTTTCGCTCGGCCTCCGACACCGAATGCATTCTCGCTGCCTATGACCGCTACGGTCAGGACTGCATCATGCATCTGCGCGGGATGTTTGCTTTTGCGCTGTGGGATGAGCGGCAACAGCTGCTGTTCTGCGCCCGCGACCGGTTCGGCATCAAGCCATTCTACTATGCCGTGGTCGGCAATGCCTTCGTCTTCGCTTCGGAGGCCAAGGCGCTGCTGCCGTTTCTCGCCGACGTCGAAACCGACCCGGCGGCGTTAGCAGAATACTTGACGTTTCAGTACACGATCGGTGACGCCACGCTATTCCGCGGCATCAAGCAGCTGATGCCCGGCCATGCGCTGACGGTTGAGAACGGAACGGTCCGCATCCGGCGCTATTGGGATGTTCGCTACGAGATCGATTTCGACCACAGTGCCGTCTATTTTGAACGCCGCCTCGTCGAGTTGGTCGACGATACGGTGCGCCTGCATTTGCGCAGCGATGTTCCGGTGGGCGCCTACATCTCCGGTGGCATCGATTCGAGCCTGATCGCGATCCTCGCCGGTAAGACCGCTGCTTGGTGTGGCGACGGCTTCCACGGACGCTTCACGCAATTTCCGGGCTACGATGAAAGCGCGTTCGCAACGATGGCGGCGGAGGCGGCGGACGGGCGGCTGCATGTCATCGACATCACCGCCGAGCACTTCCGGGATCATATAAAAGACGTTATCTACCACCTCGACTTTCCGGTCGCCGGGCCGGGAGCGTTCCCCCAATTTATGGTATCGGCGCTCGCGGCGCGACAGGTGAAGGTCGTGCTCGGCGGACAGGGCGGCGACGAGATCTTCGGCGGGTACGCGCGTTACCTGCTTGCCTATTTCGAGCAATGCATCACGGCAGCGCTCGATGGCACCTACAAGAACGGCAACTTCGTCGTGACGATCGAGTTGATCATCCCGAATTTGGGATTGTTGCGCGAATACAAGCCGCTGATGAAGGAGTTCTGGCGCGATGGGCTATTCGGGAGCCTCGATGAGCGCTATTTCCGCCTAATAGACCGCTCGACCGATATGGATCGCGAGGTCGATTGGACGGCGCTCGACCGGCCTCGCGTCTATCAAAGCTTTCAAACGATCTTCAACAATCAAAGTAATGTACGGAAGGAGGCATATTTCGACAAGATGACCCACTTCGACTTCAAATGCCTCCTGCCCGCCCTGCTGCAAGTCGAAGATCGGATGAGCATGGCGCACGGCCTCGAAAGCCGTGTACCGTTTCTCGATCATCCGCTGATCGAATTTCTCGCGACGGTGCCGGCCGACATCAAATTCGCTGCCGGGAGCATGAAGGATCTTTTGAAGCGCGCGTATTGTGATGTGCTGCCGCCGGCAATCCACCTACGGCGCGACAAGATGGGCTTTCCGGTCCCGCTCGCAGAGTGGTTTTCCGGGGATCTGCGCGAGCTAATCGAGGATACGTTCCGCAGCCGCAATGCCCGGGAGCGACCTTTTTTCGATGCCGACGCGGTGCTTTCAAATTTTGAGCGCACCGGAAAGTTTTCCCGGAAGATCTGGGGTTTGTTGAGCCTCGAATTGTGGCAGCAGATTTTTCACGACCGGGCCCATGAGTTACGCAAGGCCCCGATGTCGTTTCAAGGCGGAATGTCAGACGAGATGATGTCGCGGAGCCGCCATTTCATCGATGGGCGAGAGAGGAGCGTTGGTCCATGAGGGTGTTCGTAACCGGCGGCTCCGGGCTCGTCGGCTCGACTGTCATCGACCTGTTGCTTGCGCGCGGCGACGAGGTGTTGGCGATCGACAATTTCGCCACCGGGCGGCGCGACAATCTTCTACCGCATCCGCGACTTCGTATTGTCGAGGACAGCATCGTCGATGCCGTGGTAGTGGATGAGCTGATCGGCGGCTTCCGCCCCGATGCGGTCATCCACACCGCCGCCTCTTACAAGGATCCCGACGACTGGCAGTCGGATGCATCGACCAACTGCGTCGGGAGCGCCAATATTGCGCGCGCCGCAAAGACCTATAAAGTCGGTCGGCTGATCTACTTCCAGACGGCGCTATGCTACGGTACAAAGCCGCACGAGCAGCCAATAACGATCACGCATCCGATTGATCCGGTCAACAGCAGTTATGCGATCTCCAAGACAGCCGGCGAGCATTACATCCAATTCAGCGGCGTCGACTGGCTCACCTTCCGGCTCGCCAACGCGGTCGGGCCGCGCAACGTAAGCGGTCCACTGCCGATTTTCTTCGACCGGCTGTCGCAGGGAAAGCGCTGTTTTGTGACCGAGGCGCGACGCGATTTCGTGTTTGCCGAGGATCTCGCCCGTGTCGTGCTCAGGGCCGCCGACGGGACCGGCAGCGGCACCTACCATTTCTCCTCGGGGCGCGACGTCGCGATCAAGGAGCTGTACGACGAGATGGTGCGGGCGATGAAGCTCAACGAGTACCCACAACCCGAGATCCGCCCGCTCGGGCCCGACGAGGCGCCGACGATTCTGCTCGATCCGTCGCGCACCTTCCGCGATTTCGGCGAAATCCGCTTCACTCCGCTCGACGAGATCGTTGCGAAGACCGTCGCTTATTACCGCGACCACGGTGTGCAGGGGGGCTATACGCATCTGCGCAGCGGGCAACATTCGTGAAATCAGAATTCACCGGCCGCGCGGTGCTGGTCGGCGGCGGTGCCGGCTTTGTCGGCAGCGCACTGGTTCGCCGCCTGCTTACCGCAGGAGCACGTCATATCGTCGTCGTCGATAATCTTTTATCCGCTGATCTCAGCAGCGTGCCGGAGCATGCCGCGGTCGATTTCCGGCTCGGCTCGATCGCCGATGATCGCATCCTTGCGGCGCTGCCGCGCGACCTCGATTACGCATTTCACCTTGCCTGCTACCACGGCAATCAGTCGTCAATCCACGATCCCTTCGCCGATCACCAGAACAATGCGCTGACCTCGCTGAAGCTGTTCGACTGGCTCGCCAATTGCCGCTCAATACGGAAGGTGGTCTACGCCGCCGCCGGCTGCGCAGTGGCGCAAAAAACGTTCGGGGCGGCGACTGCGACGGCAGAGGACGCGCCCTTGTCGTTGTTTCACGACAGCCCGTATTCGATCTCGAAGCTGATCGGTGAGATGTACGGCAATTATTATTTCACCCACTGCGGGTTGCCCTTCGTCACGGCGCGCTTCCAGAATGTCTACGGCCCAGGCGAGATCCTCGGGGCGGGGCGGTGGCGCGGCACGCCGCATACGGTGTGGCGCAATGTCATCCCAACCTTTATCTGGAAAGCGTTGCACGGCGAGGCGCTCCCGGTCGAGAACGGTGGAATCGCCAGCCGCGACTTCATCTTCGTCGAGGACATCGTGTCAGGTCTGGCGGCCTGCGCAGAGCGCGGCGCGCCCGGCGAGGCCTACAATCTCGCTTCCGGCATCGAAACCTCGATCCGCGACTTGGCGGCCCTCGTCAATGAATTGACCGGCAATCCAACGTCACTCGCACTGGCGGCGCCGCGCGATTGGGACCATTCGGGTCGCCGCTTCGGCAGTCCGGCAAAGGCACGCGAGCAGCTTGGTTTCACTGCGACGAAGGCATTGCGGGACGGCCTCGGCGAAACCCTGACCTGGACTAGCGCCAATCGCGAGACGATCCGCCGTTGCATGCTGCAGCACGCCTACTTTGTGCCGGGGCTTCGCACTATGCTCGAATGAAGCGCTTCCGGATGCTGACGGTCGTTGGCGCCCGGCCGCAATTCATCAAGGCGGCGGCGATATCGCGCGCGGTCGCCGCCCGCGACGATATCGAAGAAATCCTGCTGCACACCGGCCAGCATTTCGATCCCGAGATGTCGCACATCTTTTTCGACGAACTCGCCATCGAGACGCCGCGCCGCAACCTCGGCATTCACGGCGGCGGTCACGGCGAGATGACGGGCCGCATGCTGGCTGGCATCGAGGAGACAATCCTCGCTGAGCGTCCCGACATCGTGCTGGTGCCGGGCGATACCAATTCGACGCTGGCCGGTGCGCTGGCGGCCGTCAAACTGCAGGTGCCGGTCGTCCACCTCGAGGCAGGATTGCGTTCATTCAATCGAGCAATGCCGGAAGAGATCAACCGGGTGCTGACGGACCACGTGAGCACGCTGCTGCTGTGCCCGACCGAAACTGCCGTGGCCAATCTTCGCCGGGAAGGCGTCACGGAAGGTGTCTACGACATCGGCGACGTCATGTACGACGCGACTCTGTTTGCGGCCGCTGCCGCGCGGCGCTCCACCGTATTGGAACGGCTGGGGCTCGTCGAACATCGCTATGCGGTCGCGACCGTCCATCGCGCCGATAGCACTGACGATCGCAGACGGCTTACCGCGGTCATCGATTTCCTGCGGCAGCGGGCACGCGACTATACGGTGGCGCTGCCATTGCATCCGCGCACTCGGCAACGGATTGCCGAATGGCACATCGGAACCGGATCGCTCCTGCTCTGCGATCCGCTCGGCTATTTCGACATGCATCGGCTCCTGCAATCGGCAATTGCGATCTACACGGATTCCGGCGGGCTGCAGAAGGAAGCCTATTTTCATCGCGTGCCCTGTGTCACCTTGCGCGGTGAAACCGAATGGGTCGAGACCGTGGCGGCGGGCTGGAATAGGCTCTGGCAGGGGCCGGACTACGCGCCGCGCCGCGACATCGCGCCCTACGGCGACGGTCATGCCGCGGGAAAAGCCCTCACGACAATCGTTGGTTACCTCGAATGCCGGGCGAAAGCCGCATCCGTACCGTCGTCCTGACACTCCGTTACGGGGTCCGTGCTTCCTATTACGAGGATTGGCTAGAGGCCTTCGAGACCTCGCCGCACTTTTTGGTAACGTCCTTCAACCTGTTTCGCCGCTCCGAGCGCCGCGCCGCGATTGCTGCGGTTCGAGACGCCGAACTCGTCGTTGCACTGCACGCTTGCACGGCTGATACATTGCAGTACATCAACCCCTTGCGCGGGCCATTAAAGGCGCGCCGCGGGCGGCTCTTGGTGTTCGTTGGCAACGAATATAACCTGCCATGGATCCGACTGGGCGAGAAACGCTGCTTTTTGCGCGAGGTCGGCGCCGATTTTGCTGCCACTCAGTTGCCGCTCGAAGCTGGGCAATATCTCTATGGCGATTGCGCTGCCGCCGTGCTGGCCGTGCCACATGCTGCCAACGAAAAAGTGTTTCGCCGCATTAAGCCGGATGAAGAGCGTGCGATCGACATCGGCAGCCGCTCGTTCCGCTATCCGGTTTACCTTGGTGACGACACGCGTAATAGGGTCCACGACGTGTTCGCGAAGATTGGCCCGGCGACCGGGCTGCGGGTCGACATCGCCAATAATGGGCGCCTCGACCGCTTTAGCTGGGCCGCCTTCTTGAACAATTGCCGCGGCACGATCGGGACCGAGGCAGGGACCTGGTATCTGGAGCGTGACGATCGCACTGCACTCGCCATCCGCGACTTCCTGCGTGCGCGGTCGAAGGCCCCGAAGATCAGAGCAGACGGCCGGCTGCACGCCGCCGTCCGCCATCTACCTTACGGTCTCAAGGCTGGGCTCAAGGCGGTCTTAGCGTCATCCCGGATTCATCACGAGGCCATCGATTCGAGCGACGCCGATTTTTCTGAGATAGCGGCGCGGTTTTTCACTGGTCGGCCGCATTGTCCGGCCTATTCGAAGTGCATCTCGTCCCGGCACTTCGAGGCGGCGGCCACCGGCACTTGTCAAATCCTGGTATGCGGACGCTACAACGGCATCCTCGAGGCAAACCGGCATTACATCGCGCTCGATGCCGATCTTGGCAATGCCCCGGCCGCGATCGAACGATTTTGCGACCCGGCCGAACGCCGCCGGATTGCCGACGCGGGCCACGACTTGGTGCATGACGCGCATACCTATTCTCATCGCCTCGCGGCGCTGCATCGGGCCGTGTCGGCGCGCTAACCGTTCTTCACGGCCGACTGACAGGAAATTTCCGAGCCGAGACGGGTTCGCTCCAGATAGGCAGCTTAGCCAGTCTAACGCCTTGTTTTTCGATAATTTGAGAGGCCCGGGGAAGGGCGGCAGAGAATGCCGCGTTCACACGCATACGGTAAGCAGCGTCGTCGCGCCAAGGGTAAAGATTGTGGTGACGAATGCGGCGATGGTCGCCCAGAGGGCCGCCACGCGGAAGAATGCACCGGTCTGGCCGAAATCGCGGCTCGGCTCGATACTACCGAGATGGCGCCACATCGAGCCGATCACGGCCAGATGCGCGAACAGCACAAGGGCAAGGCCAAGCCGCAGCGGACCGGCCGACCAGGCAAAGGTGCAGCCGATGGCGTGGACGGCGTAGACAACGACAAGCGCGCTGCACCAGACGAGGAACCCGGCGGCGAGCCACCAGAGATATCCGGGCGGCACGGGATCTGTCCGCGCGGTCATGTTCCGAGGCTCTTCACGAGGGCGGGCAGTGCCGACACGAGGCCGAGCGCGATCACACCGGTCACGACCGTGTAGTCGAGCCAGAGCCGCGTCAGGCGGAGATCCGTCGACCGCCGGAACGACAGAAAGCCGGCCCCGAGGCGCAGCAGATTGCTGAGCAGGAAGAGCAGCCCGATGCCGGCATGAAACGCGACATAGGCCAATAGCGCGGCTGCGGTTGCGCCCAGAGCATGCTCCGTGGGATGCGGGACGATGCCGCCGATCAGCCCAACGATCACCGCGATGGCGGCGACAAGCCCGAGGGCGGCGAGGCCGATCCAGCCGCGCGCCATGCCGCCGGCGCCGATCGACCGCAGCGATCCGCGGGCCGCCATCGCGGCGACGACGAGGGCCACGACGGCCGCGACCGCGAGCCCGAGATTGGGTCTAAATGTCTGCGCCGGCGGCCAGTTCGGAGCCGAGATCCAGAGATAGAGGGTTCCGAACAGCAAGGACGTGAACAGCGTACCATCGGCGATCAGCGTAAAGATCAGCGCCCACCACGGCGGCGAACCGGCCAGCTCAGTATGCGGCGCCACGCTGACGCCTCGGCCGACCGGCAGCAGGCCGTAGTCCCGGTTTAGCCCGGCGCTATGCCCTGCCAGTAAGAAAAGCCCGGCTACCACCAACGCCGCGGCCATAGCTAAAAAATAGAACCGGAAAAGCATCGCCAACACCGCCACCGCGGTGGCGAGCGCCGTGTAGAGTGGCAGGTAGGACGAGCGCGAGAGCACGATGAGCTGCTCCGGAGCCCCGGACGTCATATGCACGCCCAGCGTCTCCTGCCACCCGTTGCGCACGAACCCGAGATATCCGTCACCTCTCGCCAAAGATGGCGCGAGTCCCTCGGGAGCGGTACGGTCGGGTCCGGCCCTGACATGCGCTATCGAGGCGAAATTATACGGTGCTGGGGGAATCGGCATGGCCCATTCCAGCGACTCCGCTTTCCAGGGGTCGCGGCGCGCGCGACGCCCGTAGCGAAGTTGCGTGAGAAGATCGATCGCCACCAGCGCGAAGCCGATGGTCATGATGAACCCGCCCACCGAGGATAGCAGGTTGAGCCAGTTCCAGCCTTCATCCCCCGAATAGGTGTAGATTCGCCGCGGCATGCCGCGCAGTCCGCTCAGGTGCATCATGAAGAAGGTCAGATTGAAGCCGACGAAGACCAGCCAGAAGGCGGGTATCGATAGCTGGTGCGTCGCCATGCGTCCGCTCAGCAGCGGCAGCCAGTAATAGAGCGCCGCCAGCATCGGAAAGGCGAGCGCGCCGGCAACGACGTAGTGCATGTGGGCGACGACGAAGTAGGTGTCATGCGCCTGCCAGTCGAACGGCACCATGGCCAGCATCACACCGGTCAACCCGCCGATCGCGAAGATGAAGAAAAAGCCGAACACGTACAGCATCGGCACGTTCCAGGCCGGCCTGCCCTGCGCCAGCGTGGCCAGCCAGCCGAAGACCTGGACGGCCGTCGGTACCGCGACGATCGCCGAGCTCGCGGAGAAGAAGGCGAGCGCGAGGTGCGGAATGCCCACAGTGAACATGTGGTGCACCCAGATGCCGAAACTCACGAAGGCGAGCGCGATGATCGCGACGACGATTGCCCGGTAGCCGACGAGCGGTTCGCCGGCAAGAACCGGGATGATGGTGGATAGTACGCCGGCCATCGGCAGGAAGATGATGTAGACGTCCGGGTGGCCGAACAGCCAGAACAGGTGCTGCCACAACAGCGGATCGCCGCCTCGTGTCGGGTCAAAAAATGGCAGATGGAAGGCCCGCTCGACCTCGAGCAAAATCGAACCGAGGATCAGCGGCGGGAACGCCGCTACCATCATCAGCGCGGTGATCAGCATGTACCAGCCGAAAATCGGCATCCGGTCGAGCGACATGCCCGGCGCGCGAATTTTCAGAATCGAGACGATGATTTCCACCGCCAGCGTCAGCGCCGAGATCTCGACGAAAGTCACGCCAAGCAGCCAGACATCCGCGTTTATGCCCGGCGTGTAGACGTTAGAACTGAGAGGCGTGTACATGAACCAGCCGGTATCCGGCGCCACGCCGGCGAGCAGCGCGCCGGTCAGGATCGTACCGCCGAACAGGTAGCACCAGTAGCCATAGGCCGTCAGCCGCGGGAACGCGAGGTCGCGCGTGCCGAGAATCTTTGGTGTCAGATAGGCCGCCACGCCCTCCACAAGGGGGATGGCGAACAGAAACAGCATCACCGACCCGTGCACCGTGAAGACCTGGTTGTAGGTCTCTGGCGTCATAAAGGCCGCCATGGGCGTTGCAAGCTGGACACGGGTCAACATGCCGAGAATGCCGCCGATCGCGAAGAAGACGAACGCCGTGGCCATGAAACGCAGGCCGATGACGGAGTGGTTGACCGCGGCAAGGCGCTGCAGTCCTGGCCCGGTCCCCCAGATCGCAGCGAGTTGCCGGTGCAGCCGCAGCGCCGGGTTTCCCTGCGGCGCCCGATCGATGGATGCGCTCATTCTTTCGCTTTCGACGACGCGGGCGACGACGCGGCCGCCTGGGCGAGTGCCGCGGAAAAGTCCTTTGCCGGATGGACGATCACGGCGAACCGCATCAGGGCGTGGCCGATGCCGCAGAATTCGGAGCACTGTCCTTCGTAACGGCCCGGTTCATCCGCCTGGATGCGCAGGACGTTCACATGCCCCGGCACCGCGTCGATCTTGCCGGCAAAGCGCGGAATCCAGAACGAATGGATGACGTCGGGGCTGCTGACGATTATGTCGACAGGGATGCCCGCGGGCAGGTGCAGGACATTCACGGTCTGCACCCCTTCGTCGGGATAGCGGAACGTCCAGCTCCATTGCAGGCCCTCGGCTTCGATTCGCTGCCGGGCGGTCCCCGGCAACGGCAGAAGCTGCTCGCCGGTGATCAGCGCATAGGCAACGAGCGGCGTTAGCACTACGCCCGGCAGGACGAGGCCACCGAGCACGATCCAGCGTGCGCCCGATACGCTCGAACCCCAGCCGGGCCGCCCGATCACCAGCGCGAAGAGGCCGAGGACAAGCGCGAATATAGCGGCCGAGCCCGCCAGCATCACCCACCACAGTGTCGCGATCGCATCCGCCGACGGCCCGGAGGCAGAGAGCGCCGACAGCGGCCCTCCGCAGCCGGCCAGCGCCATGGTCGATCCGAGTTGAACCACCGGACGCGAGAGGTTACGAATCCTGCGGGAAGGGTGGGGAGGCCGAGGATCATGGCGACGAAAGACGATCCGGCGGTCCCGCGCGAAAGTCCGGTTCTGCTGGAGCTGCTCCGGCTCGATGTCGGATCGGCGGTCGCCGTGGTCGGTCATCCGATCCACGTGATGATGGTGCATTTCCCGATCGCGTTCGTGCTCGCAACTCTTGGCGTCGATGTCTTTTATTGGTGGTCGGGCGACCCGTTCTGGGTACGGGTCGGCATCTGGTCGTCCGGCATCGCCTTCTGGACCGGCGTTGCGGCCAGCACCGCCGGCACGGCGGAGCTCCTGCTCGTGCGCGGCATCCGCGTCCTGGAGGCGAGCTGGTCGCACGCCGTCGCGGCGATGACGCTGGTCGCGATTGCAGGGGCCAGCTGGGGCCTGCGGCTGACCGATCCCCAATCGATCCTGCCGCACGGTCTCGCATTGTCGGGCCTGGCGGCGGTGATGACGGCCTTCGCCGGCTGGCACGGGGGCAAGCTCGTCTTCGATCATGGCGTGGGTATTCTGGTAGCGCCGAAGAACTGACCAAGCGCCCCGGGCCTGAACAGATCCGTGGCAAACCGGTTGGAATCGATGTGCGGCTTGGCGAGCACAATCCAGATGATTGCCGTGATCAGCACGATATAGGCGCTCGACAGCGCGACACAGGAAACCCGGCCAAAGCGGCCATCTACCAGGAAGAGCCGCCCCAGCACGAGGCCGGCGACGACATGCAGCATCGCCATCGCCCCGACAAGGACCAGCTTTGTGGAGAACCATTCCTGAAACGTGGCTTGGAGAAAGATCAGCGCGGTGCCGCTGGCGATGGCGACGACGGCGGCGGGAGAGGCTATCTCGACATAGACGAAACGCGTCATCCGGTGCAGCCGGTCCAGTTCCCAGCCCGGGTCGAGCGCCTGGCGCTGCCGGAACATGAACGGCAGAACAATCAGCCCGGCCGACCAGATCGAGATCGCCGCGAGATGAACGAATTTGAGGAGGAGGGTCAGTGGACCGGCGCCGCAGGCCGCAGGCTCGACCAGGCGAGCCAGAGGCCCACGCCGACATAAGGCAGCATTGCCGGCACCCACATCAGCAGTCCGGCGAGTTGCTGGTCGGCGAGCGGAGAGAGTCCCCAGGGTAATGTGCTCGCGAAATGCACCGCGTAAAGCGGCCGCGATGCGAAGACAATTAGTGCGCCGAGAAGACCCATCTGCCCGACCGTCGCCACCAGCGCGACCAGCGCCGGGCCGGGCCGCGCCCGCGGCACCAGGATCGCCCGCCACATGAGCCACCCGCTCCCCAGCAGCGAACCTTGCATCAGCCAATAGGCCGGCACGGTGGCGAGACCCCAACCATAGGGGCCCGGCGCATGCCAGAGCCAAAGGATGACCGCATGCGCGGCGACGAGCAGCGAGAGCGGCGGCGAGCCTGTACGTCGCAGCGGAAACGCCAACGCCAGCAGCGGCGCGACGGTGGCGACTAGAATGACATGATGGAATACCCGCGCCGAGAACAGCGCCGATGACAGCGCGCAGAGCGGGGAGACGAAGACGACGGCCATCAGCGCGATCGCGCCGCACCCTGCACTGGCGTTCGACGAACGGCCGCGACCGACCGCCAAAGCCAAGGCCGCGAGCGCCGCGATCAGCAGCGGATCGAAATTCCAGCGTACCCACAAATCGTCCGGGACCGCCGCGGGACCGCAATATGCGATCAGTGGATCCGACACGATCTCCTCGTCAGCATCGTGGCGCGCCGTCTATCCCAACTATGACGAGCAGCAAATCGAGTAGCCAGCGAAAACCAGCAACCGCGACGTTCGAGACGCCTCCATGCGCCCCCCGTTTCGGTTCGGGCCGCCGATCATCATCGTCGCGTCGGTCGTAGATGCCTCGCATATACTGCGCGCTAATTCCTCATTTCGCGGGCGGTGGGGCGCATTGGGGAGGATAAGGTTCATGCGCCTTGGCTATGCGGTGCACGGTACGATCTGGATCGCGGTTTACCTTCTGTTCATTCTCGCCCCGTTGTTCGCTTTGCTGGCGGGGACTTGGCCGCCCGCCCGCGACTTCTGGACCGAGTTCGCGGTCGCGCTCGGCTACTCCGGCTTGGCGATGATGGGCTTGCAAATCGGCCTCACGGCGCGTTTCCGCTACGTGACCAAGCCCTGGGGCGAGGATGTCATCTATCACTTCCATCGCCAGATCTCGCTGATCGCGGTGGGCTTGATCGTGGTTCATGCGGTCGTCCTGACGGCTGGCCGGCCGCAAATGCTCACGCCGCTCAACATGCTCCAGGCTCCGTGGAGCGCGCGTTTCGCAATCGTGTCGATCGTTGCGCTGATCGCCCTGGTGGTGGCGGCGCTATGGCGGGTGAGGCTGAACATCGGCTACGAGGCATGGCATCTTTCTCATATCATTCTCGCGGTTGTCGCCATCGCGGCCGGGATCGCGCACATGGTGGGATCGGGCGTCTACCTGGTCGACCCGTGGAAGCGCGCGCTGTGGATCGGGTTGACGATCTTCTGGATCGGGCTGCTGCTCTACGTCCGTACCGTCAAGCCGCTGTTCATGCTGCGCCGGCCATACCGGGTCGCGGAAGTGCGCCGGGAGCGCGGTGACACCTCGACGTTGGTGATGCGGCCGGACGGCCATCCGGGGTTCCGCTTCACCCCTGGTCAGTTCGGCTGGCTGACCCTGTGGGGGAGCCCCTTCAAGATCACCGGACACCCGTTTTCGTTCTCGTCCAGCGCCGAGGCGGCGGACGGCCGGGTTGAGATGACGATCAGGAATCTGGGCGACTTCACGAGTGCGATCCCCAAGGTGTCGGAAGGGCAGCGGGTTTATCTCGACGGACCTTACGGTGCCTTCACGATCGGCAACCCGGCGGACATGCATGTGCTGATCGCGGGGGGGATCGGCGTCACCCCGATGATGAGCATGATCCGGACGCTCGCGGACCGCGGGGACCGGCGGCCGCTGACCCTGCTCTACGGCAGCAGGGACTGGGACTCGATCACCTTCCGGGAAGAACTGAAGGCGTTGAAAGCGCGTCTCAACCTGACGGTCGTCCACGTGCTGGCGAATCCGCCGGCCGGCTGGACCGGAGAACAGGGCTTCATTACCGCCGAGCTGTTCAGGCGCCATCTCCCACCCCCCTACGCCTCCCATGAGTATTTTATCTGCGGGCCGAACGTGATGATGGACGCGATCGAACGGGCGCTTGGGCAGATGCGGGTGCCGCTGTCGAAATATCATTCCGAACGTTACAGCTTCGCCTAGAGTATTGCCGATGCGCCGCTTGTTTGCCGACCTACTGGTCGTCGTCACGGGGGCAATTGTGGTGTTGATGTCGCTGCTGTTCGCGCTCTTGCATTTGGCCGGGTAGGCGTTGGCCGAACGCGGCGCGGACCCGCGGGAGGGCACCGCGGTTTCGTTATATCCCAATTGATATTTCGATGGTAAGCTCGCCGATCATCGCAGATCGCGGCCGATTGGAGGGTCCTGTGACGTCAGCTGCCAACGAGAAGGAATTGAAGGTTGTCGGCACCCGGCCGATTCGCCCCGACGGGGTCGAGAAGGTCACCGGCCGTGCCAATTTCGGGGCCGACCGGACAGTACCCGGCATGCTTTACGGTAAGATCAAACGCAGCCCTCATGCGCATGCCCGCATTCTCGGGATCAACGCTGACAAGGCCTTGGCGCTGCCGGGGGTCAAGGCCGTGGTGACCGCCGCCGATTTCCCGGAAATCCTCCCGGAGGAGGCCTTTGTCGGCGAAGGCCCGATGAATTTCCGCGACCTGTCGCGCAATGTCATGGCACGGGACAAGGCGCTTTACGAAGGTCATGCGGTGGCCGCGGTGGCCGCGCTGTCGCCGATTATCGCCGCCGAGGCGGTGGAGTTGATCGAAGTCGAGTATGAGGTGCTGCCGCACGTCATCGACGTCGAGGCGGCGCTGTCGCCGGACGCACCGCTGTTGCACGACGACCTCTTTACCCAGGGCGTTGACCCGAAGCCGGAAAAGCCCTCGAACATCGCCAAGCAGATAGCCTTTTCGAAGGGCCACACCGCGGCCGGCTTCCGCGAGGCGAACGTCATCGTCGAGCGGCGGTATACGACCAAGCCCGTGCATCAGGCGTATATCGAGCCGCATGCCTGCGTCGTCTCGGCCGCATCCGACGGCCAGGTGCAGATTTGGGCCAGCAGTCAAGGCCAGTTCATGATTCGCGCCTATTGCGCGAAACTGGCCGGCATCGACATTGCCAATATCCGCGTCACCCCGGCCGAGATCGGCGGCGGGTTCGGCGGCAAAACGCTGATCTATCTCGAACCGGTGGCTCTGGCGCTGTCGCGCAAGACCGGGCGCTCGGTCAAGATCGTGATGACCCGCGAGGAGGTGTTTCGCGCCACGGGTCCGACCTCGGGCGGAGTCATCGAGGTCAAGCTCGGGGCCAAGCGTGACGGAACCATCGTTGCCGCCGAGATGGTGCTCAAATACCAGGCCGGAGCGTTCCCCGGCTCGCCGGTGCAGCCAGGTTGCATGTGCGGCTTTGCGATGTACGACCTGCCAAACGTGCAGATCACCGGCTACGACGTCGTGTCGAACCGGCCCAAGGTCGCGGCCTATCGCGCACCGGGCGCGCCGATCTCTTCCTTCGGGGTCGAAAGCTGCATCGACGAGCTGGCCCGCGAGTTGCGCATAGATCCGCTCGTTCTGCGCGAGAAGAACGCCGCGACAGAGGGCACCAAGGCGGTGCACGGCCCGACCTGGACCAATATCGGCTATCTCGACACGCTGACGGCGGTCAAGAACCACCCGAACTATCAGATCCCGCTGGGCCCCAACCAGGGCCGCGGCATCGCCTGCGGCTTCAGGTTCAATGTCGGCGGCGAATTGAGCGCGCAGGTGCACGTCAACGAGGACGGCTCGGTCAGCGTCGCAACCGGCAGCCCGGATATCGGCGGCTCGCGCGCCTCGATGGCGATGATGGCGGCTGAAACTCTTGGCCTTCCGATCGAACGGGTAAAGCCGATCGTCGCCGACACCGCCTCGATTGGCTTTAACCCATGTGACCGGCGGCAGCCGCGTGACCTTTGCCACAGGCATGGCCACCGTGCAGGCCGCCGAAAAGGTCATCGACCAGCTGAAGCGCCGCGCCGCGATGATCTGGGACATCAGCCCCGACGCAGTCGATTGGCGGGATGGCTGCGCGGTGCCGGCCGGCGCCAATGCCGGCAGCTTCGATCCGCTGCCCTTGGCCGAGATCGCGATCAAGGCGGCGCGCACCGGCGGGCCGATCGGCGCCGAGGTGTCGGTCAACGCGCAAGGCGCCGGGCCTGCCTTTGCGACGCATGTCTGCGATGTCGAAGTCGATCCCGAGACCGGCCATGTCACCGTGTTGCGCTACACCGCGGCGCAGGATGTTGGCCGGGCGATCCATCCCTCCTATGTCGAAGGCCAGATCAGGGCGGCGTGACCCAGGGCATCGGTTGGGCGCTCAACGAGGAATACATCTACGATAAGCAGGGCCGTCTGGAGAATCCCGGGTTTCTCGACTACCGCTGTCCGGTTGCCTCCGACATGCCGATGATCGACCCGATCCTCGTCGAGGTGCCGAACCCGCGCCATCCATTCGGCGTTCGCGGTGTCGGCGAGGTGCCGATCGTGCCGCCGATGGCCGCGGTCGCCAACGCGATCCATGCCGCGATCGGAGCACGGCTGCGCGATCTGCCGATGTCGCCGCCAAAGATCCTCGCCGAGCTCGACGCCGAGGAGCCGCGGCGGCTCGCCGCAGAGTAACCGACAGGGGGCCGGGTTCCGTGGGGGCGCGGCTACCGTTCGCTCTCCGGCCGAGCATAAATCTCGTGGTCAGACGCTATTCGGAAGTTCTCAACTGCTCGATCGGCGACCAGCCGCCCGGCATGCAGACCGAGGACCCGATCGGCGAAGTCCGGGACCAAACCCACCTGATGCAGGCTGCACAGCACGGTGATGCCGCGTTCATGTGCGATGTCGCGCAACAACGAGAGAACTGACACAGCCGAGGCTGGATCGAGGCTAGCGACCGGTTCGTCTGCCAGGATCACCAGGCTCTCCTGGGCGAGCACCCGGGCAATCGCGACGCGCTGCTGCTGGCCGCCGGACAGCCGGTCGGCACGACGTTCGGCGAATTCGAGCAGATCCACCCGGTCCAGCGCCGCGAACGCCCGCTCCCGGTCGGTCTGCCCGAAGCGCCTGGCCACCACTCGCCACAGTGGGACGTGACCGAGCCGGCCGGCCAGCACATTGTCGAGTGCCGAGCGGCGGCGGATCAGGTTGTGCTGCTGGAACACCAGGCCGATATCGCGGCGGGCGCGCCGCAGCTCGCTCGAGCGCATTCCCCTGATCGAATGCCCGAGGAGGTAGATCTCGCCTTGCTCGGCTTCGACCAGCCGAGCGAGGCAGCGGAACAATGTCGTCTTGCCTGCCCCGCTCGGCCCGAGGATCGCGACCACCTCGCCGGCCGTCACGGTAAAGCCGATCTCGCTGAGCACCGGCTTGCCGTCATAGCGCTTTCCGAGCCCTTCGACCCGGATCGTCGGAGCGGTCAGACCAGCCTCCAGCGCAACCAGCCGCTGACTTGATCGATCGCCGTCACCATGGCCAGGATGATCATGATGATCGTCGCGACGGTGGGGAAATCGAGCAGATCGACAGCGTTCTTCAGGTCTTGCCCGATACCTCCGGCACCCACCAGCCCGAGCACGGTCGAGGACCGAATGTTGAATTCCCAGATGTAAAGGCTGGTAGATAGCAGCGCCGGCAGCACGTCGGGCAACAGGGCGTGAAACACCACCTTGAGGCGCCCGGCGCCGGTCATCGCGACGGCTTCGAGCGGGCCGGGCTCGATCGTCTCGATCGCCTCGGACCAGAGTTTGGAGACGCTGCCCGCCGAATGGAGGCCGATGCCGAGGACACCAGCGAACGGACCTAGCCCCACTGCCGCGACGAAGAGCAGGGCGAAGACAAAGCTATCGACGCCCCTCAAGAGGTTCAGCAGCCAACGCGCCGGATAATACACCAAGCCCGCCGCCATCACGTTGCGCGCCGCCAGCAGGCAAAGCGGGGCCGCGATAACAACAGCGAGGCTGGTGCCGATTGTCGCCATTGCCACCGTCTGCGCTGCCCGGAACAGCAGGAGATCAAGTTCGCTCAGATCCGGCGGCCATGCGTGCGCAGTCCAGTGAACGAGCTTTGGCAGGCCGATCCACAACCGCCCGAGGTCGATCTCGGCATAATGCAGGCAGACCGCGTAAAACGCCGCAAACACCAGAAGTGCAGCTGCAAAGCGCAGCCGCCCGCCGGCGAGCCAGCTCCGTGCCGGCTCGACGTAGCGGGGCCGGCCGTCCTCAACGATGCGGACGACCCGGGGGACGCCGATCAGTTGGCGGCTTTCAGCGCGCCGACCGCCAAGCCGGCATGCTCGATCATCTTGTAATCGCCATTGTTTGCCGGGACCCACCCAGTGTAGTGGGCGGGCATGAACAACTTTGCCTGGTCGGGACTGATGGCGAGCACCAGCTGCTGCAGCTTGGCGACGAGGGCTGGGTCCCGGAATACGGCCCTTCTCGATCATGCTGTTGCGGTTGCGGTCGTAATCGGTCGCGAGATCGACTTGACCATTGACCACTGCCAACTCATTCGCTGGGTGAGTGGAGCCGTCCCGGTACTTGAAGAAAGTCTTTGGGTCAATTCCTTGTGACTTGAACCAATAGGTTGGGATCAGCCAGCCAGAGGTCGATCCCACATCGGCAAGCGAGATGCCCATGCCTTTGGCGTTTTGCGGCCAATGCTTGATGTCGAGGCTCGGCTTGCTAACGATAATCGCGTGATAAATTGGCTTGCCGTCGTATTTCACCATCGCGATTGCCTGTGCGCCGCCGGCGTGGTTGGCGAGCACATAGCCCCAAGGACCCATCCAGGCAATGTCGGCCTGGTCGTTGGCGAGCGCGGTCGCGATGCCGGCCCAATCGCTGGAGACCTGTACGTCGATATCATCATGGTCAGCAGGGCTGCGGCACGGCAGCCCAGGTTTGCTCTCATCATTATCTCCCGGGATTGGAACGCCCGGCATTATAGGCAGCGGAGTAATGCCCGCACATCACAGAACGGTGACGCGGGGCCCAAAGATTTAAGGTTTCTCGTCAGGCGAGATAGGAGCGCGGCACGCAGACGCGGTAGCGGCCATCGGCAACCGGCAGCACTGCGACATCGACGGAGTAGCACGCGCGCAGCGTCTCGGCGGTGATGGTCTCGCTCGGACTGCCGAGCCGCAGCAATTCGCCGCCGGCCAGGACCGCGACCCTATCGGCGCAACTGAAAGCTTGCTCGGGGTGATGGGTGGACAACAACACCGACAGTGCGCGGTTGCGGGCGAGGCGGCGCACCGCATCGAGAACCCGCAGCTGGTTGCCGAAATCGAGGCTCGCGGTTGGTTCGTCGAGGACCAGGATTTGCGGCTCCTGAGCCAAGGCGCGGGCGACCAGCGCGAGCTGCCGTTCGCCCCCGCTGACCCGCAGCCACTCGCGCTCGGCAAGGTGGTCGATCCCGAGCGTAGCAATCGCCTCGTCGGCGGCGTCGCGATCGGCGCTCGACGGCGCCGAGAACGGCCCGTGATGTGCGGTGCGCCCCATCAGCACGATCTCGCGCACGGTAAACGGAAAGCCGCCAGCGCCGCTCTGCGGGACATAGCCGAAGCTTAGCGCCTGGCGGCGGGCGTTCCAGCCCGAGATTGCTTGGCCATCGACGCGAACCGTGCCGGCGAGCGGGGGCACCAGACCGAGGACGGTCTTGAACAAGGTCGACTTGCCTTCGCCGTTGCGCCCGAGCACGCACAACACCTCGCCCGCGCCGACCGCAAAACTGACATGATGCCCGACGATATGCCCGCGATAACCGTAACTCAGGTCCTCGACCAACAGGCGTGGCGCGCTCGTCACCATGCCGGACGCCGGCTGAAGGCGAGGACCCACAGAAACACCGGCGTGCCCAGCGCCGCGGTCAACACGCCGAGCGGCAGTTCCACAGTGCCCAAGCTGCGCGCCAGCGTATCGACGGCCAGCAGATAAGCGGCGCCGAACAGGACGCTGACCGGCAGCAGCCGGGTAAAGGAAGGGCCGACGACAAGCCGCGCCAGATGCGGCACGACCAGCCCGACCCAGCCGATGATGCCGCTCGCCGCAACAGCGGCCGAGGTCATCAACGTCGCCGCCGCGATTACGACGATCCGCAACACGCGGGTGTCGAGGCCGAGAGCCGTCGCCTCCTCTTCGCCCAATGTCATCACATCGATGCGCCAACGCAGCAGGCCGAGCGGCGCCAACCCGATCGCTACCGCCGGCAGCAGCGGCGTCAGATCGCCCGGATTGGTCGCCGCCAGGCTGCCCAGCAGCCAGAAGGTGATCGCGGGCAGCTGGTTGTAGGGGTCGGCGAGATATTTCAGCAATCCGACGCCGGCGCCAAACAACGCGCCGATGACGACGCCGGCAAGCACCAGCGCCAGCACCGCGTCACGCCCGCGGATTGCCGCCGCATTGGCGTAGACGATCAGCACTGCCGCCAACCCGCCGACAAACGAGGCGGCTTCGATCGCCACCACCGGCAAGGATAGGAAGATCCCGATCACCGCCCCGAACGCGGCGCCCGACGAGACGCCGAGAATGTCCGGCGAGACCAGCGGGTTGCGGAACAGTGATTGGTATGCCGCACCCGAGGCGGCGAGCGCTGCGCCGACCGCCAACGCCGCCAACACCTGCGGCAGGCGAATTTGTAGAATGACGGTTTCGGCGGCCGCCGGCAGCGGCCGGGCGTGGCCCCCGGCCTTGGCGATCAGTAATCTCACGAGGTCGCCGGGCGCCACCGGATAGGGTCCGACCGAGATCGCGATCGCGACCAGCGCCAGCAGGCCTAAAACCGCCGCAACGGCGACCGCATGATAGCGGGAAGCTGCCCGAACCTCACGCCGAGGGTTCGGCAAAAAGGCCGTCGAGCTGCGCGTCGCTCGGTTCCTGCTGATAGAAGAGCGCATAAAAGCGGCGCGCCTCGGCACGGATGTCCTGTGGAAAAGCCGTAGGATAGAGCAGCTTGCCGAGCCATAAGAGGCCGATCAGCCGATTGGGCGCCGGCGGATCGTCGAGCCACGAAAACGGCAGGTCGGGGACGAAATGGATATGCCCGGCCTGCACCGCCTTGAGCTGACGCCACACCGGGTCGGTGCGGATTGCGGCGTGAAAGCGCCAGTCGATGGTCAGGACCACCTCCGGTTGCCACGCCAGGACCTGCTCCGGAGAAACATCGACGATCGTGTGCGGCCCGGCGTCTTTGCCGACAACATTGCGCCCGCCGACCAGATCGACGACCTCGCTGCCGATCGAGCCGGCGACGGCGCTTTCCAAGCCATGGGGACCGCGGGCGATATAGAGGGTAGGCCGCTCAGCCGGCGGAATTTTTGCGATCTCCTTTTGCACCCGGCTCAGCACCGCCTCGGCATAGACGGCGAGCGTCTCGGCGCGTTGCTGAACCTCGAGCAACCCGCCGAGAATTCGCAACGTCTGCGGCGTCTGTGCAAGGTGGCCCGCGATCAGCACATCCGGAATATGTGTCTGAGCCTGCACCCGATTGGCCAGCGAAACATAGGTTTCGGTCGTATTGCCGACATCGAGCACCAGATCAGGCGCGAGCTTGACGACATTTTCGAAATTGACCGTGTTGCCGCGACCGGTGAGCCGGCCGAGTTCGGGCAACTCGGCGTAGCGCTTGGGGATGAAGGGTCGTGCCGCCTCGCTCGGCGCCCGGGTCCAGCCCAGCATCTTCTCGGGTGCGACCGTAAACAGAGTAACCGAAGCCGGCGGCCCGGCCGGAAAGACCCGGCGCACCGAACCTGGGATGTCGACCTGGCGACCGGCCGAGTCGGTGAAGGGTTTTGCCGCAGCGCGCCACGACGGCCAAGTCAGCGCGGTGAGGGCGCCAAGGCCGAGGAGGCTGCGTCGCCTCACTTGGCGACCATCACATCCGAGGCCTTGATCACCGCAAACGCGTCGTCGCCAATTTTGAGGCCGAGATCGTCGACCGCCTCGTTGGTGATCGACGAGGTGACGATAACCCCGGCCCCGATATCGATGCGGACATGCGCGGTTGTCTGACCCTTGGTCTCCCCGACGATCTTGCCCTTGAGCTGATTGCGGGCGCTGAGCTTCATCAAACTCTCCTGTCAATAAATTCGGCTATTGGTGGTGGCAGCGGCGTTTCCTGATATGGTCGGGGCCGCTCCGCTCGCTGCCGAGATCCTTTGCCGCAGTGAGCGATCGATCTATCTTATCGGATATGGCGATGCCAGCATGAAAACCGGACCTGTCGATGCACAGCGATAGCAGAACTATCCTCGGCGAAACTATCGCGGCGATCGGCGCCATTCTCGGCCCCGAACTCGACGAGATCGCCGTCGAGCGGGTGGTCGTCGGGTTGTTTTTCACCGGGGTCAAGCTCATGAACGGCAGCGGCGGCAGCTGTGCCACGCCGATCAAGACGATCCCCGAGGCGGTGTGCTGTCCGAGCTCGGCGATGGCGATGCCGTTTCCCGGCAAGCTTGCCGGCCGACTTGCCGCCGACCTGGCGCGCGAGGCCCTATCCGGCCACGGCATTCGTCGCGCCGTCGGGATAGCCACGGTCAACGCGCTGGCCGATCGCTGCTGGCAACGCCGCCCCCACCCCGATGTCGAGTTGCGCCCCGGGGTCGATGCCTTTGACGCGACCGAAATCCGCAAGAGCGACAAGGTCGTGGTGGTCGGGGCTTTCGTCCCGTTCCTCAAGGAGCTGAAGCGGCGGGGACAGGCCTTTCTCGTACTGGAGCAGGACTCGGCCACCTTAAAAGCCGATGAGCTGCCGTTCTTCCGGCCGGCCGAGCAGGCCGCGGAGATCGTGCCCGAGGCCGATGTCGTACTGATCACCGGCGCGACCCTGGTCAACAATACGCTCGAAGATCTGCTGGCGCTGGTCCGGCCCGAGACCCGGGTCACGATCGTCGGGCCAACGGTCGGGATGCTGCCGGACGCCTTTCTCGCCCGCGGCGCCGATGTTTTGGGCTGTGTCAAGATTACCGACGCCGATGCGTTCCTCGACCTCTTGGCCGAAGGGGGATCGGGCTATCATTTCTTTGGCCGCTCGGCACAAAAGCTGGTGCTCGCGCGGCGGCCGGTTGAATACCCCGCCAAAGTCGCTTAAGCGACCGCTCGCTCCGAGCCGGCGATGGGCCCGCGATCGGGTCAGCCGGGCTCGTCGTCGAGATGCGCAATCGGGTCCTCTTCCATCCACGCCTGCAGCAGGGTGTAAGCGACCGCTAACACGACCGGGCCGAGGAAGATGCCGACCAGGCCAAAGGCGATCAAGCCGCCGATCACCCCGGCCAACAGCAAGATCATCGGCAGGTGCGCACCTTTCCGGATCAGCATCGGGCGCACAATGTTGTCGAGGCTGACGACGATAAGCGACCATACCAGCAGGAACGTCCCCCAGCCGGGCCCGCCGGTCCAATACTGCCACACGACCGCCGGGATCAGCACCAGCCCAGGCCCGAGCTGGGCGATGCACATCATGAACATGACCGCAGTAAGCACGGTTGCGAACGGTACCCCGGCAATCGCCAGGCCGATACCGCCCAGCACTGATTGCAGCAATGCAGTCACGACCACGCCCAGCGCCACTCCGCGGATCGCCTGACCTGCCAGCAATACCGATTGCCGGCCCCGCTCGCCCGCGAGCCGATGGCCGAACAACTGGACGATGCCCGCCGCCCGCTCGCCCCCGGCATACATGACCGCGGCGATGACGACGGTCAGGACAAACTGCACGACGACAATGCCGAACCCGCCCAATGCGCCGACGAACCAGCCAGCCGCACTGCCGGCATAAGGAGCGGCTTTGGCCATCAAGTCAGTGATGCCGCTCGCCTCTAACCGATGCCACAGCGAAATCAGTTGTTCGCCGAACAGAGGAATATCCTCGAGCCATAAGGGCGGGGACGGCAGTTTGAATGAGGTGATGGCGTTCACCCAGCTGACGATTCGCTCGAAGTTTTGCGAGATCGTGGCGATCGCGAGCCAGAATGGCGCGACAAAAACCAGCAGCAAGGCTGTGGTCATGACTACCACGGCGAGCCAGCGGCGATGCCACAGCTGCCGCTGCACGCGCAGCATCAGCGGCCAAGTTGCGACCACCAGGGTCGTCGCCCAGATTGTCGCGGGCAGAAACGGCCAAACTATCCAAACCGAGGCCGCGATCAGCCCGGTGACAAACAGAATCGCGAGGATTGTACGGACGAGATCGCGTTTGCCTTCCTGGTCCAAGGGCAGGTCGCCGAGGCTTTCGCTCGGCCGGGGCGTCTGAGGCGCCCCCTGGATTTGGCTCAGACCTTGCGACAGCGGGATTTCGCCGCGCATCAGCAGTCGCGGGGGCGGAGCACAGTCACGCCGAACCGGTGGATCGAACCACGGCGGCCCGGCTGCCGGAAGAGCGCCGGTCGCCGATCAAGGCCGCGGTCACGGTCAACAGCATGAACACGGCGCTGGCGCCGAAGATCCAGCGCGGTGCCCCACGGTCCATGATCCAGCCGAACAGCATCGGCCCGATCATACCGCCGACGCTGAGGCCGATCGTGACGACGCCAAAGGCCCGACCCATGGCGCCGGCCGGCGCCGCCGCGCGCACCAGCATGTCTCGCGACGGCATGATCATGCCCGACAGAAATCCCGCCAGACCCATGACCAATACCAGCAAGGTCGAACCGAGGCCGATCGTGCCGATCAGCAAGACCAGTGCCGCGTTCACCCCGAAGCCGATGGCGGCGACTTCGCCGTGGCGGCGCGTCATGTCGGCGACGAACCCGCCGCCCAGCACGCCGAACGCGCTCGCTGTCAGATAAGCGGTCAATGCCAGATTAGCTGCCGCGAACGGGAGGTGAAATGCGCCCATCAACGCCGGGACCGAAAAATTCGTGATGCCGCTGCTCGATAGGCTGAGCAGGGCGAAAAAGACCATCAGGCCCAAGATCGCTCGGGTAAAGACGGTGCCGGTTCGGCCGGGTTTCGATGCCGCCCGGCGTGAGCCTTCCGCCCTTTTCGCGAGCGCATCCCCTTCGACCGTGGGCGTACAGAGCAGCGGGATGGCTACCAACGGGCCGACCAACCCGGCGATGATCAGCGCTCCCCGCAAACCCACCGTCGGCGCCAGCACCAGCATCGTCAGCGGCGCCACCGCGTTGCCGAGCATGCCGGAGAAAGTGTGGATGGAAAAGGCGCGGCCGATACGCGCTGGCGTGATCCTCGCCGACAGGATCGTATAATCGGCCGGATGGTAGACGGCGTTGGCGATGCCCGCTACTCCGGCCGCGACCAGGAGCCAGGCATAGCGGTCGACGACGCCGACCGAGGCGAGCGCCAAGCCGCCGAGGCACAGGGCCCCGATCAGCAGCTTGCGCGAGCCGAAACGGTCGGCGAGATAGCCCATCGGCAATTGCGCCGCGACCGACGCGATGGCGTAAACGGTCAGCGCCAAGCCCAGTTCGATAAAACTCACACCCCAACGCGCCCGCAGCAGCGGAAACAGCGGCGGCAGCACCAGCGACTGAAAATGAGAGACGAAGTGGGCCGCCGAAACCAGCCCCAAGGCTTGAACCTCGCCGCCCTTGATGATCCGCGGGGCGGCGATCGACTCGCTCGCCATTCTCGTACCCTTGACCGGTTTCGTGATAATGCGAACATAAGCGCGCCGGGGTCGCCGCGGCAATCGCTGCTGCCTTCTATTTCGGCATTTCCCTCATGCGCCGGCAGTGCGCGGCGATCTGAGCCGGCGGAACTCGGCCATCACGGCCTTACCGCGCCTTCCAGAATCCAACGGCGCCGTCGAGTCCCATAGGTACAGTCGGCGAAGGGCTGTCGCCCGCGTCCCGGCCGATCAGCGCTTGGAGAACTGGAAGCTTCGGCGAGCCTTGGCTTTGCCGTATTTCTTACGTTCGACGACGCGGCTGTCGCGGGTCAAGAACCCTTGGCTCTTGAGGAGTGGATGCAAGCCTGGCTCGTAATAGGTCAAGGCCTTGCTGATGCCGTGGCGCACCGCGCCGGCTTGACCGGAGAGCCCGCCGCCCTTGACCGTGCAGATGACGTCGAATTGACCAAACCGGTTGGTGGCGACGAACGGCTGATTGATGATCATGCGCAGCACCGGGCGCGCGAAATAGATGGGGCTCTCCCGATTATTGACCTTGATCGCCCCGTTCCCGGGCTTGATCCACACCCGGGCTACCGCGTTTTTGCGCTTGCCGGTGGCGTAGGAGCGGCCGAGCGCATCGATACGCGGCTGCACATCGACCGGCGCCACCGCGGTCGGAACCGCTGCCGCAGGAGGAACGGTCCGCACCGCTTGCATCGCCTGGCGCAGGCTCGCCAAGCCCTGAAAGGTCTGGCCGGCCCCCCTTTGTCCGCTGGGCTGGCCAGCTGGCGGGGCTACCGGGGGATTGGTTGGTTGATCGTCGTCGGCCATCGTCCTCACGCCCTCGCATTCTTGCGGTTCATCGCACCGACATCGAGCGGCGTCGGCTGCTGCGCCGCATGCGGATGTTCAGGTCCGGCAAAGACCCGCAAATTCTTCATGATCCGGCGCCCGAGCGGTCCGCGCGGGACCATGCGCTCGACCGCCTTTTCGACCACCCGTTCGGGATGCTTGCCGTCGAGGATGGCGCCCTTGCTGCGCCCCTTGATGCCGCCCGGATAACCGGTGTGCCAGTAGAAAATGTCGTCTTTGCGCTTGTTGCCGGTCAGCTCGACCTTTTCGGCGTTGACCACGATGATGTTGTCGCCGCAATCCATATGCGGCGTGTAGGACGGCTTGTGCTTGCCGCGCAGGCGGGTGGCGAGGATCGCGGCGAGGCGGCCCAGCACCAGACCCTCGGCGTCCACCAATAGCCACTTTTTCTCGATATCGGACGGTTTTGCTGAAAAGGTTTTCATCGCCATGGCCGAAAAGGCCAGCGCTCGCATTCTCGCGCGCCGGCAAGGGCGCCCATTTAGGCGATCGGCGGGCCGAGGTCAAGGCGCGCAGTCAAAACGGCGCTGCGCCCCGCGCTGCCGGTGCTAGTCTGCGGCGATGAACGACAAGTCGAAACCGGGCGGCGCCGAGACTGCATTGGCGCTGCTGCGCTGGTACGTCGAGATGGGGGTGGACGAGACGATCGGCGATGAACCGGTGAACCGGCTGGCGCCGCGCGCGCCGCTGCGCGCTTCCACTATTCGGCCGACCGAGCCCGGAGCGGCGCCGCCGCAGTCGGTGCGCGCGGTCGCGGCGTCGCCGCCCGCCGCCTTTGCCGACTCACTGGGTGAAGCGGCGCAATCGGCGCGGCTTTTGGCGGCGCGCGCCGGTACGCTTGCCGCACTCGAAGCCGCGATCACCGAGTTCGACGGCTGCGCATTGAAGCGGACCGCGACGAATACGGTCATCGCCGACGGCAACCCGGCCGCACCGGTCATGATCATCGGCGAGGCGCCGGGGGCCGATGAGGACCGGATCGGGCGCCCCTTTGTCGGGCGCGCCGGCCAGCTTCTCGACCGCATGCTGGCGGCGATCGGCCTCAATCGCGAAGACGTGCTGATCACCAATGTCATCTATTGGCGCCCGCCCGGCAACCGCACGCCGACCACGGACGAGATCGCCGCCTGTGTGCCGTTTGTTTTGCGGCATGTGGCGTTGGTCCGGCCTAAGGTGCTGGTCTTGGCCGGCGGCACAGCTGCCCGTGCATTGCTGCCGCCCGGCCCCGGCATCACCCGGTTGCGCGGGCGCTGGTTCGACCTCGCCGTTCCCGGCCTCGACCAACCGGTGCCGACCTTGCCGATGTTTCACCCGTCCTTCCTGCTTCGCGCCCCAGAGCGCAAGCGCGAGGCGTGGCGCGACCTGCTGGCCTTGCGCGCCCGCCTCGACGAGCTGCTGCGCGCCGAGCCCGCTCCCGGCTAGCCGCGCCACCCTGGCGGGGATATCCTGACGGCATCGACAGAGGGAGCGATCGCCATGCCCGGCCGGCTCGATGAAACCCGTCCCTTTCTGCCTGTCCACGTCGCGCTGCTGACGGTTTCCGACACCCGCGATGCGGCCCAGGACCGTTCCGGCGACACGCTCGCCGATCTCGCGACCACCGCCGGGCACCGGATCGCCGCGCGACGCATCGTGCGCGACGAGCAGGCCGAGATCGTGGCACAGCTCGAAGCCTGGATCGCCGACCCGCAGATCGACGTCGTGATCTCTACCGGCGGCACCGGCGTCACCGGGCGCGACGTGACGCCCGAGGCCTTTCACAGCGTCTATGAGAAGGAAATCGCCGGCTTTGGTGAGCTGTTTCGCTGGCTCAGCTTTGAGAAAATCGGGACTTCGACGATCCAGAGCCGGGCGACGGCCGGGGTCGCGGGCGGCACCTATCTGTTTGCGCTGCCCGGCTCGCCCGGCGCCTGCCGCGACGCCTGGGAAGGCATCCTCGTGCACCAGCTCGACAATCGTTTCCGTCCCTGCAATTTCGTCGAGCTGATGCCACGACTGCAGGAACACTTGAAGGGCTAGGCCCGGACCACCGGGTACTCGATTTCACCCACTCTGCTGCCGGAGCCAGCCGTCCCACCCGTGGCGGTGAGGTTTATGCCGCAGTCCCGACATGGACGCCACAACTCCGCCGTAATCAAACCGTTCAGGCAATGAAGGAAGCCTCGTACGGGTGTCATTATGCGCCTTCTGTTCAACCTTGTCCTGTTGATCCTTGCCGCGGTCCCGCCGGCGCTGGCGCAGGCGCCGGAGCCGCCTTCCCGCGTTGGCCAGATCAGCTCGGGCAACCTCGCTTTCCGCGCCGCCGGCGACACCCAATGGTCCGCGGCCGGGGTCAACTTTCCGGTCGCAACCGGAGGCTCGTTTTCAACCGATCCACAAGCCCGCGCGCAAATCCAGATCGGCCCGACCACGATCGGGATAGCGGGCGGGACCGAACTCGACGTCACCAATCTGAACGATCAGGTGTCCCAGTTCAGCCTGCCGCAGGGGCGCATCAACCTTCATCTGCGTCAGCTCGACAACGGCCAGAGCTTTGAGGTCGACCTGCCGCAGGGTGCGGTGTGGCTGCTGCAGCCCGGTTCCTACGACATCGACGCGGCGACCGCGGACCAGCCGGCGCGCGTCGCGGTGTTCGCCGGCAGCGCGCGTTTTGTCGGCGGTAGCGCCGATATTGGCGTCAACCGTGGCGACGCAGCGGTGCTGACCGGGGTGAACCCGGTTGTTGCCCGCATCGAGCACGCCTCGCCCGATGCATTCGTCGAATGGTGCGCCGCGCACGACTATCACGCTGAGGGGTTGGCGGCGGCGCGTTACGTTTCGCCGCAGATGAGCGGATACGCGGATCTCGATCATTACGGCGGCTGGCAGGGTAACCCGCAATACGGCGAAGTCTGGTATCCAAGCCAGGTGCCGGCGGATTGGGCGCCCTATCGCGACGGCCGTTGGATTTGGGTCCAGCCCTGGGGCTGGACCTGGGTCGACCAGCAACCCTGGGGCTTCGCGCCATTTCATTATGGCCGCTGGGCCTATGTGGACGACCGATGGGGCTGGGTTCCCGGCAGCTACGCGGCGCAGCCGGTCTATGCGCCGGCCCTTGTCGCCTTTGTCGGCGTCGTCGCGGGAATTGGCCTTGCCGCGGGTGGCGGACCGGCTGTCGGCTGGTTTCCGCTCGCCCCCGGCGAAACCTATTGGCCGAGTTATACCCACAACGTGTACTACATTCGCAACGTCAACATTACCAACGTCAAGAATATCAATAATATTGTAGTCCAATCGAACGGAGCGCCTCCGTCGCAGGTCGCGGACGCGAATTTCGCCAATCGGCGATTTGCTACGGTCGTTCCGCAGCGCGTCTTCGCCAACGCCGATCCGGTTGCGCCGGCGGTGATGCATGTGTCGCCCGCGGCGTTAGAGAAGGCGCCGGTGGTGCTCCATCCGCCTCAGGTCAAGCCGGCGCCGCAGCCGGCCTCCGTAGCATTGCAAGGGCCGCAGCATCAGCGACCGGTGCCGGTCGGCCCTGGTCTCGCGCCGCCCGCCCGTCCGGCAGGGGTGGTTTCGACTGCGCCGGCCGGTCAGCCGCACCCACCGGGGACACAGCCGGAGCATGCCGCCACGCCGGGCCGCCCGGGCACGGTACCGAATATGGCCTCCATTCCGCCACATCCAGGCGTGGCCAACCCGCCCGAGCGCGGTCCTCATATTCCCGCAGCCTCGGGCGCCGCGAAGACGCTCACACTGGGAGCACCCGAACACGGCATTCCCCATCCGCTTACCGCACCGAACACGGCCGCACTGCCACCGTCACACCCCCGCGCTGTCCCGCCGGCTGCCGAAGCTCGGCCGGTTAACCCCGCACCGGTGCATCCTCCTGGTGCGGCTAGCATTCGTCGCGAGGCTCCCCTGCATCCGGCTGCCCCGCCGGAACCTCACACGGCGGCAGTAAATGAGGCCCACCCCGTCGCTCCGCCACATCCGGTGACGGCGCCGGCGCAAGCCTTTCGCCCGCCGGCCCCTGCCGTCGCCCGCCCAGTCCCGGTCCCTATCCGCCCTGTCGCTCCGCCGCACCCAGCGCCGCCGTCGGCGCAGGCCTTTCACCCGCCGGCCGCCGCAGTTGCCCGCCCGGCCCCGGCCATTGCTCACCCGCCGGCCCCGCCGCCGCATCCCCAGCCGGTACATGGCTCCCCGGCTGCCCATGGCGACGGCAAGCCGGCGCCGAAGGAAAAGGGGAAGGAGGGCGATAGCCGCCCCTAGTCTAATTCCCGACCGCGCGGAGGGGTTGACGAGCGCCTTCGATCTGGCGGCGGATCAGGCGGGCGTAGAGGCCGTTGCGGGCGAGGAGTTCGGCATGGCTGCCGGTTTCGACCAGCCGTCCGTGGTCGAGCACCGCCAGCAGATCGGCGTTGCGCACGGTCGAGAGCCGATGGGCAATGACGATCGTCGTGCGGTCGCGCATCAACACGTCGAGCGCGCCACGTACCTGCGCCTCGCTCACCGCGTCGAGATGCGAGGTCGCCTCGTCGAGCACCAGGGTCGGCGCGTTCTTTAGAAAGGCGCGGGCGATCGCCACCCGCTGGCGCTGGCCGCCGGAAAGCTGGACGCCGCGCTCGCCGACCGGGGTCTCGAGCCCCTCGGGCAGGCTCTCGACAAACTCGGCGAGGGCGGCCTGGTCGAGCGCGCGGTGGATCGCCGCCTCGTCGGCCTCGGGTCGGGCCAGCGCCACATTCGCGCGCAAGGTGTCGTTGAACAGATAGGTGTCCTGCGAGACCAAGGAGACTCGGCGGCGCAGATGGTCGAGTTCAAACTCGCGCAGATCGACGCCGTCGATCAAAATCCGTCCAGCGCTCGGGTCCCAAAAGCGCAGCAACAAATTGGCGATCGTGGTCTTGCCGGCGCCCGAGGGCCCTACTAGCGCCAATGTTGCACCCGCCGGCACATTCAGCCGGATGTCGGTCAGCGCCGGGCGCCGCGCGCCCGGATAGGTAAAGCTGGCTCCCTCGAAGCGGATCGCCGAGCCGCCGTCGGGCTCGGGCGGGCGCAGCGGGCCATCGATGACCGCGGGTTGCTCGCGATGCACGGCATAGAGCCGGCGCGTCGATGCGATCGTGTCGGCCAGCTGGCGGCTGACCTGGGCGATCTCCGAGATCGGCAGAAACGACGACAAAGACAGCAGGATCAGCAGCGGCAGCATCGTCGGGGCGAGATGATGCTCGGCGGCGAGCCGCGCGCCGACGACCGCAACCGCGAGCCCGCCGAGCCCGGTTACGGTTTCGAGCCGGGCGGTCTGAGCCGACAAATCGCCGAGCAGTTCGAGACGGATCTTCTGATAATCACGCACCAGCTCCATAAAGCTCGCGGCGCCGGCCGGCAACCGCCTGAAACGCGACGAGGTCGTTGAGACCCTGGATCGTCTCGGTCACATACGCGCCCAGAAGGCCGAGCCCGTCTCGCGCCGTAGCGCCGAGGCGGTCGATCCGCGCCCGGGTCACCACCGGCGCCAGCGCCGCGAACAGCACGAACGGCAGCAAAGCGAGGGCGATCGGCCAGGCGGCAACGGCCAGAACGATCAGCACGGTCGACGGCACCAGGACCGCCACCAGCGCCGGTGCCACGGTGTGGGCGAAGAAATATTCGACAGTCTCGACATCCTGGCTCGCGAGCGCGATCAGATCGCCCGAGCGTCGGCGCATCAGATAGGCGGGCGCCAGGGCATCGAGCTTGGCGAACAGCGCGATCCGCATTTCCGCCAGCAAGCGATAGGCGATGTCGTGCGCGAGCCAGGATTCGACCCAATGCAGCAGCCCGGCCAGCGGCGCGGCGAGGGCCAGTAATATCAAGAGGTAACCAAACGGCGATCCGGTCTTAACCGCGGCGACAGCAAGCGCGCCGATGATGCCGACGCCGATAAAGGCGGCCACCCTCGCGATGCCCGAGCCGACGACGATCGCGAACCGCCGCCGCCACGGCTTGATGATCTCGACCAGGGTACCGAGCGTCGCCATCCAGCCAACCGACGCCGCCTCGGCCGCTTCCGGCGCCGTCGCGGCAGCCATTTCGATCTGCTCGCGCTCGCCGGCGGCGCGCGGCGCGAGGCTGTCTTCGACCAAGGCGACATCGTCCTCGCGCTCTTCGGCCTGGGCCCCCATCAGCCGGCGATATGGCCCGTCGCGGCGGATTAGCTCGGCATGCCGGCCGGATTCGACGACGCGGCCCTGGTCGAGGACGATGATGCGGTCGGTCCCGATCACGCTCGACAGCCGATGCGCCAGGATCAGGGTCGTGCGCCCGGCCGAAAGCTGGTCGAGGGCCCGCTGGATCACGGCCTCGTTTTCGGCGTCGACCGAGGACAATGCCTCGTCGAGAATCAGAATCGGCGCGTCGCGCAACAGGGCGCGGGCGATCGCCAGCCGCTGGCGCTGTCCTCCCGACAACATGACCCCACGCTCGCCGATCATCGTCTGATAGCCCTGCGGCAGCGCCGAGATGAACTCATGGGCGTTGGCGTCGCGGGCGGCGGCTTCCAGTTCCTTGCGGCCGGCGTCGGGCTTGCCGAGCCGCAGATTCTCTTCGACGGTGCCGTGGAACAGATAGGTGTCCTGATGAACGACGGCGATCATCCGACGCACCGCCTCGGGATCGAGCGTCTTCAGATCGCGCCCGCCGATCAGCACTGTGCCTTGTTGCGGGTCGAACAGCCGCAGCAACAGGCGCGCGACCGAGGATTTTCCCGATCCGCTTGGGCCGACGATGCCGATCTTCTCGCCGGCGGCGACGCTAAAGGAGAGCCCGTCATGGGCGGCGCCGCGACCGCCGGGATAGGCGAAATGAACATCTTCGAAAGTGATCGTGGGCATTAGCGGAACGACCGTCTGCGAATTCGGTGGGGGCGGCTGCACCAGCGGCTCGGCGGCCAACAGCGCGTTGATGCCGGCGGCGGCCGATTGCCCGACCATCCCTTGATGCAGCACCGTGCGCAGGTCGCGCAGTGGTCGGAACACCTCGGTTCCAGACATCAGCACGATCAACAATGCCTGGATGCTCATCAGTCCATGCGACACCCGCCACACACCGAGCGCCAGGGCGGCGGCGGCGCCGATCGCCACCCCGCAATCGGTGATGCCGCGGGTCATCACCCCGGTCGACAGCACGCGCAGGGTGCTGTCGCACAGCTCGCGCGCCTTGTCGGCGAGCCGCATGCCAAAGGCCCGGCTCTGACCGAACGCCTTCAAGGTCGGTAGGCCCTGGACGCCGTCGAGAAACTCTGAGCCGAAAGCTTTGAGAGCCCGTTGGCGACCATGGCTGGTACGCTGCTCGAGATGCACGAAGACGGTCGGCGCGAACAAGGTCACTAGAGCGAAGACCAGCATCACCGTTGCCACCGGGACGTCCCAGAAGGCGATGAAGACGAAGATCGCGATCGGCGTCAGGACGGCGATCGACAGTTGCGGCACGTATTGGCCGAAAAAGGTCTGCAATTGTTCGACGCCGTCGACGATCGACAGCATGACACCGCCGGTGCGCTCGCCGGCGAACCAGGCCGGCCCGAGTTCGGCAATCTTGTCATAGAGGCGGCCGCGCAAGGTCTCCTGCACCCGCGTCGCGGTGCGGTGCGAGACCATCGCCCGGTGATGCTCGATAAATCCGCGCAACAGCACCGCGGCGGCGACCCCTGCAGCCGGGATCGCCACGGCGAGAAACCCGGCGCCGTTGAAGACGTGCGACAACAGCACGCCGAGAATAGCAAAGCGGGCGATGCCGACGACCGAGGCGACGAGCCCGAGCAGGACCGCGAAGACGATCCATCCCCGCAACCCGCGCGTCAGCTCCCACAGACGTCGGTCGAAGTACATCGGCGCCACTCCCTCGTGCGGCCATGATGATAGCCGACAATCCTGGTTCTTCAGGTGGATTATCGATGCGCCCGGCCGGCACCAATATGATACGGCCATCGGGTGCGCTCGATCTGAGAAGGCGCGCGTGCGCGATGATCGGCCGGATTCGGCAACTCTTCGACCAGCGCCGGTACGCGTTCGCCGGTACGTCCGGACCCGCGGCGGGCATATCCGACCCGGCACCGTCACGATCCTACTCCGCTCGGCGTTGCCACTCGATGACGCCGAGCGGCGACCGCTCGAGGATCGTCGACACTCCTCGCCGTCATCCGCGGTGCTCCTGCCGCGTTCTACTGGACGGCCGGTCTCTTTGCTGCTATTATACTCATGGGTTATGGGCAGCGCCGTCGCGATCCGCGACGGTTAACGATATTGGAAATCTCCAATCAGCAATGCAGCTCAGACTGTTCAGACATTTTGTCCCTATTTCGGTCGTGTTGCTGGTGTCGTCGGACGCTCTGCTGATCACTGGCGCGCTCTACCAGATGTTGTCTCAGTCGAACGAGAATACGTCGTTAATATTTGGCGTCGCGAGCTTCCCTGCCCAGTTCGCTGCGGGCTTCTCGATCGCAGCGGTCGGCGCGATGGTCTCCATCGGTCTCTATGGGGAACAGACTTTTGTCGATTTTCGGCTGCTGATCGGCAAGATCGCGGTCGCCTTCGTGCTGGTGCTGATGCTCGTCTTGGTCTCGGCATCCTTATGGCGCGAAGGGTTTGAGCAGCTGCCGGATACTGGGAATCTGCCGTTGAAGGCAGCCTTGGTCTGGCTCGGCTGCATATCCGTGACTCGCGGGACCTTTCTGGTGACCTTGGGCCGTGGGCTGCTGAAGCGGCGGATCATCGTCCTCGGCAACGGAACCCAAGCGGCGCGTATTGCTAAATTGGTTGAGGCCGGCGAGAACCAGCATTTCACGCCGGTGTCTTTTGTGCGGACGCCGGACGAGCGCGCAGCGGTCGGAGCCGACGCGCCGGGCTGGTCGGCGGGCGGTTCCGACTCACTTGCCGATCTTGCCTACCGACTAGGCGCCAGCGAGGTCGTGGTCGCGACCGACGACCGCCGCGGCCTGCCCGTCCGCCAACTTCTGCATTGCAAGCTGGCCGGCATCAGAGTGACCGATTTCCTGGACTTCTGGGAGCGCGAGACGAGAACGGTCGACCTCGAGGCCTTACGCCCCAGCTGGCTGTTCTATTCCGACGGGTTCCGTTGCGGCATCGTGGACGAGGGGCTGAAGCGTGCCTTCGACATCGCGGTCAGCCTGGCGCTGCTGATTTTCTCGCTGCCGCTGCTGGCGGCGACCGCCTGCCTGATCAAGTTCGACAGCCCAGGGCCAGTCCTCTACCGCCAGGACCGGGTCGGATCGCGCGGCAAGGTTTTCTCGATCTTTAAATTCCGCAGCATGCGGGTGGATGCCGAACTGGACGGCAGCCCCAAATGGGCGGCGAAAGGCGATCCGCGGGTCACCCGAATAGGGGCGATCATTCGTAAGTTGCGCATCGACGAGCTTCCGCAAATTTTCAACGTCCTGCGCGGCGATATGAGCTTTGTCGGGCCGCGCCCGGAGCGCCCCTTTTTTGTCGCCGATCTGACCAAGGCCGTTCCCTACTATGCCGAGCGGCATTGGGCTCGTCCCGGCATCACCGGCTGGGCGCAAATCAATTATCCCTATGGCGCCTCGATCGAGGATGCGCGGCGTAAGCTTTCGTTCGACCTCTACTACGTAAAGAATCAAAGCATTTTCTTGGATTGTTTAATATTGCTGCAGACGGCGCGGGTGATCTTCTGGAATCACGGCGCAAGATAGGACAACGAAGCTGGCAAGAACCGTCGTCGAAACAGTTTATTCAGGAAGCGCGCTAGCGTTCGTCCTGATAATCATGCTGATGGTTTTGCGAGGCCGGACCAGTCGAACCGGTGCCGCGATCATCGGCTGCTGCCTGGCTTCGGCCGCTTGGGCGGCGGCGACGGCGGCGACGGGGGCCCTTCCGGTCGGCGTTCCGGCGCTCCTCGATAGTGTCCGGCTTTCCGCGTGGCTGCTGTTCGCGGTGGCGCTGGTCACTGTACATGCCGGCGACGGCTCGGAGGTCGGAAGGCGCTACCTGGTCGCGGCGGCGGTTTTCTGCGCCGCCGCGATCGCGATCGACCTCTGGACGCTGACTTTCGGTGGGGATGTTGCGACCCTCTACGCTCAGCTGCTGGTCCGCGTCGGGTTCGGCGTCCTCGGGCTGCTGACGATCGAGAACCTGTGGCGTAACACCGCCTCATCGCGGCGCTGGCACGTATGGCCGGTGTGCTTGGCTCTCGGCTTGCTTTACGCCTACGAGCTGTTCTTCTTCTCGGACGTGTTCATCACCCGCGGCCGGATCGACCCAGGCCTGGCGCTCGGGCGGGCGATCGCCGCGGCGTTCATGACACCTCTGCTGGCGCTGGCCATGGTGCGCAACCGCGAGTGGCGGGTCGACATTCATGTCTCCCGGCAGGTCGTGCTGCACACGGTCACCTTGGTGGCGAGCGGATGCTTTCTGTTGGCCGTGGCCATCGTCGGAATGCTGCTGCGCGGGTTCGGCGGCGACTGGGGTCTGGTGCTGCAGCTGGCAATGCTGTTCGGCAGCATCGTCGTGCTGGTCACGGTGCTGTCTTCGGGAAGCTTCCGGCAGCGGCTGAAATTGCTGATCTCGCGAAATTTCTTCACCCATCGCTACGATTATCGCGTTGAGTGGCTCAAATTCATCGACCTGATTTCGGCGCCACGGGAGGCCGAAGAGCTGCAGGTCAGGATCATTCGCGCACTCGCCGAATTCGTCGACAGCCCGAGCGGGATGCTGTGGTCGTTGGCGTCGGGGACTGGCTACAGCCCGACCGCGACATGGAAGCTTCGCGCCGACGATGGGGCGAAGGTGGCGGTCGACGACCCGTTCGTTGCAGGCTTTCGCAACGGCGGTTGGATTCAAGAACATTCGCCCGACGCGGCAGGCGAGGCCTGGCTGTTCGCCTCGCCTCGGGCCTGGCTGGCCGTCCCATTGGCGCATCGCCAAGAAATTGTCGGCTTTGTCGTGCTCGATCGTCCGACCCACCCGGTCGGGCTCGATTGGGAGGCGTTCGATCTGCTGCGCGCGGCCGGCCGCCAGGCCGCTAGCTATCTCGCCGAGGAGCGCTCGACCAAAGGTTTGCGCGACGCGGAGCTGTTGACCGAATACAGCAAGCGGTTCGCCTTCGTCGTGCACGACATCAAGAATCTCGCGAGCCAGCTCGGTCTGATCGTGTCCAACGCCCGCCGCTACATCGACGATCCCGACTTCCAGCGCGACATGCTCCAGACGGTCGAGGATTCGGTGGCGCGCATGAACAATCTGCTCAGCCAGCTCAAGGCCAATGCTGCGCCTCGGGCAACCCCGCTCGCCAACCCCGAGGCCATCGTGGCCGCCGTCGCAGGCGAGTTCGCATCCGGTTCGGTCATCGTCGAGACCAGCGGTGATGATCCGGAAACGGCGGTTGCGATCGCTCCCGAACGGCTGCGCTCGGCGCTTGCTCATCTGGTTCAAAACGCCCTCGACGCTTCACCGCCGGACGGCCCGGTCACCATCTCGACGCGCCGGCTCGGCAGCCAATTCACCATTGCTGTCGTCGATCGTGGCGCTGGTATGAACGAAACCTTCATTCGCGATGAGCTATTCTTACCGTTCCGTTCCACGAAATCGGGCGGCTACGGCATCGGCGCCTTTCAAACTCGCGAGCTGATCCGCATGGCAGGAGGCGACCTCGAGGTGATTTCCGAGCCAGGAGCGGGCACGACGATGCGCATCGCCTTGCCCGTGGTCCTCGACCACGAGACGGCGACCCCCTCCGCCGCGGCTTGATAACCATGCCGCCAGCCGCGAAATCGTTACTGATCGTCGATGACGACAGTGGGTTGTTGCGCCAGCTTCGCTGGGCTTTTGCCGACCACAAGGTGTACCCGGCCGCGAGCCGCCACGAAGCGATCGAGATCATCAGGGCGGCCCCGGTTCCGGTAGCCATTCTCGATCTCGGGCTTCCTCCGGATCCGGACGGCGCCTCGGAAGGTTTGGCGACATTGATGGAAATTAGAGAAATCGCTCCGGCAACCAAGGTCATCATCGCGACCGGCAACGAGACTCGCGAGCACGCGCTGCGCGCGATTGCGCTCGGCGCTTACGATTTTTATCAGAAGCCGATCGACATCGACGTGTTACGAATGATCGTCGGCCGCGCCGAGCAAATGTTCGAGCTCGAGGCCGAAAACCGCAGGCTCAACGAAGCCGCGACGACATCGCCGGTAGACGGCATCATCGCCCAAAGCCCCGAAATGTTGCAGGTGCTGCGTAATATCGAAAAGCTTGCGCCGACCGACGTAGCGGTGTTGCTGCTGGGCGAAAGCGGCACCGGAAAAGAGTTGCTCGCCCATGCGCTTCACAGAATGAGCCGGCGCGCCCACGCGCCGTTCATCCCGATCAATTGCGCGGCGATTCCCGAGACATTGCTCGAAAGCGAACTGTTCGGCCATGAAAAAGGCGCCTTTACCGGGGCGGTCAGGCAAAACATCGGCCGGATCGAAAGTGCGCATCGCGGCACGCTGTTCCTCGACGAAATCGGCGATTTGCCGCTGCCCATGCAGGTGAAACTGCTGCGCTTTCTGCAGGATCAGATCGTCGAGCGGGTCGGTGGCCGCAAGCCGGTTCAGGTGGACGTGCGCATCGTGTGCGCGACAAACCAGGACCTCGATCGAATGCTGGTCGAAGGCCGCTTTCGCGAAGATCTGTTCTATCGGCTCAATGAGGTCGCTCTGCGGGTTCCACCGCTGCGCGAACGGCCGGCCGATGCCGTGGTCCTGGCAACCTTTTTCCTACACCGCTATGCCGGTGAATACGGGCGCGGTACGCGCGGCATCAGTTCATCGGCGCTCGCTGCGATCAAAGACCATCACTGGCCCGGTAACGTGCGCGAGCTTGAAAACCGCGTAAAGCGCGCCGTTGTGATGACCGACGGCGCGCTGGTCTCGGCCGCGGACCTCGATCTATCGACCAGCGAAGACGAGGCGAAATCCCTCGACATCCGGTCGGCGCGGAGCCGCGCCGAGCGCGAGGTGATTCAATTGGCCCTGGCCCAGGCAGGCTTCAATTTGTCGAAAGCGGCCAAATTGCTCGGCATAAGCCGACCCACGCTCTACGATTTGATGCAGCAGCACCAGCTCGGCCTCGATGCTTGACGGCCGCAGGCGGGTGAAAGGAAATCCGATGCCCCAGGCTCGACGCCGTCTCTCATGGTACTGCGCCGCATTTGCCGCCGCCGCCGTGCTCGCCTTTGCAAGCCCCGCTTCCGATGCGGCCGAGTTGCCGGCCTCGGTCAAGAATACCGACCATCTTGTCGCCAGCGGGAACCTCAAGGCGGCCGAGATCGAGCTGCGCAATGCGATCCAGGAATCGCCGCAGGATCCGCTGCTGCGCAGCCAACTCGCGCGCGTCTACCTTCAGCTCGGTGATCCCATTTCCGCCGAGCGCGAGGCGCGCGCCGCACGCGACCGCAATGGCAAGGAGGCGGACTATCTGCCGGCTTTGCTCCAATCGATGGTGCAGCAGGGCAAATTCGCCGACCTGGCCGATCTGGTCAAACCGGGCAATCGCGCTCCCCAGCTCGAAAGCAAAGTGCGATTGGCGCTCGGCATCGCGGCGGGAGGCCTCCATGATCGCGCCAAGGCCGAGTCGATGCTGACCGATGCGGTCCGCCTCGATCCCAACGCGCTGGCGCCAAAGATCACCTTGGCGCGAACGCTGGCGGCGACCAACCCGGCCGAAGCGAACAAGCTGCTCGACCAGGCGCTCACCGTCGATCCGCGCTCGATCGAGGCGCTCCAGGTCAAGGGGGAATTGGCGCGAGCTCATGGCGACACCAAGGCGGCGATGAGCCAATTCGACGCGGCCCTTAAGATCGACCCCAAGAATGTCGCGGTGCTTCTGAGCCGCGCCAGCCTCAACATCGCCGAAGGTAATTACAAAGCCGCGGACGACGATCTCAATCCGGTCCTCAAAGCCAATCCCGACAACTTCATGGCGAATTACCTGCACGCGTTCGAGCTCACAAGACAGCAGAAATACGTGGCGGCCGACCATCTGTTCGACCGTCTTTCGCAGTTTTTTCCAAAGTTCCCAGCCGGTTACTACCTGCAGGGAGTAACGAAGCTTGCTCTCGGACAATTTGCCCAGGCGGAAGACGTCCTCGAGTTATACCTCACCCAAGCTCCGGGGGATGCCAGGGCGGCTCGAACTCGCAGCCATTGCCGCTCTGCGGCAAGGCGCTCCGACACGGGCAATCGGATACCTCAAACCGTTTGTCGACAAATCGCCGCAGGATCCCCAGCTGCTCACGGAGTTGGGCAATGCCTATATGGCGAACGGCAAGCCCGAACTGGCCCTTCAGCAGTTTGAGAAGGCGGCGGCTCTCGATCCGGGAAACTCGGCGATCAAGACCCGGGTCGCGATTTCGGAGATCGGCGCCGGTCAGGGCAAAGAGGGGTTGGCCGATCTCGAGCGGGTGTTCGACACCCAGTCCGGCGCAGTGATCGCGGGCCCGACCCTGGTGCTGACGCAGCTGCGCGCCGGGCAGGTCGACAAGGCCGCCCAAACCGCCGCTGCTTTGCTTAAGCGCGATCCGAAGAGCGCGCTCTACCAGACCCTGGCGGGTACGGTCAAAGTCGAGCAGCACGATTATCCGGCGGCCGAGGCCGCGTTCCAAGGGGCGCTGACCAGTCAGCCCGACTTTTCGCCCGCCAGACGCGACTTGGCGCAACTCTATCTAGCGACCGGAAGAGCTGAACAGGCCAAGAACGTCTACAACGATGCTCTCGCCAAAAAACCGGATGACGTGGCCGCCCTGCTCGGCTTGGCGAACATCGCCATGGCCGACAAAAAATGGCCAGAGGCGACCAATTTGATCAACCGCGCCCGCACCGCCGCCCCGAACGACCCGACACCGGGGCTCACGCTCGTGCGCGCCTACGAGCTGCGGCAGGATTGGGCAAGCGCCAAGTCGATGGCGAGCGCACTGAGCGCCCAATTCCCCTCCAATGCCGAGGTGCTGGACGCCCAGGCAGGGGCCCAGTTCGCGGCCGGCGACACGGATGGCGCGATCTCGAGCTATAAACGCGCGCACGAGCTGGCGCCGAATTCGCTGCCGATATTGTCGCGTTACCTGACCTTGCTCAATTCGGCAAAGTATTACGCCGAGGCGCGTGGCGTGCTGCAGGATGCAATCGCCAAGGATCCCAAGAATGCGTCGCTGAAAGTCGAGCTGGTCCGGGTGACCGCCGCGCTCGACGGCGTGGACGCTGCAATCTCGCAAGCGAACAGCTTTGCCAAGGACGATCCGAACAGCGACGCTCTCGATTTGATGTCAGCTCAGCTTTATCAGAATGCGGGGCGGTATGGCGACGCGGCAGCCCTGCTTGCTAAGGCAGTTACCGCCCATCCGGCTGATGATGCGCTGACGATTGCCCTCGCCCGCCTCAATATGCGCACCGGAGATTTCGCTAAAGCTGAGGCGGTGCTGAACGCCAGATTGACGGCCGATCCAAAAGACGTCGCCATCCGCTCGGTCCTTGGCCCGCTGTATCTGGGTACCGGCCGCGTCACCGATGCGAAAAAGGTGTACAGCGATCTGCTAGCGCAAAAGCCGAACGACGTGACGGGGCTCCTCGGTATGGCCGATGTCGCAATCTTACAAAAGCAGTGGCCCGAAGCGCTGGACGACATCGCCCGCGCGCGCAGCGCCGCGCCTAACGATCCGAGACCCGGGATCAAGCTTGTCAGTCTCTACGCTTTGCGCCAGGACTGGAAAAACGCGACGGCGACAGCGGCCGAGTTGTCAGCTAAATTCCCGGCGAACCTCGATGTCCTCGAAGCTCAAGCACAGGTCCAGCTTGGAGCAAGGGATACGCAGGGCGCGATCGCCACCTACAATCACGCTTACGAACTAGCGCCGAATTCTCCGCAGATCTTGGCGCGCTATCTCGACGTTTTGCGCACAGGAAAAGACTACCCCGAGATGCGCTCGGTGCTCCAGGCGGCTCTCGACCGTACGCCGCAAAACGTCGTCCTCAAGGGTGAACTGATCCGGGTCGAAAGCGAAATCGGCGGCATAGAAGCGGGGTTGGCAAAAGCTCGCGATTTTGCCAAGGCCGATCCTGGTAACACCTCTTACGATTTGGTGTCAGCGGAGCTGCTCGATAAGGCCGGAAGCCGCAAGGAAGCAGCCACGTTGCTCGAAAGGGCCCTCGTGGCGAAGCCGGCTGACGACGGCCTCACGGCGGGCCTCGCCGAGGTTTACAGCCACGATGGCGCTGCGGACAAGGCCGAGGCCTTGCTGAACGATCGCCTCAAGGCCGCGCCAACGGACAATGCGCTCCGCGCTACCTTGGCGTCGATTTATCTCGATACGAAAAACTACGACGCCGCGATTGCCGAATATACCAAGCTCCTTGATACCCGACCGGACGATCCGGCGTGGCTCAACAATCTGGCTTGGCTCTATCAGCAAAAGGGTGACCTGAATAAAGCGCAAGGGCTGGCGGAGCGGGCGGCGGCTGCCGCGCCGAATGCCCCTCAGATCGACGATACGCTCGGATGGATTTTGCTGGCCCAAGGCGACGGTAGTAAGGCGGTGACCTACCTTACCGCTGCCAACGTGTCAGCCCCGGCCGACCCGGCGATCCAATATCATCTCGCTGTTGCCCTTAGCCGGACCGGCCGCGGCGCTGACGCTCAGGCCATGCTCGAAAAGCTGCTCGGCTCCGGAGCTGCCTTTGCCGACAAGGTCCAGGCCGAAAAGCTGCTCGCCGAACTCAAGCATAGCTGATCGCGCTGCTGCCGCTGCGCCCGGCGGTAACACCGCCGGGCGTGCTGTTACGGAACGGTCCCGATCTCCTGCAGCAGCTGTTTCAGCTGGTCGGCGAGATCAGGCTGAGCCTCTTTCCGCCGGGCGGCGAGATCGGTGCCGGGCGCCATATCTCTGGTGGTGGCGGGTCCTGTCGGGACGCGCTCCAGCGCCGCGGTTAGGGCCACCATCGCCTGTCGAAGTTGTGATGCCTCGGCCATGTCGGCCATTGCCGGCAGCTGGCGTTGTTCGGCCAAGCGAAACGTGCTTTCGAGGGTTTCAATCGAAGATTGGGCGGTGGATGCGAGCCCGTCGGTCGTCGCGGATAGGCGCTCGATGGCATTGGACAACGCGCGATGTCCCTCTTCGAGGGCGCTGACCAACCGATCGGGAATCTGCGAGATCGGGGCAGGGTCACCAAGATCGCGCTCCCGGCGCGGCGTCGGGGCAGCTTCGAGCAGCTCCACCGCGCGGCGGAGGAGCGAGACGTCCATCGACTCGGTCGGGAACCCTGAGATCGCCTCGATCAAAGGGTCGATCGTAACGTCGACAGCGAGGCGGGCGAGGGCGGCGAGCAGAATCAGCCCGACCAGGATCAATCCCGCAGGAACGGTTGGGATCAGTCCGGTGACAATCGGCAACAGCCCATGTTGCTGGGCCGCGCCCAATGCTACCGCGCAAGCGAGTGCGATCAATGCGCTGAAGAAATGCGTGCGCGCCGCCCAGATATAGTAAAGCCGCGCCACTTCTTTTCGTGCTTCCTCCGGATGAAACCGGCCTTGCAGCACGACCACGCCATCCGGTCTGGCCGAGCGCGGCTGGGGGTTAGCCGACGGCGGCGCTAGCCGCCGCAGTTCGCTTTCGGCGAAGGCCGCCCAGTCGGGGCGAGCCGGACCTTGATGCGCCGGGCCGGGAGCCAGCTGGCGGCGCAGCCAGAGGCTGAGGACAACCAGATTGCCGGCGGCAAGTACAATAGCGCAGAGCGCATAGACGGCGAGCGCCGTCACCAAGAGAGTCGGCATCAGTGGAATCAAGGCCGCTGCGATGGCGGCGGGAGGCGTCAGCGACAGGGCAGGCCACGCCATTGCGGCCGCGGCGGCGATCGCGGCAGTCGCGCTCGACAAGACGATTATCCATGGTCGCATCGCCGATCCCTAAACCTGGCCCGCAAGCCTGTGCGCTGTCGCGCAGCTTGCGGTGTAATCGTTGATCAAGGTGCTCGCAGCCTACGACATCGGAAGAACCGTAATTCGCAGCGACTGTGGGTCGCCTTACCCTGATGGGGCAATGGCCCGAAATCCATGCTGATGCTACGTAAAGTTATTGCCTGCTTTTAAGTCGATAGCAACAGAAGCCGGTTAAAATTTCGTTAATTCGCCGCTGCGATCGCCTCGGTCCCATGCATAGCGGGCCGGATCGCTCCCCGCGAATAGCAGTTGCTGCGCGTCGTCGCTGCCGGAGCACCCGCACCAGATTTCAGTCAGAAGAAGATGCTGACGTTCTTGGCGAGCAGCACGTTCTGGTCGAGAGTGATCTTGCGGCCAGCGATCTTCCAGGCGCCGGTGACCCGCCGCAGGACATCCAGTCTGGCGCCGACATAGAAATCTTGTTCGGTCTCCGCCCGGCTTCGGTAGACCATGAAATTCGAATAGACCTTGACCTCCGCTGCCGCATCGCCGGGTTCCACCTCGATATTGGTGATCAGATGGCGCGTGCGCGACGGCGGGTCCTCGGCCCAGGCCATGCCCGTGTCCAGCCGCGCGACGCGGCTGGTGAGGCTCGTCTTGTCCTCGTCAAGGATCGCCAGTTCGTCCGCCTTGGTCAGATCGTCCTCGACGTAACGATCGGGATCAAGGATCGCAATCGCCTTGCTGATCCTCGGATAGCGGTTGCTTCGCGAGCCCATCCAATAGTGGATGTCGTCCGTCAACAGCTCCAGCCACTCGTGAAAGCGCCGCTCGTCCAACAGCCGCGCCTCGCGATAGAGGAACTGCTCTACCTCGCGGGTGACGTCTTCATTCATCCCCGGCATGCCCGGCTCCCGCCTATCCGTTGCTGCGCGCCAGGTCGGCCCAGCTTTCCGCCTTCATCAGCTGGGCCCAGCGCCCGTAGAACTGGCGATGGTTGCTCTCGCTAAAGCCGGAATCGCTCGCCCACGCGCCGAGCGCCGGATCGAAGCGCTCGTGTCCGAGCCCCATCTGATTGTTCACCGGCATACGCCGAGAGGCGGCGCCGCGACAGGTCTGGGTGCATTCCTGCCAGTTGTCCATATCGTCCTGCTCAAACGTGCCTGACGGGCTGAACCCGCGAACCCCGGCCAGTCGGAACGCCTCCTTGACCTCCGCCGGAGCCGCTTTGTCGACAAACACATATGACCACACTTCGGTCTTGCCGGGCCCCCGCGGCTGCCACACGCGAAACGTGCGCGAGGTGCCGCGCAATAGCGAGAAGTTCGGAAAGACGGTGCCGACGATCGGGTTGGTCAGCGTCGCACGCGGGCCAAGCCGCCGGTTGACTTCGGGCCGGATCTCGCGCTCGTAGGCCTGGATCGCCGCCATCGGCGCGTCGCCGAAATTGTCGGGATTGATACAGATCAGAACGTGGCCGTTCCCGGGCGATACCATCCGGTTGCCGTGGGTCGGGCTCGCGGTGGACCCGACGCTGAATCCGATCGTCATCGCCGACAGGTGGCTCCATGACACGTGATAGGCGTCGCCGCCGAAATTCTCGGCCGGGAACTTCCAGTTGCACGGCATGACCCATTTATGGGTCGCGACGATTTCGATCCCGCCGTCCCGCCGGTCGACGAACGTGTCAAGATACCACGCCATCTCGCCGAGATAATCGCGCAATGGCGGCGCCTGGGCATCGAAGGTGGCGAAGAACAGCCCCTTGTAATTGGCGAGTTGCGCCACCCGCACGAGTCCCCAGCGCTCCCGATCCAATTCGTTGTGGTAGGCTTCCTTTAGATACGGTACCCCGACCAGCCGCCCGTCATTGCGATAAGTCCAGCCGTGATAGGCGCAGGTGAAGGCGGCGGCATTGCCGGCATCGGCACGGCACAGCCGGTTGCCGCGGTGACGGCAGACGTTCAGAAAGGCGTGCACCTCGCCTTGCGTATCGCGCACCACCAGCACGGGATCTTCGCCCATATAGGTGGTGAGGAAATCGCCGGGCGCGGGAATCTGGCTCTCATGGCACAGAAAGAGCCAGCAGCGGGCAAAGATCTGCTGCAATTCCTGCTCGTAGATCGCCGGCTCGATAAAGATACGGCGGCTTAGCAGGCCGCGTTCGTTGTCGACGAGGCGGGCGCAGTCATTTGCCATCGGCACCCCCATTATACCCGGCGCCGAGCCGGCTCCAGTCGCCTCCATCCATCAGCTCAGCCCAGCGGCGGTAAAATCCGCGATGATTGCTCTCGCTGTAGCGGTAGTCGCTGGCAACGGCCCCGAAATCCGGCTCAAAGCGCTCACGCCCGAGGCCCATCGCGTAGTTCAGCGCATGGCGCCTGGCAACGACCCCACGGCCGGTCTGGGTGCAGCCTTGCCAATTGTCCATGTCGTCCTGCTCGAACGTGCCGCCGGGTCCGAACACCCGGGCCCCGGCGAGACGGATCGCCTCCTTGACTTCGGTCGGCGCCGCCTTGTCCGTATAGACAAAGGCCCAGCATTCGGTCTTGTCGGGACCACGCGGATGCCAGACGCGCAGCGTGCGCGAGGTCGGGCGCAGGATCGACAGGTTCGGAAACACCGTGGCGGCGACCGGGTTGCCGCGGTCGATGCGCGGCCCCAGTCGCTGCTGCAACTCCGGACGGATCTGCTCCTCATAGGCGAGCACGGCCGGATGCGGCATGTCCGCCGGCATGTCTGGGCCGGTTATCATCGCACTGTGGCCGTTACCCGGCGACAATGCCCGTCCGGCATTGTCCGGCCGGGTGCGGAAATCCCCGCCCGAGCCGGTCTGCACCGCTGACAGGTGGCTCCAGTGCACATGATAGCCGTCACCGGCAAAGTTCTCGGCCGGGAATTTCCAGTTGCACGGCATGATCCATTTGTGCATGCCGCCGATAATTTCGATGCCGCCCTCGCGGCGATCAAAAAACATGTCGAGATACCACTTCATCTCGCCCAGATAGTCGTGTAGCGGCGGCGCGTCGGCGTCGAAAGTGGCGAACCATAGCCCTTTGTAACTGTCGAGCTGCGCCACCGGCACGAGGCCCCAGCGGTCGCGGTCGAGCTCGTCGTGATAGGCTTCCTTCAAATAGGGTACCCCGGCCAGCCGCCCGTCATTACGATAGGTCCAGCCGTGATAGGCACAGGTGAAGGCGGCGGCATTGCCGGTATCGGCGCGGCACAGCCGGTTGCCTCGGTGGCGGCAGACATTTAAAAAGGCGTGCACCTGACCATTGCTGTCACGCGCTACCAGCACCGGGTCCTCGCCCATATAGGTGGTGAAGAAGTCGCCGGGCTGCGGGATCTGGCTGTCGTGGCACAGATACAACCAGCAGCGCGCAAAAATCTGCGTCAGCTCCTGCTCGTAGATTTCCGGCTCGATAAAAATGCGGCGGCTGACGAGGCCGTTGCCGCTGTCCACCAACCCGTTCAGATCCCTCACCATCCCTGTCTCCTGATCAGCTCTCGCTGAGATCCGCGCTTCGCTGGCGGTTTCACGTCCCTACGCCCGTGGCCGGGCCTGACCCGTGGGCCTTCAGCTCACGGACTTGATCCGTGGGCCTCCACGTCTTTCTTGCCTCAACTCCGCCGCATCATCCGCAAGGTCGATCCGGCGTCAACCGAGACGACTGATCCGGTAATGCCGCGGGCATTGGCGCGCGACGCCAGAAACACAAAAGCGCCGGCAAGGTCGGCCGGGTCGAGCGCGATTTGCAACGGGTTGCCGGCGGCGATCCGCTCGGCCGCACCCGGAAGATCAAATTGCGAGCGATCTTCGAGCTGCAAGGCCGCGACACTGCGCAGATCGGTAATCGTCCCGCCAGGAGCGACACCGTTCACCCGTATATTCGGCCCCAATTCGACCGCCAATTGCCGAATAATGCCGACCACCGCATGCTTTGACGCCGTATAGATCACACCGCCGCCAGCGGAGGTAAATCCCGCCCCCGACGCGGTAAAAATCATGCAGCCTTTGCTTTTATCGAGTTCGTGGAGCGCCGCCTTGGCCCCCAGGATGCAGCCCTTGACGTTGACCGCAAACAACTCGTCGCAGGCGGCAGCGATGCTGGCTTCCGCCAAGTCGGCGAGCCGCAGGAAGCCGTCGAGCACCCCGGCATTGCCGACAAAGATGTCGAGCCGGCCGAAGGCGGCAACAGTTTCCGCGACCGCTCGCTTGTTGTCGTCGAGCCGGCTCACGTCGCCGCTGATTGCGGTCACCTGATTGCCGAACCGCGCCCGCAGCTCCTCGCCGCGGCCGGGGACGCGGTCCATGACCGCGACCCGCGCGCCCTCTTCGACATAACGTTCGACGACAGCCCGGCCGATACCCGAGCCGCCGCCCGTGACCAGCGCTACCTGCCCGTCGAGCCAGCCCATGACGCCCTCACTCTGACGATGCCCTGCGAGCCTCAGCGGGTGCGCTTGTATTCGTAGTCCTCGCGCTCGCCATTGCCGACCCGCAGCCCGCGAAGGAGCGGCGGCCGCGTGGTATTGAGCTTGGCGTGGACGTCGAGCGCCGCCTGGTCGGTCCAGCGCTCGAGCAATGCGAGCTTGTCGGGGTTGACGACGCTCTGAAACACCTCGAACTGCTCGCAGCCCGGCTCCTTCATGACCTCCAAACAGCGTCCTCTATAGGCCTGCGCCAATTCCCCGCCCTTGCCGGGCGCGGCGGTGATCGAGACCACCAGTCTGAGCGACATCTCTTCCTCCCGACACGTTGCCCCCGCAGAAGACGGCCGGGGCGGCGCCGCGGCATGCGCGGCGCCGCCCCGCGCGCCTCAGTTCAGCCCGTACAGGCCCATGGCGCCGCCCGCCATGACCTGGTGCTTGGTCTCGGGCGAGAGACCTTCCATGCGATCCATGATCATTTTCGGGGCGCCGGGGAAGAAGCCATCCGGGTGCGGATAGTCGGTCGCCCACAGGATCTTATGCGGCCCGATGTAATCGGCCAGCGCCTTGATGCTGCCCTCGACCGGCTCGAACGAGATCCAGCAATTGCGCTGGAACAATTCGCTCGGCCGCGTCGTCAGACCGGAATCGTTGAAGCCCTGGTCGTCGAAATGACGGTCCATACGGTCGAGCCAGGGTGCGATCCAACCGCCGCCCAATTCGAGGAAGGCGATCCGGATTTTCGGATGGCGTTCGCACACGCCGCCCCAGATCACGCTCATGCAGGCCAGCATCATCTCCATCGTGTGGCTGATGATGTGCCGGGCGCCGCGGCCCTCGAAGCGGTCGACGCCGACCGTCGGCATGCCGCTCGATGCGCCCTCGTGAAAGCCGATCGCGAAGTCGAGATCTTCGGCCGCCTGCCAGAACGGCTCGTAACGTTCGTCGTGGATCATCTTGTCGCTGTAGGGGTTGGGCCGGATAAAGCCGCCGCGGAAGCCCAATTCCTTCTTCGCGAACTGCATCTCCTTGATCGCCAGCTCAACCGATTGCAACGGCAGCATGGCGACCCCGAACAGCCGGTCGGGATAGGGCTTGCAGTAATCGGCGAGCCAGCGGTTGTAGGCGCGGCACACCGCGGCCGCGAGCTCGGGGTCATGGATGGCGCCCGAGAACAACCCGAGGCTCGGATAGAGAAAAGCCGCGTCGATGCCGTCGGCATCCATATCGGGGATGCGCTTATGCGGGTCGAACCCGCCCGGCTTGCCGTCCTTGTAGTCCATCGTGTCGGCCGCGACCACTCCCTGGCGGGCGCCGACTGCGCCGATCCGGCCGATGCCGAGCTGGGCATTGCCGACGGTGTGCTCCTCGATGACCAGCCGCTCCTTGCCGTTCTCGCCCTTGACGATCTTCGGCGCCCGATCGCGAAATTTCGGGTCGATGTATTTGTCCCACAGATCGAGCGGCTCGAGGATATGACCGTCGGCATCGATGACGTTGTAAGCGTTGCGCATGATCCGTCTCCTATCGGACACCAGAGAGCAACCAACCAAAGGCCAACTTACCAACCAAGCGTTTGGTAGCGAAAAACCTATCCTCTCGATCGGGTTTTGTCAAAGCCGGGCAGCGCGGCGGCGAGCGCCCGCCTTAACACTGCCGGACGTCGGGCGATTACCGATCGGCGCGCGGTGTGGTTTGGCCGCGGCGAGACCGGCGAGCGCCAGCGAGGTGAATTGCTCGGCGACCTCTTGGACGCTCAGGCGGCCCTGCGGATCGTACCATTTGTACGCCCAATTCAGCATCCCCAGCAGCCCATACGAAGTCACCTGGATATCGAGTTCGGCTCGAAATTCCCCATTCTCGACCCCATCGCGCAGAATCTGCTGCCAGCACCCTTCATAATCTTTTGGCGAAAAGCCGATCATTTCGCGAAACCGGCGCTTTACCGACTCGCGCTCGCGCAGATAAACAAAAAGATGCGGGTAATGGCGGTCGAACGCTTCCAGATGCGCCAATATCGCCCGGCGCAGCTTCTCGGTCGGCGCCAAATCCGCATCGGCGATCGCTGCGATCGTCCGATACATTTGCGCGATCGGCTCTTTGACGACGAGATAGAGCAATGCCTCCTTGCTCTCGAAATGATGATAGAGGCTGCCCTTCAGTATGCCGACCTCGTCGGCGATGTCGCGCACCGTCGCGGCGTGATAGCCCTTGGTCCGGAACACCTTCGCCGCCGCCGCAACGATCTCGTCGAGCGTGGCCATTTTTGCATGATCTCCCGATTAAGTGCCGCGGCTCCAACTGCTTCGTCCAATGCGGGCGGTGATCGTAGCGTGCTCTTGCCGTCGACGCGAGACCTTATGCCGCCGCTGCCCTTTCGCATTGTCGCGGTTTCGCCATCGGCGCATGCTGGGCCCCCCGGACGGGCCAAGGGAGAAAAAGATGACCAGTGCCGCGATCCGCCGCACCGCACCGCCGCCAACCCCGGAGGAGCTGATCCGGCGCGCCCGCGATCTGGTCCCCGAGATCCGCGCCGTGGCCGAAGAGACCGAACGCAATCGCAAGATTTCGCCCGCGATTATCGCTAAAGTTCGCGACGCCGAACTGTTGCGGACCACGCGGCCAAAGGAGTTCGGCGGCTTTGAATTCGACCCCACCGTCGCGCTCGAAATCGCCTTGACGATCTCGGCCGCTTGCGCCTCGACCGGCTGGGCGGTCAACGGCGCGCTTTCCAACGGCATTTCGTTCGGTCATTACCCGATCGAAACCCAGCGCGAATTATGGGGCGATGGCGCCGACCCGTTCAGCTGCGCCTGTTTTGCTCCGACCGGCGTCGCGACCACGACCGACGGCGGCTATGTGCTGAACGGCAAATGGTCGTTCGCCAGCGGCGTCGACCATGCGAGTTGGATCCGGCTCGGCGCTTTCATCAAATCGTCGGACGATGCGCCGGCCTCCGATGGCGCGTTCTTCCTGCTGCCGACGGGCGAGGTCGAGATCGAGGACAATTGGTTTGTCTATGGCCTATGCGGCACCGGCAGCAAGAACATCATCGTGCGCGACAACTTCGTGCCCGAACATCGTGTGTTGCGGTTTGCCGACACCCGAGCCGGCCGCACCTCGGGCGCGGAGTATCACCGTAACCCGCTCTACCGCCTGCCGTTATTGGTTTTGGGCGCCTCGATGCTGGCCTCGACTGCGGTCGGCGCCGCCAAGGGTGCCGTTGCCGACTATCTGGAGATGACCACCGGCCGCAAGACCCGCGGCGCGCTCGCCGGCGGCGGGCTGGCGATGGCCGAGTTCGCCACGGTCCAGCTGCGCTTCGCCGAGGCCTCGGCCGCGGCCGAAGCCGCCGAGCTGATCCTGATGACCAATCTGCGCAATGCGATGGCGAAATTGCGCGCCGGGGAAGAAATCACCGTCGCCGACCGCATCCGTGCCCGTCGCGACCAGGCCTACGCGACAAAGCTCGCCTTGCAGGCGGTCGAAGCTCTCAATGCCTCGACCGGCGGCGCCGGGCTGCTGCTCGGCAATCCGATCCAGCGCGCGTGGCGCGACGTCAATGCCGTCGCCCGCCATGTCAGCCTCAATTGGGATGCGGTCGGCACGATGTACGGTCAGCACGCCTTCGGCCTAGAACCCCGCGGTCAATATTAGAGGCGCCATGACCTCAGTCGATTTTTACCTGAGGCGCCGACCCGTTACCGTGGTGGGCTCGCAGAAAAAATAGTCGGGATGTGTGAACTGGCTCACACATCTTCGGAGGTCGGCCGGGTAGTGGTGGCGCCGCCCTTGGACGCTCGAGGCGCTTATCAGCTGGCCCAACCCCTTGCGGCACTGGCGGCGCGGGGCGCACAGTTGGGCATCGACAGGGAGAGAACGATGCTGAGAACGATCAACGACGCCGGGCTTAATCTGATCAAGTCCTTTGAAGGTCTGAGGCTCGATGCGTATCAAGATGTGGCCGGGATTTGGACAATCGGCTACGGCCATATCCGCGGCGTGAGCGAAGGCATGACCATTACCGAAGAACAAGCCACCGAGTTCCTGCAACAGGACTTGGCCGATACCGAGTCGGCGGTCGATGCTGTGACCTCGGCCGCACCGACCACAAACAACCAATACGCGGCAATGGTTTCCCTCTGTTTCAACATCGGCAGGGGAAATTTTCAGTCATCGTCGGTTCTAAGATTTCATCGTGAACGCGACTACACCTCCGCCGCTGACGCGTTTCTGCTTTGGGACAAGTCGCATGTGAATGGCCAGCTCGTAGAAGTACCAGGGCTGCTCAGACGTCGGGAGGCGGAAAAGGCCTTGTACTCGACTTAAGGCGCAATGTGATCAGGCGAATCGCTCGGTTTCTTGCGCTGCTGGCGTGGTCGGGTTTTCTCAGTAGCGCTTCGGGTGCGGCCGAATTGCAGCATGCGCCGGCGGAATGGCGTGGCGCGTGGCTGCTCGACCGGGACGCCGGAGCATCGGCGGTCAGCGCCCTCGATGCCGCGCAAGCGCGTGCATTGCTCGGCACAACCTTGACGCTGGACGGAGGCGCGCGGCGCTTGGCGCGCTCCCATGTCCGTCGCCGAGTTTTCAGGTGTCGAGCGAGGGAAAGAAGATTTCACCGTCGATTATCGCATCCAGCCAGCCGACGTTGGTATCAAGGACGATCCGGTAAGCGTGCTGAACGTTGAGTGCGGAAACTATGCATACAGCTTCATTCGTCTCGCGCCCGATCGTGGCCTGGTAATCTACCAAGGCCATTTTTTTGGCGCCACCAAGCGCGGAAGCCGATAGGACCACAGCGTCCGCCCCGCGGATGCCGCCCGCACCTGCTCCTCATATCTTTACGCAACCTGTAACTCTTATCCCTCAGCACATCCCCACAAGATATATCCTTTGTCTTTATATTCCACTTCTCTTCCCGGCGAAGGCCGGGACCCATTTCTGCTATGGATACCGGCCTTCACCGGTATGCCGAAATGGCTCGGGAACGGCGATGAGAAGTCGTTGCAGAATTCCATGCCGTCATTGCGAGCGAAGCGACGCAATCTCGTGCAGAATTTGCCAACAATCCACGAGCTCGCTTCTTCGTCTGCGGGGTGCTCGCAATGACACCCTGGGAATTATCAACCGAATTCGTATTTCGAGACACTAGTCTGAAACCAGACAGTCAACCCCGTTTTATCGTCCCGGCGCAGGCCGGGACCCATTTTTGACGTGGATACCGGCCCTCGTCAGCATGACGGATGAGCGGATGCGATCCGCCGAGCCGGGCCGTATCGGCGTCCGCCCGTAGATGCGGACGCGCACAACCGTACTGCCGCTATCGATACACTCTTCGGGTGGCGGATGACATAAGGCTTCATTTTAGCGCCACGGCCATGTCGCAGTTTGCCCCGTTTTGGTCATTAGCCAGCGCCAGCGCCCTCACGTTGGTAGAGGGGCGGTCGTCCGACCCATTGATACGTTAGGCAAACGACCAGATTAGCCCCGCAATACCGATGCGAGCCGGCCCACATCCCCGATGGCCTTTGCAGTGTTAATCTGATTGTCCCAAAGGCGAAGTACGATGTCCCTCAATTCATCTACGTCGTTGGCCTTGATTGCATTCTCGCCATCGCCCACCAACAAATCGAACGCCTCGTTATTCGCAGATAAATGTCGTTCCCGGGAGGCCCGATGGAACATCGCGACGACAAAGTCGGGTTTCTCCCACAAGGCCCTCCAATAGATCGCTTCCATCTGCTCTATGATGGTCTCGGCCAAATCAAAGGCCGTAGGAGTCCGTCTCCGTAACTCGTTCATAGCGGCCAAAGATTGCTGATCGAACCGCTCCGATTGGGGCGCCGGCTTTTCTGGCCGTGCATGATCGTTGTAGCGGCTGATGAGGTCGTTGAGCTTGTGCTCTAGATAACGACCCCGGTGATCAGGATGAAACCGCAAACGAGCTATTTCTTGTCGGGTATGCCGGACTATCTCGGTGATGGAGCGGCGTTCGTCACCGGAGGATGCCTCGCTCAGCTTGCGACGTTGTTCTTCAAGCTTTCGATCGATTTCATCTAATTCCTGTTTGGCCCCCGCGCCTACAGCGTCGACCACCTCTGTCGCTTCCTTCTCGGCCTCGCTTATAGCAGTCTCGACGAGCTTCTCGCCTGCTTCGCCCTCAAAAGACCGATGGCCCTCTTGATCGACATAAAACCGGTTGCTTGAAAACGTCTGCTGGAGCGACGGAAGTTCGACTGTGGCCGTGAGGAGACCGCTGTCATTCATCGACCAAAGGAAAGTGACCGGGTCACCTTCTTTGATCATCATGCCCTCGGGCAAATCATGATGGCTGATCCGGAACGAGCCGATGGCAAGGTTTAGATCGGGCTCCGGTGCTCCCTCATCCTGAAAAAGTTCGAGGTCGATCTGGCCGGGGAGGTTTGGACCAATGGCGTATGCGGCCTTCAGCGGTTGGGACCCGCTGGCAGGCAAGGGCGTGCCCTTCTTGATTAGCGGTTGGAGAGTGTTCCGAATACCCGTCGATCCGGTTCGCACTTTGACCGCGATCGTTTGCGTGGCCGGAATAGCGGCTGCCGTCGAGTGAGTTCGGGTGATCGCGATGGTGCTCGCGGCCTGGGCGATCGGTAGCCCGGAGCCATCGAATACAATGACGCGAAATTGATTTTCGCCCAGCGTTCGGGTAGGCAGATCGATCGTCGTATCATGGGTTACGGCTATTCGCCCCGAGGTCCAACCATGTTCCGGATCGTCGACCTGGACGGAAAGGCGAGCGGCAACGGCATTGGGCTCTGCTCGTATCCGGAGTCTCACACTGTCCTGAGTGGTTCGTGTCTGATAGTCAAACTTCAGCCCAAAGTGGGGCGCGACCTCCGTCGATGCCCGTGTCGCCTTCCTCGCCGTGCTCGACGCCTCCCATTCGCGGCTCTCCGCGTAAATCGCCGCGCCCATCGCAACGGCTGTCATCGGATCGACGGATAGGTCGGCGGCTATCCCAAGCTCGCGCGGCACCCGCTCCCTGATCCATGGCATTTTCGATGGACCACCGACGAAAACGATGCGATCGATATCCTTTGTCGTATAGCCGCTACCTTTTATAATAGAATCACTCATTTCGAGGGTCTGAGCAAGCAATGGCTCGACCAACTCCTCGAATTGCTGGCGTGAGACGGTTATATCAAGATAGATATCCGTTCCATTTTCATCTTGGGCACGGATGTCCTCGTCCGACAGGAAAATGGTCGAGGTGTTAGCCGTCGATAGGTCGATTTTAGCGGCTTCCGCCGCCATTAAGCTTTTGCCGATGAGCCGGCCATACTTATCTTGCTTTTGAAAATCTTCGGGGAGAGAGAACGTTTCCATCAGCCACGGCCTGATGATCTCGGCAATCAGGATGCGGTCAAAATCCTGCCCGCCCAGCATGTTGATCCCCTCGTGGCCGATGATGTTAATGCTGCCAGAAAGATTCTGAATAAGAGCAAGATCAAAGGTCCCGCCGCCGAGGTCGTAGACCAAAAACTGGCCCGAGTTGTTCTTGGCCTGGGCCATCGCCGCAGCGATCGGTTCCTGAAGAAGTACAACGCGATCCAATCCGGCGGCAGCGGCGGCTCTCAGTGTTGCCTCGGATTGCATCTGGTTGAACGCTGCGGGGATCGTGACAGCCGTCCCAGTGATCTCCGACCCGTTTGTCTCCAGGAGCGCCTGGGAGACAAGTTGCCGAAGCACTTCGGCACTGCATTCTTCAGGCGTCATTACCTGCCCCGATGCCCGAAATTTAATCGGCGTCGACGTCCCCATTAGACGCTTGAAGCCTTTGGCAACATTGTCGGGCGATAGGCGCGTTTGCTCGTACGCTCTGCGCCCGTAGAGTCTATGGCCGCGCTGATCAATGTAGATTACAGAGGGGAGTACATCGCTTCCATCACTCGTCTTGAAAAGCCGAAGTTGTGAGTTGACGTTCCCAACAACGGCGCTGTTCGACGTTCCTAAGTCAATCCCGAGATACATTTCCTTACACTCTCTTCTTTAGAAAAACCTTCCCCATAGCGACTACTTGTCCATCGCCGATGATTGTAGGCTCTACAGTACGTTCGACTATAAGGCCCTCGGAGGGCTCCGTTTCGTCCGAATTGGCGACGGTCACAGGCAGGTTTGGCAGGTAGGGCTCCCGATCGTAGCTGACGAGCTTTAAACCGACCTCTGCGCAAATCGTTGAGAGCCGCGACATCGAGTATCTAAGCTGCGCTGCCACGCTCGCCGACTTCTCGTTCTGCGTGTCAGCAACAGTGCGTTCAGTCAATTTGAGCAAGCGCCAGTATTCCGTAGCTAGTTTGATGAACGCTTCTCTATGCGACGTCAATGTCATCGGTTCATCCCAGGGGCGAGGCCGGACGCAGGGGCAGACCATGATCGATAGATAGCGAGCGCATCAGCCTGTTGTGCAGCAGAAGACGAGTCCAGGAGGCGTTCTGCAGCGTCATAATCAGACTGGTAGTATTTCTTCGTGAAGCATCTCGACTTCCAATCTGCATAACTAGCGTTCCACGCGTTGGCTACCGCGTCTGATGCGGTCTCGCCCGTGAGCGCCCGGATGCGCTTCAGGCGGTCAAGTGCGAAAACGCACCATCGGATCTCGGGAGCCGTCAATACGTCAGCAGGCCGGATCTCTGGCGCGGCATAGGTGCTCGGAGATCGGTATGACGGGGACGTTGATTTATTATCTGATAGAGACGCCGCCAATATTACGCCGCCTATCACAACACCCCATCCCACCCACTTTGCGCGCTGAACATTCCTGCGGTGCTCAAGCTGTTGCCGCAATTTGCGCCAACCAGCCTGGTCTTCTTCGTCCGTGGACGACTGTTCCAGTTCCTTTGCGAGTGCGGCGGATCGCCCGACTCGTTGTCCCTGGATAGCGGTCGTCAGGTTCTTCTGAAGGATCGTCCGGTTAGCTACCCGCGCATTTTCCTTTAAGCTATCTGCCACGTCGTCGGGAACATCCGGAACCGCTTGCAAAGCACGGATCAGGATGAGCGCTTCATCCGTCGCCTGACTCTGGTTGTTGAGATCGATTGCTAACGACAGGATGATCCTAAAGGGAGCCGCTCTCGCCGGGTCCCCTGCAAGGTCATGTTGAGCCCTATCGAAGATGCGATAGAGATTTCCGGCAAGTCCTGTTCCACCCTCCTTAAAATTGCCCCGTTTGATTGAAGTACATAAATCGCGGTGCCGTTCGTTGACCTCGGCCACCAGCGCGATTAGCGGCTCAACTATCTTGTAAGCGCCATGTGAGGCACTGAGTTCTTCTAAGGTCTGTATGTCCGCTCGAAGCTGTTGAATGTGATCCAGCGAGCCTTCGAATGCCGGGAGCGCAGCCCTAGTGATCGCAAGAGGCATCTTAGAATCGCCGAGGTCGTTATACAGGTGCAGGCAAACACCCCGAATTTTCGGAAGGAGCCGCTCGGTACGGGCGTCCTTTAGATGACGGCGAGCCATGATGAATTGGCGTGGCGCTGCTACCGACGACCATCCATCGATCGCCAAAGAAAATGCTCGTAATGGCTCGTCCGGAGAGACTGGGTCTTTCTGAATACGATCGAGAGTCTCGGAGATTGTGCTTTCGAAGTATCGGATTGGGTCCGCCGCCCACTCATCGAACCTGTCCACAAGTTCATCGAGGAAAGAGATGACGTTTGAAGTATCCTTGAAATTCTTTTGCAGAACTTCGAGGAGTGCACGTCCAGGGTTAGGCCGACCCGTAATGTAAACGATCAAGGCAGCGGTATGAGCGTGCATCAGCTCCTGCCACGCCTCGTGCATTAGCTCCCGAGGCACCTCGGGGAAGTCGCTGGTCCGGCGTTCGGAGTTCAAAAGGCTTAGCAGAGGCTCCTCTTCATCGTTTCGAGCGTGGAAGCTCACCCAGAACTTCGAGGAGTGCACGTCCAGGGTTAGGCCGACCCGTAATGTAAACGATCAAGGCAGCGGTATGAGCGTGCATCAGCTCCTGCCACGCCTCGTGCATTAGCTCCCGAGGCACCTCGGGGAAGTCGCTGGTCCGGCGTTCGGAGTTCAAAAGGCTTAGCAGAGGCTCCTCTTCATCGTTTCGAGCGTGGAAGCTCACCAGGAGATCAGGATCTGTGGGTGCGAGGTTCTGGGCGCATCGATGGGCCGTGATATTTGCTGCCGCCAAAGGCGGCAAACCCGCGACATCCTCAACTGTCGTCGAACCTTCGCCGATCAGCTTTCTCGCACGATTTGGAGCCACCCCCAGCAACCAAGCGAGTTCTGCGCCGAGCCGGGGTCTTGGAGCCATAAGAAGCTGTTGCAGCCGAAGCGCTTCGGTCTCATTCAGCTTTCCATCGGAGATTGCCGTCTCTTTTGCATCTTCGATAGTCGCCCGATCATCCCTCGGCGATACACCGAGCACGTAAAAGGGCGACGTGCGGAGATCGAACGGCGACATGACTTTACCGCACCCGCAGGGCTCCGTCGATCGGCACCTTCAGCATCCGCCTCCAAACCACGGGTGGTAATATTCTAGACGGGCGTCCAAAATGCGTCATTGCTGCCCGTACCGCAAGTTACGAAGGAGCGTAACGACCCGCTGCCCCGTTAGCTCGAAGCAAGGGAACGGGATCTCGCCACAAAGGTGTCGTAGCCTCACGGCCAACGATATCCCCCATTGTGGCCACCTCTGTGATCGAGCATTCCCGTCAATTCCCGGTTAGCAAAAATTAGTTCCCGGTTACGGCCAAGAAAATTCCCGGTTCGCCCTCAACGGGAATATGCCCGCAATGATTTGATTTATCACTCGTTTTCGCGGTCGAACCGATGTCGCCCGGCGAAAATCGATAAGATTCCCGGTTATTTTCCCGGTTCACGGGAATACGCCGCCACCGGCTGCCCCTGCCGCCCGGCCTTCGGTTGACACCGCGGGGTGGGGTCGATCATGGTGCGCGCCGTTCGCCAGCATCCACCCCTCGGAAGACGCCATGACCGATGCCGATCTCGCCGCCACCGTCGATGCCGCCTGGGAGGCGCGCGACGGGGTTTCGCCGTCGACCAGGGGGGCGTACCGCGACGCGGTCGAGGCCGCGCTCGACGGGCTCGATTCTGGGGAATTGCGGGTCGCCGAGAAAACTGCGCAGGGCTGGCAGGTCCACCAATGGCTGAAAAAGGCGGTGTTGCTGTCGTTCCGTCTCAACGACATGGTCGAGATCCCCGGCGGCCCGACCGATCCCGAGCGCGGAGCCTCGCGGTGGTGGGATAAGGTGCCCTCGAAATTCGCCGGCTGGTCGTCGAACCGCTTCCGCGACGCCGGGTTCCGCGCCGTTCCCGGCGCGATCGTCCGCCGCTCGGCCTATATCGCGCCGAATGTCGTGCTGATGCCGAGCTTCGTGAATGTCGGCGCCTATGTCGACAAGGGCACAATGGTCGACACTTGGGCGACAGTTGGGTCCTGCGCTCAGATCGGCGCCAACTGCCATCTCTCGGGCGGAGTCGGCATCGGCGGGGTGCTCGAGCCCCTGCAGGCCGAGCCGGTGATCATCGAGGATGATTGCTTCATCGGCGCGCGCAGCGAGGTGGTCGAAGGGGTCATCGTCGAACGAGGCTCGGTGCTGGCGATGGGCACCTTTATCAGCGCCACGACCAAGATCGTTGACCGCGATACCGGTGCGATCCATCTCGGCCGCGTTCCGGCCTATTCGGTGGTGGTGCCGGGCTCGCTGCCGGGTCGGCCGCTGGCCGACGGCAGCCCCGGCCCCAATCTCTATTGTGCGGTGATCGTCAAGACCGTCGATGCGCAGACCCGGGCCAAGACAGCGATCAACGAATTGCTGCGCGAATGAGGAATGCCGCCATCGACCCGGCGGCACTCGCCGCCGAGCTGATCCGCCGGCCGAGCGTCACCCCCAAGGATGAGGGCGCGCTCTCGATCGTCGCCGGATATCTCGAGGACCTCGGTTTCACCTGCCACCGCCTGGTGTTCGGCGGCGACGGCAGCGACGCGATTGTCAACCTCTATGCCCGCCTTGGGGAGGGGCGGCCCAATCTGTGCTTTGCCGGGCACACCGACGTGGTGCCGCCGGGGTCTCGCGAGGCCTGGTCGTTCGACCCGTTCTCCGCGAGCCTGCGCGACGGCGCGCTCTGGGGCCGCGGTGCGGTTGACATGAAGGGCGCGATCGCCGCCTTCATCGCCGCCGTCGAGCGCTGGCTTGCCGAACGATCCTCCGGCTTTGCCGGCTCAATCAGCCTGCTGATCACCGGGGACGAGGAAGGGGCAGGGGTCGATGGCACCAAAAGGGTGCTCGAATGGCTGGCCGCGCGCGGCGAGGCGCTCGATGCCTGCCTGGTCGGCGAGCCGACCTCGGCCACGGCGCTTGGCGACATGATCAAGATCGGTCGGCGCGGCAGCTTGACCGGGCGGCTGACCGTTCACGGCGTTCAGGGCCACACCGCTTATCCGCACCTCGCCGACAACGCCGCCCATCGCCTTGTCGCGATGCTGCACGCGCTGACATCGGCGGAGCTCGACTGCGGCTCCGAGCATTTTCAGCCATCGACCCTGCAAGTCTCGACTATCGATATCGGCAATCCGGTCACGAACGTGATCCCGGCCGCGGCGCGGGCGGTATTCAACATCCGCTTCAACGATCGATGGACCGGCAAGACCTTGAAACATTGGATCGACGAGCGGCTCGATGCGGTCGGCGGGCAGTATTCGCTTGATGTTACGGTCAGCGGCGAGTCGTTCTTGGTTCGGCCCGGCATCGTCAGCGATCCGCTCGCCGAGGCGATCCGCCGCGTCACCGGCCGGGTGCCTGAGCTCAGCACCACCGGCGGCACTTCGGATGCGCGCTTCCTCCATGCTTATTGCCCGGTGGCCGAATTCGGGCTTGTCGGACAGACCATGCACCAGGCCGATGAGCGGGTCGATCTCGCCGATCTCGTCGCCTTGACCGAGATCTACCGCACCTTCCTCGACCTGTTCTTCGGAAACCCCTGACCGGCGACGAGTACCCGATGGCCGCGACGGCATGGCGGGACGAGGTGCGCTCGGCGATTGTGGGGAGCTTACGGCTGGCGAAAGGCGATCGCGGCGGGCTCGCCTGTTTCGACCGTTCGCTCGACGGATTCTGGCGCTCGTTCTTTGCCGGTGTGCTGAGCTATCCGCTCTACCTGGCACTGCTGACGATGCGGATCAGCGCAGCCCAATGGGAGGCCGCGGGCGCCCTGCGCATCATTCTGGTCGAGACGATCGGCTACGTGATCGCCTGGGTCGCCTTTCCCCTGCTGATGCTGTCGGTCACCCGCTGGCTCGGCCGCCAAGGTCGCTTCTTCGACTTTATGGTGCCGTACAATTGGTGCCAGCTGCCGCAGAGCGTGCTGTTCGTGTTGGTCGGTCTCGGGGTGGAAAGCGGCATCCTAGGCGATCCGGTGGCGCAGGCAATCGAAGCCGCGGCCGCCATCGCCGTCCTTGTTTACGAGTGGTACATCGCCCGGGTTGCACTGGAGGCGAGCGGCGCGGCGGCAACGCTCGTTGTCCTCGTCGATCTCGTCCTCGGGGTTGTCGTCAGCCGCGCCGCCGGCAGCCTTTATTAGCGCGCGGCAAAGGGGTCGGGCTGGTCCGGTCGGGGCGGCGTCAAGGTCTGGTTCTGATACTGAGCGGCGGGCAGGGCCTGACGGGCGCGCGGGGCCTGATCGGCCGGTTGGGTCTGCCTGGTCAGCTGCGACACGAGCTGGTCGAACGACTGGGTCTGATCCGGCGGTGGGGTCAAGGACCGGGCGAGACGAGACTGCCGCGGCGCGGGCGACGCATCATCGCGGGCGGATCGAGAATGCGCCTCTCGCGATGCGGTTCGCTGCATGCTCGGGCCGCAGATGGCGCGCTGGCGGATGCCCTGCCGCGTAATAGGAAGCGGCCTTTCGCGGAGATGGCGGGGGCGAGGCTGTATCGCGCGCGGCGACGGGGGAGGCCGCGGGGGTCGACGCAGGCTTTGGCGCCGGGACAGCTGGCGGCGGCGATACGCTGCTCGGGACCGCCGGCGGGACAGCTTGGACGGCTTTGATCGGCGGCGGAGCGGTTGCGGCGGCCGCCGTCTGGCTGCGGCGCGGCCGGCCGATCGGGGGTAGCGGCGGCTGCCGCGGTGACATGCGTTGTGCGGCGGCGGGCGATATCGGCGCCGGAAGGGGCGCTGATTTGGGCTCGGAAGCGGCGAGGGTCTGCCTCGCTGGCCTCGAAAGCAGCGAAAATCCGATGCCGTAAGAGGCGCCGATGACGCCGATGGCGACCAGGCCGACAAGGGCGAGAAACGCCAGCGTGCTCGCTGGCAGTCCGCGCTTGCCGGTGGCGAGGCGACCGGGCGCGAAAGGCGTCGGCGACAAGACCGGGACATGCCCGCCGGTCCCAACCGGCGAGGCCACCTGCGCATCGGCGACCGGCGGATCGATCGGCCGAACCCCGGAGGCCGGGAATAGCTGCGGCTCCGCACGTTCCGGTCGTCGGGGCTCTCGGCCGGCCGGTCGGGGCTCTCGCCTGGGAAGAGTAAGCGGGAGGTCGTCAAATATATTCTTGCCCATTTATCGCCTCATTCTCGCCGTCTTCCGTCGAAGCAACCCCACAAAATGTAACAATTCGCGCCATATGTTGGTGAATAGTGCTTAATCGCCCAGCGCCGTCACCATCTTGCGCCGCCGATGGGTTAATTATTAAACATGAAACCTGTTTGCAACCCTGACTTCAGCGCTAGGGTACAGCAGGATATGTCATTTGCGAGTTGCGATAGCGGTCGGGATACTTGACCTCGACCAGGTAAAGCCCATTGGCCGGGGCCGTCGGGCCGCCGGCGCGGCGGTCGCGGGCGGCGAGTGCCGTGCCGACGTCGCCCGGCCGCCAGCGGCCGAGCCCGACCAGCTCCAAGGTGCCCGTCATATTGCGCATCTGGCGATGCAGGAACGACCGCGCCCGCGCCTCTATGCGAATCTCATCGCCAATGCGGGTCACGTCGAGCGCATCGAGCGTCTTGAGCGGCGATTTCGCCTGACACAGCCGGTCGCGAAAAGTTGTGAAATCATGGTGGCCGACGAGATGGCGCGCGCCTTCGCGCATCGTCTCGACATCGAGCGGCGGCGCTACCCGCCACACCCGGCCGCGCTCGAGCGTTGCCGGCGAGCGCCGGTTGAGGATGCGATAGACATAGACGCGCAAGATGGCCGACAGACGCGCGTCGAAATCCTTGGGTGCGGGCTCGGCGGCGAGCACGCTGATCGCAGCTGGGCGCAGGTGATGGTTGACCGCGCCGCGCAGCACCTCGGCCGGCACCGAGCGCGCAAGGTCGAGATGGGCCGTCTGACCCAGCGCATGAACCCCGGCATCGGTGCGGCCCGCGCCGTGCACCGCGACCCTTTCGCCGCAAAAGCGCATGACCGCGGTTTCGAGCGCTTCCTGCACTGACAAGCCCTGCGGCTGGCGCTGCCAGCCGACGAGCCCGGCGCCGTCATATTCGATCGTCAGCTTGTAGCGGGGCACAACAAAATCTTCCCGGGCGGGATCGGATAGCCGCGCAGGAACTCCGATACGTCGAGCGGGGCGCGACCCGGCCGTTGCAGGCGCAGCAGCCGTAGAACGCCGGACTCGCAGGCGATCGCCAGACGATCGTCGAGCACGGTGCCTGGCGGCTCACCCCGCCCATCGGCAAGCGCCGCGGCGGCGAGTACGCGAATGGGTGTGCCATCATGCTCGAAATAGGCGCCAGGCCAGGGATCAAGCGCGCGTACCCGACGCTCCAGCTCCGCTGCCGGGCGACGCCAATCAAGCAGACCGTCCTCGCGGCTGATCTTGGCTGCATAGGTAACACCGGCTTGCGGTTGCGGGCGCGCGACCAGGGTGCCTGCGGCGAGGCCGTCGAGGGCGGCGACGATCAGCCTGCCGCCGAGTTGGGCGAGCTCCTCGGTAAGGCCGGCGGTGGTCGCCGCGGGGCCAATCGATAGCGGCTGCTGCATTAGGATCGAGCCGGTGTCGAGCCCTTTTTCCATCTGCATGATGGTGATCCCGGTTTCGTGGTCGCCGGCGAGCAGGGCGCGTTGGATCGGAGCGGCGCCGCGCCACCGCGGCAGCAGCGAGGCATGCACATTGAGGCATCCAAGCCGCGGCGCCGTCAGCATCACCTGAGGCAGGATCAGCCCATAGGCAGCAACAACTGCAGCCTCGGCGCCGAGTGCGGCGAACCCCGCCTGAGTCTCCCGGTCACGCAGCCCGGCCGGGCAGCGGACCACGATCCCGTGACGTTCCGCCAGCAATTGAACCGGCGAGGGCTGCAGACGATGACCGCGGTTGGCTGGGCGCGGCGGCTGCGTATAGACGGCGAGCAGCCGGTGCCCGGCCGCGATCAACGCCTCGAGGATCGTCGCAGCAAACGCCGGCGTGCCCATAAAGACCAGGTCCAACGCGGCACTCCCCGCAGACGGCGGTCGTCGCCCGGCCGTTGGCGCTAAGCGGGGACGAGGCTCCGATTGCGTTTCGACTTGGCGAGTTTGCGCAGGATCATCCCGCGCTTGACCATTGAAATATGGTCGACAAAGAGTACGCCGTCCAAATGGTCGATCTCGTGCTGAACACAGGTCGCGAGCAGCCCCGATGCCTCGATCTCGCGGATCTCGTTCTGGTAGTCGAGGTAGCGCAGGCGAATCTTTTCCGGGCGGGTGACCTCGGCGTAGTGCTCGGGCAACGACAGACAGCCTTCGCTGCCGGTTGTCAGCTCCGGCGAGCGCCACAAGATCTCCGGGTTGGCCAGCATCATCGGCTGCGGCTTTTCCCCTTCGCGCGCAACGTCAAGGACAATGACGCGCTTTGCGACCCCGACCTGGGGTGCAGCAAGGCCGACGCCGATCGCCTGGCGCATCGTCGCCAGCATGTCGTCCATCAGCCGCCTGACCTTGTCGTCGACCTCGGCGACGGGCAGCGCCTTGATTTTGAGTCGCGGGTCGGGGGCGGTGATGATCGGTAGTAGGGCCATCGGACGCAAATTTAGATAAGGGACCGGCTGCGCAGCGTCAATCCGCCGGCACCGATCCAGATCCTTAGGCCGGTCTGATCGCGGCGAGAAAATCCGCCGTGATTTGCTCTATCGGCCGGCGCAGGATGGTTTCGTTGGTGACGAGTTCGAACTCGGCCGCCGCCGAAGCTGCCAGCAGCGGCGGCCGGATCGAGATCCCGCGTGCGTTCAATCGCTCGGGCAGAGAAGCGACAGCGGCGGCGCCGCAAATACGCAGGCGGGTAACATTGGTCGACGCCGGCGAGCGTAGCACCCGGACATTGGGTTGTTTGCCCAATGCCCCGAACAGCGCGTCGGCCGCCGCGGCCGCCCGAGCGAAACGCTCGGCGAAGCCGTCGAGATAATGGAGCGCCACCGCCGCATAAGGCCAAGCCTGCCGTAATCCGCCGCCGAACATGCGGCGCTGATGGTAGAGCCCGTCGAGCAGACGCCTGGGCCCGGCGAGCACCGCCCCGCCGGCCGCGTTGAAATATTTGTAAAGTGACACGTAGACCGTGTCGAACGGCGCCGCGTAATCCGCCGGCGCGATCCCGGTGTAAGGGGTGGCGAGAAACAGCCTAGCACCGTCGAGATGCAGCCCGGTCCCGCGCTCGCGCGCAAAGTCGGTGATTCGCCGCATCTCGGCATGGTCGAAGACCTCGCCCGACAGGCGGCGCACCGGGCTTTCGATCGAGATCGCCCCGATCGGCGTTGTGACTCGGCCGGTTTTGGCGCGCGCCGCTTCAGCGATGACCTCGTCGAGCGTAAAGCTCGTCCGATCGGCGGCGAGCGGGACCAGGGTCAGGCCGCTGAGTTCCTGTGCACAATCGCCGGTGTCGGCGTAGAGATGGCTTTCGTGCTGGACCAGCACCCGATGCCCGCGCTGCGCCAGAAGGCGAACCGCGAGATGGTTGGCCAGCGTCCCTGAGGGCATGAAGATCGCCGCTTCCTTGCCGAGCAGTGCGGCCATGCGCTGTTCGAGCCGCGCAACGGCGCCGCCCAAGGAGAACTCGTCGGCAGCGATCCCGTCCTCCTCGGCGAGCCGGGCCAAGAGGCGTGCGTACTCGGCCGGCGACAGCGCGAGGCCGTCGGAAGTGAAGTGGACCGCGCAATCTTGCATCGTCCTACCCTGACGCTAGCGCGGTAGCCGCAAGGCTGCGGAGCTGGTTTCTCCGAGACGCGGCGGCTGGCCGCGGGCTGACACCGTCGCCACAGCGATGCTAGCATGAGCGATATCGGAGATCGCGATGAAACCGGCGCATTTATGCTTCACCCTCGCTTGCCTAGCCCAGATTTTAGCGGTCACGGCTCCGGGCGAAGCCAAGGCCTGGGGCCCCGAGGGCGACCGGATCGTCGCATTGGTCGCCGATCGGCTGCTACAGGCGCACGACCCGGCGGTGCAAAAAAAAGTCGCGGCGATCTTGGCGACCGATAAAGACAACAGCTGGACCAAAACCGACATCGCCGGCGAGGCGACCTGGGCGGATGTGTTGATGGACAAGAGCGCGGAGGGGCGGGCGGCAACCACGCAATGGCATTACGTCAAGCTCGATGCCGCCAGCCCTGATTTGGCCAAGGCCTGTTTCGGCCAACCCGAGCTGCCGGCGACGACCCCGGCCATCCACGGCCCGCAACAGGATTGCATCATCGACAAGGTCAACGAGTTCGCTCGGGAACTCTATAATCCCAGCACTTCAGCCGGCGAGCGGCTGATGGCGCTGCGGTTCCTGCTGAACTTTACCGGGGATTTGCACCAGCCATTGGCTGCGATCGAGCATGGCGATCAGGGTGGCGACTGCATCGCCGTGCTTCCGCCTGGCGCCAAGACGCCGGTCCGGCTCAGCATCTATTGGAATGATGTTCTTGTCACCGAGGCCGAAGGCAAGGACCCGATCACTGCGGCCGATCAGATCGTCACCGGTCTGACCCCGGGCGACATCACCAAATGGTCCAGCGGCACGCTCGAAGATTGGGCGCGCGAATCCTACAACATCGCCAAGAGTGTCGCCTACAGCTATCCCGCCGACTTGGTCGCCGGCAGACATGCCTTGCCACTTCGCCGAGGCGGAAAGGATTCCTGTGGGGCAATCTCGGTCTATCGGATCGATTCGGCCTATCAGGATCGCGCCAACGCCGCGGTCAGGGAGCAATTGGCCAAGGCCGGGGTGCGGCTCGCCTTCCTGTTGCGGGAAAACGTCCGATAGCCGGTACGGCACTCACCGCTCTCGCGCCGGGTTGGCCCGAATCAGGGCGGCGGCGATTTCAACGGGGTCATCCTCGGCGCCGGCAAGATATTCGACCGCACGCAGCACCGGGGGATGTAGCCGGTCGCCGAGGTCGGCGAGCTCAGAAATCCGCACCGGCCGCCCGTCGAGGTCGCAGGCACATTTGTGCAGAACGCGTTCGAGGACGAAGGCGACAGTGACCCGGCCCGTAGACAGCGACGATGCGATGCACCCGCGGGCATAGATCGCCAGCTCGTGCAACGCCTCCAAACTGCCGAAACGGTTGCGTTGCGTCTGATAGATCAACTGACGCTTGAGATGGGCCGCGGCCAGATCGACGATCGACTGGGTCAACTAAAGTCACGCCAAGTAAACAGAGATTCGAAATTGATCCCCGCGTTTTTGAAGTTTTGATCGGCGCCTTCGAGGCGGTCGACGATGGCGATAATCTTGACGATTGTACAGTCGCGCTGACAGACCGCGGTCGCCGCCTGCATCACCGAGCCACCGGTGGTGGTGACGTCCTCGAACAGGATCACCCGCGACCCGTTTTCGAGCAGCCCATCGATCCGCTGGTCGGTGCCGTGGCCTTTGGCTTCTTTACGCACAAAAAATCCCTTGATCGGCCTCTCCGGCCAGCTCTTCGCGCACATAGCTGCGACGATCGGAATCGCTCCGGTTTCCAACCCGCCGATATAATCGACCTGCTCATCTTTAATTCGGTCGAACAACAGGTCGGTAGCCAATGCCGCGCCTTCGGGATCGAACATCGTCCGCTTCATATCGAAGAAAAAGCTGCTCGACCGCCCCGAGGCGAGCACGAAATCCCGCTGCTGCAGCAAGGATTTGTGGCGGATGATGCCGAGAAGCCGTTGTCTTTTGGCCGGCAAATCCGCCCGCATCCGTCCGTCCCTCCTTGCCCCCTGGCGCCCGCCGAATTCTACTAGGCGCTGGCCCGCATCTGCGCGTGATCGGCTGCGTTGCGCCGGCGCTTGTTAAAATTAAGCCTGAAGCTCGTTCGGGTGACAAGAGGGCAAAGATGTCGGTCCGCGCGCCGTTCTCGGAAGGCCCCGCGGCGCCCGGTTCGATGGTTAGCCGAGCTTCATGGAGGATTCACAGCTTCGCGCATGTGAACCAATCTGATAACGCTTCCCGTTCAACAGCTGTCGCGTCGGCCAGCTCGCAGCAGCGGCCGTCACTCGAAGACATTAGTATTGCCGAGGCCTTGTAGAAATTGGCTACCGGGCCAAAGGTTGTACCGCTGTCATCAGTGTAAAATAGGCAGACCACGAACAGTCCATGAACGTCCTCTCGCTTAAAATTAAACTCGGCGGCGGCGGTTTCAAACGGCGGCCCTACGGCGAGTCTTTCTAGCTTATCGGGCGGCGCTAGCATCTTCGATTTCTTGGTGGAGAGGTCAACCGTTCCTAGCTTTACCGTGATCTGTGCGGCGGCTTTTGCGCCGTCATTTTTATATTTCGCTACCAACGTCGTGTCTGGAGAAGCCGCTGATGTCCTTCCTGCATACGCCTCGGTTATGTGGACCTCGGGACGGTCGGCATGGCTGACAACTCGATAGTTGGCGATCGCTACGAGGATGCCGATTAACGGGAAACCCCAACCAATCCAACGGGTCTCGTTGATGAAGGTAAAGACACGACGCAGACGAGATGGGGGCAACCGTCTTTTATCCGTTGACCGCAAAGTCACGCTTTCTACCTAACGCACAGACGCAGATAGGTCATTCCCCTGCCGCGCCACTAAGAATCCACTAACCGGCCATCAATCAGCGAGATTTCGCGCCTCGGAGTCGGCCCACCGGCCGGACCCGGGCTCAGAACGGGTCGAGTTCGGTGTCCCAGTAGAGATAGTCGCGCCAACTGTGATGCAGGTAGTTGGGCGGGAAGGCGCGCCCGTTCTGCTGCAGCATATGAGTCGTAGGCTGGACCGGGCGGTGGCGCGGGTACATGCCGCTCTCGCGCGGTAGGCGGTTGCCCTTCAGCAGGTTGCAGGTGCCGCAGGCGGTGACGACGTTGCTCCAGGTCGTGCGTCCGCCACGCGAGCGCGGCACCAGATGGTCAAAGGTCAGGTCGTGCGAGGGATAAGGCTCGGCGCAATATTGGCAGGTGAAACGGTCGCGAAGAAACACGTTGAACCGGGTGAACGCCGGATGCCGTGCGGCCGGCACGTATTCCTTGAGCGAGACGACGCTCGGCAGCTGGATTTCAAGCGACGGGCTGTGCACCCGGACATCATAGTGGTCGATGATGTTGACCCGGTCGAGAAACACCGCCTTGATCGCGTCCTGCCATGACCACAGCGACAACGGAAAATAGCTCAACGGTCGAAAATCCGCGTTGAGCACCAAAGCGGGGCAGTTATCCAAGCAGGCCGTCACCAAGAACCGTTCCGCTGATCCTTGCTCGCAGGCCGGAATAGCACGCGATCGTGACAGCTTGATAACGGATCGGCCGCTTCACGACAAGATTGGGGGACGAAATGACGCGACGGATCTTCGCCGGTCAGCGGGTCGGCACCGGCTTTTCGCCGTGATAGTCGTAAAAGCCGCGGCCGGTCTTGCGGCCGAGCCAGCCGGCCTCGACATATTTGACCAGCAGCGGACAAGGCCGGTACTTGCTGTCGGCGAGACCCTCATAAAGCACCTGCATGACCGACAGGCAGGTGTCGAGGCCGATGAAATCGGCAAGTTCGAGCGGACCCATCGGGTGGTTGGCGCCGAGCCTCATCGCGGTGTCGATCGCCTCGACCGAACCCACCCCTTCATACAGCACATAGACCGCCTCGTTGATCATCGGCAGCAATATTCGGTTCACGATAAAGGCAGGGAAATCCTCGGCCGCGACCGGGTTCTTGCCAAGCTTCAGCGCCAAGTCGCGGGTCAGCGCAAAAGTCTGCTCGTCGGTGGCGATGCCGCGAATCAGTTCGACCAGGCTCATCACCGGCACCGGGTTCATGAAATGCATGCCGATGAACTTGCCGGGCCGATCGGTCGATGCGGCAAGGCGGGTGATCGAGATCGACGAGGTATTGGTGGCGATCAGCGCGTCGGGTCTGAGATGCGGGGTCAGCTTTTTGAAGATCTGGCGCTTGACCTCCTCTTTTTCGGTCGCGGCCTCGATCACCATGTCGCAATCGTCGAACAGCGCATAATCGAGCCCGGTGGCGATGCGCGCCAGCGCGGCTTGCTCTTCGGCCTCTTTGATTCTGCCGCGGGCAACTTGGCGCGCCAGGTTGCGCTCGATCGCCGCGCGCCCGCGCTGCAACGCGTCGTCGTCGATATCGGTCATGACGACATCGAAGCCGGCAAGGGCGCAGACATGGGCGATGCCGCCGCCCATCTGCCCGGCGCCGATCACGCCGATACGGCGCAGCCGCTCGAGAGTCGATGGTGCGGACGATGGCGGGGCGGCGCTCATTGACGGCGCTCCAGCTCATCAGCCAGTTCGGGCAGGATTTTGAACAAATCGCCGACCAGGCCGTAATCGGCGATCTGAAAGATCGGCGCCTCCTCATCCTTGTTGATGGCGACGATGACCTTCGAATCCTTCATGCCGGCGAGATGCTGGATCGCCCCGGAAATGCCCACCGCAATATAGAGTTCGGGAGCAACGATCTTGCCGGTCTGGCCGACTTGGTAATCATTGGGAACAAAACCGGCGTCGACTGCAGCGCGCGAGGCGCCGACCGCGGCGCCGAGTTGGTCGGCGACCTTTTCGAGCAGATGGAAATTGTCGCCCGACTGCATGCCGCGGCCGCCGGAGATGATAACCCGCGCGCTGGTCAGCTCCGGGCGCTCCGATTTCGACAGCTCGGCGCGCACAAATTCGGAAAGCCCGGCCGACCCGGTCGCCGCGACCGTCTCGATCGGCGCCGATCCGCCGGTCGCCTCGCCCGGTGGAAATGCGGTGCCGCGCACGGTGATGACCTTGATCGGGTCGTTCGACTGCACCGTCGCCAGCGCGTTGCCGGCATAGATCGGGCGCACGAAGGTGTCGGGCGAGACCACTGCGCTGATGTCGGAAATCTGCATCACATCGAGGAGGGCCGCGACCCGCGGCATCAAATTCTTGCCCGCGGTCGTCGCCGGCGCCAGCAGGTGGGAGTAGCCCTGGGCCAGCCCGACCAGCAGCGGCGCTAAATTCTCCGCCAGTCCGTGCTCGTAGGCGACGTCGTCGGCGAGCCTCACCCGCTTGACGCCGGGGATTTGGGCGGCCGCCTCGGCCACGCCGCGGCAATCCTTGCCGGCCACCAGGATATCAACATCGTCGCCCGCGATTTCTTTGGCGGCGGCGAGCGCGTTGAGGGTCGCGGGCTTCAATACCCGGTTGTCGTGTTCGGCGACGACGAGTGCAGCCATCAGATCACCCGCGCCTCGGTTTTGAGCTTGTCGACCAACTCCGCGACCGAGCCGACCTTATGCCCGCCCTGCCGCTTTGCCGGCTCCTCGACCTTGAGCACGATAAGGCGCGGGGTCACATCGACGCCAAGCGCCTCCGGTGTTGTCGTGGCAATCGGCTTTTTCTTAGCCCGCATGATGTTGGGCAAAGAGGCGTAGCGCGGCTCGTTCAATCTGAGATCGGTGGTGACCACCGCCGGTAATTTGATCGCGATCGTTTCGAGCCCGCCATCGACCTCGCGCGTGACCTCGGCCTTGCCGTCGCCGATCGTAATTTTCGAGGCAAAGGTCGCCTGCGGCCAGCCAAGCAATGCCGACAGCATCTGGCCGGTCTGGTTGCTGTCGTCGTCGATCGCCTGTTTGCCGATGATCACGATCTCGGGTTTTTCCTCGAGGATCACCGCCTTCAACAGCTTGGCGACGGCAAGTGGCTGCAATTCCGTGTCGGTCTGCACCAGGACCCCGCGATCGGCGCCCATCGCCAAGGCGGTGCGGATCGTCTCCTGGCATTGTGCCGCACCGAGCGAAACCGCGATCACCTCGTTGACCGTGCCAGCCTCGCGCAGTCGCAGCGCCTCCTCGACGGCGATCTCGTCGAACGGGTTCATCGACATCTTCACATTGGCGGTCTCGACCCCGCTGTGATCCGCCTTGACCCGGATCTTGACGTTGTAGTCGATGACCCGCTTGACCGCGACCAGCGCTTTCATTTCTTCCTCGCATTTGCGGCGGCGCCGGCCTCGCCGCCCAAAAAGGGCCGGAATTGTGCACGTGCAAAGAGCGAAGGCAATAGCCTCGTCCGCCGGGCCGGCAACGCGGGCGCGATTGAAATCCGCCCGCCGATCGTCATTAAATAGTCTCAAACGCTACGGGCGGGAGACGCCCGACACCCCAAGCAGGGAGGGCTGTCGTGACCTATAGCCACAGTGCGGCCGGTGCACCGGCCCATGATTATCGGCTGGCCAAGGCTTTGGGCGTGATGGCGATCACCGCCTCGGCCGTGTCGGCAGAATACGGTTCCGGCATCAACTATGTCTCGGTGCAGAGCCTCTCCGTCTATCCCGATGTGAAGGGGCTCGTGCCGCTGGCGATGTTCGTGTGCGGCATCGCGATGTTGCCGAAGGCGTATCTCTTTGCGGCCTTCTCGCGGGTCATGCCGCGCGCCGGCTCGAAGCACGTCTGGCTGGCCCGCAGCCTCGGCCTGCCGGCGGGCTTTCTGATCACGTTCACCTACTGGGCGACGGGACCCGCCGGACTGGGTTTTCTGGGCTTCGCCTTCGGCACCTTCCTGGGCCAGGCGATGCTGCCGATCAACCCGGCTTTGGGGCATTTCCTGCTGTCGCATACCGGCCATCTTCTGAGCGGTCTCGCGGCGATCTGGCTGACCTTCTGGATCAACGCGGCCGGCATTCGCCATTATGGGATATTCGTCACGATCCTGATGTTCGTGATCGTCGGGGTGGCGCTGCTGATTACCGCCTACGGCTTCCTGACCCCGCCGGAGAGCTTCGTCGCGGCAGCCAGCAAGGTCGCGAAGGTGCAGCTCGCCCTGCCAACGGAGGCAGCGCCGGCGAGCCTGTTCCATTTCATTTCTGTCACCTCGCTCTTTGTCTTTGCCTATGCGGGGCTCGGCGCGGGACCGGCCCTCGGCGGCGAAGTACACCAGGCGGAAAAGAAGGTGCCGCTCGGCATCATGTGGGGCTGGCTCGTCGCGCTCGTCCTGTTTACCGCGGTCGCCGCCGCGCTGTTCCACGCTGCCCCGTGGTGGGCGGTCGTCGGTCTGATCAAGGCCGGCAAGACGAGCTATGCGACGGCGCCCGGACTGATCGGCCTGGTCGCGCCGGGTTGGCTGACCGTCATTTTGAACCTCCTGGTCGCGCTGATCGTCGGCAAAACGCTGGCGCCGGGCCTGATGGTGGCGTCGCGCTTCTGCTTTGCGCAGGCGCAGGACCGAATGCTGCCCGCGGTCTTCGCCGAGACCTCCGGCCGCAAGGTGCCGCTCGCCGCGCTGCTTCTGATCGCCGGACTCGGTTCGCTGTTCCTGCTGCAATCGGTCTTCGCCGGCTGGGCAATGGGCGTCGCGGTACGCTCGCTCGCGGTCCTCGGCATGTGGCTGGCGCTGGCTATCGGTGCGCTCAATTTCTACTGGCACAAGGAATACCGCGAGACCGCCTGGGCCAAGGGCGTCAAGGAGCAGCCGCTCGTCGTCCCGGCGGCGATCGTATCGATCATTCTGGCGGTGCCGCTGATCGTCTCGCTCGCGATCCTGCCGAACACAACGCTGATCTTCCAGCCGCTCTTCCAGGGTGCCGTGGTGATGGTGATCGGCGTGGCGATCCTCGCCGCGGCGGGCGCCAAGGCCAAGAGCCGCGGCGAGACCTTCCGCATGATCGCCGCACAGCTGCCGATCGAGTGACACGAGAGGGGTGCGATGAAGATCACCGACGTTACCTTGACCCTGTTCGCCTGGGAGAGCATCCCGTCGACGATCTATGGCCATCACACCGCCCGGCCGACCGGCAAAAGCGATCTCGGCCTGCTCGCGGTCATGACCGACGAGGGGGTGACCGGCCACGCCTTTCTCGGCACGTCGTCCAATCCGGCGAGCCTCGATGGGCCGGGGCTCATTCGCTTTCTGAAGCCGATCCTGATGGGCCAGGATCCGCTCGACCGCGAGCGGCTCAATCGCCTGCTGTGGGCGCGCGCCCGGGTCGCCACGGTGCGCGCGATCGGCGCCTGCGACATCGCGCTTGTGGGACATCGCCGGCAAGGCGGCGGGAATGCCGATCCATCGCCTGCTTGGCACCTGCCGCACCAGCATTCCGGCCTATGCCAGCTCCGAGATCCACGCCTCGCCCGAGGCCTATGCCGGGCAGGCGTTGCACTACCAGGCGACCGGCTGGGCCGCCTACAAGATCCACCCGCCGCAGCGCTGGCGCGACGACATCAAGGTCTGCGAGGCGGTGCGAAAAGCGGTCGGCGACGACTATACGATCATGCTCGATTCGACCTGGAGCTACCGCTACGAGGAGGCGTTGCGCGTCGGCCGGGCGATCGAGGAGATGGGGTTTTACTGGTACGAAGACCCGCTCGCCGAACAAGACATCTACAATTACGTCAAACTAAAGCAGAAGCTCGACATCCCGATCCTCGCGACCGAATACCCGATCGGCGGGCTCGATTCGTACATCCCGTGGATCACCGAGCGCGCCACCGACTTTCTGCGCGGCGACGTCGCGGTCAAGGGCGGGATCACCACCCTGATCAAGACGGCGCATCTGGCCGAAGCCTTCCGGATGAATTTCGAGACCCACCACGGCGGCAATTCATTGAACAATGTCGCCAACCTGCATGTGATCATGGCGATCCGGAACACCGAATTCTTCGAAGTCCTGTTACCCGACGCGATGCAGAAATACGGTCTCGCCGAGGACATCACCGTCGACCGCGACGGCCTCGTCCACGCCCCGACCGCCCCCGGCCTCGGCGCCCAGATCGATTTCGCCCTGATCGAACGGAAGAAGGTCGGTGTGTTGAGCTGAAGCGTAAGAGCGGGCACTTACTTCCAGCATGCCAATGCTGAACCGGAATCTTTTAAAAATACTTTGTTTATATTGAGCGGGTTGCGTCTTGATACCGCAATTAACATCGCACTGTCCGCGGGGTGCATGTCTCCCGCCGGGGTTGCCGCAGACGCTGTAGCAAAAAAATTGACACAGATGCATAATCATTAGACAGTTTCCTGTATCTGCAGGTGTTCGGCCTGTTGAAAAGTGTCGAATTCGGTGCTCGTCAGATAATTTTAAGGTGCCGCGCTCGGCGGCCCGAATAGGGAGGTGACCGTGAGAGAAGCATCTTCGACACGTTTGGCCATGTCTTGCTGGTATCACATTCTGGTCAGCGGCACACGCATGTTGCTCTTGCTAGCAATCGCAGTTGCTGAAGCTATTATCAGTGCGTCGTCGGCAGATGCCACGGTGCTCACCGTGACCGGACCGTATCTATTTTACCAGAATGTTGGTCCCAATGTTTATGTGCTGGGCGCCCCTAACCCCGGCGGCGAGGATATCCTGTTCGGCGCCGGCAGCGTTATACCCAACGGTAACGCAGCGACCAACGGCGTGGGTGTGGCAACAACTGGCTTTGCAACCACAACCAATGTCGCCACCGGTGCCACCCTAACTTCCCCCCTCCTCCGGATCGAGTTCAATCCCAGTCCCATCATATCGCCCAATTTTTTTGCGGGGGCAATATCATTATGTACGCCGAATTGCACTCCATTAAGCAACCACAACCCCGCCAACCTGACTAACCCTTGGACGATCACCTTTCAGAATGCGGGCACAAGTAACGGCAGTGTGTCGAACCCCCTTTCTCTTTCCGGCCCGGGTGTAATTCCGTTTGTAAACAGTATTCAGCTCTCTGTCGCCAACAATCTATCCACCTTTAGTTGGAGCCCGCCTGCTGGCACGAACATCGACGGTGGCTACAGGATACAAATATATCAAAATGGGGTTGGGACACCTGCGAATACCGCAAGCCGGATTGATTTTTTCGGTTAACCTGCTACCATCGGTGACGTCTTATACTGTGAATACGTCCATGTTTTTGGTTGGTCAAACATATTCACTAAAACTTGGAGCGATAACGAGCAGAGACGGAACCTCAAATATTTCCAGTAACAGTAACGTAGCCGCGATCTCTCAGGTCTTTTCTACCTTTCAGCCGTTGCCTCCGGGCACGCCGCCGGTCAATCTGGGCACGCCAACGTTAGTGGGAAACCAGGTGATAATCGGCTTTAGCCTGCCAGTAGTCGGTACCAGGCATAACCTATTATCTCGACCCGGAAGTTGCCACAGGATATATCTACCAGACCGGGGCAGGAAACCCGAATTTTGCCAGCGTGGAGTTGCCAAACATCGGCAACCCGAACCCATACGAACTCTATTCGTGGGATGGCACCTCATTCGTTTTTGATACGATGCTTGCGGCAGGTACCTTGCACGACTTTATCGGCGACGGAGCAAGTAAATTCGAAGTGCTCGGGATCGACCCGAGTCTGGGCCTCGATCCCACGAACTCAACTGCGTTCATAACCGCGCTGACGTTCGAGGGTACCGGGAGCTTCACCGGCACGATGACGCCGGTGACGACCGAGGTCAGCGCACCCGAACCCGCGTCGCTCACGCTACTCGCCTCCGGCTTGCTCGGCCTTGGTTTAATTCGCCGACGCCGCCGCCCGGTTTCAGCGCCGCAGAAGATGCCTGTGACTCAGAGGCGCTGCTAAGAAACGCCCGCTTTGGCAGCGCCCAGGCGGGCCTGGACGTCCGGCACTCCCCCGCCTGACACCCGTGCCCCTTCCCGCCAATTCGAAGACGGCAAGGCTGGTCTGCTGCTCTTTTATATCGACGGGATACGCCCGATTTAACGCGGTATCGCCGAGGCGTCTGGCGCTTCGCAAACCGGAGCCTATTGAGATGATCGAACGTAGACCCTTCGAGCGCCTGGGCGGCGCCAACCACGGCTGGCTCGACACCAAGCATCATTTCTCGTTTGCCGATTACCAGGACCCCGAGCGGATGAGCTGGGGCCGGCTGCGGGTGTGGAACGACGACACGATCGCCCCCGACACCGGCTTTCCGCCGCACCCGCATCAGGACATGGAGATCATCACTTATGTGACCGAGGGGGCGGTGACCCATCAGGACAGCCTCGGCAACAAGGGCCGCACCGAGGCAGGCGACGTCCAGGTGATGAGCGCCGGCACCGGCATCCGTCATGCCGAATACAATCGGGAGCCGGAAACGACAAAGCTGTTCCAGATCTGGATTCTGCCGACCCGCCGCGGCCAGCCGCCGAGCTGGGGCACCAGGCCGTTCCCCAAGGGCGATCGTTCCGGCCGGTTCATTGCCTTGGCCAGCGGTTTCGAGAACGATAACGAGGCCTTGCCGATCCGCACCGATGCGCGGGTGCTGGGCGCCACCTTGCGCGCCGGCGAAACCGTCGACTACCGCCTCGGCCGAGAGCGCCACGGTTATCTCGTCCCGGCCAAAGGCTCGGTCGAGGTCAACGGCGTCAGGATCGATGCCCGCGACGGAGCCGCGATCCGCGACGAGGAAGGTTTGCGGGTTCGCGCTCTCGACGATGCCGAGCTGGTCCTGGTCGACGCCGCCTGATCCGCTGCCGGCAACGCCCCTGGTGACGTTGACAGAGCCGTCTCGGGACGTATAGTGCGCCTCCCGCGGACGAAGGATTTGTCCGCCGCGCTGCCGCGTCCTCGGCGTTGTCGGCCGAAACGCGGTAACCCATTTCGGCAGAGATTATGTTTGCAGTGATCCGAACCGGCGGCAAACAGTACAAGGTCGCCAAGGACGACGTTATTACGGTCGAGAAACTCCCCGGCGAACCCGGCGCCGTCGTCGAGTTCGGGGAAGTGCTGATGATCGGCGACGGCGCCGCGGTCGCGGCCGGTACCCCCTTGCTCGCCGGCGCCGCGGTCAGCGCCACCGTCGTCGAGCAGAGCCGAGCGGCAAAAATCATCGTCTTCAAAAAGAAGCGGCGGAAGAATTATCGGCGCAAGAAAGGGCATCGCCAGTACCAGACCGTGCTGCGCGTTACCGAAATCAAGGGCGCCAACGGGCTGCCGCGCGAGCAAGAGGAGGGCGTGACACATGGCGCATAAAAAGGCAGGCGGCTCTTCGCGCAACGGCCGGGACACCCGCGGGCGCCGGCTTGGCGTCAAGAAGTTCGGCGGCGAGGCGGTTGTTCCCGGCAACATCATCGTGCGCCAGCGCGGCACCAAGTTTCATCCCGGCCCGTATGTCGGCATCGGCCGCGACCATACGCTGTTCGCGACCGCGCTCGGCGCGGTCCGCTTTCACAAGGGCCTCGCCGGGCGCACTTATGTCTCGGTGGTCCCGCCGGCTTCGCCGACGTCGGCCGAAGCTGCCGAATAGCCGTTTCCCGAAAGCTACCGAGGCCCGAGGGGAACGGCCCGGTCGTTCCCCTTTTTCGTGACCGTTTCGATGAAGTTTCTCGATCAGTGCAAGATCTATTTGAAAAGCGGTGACGGGGGTCACGGTTCCGCGAGCTTTCGCCGCGAGAAATTCATCGAATTCGGCGGCCCCGACGGCGGCAACGGCGGCAAGGGGGGCGACATCGTCTTCATTGCCGCGGATAATCTCAACACCTTGATCGACTACCGCTATCGCCAGCATTTCCGGGCATCGGATGGTCGCGGCGGGGCCGGGCGCGAAAAGAGCGGCGCCAATGGCGGCGAGCTGGTGCTGCGCGTACCGGTCGGGACCCAGATCATGGACGAGGAAAACCGGGTCGTGCTGGCCGACCTCGCGCGCCCTGGTGAGCGCCTGAGCTTCTTGCGCGGCGGCGATGGCGGGTTCGGCAACGTCCATTACAAAAGCTCGACCAACCGCGCACCGCGCCGCGCCGATCCAGGTTGGCCCGGGAAAGAAGCCTGGGTGTGGCTGCGGTTGAAGCTGATTGCCGATGTCGGTCTGGTTGGGATGCCCAATGCCGGCAAGTCGACCTTTCTGGCCGCTGTTTCACATGCCCGGCCGAAGATCGCCGACTACCCATTCACCACTTTGAAGCCGCAGCTCGGGGTGGTGCGGGTCCATGATGATGAGTTGGTGCTGGCTGATCTGCCGGGATTGATCGAGGGGGCGAGCGAGGGCGTCGGGATCGGCACCCGGTTTCTCGGCCATGTCGAGCGCTGTCCGGTGATCCTTCATCTCGTCGACGGCACGATCGAGGATATCGCCGGCGCCTATCGGACGATCCGTCAGGAGCTTGCTGCCTACGGTAACGGTCTCGCGGAGAAGCCGGAAATCGTCGGGCTCAACAAGATCGACGCGCTCGACGCCGAAATGGTCGCTGCGAAAATACGCCAGTTGCGGCGCGTCGCCGGACGCGGCGCGGTAATCATGCCGTTGTCGGGCGTTTCCGGCGCCGGCGTACCGGAGGTGCTGGCCGCGCTGTTCGCAGCGCTAGCTGCGGAGCATAGCGAGAGGGCGGAGGCGGGGTCCCTCGCGCACGCAACGTGACGGAGCCGGCTTCCGGAACCTTTTGCGGGCGAGACGCCAGCACCCCCAGCCCCGCCGAGGCGCTGACTGGGGCGCGACGGCTGGTCGTCAAGATCGGCTCGGCATTGCTGGTGGCCGACAGCGGCGAGATCCGTCGAGAGTGGCTAGAGATATTGGCCGATGATGTCGCTCGCTGTCGCGACAGGGGTCAGGAGGTGATCATCGTCTCCTCCGGCGCAATCGCGATCGGCCGCCGCCATCTGGGGTTGGTCGGTAATCGGCTCAGGCTCGACGAGAAACAGGCCGCCGCCGCAACCGGGCAAATTCGCCTCGCCCACGCCTATCAAGCGGCGCTGGCCCGCCACGGCTTGACCGTCGCCCAGATTCTGTTGACCTTGGAAGATACCGAGGAGCGCCGGCGGCATTTGAATGCGCGCGCCACTTTTGCCCAGTTGTTGGGGCTGGGCGCGGTTCCCGTGGTCAACGAGAACGATACGATCGCCACCGCCGAGATTCGCTTTGGCGACAACGACCGGCTCGCCGCCCGCGTCGCGCAGATGACCAGCGCCGACATGCTGGTGCTGCTGTCCGACATCGACGGGCTCTACACCGCCGACCCGCGCCAGGAGCCGGAGGCCCATCACCTCGCGACGGTGCGCGAGATTGGGCCGGAGATCGAGGCGATGGCAGGCGAAGCCGCACCCGGCTACAGTTCCGGCGGGATGGTGACCAAGCTCGCCGCCGCTCGCATCGCGATGAACGCCGGCTGCTGCATGCTGATCGCACGCGGCGTGCCTAAAGGCGGCACCCCGCCAGCCCCGCTTGCCGCGATCGAGGCCGGAGCGCGCGCGACGTTGTTTCTGCCGCTAGGGGAGCCGCGGTCGGCGCGCAAATCGTGGATCGCCGGGACCGTCGACCCGTCTGGCATGGTCATCGTCGACGACGGGGCCGCTCGCGCGTTGCGTCGGGGCAGCAGCCTGCTGCCGGCCGGCGTCGTCGCAGTCGAGGGCGAGTTCGAGCGCGGCGACGCAATAATCGTGCTCACCCGCTCGGGCGGCGAGGCCGGGCGCGGGCTTTCCGCCTACTCCAGCACCGACATTCGCCGCATTGCCGGGCACAAGAGTGGTGAAATCGCCGGCATCCTCGGCTACCGTGGTCGCGATGAGATTATTCATCGCGACGATCTGGTGGTGACCGAACACCAATGACGCCAAACCCAGTGACCGGCGAAACCTTGTCGCGAAACCGCGCCGCCGCACCCGATCCCGCACTGACGAGCGAGATGGCTGGGATCGGGCATCGCGCCCGCGCCGCTGCCACGGCCCTCGCTCTCGCCTCGGCTGAAGCCAAGACAGACGCTTTGCGCGCTGCAGCGCAGAGCGTACGCGCTGGTGAGGCGGAGATCCTCGCGGCCAATGCCCGCGACCTCGCCGAGGCCGAGGGTCTATCTCCGACGCTGCGCGACCGCCTCGCGCTCGATTCCAAGCGGTTGACGGCGATCGCCGCCGGGCTTGAAGCGATCGCCGACTTGCCCGACCCAGTTGGCCGCACGTTGGCTCGATGGAGGCGACCGAACGGGCTAGACATCGAGCGCGTCGCGGTGCCGCTTGGCGTTATCGGCATCATCTATGAGAGCCGCCCGAACGTAACCGCCGATGCCGGCGGGCTGGCGCTCAAATCCGGCAATGCCGTGATTCTGCGCGGCGGGTCGGAAAGCTTTTTCTCCTCGCGCGCGCTGGCTGCCGCCTTGGTCGAGGGGGTGTGCGCGGCCGGATTGCCCGAGGCCGCGATCCAGCTGGTGCCGACTCGAGACCGCGCCGCGGTCGGGCTGATGCTCGGCATGAGCAAATACATCGATGTGATCGTGCCGCGCGGCGGGCGTTCCTTGATTGAGCGAGTGCAGCGCGACAGCCGGATCCCGGTGATCGCCCATCTCGAAGGGCTCTGCCACACCTATGTCGACGGCGGCGCCGATCCCGCCAAGGCGCGGGCGATCGTACTGAACGCCAAGATGCGGCGGGTGTCGATCTGCGGCGCCACCGAAACGCTGCTCGTCGACCGCAGAGTGGCCGCGGCCCAGCTGCCGGCGATCCTCGCCGATCTGCGCGCGGCCGGCTGCGAATTGCGCGGCGACGACCAGACGCGGGCGATCGATCCCGCGGTGTTGCCCGCCGGCGAGGAGGATTGGCGCACCGAGTATCTCGACGCGATCCTGTCGGTCGCCATCGTCGACGGGGTCGCTGATGCCATCGCGCATGTCAACCGCTGGGGCTCGCATCACACCGATGCGATCGTGACCGAAAACCAGGAGGCAGCGGAGCGGTTTCTGCGCGAGATCGACAGCGCCATCGTGCTGGTCAACGCCTCGACCCAGTTCGCCGATGGCGGGGAGTTTGGCTTGGGCGCCGAGATCGGCATCTCGACCCAGCGGCTGCCGCCGCGGGGTCCGGTCGGCGCCGAGCAATTGACGACCTACAAATACCTGGTGCGCGGCAGCGGTCAGGTGCGCCCCTGACCACCTTCGCCGAGAGCCGGCCGGCGAGCGTGCGGCATCGCCGCATCGGATTGCTCGGCGGCTCGTTCAACCCGGCCCATCGCGGCCATCTGCACATGAGCTTGAAAGCGCTGCAACGCCTCGACCTCGACGAGGTGTGGTGGCTGGTCTCGCCGCAGAACCCGCTGAAGCCGGTGGCTGGCATGGCGCCGTTCGCGGCTCGGCTCGACCAGGCGCGGCAGGTCGCGGCCGGGCACAAGCGCATCCGGGTGACTGATCTCGAAAATCGGCTCGGCCGCTCGCACTATACCGTCGACACATTGAAGGCTATGCGCCGGCGCTTTCCGCGGCTGCGCTTTGTGTGGCTGATGGGCAGCGACAATCTGGTGCAGATCCGGCATTGGGAGCGCTGGGCGGAGATCTTCCGGACGGTTTCGGTCGCCGTGTTCGACCGCCCTTCCTACTCTCTAAAGGCGCTCGCTGGCCTCGCTGCCCGGTGCTTTGCCCGAGAGCGCCTATCGTCCTCCGCCGCGCGCCGGCTGGCTGAAACGAAACCGCCGGCCTGGGCATTTTTTCACACACAGCTCGATCCGACTTCGGCGACCCTTATTCGCACCGAGCGTAAACAGATCCTGTCACCAACCTTAGCGGAGCAAGGACCCGAATTGGCCACGATCACCGCGCTGCCGTCCCGCACTCCCACCCGCGCCAGGCGATTCCCCCGTGCCACGCCAAAGGAGCTCCTCGGTCTCGTTCAGACGACGCTCGAAGACGGCAAGGCCGAGGAGATTGTCACGATCGATCTTGCCGGCAAAACCACGATCGCCGATTACATGGTAGTCGCGAGCGGCCGAGTGGCGCGACAGGTGGCGGCGCTAACCGAGCGCCTGGAAGCGGCGCTGTCGCCCCGCGCCCGGATCTCGATCGAGGGCAAGGCGCAGGGTGATTGGGTTCTGATCGACGCCGGCGATGTGATTGTGCATCTGTTCCGGCCCGAAATCCGTGCCTACTACAACCTCGAAAAACTGTGGAGCGAGGCGTTCCCCGACGCCGAAGCGGTTCGGCAATAGCCCGGGAACTCGGCCGATCCGCTACCGCATTTTGGCCATCGGCAGACTGCGGCGCGGGCCGTTCGAGGAGCTGCAGACGCTCTACGCCGGCAGGATCGCGCCGCCCCCGGCGATCGTCGAATTCGAAGTGCGCCAGCGTTTGCCGGCGGCGCTCCTGAAGGAGCGGGAGGCAGAGCTGATCTTGAAGGCGCTACCGTCAGGGGCGCCACTGATTGCGCTCGACGAGCATGGCGCGCCATGGTCGAGCCGGGACCTCGCCGCTCAGGTCGCGCTGTGGCGCGACCGCGGCTGCGCCGAGCTCGCTTTTGCCATCGGCGGCGCCGAGGGGCTGGGTGCGGCAGTCCTCGAACGCGCCCAGACGGCGATGTCGTTGGGGCCGATGACCTGGCCGCATCTATTGGTTCGCGGCATGCTGCTCGAACAGCTCTACCGCACCCAGCAGATCCTCGCCGGCCACCCCTATCACCGGGAGTGACTTGCGCGAATTCGGCAGGCTCGATCGGCTCGCGTTGCGTCCCTGCTCAGGCGGCGCGGCGCAGGGTCAAGCGATCCCACACATCGGCGATGCCGGCCACCAGCGCCTCGATGTCGGCCTCGCTGTGCAGCGGCGTTGGGGTCAGACGCAGCCGCTCGCTGCCCTTTGGCACGGTCGGATAGTTGATCGGCTGGACATAGATGCGATGCCGGTGCAGCAACGCGTCGCAGGCGGCTTTGCACAATTCGGCGTCGCCGACCATGACCGGAACGATATGGCTGGGCGATGGCATTACCGGCAGTCCTGCCTCGGCGAGGCGACGTTTCAAAGTAGCCGCGCGCTGTTGTTGGAGGTCGCGCTCGGCTCGACTCTGTTTCAAATGACGGAGGCTGGCTAGCGCGCCGGCCGCGAGCACCGGCGGCAGCGCGGTCGTGAAAATGAACCCCGGCGCGTGGCTGCGCAGAAAATCGACCAGCACGGCGGATCCCGCGACATAGCCGCCCATGACCCCAAACGCCTTGCCGAGCGTTCCCTGGATCACGGTTGGGCGGTGCATGACGCCTTGATGCTCGGCGATGCCGCCGCCACGCGCGCCGTAGAGGCCGACGGCGTGCACCTCGTCGAGATAGGTCATCGCGCCATAGTGATCGGCGACGTCGCACAATGCCCCGATCGGCGCGAAGTCGCCGTCCATCGAGTAGACCGATTCGAAGCAGACGAGCTTGGGCCGGCCGGCGGCGATCCCCGCCAGCAAACGCGCCACATCATCCGGGTCGTTATGGCGAAAGATGTGCTTTTCGGCGCGGCTGTTGCGGATGCCGGCGATCATCGAGGCGTGGTTTTGCGCATCCGACAGCACAACCGCTCCCGGCATCTCGCGCGCCAGGGTCGACAGCACCGCCTCGTTAGCGACATAGCCTGACGTGAAGACCAGCGCGGCTTCGCGGCCATGCAAACCGGCGAGCTCGCGCTCCAGCAGCACGTGGTAATGGCTGTTGCCCGAAATGTTGCGGGTGCCGCCGGCGCCGGCGCCGAGCGTGTGCAGCGCCTCCGCCATCGCGGCGAGCACCGCCGGATGCTGACCCATGCCGAGATAGTCGTTCGAGCACCAGACCGTCACCTCGGCGCCGATCCGATGATCGAAGGCGCGCGGAAAGCGACCGCAGCGCCGCTCGAGATCGGCGAAGACGCGGTATCGCCCCTCGCCGCGGAGCGCATCGAGGCGCGCGCTGAAAAAGGCCTCGTAGTCCATCATCGCCACAATCGCAGGACGGCCGACCATAACATAAG